>CAVRKM010000008.1:0-467500 GCA_963722245.1 uncultured Thermoleophilaceae bacterium
CACCTCGTACCGCAACCAGCTGTACAACAACAAGATGGGGGTCGCTCCCGATGGCAGCCATCAGCGCAATGGGGTCGACTTCTGGTGGGACCAGGGCGGCATCTCGATCGATCCCACCCTCAACACCGGCAACTGCTGGTACGGGAACACCGGTCCGGACGGCACGACGAGCAGCGTCACCGGTCTCCCGTCACCGGGCGCCGCGCCGCCGAACAATCTGCCGTCCAACTGCAACAACAGCCCGTCCGTGGGCGCCAAAAACGGGCAGGTCGCCGAGCTTCTAACCTGCAGCACGGTCCCGCAAGGCGACCCGCGTTGCCCGTGGTTCACAACCCCCGCCAAGCCCTAGCAAGTCCTCGCAAGAGGTGCCCTCGGTTCTTGCGACCGCGCTAGTCGCTGCCGCCGCTCTCGCGACCGGTTGTATGGGGGGCACAAACACCAGCCCCAGCTGAACGTCGGGGTCGACATCGGGGAGCCGATCAACCTCGCGGACTGCCATGACTGGAACGAGGCGAACCTCCTCGAGCGCCTCGGCACAATCAAGGAGCTCAAGGACTTTGCCGGCGGCCCGGTGGTCGGCAACAACGCGTCCGCTCCGGCGGGCAGGGGATCCGTCCTCAGCGACCAACAGGCCAATGATCTCTTCAACAACTACTGCAAGGCGGACTTCGCCCGCGGCTTCAAGCTCTACAGGCTCTACGGGCGCGCAGCAGGGTTCGCAAGCCAGCTGTCCCATTAATCCTCGATGCGCGGATGAGCCACGCGGCCAGGGCGAGGCCTCGAGATACGCTCTGTAACGCGCCGCGCAGGATTCGAACCGGAGGCGGATTGCCGCGCGTCGCCGGGACAAACACACGCTTTACGAATTCGGCCCTGCTGCTACCGCTTTTCGTCCAAAGCAGAAGCCGCGACTCGTCGCCCGGCGCGGTGCTGCTTTCACGCGAAAGCGGAAGCGGCGCGTCCTGGAGCACGCAACTTCCGAAACGCATAGCCGCTCGTGGCACGCCTGGCGGGTTCCAGCGTTCGAGCTACGAGCCGAGCAAGGCCTCTGGCAGCTCTCGTCGGGAGCTGATGTCGAGCTTGCGGTAGGTGTGGCTGAGGTGGGTCTCGACCGTCTTTAGCGTGAGGAAGAGCTCTTGGGCGATGGTGCGGTTGGTTTGGCCTTCAGCGGCCATCTCGGCGATGCGTCGTTCGCTGGGTGTGAGCGACTCGGCTCCGGCGCCGAGCAGCGGGCGCAGCCGCTCGCCGGTTGCCTCGAGCTCTCCGTGCGCGCGCCGCGCGATTGCCACTGCGCCCGCGGGGCGTGCCAACGCGATGGCCGTCCGGAGCGGGTCGCGCGCTTGGGCGCGACGGTTAGCGCGCCGCAGCAGAGCGCCGTAGTCGCTGAGGGTGCGCATGTACTCGAGTTTGGCGGGCGAGCGCTCGAGCACGGCAAGCGCCTCGCGCAGCCGCTCCAGGCCGGCCTCGTCGCCCTCGATCAGCCCGAGTGTGCGCAGCGCGATGCCCAACCTCCGTGGCAGTCCCCAGGCCCGAGCGCCGTCGAGCTCCTGCTCGGCGAACTGCCGAGCCGTCATTTGATCACCCAGCGCCGAGCAGGCCAGCGCCGCGTAAGAGCCGGCCGGCCAGTATGGAACCTGCACGCCGGCCTTGGCCCCGACCTCGGCGAGGGCGAACAGGTCGTCGAGCGCCTCCTGGGCTCTGCCGCGGGCGAGGTGCAGGCGGGCGCGGCTGAACAGCACCGGGCCGAACCACCAGCTTTCCGGGACCGCGCCGGCCATCTCGGCCGCGTCGAGCTCGGCCTCGGCCGCTGTTAGCTCGTCGCGCTCGATCAGGACCTCGAGCAGTGCGGCGAGCCAGTCCGGAAACGCGAGCGGGGTCTCAGCCTGTCGGCTCGTCTCGACGGCGGCTCGTAGATCCGGCTCGGCGCGCGCGATGTCGCCGCGCAGATACGCCAGCTGGCCGCGCGCATACGCGACTGCCGCGATCGCCCACGGCGCCTCCGTCTTGCGGGTACGCAGCGCGGAACGGTTCTGGACAATGGCGCGCTCTGCGGCATCGAGCTCGTCGACTTGCCGCAGCACGTAGGTCGCTCCGCCCGGTACCGCGGAGTCGGGTTGCTCACGCCAGATCTTCCCGCCCTCGAGCGCGCGCCGCGCGAGCCCGGCAACCGTCGTCGCCGACTCGCCCGTCAACAGGCCCGAAATCGCCTGCAGCGCCAGCCAGGCCCGCTCGCCCGGCGTGCCGGGCTGGATGTGCTCCTTGTAGCGGTCGAACCGAGCCCGCGCCTCGGCCGGGGGCAGCTGAGTCCACGAGAAACGAAACGATTCGAAGCGCGCGACAAGGTCGTAGTCGCGTGCCTCGATCGCGGCGCTGGTGGCGCGATCGAGCAGGGCAGCACACTCCGCGACCCGTCCCCAGCTGGAGAGCTCGAACGCCAGCTGGTCGGCCGACGCCAGCAGCAGCTGCGAATCTGCGGTCAGCTCCTCCAAGCCACCCGAGCCGAGCAGTTCCTCGAACGTGTCGCGATCGGCGGCGCGAAACGACGCCGTCACGAGCCGCCTCAGCAGACCACGCCGCGCGCCCGCCTCCGGCGACTCGGCCAGCGCACGGCGCAGGTAGGCGATCGCGGCCTCCGGCGCCAGTCGGTCGAGCGCCCGCCCGGCTGCCGCGTCGAGCGTCTCGACGACGTCGGGATCGGCGCCGGCGTCCGTTGCGAGCAGGTGGATAGCGACCCGCTCGGACTCCGCGCCCCGCTCGCGCAGCAGCCTGGCCGCCCGGAGGTGGGCGGCCGCCAGCTCGGCATGTGGCAGGTCGGCGTATACGGCGTTGCGCACGAGCGGGTGGATGAAGCGCCACGGGCGTCCGGGCTCGAGGATTCCGGCGGCCGCGAGCACATCGGCCGCCTCGCTCGCGGCGCCACCGTCGATTCCTACAAGCTCAGCGGCTTGACCGGGCTCGGCGTCATCACCCAGTACCGCCACCGCCTGCGCGAGCCGGGGCGCCGGGTCGGGCAGGCGGCCGAGCCGCACGAGCACCGCGCGTCCGATCGTCGCCGGCGCGAGTTCCCGCACATGCGCTGCCTCAGCAGCCGTACCAGGGCTGGCATCGGCCGCCAACTCCCTGATCAGCTCGCTCAACATGAACGGGTTACCGGCGGTCGCGTGGTGGCAGGCGGCGCAGAACTCGTCGTGCGCGGCCGGAGCGAGGCCGGCGCGGACCAGCTCGCCGACCGCGGTCTTGCTGAGGGCACGCGGGCGCACGACCTCCGCCGCCTGGTCGCTGACGAGCTGGGCGAGCAGCTCTGACTCCGCGCCCGGCTCCGCGGGGACGCGCGGCGACCGCCAGCAGGAGCGGCAGATCCTCCAGGCGCGGAAGCAGAAAGCGGAGGAAGCGCAGTGACGGGCGATCCGCCCAGTGGGCGTCATCGATCGCCAACAGCATCGGTCCCGACTCGGCCAAGTTCGACGTCAGCCAGTAGAGGGCGTTGAGCGTCGCGAAGGACGGGTCCACCAGCGAGTCTCGATCACGTGTCGCGGGCCCTTCGGACTCAACTCCGACGATCACCCCCGCCGAGCTCGCCGAGCCCGCCGAGCAGATCTTGGCGCGCATTCGGCTCGACCACCGCCACCGCCCCCTCGAACAGCTGGCGCACCACGCCGAACGGAAAGTCGCGCTCGAGCTCGGTGGCGCGCGCCGCGAGTACCCGCATCCCCGAACCGTCTGCGCGCCGGCGCGTCTCGCGTAGCAGCCGCGTCTTGCCCAGACCGGCCACCCCCTCCACCAGTAACAGCCGACCGGTTCCCGCGCGCGCCTCGGCCAGGAGGGCCTCCAGCTGGGCCAGCTCGCGCTCTCGCTCCAGCAGCGCCGGCTGCGGCGGAATCGCCACCAGCCGATCCTAACCGGCAAGTTCAGGGTCGATCTCAGGGTGGGAACCCCGTGGCGCTCGACAGCGCGACGGACGAGCATCGCCGCCATGCCGACTAGCCGACCCGTCCGACTCGCGATCGAGCTCCAGGCCGCCGATCAGCGCGTCAGCGGCAGAGTCACAGACGAGCGGGACGAGCGGCACTCATTCGGCAACTGGCTGGAGCTGCTGACGCTGCTCGAGGCCGCGCGACTGCGGTCGCTCGCCTCCGATGCCGCGCGGCCACATCCACAACCCCGTGCACGCCGTGCCGGATGCGGCGCCACTTGACAGAGAAAGGAGGCGACCAATGCGTCGCTTCACGATGATCCTGACCCTGGTCGCGTTCGCTGCCGTAAGCCCGGCAGCGGCGCTGGGGAAGTCAAAGGCAAGCAGCCGCCCGATGAGCGGCACGGGCTCTTCGACCACCATCGTCGACCTCGCCACCGGGACGGGCAGCGTCGCCGGGGGCGGTCGAGTCTCGCAGCTCGGCAAGTTCAAGTTCACGAACGACATCACGTCGTTCAGGGTCACCGGACCGGACAAGTTCGGCCTCACCCTCACGGCAATCATCGTGGCGGCCAACGGCGACAAGCTCTGCACAGCCGCGACCGGGAAGGGGACGCTGACGCCGACCGGAAGCGAGACCACGCTTGTCAGCAAGATCACCGGTGGGACCGGTCGCTTCGCCCTCGCCCGCGGGACGCTCACCAGCAAGATCAGCAGCGAAATCGTCTCGACCGTCGGCACGACCACCACGACCCGCGACTCCGAGACTCACGGAGGACGAATCAGGTACTCGGCGCGACAGCGCGTCGGGGTGCTGGGAAGTGGCCTGACGCACCGGCAGTGGCGGAACACCTGGCGCTGCGCAGTGGCTAGGTAGGACATCGCGAACCCGGCGTGAGGGCCGCGGCCCAACGTGCTCAGCACGCGGAAGCGGCCCCACGCCCGCCGACCATTCGACCTGTAAGCCGCAGGCAAGCAAGGAGAGGACATGACCGCTAAGCACCTAGTCGCGCTCGTAACGGTCGCGCTCGCAATGGTGGCGCCGACTGCCACAGCTACCGCCGCGCCTCCAGCCGCGGAGCGCAACCCCACCCGGCTGGTCACGGGCCTGGAGGGTGGCTCGGGCAGCACTGTTGGCCCCGATGGCGCGTTGTACGTCACCGAAAGCGCAGCCGGGAAGGTCTCGCGGGTCGATCCGAAGACGGGGAATGTCACGACATTCGCGAGCGGTCTGCCGAAGGCGCTCATCGGCTTCGGTGGGGCGATGGACGTCGAGTTCGTCGGCCGGACTGCGTACGTGCTCGTCAGTGTCGTCGACCCAGATGTCGGCGGCAGCGACATCGACGGCATCTACCGCGTCGATGGCCCCCAGAGCTTCACCGTTGTCGCAGACATCGGCGCGTTCGCCCTGGCGAATCCACCGCACACTCCGTTCGACCTGCCAAGGGGAGTCCAGTACGCGCTGGAGAGCTACCGCGGCGGATTCGTGGTCACCGATGGGCATCACAACCGGGTGCTGAGCGTGACGCGCGATGGTGAGGTCAGCGAGCGCATTGCCTTCGGAAACATCGTCCCGACCGGGTTGGCGGTACGGGGATCCAAGGTGTACATGGCCGAGGCCGGCCCCGTCCCCCACCTGCCCGAGGACGGCAACGTGGTGTCGTTCGGGCACGAAGGCGTCCACCGCCACGGAGGTCGCCTCCGGCGCTCCCCTCCTCGTCGACGTGGAGTTCGGTCGCGGTCGCACGCTCTACGCGCTCTCGCAGGGCGTCTTCGGCGGCGGCCCGGCTGGTTCGCCGGCGTTGCCAAACACCGGCAGCCTCGTGCAGGCAAACGGGGACGGCAGCTTCAGCATCGTCGCGGATGGCTTGGACCGGCCCACCTCGCTCGAGTTCATCGGGAACACCGCCTACGTGGTCACCCTCAGCGGGGAGATCTGGAAGCTCGACAGCTCCTCGTGCCCGCACCACGGCATATCGCGCTGAACGAGCCTCCGAGCATACGAAGCTGCGGGGCGGCCCGCACCGGCGGACCGCCCCGCAACGTCCAGAGCGACCTCAGCGACCTTGTGCCAGGTCGATACAAGCGTCTCGGCGGCGTTCCGAGACGCTCGCTCCGGACGACGAGTGAGCGCGGTTCACGAGCGTCGCCGCACTAAGGAGCCGAGCGCGCACTCCTGCTCTCCATGCGAAGCAGCAGTCCCAGCCCGTCGATTTGGGCACTGCTGCTTTGCGCGACATCCGGCAGCCGCGCCGCGCCGAGAGCGCGAGACGGCCCCCTCGACCGCCGCCCGCCACCGTTGAGCGAGGCGTAGCGGCTCAACGAGGGCGAGGAGCATGGCGGTGAGGGGCAAGCAGCCCCGGTGCCATCGCAGCGTTCCCGCGCCCGTCTTGGCTCCGGCGCGTCTCAGTGGACAGATGGCGGGCCGTCAGTCGCCCTCGTCTTTGATGTCGTCCGCGACCTTGTCCTTGAACGGACGCAGCTTGTCGTAGAGCTCTTCCGGCGGGATGGCCTCTTGCGGCTCCGACTCGCCGACGAGCCACGGGGCTGCCTCCACAGCCGTGCGCCAGGCGGCCTCGTCCGGGTCGGTGTCGCCGTCGCCGCGCTCGTCATCGGGAAGCGGCTCGACCTTGTCGAGGTACACGTTCGTGTACTGGCCGCGCTTGTTCTCGTGGTAGGCGATGCGGGCGCGGCGGCCCTCGGCTCTCTTGGCCGCCTCGCCGATCTGCTCGCGGAAGGTCGTGTACTCGTTCCCGTCCGCGTCGGTGACGACGAAGCGGACGTTACCGCCGGAGGTCTCGAACGTCTTCACCTCCTGGATCCGCACGTCGGACTCCACTCCCTGCTGATACCCAGCCTGGGCGGGCTTAGACTGCCAACCGTGCGCCGGAGCGCAAGTCGTGTCGGTGGTGGGCTCCGCTTTCGCTTTCCATGCATTGCGACAGTCCGGGGGGCGCCCGCTTCAGTTGACCCTACGTCGCCTGTATAGCCGGAGCTCACCCTGGAGCATGGGACCAACTCGAGGGAAACTGGGAGCTCGAAGAGATCAGCCCAGGCCGAGTCCGAACGCTCCGCTCGCGAGTTCCGACTGGGTCGACTCGGGAGCTGCGCCCTGGCCGAAGCGGGAGCCCTCCGAAGTCCGGCCAAGGCCACCCCGAACCCCTGAGGCCCCCTCTCCCCATACCACCATCTCCCTACCTCTACTGCAGTGTGTCTGGAACGCCGCTGCTCGGGGACCGCCAGCCGATGGCCGGCATCTACGGGGTGTGCGCGACGCCCCATCCGCGTCGTCGTAGCAAGCCTCGAGCCAAGAAGCAGCGTGCCTACGTCTGCGCCGAGTGCGGCCCGGCGGCGGTGCAGATGGTGATGGGCCGCCCACGGACGTTCTGCACATCTCGACATCTACGGCGAGGCGCACCGCGCCCAGGCCCGGGCCGGAAAGCTGGATCGCCCGCCCAGCCTCTGCGGGACGGGGAGCCGACTGGCCGCGGCCCTCGTCGGGTAGCGGGCGCTCAGGATCCCCAGCCGACGGCGTCCCCGGTGTCTAGCGTGCGCCAGAACGTCACGTTCGGTTGCGAGGTAACGCCGGCCGCCTCCATGACCGGCCCGATGTCTGGCTGCGCCTGCTCCATAAAAGCTTGGAAGCTCTCCTGGTCGGGCCACTCGTCGACGGCCATGAACTCCCGTCCGAGCCGTACCAGCGATGCGCGATGAGCCCGTTGCTCTTCGCCACGTCCATGATGCGCCCGATCGCCTCGGCCTCGGCGGCGACCGTTTCCTCGAACCTGGCCGGATCCCCGCTCACCCGCATCATCATGATCACCGACATGGATCCTCCACTCCTCGGTGGCTTGCACGACGCGACCGACATTATCCGAGCGCGGCATCCAGAAAACGGCCCGAGCTCGAACCAGTACCACCCGTCGCGCTCGCTGAGGTGGCCGGCGAGCAGCTCGAAGAACTCGCGCCGGTCGGCCGCGTTACGGAACGCGACGCCCATCGCGTCGAACGCGCCGTCGACCTCGACCCTGGGCTGCTCGACCTGCGTGAACTCCGGCATGCCTGCCTCCGCCCAGAGGCGCTCGACCTCGGTGGGGCAGCGGAACAGGCTCAGCTGACCCGGGATGAACGACGCCCCGCTGGGTTCGAGCAGTTCCAGCGGCGGGCCCCGCTTCGCCCGTCGCTTCCGCGCGGCCAGCGAGTCGAGCGCCTCGCGCAGGGTCGGCATATGCGAAACCTGTTTCGCTTTTCGGGCGACCAGCATGTAGTTCTGGGCCTCGCGCACCGTGCGCGGCCAGTTCGACCTCAGCCACGGGATCCACGCGCCGTGCGGGAGCTTCCCCTTCACGTCGATCAGCAGCTCGCCGACCCGGATCGCGTGGGCCATGGCGCTCTCGAAGGCCGTCTCGGCGAGGTCCAGCTCGCGCCGGATCTCGGCGGCCTCGTCCGCCATCAGGTCGCGGGGTTCCCGCAGCCGCGCGAGCGTTCCGCTGGGGGTCACGAGTCCGATCCCTCCTCCTGCGAGGGCAGTGCTCCCCCGTGCTGGGGGCTCTCGCTCGCGGGCCCGGGGCGCGTCCCGCCACGCCGCTGCTGGCTGGCGGTGATCATGTCGTGGTCTCCACGTCGACGGGCGCCCAGCCGAAGAGGGAGACCGGCGACAATGCCGGCGTGCCGAGATCCGCCGTCGCCGGGCTGTACGCGCTGCTCGTCATCATTTGGTCCAGCACCTGGGTGTCGATCAAGATCGGGCTGGAGGACTGCCCGCCGCTGCTCGGCGCGGGCATCCGCTTCGCCGCGGCGGGGCTCGTGCTGCTCGCGGTGACCGCCGCGACCCGCCGCACGTTGCGCACCGATTTCCGGCTCGCCGCCGTGCTCGCCCTGTTTCCGTTCGCGCTCACGTACGGGCTCGTGTACTGGGGCGAGCAGTACATCCCGTCCGGCCTCGCGGCGGTGCTGTTCGGGGTGCTGCCGCTCTACGTGGCCCTGCTCGGCGCGGCGTTTCTGCCCGATCAGCCACTGCGCAGTCGCGTGATCGTGGGTGTGCTGATCGCGATCGCCGGCCTGGTGCTCGCGTTCGTCGAGAGCATCGACCTCGGCGACAAGGATCTGGCGCTTGCCGGGGCCGCGGCGCTGGCGGTCGCCCCGATCGGGGCCGCGGTCGGGAACATCTCGATCAAGCTCCGCGCGGCCGAGCTCGACCCGGTCGTGCTCAACGGCTGGGCGATGCTCGCGGCAGGCGTCGCCCTGCTCGCCGCGTCGGCGCTGGGGGAGACCTGGGCCGAGGCCGCCTGGACGGGGAAGTCACTCGGCTCGATCGCCTACCTGGCGCTGATCGGCTCCGCGGTCCCCTTCGTGGGCCTGACGGTGCTGCTGCGCCACATCACCGCGCAGGCGATGTCGTTCCTGGCGATGCTGCTGCCGTTCGGCGCGCTCGGCTTCGGTGCGGCGCTCTACGACGAGCCGATCACCGCCCGCGCGGTCGGCGGCGCCGCGCTGGTCGCAGCCGGATTGCTGATCGCTCAGGCGCCCCGCCGCGAGCCCGCTCGCGGACTCGTCACCCGCTAGACTCGCCAGCGGCGCCGCCGGCAGTCCGTGGCGCCATTCCTTTGCCATGAGCTACGCGATCGTCAGAGTGGGCGGTAAGCAGTACCGCGTCGAGAAGGGCGACTCGATCGTCGTCGATCGCATGTCCGCGAACGAGGGCGACAAGGTCGACCTCGAGCCGCTGTTGTACGCGGACGGCGACAAGTCGGTGCTCGAGCCCGGCGAGCTCGGCAAGGTAAAGGTGCAGGCGACCGTCACCGGACACGAGCGCGGCAAGAAGATCCACGGCCTCAAGTTCAAGCCCAAGCGCGGCTACAAGCGCCGCTACGGCCACCGCCAGGACCTCACGCGCATCGAGATCGCCGACATCAAGGTCGGCGCCGCGCGCCGCGCTGCCAAGAAGGAGGAGGACTCCGATGGCTCATAAGAAGGGTCTCGGGTCGAGCCGCAACGGCCGCGACTCGAACGCCAAGCGCCTCGGCGTGAAGGTGTTCGCGGGCCAGGCGGTCAGCGGCGGCGAGATCATCGTCCGCCAGCGCGGCACCCGCTTCAGGCCCGGCGACGGCGTTGGCCTCGGCCGCGACGACACGATCTTCGCCACCCGCCCCGGTGTGGTGCAGTTCGCCGCCGGCAGGCGCGGCCGGGTGATCTCGGTCGAGCCACTCGCGGAGGAGTAGCCCACGACCTACTCGATCGTCGCCCGCGACGAGCACAGCGGCCAACTGGGCGTGGCCGTGCAGTCGCACTACTTCTCGGTCGGGCCGCTCGTCAGCTGGGCAGAGCCCGGCGTCGGGGCCGTGGCCACCCAGTCGGTCGTGGAGCCCGCCTACGGGCCGCGCGGGCTGGGGCAGCTCCGTCGCGGGGCATCGGCGCCCGACGCGCTGCGCCGGCTGCTGGGGGACGACGAGCAGGAGGCTGTGCGCCAGGTCGCGATCGTCGACAAGCACGGGCGCGTGGCGGTTCACACCGGCGCGCGCTGCATTCGCGAGGCCGGCCACCGGGTGGCGGACGGCGTCTCGGCGCAGGCCAACATGATGGAGCGCCCGACGGTGCCGGACGCGATGATCGAGGCCTTTCGCGCCGGCGACGGGGACCTCGCCACCCGGCTGCTGTCGGCGCTGGAGGCCGCCGAGGGCGAGGGCGGGGACATCCGGGGCCGGCAGTCGGCGGCCCTGGTCGTTGTGGCCCCGCGCGCGACTGGGCAGCCCATGGAGGACCGGCCGGTGGACCTGCGCGTGGAGGATCACCCCGAGCCCGTCGCGGAGCTGCGCCGCCTGGCCGGCCTGGTGGCGACCTATGCGCGGGTCGAGGTCGGCGACGAGCTGGCCGCGGCCGGAGACCTCGAGGGAGCGCTCGCCGAGTACGCGGCGGCGCATGCCGAGCAGCCGGACAACGCCGAGCTCGCGTTCTGGCACGGCGTGACGCTGGCGGCGAACGGCCGCGAGGCCGAGGCGCGCGAGCTGCTCGAGCGGGCGTACGCGCAGCGAGAGGGCTGGCGCGAGCTGCTGCGCCGCCTTCCGGCGGCAGGCCTCTTTCCGGATGATCCAGCTTTGCTGGATCGGATGACATCGCGATCGCCTGGACCCCCGGGCGAAGCCAATCTTCGCGGGGGTCCGGGGGCGTGAGCCCCCGGCTGTAATCGGTGTTTCACGATCGGGCGAAGATCTACGTCCGGGGCGGCGCCGGGGGTAACGGGGTGGTCTCCTTCCGGCGCGAGGCGCACGTGCCCAAGGGCGGCCCGGACGGCGGCGACGGTGGCCGCGGCGGGGACGTGGCGATCGTGGTGGACGCTTCGCTGCGCGATCTGGCCGCCTTTCGGCGCGGCTCGCACTTCAAGTCGCCGCGCGGCGGTCACGGCCAGGGCGCCAACAAGCACGGCGCCACCCCGGATCGCCTCGACGTGCGCGTGCCTCCCGGGACCGTCGTGCTCGACCCCGAGCGCGGCGATCGCTGGGACCTGACCGATGCCGGGCAGCACGCGATCGTGGCGCGCGGCGGCAGCGGCGGGCGCGGCAATCGCCACTTCGCGACGCCCACGCGGCAGGCGCCGCGCTTCGCCGAGAAGGGCCTGCCGGGGGAGGAGCGCTGGCTCACGCTTGAGCTCAAGCTGCTCGCGGACGCGGGGCTGGTGGGTCTCCCGAACGCCGGCAAGTCGTCGCTGCTGGCGGCGCTCACGCGCGCCCGCCCGAAGGTCGCCGACTATCCGTTCACCACGCTCGAGCCGGGGCTCGGCACGCTGGAGCGCGACGACCGCCAGCTCGTGCTCGCCGACATCCCCGGCCTGATCGAGGGCGCCAGTGGCGGTGCCGGCCTCGGGCACGAGTTCCTCGCGCACGTGGAGCGCTGCCGGCTGCTCGTGCACGTGCTCGACCTGGCCCCGCTCGACGGGTCGGACCCGGTCGCCAACCACGCCACGGTCGAGGCCGAGTTGCGCGAGCACGGCCACGGCCTGGCCGACCTCCCGCGTGTGCTGTGCCTCTCCAAGGCCGATCTCGTCCCCCCGGACCAGGTCGAGGCGGCCGTGCGGGACTGGCAGCGCCGATTCGAGATCCCGGTGCTCGCGACGTCCGCCGCCACCGGGGCGGGCGTGCCCGAGCTGCGCGACGCGATCTTCGAGCGCGTGCCGGAGGAGGCCCCCGAGGCGCAGGCGAGCGAGCAGCCGGCCACGCATCGCGTCTACCGCCCCGGGGCCGGCGACTCGTTCAGCGTCGAGCGCGTGGCGCCGGGCACGTTCCGGGTGGAGGGCGGCCGCATCGACCGCCTGATGGCGCGCCACGACATCGACAACCCCGAGGCGCTGCGCTACGTGGAGGAGCGGCTGCGGGCGCTGGGGGTGATCAAGGACCTGGAGGCCGCCGGCTTCACGCCCGGCGACGACGTGGAGATCGCCGGCGTCGTGTTCGAGCTTGATCCGGGCTGATAACAATCCGAAGGTGGCTCGCCTAGCCCTCGTGCTCGCGCTCGCCGTCGCGCTGAGCGCGTGCGGCGGTGGCGACGACTCCAAGGACGCCCAGCAGGCCGTGCGCGACTTCGTGCAGGCCACGAACGCCCGCGACGGCGACCGCCTCTGCGGCAAGCTGCTTTCCCAGGAGTACATGGAGAAGGCGACCGGCGCGAGCGGCGACAAGGCGGAGAGCGCCTGCAAGGACCAGCTCAGCCTGATCAAGGGCCTGAACCTGCGCCTGATCTCGATCGGCGCCGTGAAGGTCGACGGCGACAGCGCGATCGTCCGGGCCACGATCGCCACCGGCGGCCAGCGCACGACGCGCAGGTTCAAGCTCGCCAAGGAGGACGGCAGCTGGAAGCTGGTCGGAGGCTCCTGATGGCGACCGTGGTGGTCAAGCTCGGCTCGAGCATCGTCGCCGACTACGCCGGGGAGGTGCGCACCGAGGTGCTGGCCACGCTCTGCGACGAGGTCGCCGCGCGCCACGCCGCCGGCGACGAGGTCGTCGTCGTCACCTCGGGCGCCATCGCGCGCGGCATGCGCCTGATGGGGCTTCCGATGCGTCCGAGCGCGATGGAGGAGCTGCAGGCCGCCTCGGCGGTCGGCCAGGGCAAGCTCTACCGCCACTACGACGAGCTCCTCCAGGACCGCGGGGTCAAGTCCGCGCAGGTGCTGCTGACCTTCTTCGACATGTCGGCGCGCACCCACTACCTCAACGCCCGCCACACGCTGCGCAAGCTGCTCGACTGGCGCGTGGTGCCCGTGATCAACGAGAACGACACGACCACCACCGACGAGATCTCGTTCGGCGACAACGACTTCCTAGCCGCTCAGGTGGCGATCCTGATCGGGGCCGACCGGCTGGTGCTGCTCACGGACATCGACGGCCTCTACTCGGCTGATCCGCGCACCGACCCGTCCGCGGAGCTGATCGAGGAGGTGAGCGACATCGAGACGCTCGCTGCCTTCGACATCGGGGTATCCACCTCGCCGCTCGGCTCCGGGGGAATGCGCTCGAAGGTCGTGGCCGCCGAGATGGCCACCGCCGCGGGCATCCCCGTGGCGATCGCCAACGGCGTGGAGCGAGATGCCGTCGCCCGGGCGCTCGCGGGCGAGCCGGTAGGGACTCGCTTCGTGCCCCAGCGCGGCCGGGTGTCGAGCTTCAAGCTGTGGCTGCGCTACGCCAAGCCGGCGCGCGGGCGCGTGACCGTCGACGACGGCGCCGAGCAGGCGCTGCGCGAGCGCGGCACCAGCCTGCTGCCGGTGGGCGTCGTCGAGGTGGAGGGCGACTTCGAGGCCGGCGACGCGGTCGAGGTGCGCTGCGGCGGGCGGCCGGTTGGCAAGGGGATCGTGGGCTACTCGGCGGGCGAGCTGCGCCGGATCAAGGGACTGAAGACGGACGAGGTGCGGAAGCTGCTCCCCCGGGCGACCGAGGAAGCCGTTCACCGCGACTACTTCGTGCTGGATTGAGACTGCGCTCCCCCTACGACAGGGAGATCCTCGGCCTCGCGCTGCCGGCGCTCGGGGCGCTGGCGGCGGAGCCGCTCTACCTGCTCGCCGACACCGCGATGGTCGGCCACCTCGGCACGGAGCAGCTGGCGGCGCTGGCGATCGCGGCCACCCTGCTGACCGGCGCGTTCACGCTGTTCAACTTCCTCACCTACGGAACGACGGCGCAGGTGGCGCGGCTGTCGGGCGCCGCCGAGTACGGCCAGGCCGGCAGCCTGGCGGCGCAGGCGCTGTGGGTGGCGTCCGGGATCGGGGTGGTGCTGACCGTGACGCTGGTCGCGCTCGCGGTGCCGCTCGTGAATCTCATGGGCGGCCACGGGCACACCGGCGAGCTGGCGGTGCTGTACCTGCGTATCGGCTCGCTCGGGCTGCCCTTCGCGCTGATCGCGCTGGCGGGCCAGGGCTTCCTGCGCGGCGTGTCCGACCTGCGCACGCCGCTGGTGATCGTCGTGGCGGCGAACGCGGCGAACGTGGCGCTGAACCTGCTGTTCATCTACGGATTCGGCTGGGGGCTGGCGGGCTCGGCGTGGGCGACCGTCGTGGCCCAGCTGGGCATGGGCGCGGCGTTCGTCGCCGCGCTGCTGCGGGCGCCGGCCGACTCGCGCCGGCCGGCGCTCACCGCGATGCGGCCGCTGGCGCGGATCGGCTCGGAGATTTTCGTGCGCACCGCGGCGCTGTACGCGTCGTTCCTGGTGGCGAGCGCCGTGCTCGCGCGCGTGAGCGACGACGCCCTGGCGGCCCACCAGGTTGCCTTCCAGCTGTTCGTGTTCCTCGCGCTCGTGCTCGACGCCGTGGCGATCGCGGGTCAGGTGATCGTCGGCCGTTCGCTGGGGGCGGGCCACGCCGACGAGGCCTACCGCGCCGCGGCGCGCATGATCCAGCTGGCGGTCGCCGCGGGGGGAGTGTTCGCCGTGGTGATGCTCGCGCTGACCGACGTGATCCCGCGCGCGTTCACGTCCGACCAGGACGTGATCGACCAGCTGCAGAAGATCTGGCCGCTGTTCGCGCTGATGCAGCCGGTGAACGGGGCGGTCTTCGCGCTCGACGGGATCCTGATCGGCGCCGGCGACACGCGCTTCCTGATGTGGGGGATGCTGGCCGCGTCGCTGCTGGTGTTCGTGCCCGTGGCGCTGGCGTCACTCGCCTTCGACTGGGGGATCGTCGGCGTGTGGTGCGGGCTGCTCGGGCTGATCGCGGTGCGGCTCGTGACCTGTGCCTGGCGCTTCAAAGGACGGCGCTGGGCGATTGTCGGGGCGACCCGGGCGCGGGCGTAGCGGGTCCCCGGGGCTTTGCCGCCCGGCGAAAAGCAGCAATAAAGGGGGGCGGATCGGGAGGGCAATCCGGCCCACGCTCGCTTTTTCAAGGGGCTGGACGAGTTTCTTCCGCTATCCGGAAGAAACTCGTCCAACCCCCATCCAGGACCCGGGGGTCTGTCGAGTTTCCCTCGCCATGCGCGGAGATTGCGACACACCCGCTGGGACCCGCCCTCATTGCTGCTTTTTCGCCGGCGCCAAAGCCCCGCCGGCTAGCGCCGCGCCGAAGCCCGCAACTCGCGCAGCTCCTCGAGCTCGCCCTGCGTGACCGGCGGCGTGTGGTCGAGCGGGTCGGCGATGCGCAGGTCCCAGCCGGTGGCCTCCTGGACCGCGTCCGGCTCCACGCCCGGGTGCAGCGCCACGAGCTCCAGCTCGCCGTCGGCGGCGGGGCGCAGCACGCCCAGGTCGGTGATCACCACGGTGTGCCCCTCTCGGTGAGCGAGCGAGGTGACGAAGTCGAGCCGCTCGACGAACGTGCGTGGCGAGTGGCGGACGATCACGATCACGGACTTCGCGCAGGCCGCGATCTCGGGAGCTCCGCCGGCGCCGGGCAGGCGCACCTTGGGCTGGTCGTAGGGCCCGATCGCCGTGGTGTTGAGGTTGGCGCGCGGGTCGATCTGGGCGGCGCCGAGGAAGCCCACGTCGATCCGTCCGCCGCCGATCCAGAGGTTGAACATCTCGGGCACCGACACGAGCTCGAGGGCGGTCTCCGCGAGGTCGTCGTCCCCGATCGAGAGCGGCAGGCGCACGGGCTGTGCGCCGATCGCGCCCGACTCGTAGACCAGCACGCACCCGGGCGCCTGCAGCCGGCGCGCCAGGTTGGCGGCCGCGTTGGGCGGACCGACGCCGACGAGGCAGACCTGGCCGTCGCGCAGCTCGCGCGAGGCGTTGATCGTCATCAGCTCCTCGGGGGTGACCTCCACAGCAGCATCGACGCTCACGCCGGCACCCCCTCGCTCTCGGTCACGTTCTCCCGCATCCACTCGGTGAAGCGGTCGCGGTCGCGGGCGATCTCGTCCCAGGCCGAGTAGAAGTCGTTGTCGCGCGTGGAGTATCCGGCCGCGTAGGAGGGGTGCGACCCGCCAGGCACGTGGCAGACCGCGGAGATCGTCCAGGCCGGCAGCACCACCGAGTGGGGGCGGGGCTCGAGCTCGTCGACGATCTCCTCGACCGTGGCGATCGCGGCCGTGGCCGCCAGCACGGCCTCCTTCTGCACCCCCGCGAGGCCCCAGAGCATGACGTTCCCGTGGCGGTCGGCCTGCTGGGCGTGGATCACGGTCACGTCCGGGCGCACTGCCCGCACCGCGCTCAACCGCTCCCCCGTGAACGGGCAGTCGACGAAGGCGACCTCGTCGTTGTGCTCGACCAGGTCCGTGCCGGCGTAACCGCGCAGCACGCCGAACGGCAGGTTGGCCGCGCCGGCCGTGTAGGCGTTGGCGAGGCCCGCGTGCGAGTGCTCCACGATCTCGAGCGGGGCCGGCCACCCGTGCTCGACCGCGTCGCGGAAGCGGTGCAAAGAGCCGACGCCGGGGTTGCCGCCGTACGAGAAGATCAGCTTGCGGGCGCACCCCATGCCGATCAGCTGGTCGTAGATCAGGTCGGGGGTCATTCGCACGAGCGTCAGGTCGCGCCGGCCCTGGCGGATCAGCTCGTGTCCGGCGGCGAAGGGGATCAGGTGCGTGAAGCCCTCGAGCGCGACCGTCATGCCGTCGCGCACGTGCTCGGAGATGGCGTCGCGGAGATCCACCGCCCGCAAGGATGCCATCCGCGGCACGCGGCGTAGGCCCGGTACCCTTGCCCCGATGGCCACCACCGCCCAGTCGGTCGCCGAGGTGTGCGCCGGCGCGCGCCGTGCGTCTCGCTCGCTGGCCCAGCTCGACACCACCACCAAGAACGCCGCGCTCAGCGCGATGGCGGAGGCGCTCGAGCGCCGTGCGCCCGAGATCCTCGAGGCCAACGCGCGCGACATGGAGGCCGGCGAGCAGGCGGAGCTGCACTCGGGCCTGCTCGATCGGCTGCAGCTCACGGAGGAGCGCCTGGCGGGGATCGCCACGGACGTGCGGGCCATCGAGGCGCTGCCCGACCCGGTCGGGGAGACGATCGAAGGCTTCCGGCTTGCCAACGGGCTCGACGTGCGCCGCGTGCGCGTGCCGCTCGGAGTGGTCGCGGTCGTGTACGAGGCCCGGCCCAACGTGACGGTCGACTGCTCGGCGCTCTGCCTCAAGTCGGGCAACGCGATCGTGCTGCGCGGGTCGTCGACAGCGGCTCACTCGAACACGGTGCTCGCGCAGGTCGCCTCCGAGGCGGCCGCCGGCGCCGGCGTGCCCGAGGGCGCGATCTCGATCGTGACCGGCGGCGACCGCGACGAGCTGCGCGAGCTGGCCACGCAGGACGGAGTCGTCGACCTGATCATCCCGCGCGGGGGAGAGGGCCTGAAGAACGCGCTCAAGGAGCACGCGACCGTGCCGGTGATGTACGCCGCGGCGGGCAACTGCCACGTGTTCGTCGACGCGAGCGCCGACCTCGACGACGCGCTGGCGATCGCGATCAACGCGAAGGTGCAGCGGCCGTCGGTGTGCAACGCGGCCGAGACGCTGCTCGTGCACGCGGACGCCGCGGCGGAGTTCCTGCCGCGCGCGCTGCGCGAGCTGCGCGAGCGCGGGGTGGAGCTGCGAGTGGACGGGCGAACGCGCGCGATGGCGGGCGACCTGGCCGATTCGCTGGCGGACGCCACCGAGGAGGACTGGGAGACCGAGTACCACGCGCTGATCCTGGCCGTGAAGGTGGTGGACTCGGCCGACGAGGCGATCGACCACGTCAACCGGTACGGGTCGGGCCACTCGGAGGCGATCGTGACCGAGTCGACGAAGTCCGCCCATGCGTTCACAGCGGGCGTCGACGCGGCCTGCGTCTACGTCAACGCCTCCACGCGCTTCACCGACGGCGCCGTGTTCGGCATGGGCGCCGAGATCGGCAACTCCACGCAGAAGCTGCACGCCCGGGGCCCGATCGGGCTACGCGAGCTGACCACCTACAAGTTCGTCGCCGAAGGTTCCGGGCAGGTCCGCGAGTAACCCCCTTGCGCGTCGGAATTCTCGGAGGAGCCTTCAACCCGCCGCACATCGGTCACCTGGTGTGCGCGCAGGAGTCGCTGGTGGAGCTGGAGCTGGACAAGGTCGTCTTCATCCCGGTGGGCCAGGCCCCGCACCGCGAGCTGGAGGGCGACCCGGGCGCGGAGGAGCGGTTCGAGATGGTCGAGCTGGCGACCGCTGACGACGAGCGCTTCGAGGTGTCGCGCGCGGAGCTCGAGCGCGAGGGACCCTCCTATACGTCCGACACGCTGCGGGCCCTGCGCGAGCGCTCGCCCGACGACGAGCTGTTCCTGATTCTCGGCGGCGACCAGGCGGCCGCGCTCGCCACCTGGCACGAGCCGGAGGAGGTGCTCGCGCTCGCCACGGTGGCCGTGGCGGCGCGGTTGAGCTGGTCGCGCCAGGCGATCGGGATCAGGCTCGGCCGCCTGGCGGGGATGCGGGCGATCCGCTACCTCGACATGCCGATCATCCAGGTCTCGTCGAGCGTGATCCGGCGGCGGGCCGCGGCCGGGCAGCCGATTCGCTACCTGGTACCGGACAAGGTGGCCGCCTACATCGAGGCGAACGGGCTGTACGGGGCGTCGGAATCGATCTCGGAGCAGGCACCGGCGTGAGCGACTCCGTCGCCCTGGCCGAGCGGATCGCGGAGATCGCGGCGGACCGCAAGGCGATGGACATCCGCGTGGTGGACCTGCGCGGGATCGTCTCCTACACGGACTTCTTCGTGATCTGCTCGGGCAACACCGAGCGCCAGACAAAGGCGATCCACGACGCCATCCACGACGAGCTCAAGCACGCGGACGAGCGCCTGCTGCCACGCCGCACCGAGGGCGCCGGCGAATCCCGCTGGATCCTGCTCGACTACCTCGACGTGGTGGCCCACATCTTCACTCCCGAGGCGCGCGAGTACTACCGCCTGGAGCAGCTCTGGGGCGAGGCCCCGGCTCGCTCGGTCGGCTGACCTCCGTCTAGAATGCCCAGCCCTGGGGCTGTAGCTCAGCTGGAAGAGCGACGCGCTGGCAGCGCGTAGGTCAGGGGTTCGAGTCCCCTCAGCTCCATTCAAGGCGCGGCCCGGCGCAGATCGCCTCGGCTACCCGGCGCGGCTGAAGACCAGCTTGCCTTGGTTGTCGGCAAGCGCGTCTGGCGCGTCGGCCCACGCGAGTACGCGGTCGGTTACGCGCTCTGGTCGTAGCCTCCCCTCGGCCATCAGCGCGAGCACCCGCGGGATGGTGGGTCGCGCGTGCGGGCGGCCGGTCCGAAAGGTCGTGATCTTTGAGTACATCTCGAGCAGCGGGATAGGGGTGTCAGGCTGGAACACGATCCCGGCGCAGGTGCAAAGGCCGTCAGGGGCTGTCGAACGCGCCGCGAGCGCGAGCGCGACCGGGTCGGTCGCGACCATCGCGGTAATGGGAAACGGCCCCAGGCGCTCCGGGTAGCCGTCGACGACCTCCGCACCCAGTTCCTCAGCCTTCCGCAGCCGCTCGCCCTCGACGTCGCAGTAGACGACCCGCGCGGCGCCAAGCGCCAGGGCGACCTGCACCCCGTAGAGCCCAATGCTCGGCGAGCCGCCGGCGACGAGCACCTCGCCGCCCGGCCACTGCTCGAGGCCGGGCGCGACGAGCCGCCAGCCGTCGACGATGTTGTCGGAGACGCTGGCGGCCGCCTCCGCCGACACGCCGTCGGGAAGCGGCGAGAGCATGTGGTCGGAAAACGGGACGCGGACGATGTCGGAGAGGAACCCGCCCCAGTCGCCGCCGAACGAGCCGAACCCGTACATGGAGAGGAACGGCACGCTCTCGCAATTGCCCGTCAGTCCGCGGCGGCAACGCACGCACTCTCCGCACGAAATCTGGAACGGCACACTCACGCGCGTCCCCTGCTCGGGACCGCCGTCCGGCGCCTCAACCACCTCGGCCACGCACTCGTGCCCGACGGCAATCGGCGGTTCGTAGGGCGTCCGGCCGGCGATGATCGGCGCGTCGAGGTCGCACGTGGCCACGGCGAGCGGGCGGACCAGCGCATCGCGAGCGTCCTGGCGCTCCGGGGCGTCGACGTCCCACCACTCCAAACGGTGCGGCTCGATCAACGTCAGCTGCCTCATCCGCCAACCGTACTGCGCCGGGTCGCCGCCCTGCGGACGCATGTTCCATTGACGTCGCCCCGCCGCGTGTCGATGAGGTTCACATGGTTGTCCTCCGTCGAGCGCCGGGTTTCCTGATCGGGGTAGTGCTGCTCGTCCTGACGGGCGCCGCTTGGGCGAGCGGCGGCACCGAGCTTCCGATCGTGTCGGCCACGGCGGTTACGAGCGTGGGCGGGTCGAGCGCCGTCCTGCAGGGCAACGTCAACCCAAACGACCGGCCCACCACGTTCCTCTTCGAGTACGGGACGACCGTGGCCTACGGCTCCACGACCGCCCAGGGCTCGCTGGCGAAGTCCAAGTCGAATAAGCCGGTGTCAGCGACCCTGACCGAGTTGCAGGCCGAGACCACTTACCACTTCAGGCTCGTCGCGACGAACTCCAAGGGCACGACGCGCGGACCGGACGTCGCCTTCACGACCCTCGCGTCGGGGACGCCGCCGCCCCCCGATCCGGGCCCGACGGCGCCCACGCCCGATCCCGTGCCAGACCCAGGTCCGGCGCCGGTCGACGACCGCCTGCCCACACCCCACCTTGGCTCGACCGTCATCGTGGCCCCCGGGAAGGGCGACCTGCGCGTGCGCCGGCCCGGAGCCTCCTCGTTCGTGAGGCTCGCCTACGGGTCCGAGCTGCCGGTCGGGACGGAGGTGGATGCCGCCAGGGGATCGCTCGCGCTCACGTCGGCTCTGCCGAGCGGCAAGACGCAAACCGCGACCTTCGGCGGGGGACGCTTCGTGATCAGGCAGAAGCGGCGCGAGCGCGGCTACGTAGATCTCTACCTGCACGGCCGGACCTGCCCGGCCGGGTCCGTCCGGGGCTCGCGAACGCTCGCCAGCGCCGCCCGCGCCAAGTCTGGAAGCCGTCTCTGGGGTCGCGACCACGGCGGCCGCTACCGAACGCACGGCAGGAACAGCCACGCCACCGTGCGTGGGACGCACTGGGTCGTGATCGAGACATGCGCCGGCACCCTCACGCGCGTGAGTCGGGGCTCCGTGGTGGTCACCGACGAGGTGCGCCACAAGCGGGTCGTGCTCGACGCGGGCGAGCGCTACCTCGCCCGTCCTCGGCGCTAGCGACGGCGGTGGCGGGCGAGCTCCCGCTCCATGTCGTCGGCGAGCGCCGAGTTGGCGTAGGGCCCGGAGCCACGAAGCTGCGCGAGGACGCGCTGCTGGGAGTCGGGGTCCTTGTCGCTGCTCATCTTCACCTTGCACACGAAGCGGCTGATGGGCAGTCGGATGCCCACCGTGCCCGGCGCCAGCCGCTGCGCCGTCTCGGGCTCCAGCCAGAGGGGCTCTTCGACCTGGCGCTCGAAGTGCGCGACCAGCCGTGAGAGCACACGGACGTTCTCGTCGGGGTCGAGGATCTCGGGAACGCCGTAGCAGTGCGCGACGCTGAAGTTCCAGGTCGGCGCCCGCACCGCGCCCGGCGCATACCAGCTCGGCGAGATGTAGCCGTGCGGTCCGGCCACGATCACCAGCATCTCGCTCTCGCCGAACCGGTGCAATCTGTCGTCCGGCCGGCCCACGTGCGTGACGATCGCAAGATCCTCTCGCCCGTCGTCGATGAGGACCGGGTAGTGCGAAGCGACGATCTCGCCGTCGACCGTGCTGAGGAGCGTGGCCCACGGGTTCTCGGCGATCAGCTCGCGCACGACCGACTCGTCGGTGACCGCGTGATGGGGACTGTGGCGCATCGCCGATCATGCGTCGCAAACCAGAAAGTGGAGGAAGCATGGCCGTTGAAGAGGTAGCCGTGGTGTCCGTGCCGGTATCGGATCCAGAACGCGCCAAGCGGTTCTACGTCGACACGCTCGCGTTCGACCTCGTGCGCGACGACGATTCGGTGCCTGGCCTGCATTGGATCCAGGTCGCGCCGAAGGGCGGCGGCACCTCGTTGACCCTTGTGACCTGGTTCGAATCGATGCCCGCCGGCTCGCTGCGCGGTCTGGTCCTCAGGTCCAACGACCTGCACGCCGACTACGAGGCGTTGCTGGCGAAGGGGGTCGAATTCGACACGCCACCCCAGGCCCGGCCCTGGGGGGTCGAGGAAACGGTTCTGCACGACCCGGACGGCAACGCGCTCATCCTGCAGGGCTGAGGCACCTGGCCCCAGCTAAAGCAATCACCCATTCGGGTCGATCTTGTCTGCATGGATGGCCTTCGCCGACTCGCGGCCGTCTCGGCGGCTCTAGCAGGCCTCGTCTTCGCGACCAGCCGGGACAAGAACATCGTCCTCGACGCCGGCGAGCGCTACCTGGCGCGCCCCCGCCGCTAGCGAGGCCCGCGTGCCACGCCCCCGGCGTCCGCTCTCGAACCGCGTCCGCGCGCTCGGGTGCGTCGCGTTGGCGGCGTTCGCCTGCGGGGCCACCGTGCAGGCCACGGGCGCCCTCGAGGGCCTGGAGCGGGCCACCGTCAAGACGCGCTTCGACGTGCGCGGCGTCGAACGACCCGACGACGTGCGTCGTGGTCGCGATCGACGCCAAGACCTTCGACGTGCTGGGCGAGCAGTGGCCGTTCCCGCGCTCGCTGCACGGGCGTGCGATCCGCCGCCTGCACGCCGCCGGCGCGCGGGAGATCGTCTACGACGTCCAGTTCACCGAGCCCACGACGCAGCACGAGGACCTGGCGCTGTATCGCTCGATCGCGGCGGCCGGCGGGGCCGTGCTCGCCACCAGCGAGAGCGACGGGCACGGGCACACCGACGTGCTCGGCGGCGACGCCAACCTGCGCCGCATCCACGCTCGCGCGGCCGCCTCCGACCTCCACAACGACGGTGCGGGCGTGGTCACCCGCTTCCCCCGCGAGGTGAGCGGGCTGGTCACCATGCCCGTGCTCGCGGCGCGGCGCGCCGGCGCACCGGTCCTGCCGGCCGACGCCTTCGACCACGGCGGCGCCCTGATCGACTACCGCGGTCCGCCCGGCAGCGTTCGCACGGTCTCCTTCTCCGACGTGGTGCGCGGCCATTTCGCGCCCGGATCTCTTCCGCGACCGCGTTGTGGTGGTGGGCGCCTCCGCGCCGACGCTGCGCGACGTCCACATGACCCCCGTCGACGAGGAGCCGATGGCAGGCGCGGAGGTCCAGGCGAACGCCATCTGGACGGCGCTTCACGGCGCGCCGCTGCACCAGCTCCCACCGCTCGCTGCCCTGTTCGTGGTCGCGCTGCTGGCCATCGTGGCCCCGCTGGTGGGCATGCGGTTCCCGGCGCTCGCGGCGGGCCTGGCCGTCCCGATTGCCGGGGCGCTGTTCCTGGTGGGCGCGCAGCTCGCGTTCGACGCCGGCCTGCTGATCGACGTCGTGGCCCCGCTCTCGGCGCTGGTGGTCGGCGGCGCGGGCACGATCGCCTGGAGCCAGCTGGCGGAGAGCCGCGCCCGGCGCGCCGTCACGCGCGACAACGAACTGCTCGAGGAGCGCGTGCGCGAGCGCACCAAGGAGCTGTGGGAGACCCAGATCGAGGTCGTGCAGCGCCTCGGCGTGGCGATGGATTGGCGCGACGCCGAGACCGGCCTGCACATCGAGCGCATCGGCTGCTTCTGCGAGCGCCTCGGCCTGGCGGTCGGCATGAAGCCCGCCGAGGCGGAGCTGCTGCGCCACGCCAGCGCCCTCCACGACGTGGGCAAGGTCGGCATCCCCGACGAGATCCTCTCCAAGCCCGGGCCGCTGAGCGCCGAGGAGTGGGAGACGATGAAGGCCCACACCACGATCGGGGGGAACATCCTGGCCGGGTCCGCCTCCGCGCTCGTCCAGCTCTCCGAGACGATCGCGCTCACGCACCACGAGCACTGGGACGGCAACGGCTACCCGCTCGGCCTGCGAGGTGAGCAGATCCCGCTGCCGGGCCGCATCTGCGCGGTCTGCGACTTCTTCGACGCGCTGCTCTCGGCGCGCCCGTACAAAGAGCCGTGGCCCTTCGCTCGCGCGATCGCGGAGATCGAGCTGCTGTCGGGCTCGCAGTTCGACCCGAAGCTGGTGCGGGCCTTCCTCGAGATAGCGCCCGGACCTGCACGCCGAATGGTACGGGCCGATCGCCGCGGCCCCGCGCCAGCTGAGCGCTTACTAGGAGGCCTTGACGGCGATCCCGCGCAGCACGTGCGCCACGCGGTCGCAGGCGTCGATGCCCTCTTCGACCCGCTCGAAGATGTCCTTCCAGCGGATCACCACCATCGGGTCGACCCCGCCCTCGAAGAGGGCGGTGAGGCCCTCGCGCAGCAGGCGGTCGCCCTCGTTCTCGAGCCGCTTGATCTCGACCAGGTGGGGGGTGGCCTCGCGCAGGTCGCCGAGCGTGCCGAGCGCGGCCGCCACCTCGCGGCCGGCGGCGGCGAGCGTGTCGGTCAGGGCGATCGCCTGATCCATCGGCGCGTCGACGCGATACAGCCCGAGGAAGTCCGAGGCCTCCTCGGCGTAGTCGACCACGTCGTCCAGCCCGGAGGCGAGGGCGAGCACGTCACTGCGCTCGAAGGGCGTCGCGGGGCGCGAATGCAGGTGGTGGTAGATGTCGTGGGTGACCGCGTCGTTCTCGTGCTCGAGGTCCACGAGCTCGACCCGCTTCTCGCGGCCGTCCGGCCAGGCGCGCATCAGCTGGCTCAGCAGCGCAGCGGCCAGCTCGACGTTGCGGCCGGCCTGGGCGAGCATCCCGTTGAGCTCGGCGTAGTCCGGCGCTCGACCGACCAGCTTGGCGAGCGAGCTTGCCATACCGCCAAGTTAGTGAGCAAAGTGCCTGCTCACGTGACGAATTGGTGAACGCTCACATCCCGCCGTGCTCGTGGCGGATGCGGTGGCGCGCCTCGCTGAAGCGGGTCGCCTCGTAGATGATCACGCCGGAGGTGAGCGCCGCCGCGAACGCGAGGGCGACAACGGCATCGACCTCGACCGCGAGCGGGATCAGCGCGAGCGAGGCGACCAGGGCGGTCAGCCGCGCCCGGTTGATGGTCCCCAGGTTGCGCAGCCGGAAGCCCACGTGCCCCGCGTAGTAGAGCGCGATCCCGCCGAACAGCGCCACCGCCGGCACCGTGTGGAGCGGCTCGTCGACGTGCAGGAGCGTCTTCTTGAAGCCGAGCGCCACGAGCACGATGCCCGCGATCATCGGCAGGTGCAGGTAGCTGTAGGAGTCGCGCGCGATCCGCACGCGCAGCTCCGCGGGCATGGCCCGGAAGCGCCGCTCGGCGACCACCGCGACGACGTCGAAGTAGGCCCACCAGAGCGCGCAGGACACGATCAGCCCGAGCGTCGCGGCGGTCAGCACGCCCGCGTCCAGGTCGCCGTGGATGCCGGTGCCGATGGCCACGATCGACTCGCCCAGCGCGATGATCACGATGAGCGAGAAGCGCTCGGCGAAGTGACCGGCCGATACGCGGAATCCGCTGACGCCGTAGACGTACGGTCCGGCCAAGTCGATGCTGAGCGCGACGATCCAGAGCGCCGCGCGCACGGTGCCGTCGTCGACGAGCCCGGCCACGATCAGCAGCGCCGGCGCCGGCAGCGCCGTGCGGGCGAGCCGGACGATCGCCTGCCCGGTGTCCACGTCGTCGTTGGCCTCCGCCCAGATGAAGATGTGCAGCCAGCGCGCCGCCGCGTACGCGATGCCGAACAGCAGCGCGTCCTCGCCGAACGCGTGCGGCACCGCCAACGCCGCGATCAGCATCGCGCCCATTACGGCGAAGATGAGCAGCCGCTCGACGCCCTCGTCGGCGGCGATGTAGTTGGTCAGCCAGGCGTAGGCGCCCCAGGCCCACCACAGGGCGATCAGGACGAGCATCCCCTGCCCGAGGCCCTCCCAGGTCGGGTTGTGGGCCATCAGCGCCGTGACCTGGGTGACCGCGAAGACGAATACGAGGTCGAAGAACAGCTCGAGGGGAGCTACGCGCTTCTCGCTCTCGTCGGACTGACCCTCCGCCGTGGGGACTGGCTCGGCGACCGTCATCGACCCGATTACTTAAGCAGCCAGCTGAGCGCGCCGTTGAGCACGTCGGCGCGCTCCCACTGCAGGAAGTGCCCGGCTCCCTGGACCAGGAACGGGCCGGCCCGGTTGGGGAATGCCGCCTCCATGCGCTGCGGGAAGTCGGCCGGGACCACGTGGTCCTCCGGGCCGTACAGGATCAGCGTGGGGGTGGGGTTCGGCTCGAGCAGGCGCGGCGGCTCGGGCGCCGTGCGGGGGCCGCCCACGTACTCGTAGTTGGCGATCGAGGCGCGGAAATGCTCGGCGTCGGCGAAGGGCTCCGTCATCCGGTCGACGTCCTCGCGAGCGAACGTGCCCGGCGCGGCCCAGAAGCGCGAGCCGTAGAAGCTCGCCACGTAGCGGCGGCGCTTCTCGGGCGTGTCCAGCTCCGCGGCCAGCCCGTCGGCGTCCTTGGATTGCCGGATGAAGTAGTCCGCGGCCATGCGCGTGGCGCGCGAGATCGGCGGCGGCCCGCCCTCCACCAGCGGCGGGATCGTGTTGAACAGGCAGAGCCGCTCCACGAGGCCGTCGAAGCGCAGCGAGAGGTCCTGGGCGACCACGCCGCCGAGGTCGCCGGCGCAGACCGCGATCCGCTCGTGCCCGAGGCCGCGCACCAGCTCGGCCATATCCGTCGAGTGGGCGGCCACGTCGTAGCGATCGTCGGGCGCGAGCGGCGAGTCGCCGAAGCCGCGCAAGTCCGGGGAGATCACCTCGAACCCGGCCTGCGCGAGCGGTTCGACGTTGCGCTCCCAGATCAGGCGTGTCTCGGGCCAGCCGTGGATGAGCAGAAGCGGCCTGCCGCCCTGGCCGGCGTGGTCGTAGGCGAGGCCGATCGAAGGCACCTGCGCAACCTACAGCCGAGGCAGGCCCACGGGTGAGGCAGCACAGGCGCCGCTAATCTCACGGTCCGCATGGCGGACCGCTACGACCCCAAGGCGATCGAGCCCAAATGGCAGCGCGTCTGGGCAGACGAGCACACCTGGGAGGTGTCCAACGAGCCCGGCGAGCGCTCCAAGGCGTACGTGCTCGAGATGCTCCCCTATCCGTCGGGCGAGCCCCACATCGGGCACCTCAAGACGTACTCGGTCGGCGACGCCGTCGCACACTTCCAGCGCCGGCACGGGCACCGCGTCCTCCACCCGATGGGCTACGACGCCTTCGGCCTGCCGGCCGAGAACCACGCGATCAAGACCGGCCAGCACCCGCGCGAGTCCACCGAGGCCTCGATCGCGCAGTTCCAGCGCCAGTTCCGTGAGTGGGGGATCTCGATCGACTGGACGCGGGAGTTCGGCACCCACGAGCCGCGTGTCTACCGCTGGACCCAGTGGATCTTCCTGCGGCTGCTCGAGCGCGGGCTGGCCTATCGCAAGGAGGCCGCCGTCAAGTGGTGTCCGAACGACCAGACGGTGCTCGCCAACGAGCAGGTGATCGACGGGCGCTGCGAGCGCTGCGGCCATCTGGTGGAGGTCCGGCAGCTGGAGCAGTGGTTCTTCCGCATCACCGAGTACGCCGACCGCCTGCTCGAGGACATGCGGACGATCGAGTGGCCGCGGCACGTGGTCACCATGCAGGAGAACTGGATCGGGCGTTCCGAGGGCGCCGAGGTGACCTTCCGCTGCGAGGAGCTCGGGATCGACTACCCGGTGTTCACCACTCGGCCCGACACGCTCTTCGGCGCGACCTTCTTCGTGATGGCGCCCGAGCATCCGGACGTGTTTCGGCTGAACGACTCGCCCGAGGTGCACGAGTACGTCAACCGCGCGCTCAACGAGTCGGTCGAGGAGCGCGGCTCCGAGCACAAGGAGAAGACCGGCGTGGCGCTCGGCCGGTCGGTCACCAACCCGGTCACCGGCGAGCAGATCCCGATGTACGTGGCCGACTACGTGCTGATGGAGTACGGCACGGGGGCGATCATGGCGGTGCCGGCCCACGACGAGCGCGACCACGCCTTCGCCGAGAAGTACGGTCTCGAGATCAGGCGGGTGGTCGATTGCGGGGAGCTGCCCTGCGCCGGCGAGGGCCCGCTGGTCAACTCGGGCGACTTCACCGGCATGCCCGCATCCGAGGGCAAGGCCGCGATCATCGACTGGCTCGAGGGCGAGGGGATCGGCCGACGCTCGATCAACTACCGGCTGCGCGACTGGCTGCTGTCGCGCCAGCGCTACTGGGGCTGCCCGATCCCGGTCGTCTACTGCGAGGAGCACGGCATCGTGGCGGTGCCGGACGACCAGCTGCCGGTCGAGCTGCCCGACGTGGAGGACTACGCCCCGAAGGGCAGGTCACCGCTCGGGGCGGCGGAGGACTGGGTCAACACGACCTGTCCGGAGTGCGGCCAGCCGGCCCGGCGCGAGACCGACACGATGGACACCTTCGTCGATTCCTCCTGGTACTTCCTGCGCTACTGCGACCCCCACAACGACCAGGCGCCGTTCGATCGCCAGGTCGTGGACTCCTGGATGCCGGTCGACCAGTACATCGGCGGGGTCGAGCACGCGATCCTGCACCTGCTCTACGCGCGCTTCTTCGTCAAGGCGCTCGCGGACATGGGCTACCTCGGGGTGCAGGAGCCGTTCGCGCGGCTGTTCACCCAGGGGATGATCCTGCGCGACGGCGACAAGATGTCCAAGTCGAAGGGCAACGTGGTCTCGCCCCAGGCCGTGGTCGAGCGCTACGGCGCGGACACCGCGCGCTGCAACGTCCTGTTCCTCGGCCCGCCCAGCCAGGACGCGGACTGGTCGGAGGAGGGCGTGGGCGGCGTGCACCGCTTCCTCTCGCGCCTGTGGACGGCCGCTGCGCAGGCGCCGGCCGGCGCCGCCGAGCCGGAGGGCGATCCGACCGACCTGCTGCGCAAGGCGCACTGGGCGATCGACAAGGTCACGCGTGACATGCAGGGTCGCTTCGCCTTCAACACGGCCATCGCGGCGGTGATGGAGCTGGTCAACGAGATCTATCGCACCGGTGGCTCGGCACCGGCGTCGCACGTGCGCTTCGCCGTCGCGACGGCCGGTTCGCTGATCTTCCCGTTCGCCCCGCACCTCGGCGCCGAGGTCTACGAGCAGATGACCGGCGAGCGTGTCTGGGAGCAGCCCTGGCCACAGGCCGACCCGGCGTTGCTGGGCAGCGACGAGATCCAGCTGGTCGTGCAGCTGAACGGCAAGGTGGTCGATAAGGTGCCCGCGCCGGCGGAGGCCTCGCGCGAGCAGCTCGAGGAGATCGCCCGCGCCTCGGGCAAGCTCGTGGCGCGGCTCAACGGCAAGGAGGTCGTAAAGGCCGTGGTCGTCCCTGGCAAGCTAGTCAACTTCGTGGTCCGATGAGCACCGAGCCGAGCCGTCCCGGGGTGCCGATCGGGCCGCTGATCGCGTCGGTCGGGGCGGTGATGTTGATCACCAGCCTGTTCCTCGACTGGTACGACAAGATCACCGGCTTCACGGTGTTCGAGTTCCTCGACCTGCTGCTCGTGCTGCTCGCGCTGGCGACGATCGCCTCGCTCGCCGGCGGCCTCGGGCTCGTGCGGCCCGCTCCCTCGCGGGGGGTGTCGCTCGCCGTCGCGATCTTCACGGTGTACGTCGTGGCCTCCCAGGTCATCAACGACCCACCCGCCGTGGCCGGGCACGCGGGGCCCGGCAAGGACGTGGGCATCTGGATCGCGCTGGCCGGCTCGGGGCTGATGGTGATCGGCGCGGTGCTCGGCTACGCGCGCATCTCGCTGGCGGTGCAGCCGCGGGAGCGCTGACCTACGTCGCGATCGTCGGCCCCGGCGACGAGCCGGTCGACGCCGCTGCGGAGGTGGGCCGGCTCGTGGCGCAGCGCGGCGCAGTGGTGGTCTGCGGCGGGCTGGGCGGGGCGATGGAGGCGGCCTGCCGCGGCGCCAAGCAGGCGGACGGGCTGACCGTCGGCATCCTGCCCGGCTCGGATCGCTCGGCGGCGAACCCGTTCGTGGACGTCGCGCTCCCGACCGGCCTGGGCGAGGCGCGCAACGCGCTGGTGGTGGGGGCCGCCGACGTGGTGATCGCCGTGGGGAGGGGCTACGGCACGCTCTCGGAGATCGCCTTGGCGCTCAGGGCGGGCAAGCGCGTGATCGGGCTCGACACCTGGGAGGTCGACGGGGTCTCGGCGCACGACGGGGCCGAGGCGGCCGTCTCGGCGGCGCTGTCCTAGACTCGCCGCGCATCGCCTCCCAGTCAGACACCCCGTACCTCGACGCGCTGCGCGCCTTCGCCGACCGCCAGCCGGGGCGCCTTCACGTGCCTGGCCACAAGGGAGGCGCGGGCGCCGACCCGCGCCTGATGGACGCCCTCGGCGAGCGGGCCCTGGCGCTCGACATCCCCGCCCTGATGTGGGGCATCGACGTCGGCGTGGAGCCCACGCCCTTCGCCGAGGCGCAGCGGCTCGCGGCGGAGGCCTGGGGCGCGCGGCGCACGTGGTTCCTCGTCAACGGGGCCTCGCAGGCCAACCACGTTGCCCTGCTGACGCTCGCCCACGCAGGCGACGACGTGGTGCTGCAGCGCAACGCGCACTCGAGCACGGTCGACGCCCTGGTGCTGTCGGGCCTGCGCCCGACCTTCGCCGCCCCGGAGCTCGACCCCGAGCTGCACATCGCCCACTGCCTGCGACCGGAGACGCTCGACGGCGCCCTCGCCGACACGCCGGGGGCGGTCGGCGCGGCAGTCGTCTCGCCCACCTACTTCGGCGCGGTGGCGGACGTGGCAGCGCTGGCGGAGGTGGCCCACGCCCACGGCGTGCCGCTGATCGTCGACGAGGCCTGGGGCGCCCACCTGGCGTTCAGCGAGGATCTGCCCACGCACGCGCTCTCGCTCGGCGCGGACCTCGTGATCTCGAGCACCCACAAGATCGTCGGCAGCCTCACGCAGTCGGCGATGGTTCACCTCGGGCACGGCGACCTGATCGACGAGGACGTGGTGGACCGCTGCGTGACGCTGGTCGAGTCGACCAGCCCCAACGCGCTGCTCGGGGCGTCGCTGGACACCGCCCGGCGCGCCGCGGCGGTCGACGGGCCGGCGTTGCTCGACTCGACGTTGCGCGGGATCATGCGGGCGCGCGAGGCGGTGCGGGAGGTGCCCGGCCTCGACGTGCTCGACGAGCGGCTCGCCGGCGCGGCGGGGGTGTTCGCGTACGACCCGCTGCGGCTCACGATCGACGTGCGCGGCACGCACTCGAGCGGGTACGAGCTGGCGCGGCTGATGCGCGAGCAGGACGACGTGCACGTCGAGCTGGCGGGCGAGAACGTGGTCGTGGCGGTGTTCGGCATGGGGGAGGACACCGGGGCGTCGGGCGAACGGCTGGTAGCGGCGCTGCACCATGCCGTGGAGACGCTCAGCGCGGACGAGCGCGATCCCGCGGAGGAGGCGTTCGCGCCGCCGCCGCCGTGGGGCGAGCTGGCGATGACGCCGCGCGAGGCGTTCCTGGCGCCCCAGGACGTGGTCCCGGTGGGCGAGGCGGTCGGCCGCGTGGCGGCCGAGTCGCTGGCGGCGTACCCGCCGGGGATCCCGAACGTGCTGCCGGGGGAGCGCCTGACGGCGGAGACGCTCGAGTACATCCAGCAGGCGATCGAGCACGGCGGCTCGCTGCGCGGCGCGAGCGACCGCGCGCTGCGGACGCTGCGCGTGGTGGCCGAGCGCTAGCCGCCCGCGACGCGCTCGCGCCGGATCGCCTGCATCAGGCAGTGCGCGCCGCCGCCGCCGAGCGTGAAGGAGGACAGCTCGGGGTCGTAGACGGTCAGGCCGAGGGCGCGCAGCTGCTCGTTGAGGTCCTTGGACTCCGCGGTCGAGAGGACCTTGTCGCCGCCGAGGCAGACGCCGTTCACGCCGAGCTTGAGCGCCGCGGCGAGGCTCACGGGGACGATCTCGACCTGCTTCTCGCGGAGCCAGCTGACGAAGCCGTTCGAGGCCTGCTCCACGCAGACCGCGGCGAGCTTCTCGCCGAGCATGCAGGCGAGCACGTCGATGTGCAGGAAGTGGGGCGGGATGCGCTCCACGCGCACCTCCCAGCCCTGGTCCTCGAGCCAGGTCGCCACCTGGCGCGCGGCCTGTTCCTGGGTGCGCTCCTCGCCGGTGCCGATCGCGGCCACGCCCGGCTCGACGATCATGAAGTCGCCGCCTTCGAGCGAGCCGGCGGTGACCATGTCGGCGATCGGGATGTCGTGCTGCTGGTAGAAGCGGATCACGGCGGCGTACTCGCCGCGGCGCCAGGATTGGGCGCACTGCGTGACGATCGGGCCCGCCGGGACGTTGATGCTCGAGTCGCGCGCGAACACCTGGTAGGGGAGGTGAGGGTCGGGCTCGAGGAAGTGAACGTTGACTTGGTTCTCCTCGTAGACGGAGACCATCTCGGCGTGCTGGCGAACCGCGTCGTCGTGGTTGAAGACCAGATCCGAGGCGAGCGTGGCCCGCGAGATGGCGCTGGTGGGGAGCCAGCGGAAGTAATCCGGGGGACAGAGCAGGACGTCGAGCAGGCGGCCGTACTCGGAATCGACGCCCCATTGGGGCTCGGCGGGCATGGCCGGGCATCGTAATGATTGAGCGAGTGCGCCAACGGGTGGTGATCACGGGCCGCGTGCAGGGAGTTTTCTTTCGCGACAGCACGCGCCGGGAAGCGGCCCGCCGGGGCGTGGCCGGCTGGGTGCGCAACCGCGGCGACGGAGCGGTGGAGGCGGTGTTCGAGGGGCCCTCCGGATGAGGTCGAGGCCCTGGTGGCGTTCTGCCGGCGCGGGCCCCGGGGCGCGGTCGTCGACGACGTGAGGACCGTGGACGAGGAGCCCGAGGGGCTGACCGGGTTCGAGGTGCGGTAGTCGCGGCGACGAAGTAGCGCTTTCGTCACACCCTTCACCCACGCGTCGGTCGCCCCTTCCTAGCCTCGCCCCGTGCTCATTGGCGAGGGATCTCGGGGGACGCTGGTCATCTGGGTCGTCGCCGCCCTGTTGGCTGGACTGGTGCTGTGGCGATTCGCCGGATGCGAGCACGCGACCGGGCAGGGATCCTCGGTGCGGATCGCGCGCCCGCCGAGCGCGGCCGGGCCCGATGGGAGCGCCGCAGCCTCGCGCGGCGGCATCTACGTCCACGTGGCGGGCGCGGTGCGTCGTCCGGGTCTGGAGAGGCTGCCCGCAGGATCGCGCGTGGCCGAAGCGGTGGACCGCGCCGGCGGACCGCTGCCTCGAGCGGACCTCGCGGGCGTGAACCTCGCCGCCAAGCTCGAGGACGGCCAGCAGGTGATCGTGCCCGTGCGGGGAGCCGCGGTGGGCGCCGCGGCTCCGGGCTCGGCTCCAGCGGGCGCGGCTCCACCGGGCGGGGCTCCACCCGGCTCCGCAGGCGTGCCCAAGCTCAGCCTCGGGGCGGCCACGATCGAGCAGCTCGACCAGCTCGACGGCATCGGCCCGACGCTGGCGCAACGAATCCTCGAATACCGCACGGCCCACGGCGGCTTCCGTTCCGTGGGCGAGCTGCGCGAGGTCGAGGGCATCGGCGAGAAGCGCTTCGCGACGCTTCAGGACGCGCTGCAGCCGTGACGGCGACCGCGCCCCGTACGTCGAGCGGCGCCTCGCCCGACCCGCCGAGCGGATTGGCGGCCCGCCCGGTCGCCGCGCTCTTGCGGCGTCGCCCGTGGCAGGTCTCGATGGCGTGCCTCGGCGGCGGGCTCGTCCTCGCCGAGTCGCCCGCCGCGCTCGTGCTCGTCGCCGCCGCGCTGATCGCAGCCTCGCTGAGCTTGCTGCGGGCGCCCCGCCTTGCGGCCTTCGCCGGGGCGCTGGTGCTGGCAGGCTGCCTCGTCGGACACGCGCGCCTCGCCGCACTCGACCGCTTCGCCCACCGCATCCGCGACGGCGAGCATCTGTCCCTGCGGGCCCACCTCCTGACCGCGCCGCGGCCGGGGGCCTTTGGCTCGTCCGCGGAGGTCGAGGTCGCGGCCGGGCGGCTGCGGGGAGCGCACCTGCTCGCGAGGGCGGCCCGCTGGTCGCCGTTCCCGCGGTCGCTCGAGATCGGCGACGAGCTGGCGATCAGCGGCAGCCTCCGCGAGCTGCAGCCGGGCGCCGCGCCGCCCGCGGCCGGCCATTCGCGCGATCCGCCTTTCGACTTCGACGCATATCTGGGCCGGCGTGGCGTCGCGGCCGAGCTCCTGCTCGACCACGTCCGCGCGACCGGCCGCGGCCGGGGCGGTCTTCCCGGGGCGCTGGACCGCATGCGCGAGCGTGCCGAACGCGCCGTGGCGACCGCCATGAGCCCCGATCGCGCGGCGCTCATGCGCGGGATGGTGCTCGGCGAGGACGACCAGATCGCTGACGCCACCCGCGACGACTGGCGCGACGCCGGGTTGGCGCACCTGCTGGCGGTGAGCGGTCAGAACGTGATGCTGCTGGCCGCCCTGGCGCTGCCGGTGCTGATGCTGGCCCGCGCGGGGCTGCGTGCGCGACTGATCGCCCTGGCGGTGCTGATCGCCGTCTACGTGCCGCTCGCGGGAGCGGGACCGTCGCTGCAGCGCGCCGGGATCATGGGGCTGGCGGGAATCGCCGCGATGGCGGCCTCCCGGCCAGCGTCGCGCTGGTACGCGCTGCTGCTCGCGGCGACCGCGACGCTGCTCTGGAACCCGCGGGCATGGGCCGACCCCGGCTGGCAGCTCTCGTTCGCGGCGGTCGCCGGAATCCTGATCCTGGGCGTGCCCCTCCAGCGAGCTCTCCGCCGAGTCGTGCGGGAGCTGACTGCGGAGCGGGAGCGTCCGGCGTGGCCGGTCGAGCCCGGGCCGCCGGGCCCGCCCCGCCAGCCACCCGCCGCTCTGCGCGATCGCGCCGCCCGCCTCCATGCGCCCCTGCTCGGCGCCCTCGCCGACGGCGTCGCGATCACCGTCGCCGCCACGCTCGCCACCGCTCCGCTGCTCGCCCATCACTTCGGCTACATCCCGCTCGCCGGCCTCCCCGCCAACCTCGCCGCCCTGCCTGCCGTGGCGCCGGCGATGTGGCTCGGCATGGTCCAGACGGCGCTCGGTCAGCTCTCGGCTCCGTTCGTTCCCGGCCCGATCGCCGGCGTCGCATCGGCCGCGGCGGGGGTCACCGGCACGGTTGCCTCGATTCCCATCGGCTACCTCGCCGCCGTCGCCGAGCGCTTCGCAGACATGCCCGGCGGCCGGCCGTCGCTCCCGCTCCGTTCCGGCGCCGCCGTCGCGGCCGCCTACGCCCCGCTCGGCCTGGCCGCCCTCGCCCTCCATCGGGGCACCACGCGAGTCGGCGACCGGCTTCCGGAGTGGGCCTTCGCCTGGCGTGGCCTGCCGCGCTCTCGCCGCCGCCCGCTCGCGGCGGCGCTGATGGCCGCTGCGCTCCTCGCCGTCGCGGCGCTGCTCGGCCGGCCGGGCCCGCCCGATCGGCTCACGGTCCGGTTCCTCGACGTCGGGCAGGGCGACGCCGTCCTGATCCAGCACCCCGACGGCACCGCGGTCCTCTTCGACGGCGGCCCTCCCGAGGGCGGGGTGGTACGCCTCCTGCGCCGGGCCGGCGTCGATCGGCTCGCCCTGGTCGTGGCCACCCATCCCTCGCGCGATCACCACGGCGGCCTCGCGGCGGTTCTGCGCCGCTTTCCCGTCGACACGCTCCTCGACGGGGGCGACGGCACGCGCGACCCGTCCTTCCACGCCCTCGAGCGGCTGGCCGACGAGCGGGGCGTCAAGCGAGTCCCGGCGATCGCCCCGCTGGCCCTCACGCTCGCCGGCGGCGGCCTGCGCATCCGTGTGCTGTCGCCGCCTCCGCGGCCGCCGGGTCCGCCGCCCGACGACCCCAACCCGCGCGCCGTCGTCGCGATCGTCAGCTCGGGCGGCTTCGACATGATGCTGTCCGCCGACGCCGAGAGCGAGGCCCTCCTCCCGCTCGACCTGCCCGACGTGGACGCCATCAAGGTGCCCCATCACGGCAGCTCCGACCCCGGGCTGCCAGAGGTGCTGCGGCGCCTGCGACCCGAGGTGGCCGGGATCGAGGTGGGCCTCCACAACACGTACGGCCACCCGGCGCCCTCCACGCTGGCGGCGCTCCGGGAAGCGCACGTCGCCACCTACCGCACCGACCGCGACGGCACGATCACGCTTACGCCCGAGCACGGCGATCTGCGCCTGGAGACCGCGCGGTGACCACCTCCGCCGCCGCGCCTAGACTGCTCAGCCGTGGCCGAGCTCAAGCCCGCCTACCTCGTCTGCGGCGACGACGACGCCAAGATCGACGCCTGGCGCGCCCGCGTGCGCCGCCGCGCCGAGGAGGAGCGCGGCCCGGGCGGGCTCGAAATCTTTGACGCGCGCTCGAGCGAGCCGGCCGAGATCGTCGCGGCCCTGTCCGCGCTGACCTTCGACCCCGGCACCCGCTACGTGCTCGTCGACGACGTCGGCGCCTGGAAGGCCGCCGAACTCGGCCCGTTGGAGTCGATCCTGGCCGAGATGCCGCCCGAGACGGTGCTCGTGGCGATCGCGCGCGGCAAGGCGCTCAAGCAGCTCTCGAAGGCGATCGAGCAGGCCGGCGGCGAGGTGCGCGAGTACGCCGCGCCGAAGCCGTGGGAGCTCCCCAAGTGGATCCTCGAGCGCGGTCGCGAGCTCGGCCTCCAGGTCGATCAGGAGGCCGCCAAGGAGCTGGTCGGCCTGGTCGGCACCAGCCAGCAGCGCCTCTCGCGCGAGCTGGAGAAGCTGAGCCTCGGGGTCCACCCGAGCACGAACGTCACGCCCGCGGACGTCGAGCTCCTCGCGGCCGGCGACACCGCTCCCCAGGCCTACGACCTCGCCGACGCGCTCGTGGCGGGCGACCTCAAGGCCACGCTCTCGCTGGCCGAGCAGCTCGAGTCCCACGGCGAGCGCCCCGGGCGGCTCGTCTTCCCGGTCGTTCGGCGGCTGCGCGAGGTCCACCGCGCCGCCTCCCTGCTCGACCGGGGCATGCCTGAATCCAAGGTGGGGGAGGCCCTCAAGGCGCCGCCCTGGCTGGTCAAGAAGACCGTGGCGCGGGCAAAGAAGGCCGACCGCGCCGCCCTCGAGCGCGCCATCTGCGTCTTCGCCGACCTGGAGATCGACATGCGCGGCGGCGGCGACCTCCAGCTCGACGAGGACACCGCCTTCTCGCTCGCGCTGGCCCGCGCCGCGGGCTGACCGTGCCCGTCATCCGAGCGGCACGCAGCGCCGACGCCCAGGCCGTCGCGGACATCTACAACGAGGGCATCGAGACCCGACTGGCGACGTTCGAGACCGAGCCGCGCTCGGCGCCCGAGGTCGAGGCATGGCTCGGCGCCGGCGAGCGCCTTCCGCTACTCGTGGCCGAGGAGGACGACGTCGTGCTCGGCTGGGCGCGCCTCCTCGCCTACAGCGACCGCCCGGTGTACGCGGGCGTGGGGGAGGTGTCGGTCTACGTGACCGCGCCGGCCCGGGGGCGCGGCATCGGGACCGGGCTGCTGGAGGCGCTGCAGCAGCGGGCCGCCGAGCTCGGCTACTGGAAGCTCGTGGGCAAGCTGTTCACGGCCAACTCGGCGAGCGCGGCGATGGTGCGTCGCTGCGGCTGGCGCGAGGTGGGTATGCACCACAGGCACTCCCGGCTCGACGGCGAGTGGCGCGACGTGCTGGTCGTCGAGCGCGTGCTCTAGGCGCCCGGCGCGTAGGGATACCACCACTCCTTCGGCGCGATCTTCGTCTCGATGTGCACGTGCTTGGTCTCCTGGAAGGCCTCGAGCCCCTCCTGGCCGAGCTCGCGCCCGAAGCCCGATTGCTTGAAGCCGCCGAACGGGCCTGCGTCGTTGTCGGTGAGCGGGTCGTTGATCCAGACGGTGCCGGCGCGGATCTCGCGCAGGCAGCGGACGGCCGTCTCGAGGTCGCGCGTGTAGACGTTCGCGCCGAGCCCGAACGGCGTCGAGTTGGCGAGCTCGATCGCCTCGTCCAGGGAAGCGACCGGCACGATCGGCGCCACCGGCCCGAAGGTCTCCTCGCGCAGCAGGTCGGTCGATGCCGGCGCCCCCGTGATCACGGCGGGCGCGTAGAAGTGGCCGCGCTCGAAGCCGGCGTGGTCGCCGCCGACGACGAGCTCGGCGCCCGCCGCCACGGCCGCCTCCACCTGGGCCTCGACCTTGGCGCGCTGCGGCGCCGACACCATCGGCCCCACGTCGGTCGTCGCGTCGAGCGGGTCGCCCACGCGCAGCTCGCGCGCGTGCCCGACGAACGCCTCCAGGAAGTCGTCGTAGACCTCGCGCTGCACGTAGAAGCGCTCGGCCGAGGTGCACACCTGGCCCGCGTTGAGGTAGGCGGCCCAGGCGCCGCCGCGGGCGGCGACGTCGATGTCGGCGCCCACGTCGGCGCACACGATGAACGGGTCCTTGCCGCCCATCTCGAGGTTCATGCGCGCCACGCGCTGCGCGCACGCGGCCGCCACCTTCTTGCCGGTGGCCACCGAGCCCGTGAAGGCCACGCCGTCGATGCGCGGGTCCTCGACCAGCGCGGCGCCCACGTCGCCGGCGCCGGCGAGCAGGTTCACGACCCCCGCCGGCAGGTCGGCGAAGCACTCGGCCAGCATCAGGGTCGAGACCGGCGTCAGCTCGGACGGTTTGGCGACCACCGTGTTGCCCGCGGCGAGCGCCGGCGCGAGCTTCCAGGAGAGCAGCAGCAGCGGGTAGTTCCAGGGGACGATCGCGCCCCACACACCGGTCGGCTCCTTGACGACGAGCGCCAGCTGAGTCGACTCGATCGACGGGATCACGCGGCCGGCGAAGTTGCGCCCCATCTCGGCGTAGTAGTCGAACGCGGCGGCCGTCCAGCCGACCTCGTCCGAGTTCTCGACGAGCGGCTTGCCGCCCTCCAGGGTGAGCGCCCTGGCCAGGTCGTCGGTCAGCGCGCGCATGCGACCGGCCACCTCGTGCAGCAGCTCCGCGCGCTCGACCGCCGGGGTGGCGGCCCACCCGCGCGCGGCCTCGCGCGCGCCGGCGATGGCGGCGTCGAGCTGGTCCGGCGACGCCGCGCCGACCTCCGCCACCGTCTCCTCGGTGGCCGGGTTCTCGACCGCCAAGGTCGCTCCCTCGCCCGCGACCTGCTCGCCGCGGATCAGCAGTCTCGTCTCCATGGCCGCGGAGACTACGCACCGACCGCCGTCAGTTGGGCGCTGCCTCGAGGCCCTTCTTGATCGAGTCCGGCATGCTGAAGATGTCGCCGGTCTTGCCCTCGTACACGGGCAGCTTGTAGCGCTCGGCGACCTTCTCGATGTCGGCAAGGTCGCTGGCGTGCGCCTCCTGGGTGTCGGCCACGTCGCCCCCTCCGAGCGCGCAGGGCTGGGTGACGATCTCGGGCGGATCGGGCAGGTGCGGGCGCTCGAAGTCGGGCCGCTGCCACTCGAAGCTGCGGCCGATGTTGTTGGCGAACTTCATGCGCGTGTTGAGATCGCCCAGCCCGAACCGGTACGAGATGAACTTGAGGATCGACTCGTGGGCGAACTGCCCGTGGTCGACGTTGAAGCCGTTGAAGCCGAAGTGGTCACGCTCCCAGCGCCAGCGCTTCTTGGCGCGGCGCGCGTAGGGCGAGATCGCCACCGCCGGGACGCGGAAGCCGAGCTGCCCGAAGTCCTGCTCGATGTCGGTGCTGGCACGGTCGTCGGGCACGCGCCCCGGGCGCACGTGGTCGAAGAACCCGCCCCACTCGTCGTAGATCACGAACATCGCGCCGCGGCTGTAGTTCCCGGTGAGCTGGAAGGCGCGGACCACGTCCGACATGAACGCCTGCCCGAGCCGCACGTCGCCGAGCGGGTGCTCGTCGGCCGACAGGCCGTCGCCGCCGCCACCGTCGCGGAAGGGCGGGTCGACGATCGCGATGTTCGGCAGGGTGCCCAGGAAGCAGTCTTCGTAGTAGCGCGAGATCGGGTTGATCCAGGCCGCCGCGCGGCCGCCGAACAGCGCGGCGAACGGCAGGTCCGACGCGTAGTAGCGGGCGGTCAGGCCGTGGCTGATCGCCCGGTCGAAGATCGTCTCCCAGGTGTTGCCGCCGGGCGCGAGCGTGTTGCTCTTCAGGCCGCCGGACTGCGCCGACCACTTGTAGAAGCGGTTCGGCCAGGTCGGGCCGAGCAGTGAGGCGAAGTAGCGGTCGTAGGTGGTGTAGTTGCGGGCCGCCTCGTGGATGAAGCCCAGGTCACCCTGGTTGTAGTAGGTGAGCGCGAGCTCGTCGTTGCCCGATCCGGCTGCGAGGAAGCCGCCGTTCAGCTGCGCGCGGCCCTGGTCCCAGCCGTGGCCCGGGTCGGGGTGCCCGCACCCCTTGTACTGGATGCCGCCGGTGCCGAGCGTCGAGAAATGGCGCGTAGGCACCCGCTGCCCCAGCTCGTTCACGTAGGTCTCGTGCTGCTCGGAGTCGGCCGAGCGGCAGCCACCCGAAGTAGTGGTCGAACGACCGGTTCTCCATCATCAGGATGACGAAGTGGTCGATCGGGATGTTGCGCGGGGAGGGGAGCGGGTTGCGGGCGTTGTTCGCCTTCGCCGCCTCGGCGAGGATCGCGGACGCGGGCAACGCGGTGCTCGCCGCCATCCCCGCGCCCAGAGCCGTTCGCTCGAGGAATTCTCTGCGGGAGAGGTCGCTCTCCATGACGAGCGCGAGGCTACAACGCCCGGCCCGCCCTGTGTAGCCGAACCGTTAAGACAGGCGCGAACGGATGCGCGAGGCGCGTGCCTTCTTGCGCGCTCCGTTGTTGCGGTGCAGCGCCCCCGACTTCACGGCCCGGTCGATCCGTGAGACCAGGCTGCGGTACTCGTCGTCGGCGGTCGAGGCGTCGCCCGAGCCGACGGCCGACTCGAGCCGGCGGAACCACGTCTTGACCTGCGACGTGCGGCGACGGTTCTCCAGCCGCTCGCGCTCCGCCCGGTGGATCCGCTTTTCTTGTGAGGCGATGTTGGCCATCTTTAAGCGACGCCGAGTCTAGCGGGTGGCGACCGACGCCCCAGACCGGCCGGGCCACGCTCGCCGGCTCGCCCGCAACACCGCCTTCTTCTCGTTCGCCACCGGGTTGTCGCGACTGCTCGGGCTCGCGCGCGAGGTGGTCGCGGCTAGCTACTTCGGCGTCTCGGGCGCCATGTCGGCGTTCACGATCGCCTTCCAGGTGCCCAACCTGGTGCGCGCGCTGTTCGCCGACTCGGCCCTGCAGGGCGCCTTCGTGCCGGTCTTCACGGAGTTGCTCGAGAAGGGGGAGCGCAAGGAGGCCTTCCGGGTCGCGTCGAGCCTGTTCTTCCTGATCTGCCTGGTGATGGGGGCGCTGACCGCGCTGTTCGTGCTGCTGGCCGACCCGATCATGAGCCTGTTCGCGCCCGGCTTCGACGATCAGCCTTACCTGCACGACCTCACGATCGCGCTGTCGCGGCTGATGTTCCCGATCGTGGGGTTGCTGGCCCTGTCGGGGCTGGTCGTCGGGATGCTCAACTCGTTCGAGCACTTCGCGGTGCCCGCGCTCGCCCCGGTGGCCTGGAACCTCGTGATCATCGCGGCGCTGGTCGGGCTCGTGCCGGTGCTGCCGGAGGAGGACGAGATCTATGCCTACGCGATCGGGATCCTGGTCGGGACGGTCGTGCAGTTTCTGCTGCCCTTGCCGTGGCTGCGCGGACGCGGGGGGCACCTGACAGTGACGGCTCGACTGGCGCGACCCGCGGGTGCTGCGCGTGCTGAAGCTGATGCTGCCGGTGACGATCGCGCTCGGCCTGATCAACCTCAGCCTGCTGATCAACTCGGTGTTCGGCACGCTCGTCTCCGACCAGGCGCCGGCCGCGATCGACAAGGCCTTCCGCATCTACCAGCTGCCGCAGGGGCTGTTCTCGATCTCGATCGCGACGATCCTGTTCCCGACGCTGTCTCGCTTCGCCGCCCGGGGGGCGCGCGACGACCTGCGCCGGACGATGGGCAACGGCGTCCGCCAGATCTGCCTGCTGCTGATCCCCAGCGCGGTGGCGATGGCGGTGCTGGCCGAGCCGATCACGCGCCTCGTGTACCAGCGCGGCGCCTTCGGCCCGCACGCCACCGATCTCACCTCGACCGCGATGGTGTGGTGGTCGATCTCGCTGCCCTTCCAGGGTGTGAGCCTGCTCTTCTCGCGCACGTTCTTCAGCCTCCAGCGGCCGTGGGCGACGACCGCGCTGGCCGGCCTCAACTTGGCGGTCAACGCGACGATCGCGGCGGCGCTGTACGGACCCTTCGGGATCGCGGGGATCGTGCTCGGGACCGTGGTGGGAACCGTCACGATGTGCCTGTCGCAGGGCTGGCTGCTGCGCCGCGACCTCGGCGGCGTGGAGGGCGCCCGCACGCTCGGGGCGGCGGCGCGGATGCTGGCGGCGGCGGCGCTGCTGGGAGTGGTCTCGTACGGGGTCTGGTACGGGCTCGACTCGGCGCTCGGCCGCAGCCTGGTCGGGCAGGCGGTGTCGGTGCTCACGGCGCTGACCGCGGGCGTGGTCGTCTATGGCGGCCACCGTCTGGGCGATGCGGCTGCCGGAGGCGTTGCAGATCAAGCGGCTGCTGGTGAGCCGGGGACGGTCCTGATCGCGCGCAGCTCGGCCGCGAGGCGGGCCTCGTCCTCGAGGTCGAGCCAGGTGACCCGCGCGACCCGGATCCCCTGCATCGCGAGCCGGCGGTCACGCGCGCGGTCCTCGTGGAACGCCCGGCGCGTGTGGTGCACCCGCGCGCCGTCGATCTCGACGGCGAGCCGAGCGTCGGGCCAGTAGGCGTCGACCTCGTAGCCGGCGAGGTTGACGTTGAACTGCGGCTGGGGAAGGCGGTGGTTCTCGCAGAGCCGCTTGAACCTCCGCTCGGCCTCGCTGCGCAGGAACGTCGGATCGGGGCGGTACGCGGCCAGGGCCCGGCGCAGGCGGTGCCTGCCGCGGCGCCCGGGCAGCCGGGCGAGCGTCCGCTCGATCGCGTTCAGGTCGAAGACGCGCCGGACCTCGGCCTCGTGCAGGGCGTTGGCAAGCCTTTGCTCGCTCACGACATCGGCGAGATCGACCAGGGTGCGGGCGACGCTGGTCACCGGGATGCCCCGGACGGTCGAGCGGTCCTCGGGGTGGATTAGGCGCGAACGGTGGACGACGATGCCCGGTTTGGGCTTACGCCCCCGCGGCACGGTGACCTCGAACTGCGGCGAAGAGTGGAGCAATCCGGTTGCCTCGCCGGCAGCGCGGTGGCTGAGGAGAGCCCCCGGACCGCAGGCCATAACCGCCGCAATCCGCCGCGAGTCCAGCGTCAGGGCCACATGGCCCACCGCGAACACGCCGTCGTGCAGCCGCAACAGCTCCCTGCCCTCCACGCGCCGCCGGATGGCGTCCTTCGTGAACCCCAACCGGCCCAGCTGCCGCCTCGAAACCACGCCGTGCTGCCGGCTCGCCAGAGCGGCGAGCGCATCGCCGCGGGAGTGTGGGCCCCGCTCGGCGTCATATGCGCGCGCTGGGGGGCCCACACTCGGATCCTGGCGCCGCTCGGACGACGTGTGTGCCCCCGTTCGTTACGAGATTCAGACGCGCCGGTGAAGACTCAGACGCCGCGGCCCTCGAACGCCGCTATCGCCTCGGCCGCCGAGGGGTACACGCGGGCGTAGACCACCAGGCCGTCGCGCACTCGCCAGATCCATCCCGTCGAGCCGGCCACGATTCGGGCCGGGGAGCGGGCGCTGACCCGGCCGGTGACCAGGATCGTGTCGCCCGACTGGCGGAACTCGCCCGGCACGATGCGCAGGTCGTCCCAGACCTCGGAGACGTCGCGGAAGTACTGGCGCAGGCCGTCGTGGCCGCGGTAGGGCTCGGTCCGCCCGGCGTGGTCGCCGGTGACGGCGCTGAACTCGACATCGGCGCCGCTGTGGGCGAGCACGCCTTCCACGTCGCGCTCCGTGAAGGCCGCGAAGACCGCTTTCACAACATCCATGTCGCTGCCTACCACGAGTCCGCGGATCAGTTTGAACGATCGCCATACTCGAAGGCCCCAATGGCAGCGCCCGCCGCGAACATCCGCAACTTCTCGATCATCGCCCACATCGACCATGGGAAGTCGACGCTGGCCGATCGCATCCTGGAGATCACTGGCGCGGTGGATCCCCGCGACCACCGCCCGCAGCTGCTCGACTCGATGGACCTCGAGCGCGAGCGCGGCATCACGATCAAGGCCCAGGCGGTCCGCGTGGAGTACACCGCCAAGGACGGCAAGCTCTATCGCCTCCACCTGATCGACACCCCCGGCCACGTCGACTTCACCTACGAGGTCTCCCGCTCGCTCGCGGCTTGCGATGGCGCGCTGCTCCTGGTGGACGCGTCTCAGGGGGTGGAGGCGCAGACGGTCGCCAATACGTACCTGGCGGTCGACGCGGGCCTGGAGCTGATCCCGGCGCTGAACAAGATCGACCTGCCCGGCGCCGAGCCCGAGCGCGTCGCGGGCGAGATCCACGAGCTGCTCGGAGAGGACGACGTCCTCCAGATCTCAGCCAAGTCCGGCGACGGGGTGCCGGAGCTGCTCGAGGCCATCGTCCAGCGCATCCCGCCCCCGACCGGCGACCCGGACGAGCCCGCCCGCGCCCTCATCTTCGACTCCGAGTTCGACCCCTATCGCGGCGTCGTCGCCTACCTGCGCGTGGTCGACGGCTCCCTGCACAAGGGCGACCGGCTGTTCGCCATGCAGACCGGCACGGAGGCCGAGGCCGACGAGATCGGCTTCTTCGCCCCCGACATGACCCCCGTGGACACCCTCCACGCGGGCGAGGTCGGCTATCTGATCACCGGGATCAAGGACGTCTCGCTGCTGCGCGTGGGCGACACGCTCACGGCCAAGGCCCGCCCCGCCCACGAGCCGTTGCCGGGCTACCGCGAGGTAAAGCCGATGGTGTTCTGCGGGCTGTTCCCGGTCGACACCGACCAGTTCCCCGACCTGCGCGACGCGCTCGAGAAGCTCTCGCTGAACGACGCCGCGCTGTCCTGGGAGCCCGAGACCAGCCACGCGCTGGGCTTCGGCTTTCGCTGCGGCTTCCTCGGGCTGCTCCACCTCGACATCGTGCGCGAGCGGCTCGAGCGCGAGTACGACCTCGAGCTGCTCGCCACCACGCCCACCGTCGAGTACGAGGTGGAGCTCACCGACGGCAGCGAGCGCCTGGTGCACTCGCCCAGCGAGATGCCCGACCGCGTCACGATCGCCGCGATCCGCGAGCCCTACATCCGCGCCACGATCCTCACGCCCAAGGAGCACGTGGGCGCGGTCATGGAGCTGTGCCAGGAGCGCCGCGGCACCCACGTCGACATGACCTTCCTCTCGCGGGAGCGCGTGCAGCTCCACTACGACCTGCCCCTGGCCGAGATCGTGCTCGACTTCTTCGACCAGCTCAAGTCGCGCACCAAGGGATACGCCTCGCTCGACTACGAGCTGCTCGGAATGCGCGAGTCCGACCTCGTCAAGCTCGACATCATGCTCGCGGGCGACAAGGTCGACGCGCTCTCGATGGTCGTCCACCGCGACAAGGCCTACGGAGCCGGTCGCGCGCTCACCGAGCGGCTGCGCAAGCAGATCCCCCGCCAGCAGTTCGAGGTGGCGATCCAGGCGGCGATCGGCTCGAAGATCATCGCCCGCGAGTCGGTCAAGCCGATGCGCAAGGACGTGATCGCCAAGTGCTACGGCGGCGACATCACCCGCAAGCGCAAGCTGCTCGAGAAGCAGAAGGAGGGCAAGAAGCGCATGAAGCAGGTGGGACGGGTCGAGGTGCCCCAAGAGGCGTTCCTGGCGGTGCTCGAGCTGTCGGGCGACACGTGAGTCGCGGCGTCGTCCTCGTCCATTCGGGCGTCTGCGACTCGCGCATGTGGGATGGCTTCGAGCTGCCCGGCGCGACCCGTCACGAGCTGCGCGGCTTCGGTGAGACGCCGATGCCGCCCACAGGGACCTTCTCCCACGCCGACGATCTCGAGGCGGCCATCGGCGACGGGCCGGTCGCGCTCGTGGGCGCCTCCTTCGGCGGGAACGTGTGTCTGCAGGTGGCGGCCAGCCGGCCGGAGCTCGTGAGCGAGCTGGTCGTGCTCGACGCCCCTCTGTTCGACCACGACTGGTCGCAGGAGATGCAGGACTTCGGCCGCGAGGAGGAGGGCCTGCTCGAGCAGGGAGACCTGCGCGGCGCCGCGATCTTCAACGCCGACTTCTGGCTCGGGGACCCGGAGCCCCGCGACCGCGTGATCGAGATGCAGGAGCGCGCGTTCGAGCTGCAGGCCGAGTCCGACGCCGAGGAGGTCAGCCCTGACAGCATCGAGCTCGCCGCGATCACCGCTCGGACCCTCGTCGTCGTCGGCGAGTTCGACAAGCGGGACTTCCGCGAGATCGCCGAGCGCCTCACGCGCGAGATCCCGGACGCGGTCCACGAGGTGATCCCGGGGGCCGGCCATCTGCCCTCGCTCGAGCGCTCGGAGCAGACCGCGCGGCTCGTGCGCGAGTTTCTAAGCGGCTGATAAGGGTTTTCGCAGGATTTAGGTCGGTTTTAGGACTCGGTCGTAGCTTGGCGGCCGTGACAACGGAAACCTTGACCCCGCAACCCGCGCCGGACCCGACGCTCGACTCGCTGCAGCAGTTCCTCGACGGCATCGCCGCGACCCCGCTGCTGACCCGCGAGGAGGAGGTCGAGCTGTCCAAGCGCATCGAGCGCGGCGACCTCGCCGCCAAGGACCACATGATGCGCGCGAACCTGCGCCTCGTGGTGTCGATCGCCAAGCGCTACCGCAACCAGGGGCTGCCGTTCCTCGACCTGATCCAGGAGGGGACGATCGGTCTGGTCCGCGCCGTCGAGAAGTTCGACTGGCGCAAGGGGTGGAAGTTCTCCACGTACGCGACCTGGTGGATCCGCCAGGCGATCTCGCGAGCGATCGCGGACAAGGGCCGGACGATCCGGATCCCGATCCACATCGACAACGTGCTGAAGAAGCTTGACGGCGCCCAGCGCAAGCTGGAGGCGCAGGGCGACCGCGACCCGACGGTCGAGGAGATCGCCGAGCTGGCCGGGGTCGACCCGGTCGAGGCCGACGTGATCATGCGCGCGGCCCAGCAGCTGGTGTCGCTCGACAAGCCCGTCGGCGACGACGGCGACGCCGCCCAGTTCGGCGACCTGATCCCGGACGAGTCGACGCCCAGCCCGTACGAGGCCGCGGCGGAGTCGCTGATGCGCCAGCGGCTGACCGAGGTGCTGGAGCACCTCTCGTACCGCGATCGCCGCATCGTGGAGCTGCGCTACGGCGTCGGCGGCGAGCAGCCGCAGACGCTCGACCAGGTGGCCAAGCTGTTCGGGCTCACGCGCGAGCGCACCCGCCAGATCGAGGACGCCGCGCTGCGCAAGCTCGCGACGCTCGCCGAGGCGCAGGGCCTGCGGGACGCTGCCTAAGCCGCAAAGCCGGCTTCTGTGACGCATCTCACAGTTCCCTAACCCGCCCTGTCAGGGGACACTGCTCGTGATCGATCGTGGTCGAGCGAGCCGAGCTGGGCGGGGCTGACGGCGCCGAGTTGTGGCGGCGGACCCTCCGCAGGCTGACGTGGGCCGCCGTGGCGGCCAACGGCCTGGGCGGGATCGTGATGTTCCTGCTGCTCGGCTTCCTGGTGCCCTTCGCACCCGCCGGCGCGGATCGCCACCTGGCGCTGAACGGGATCGTCGCGGCGATCTACCTCCCGCTGGCGCTCGCACTCGGCACGGTGTGGGCGCGTAGGCGCGCGCGCGCCGATCCAGCGATGGCTGGAGGCGAACCGGCCGCCGACCGAGGCGGAGCGCCGAATGGTGCTCGGCGAGCCGTTCGACTTCGTCTTCATCTCGGGGGTCTTCTGGGTGATCGGCGCCGTGCTGTTCACGGCGCTGAACATGCCGACCGTGGGCTGGTCGGCACTCGTGGTCGGCGGCGTGATGCTGCTCGGCGGCGAGACCACCTGCGCGGTCGGCTACCTGCTCGTCGAGCGGATCATCCGGCCGATCACGGCACTCGCCCTGGCGGGCTCGGCGCCTCCGAAGCGCGTCGGCCCCGGCGTTGCCGGCCGGCTGGCGATGGCATGGTCGCTCGGCACCGGCATCCCGCTGCTCGGCATCCTCACGATCGCCACGGCGGGGATCTTCGATCCGAACGAGGACCCGGCGCTGCTCGCCGCGGCGGTTGCCTTCCTCGCCGGGATCGGCCTGGCTGTCGGCTCGTTCGCGATCTCGATCGCCTCGCGCTCGGTCTCCGAGCCGATCGCCGCCGTGCGGAGAGCGATCGCCCGCGTGGAGGAGGGTGACTTCGACGCCGAGGTGCCCGTCGACGACGGCAGCGAGGTCGGCCTGCTCGAGGCCGGCTTCAACTCGATGGCAGCGGGCCTGCGCGAGCGCGAGCGCCTGCGCGATCTGTTCGGCCGCCACGTGGGCCGCGAGGTGGCCGAGGCGGCGCTCGAGCGCGAGGGGGAGGTCGAGCTGGGCGGCGAGCTGCGCGAGGTGGCGATCGTCTTCGTGGACGTGATCGGCTCGACCCGCCTGACGCTGCGCCGCCGGCCGCATGAGGTGGTGGTGCTGCTCAACCGCTTCTTCGCGCTCGTGGTCGAGGTCGTCGAGCAGCAGTGCGGCTGGGTCAACAAGTTCGAGGGCGACGCCGCCCTGTGCGTGTTCGGAGCGCCGAACAACAGCCCGGACGCCGCCGGCGACGCGCTGCGCGCCGCTCGCCTGCTGAGCGAGCGCCTGTTGGGCGACCTCGACGGGGCCACGGCGGGCATCGGCGTCTCCGCCGGCCCGGCCGTGGCGGGCAACGTCGGCGCGCGGGAGCGCTTCGAGTACACGGTCATCGGCGATCCCGTGAACGAGGCCGCGCGGCTGTGCGAGCTCGCCAAGCAGCGCCCGGAGCGCCTGCTGGCGTCCCACTCGGTGCTGCGCCGGGCCGCCGCCGAGGAGGCAGCGCTCTGGGAGGTGCGCGACTCGATCGTCCTGCGCGGCCGCGACGAGCCCACCCAGGTCGCCGTACCGCGCCCGCGCCTGACCGCTGTGTCGTAGGAGTCAGACAGGCGGCGTAATCTGCCGCGCCGATGCCAGTCAACGAAGCAGCCAAGGGGAAGACCTACCCGCCCTTCGAGTACGAGGTGGGCAAGGAGAAGATCAAGGAGTACGCCTGGGCCGTGGGCGAGGACAATCCCGTCCACTTCGATCGCGAGCAGGCCAAGGCGGCCGGCTTCCGCGACGTGGCCGCGCCGCCGATGTTCGCGGTGGTCTACTCGGGCGGCGCCGTCGGGCCCGCCGTGCTCGACCCGGAGGTCGGCATCAACTTCGCGATGATGGTCCACGGCGGCCAGGAGTTCGTGTGGGGCGAGCCCGTCTGCGCCGGCGACACGATCACCACCGAGACCAGCGTCAAGGACATCTACGAGCGCGGCGGCATGGGCTTCTACGTCTTCGAGTCGGTCTCGCGCAACCAGGACGGCCAGGAGGTCGTGCGCGGCACCTGGACCAACATCGTGAGGGGGGTCTGAGGTGGAGATCGAGCTGAGGGTGACGCCGGACAAGTACCTGCCGCACCGCTACGCCGGGGCGTCGGGCGACTTCAACCCGATCCACATCGACCGGGAGTTCGCGCAGCAGGTCGGCCTGCCGTCGAACATCCTGCACGGGCTCTACTCGATGGCGCAGGTGGCGCGCGCCTGCACCCAGGCGGCCGGCGGCGACCCCCGGTCGCTGCGCCGGCTGTCGGTCCAGTTCCGCGGAATGGGCCTTCCGGAGCAGGAAATCGTCGTCACCGGGGCGGAGACGGAGCAGGGCGTGGTGGCGCTCGAGGCGGTTCAGGGCGACAACAAGATCATCAAGAACGCGGAAGCCGAGCTCGTCACCGCCTAAATTAGACGGCGTGGAGATCAGCTCCCGCCAGCGTTTCATCCTGCGCACACTGGTTCAGGCTCACGTCGAGCTGGGCCAGCCCGTCGGCTCCAAGTGGATCGCCGACCAGGGCGACGTGCCCTGGGGCCCCTCGACCGTCCGCGCCGAGCTGGCGCACCTCGAGGAGGCCGGGCTGCTCGAGCACCCGCATACCTCCGCGGGTCGGGTGCCGACAGATCGCGGCTACCGCATCTACGTCGACGACCTGCTCGCCGAGGGCCATCTGCCGGTGCCGAGGCGCAAGGTCGAGCTGTCCGCGATGCGCCGCGAGGTCGACGAGGCGATGCAGGCCACCACCGAGCAGCTCTCGCAGGTGACCAACCTGCTCGCGCTGGTCACGGCGCCGCCGATCGAGACGGCCACGATTCACCGGGTCGAGGTGCTGCTGCTCCAGCCGCAGGTCGCCATGGTCGTCGTGATCACCTCGACCGGCGGGGTGACCAAGCGGGTGATCTCCTACGAGGAGCCGGTCGACAGCGGCCTGGTCGCCTGGGCGAGCAGCTACCTCAACGAGGCGCTCGGGGACATGGACGTGGGCTCCCGCATGCTGCTCGCGCGGCTCAACGACCCCGGCCTGTCCGCGCTCGAGCATGACTTCCTCGGGACGCTGGCGCCCGCGTTCACCGACCTGGAGCGGACGGCCGAGAACAACCTCTTCATGGAGGGCGCCGCGCGGCTGCTCTCCGAGCACCGCTTCCAGGAGCTGTCGCAGATCGCCGGGCTGATGGAGGTGCTGGAGCACCGGCGCGCCCTGCTGGGCGTGCTGCGTGCCTCGCTGACCGAGCCGAGCGTGTACCTGCGCATCGGCGAGGAGAACCCCACGCCGGCGCTCCAGTCGGTCTCGATCGTCGCGGCGAACTACGGGTTGGCGCGCCGCAACCTCGGCTCGGTGTCCGTGATCGGCCCTGTGCGGATGGACTATCCGCGGGCGATCGGCGCGGTGCGTGAGGCGGCGCGCGAGCTCTCGCGCTTCGTCGCCGAGGTGTACGACGAGTGAGGCGCGATCCGTACGAGGTGCTCGGCGTTTCGCGAGACGCCGGCGAGGGCGACGTGAAGAAGGCCTTCCGCCGGCTCGCGCGCGAGCTGCACCCTGACGTCAACACGCCACGACCCGCAGGCCGAGGAGAAGTTCAAGGAGGCCGCCGAGGCCTACGAGATCCTCGCCGACGCCGAGCGGCGCGCCACCTACGACCGCTACGGCTTCGACGGCCTCGAGTCGCGCGGCTTCGCCTCCGCGGCGCACGGCTTCGGATCGTTCGCGGACATCTTCGACGCGTTCTTCGGCGGCGACCCGTTCGGCGCGTTCGGCGGCCGGGCCGGCACCGGCCGCGTGCAGGGCGGCGACGTGGGCGTGGAGGTGCAGATCACGCTGGAGCAGGCGGCGCGCGGCGCGACGGTCCAGGTCGCCTACGACCTGGTCGACGCCTGCGAGCGCTGCGGCGGCAGCCGCGCGGAGCCGGGCTCGGACGTGCACACCTGCACGACCTGCCAGGGCGCCGGCCGGGTGCGCGCGGTCAGCCGCACCGCGTTCGGCCAGCTGGTGCGCGAGCAGGTCTGCGAGGTCTGCGGGGGCGAGGGGCGCGTGCCCACGAAGCCCTGCACGGCGTGCTCGGGACGGGGCCGCAAGGCGGTTCGCAAGACACTCGACGTGGACGTCCCGGCCGGCATCGCCGACGAACAGCGCATCAGGCTGACCGGACGCGGGCACGCCGGCGAGCGCGGCGGGCCGCCGGGCGACCTGTACGTGCTCGTGAGCGTCGCCGACGACGAGCGGTTCGTGCGCGACGGCAACGACCTGGTCAGCGTGGTCGACGTGCCCGCGCCCGCCGCGGCGCTCGGCAGCACCGTGAGCGTGCCGACGCTCGACGGCGACGAGCAGGTCGACGTGCCGGCCGGAACCCAGCCCGGCACGGTGGTCACGCTGCGCGGGAAGGGGATGCCGGCCGTCGGCCGCCGCGGCCGCGGCGACCAGCAGGTGGTGCTGAACGTGGTCATTCCGCGCAATCTCAACGCGCGCCAGAGCGAGCTGCTGACGGAGCTGCGCGATTCGCTCGGCGAGGACAACCTGCGCGAGCCCGCCGACGAGTCGCTCGTCGGCAAGCTGCGCCGCGCGTTCCGCTGATCCGGCTCGCCTTCCGCGCGCCGCCCGAGGCGGCCGAGCAGGTGCTCGCGGCGCTGCTCGAGCTGGCGCCGACCGGGGTCGAGCAGGTCGACGGCGAGGACTTCGTCGAGTACGCGCTCTACGGCGCGCCCGGGGAGCTGCCGGCGTTTCCCGAGGGCGAGGCAGAGGTGGGCGGCGTGGTCGTGAGCGTGCGCGGGGAGCCGGTCGCCGACGACTGGGCCGAGCGCTGGCGCCAGTTCCACGAGCCGGTGCTGGTGGGCGATCGGATCTGGGTGCGCCCGCCGTGGGCCCCGGCCCGCGCGGGCGCGGTCGACCTGGTCATCGACCCCGGCCAGGCGTTCGGCACCGGCGCCCACCCGACCACCAAGCTCGCGCTGGAGCTGATGCTGGACCTACAGCCGGCGGGCTCGTTCGCCGACCTCGGCTGCGGCTCGGGCGTGCTGGCCATCGCCGCCGCGCTGCTCGGATTCGGGCCGGTCAGCGCCGTGGACAACGAGCCGGCCGCGCTCGACGCCACGCGGGCGAACGCGGCGGCGAACACCGTGACCCTGGATCGGGTCGAGCGGCTCAACCTGCGCGAGCAGCCGCCGCCCACGGCCCGAACCGTGGCCGCGAACCTGATGCGCCCGCTGCTGCTCGAGCTCGCGCGCCGCATCGACGAGGCGCCGGAGGCCCTGATCCTGTCGGGCCTGCTCGACGAGGAGGCCGACGAGGTGGTCGAGGCGTTCGCGCCGCTGCGCGAGCGGCGCCGCCTCTCCGAGCGCGGCTGGAGCGCGGTGTTGCTCTTGTAGTGTCGCCGCATGCGGTTCGTCGATCTCACCGCGCCGATCACCTCGAGCCCACCCGAGACGCCGGAAGTGCTCCGCACCGACATCGTCTTCCACGACCACGCCGAGGGCGCCGCTCAGATCGAGGCGCTGCTGGGTGTGCCGGCGCGGCTCCTGCGCGACGGCGAGGGCTGGGCGACCGAGACGTTCACCCACTTCGGCACGCACAGCTCCACGCACGTCGACGCGCCCTGGCACTACAACTCGAAGATCGAGGGCGAGCCGGCCGAGACGATCGACCGGCTCCCGCTCGAGTGGTTCTTCTCCGACGGCGTGGTCCTCGACATGACCGCGAAGGGCGACGGCGAGGGCGTCGACGTGCCGGACGTGGAGGCGGAGCTGGAGCGGATCGGGCACGAGCTGGCGCCGCTCGACATCGTGCTGGTGCGCACCGGGCGCGACGCCCACTACGGCGAGCCGGGCTACATGGCGCTCGGGCCCGGCGTGACGGTGGCGGCCACCCGCTGGCTGTGGGAGCGGGGCGTGCGCGTGATGGGGATCGACGCCTGGGGCTGGGACGCGCCGCTTCACATGCAGGCGGCGGAGGCGACCGAGCGCGACGAGCCCGGCGTGTTCTGGGCGTCGCACCAGGCCGACCTGCCCTACTCGCAGATCGAGCGCCTGGTCGGCCTCGACCAGCTGCCCGCCACGGGGTTCAAGGTGGCGTGCTTCCCGCTGCGCATCGTGGACGGCAGCGCCGCACCGGCGCGCGTCGTGGCGATCCTCGAGGACTAAGGGCCGCCGGCGACTCCCGCGAGCGGCCACAGGTCCTTCCACTCGTGGTCGGGCCGCTCGGCGCCGGGTGCCGTCTCCTGCTTGCGGTTCACCCACGCGGTCTGCAGGCCCATCTGCTGCGCCGGCCCGATGTCGTACTTGAACCCGAAGGCCACGTGCAGGATCTCGTCGGGCGCCGCGTCGATCTCCTTCAACGCCTGCTTGAAGGGGGCGGTCGAGGGCTTGTAGGTGCGGCAGTCCTCGGCAACGGTCACCCCGTCGAAGTCGACCTCGAGGTGGCGCAGCGAGTGCTCGATGATCGCGCGGTCGGTGTTGGAGATGATCCACAGCCTCAGACCCGCGTCCCGGGCAGCGCGCAGGGCAGGCACGGTGTCCGGGAACGGCTGCCAGCTCTCCATCGAGCGGGCCAGCTGCTCGCCGTCGTGCTCGTTGAAGCGGTAGCCGCGCTCGCCCGCCCAGTCCGCGAGGCTCGCGGCCAGCACGTCGCGGTAGCCCTGCCAGTCGCGCTGGATGCGGTCGAACTGGAGCGCCTCCCAGCGCTCGCGCAGCTCGCGCGCCGGCGGTGGATCGTGCTCGTGGCGCCGGGCGAGCTCGTACAGGAACGAGCCCACGCCGCCCTCCCAGTCGATCAGGGTGCCGTAGCAGTCGAACGTAGCCACATCGATTGCGATCCCTCTGCCCTCCTACACTTGAACCAGTGACGTTGCTGAACCAGATCCAGGATGACGTGAAGGACGCGATGAAGGCCGGCGAGAAGGAGCGCGTTCACGCCCTGCGCCTGATCGTGAACGAGCTGCAGAAGGCAGTCAAGGAGAACGGCGGCGAGGAGCTCGACGTGCTCCAGCGCGAGCGCAAGCGCCGCTTCGAGGCGGCCGAGGCCTACCGCGACGGCGGTCGCACCGACCTGGCCGAGGCCGAGGAGCGCGAGGCCGAGCTGATCGCCTCGCTACATGCCCGAGCAGCTGTCCGACGAGCAGCTGGGCGCGATCGTGGGCGACGCCGTGGCCGAATCAGGCGCCAGCTCGCCCAAGGAGATGGGCAAGGTGATGGCGCTGGTCATGCCGCAGGTCAAGGGCCGCGCGGACGGCAAGCGGGTGAGCAACGCCGTCAAGGAGCTTTTGGTCCCCTAGTGGCGGCTCACTAGTGCGCACGCAGCTGGAGCTTCCCAACGAGGTCGCCGCCGAGCTGGCCGGGCCCGGGGACCTGGTCATGAAGACGCTCGAGGACCACCTCGACTGCGAGGTCTACCTGCGCGGCAACGTGCTCACGCTGGACGGCTCCGAGAACGCCGTCGGCATGGGCCGGACGGTGATCCGCGAGCTGACCGACCTGGTCCGCGCCGGACACGAGATCGCGCCCGGCACGATCGAGGCGATCGCGGGGGCGCTCGACCGCCACGAGAGCCCCAGCCGCATCCTCGAGGACGTGGTGTGGCGACACCGCGGCCTCAAGGTCGCGCCCAAGACCGTCAACCAGAAGCGGTACGTAGACGCGATCCGCGGCCAGACGATCACCGTCGGCATCGGGCCGGCCGGCACCGGCAAGTCGTTCCTGGCGGTGGCGATGGCCGTGGCCGCCCTGGCGCGGCGCGAGGTCAACCGGATCGTGCTCACGCGCCCGGCGGTCGAGGCCGGCGAGCGGCTCGGCTTCCTGCCCGGCGACATCGCGGCCAAGGTCGACCCGTACCTGCGCCCGTTGTTCGACGCGCTCTACGACATGCTCGAGCCCGAGCGCGTGAACCAGCACCTGGAGCGCGGGGTGATCGAGGTCGCTCCGCTGGCGTTCATGCGCGGCCGCACCCTGAACGACAGCTTCATCATCCTCGACGAGGCCCAGAACACGAGCCCAGAGCAGATCAAGATGTTCCTGACGCGCCTGGGCTTCAACTCGAAGATGGTCGTGACCGGGGACGTGACCCAGATCGACCTGCCGCGCGAGCAGCAGTCGGGGCTGCTCGTGATCGGCGACATCCTGAAGGACGTGGAGGGGATCGAGTTCGTGCGCTTCGGCGGCGAGGACGTGGTGCGTCACAAGCTCGTGCAACGGATCGTGGCGGCGTACAACGAGTACGCCGAGCAGCAGGCGCCCGCCCTGCGCTCCCCTCGACGCCAGCAGGCTTAGCCTGATCGACCTGGAGCTCATCGACGCGCCCGAGGAGCTGCGCGCGCCGGCCCTCGCGACGCTCTCGGCGGCCGGTGTGGAGGACGGGCATCTGGCCGTCCAGCTGGTGGACGCCGAGCGCATCCGCGCGCTCAACCGCGAGCACCGGGCGCGCGACAGCGCCACGGACGTGCTGTCCTTCCCTGTCGATGAGTCAGGCCCCGTCGTCGAGCCACGCGAGCTGGGAGACGTCGTCATCTGCCCCGAGCACACCCAGGATCTGACCGAGGCGGTGGTGCACGGCGTGCTCCATCTGTGCGGCTACGACCACGAGACCGACGACGGCGAGATGCTGACGCTTCAGGCACGCGTGCTGGAGGGCCTGTGACCCGCTCCGGCTTCGTGGCGCTGGCCGGCCGCCCCAACGCCGGCAAGTCGACGCTCGTCAACCGCATCGTCGGCGGCAAGGTGGCGATCGTCTCCGACAAGCCGCAGACGACCCGGCGCGAGATCCGCGGCATCGCGACCGGACCCGACTGGCAGCTGGTGCTGGTCGACCTGCCCGGCGTCCAGCGGCCGCGCGACACGCTCACCGAGCGCATGCAGCGTCGCGTGGAGAGCGTGCTGGCCGACTCCGACGCCGTGCTGTTCGTGCTGAACGGCGAGCAGCAGATCGGCGCCGGAGACCGCTTCATCGCCGCGGCGATCGAGAACGTGGGCGTGCCGGCGGTGACGGCGCTCAACAAGGTCGACCGGCTCGACAAGGGGCGCACGGTCACCGCTCTGAACACCGCCGCCGGGCTCGGCGTGAACGGCGAGATCTTCCCGATCAGCGCGCGCAGCGGAGCGGGCCTGGACCCGCTCGTGGACCAGCTCGTGTCGCTGCTGCCGGAGGGACCGTTCCACTACCCGCGCGATGAGCAGAGCGACCAGTCCGAGCAGATCCGCATCACCGAGCTGGTGCGCGAGCAGGTGCTGCTGCGCACCCGCGAGGAGCTGCCGCACGCGGTGGAGGTCGAGCTCGACGAGCTGGAGGAGCGCGAGGACGGCCTGCTCGTCGTGCGCGCCCGCGTGTGGGCGGAGACGGAGTCGCAGAAGGCGATCCTGGTCGGCTCGGGCGGGCGCATGGTCAAGGCGGTCGGTACCGCCGCGCGCAAGGAGATCGAGCAGCTGCTCGGCCGCCGCGTTCACCTCGACCTGCGCGTGCGCGTGCGCAAGGGCTGGCGCCGCGACGAGGCGCTGCTCGACCGGCTCGGCATCGAATGACGCTCGAGCGGATCGTCGGCTACCTGCGTCAGACCGAGGAGGCGATCGTCGACGAGGTGCGTCCGATGCGTCATGCCACCGCCCTGCTCACGCCCACCCTGCCGCTGGTCTGGCAGCTCAACGCGGTGCGCGTGGAGGACGGTGGCGCGGGGACCCCGCAGCTGATCGCCGCCGCCGACGAGGCGCTCCGGGACTCGTCGCATCGCAAGCTGGTGGTGCACGACCAGGAGCTGGGGATGCGTCTCGCGCCGGCGCTGTCCCGCGAGGGCTGGAACGTCTACCGGCTGCTCGTGATGGTGCGCGACCACTCGCCCGAGCGCACCGCTCCGCCCGGGGCGGGGGCGGAGGTCGACCGCGCCAGCGGGGCCCGGGCGCTGGCCGCCTTCCGGCGCGAGCAGCCGTTCGGCTGGCAGGAGGAGGCGGTGCAGCAGCTGACGGCGATGGACGAGCGCTACGGGCGCGCCCTCCGGGCGCGCGACTTCGCCTCTCCTCCGCAGGATCCCGCCGCGTCCTGCCGGCTGTACACCGCGGACGGCCTCGCCCAGGTGGACGAGGTCGGCACCGTCGAGCGCCGCCGCGGCCAGGGTCACGCCAGCGCCGCGGTGCTCGCGGCAGTGGACACCGCGAGGGCGGAGCGATGCGACCCGATCTTCCTGCTCACCGACGCGGCGGACTGGCCCCAGCACCTCTACGAGCGGCTCGGCTTCAGCCCGATCGGGCAGCTCTACGAGTTCCTCAAGCTGCCACTCGGCATCAGCCGTCCATAATCGGAAGCCGATGAGTGTTGAATTGACCCCCTGCATAGTCCAGGACGCCCGCACCGGCGAGGTGCTCACGCTCGCGTACATGAACGACGAGGCGCAGCGGCGCACGCGCGAGACCGGCGAGCTCTGGTTCTGGTCGCGCTCGCGCCAGGAGCTGTGGCACAAGGGGGAGACCTCCGGCAACACGATGCGGCTGCGGGCGCTGCGCTACGACTGCGACGAGGACGCCCTGCTCGCGCTGGTGGAGCCGGCCGGCCCGGCCTGCCACACCGGTGAGCGCACCTGCTTCTACCGCGGCGACATGGAGCTCGAGCCGGCCGAGGCGCTGGCCGACGCTCGAGCGCACGGTCGACGCACGGCGCTCGGCCGACCCCGGCGGCAGCTACACCGCCGCCCTGCTGGCGGAGCCCGCGCGCATCGGCGCGAAGGTCGAGGAGGAGGCCGAGGAGGTAGCCCGGGCGGCCACCGGCGAATCGGACGAGCGCCTGGCCGAGGAAGCGGCGGACGTGCTCTACCACCTCACCGTGCTGCTCGCGGCGCGCGGCCTGTCCCTCGCCGACGCCTTCGGGGTGCTCAATGAACGTCGTCGTTGACCTCGAGCTGACGCCGGGGCTCGACGAGGTCCGCGAGCTGGCCCGCACGCACAACCTCGTGCCGCTGCGGCACACCTTCATCGCCGACTGCGAGACCCCGGTGTCCGCCTACCTCAAGCTGCGCGGCGGGGGGCCGTCGTTCCTGCTCGAGTCGGCCGAGCAGGGCCAGCGCGTGGGTCGCTGGTCGTTCCTCGGCTTCCGGCCGCGCACGACGATCCGCATGTCGTTCGCCGACCACCCCGACCCCTACGGGGCGGTCGCCGAGGAGCTCGGGCGGTACCGGATCGCGCCGCTCGAGGGGCTGCCTCCGTTCGCGGGTGGCGCGGTCGGCATGTTCGGCTACGACCTCGTGCGCAGCGCCGAGCCGAGCGTGGGCGAGCCCAACCCCGACGAGACCGGCATACCGGACCTCGCCCTGATGATCACCGACGTGCTGGTGGCGTTCGACCACCTGCGCCACGAGGTGACGGTGCTGGCGAACGTGCTGGCCGGCGAAGAGGATCGCTCCGGTGCGGGCCAAGCCCGCCCCCTCGCGCACGACGACCTCGAACGTGCCTACGGGCAGGCCGCGACGGCCATCGCGGACGTCAAGGAGCGGCTGAACGGCCCCGTCCCGCAGATCGGGCGCGGCCGCGTGGAGCCGCCCGAGTTCGTCTCCAACATCGGCTCGGACGGGTTCGCCGAGGCGGTCGAGCGGGCCAAGGAGTACATCCGCGCGGGCGACGCCTACCAGGTCGTGCCGAGCCAGCGCTGGACGGCCGAGTGCCCGGTCGACGCCTTCTCGATCTACCGCGGCCTGCGCGCGATCAACCCGAGCCCGTACATGTACTTCCTCGACTTCGAGGACTTCGAGGTGGCCGGGGCGTCGCCGGAGGCGCTCGTGACGGTCAACGGCAGGCGCGTGGAGCTCAAGCCGATCGCCGGCACGCGCCCGCGCACCGGCTCCGACCGCGAGCTGTCCGACGAGCTGCTGGCCGACGAGAAGGAGCGCGCGGAGCACGTGATGCTGGTCGACCTCGGCCGCAACGACCTCGGCCGCGTGTGCGAGTACGGCAGCGTGCAGGTCGACGAGCTGATGGCCGTCGAGCTGTACTCGCACGTGATCCACATCGTCTCGTCGGTGTCGGGCACGATGCGCGAAGGCGTGACGCCGATGGACGCGATGCGCGCGGCGCTGCCCGCGGGCACGCTCTCGGGGGCGCCCAAGATCCGCGCGATGCAGATCATCGACGAGCTGGAGCCGGTCAAGCGCGGGCCGTACGGCGGGGCGGTCGGCTACCTCTCCTACACGGGCGACCTGGACACCTGCATCAACATCCGCTCCACCTTCGTGCGCGACGGCGTGGCCTACCTCCAGGCCGGCTGCGGCATCGTGGCCGACTCGGATGCCGGCGACGAGACGCGCGAGTCCGAGGCCAAGGCGGGGGCGGTGATGGAGGCGATCCGGCTGGCCTGCGCCCAGGCTGACTGGGCATGAACGTCCTCGTTATCGACAACTACGACTCGTTCACGTACAACCTCGTCCAGTACCTGGGCGAGCTTGGCGCCGACGTCGAGGTGCTGCGCAACGACGTCGACGCGCTGCTGGAGCGCGAGCCGGACCGGGTGGTCGTGTCCCCGGGCCCCTGCACGCCCGACGACGCCGGCCTGTCGATGCGCGCGGTGCGCCAGTTCGGCGAAGGCGGGACCCCGGTGCTTGGCGTCTGCCTCGGCCACCAGTCGCTCGCCCAGGAGTACGGGGGGAGTGTCGTGCGCGGCGCGCCGGTGCACGGCAAGACGGCCGAGATGGAGCACGACGGCAGGACGATCTACGCGGGACTCGAATCCCCGCTCGTGGTCGGTCGGTACCACTCCCTGATCGTGGACCCCGCCGGGCTGCCCGACTCGCTGGAGGTGTCCGCGCGCGCCGGCGACGTGATCATGGGGCTGCGCCACTCCGAGCTGCCGATCGAGGGCGTCCAGTTCCACCCCGAGTCCGTGCTCACGCCGGACGGCAAGCAGATTCTGCGGAACTTTCTCAGCCGAGCCGACTCGTGAGCAATCCCGTTCTCACAGAGGCGATCGACCGGCTCGCCGGCGGCCAGGACCTCGCCGCCGACGAGGCCGCGAAGGTGCTGCGCGAGGTGATGGAGGGCAACTCCTCGGAGGCGGAGACGGCCGCCTTCCTGGTGGCGCTGCGCACGAAGGGCGAGACGGTCCAGGAGATCGCCGGCCTGGCCGCGACCATGCGCGAGCTGGCCCTGCCGGTGAAGGTGCGCGGCGACCTGGTCGACACGGCCGGCACGGGCGGCGGACGGCCGACCTTCAACGTCTCGACCACCGCGGCGTTCATCGCGGCCGGAGCGGGCTGCCGGGTCGCCAAGCACGGCAATCGCTCGGCCACAAGCCAATGCGGCTCCGCCGACGTGCTCGAGGCGCTCGGGGCGCGCATCGACCTGGAGCCCGACGACGTGGCCGCCTGCATCGAGGAGGTCGGGTTCGGCTTCATGTTCGCCCCCAAGCACCACTCGGCGATGAAGCACGTGGTGCCGGTGCGCAAGGCGCTCGGCGTGCGCACGATCTTCAACTTCCTCGGTCCGCTGACCAATCCGGCCGGGGCCAAGCGGCAGGTGATCGGCGTGTCCGACCCCACGAAGCTCGAGACGCTCGCCTCCGCGCTCGCGGAGCTCGGCACGGAATCCGCCCTGGTAGTGTCGAGCGCGGATGGCCTCGACGAGTTCTCGGTCTCCGGGACCACCCGAGTGGTTGAGCTGGGGAACGGCGAGCTGACGATCTACGACGTCTCTCCCGAAGCAGGTTGGCCTTGAGCCGGCCGGCGACGGCGCCGTCGCTGCGGGCACGCCGGATCAGAACGCGCGCGTGCTGCGCGACGTGCTCGGAGGCCAGCCCGGCACCGAGCGCTCGCTGGCGCTGCTCAACGCGGGCGCCGCGATCTACGTCGGCGGCCAGGCGGAGTCGATCGCCGCCGGGGTGGAGCGGGCCAAGCAGTCGATCGACTCGGGTGCCGCCGCCGGCGTGCTCGACGCCTACGTGGAGCGGGCCTCGTGAGCGTCAGGCTCGACGAGCTGGTCGGCGCCACGCGCGAGGCGGTCCACCGGCGCAAGCGCGAGCGCCCGCAGTCCGAGCTCGAGCGCGAGGCCGGCTCACAGCCCGAGGGACGGCCCTTCGCCGAGGCCCTCTCGCGCCCCGGCACGTCGCTGATCGCCGAGCACAAGCGGCGCTCGCCGTCGGCCGGCACGATCCGCGAGGGGGCCAGCTGCGCCGACGTGGTGAGCGCCTACGAGCGCGGCGGCGCGGCCGCGCTCTCGGTGCTGACCGAGGAGGCGCACTTCGGCGGCTCGCTGGCCGACCTGCGCGAGGCGCGCGCCGCGACCGAGCTGCCGCTGCTGCGCAAGGACTTCACGATCGACACCTACCAGCTCTACGAGGCCAAGGCGGCCGGGGCGGACGCCGTGCTGCTGGTGGTGGGCGCGATGACGCCGCGCGAGCTGGCGGCGCTCTATCACGAGGCGCACGCGCTCGACCTCGACGCGATCGTCGAGATCCACGACGAGGAGGAGCTGGACCGGGCGCTGGAGGTGGACGCCGACGTGCTCGGCATCAACAACCGCGACCTGGAGGACTTCAGCGTCGACATCCAGCGCACCTTCGACCTGCTCGCCGACGTGCCGGCCGGCAAGGTGGTCGTGTCGGAGTCCGGCATCCAGAGCCGCGAGCAGATCGACGAGCTCGAGCAGGTCGGCGTGGACGCGGTGCTGATCGGCGAGGCCCTGATGCGGGCGCCCGACCCCGAGGCCGCCGTGCGCGGCCTGACCCACCCCGAGGAGTCCACGCAAGCCTGATCGAACCGTCGGGGCAGGTTACGGCGTACCTCTAGCATGGTGCGGAATGTCGACTGTCCCTGAGCTCGACCCGGCGAAGGTGGCCGAGCTTGGCGTGCGGCTGCGCGAGAACATCGCGCGCGCCGTCAAGGCTCCGGAGCGGGTGCTGCGCGACGTGCTCGTCGCGTTGATGGCCGAGGGGCACGTGCTGATCGAGGACTACCCGGGCGTCGGCAAGACGGCGCTCGCCCGCGCGCTGGCGCGCTCGATCGAGGCCGAGTACGCGCGCGTGCAGTGCACCGCCGACCTGCTGCCGGCCGATGTGGTCGGCACCAACGTCTACAACCAGCGCGAGAACCGCTTCGAGTTCAGGCCGGGACCGGTGTTCGCGAACGTGGTGCTGGTCGACGAGGTCAACCGCGCCTCGCCGAAGACCCAGTCGGGCCTGCTCGAGTGCATGCAGGAGGGCCACGTGACCGTGGACAAGCACACGCACGAGCTCGCTCGCCCGTTCATCGTCGTGGCCACCCAGAACCCGGTCGAGTACGAGGGCACCTACCCGCTGCCGGAGGCGCAGCTCGACCGCTTCATGGTGCGCGTGTCGCTCGGCTACCCGAGCGCCGCGCAGGAGAGCGACATGCTGCTCGACCACGCCGAGCGCGACCGCGTGCTCGACCTGGAGCCCGTGACCGACGTGGCGGAGGTGCTCGCCGCCCAGGGCGCGGCCGCGGCCGTGCACGGGAGCGAGGCACTGCGCCGCTACGTGGTCGCGATCCTGGACGCCACCCGCGCCGACCCGCGCGTGGACCTCGGGGCGTCGCCGCGCGCCGGCCTGATGCTGTTCCGCGCCGCCAAGGCGATGGCGGCCCTCGACGGCCGCGACCACGCCCTGCCCGACGACGTGCAGGCGCTGGCCGACTCGGTGCTCGCCCACCGGCTGCTGCTCGGGCCCGGCTCGGGCGGAGACGAGCGGGCCGCCGTGGTGCGCGACGCGCTGGAGCGGGTCCCGGCGCTCTGAGCTGATGCGGCCGCTCGCCGTCGCCCTCTTCGGCCTGGCCCTTTGCCTGGCCGCCGCGACGTTCGACACGGCCTCGCTGTACGTGCCCGGGGTGGCGCTGATCGCCATCGCCGCCGGGGCGACCGCGTGGGTCACGCTGGCCGCCAGCGGGGCGGCGATCGAGCGCCGCGCCGGTCCCCATACGGTCACCGAGGATGAGCCCTACCCGCTGCGCATCGAGGTGCGCGCCGGGGCGCTGCCCCCGCCCGGCGGCGAGCTGATCGAGCCACTGCTCGGCTGGCCCGTGCCGATCGCGGGGCGCTGGTCGCGTCGGGTGCGGATCAACGTGCGCTTCCAGCGCCGCGGCCGCCGGGTGCTGGAACCGGGTCGGCTGGTGATCCGCGACCCCCTGCGCCTGTTCAGCCGCGAGCTGCTCGGCACCGGCGGCGACGAGGTGCTGGTGCTGCCCCGCGTGGAGCCCGTCACGGCGCCCGGCGGCGGCGGCGCGGGCGGCTCGCACGGCGGCATGGGCATCGACCCGGGCGTCATGGGCCGGCGGCTGGACGCGTCGATGGCCGAGCTGGAGATCGACGGCCTACGTCCCTACCGGGAGGGCACCTCGGCGTCGCGCATCCACTGGGCGTCGGTGGCGCGGCGCGGCGAGATGCTGGAACGGCGGCTGGTCGCCGAGCTGGACTCGGCGCCGCTGATCGTGCTCGACCCCTCCGGCGGCGATGACGAGGAGTCGCTCGACCGGGCCGTGCGCGCCGCGGCGTCGCTGTGCGTGCACCTCGGCCGGGAGGGTGGCTGCGCGATCCTGCTGCCGCGTGAGCGCCGGCCCGTCGAGATCGGCCACGACCTGGCCGGGTGGGCGAGCGTCCACGCGCGGCTCGCCCTCGTGGAGGCCGGCCCTGCGCCGCCCGCCTCATCGCTGGGTCCCCGCGGCGGCGCGGTGATCTGGGTCACCGCCGCCGGCGGCGCCGGCGCACCGCGCGCGCTGGAGCGCATGCCGGCCGGCGCGCGCATCGTCGTGTCGCCGAGCCCCTTGCCGCGGGCGCGGGCGCTGTTCGAGGTCGCCGGTTGCACCGGCTGCCTGGTCGAGCGCGCCCGGCGCGGGGTGGCTGCATGAGCGCCAGCGCGGCTACCGCTGCCGCCGGGGTGCGCGCCGCGCCGCTCCCCGCCGGGCTGCGAGTGGCGGTGGTGCGGCTCGCCACCTTCGCCGCGCTGGCCCTGTTCGCCGCTGCGCACTGGGTCACGCTGGTCGAGTCCGCTCCGGTGGGGCGGACGCTGCTTGTGGTCCTGGTGGGCACCGGCACCGGAGCGCTGATGCTGGGGGTGTCCGCCGCGCGCCCCAGTCTGACCACGGCGCTGGGCGGCCGCGAGCGGCTCGCCGGGGGCCTGGTCGTCGCGGCCGCGCTGCTCTTGGGTCTGGCCGGCTTCGCCCTCGGCCTTGTCGCGATGGGCCTGCCCGCGCGCATGCTCGCCCCGGCGCACTGGAGCGACCTCTTCGACGGGCTGGACCGCGGGCTGGCCGGGGTGCAGACCGTGGAGTGGCCGTACAACGGGCTCGACAGCTGGGTGCGACTCACGACCCTCCTCGGCGCCCCGCTCGCGATCGGGCTGTCCGCGCTGCTCACCTTCTTCCCGGCCCGCCGGGCGACGCCGATCCTGAGCGCCCTCGGGCTGGTCGCGCTGCTGATCCTCTACGGCTCCGCCGTGACCGAGCACGACCCGGGCCAGCCGCTGCTGCGCGGCCTGGCCCTGCTCCTGCTCGTCGGCGCGTGGCTGTGGCTGCCCCGCCTGGGTCCGCGCGAGGCGCTGGCGGGCGCCGCGCTGGTGCTCTCCCTGGGCGCGCTGTCGCTGCCGGTGGCCGCGGCGCTCGACAGCGGGCGGCCCTGGTGGAACTACGGCGCGTGGACCTTCCTCGAGAACGACAAGGCGATCACCTTCGACTGGACTCACCGCTACGGCCCGCTCGATTGGCCGCGCGACGGCACGACCCTGCTGAACGTCAAGGCCGATCGCCCGCTCTACTGGAAGGCGGACACGCTCGACACCTTCGACGGCGTGCGCTGGATGCGCGGGCGCTCCAGCGACGCGACGCAGCGGCTGCAGGGCGTGCCCGACCCCCAGTCGCAGGACAACCACTGGGACTACTTCGAGTGGAACCCGAAGTGGGCCGAGGACGTCCGCTTCACCGTGCGCTCGCTGTCGACCAGCCTGCTCGTGTCGGCGGGCACGCCGTACGTGATCGAGGGCGCCGGGCTGGTCTCGACCTCGAGCGACGGCACCACCCAGATGGCCGACAGGCGGCTCACGCAGGGCCAGAGCTACACGGTCAAGACGTACGCGCCCAACCCGTCGCCGGGCCAGATGCGCGGGGCGCCGGACTACCTGCCGACCTCCCTGATCAACTACACCACGATCGCGCTGCCGGGGGCCGGGGAGGTGTTCGTCCCGCTCTGGGGAGGAGACAGGTCCTACGGCGACCCGCAGGCACCGCGGCGCGCGCTCGCCGCGTCGGTCTACGGGGACATGTACGGGATCGCGTCGCAGGTGACCGCCGGCGCGCCGACCATGTACGACGCGGTGGAGCGCGTCCAGCGCTACCTCAACAGGAACTTCAGCTACAGCGAGAAGCCGCGCCCGGCGCGCTACCCGCTCAACGCCTTCCTGTTCCGCGACAAGTTCGGGTACTGCCAGCAGTTCTCGGGCGCGATGGCGCTGATGCTGCGCATGGCCGGGATCCCCAGTCGCGTGGCGGGCGGGTTCGCGCCCGGATCGCTCAACCGGGACACGGGCGAGTACCGCGTGCGCGATCTCGACGCCCACTCCTGGGTCGAGGTGTACTTCAACGGCATCGGCTGGGTCACGTTCGACCCGACGCCCGCGGCGGCGCCGGCGGAGACGCAGTCGGCCGACGTGACGCCGACCAGCGCCACCGGAGGGGCGATCAACGGCTCGCGCGCGGGGCTCGCCGCGCCGGACCCGAAGAGCGGCGCCGGCGGCTCCTCGGCGCAGGGAGCCGGCGGGCGCGTGTCGGCCTGGCTGCTGCTGCCGCTGGCTCTGCTGTGCGCCGGCGGGGTGATGGCCTGGCGGATGGTCCGTCGCACGCGCCGGCTCGGAGCGGCGGAGCTGGCCGAGGCGCAGCTGGCAGAGCTGCGCCGCGCTCTGGGGCGGCTGAGCTGGGAGGTGCCCGCGGGCACCACGCTGCTCGGACTCGAGCGGCGGCTCGGGCGAGTGGCCGGCCCGGCGGCCGCCCGCTACGCGGCCGGGCTGCGCGCGCACCGCTACGACCCGCGCTCGCCGGACGCGCCGACGCTGCGCGAGCGCCGGGCCCTGCGCCGCGACCTGACCGCCCGCGGCGGCCTGCGCGGTCGGGTGCTCGGGCTGATCGCCATCCCGCCGGGGGGTCCGCGCCCGGTCTGAGCCGGTATTTATGCGGCTCTAAGGTACGGCGCCTACAAAGGACTTCATGAATGCGATGACGTCCCCGCCGAAACAGCGCCCCGCCCTGTCGAACCTGCTCGCCGGCGTGCTCGGCGGCCTGGTCGTCCTCGTGGTCGGCGCGATCCTGATCGAGACGGACGTGATCGACACGGGCGACACCACCACCCGCGTGGTGCGCCAGGCGCCGATCTCACAGACAGCCACCAACCCCGCGTCCACGCAGGACGGCAAGACCGTCCAGCAGATCTACAGCCAGGAGGGGCGCGGCGTCGTGTTCATCCAGGCCGAGGGCGTGACCGAGGACTCCACGCTCGGCGGGTCCCAGTCCGGCACCGCGACCGGCTCCGGCTTCGTGGTCGACAAGGACGGCACGATCCTCACCAACGCCCACGTGGTCGAGGGCGCCTCGAAGGTGACCGTGAGCTTCCAGGAGGGTGGCGAGGCGATCGCCGCCGACGTCAAGGGAATCGACACCGACGCGGACATCGCGGTCCTCAAGATCGATCCTTCCGGGCGTGACCTGACCGTGCTGCCGCTCGGCAACTCCTCGGCGGCCAAGGTGGGCGACCCGGTCGTCGCGATCGGCAACCCGTTCGGGCTGCAGCGCACGGTGACGACCGGCATCGTCTCGGCGCTCCAGCGTCAGGTCGACGCGCCGAGCGGCTTCCCGATCAGCGGCGTGATCCAGACCGACGCGTCGATCAACCCGGGCAACTCGGGCGGCCCGCTGCTCAACGCGCAGGGCCAGGTGATCGGCATCAACAGCCAGATCGCCACGGGCGGCGGCCAGGGGTCGGTCGGCATCGGCTTCGCGATCCCGATCGACTCGGCCAAGCAGGAGCTGCCGAAGCTGCGCGCGGGCGAGACGATCAAGCGCGCGTACCTGGGCGTGGTGATGTCCGACCTGAACGCGCAGACCGCCAAGCTGGCGGGCGTGCCCGTCGATGAGGGCGCGGTCGTCCAGACCGTCACCAACGGCAGCCCGGCGGACAAGGCCGGCCTGCACGCCGGCAGCCAGTCCGGCCGCGGCGCCGACGTGATCGTGGCGCTCGACGGCAAGGCCGTGACCAGCGCCGACGACGTGGTGCAGGCGGTGAGCGCCAAGCAGCCCGGCGACACGGTCTCGGTCGAGTACTACCGCGGCAACGACAAGCACACCGCCAACGTGACGCTCGGGGAGCGGCCGAAGTCGCTCAGCTCGTCGAGCTCGCAGCAGGCGCCGCAGGACAACGGCGGGCTGCCGTTCAACCTGCCCTAGCCGCAGGCAGCCGGCTCGGCCGGCTGCGCGCGGACTGGGATCGGCCGGGATCGCCGCGCCTGCGAGCATTGCGGGTGTGACCCGCGTGAAGATCTGTGGGGTGAGCGACCCGGCGGACGCCCGCCGGGTCGCCGACCTGGGCGCCTGGGCGCTCGGCATGATCTTCTGGCCAGGCAGCCCGCGCGTGTGCGCTCTGGGAGACGCCGAGGCGATCGGCGCCGAGCTGCAGCGCAGGCTCGAGCTGGTGGGCGTGTTCGTGAACGCATCCCTGGACGAGGTGGCGGACACGGCCGACCGCTGCCACCTGACCGTGGTCCAGCTGCACGGGGACGAGGGGCCGGCCTACTGCCGCGAGGTCGCGCGCCGCACCGGCGCCAAGGTGATGAAGGCCGTCCGGGTGCGCGACGCCGCCCAGCTGCACGACCTGCAGCGCTTCCACACCGACCTCCACCTGCTCGACGCCTACTCGCCGCGAACCCCGGGCGGCACCGGCGAGACGTTCGACTGGGAGCTGGCGCGGCGCCACCCGCGCACGCCGCCGATGGTGCTGTCCGGCGGACTCGACGCGGACAACGTGGGCGCCGCGATCGAGGCCGCGCGCCCGTTCGCGGTCGACGTGGCGAGCGGGACCGAGGCGGCGCCGGGGCGCAAGGACCCGGCCAAGCTGACGGCCTTCGTGCGGGCGGTCGAGGAGGCGGACGCGCGGCTGGGGGCCGTGGCGTGAGCGCGCCAGAGCTGGAGCGCCGCTTCGGCCCCTACGGCGGCCGCTACGTGCCCGAGACGCTGATCCCCGCGCTCGACGAGCTCGAGCGCGAGTGGCTGGCGGCGCGCGCCGATCCGGGCTTCACCGCCGAGCTGGGGCGCCTGCTGCGCGACTACGTCGGCCGGCCCACGCCGTTGTTCCTGGCGGCCCGGCTGTCCGAGGCGACAGGTGCCGAGGTGTGGCTCAAGCGCGAGGACCTCACCCATACCGGCTCGCACAAGATCAACAACGCGATCGGACAGGCGCTGCTGGCCCAGCGGATGGGCAAGCGGCGCGTGATCGCGGAGACCGGGGCCGGCCAGCACGGCGTGGCCGCCGCCACCGCCTGCGCCCTGCTGGGCCTGGACTGCATCGTCTACATGGGCACGGAGGACATGCGCCGCCAGCGGCCCAACGTCGACCGCATGCGGCTGCTCGGCGCCGAGGTGGTCGGCGTGGAGGCGGGAGCGCGGACGCTCAAGGAGGCCGTGTCGGCGGCGATCCGCGACTGGGTCGGCAACGTCGAGAGCACGCACTACGTGATCGGCTCGTGCGTCGGGCCGGCGCCCTACCCGGCGCTGGTGCGCGACCTGCAGCGCACGATCGGGGACGAGGCGCGCGCGCAGGTGCTCGAGGCGGCCGGGCGGCTTCCGGACCGCGTGATCGCCTGCGTCGGCGGCGGCTCGAACGCGATCGGCACGTTCGCGGGCTTCGTCGACGACGCCGAGGTGGCGCTCGTGGGGGTGGAGGCCGCGGGTGAGGGGCTCCAGACGCGGCGCCACTCGGCACCGCTGACCACCGGAGCGCGCGGGATACTCCACGGCGCGCTGTCGGCGGTGCTCCAGGACGAAGAGGGGCAGATCCTGGAGGCGCACTCCGTCTCGGCGGGCCTCGACTATCCGGGGGTGGGGCCGGAGCACGCCTTTCTGCGGGACACCGGGCGCGTGCGTTATGTCGCCGTGCCGGACGCCGATGCGCTCGCGGCCTTCCGGCGCGTGGCGGAGCTCGAGGGGATCCTGCCGGCGCTGGAGCCGGCGCACGCGCTCGCGTGGATGCTGGCCAACCCCGGCTCAGCGGGCGGCCTCGATCTGGTGACGCTCTCCGGCCGGGGCGACAAGGACCTCGCCGAGGTGCTGGCGCTCGGCTCATGAGCTTGGCCACCACGGGGATCGACCGGATCGCGGAGGCCTTTGGGTCGCACGGGAAGCGTGCGGCGCTGATGCCGTATCTGATGGGCGGCTATCCGTCCCTCGACGCCTCGGCCGACGCCGGGTTGGCCGCGGCCGCCGCGGGCGCGGACCTGATCGAGCTGGGCATCCCGTTCTCGGACCCGCTCGCCGACGGGCCGGTGATCCACGCGGCGGGGACCGAGGCGCTGGCGGGCGGAGCCACGCCGCACGGGGCGCTGCGGGTTTGCGAGCGGATCTCGGAGCAGGTGCCGGTGGTGCTGATGGTCTACGTGAACGTGGTGATGACGGCCGGCGCGGAGGCGTTCGCGCTGCGGGCGGCGTCGTCCGGCGCGGCTGGGCTGATCGTGCCCGACCTGCCCCACGACGAGGCAGACGAGGTGCGGGCCGCCTGCGACGGCGAGGGCCTGGCGCTGGTGCCGCTGGTGGCGCCGACGACCACGCCCGAGCGAATCGCCCAGATCGGCGCCGGCGCGCGCGGCTTCGTCTACACGGTGTCGCTCACCGGCACGACCGGCGAGCGGGAGTCGCTGCCGCCCGGGCTGGCGGAGACGGTGGCGCGGGTGCGCGGGGCCACCGAGGCCCCCGTGGCGGTGGGGTTCGGGATCTCCTCCGCGGAGCAGGCCAGCGCGGTGGCGGAGCTGGCGGACGGGGTGATAGTCGGCAGCCGGATCGTTCGCGCGGCCGGGGAAGGTGGAGCCGCGGCGGTCGGGACGGTCGTGGGGGAGCTGGCCGAGGCCTTGCGGTAGCGTCGAGGACGCGGTGCCGAGCGGAAAAAAGTGACCTCCTGACCCGCTGGTAGGGTCCCGCATCATGGGCGAGACCAGGACGATCAGCGCACGCAAGGGGACCGAATCGGAGGAGGCGCCCGCCTCCAAGCCGCAGCGCCCGCGCATCACAAAGCGCAAGGCCCTCGAGAACCACGCTCGGAGCTACTTCGAGGCCGTGGCCAGCCGCGACGTCGACGGCATGGTCAAGCACTGGAAGGAGGACGGGGTGGTGGACCTCGTCCCGATCGGCATCCTGCGCGGGCAGGAGGAGATCTCGGCATTCTTCCGGGAGTTGTTCGCCGCCTTCCCAGACGCCGAGACCACCGTCACGCGAGTGGTGGCGGGCCAGAACGAGGTCGCCGTCGAGTGGCGCATGAGCGCGCATTTCACGGGCTCGCCGTTCCAGGGTGTCGAGCCCACCGGCCGCCCCGTGGAGCTGCGCGGCTTGGACGTGATCGAGATCGCCGACGGCAAGAACGTCACCAACACCGCCTACTACGACGGCATGGCCTTCGCCCGCGGAGCCGGTCTGCTGCCGCCGCAGGACTCCGGCGCCGAGCGCGCGATGAAGGGCGCGGTCAACGCGGCCACGCGGCTGCGGCGCGCCGTATCCGACGGCCGCGACGCGATCGTCGAGCGGCGCGACGCCTTCTCGCACAAGCAGACCTCCGCGTGACCGTCTACGTCACCTTGGTGATCGGGCTGGTCTGGTGGATCGCCGCCTGGGCGTTCGGGATCAAGGCCTTCGACGCCTTCCTGCTGACCGCCGCCATGGTGATCGGCGCCGCGGCCTACGTGATAGTCAAGCCCTTCCTCGATCGGCTGCGCGGGCGCGACGCCGCCTCGATCGGGGAAGAGGGCGCCCGCCTCTGAGCGGCCCCGCGCCGCTCTAGCCGAAGAACGCCTCGGCCGCGGCGTACTCCTCGGCCGGCACGGTGCGCAGCTGCGCCACCGCGTCGCCCAGCGGCACGAGCTCGATGCGCGTGCCGTGCAGCGCCGGCATCGTGCCGAAGCGACCCTCGTGGGCGGCGTCGATGGCGGCCAGGCCCAGCCGCGTGGCGAGCACGCGGTCGAAGGCGGTCGGCGTGCCGCCACGCTGGATGTGGCCGAGCACGGTGGCGCGGGTCTCGAATCCGGTGCGCTGCTCGATCTCGCGCTCCAGCAGCTGCCCGACGCCGCCGAGGCGCTCGTGGCCGAACTCGTCCTTGGCTCCCGAGATCACCTCGAGCGTGCCCTCGGCCGGGGTCGAGCCCTCGGCCACCACCACGATCGAGAAGAAGCGCCCGCGCGAGTGGCGGCGCCTGATCAGCCGAACGACCTCGTCGATGTCGAACGGCCGCTCCGGGATCAGGATCACGTCCGCGCCCCCGGCCAGCCCCGAGTGGAGCGCGATCCAGCCGGCGTGGCGCCCCATCACCTCGACGATCATCACGCGGTTGTGACTCTCGGCCGTGGTGTGCAGCCGATCGATGGCATCCGTGGCGATCTGCACGGCGGTGTCGAAGCCGAACGTCATGTCGGTGCCGCCGAGGTCGTTGTCGATCGTCTTCGGCACGCCCAGCACCGGCAGGCCGTGCTCCGAGTGCAGCCGCGCGGCCGCCCCGAGCGTGTCCTCGCCGCCGATCGCGATCAGCCCCTCGAGGTTGAGCGTGCGCATGTTCTCGGCGATCGTCTGGGGCCCGTCGTCGCGGCCGAACGGGTTGGTGCGCGACGAGCGGAGGATCGTCCCGCCGCGCGGCAGGATCCCGCGCGTCGACTCGATCGTCAGCTCCTCGTAGGCGTTCTCGAGCGGCCCGCGCCAGCCGTCCCGATAGCCGACGATCGCGTGCCCGTAGCCGTCGATGCCCTTGCGCACCACGGCCCGGATGACGGCATTCAGCCCTGGGCAGTCGCCACCGCCGGTGAGGACGCCGATCCGCACGGGCCGCCACGATAGCGGCCCAGGCATTCGTCAGAATCCCGCCGCGTGACCCGCCACCTCACCCTGCTCGCCGCGCTCGCCGGCGCCGCCGTCCTGAGCGGGTGCCTCGGCGACGACGGCGAGCCGGCCGATACCCAGCCGATCCGCGGTCACGTGCTCCACCTGTACGCGAGCCGGCCGACCGAGGGGCCGTCCGCGGAGACCAGCCGCGCCGTGGCGGCGGGGCAGCGCCAGGCGCTCGCCGACGCGCGCGGGCGCGCCGGGCGCTACGACGTCCGGCTGATCTCCCTGTCGGCCTCGAAGCCCGGCTCCGGCAATTGGGACCCCGGTCAGGTGGCCGAGAACGCCGACGCCGCGGCGAAGGATCCGCGCGCGATCGCCTATCTGGGCGAGCTCAACCTGGGCGCCTCCGCCGTGTCCGTGCCCGTCACCAACAAGGCGGGCATCCTGCAGGTCTCGCCGGCGGACGGGCTCGCCAGCCTGACCGAGGCGCCGCCGCGCTCGGCGGCGGGTCCGGAGCGCTACTTCCCGACCGGCCGCCGCTCGTTCCTGCGGCTCGTGCCCGACGATCTGGTGGAGGCCGACCTGATCGTCGATCGCCTGGTGGCCCTCGGGGTGGAGCGCCCGGCCCTGATCGTCGGCACCGGGGTCTACGCGCGCGAGCTGGCCGTCGAGGTGGCCGCCGACGCGCGCGATGCGGGCATCGCGCCGGTGGCGGCCAAGGACCTGCGCGACGATCCGGATACCGTTCTCCAGGCCCCGGGCGAGCTGGCCGACGCACCGCCCGACGCCCAGCCCGACGGCGTCGTGCTGGCCCTCGCCCGCGACCGCTACACCGCCCAGCTGCTCGCCGGCCTGCGGCGCGAGCTGCCCCAGGCGCGCCTGATCACCGGCGACGGCGTGCTGGTCGCCCAGCCGCTGGCGCCCGCGGCGGGGTCGGAGCCCGTGCAGCTCGAGGCCATCGCGCCGCAGCCTCCGCGCGGCGCGGGCGCAGCCCCGGGGCTACGCGTGCTCCACCGCATCGCCCGTGACCAGGGCCCCGAGCTCGCCACTCCCCCCGCGCTGTGGGGCTACGAGTCCGTGCGCGTCGCGCTCGACGCGATCCGCTCCGCCCAGCGCGACGGCGGGCCGGCGACCCGGGCGGACGTGATCCAGGCGGCCTTGCGCCGGCGCGTGCGCCACTCGTCGATCGGGACCTACGAGGTGCGCCGCAACGGCGCCGTCGAGGGGCTCCCGGTGGCGCTCTACCGGCTTCAGGGAGACCGCTTCGAATACCTGCGCACCCTGTTGTAGAGCAGATTTTCTCCGCGTTAAGCCGTGTTGCAATTTTGCGCCGTGCAGCGGCCCGTGCGTAGGATGCCCGCAGATCGGAGCCACAATCTCCTAGGAGGGAAATTGTCAAGAGTACGTTGGCTCGCAGCGCTCAGCTGCATGCTTGGCCTCTTCGGATTCACCGTTGCGGCCTGCGGCAGCAGCGACGACGAGAGTGATTCGAGCAGCAGCGAGGGGATCTCGGGCAACACCCTGGTGATCTACTCCAGCCTGCCGCTACAGGGAACGTCGAAGGGGCAGTCCGAGGCCGTTATCTCCGGTGAGAAGCTTGCTCTCAAGAACGCCGACAACAAGGTCGGCAAGTACACGATCAAGTACGTCTCGCTGGACGACTCGACCGCGCAGAACCCGGGCACGGCGGACGAGGCTCAGACCGCCTCCAACGCCCGCAAGGCCGTCCAGGACAAGTCGACGATCTTCTACCTCGGGGAGTTCAACTCCGGAGGCACGAAGGTGTCGCTGCCGATCCTGAACAAGGCGAACATCCCGCAGATCTCGCCGTCCAACACCTACGTTGGTCTGACGACGGACAAGCCGGGATCGGAAGCCGGTGAGCCGGACAAGTACTACCCGGCCCAGAAGCGCACCTACGCCCGCGTGGTGCCGGCGGACGACATCCAGGCCGCGGCGCTGGTCACGACGATGAAGGAGGACGGCTGCACCTCCGTCCACATCTTCAACGACAAGACCACGTACGGCGCGGGCCTCGGCCGCAACATCGAGCTGGCCGCCGAGGCCCAGAACCTCAAGGTCGAGGGCAACGACGGCACGGACCGCAATGCGCCGAACTACCGGTCGCTCGCGGCGAAGGTCAAGTCCGACTGCTTCGTCGGCTCGGGCGTGACCGGTGAGAACTACGTCCAGGTGTTCAAGGACGTGGCGGCCGCCAACCCGACGGTCAAGCTGTACGGACCGGACGGCGTGGCGGAGGAGGCGTTCACCAACCCGGCCAAGGGCGGTATCCCGGCCGACGTCGGTGCTCGCACCAAGATCACGGTTGCGACGCTGGGGCTCGAGGAGTTCAAGAAGCGCAACAACCAGGAAGCCGAGAAGTTCTTCACGGACTACAAGACGACGTACGGCACGGCTCAGCCGGACCCGTACGCCATCTACGGCTACGAGACGATGTCGCTGGCCCTCGCCAGCCTCAAGGCTGTTGGCGACAAGGCCAACGACCGCGAGGCCGTGCGTGCTCAGCTGCTCGAGAACACCAAGGACCGCCAGTCGGCCCTCGGCGTGTACTCGATCGACGAGAACGGCGACACGACGCTGACCGACTACGGGCTCTACACGATCAAGGACGGCCTGCCGACCTTCAACAAGGTCATCAAGGCTCAGTCAGGCTGATCGCCTAGAGACACGGAAGTGCAAGATAAGGGGCGGGTCGTGAAGACCCGCCCCTTATCGGTATAGGATCGCGCCGGAGGGAGCTTGGAAGCCGCATCCGTCACCCCAGGCGCGCCGTCCCGCCGGCGCTCGGAGGCCGTTAGGGAATTCATCTCCCGGTACGGTCTGATCGCGATTCTCCTGATCCTGCCGGTGGCCTACGGGATCCAGGATCTCTCGGAGACCGGCAACCTCAACCGGCTGGGCAACAACCTGGTCGAGGGAATCTCGAACGGCGCCATCCTGGCGTTGATCGCGCTCGGGTACACGCTCGTCTACGGGATCATCGAGCTGATCAACTTCGCCCACGGCGAGGTCTTCATGCTCGGCTCGCTGACGGCCGCGGCGCTGTACGCGCCCTTCGGCCTCACGCCCAACACCAGCACCGCCGGCCTGGTGCTCGGCCTCGGGGCGATCCTGATCATCTCGATGCTCGCCAGCGGATCGCTCAACGTGATGATCGAGCGGGTGGCCTACCGACCGCTGAGGTCGGCGCCCAAGCTGGCCCCGCTGATCACGGCGGTCGGCATGTCGTTCGTGCTGCAGAACGTCGGCATCCTCTGGATCGGCGCGTCCCAGGTGGCCATTCCCGGACCTGCTCGGGTCCCAGAAGCACCTGTTCGAGGTCTGGGGCATCACCGTCACCCGCGGTCACGTGCTGGCCATCGCCGTGACCATCCCGCTGGTGATCCTGCTGACCAGCTTCGTCGGCCGCAGCCGGCTCGGAAAGGCGATGCGCGCCACCGCACAGGACCCGGAGGCCGCGCGGCTGATGGGCATCAACGTCGACACGACGATCTCGCTCACCTTCCTGCTCGGCGGGCTGATGGCGGGCGCGGCTGGCCTGATCAGCGCGCTCTACCAGACCTCGATCTGGTACTTCCAGGGCTTCTCGGCTGGTCTCTACGCGTTCACCGCGGCGGTGATGGGCGGCATCGGCAACATCCGTGGCGCCGTGCTCGGCGGGGTGATCATCGGGATCATCCAGGGCATCTCCGACAACCGCATCGGCAACGACTGGACGCCGGCGATCGTCTTCGTCTACCTGGTGATCATCATGGTCTTCCGCCCGCAGGGCCTGATCGGCGAGGAGACCAGGGAGGCCGGATGAGCCGCGTGGCGCAGCTGCGGCAAGACCGCCGGGTGGGCATCGCCATCGGGGTGCTCGGAGCGATCGCCGTAGGCCTGTTCCCGCTCTTCCGGCCGCCGCTCGACGGCCTCACCAATGACGCCATCCTGGCGCTCGCGTTCGTGGTCATGGCGCTCGGGCTGAACATCGTGGTCGGCTTCGCGGGGCTGCTCGACCTCGGCTACGTGGCCTTCTACGCCTTCGGGCTGATGGTCACCGGCTGGTGGGCGTCGGACTTCTACTCCTCGGTCAACGACGAGAAGGGCATCCACGTCGGCACCAGCGACTTCGTGTCGAACCTGCCCGGCATCCACCTCAACATCCTGCTGCTGATCATCGGGGCGATCTTCATCTGCGCGATCGCGGGCGCGCTGATCGGCCTACCGACCCTGCGCCTGCGCGGCGACTACATCGCGATCGTGACGCTCGCCTTCGGCGAGATCATCGGCCGCGTGTTCGCCAACGGCGACGAGGTCACGATCTTCGGGGACAACAAGCTGTCCAACGGTCGCCAGTCGATCGCGCCGATCGATCAGATCAACCTCCCGTTCTTCGGGGAGTACGACTCGGCGCTGAACCTGCGGCCCTACTACTGGACCGTGCTCGCGCTCGTGCTGGTCACTCTGTTCGTGAACTTCCGCCTGCGCGACTCGCGGCTCGGGCGCGCCTGGATCGCGCTGCGCGAGGACGAGGTCGCCGCCGCCAGCATGGGCGTGCCGCTGGTCAAGACGAAGCTGTTCTCGTATGCGGCCGGCGGGGCGTTCGGCGGGATCGCGGGCGTGTTCCTCGGCCCCTTCTACAGCAGCGTCAACGCGAACCAGTTCCAATTCGGCCTGTCGATCTTCGTACTCGCCATGGTCATCCTCGGCGGGCTGGGCAGCATCTGGGGGGTGGTGCTCGGCGCGGTCGCGCTCAGCTTCGTCAACTACTGGCTGATCCCCGACGTGCTCGACGGCGAGTTCGTCAGGGGCAAGCTGGACTCGCTCGGGCTCGAGTTCTCCTTCACCGAGATCACGTTCGGGGTGTTCGGCTTCCTGCTCGTTCTGATGATGGTGCTCCGACCAGAGGGCCTGCTGCCAGAGCGCCGGCGGCAGATGGAGCTGACCACGGCCGGTGAGGGTGGGCTCGAGGAGCCCGGGGAAATCCTCGACCTCGAGGTGAGGCCGAGGTGAGGCCATGAGCGTTGGCAACGGCTCGGGCGACGCCCTGCTGGCCACCGATCACGTGACCAAGGCGTTCGGCGGCCTGGTCGCGGTCGAGGACGTGTCGTTCGTCGTGAAGCCGCGCTCGATCGTCTCGATCATCGGCCCCAACGGCGCCGGCAAGACCACCTTCTTCAACATGCTGACCGGGCTCTACAAGCCGACGGTCGGTCGCATCCTGTTCGGCGGCACGGACGTGACCGGCACGCGGCCGGACATCATCACCTCGCTGGGGGTGGCCCGCACCTTTCAGAACATCCGCCTGTTCAACTCGATGTCGGCGGTGGAGAACGTGATGGTCGGGCAGCACGCGCGGATGAAGGCTGGGCTGTTCGGCTCGATCCTACGCCCGCCCTCGGTCCGGAGGGAGGAGCAGGAGGTGCGCGAGAAGGCGCGCGAGATGCTGGCCTACGTGGGCCTCGAGGAGAACCAGTTCGAGCGGCTGGCGAGCAACCTCTCCTACGGCGACCAGCGCCGCGTCGAAATCGCCCGCGCGCTGGCATCGGAGCCGGCGCTGCTGCTGCTCGACGAGCCGACGGCCGGCATGAACCCGAACGAGTCGGCGCGGCTCACCGAGTTCATGGAGCGGCTGCGCGACGAGCGTGCGCTGACGATCCTGCTGATCGAGCACGACATGAAGGTCGTGATGGGGGTGTCTGAGCGGATCACCGTGCTGGACCACGGCACCAAGATCGCCGAGGGCCAGCCCGAGGAGATCCGCGCCAACGACCGCGTGGTCGAGGCCTACCTGGGCAAGCGCGAGGGGGGGCGCGCGACCTGATGGCGCTGCTCGAGCTGGACGACATCCACACCTACTACGGCAACATCGAGGCCCTCAAGGGCGTCTCGCTCGACGTCGAGGAGGGCGAGGTCGTCACGCTGATCGGCTCCAACGGCGCCGGCAAGTCGACCACCCTTCGCTCGATCTCCGGCCTCAACCCGCCCCGCGAGGGCTCGATCCGGTTCGAGGGGAACGAGATCGGCGAGACCGCGGCACAGGACATCGTCCGGCTCGGCATCTCGCAGTCGCCAGAGGGGCGCCACTGCTTCTCCCGCATGACCGTGCGCGAGAACCTCGACCTGGGTGCCTACCTGCGCCGCGACGGCAATGTCGACGTCAGACATGGAGCGCGTCTTCGAGCTGTTCCCGCGGCTCAAGGAGCGCGAGCGCCAGAAGGCCGGGACGATGTCGGGCGGCGAGCAGCAGATGCTCGCGATCGGCCGCGCGCTCATGGCTAACCCCAAGCTGCTGCTGCTCGACGAGCCCTCCATGGGGATCGCCCCGGTGCTGGTGGAGCGCATCTACGAGACGATCGTCGAGATCAACCGCCAGGGGACGACGATCCTGCTCGTGGAGCAGAACGCGAACTACGCCCTGGAGGTCTCGAAGCGGGCGTACGTCCTGGAGACCGGCGCTGTGGCGCTGGCGGACCAATCCGCCAAGCTGCGCGACAACCCGGACGTGCAGAAGGCGTACCTGGGCGCATGACCCTGCTCGCCGCCATGGGAGCGAAGGCGCTGTGGCTGCTCTACCTGTGGCTCGGGTCCGCGATCGTCGCCTCGTACCTGTCCGAGCGCAAGGGCTACGGCAGCAAGGTGGGTCTCGCGTTCGGGCTGCTGCTGAGCGCGATCGGGGCCGTGATCTGGCTGATCGTCCCGGCGCGGGCGGACTCGCGTTGGAAGCTGCAGGGCATCTTCGGCAGCGGCGGCAAGACGGTGGCCGAGGCCCGCGCAGAGCGAGAGGGCGACGGAGGGGAAAGCTGAGATGGACCTGACCTGGGGCCTCTTTTTCCCGCTGATCCTGATCGCCGCTGCCTTCGCGATCGTGTCGGCCGCCGCCGGGGTTACGGGCGGGCGCGGCAACGAGCCCGGCGCCGAGCGCCTGCGCGACATCGGCTTCCTGATCGTCCTCCTCGGCGCCGCCTGGGTCGTCGTGCTGCTGCTCATGGCGCTGATCAGTCAGCCCAATGACATCGGCGACATGCTCTTGATTATCTTTGAGATCGTGGTGTTCTTCGTGCTCCTCCTGCTGGCCTTCTTCGGGATCTCGCTGTTGGCGGGGAGGCTGGGCCGGAGCACGTCGCGTCGCAAGCGAGTCACCACAGACGAGCTCTGATGGCCCCGCCGGCTCAGCCGGCCGACCGGCACGAACCGCTTCCCGGGCTGTTCGGGCTGCCCGCACACCTGCTGCGCCAGCTCTCGCCGGGCGTGCGCAAGGCCGTGATCGTCGCCGGGGTGCTGCTGTTCGCGGGGCTCGTGGTCACCGCGATCGTCCTGGGTCCCGCGCATCGCCGAGTCGAACCGCGAGCGGGCCGCCGACCAGCGGCGCACCGAGCGCCGCGCCCATGCGCAGGAGCTTGCGCGCCTGCGAGCCGAGCAGCGGCCGCGCACCGGCACGGTGGCGGGCGGCTCGTTCATCGCCGGGATCGAGCGGGCGATCACACGCGACGCCCAGGCGCGGTCGGCCACGGGAGAGTTCCCGAACCGGGCGATGCGCACGGACTGCCATTCGATCGGCCATGAGGGCAAGCGCACGCTGCTCGCCTGCACCGCGATCACGAGCGACGTGCCGCCCTCAGCGGGCGGGAGCGGTGTGGTGATCGGCTACCCCTACCGCGGCGCCGTGACCCAGGCCACCGGCCGCTACGCGATCTGCAAGACCAGCGGGCGGCCGGGGGAGGGGTCGTTCATCGAGCGGGATTCGGTGGCGCTGCCGCGCGCGTGCGGGGGTTGAGCCGCCGAGCCAACTGCAGCGGTAATGGGGCGGGCCGGATCGCGGCCTGCACAACCCGGCCCACGCGGGTCCTCGGGGGTCGGTGGGCGAGGTCGCACGTGCTCTGCCGGCACAAGTCGACGCAGCCCCGGTTCCGCGCCCGGGGTGGGCCGCTTGGGCGCGCGAAAGCGGTGTGAAAGCAGCAGCCTGCCGCCGGCGAAGGGGGTGTGTCACGTTTTCGTGCCGAGGCAGCTGTCGGCCGCCCCCAGTGCTGCAGTTCGCACGCGCCCTCGTCGGCGCGCGCCGGGCGCTAGCCCCCGCCCGTCGCCTCTCGCAGCGCGTCCTCCAACTCCGGGCGGCGGAACGAGTAGCCCAGCTCGGTCAGGCGCGCCGGGATCGCGCGCTGGCCCGTGGTGACGATCATCGCCATCTCCCCGTAGAGGGTCTTCACCGCCAGGCCGGGCACCGGCGCGAAGGCGGGCCGGTGCAGCACTCGCCCGAGCGCGCGCGAGAATTCCCTGTTCGTCACGGGCTCGGGCGCCGTCACGTTCAGCGGGCCGCTTGCCGTGTCGGTGTCGAGGCAGAACAGCATCGCGCCGATCACGTCGTCCAGGTGCACCCAGGGGAAGTACTGGCGCCCGCCGGCGACCGGGCCGCCGAGGCCCATCTTGAAGAAGGGCAGCATCTTGCCCAGGGCGCCGCCCTCGGACAGCACCGGACCGGTGCGGGTCAGCGCCACGCGCAGGCCGAGCTCGGCGGCGGCGCTGGCCTCGGCCTCCCATTCCACGACCATCCGGGCTACGAAGTCGTCGCCCGCGGGGGCGCTCTCGTCGAGCGGCTCGTCGCCGCGCTCCCCGTAGAAGCCTGCGCCGGACTGCGACACCAGCACGCGCGGCCGGTCGGCCGCGGGCAGGTCGCGCAGGCCGGTCACGAGGTTGCGAGTGCTGAGCACGCGCGAATCGCGGATCTCGCGCTTGGCCTCGTCGCTCCAGCGCTGGGCGATCGTCTCGCCGATCAGGTGCACCACGGCGTCATGGCCGCTGAGCGCAGCCGCCGGCGGCGGCTCCTCGGTCGGCGCCGCCCAGCGCTCGGCCGGCACGCCGAGGCTCTGCGAGGCGCGCTCGGCGTCGCGCGACAGCGCGGTCACCTCGTCGCCGCGCTCGCGCAGCTCGTCCACCAGCGCCCGGCCGATCGTCCCCGTCGCTCCGCTGACCGCTACGCGCACTAGCTCACGGCGGCGCGCTCTACGGTCGGCTCCTCGTCGAGCGTCTCCGCGGAGCGCTGAGCGACGTCCCGCACCGCGCTTGCAACCGCGCGCGCCACGTCGCGGTTGAAGACGCTCGGGATGATGTAGTCCTCGTCCAGCTCGTCGTCGAGCACGGTGCTGGCGATCCCCCGCGCCGCAGCCAGCTTCATCTCCTCGGTGATGGCCGTCGCGCGCGCGTCGAGAGCGCCACGGAACACGCCCGGGAAGGCGAGCACGTTGTTGATCTGGTTGGGGTAGTCGGAGCGTCCGGTGGCCATCACGCGCACGTGCGGGGCGGCCTCCTCCGGCTTCACCTCGGGGTTGGGGTTGGCCATCGCGAACACGAACGGGTCCGTGTTCATCTTCTCCAGGTCGCCCGCGCTGATGATGCCGGGGCCGGACAGCCCGACGAACAGGTCCATGCCCTCGATCACCTCGCGCGGGGTGCCGTCGCGGTGATCGGCGTTGGTGTTCTCCGCCAGCCAGCGCTTGGGGGCGTTCATCGAGCCGGCCTCGTAGTCGTCGCGACCCGTGTGGATCGCGCCGAAGCGGTCGCAGGCCACGATCGAGGTCACCCCGGCGTCCATCAGGATCTTCGCCACGGCCACGCCGGCGGCGCCGGCGCCGACCATCAGCACCTGGAGGTCACCCATCCGGCGATTCGTCAGGCGGCAGGCGTTGATCAGGGCGGCGAGCGTGACGATCGCGGTGCCGTGCTGGTCGTCGTGGAAGACGGGGATGTCGAGCGCCTCCTGGAGGCGCTGCTCGATCTCGAAGCAGCGCGGCGAGGAGATGTCCTCGAGGTTGATGCCGCCGAACGTGGGGGAGATCCGCATCACCGTCTCCACGATCTCGTCGGTGTCCTTGGTGTTGAGGCAGATCGGGAAGGCGTCGACGTCCGCGAACTCCTTGAACAGCATCGCCTTGCCCTCCATCACCGGCATGGCCGCCTCGGGGCCGATGTCGCCCAGCCCCAGCACCGCAGTGCCGTCGGAGACGACAGCGACGGTGTTGGCCTTGATCGTGTACTTGAACGCCTTCTGGCGGTTCTCGGCGATCGCCGTGCACACGCGCGCGACGCCCGGCGTGTAGGCCATCGAGAGGTCGTCGCGCGACTTGAGCGGGATGTTCAGCCCGGTGTGGATCTTGCCGCGGCGGTGGACTTCGAACGTGCGGTCGGTGATCTCGACGACGCGCGCCGGGCGCACCGACTGGACGGCCGAGATCACCTCTCCGCGGTGCTCGACGCTCGAGCACTCGACGGTGATCTCGCGCAGCGTGTGATCGCTCCCGGCCTCGACGGTGTCGACCGCCACGATCGCTCCGCCCGCGCGGGTGATCGCCGCGGTGACGCGGCCGAGCACGCCGGGGGGCTTCTGGGGCAGCTCGACGCGCAGCGTGAGCGAGAACTGTGCCGAGGGCGAGGCCATGGCTGCCCCAGCGATGATACGGGCGCGGTGTTCCGGGTATGGCGAGCGCATGATCGCTCGCGGCCTCGCCCTCGCTCTCCTCGCCGGCCTGCTGATCGCCTCCCCAGCCGGCGCGGCATCTCGCCACGGCGCCCCGAGCCCCGGGGCCGACGGCATCGGCGATCGGCTCTTCCCGCAGCTCGGAAACGGCGGCTACGACGCCAAGCACTACGACCTCGCGTTCACCTATGCCTCGAGCGCCCCGCAGCAGCAAGTCGCGGGCAAGGAGACGATCCTGGCCCGTTCGACCCAGTCCCTGTCGCGCTTCGACCTCGACTTCGCCGGCGACTCGGTCGAGTCCGTGCGGGTAGACGGCCGGGATGCAGGCTTCGCGGTCGCCGGCGAGGAGCTGGTGATCACGCCGCAGCGCGCGATCAAGCGGGGCGCGAGGTTCAAGGTCTCGGTGCGCTTCGTCTCCGGGCCGTTCACGCCGGCTCCCGACGACGACCTGCCGTTCGGCTGGTTCACGACCGTGGACGGGTCCGTGACCGCCGGCCAGCCCGACCGCTCGCACACGATCTATCCCGTCAACGACCACCCGGCCGACAAGGCGAGCTACACGATCCGCCTCGACGTGCCGGAGGGCGTCGCGGCGGTGGCGAACGGCGAGCTGCGCTCGACGTCCACTGCCGGAGGGCGGACGCGCTCGGTCTACCAGATGAGCGAGCCGATGGCATCCGAGCTGATCCAGCTGGCGGTCGGCAGCCTGGACGTGATCCAGCGCGGCTTCGTCGACGGCGTGCGGGTGCGCGACGTGGCGCCCAGCGCGCTGGCGCCGCAGCTCGAGGGCGCCCTCTCGCACACGCCCGATCACCTGCGCTGGATGACCGAGCGGGTCGGCCGCTACCCGTTCGACAGCTACGGCGTGCTGGCGGCCGATCAGAACTTCGGCTACGCCCTCGAGACCCAGACGCTGTCCCTGCACCCGGCCTTCTTCTTCGCGCCGGACGTGCCGCTCTCAGCCAACCAGCCGGTCATGGTCCACGAGCTGGCGCACCAGTGGTTCGGGGACAGCGTCGCGCCCGAGCAGTGGAGCGACGTCTGGCTCAACGAGGGGCACGCCACCTGGTACGAGTGGCTGTACGGCGCCGAGTTCTTCCTCGCCGACGAGCCCGGATACGACTTCGTGCCTCGCGTCCAGGAGGCCTACTCGCACGGCGACCAGTGGCGCAAGCTCTATGGGCCGGTTGCGCAGCCGTCGTCCAACGAGCTGTTCGACCTGTTCAGCCCGAACGTCTACGACGGCGGCGCTGTCGCGCTCTACGCCCTGCGTCAGGTGATCGGCGAAAGCGCCTTCGCGAAGCTGGAGCGCCGCTGGGCTCAGCAGAACGCCGGCCGCTCGGTGGGCACCGCGGACTTCATCGCGCTCGCGTCGAGCGTCGCGGGGCGCGACCTCGGTCCGTTCCTGCGCAACTGGCTGTACGGCACCAAGACGCCGGCGATGCCCGGCCACCCCGATTGGACCGTGCTGCCGGCGGACACGCCGCTGTCGGCGGCGAAGGCGGCGAGCAGCAGCGCCGCGCGCGCGATCGAGCGCACGTTGCGGAAGCGGTGAGCCCGTCGGCCGGCCGGGCTGGCGGGCCGCGTCGATACGGTTAGGCGGTGGCCGCCGATTCGCCCCGTGAGCTGTTCCTGATCGACGGGAACAGCCTCGTCTACCGCGCCTTCTTCGCCCTCCCGGAGTCGATCGCCACGTCCAAGGGCCAGCCCACGAACGCGATCTTCGGCTTCGCCTCGATGCTGGTGAAGATCATCTCCGAGTACGGGGTCAAGCCGACTCTCGTGGCGTGGGACGCGGGCACGTCCGGGCGCGACGAGGTCTACGGCGAGTACAAGGCCGGGCGCCGCGAGCGGCCCGACCTGCTGTCCGAGCAGTGGCCGTACATGCACCCGCTGGTCGAGAGCTTCGGCTACGAGAACGTGAAGGTCCCGGGCTACGAGGCCGACGACGTGATCGCCACGCTCGCGGGCCAGGCGCGGCGGGAGGGCATCGACGTGATGGTCGTCACCGGCGACCGCGACCTGTTCCAGCTGATCGAGCCGGGCGTGCGCATCATGGCCACCGGTCGCGGCATCACCGACACGAAGATCTACGACCGCGAGGCCGTGGTCGAGCGCTACGGGATCCCGCCCGAGCTGATCCCGGACTTCGTGGGCCTCAAGGGCGACACGTCGGACAACATCCCCGGCGTCCCGGGCATCGGGGACAAGACGGCCTCGCAGCTGATCCAGGAGTGGGGCGACCTCGACGGCGTGCTCTCGAACATCGAGTCGATCTCGGGAGCCAAGCGCAAGGAGAACCTGACCGAGCACGCCGAGGACGCCCGCATCTCGAAGCAGCTCGCGACCGCGGTGCGCGACGTGGACGTGGACGTCGACTTCGCCAAGGTGATCGCCCGCGAGCCCGACCGCTCGCGCCTGCGCGAGACGTTCCGGGAGTTCGAGCTGCGCGCCCCGCTGGAGCGCCTCGAGGAGGCGCTCGGCGAGGACGACGCCGCGCCGGCGGAGCGCGTGGACGAGGTGGTGGAGGTGCGGGCGCGCGAGGTTCCGCTGGCCGAGGTCGGCGCGCTGGAGGGCGAGCTGGTGGCGGTCGCAGCCCTGCGGCCGGGGGAGGACCCCGACGAGGCGGCCGCGCCCGCCGTGGACCCCGAGGAGGAGCTCGAGCTGGAGGAGGACGCCGCTCTGGAGGCCGTCGAGGAGGAGGTCCCCGCCGTCGCGGACACGCTCGGGCAGGGCTCGTTCGACTTCGACGGCGGCCCGCGCGGCCCGCTCACCGTGGCCGCCTGGGCGGGCGACGAGGTGCTGGTGGCCGAGGCGGAGACGCTGGCGGCGTTCGCGATGGCGCGCGGCGAGCACCCCGTGGCGGCGCACGACTGGAAGACGATCGCGATGGCCGACGACACCTGCGACGCCCCACCGCTGGCCCACGACACGATGGTCGCCGCCTACCTGATCGACCCGACGCGGCGCGGCTACCCGCTCGACGAGCTGGCCACCGAGGCCGGCCTCGGCGCGCGCATCGACGGCTCCGACGGCGTGGCCGAGCGCGCCGTGCTCACACGCCTGCTGGCGGAGCGCCAGCGCGACCGGCTCGCCGAGGACGGCCTCACGGATTTGTTCCACGAGATCGAGCTGCCCCTGGTGGACGTGCTGGTGGAGATGGAGCGCGCCGGCATCAAGCTCGACGTCGAGCGGCTGCGCGCGATCAGCGCGCGCTTCAACGCCCGGGCGATCGAGCTGGAGCGCCGCGTGTGGGAGCTGGCCGGCGAGGAGTTCACGATCGGCTCGCCCCAGCAGCTGGCGCCGATCCTGTTCGAGAAGCTGGGCCTGTCGCGCAAGCGGCGGGGCAAGACCGGGTTCTCCACGGACGCCCGGGTGCTCCAGGCGATCCGCCACGAGCACGAGATCGTCCCGGCGATAGAGGAGTGGCGGGAGGTCACGAAGCTCAAGTCGACCTACCTCGACGCCTTCCCCGAGCTGATCGGGGCCGACGGCCGGCTGCACACGACCTTCAACCAGACCGCGGCCACGACCGGGCGGCTGTCGAGCACCAACCCCAACCTCCAGAACATCCCGATCCGCACCGAGCAGGGCCGCGAGATCCGCGCGTGCTTCGTGGCGGAGGAGGGCTGCCGCCTGATCTCCGCCGACTACTCGCAGGTGGAGCTGCGCCTGCTCGCCCATATCGCCGACGAGCCTGTGCTCAAGGAGATCTTCCGGCGCGGGGAGGACGTGCACACCGCCACGGCGGAGGCGATCCTCGGCGGCAAGACCGACCCGGGCACGCGCTCCAAGGCCAAGATGGTCAACTACGGCATCGTCTACGGGCTGTCGGCGTTCGGGCTCGCCGATCGCCTGCAGATCGAGCAGGACGAGGCGCAGAAGTTCATCGACGCCTATCTCGAGCGCTTCCCGAAGGTGAAGGAGTTCATCGAGAGCACGATCGAGCGGGCGCGCGAGGAGGGCCACGTGGCCACGCTCTTCGGCCGCATCCGGCGCGTGCCGGAGCTGCGCTCGCGCCAGTTCCAGACCCGCAGCCTGGGCGAGCGGCTGGCGGTCAACATGATCATCCAGGGCACCGCCGCCGACATCATCAAGGTCGCCATGGTGCGGGCGCGCGACGAGCTGCGCACGGCCGGCCTGGAGACGCGACTGGTGCTGCAGATCCACGACGAGCTGCTGTTCGAGGGCCCCGAGGACGAGGTCGAGGCGGCCTCGGAGATCGTCAGGCGCGAGATGGCCGGCGCCTTCGAGATGGATCCGCCGCTGGAGGTCGACGTGGGCGTCGGCGTGAACTGGCTCGAGGCCAAGTGATGGACACCAAGGCGATCGCCGTGCTGGCCACGGCCTTTGCGGGGGGCCTGGTCGCGATGCAGGCCCCGATCAACTCCGGGCTCGGCAAGGCGGTCGGCAGCCTGCCGGCGGCGTCGTTCTCGTTCGCGATCGGCCTTGTGGCGCTCGTCGGGATCACGTTCGTCTCGGGCGAGGGCTTCGGACAGATAGGCGAGCTCGGCGGACTGTCCTGGTACTACCTGATCGGCGGCCTGCTTGGCGCTGTCTACGTGACGACCGTGCTGATCTCGGTGCGCACGCTGGGCGCGGGCGGGGTCACGGCAGCGACGATCGCCGGGCAGCTGTCGATGTCCGTGGTGCTCGACCAGCTCGGCATCCTCGGGCTGGCGCAGCGGGGGCTGACGCCCGGGCGGGTGATCGGGGTGGCGCTGCTGGCGGCGGGCGTGTTCCTGGTCGTTCGCAGCTGACGCCAGTCGGCATTCGGGCTAATCTTGTGGCGATGCGCACGATTCTGGACGAGCGCAACAATCCGCTGCTGCACTTCCTCTGGGCGGCCTGCGGCGCGATCGTGGTGATCTACGTCTTCCTGGCCGCGCTGGGCGCCTTCGAGCCCACCGAGGTCATCGAGGTGACGATCGCGGTCGTCCTGCTGGCGGCGCTGCTGCTCACGCACGAATGGCGTGAGCAGTTCCGCGACGAGGGGAGCTAGGCGGCGGCCCGCGCGGGAGCCCGCCGCGGCAGTGCGGGCGGCGGACCGGCCGCAACGAACTCGGGCGGCGCGATCGCCAGGTAGTGCCCGAAGGCCCAGTCGAGGAAGCGGCGCGACTCCATCGCTCCCAGCCCGCGCGCGAGCAGGCGCGGCGGCACGCGCGGCACCAGGCGCTGGGCGCGCAGCATCGCGCCGAACTTCCAGTCGTGCGAGGCCGAGAAGTCGCTGTAGCGGGTCAGCGCCTGGGCGACGCTGAGGTTGCCCTGGACCACCGCGCGCAGCTCGCGGCCGCAGGCGATGCCGAAGTAGAGCGCGGTGCGGATCCCCTCGGCGGTCAGCGGCAGGCAGTGCCCGGCCGAGTCGCCCACGAAGAAGACGCCGTCCCCCGTGGCGTCGCGCAGGCGGTGCGGGATCCAGTTGCCCTGGTAGCGGACCGGATCGCGCTCCAGGTCCTCGGCCAGCATCACCGTCGTGTCCTTGACGTGGAAGCGCGGGTCGAAGGAGCCGACGCCGATGCGCAGCTCGTCGCCGGCCGGGAAGCTCCAGCCGTAGCCGGCCGGCACGTAGCGGCGGTCGATCCAGATCTCCAGCTCCTCGCCGGCACCCCAGGGGTGCACCTCGAGGCCGCGCGACAGCGGCGCGTCGGGCGGCTGGTAGGCGCCACCGAGCACCCGCCTCCAGCCGAGCGCGTCGACCACCACGGGCGCGGTCAGGTCGCCGCGGTCCGTGTGAACCGTGTTGCCGGTGCGGCCGCTGACCTTGGCCGTCTCGAAGTCCGCGTCCGACTGCTCGGCGAGCAGCGAGCACAGCTCCGGGTAGTCGAAGGTCGAGAAGGTCCAGGGCAGCTCCAGGCGCGCGGTGGCATGCGGCGTGTGGACCACGAGCCGGCCGAACGTCTGGCGGTGTGAGCCCATCAGGCCCATCGCGCGCAGCCACTCGGTGGGGATGCCGCAGGCCGAGGTCTGGCGCTCGCCGATCTCGTAGCGGTCGAGCAGGAGCACACGCGCGCCCGTGCCGGTCAACTCGCGCGCCACGGCCAGTCCGGCGAAGCTCGCACCGCAGATCAGCACGTCCACGTCACCGGCCAGGGGGGTGCGCTCGGCGCCACGCTTGGTGCGGCGGGTCGGCATGCGGGCAATGTAGCTACCCTTGTCGCCGCAGTGCCAGAGACAGAGACGCTTACCCCACCTCCCACCATCGTCGAGGGCTCGGGCGGCCTCCTGCTGGAGGTCGACGGCCAGATCGTTCCCAACTACGACGCCACCATCGTTCCCTTCGAGGAGGGCGACGTCGTTTCGGGCAAGGTCGTCCAGATCGATCAGGACGAGGTCCTGGTCGACATCGGCTACAAGAGCGAGGGCGTCATCCCGCTCTCCGAGCTGTCGATCCGCAAGTCGGTCGACCCGCACGACGAGGTCGATCTCGGCGAGGAGGTCGACGCGCTGGTCCTCACCAAGGAGGACCAGGACGGCCGCCTGCTGCTGTCCAAGAAGCGCGCGCGCTTCGAGAAGGCCTGGCGCAAGATCGAGGCCGCGGCCGAGTCGGGCGAGCCGGTCGAGGGCACCGTGATCGAGGTCGTCAAGGGCGGCCTGATCATCGACCTGGGCGTGCGCGGCTTCCTGCCCGCCTCGCTGGTCGACATCCGCCGCGTGCAGAACCTCGACGAGTTCCTCGGCACCAAGATCGAGTGCAAGGTGATCGAGCTGAACCGCTCGCGCAACAACGTGGTGCTGTCGCGCCGCGCGGTGCTCGAGGAGGAGCGCAAGGAGGTCCGCCAGCAGATCCTGGACCGGCTGCAGCCCGGCATGATCGTCGAGGGCGCGATCTCCAACATCGTGGACTTCGGAGCGTTCGTGGACCTGGACGGGATCGACGGCCTGATCCACATCTCAGAGCTGTCCTGGTCGCACGTGAACCACCCGTCCGAGATCCTCGCGATCGGCGACGTGGTGCCGGTCAAGGTGCTCGACATCGACCGCGACCGCCAGCGCATCTCGCTCGGGCTCAAGCAGACGCAGGAGGACCCGTGGCAGCGGGTCATCGACACCTACCGGGTCGGCGACGAGCTGGAGGGCAAGGTCACCAAGGTGGTCACCTTCGGCGCCTTCGTCGAGATCATGGACGGCGTCGAGGGGCTCGTGCACATCAGCGAGCTGGCGCACCACCACGTCGAGAACCCGCGCGAGATCCTCGAGCCGGGCCAGGACGTGCGCGTGAAGATCCTCGAGATCGACTCCGAGCGCCGCCGCCTGTCGCTCAGCGTGAAGCGGGTGGCCGAGCAGCTGCCGCACATCAAGTCGGCCGCCGCCGCCGGCGCTGCCGCCGCGGGGGTGAGCGAGGAGATCGGCGACGTGCCGGACCTCGGCCTGTCCGAGGACGTGTTCGCCGGCCCGCAGGTGAGCGGCGTCGACGACCTGCGCGCCGCCGTCGCGGACTTCGTCCCGCCGGAGCAGGCCGAGGAGGCGCCGCCGCTGCCGGAGCCCGTCGAGCAGGAGCCGCCCGCGGCGCAGGAGGAGCCTGCCGCGACGGAGGCGGAGGCTGCCGCGACGGAGGCGGAGGCTCCCGCGACGGAGGCGGAGGCCCCGCGGCGGAGGAGCCTGCGGCCGAGGAGGAGCCTCCGGCCGAGGACGCCGCTCCCGCCGAGGCCGAGGCCGAGGCTCCGGCCGAGGACGCCCCGGCCGACGACGCTCCCGCCGACCAGCCCGAGGAGTAGCCGATGGCCCCGTTCGTGGGGCTGACCGGCGGTCTCGGCGCCGGCAAGTCGGAGGCACTCCGGCTGCTGGGCGAGCTGGGCGCGGCGACGCTCTCGACCGATGCCGTCGTCCACGAGCTGCTCGAGGGCGACGACCTGCGCGCCGAGATCGTGGCCCGGCTCGGCACGGAGGTGGCGCCCGATGGAGAGCTCGATCGCGCCAGGATCGCCGAGCGCGTGTTCGGCGACGACGAGGCCCGCGCCTGGCTCGAGGGCGTGCTGTGGCCGCGCGTGGGGCAGCGCGTGGCCGCCTGGCGGGCCGAGCTGCCGCGCGACCGGGTGGGGGTCGTCGAGGTGCCTCTGCTGTTCGAGTCCGGCATGGAAGGCGCCTTCGACAGCACGATCGCGGTGATCGCGGAGGAGGACACGCGCGAGCAGCGCGCGGGCGCGCGCGGTCACACGGCCGTGGCCGAGCGGGACGGGCGGCAGCTGACGCAGCAGGAAAAGGCGGACAAAGCGGACTTCACGGTGCGCAACGACGGCACCCTGGATGAGTTGAAGCAGACGCTGTCCCGCGTACTTGCGAAACTCGCCGAGCAGTGAGCTCACACGCCGCCCGCATAACACGGCGTCCCTCTCGAGCGCGGCGTAAGGCGCCGCCGGATCGCGCTGGTCGCGGTGGCTGCCGTGCTGGGCGGCGGGCGTCGCGGCGTTCGTCACCGGCGCCGGCCCCCTCGGCGAGGCGGTGCGCGAGCTCACCCTCCCGCTGCACCACGAGGACATCATCCGCCAGCAGGCGGCCGACAAGAACGTCGACGCCGCGCTGATCGCGGCGGTCATCTACGAGGAGTCGCGCTTCCGCGACCAGACCTCGCACGCGGGCGCGCGCGGGCTGATGCAGATCACCCCCGAGACCGCCGACTTCATCGCGCGGCGCTCGGGCGGCATCCGCTTCGAGCAGTCGGACCTGGCCACGCCCCAGATCAACATCTCCTACGGGGCCTGGTACCTGCGCTACCTGATCGACCACTACGAGGGCAACGAGACGCTCGCGGTGGCGGCCTACAACGCTGGGCAGACCAATGTCGATCGCTGGGTCGAGCGCGCGGGCGGGCCCGAGAACTTCGACAGCACGCGCCACATCCCGTTCCCGGAGACGCGGGCCTACGTGAAGAACGTGCAGGAGCGTCGCGTCCAGTACCGCGACCACTACGGGAGCGATCTCGGGCTCTAGCGAGCCGCTGGCGCGCCCGGGCGATCGCGTATAGGCTGGCCCAGCCTTGCCCGAGGGACTCGCACACTCTCGCCGCGGCTTTCTGGCCGGCGCCGGTGGCGCCGCCGCAGCCGCGCTTCTCACGGGACCGACCGCGTTCGCCGCGCGTCCGCACAAGCGGCCCAGCCTGCGCGGCGGCAAGTTCGCCGAGGGCGTGCTGTCCGGCGACCCCACGCCCGACGGCGCCACAGTCTGGACGCGCCTGAGCGACGTGGAGGGCCACGGGACGGTCGAGCTGGAGGTCGCGCGCGACCGCGGCTTCCACAAGGTCGCGGCGCGCGGCCTGATCCGCACCTCGCCCGGTCTGAACTACTCGGTCAAGTCGCGGGTCGTGAACCTGCGCCCCTACGAGGAGTACTACTACCGCTTCACCACGCGCGGGTCGGAGAGCCCGATCGGCCGCTTCCGCACGGCGCTCCCGCCCGATTCGCGCCAGCCGGTGCGGTTCGCCTTCTGGTCGTGCCAGGACTACACGTTCGGTCTCTTCAACGCCCACCGCCTGCTCGCCGACGAGGACATCGACTTCGTCGTCAACCTGGGCGACTACATCTACGCCGAGGCCTACTTCTCGGCCGGCGACGGGGTCGGCGGGATTCGGACCGACCCGATCGGCTTCTCGGAGACGCTGGAGCAGTACCGCGCCAAGTACGCGCTCTACCGCACCGACCCGGCGCTGCGCCACATGCACTCGCTGTTCCCGATGATCTCGATCTGGGACGACCACGAGGTCGAGGACAACTACGCCGGCGGCGCCGGGCCGACCGGCGGGCTCGCGCCGGAGCTGCGCTACTCAACGGCGCGCCAGGCCGCCGCCTACCGCGCGTTCTTCGACAGCATGCCCACCTACGGCGCCAAGGGCCCGGGCAACAACCGGATCTACCGCGGCATGCGCTTCGGGAAGACCGTCGACCTGCTGCTGCTCGACCAGCGCCAGTACCGGGCCGACCAGCCCTGCGGCGACGCCCAGGTGGGGCCGGCCTGCGCCGATCTCGACGCCCCGCGCAACTTCCTCGGCCGGCGCCAGATGAACTTCGCCAAGAAGCGACTGGCCAGCTCGCAGGCGGCGTGGAAGGTGATCGCCAACCAGGTGATGGTCATGCCGACGATCTACCCCGGCGGCAACTACATCGGCTTCGACTCCTGGCAGGGCTATCCGCGCGAGCGCCACGAGCTGCTGCAGCACCTGCGCCGCAAGAAGGTCGAGGACGTGGTGTTCGTCACCGGCGACATCCACACGTTCGTGGCCGGTGACGTGCGCGTCGACAAGGACGACAAGAAGCCGGTCGCGACCGAGTTCGTGGGCGGCTCGATCTCGTCGCCGGGCCTGGGGGAGGGTGGCGGCGGCATCCTGCCCGGCGCCGACCCGAACAACCCGAACACGCCCGAGTCGATCATCGACCTGCTCAAGTCGACCAACCCGTGGGCGGTCGACGCCGAGTTCGACCACCACGGCTACGGCCTCGTGGAGGCCACCCAGAGCCACCTCAGCTGCAAGCTGCGCCGGGTCGACACGATCAAGACGGCCTCGCACAAGGCGCTGCCCGACAAGCGCTTCTCGTACCGCATCTCGCGGGGACACCCCTCCCTGCTCGACTAGTAGGCGCCAACCGTCCCCGGCCGGGGCCGCCCCGCCCCGGCCGCGGCGCCTGCCAGCGCTGCTAGCCCAGCTCCGGGCCGCCCGCTCCCAGGCGGCGTACGCCTCCTCGACCGCGCGCTTGGCGTCGGCGTGGCGCTTCGTCGCGCGCTCGCGCCGGGTCGGGCTGCTCCACATCGCCGGGTCGGCCAGCTCGTCCTCGATGGCGGCCAGGGAGGCCTCGGCGCTGCTCGACCTCGCGCTCGAGCTCACCCGCGCGCCTGACCGCGTTCTTGGAGGGGCCGGACCTCGCCTCGCGCGCCGGCTTCGCCGGCTTCGCGGCGCTTCGGCTTGGGCGGGATGGCGGCCTCTCGGCGCTCGTCGCGCACTCGCGCGTACTCGGCCCAGCCGCCTTCGTAGCTGCGCAGGGCACCGTCCTCGAAGGCGACCGTGCGGCTGCCGACCGCGTCGAGCAGCGCGCGGTCGTGCGACACCAGGATCAGCGCGCCGTCGAACGCCAGCAGGGCGTCCTCGAGGGCCTCGCGGGCGTCGAGGTCGAGGTGGTTGGTGGGCTCGTCCAGGATGAGCACGTTGGCCCCGGATGCCACCAGCACCGCGAGCGAGAGCCGGCGCCGCTCGCCGCCGGACAGGCCTTCGAGCGGCTTCTCGGCCTCCTCGCCCGAGAACAGGAACTGGCCGAGCAGGGCGCGCGCCTTGCCGGGGGTGAGGCCGGTGGCGCGCTGGGCGGCCGCGAGCGCGGTGCCGGTCGAGCCGAGCTCCTGGGTGTGCTGGGAGAGGTAGCCGAGGTTGACGTTGTGCCCGGTCTTGAGCCGGCCGCCCTCGAGCGGGCGGCGGCCGGTGAGCGCCTCGATCAACGTGGTCTTGCCGACGCCGTTGGGGCCGACGAGCGACACGTGCTCGCCGCGCTCGAGCCACAGCTCCCCGTCCTCGAGCAGCGTGCGGCCGGGCACCTCGAGGCGCGCGTCGTCGAGCTCGAGCACCACGCGTCCGGTGCGCTCGGCGGAGCCGAAGCTGAAGCCGAGCGAGCGGGTGTCGCGCGGGTCGCGGTCGATTCGCTCGATCTTGTCCAGCTGCTTCACGCGCGACTGGGCCTGGCGCGCCTTGGTCGCCTTGTAGCGGAAGCGCTCGACGAAGCGCTCCATGCGGGCGATCTCGCGCTGCTGCTTGTCGATCGCCTTCCCGAGCGCGATCTCGCGCGCAGCCAGCTCGCGGCGCCAGGCGTGCCAGGGGCCCGGAAAGAAGCGCGCCCGGCCGGCCTCCAGCTCGAGCACCGAGGTGCCGACGGCTTCGAGGAACCAGCGATCGTGCGCCACCAGGATCACCGCGGCGTCGAGAGCGGTGAGGTAGCCCTCGAGCCATTCCAGCGAGGAGATGTCGAGGTGGTTGGTGGGCTCGTCGAGCAGGAGCAGGTCGGGATCGCCGGCGAGCGCCCGGGCCAGCGAGGCGCGGGTCAGCTCGCCGCCGGAGAACGTCCTCAGCTCCCTGTCGAGCTGATCGTCGACGAAGCCCAGGCCGTGGAGCGGCGCGATCGCCTTGGCGCGCCAGTTCCAGCCGCCGGCGTGCTCGAGGCGAGACTGGGCCTTCGCGTAGCGCCCCAGGATCCCGCTGTCCTCGGGCGCTGCCGCCATCTCGGCCTCGAGGTCCCGCAGACGCTGCTCCAGCGCAACCAGGTCGGCGCAGCCGGCGAGCACGTAGTCCCTGAGGGTCAGTCCCCTCTCTCTCGGCGGCCGTTGGTCATGCAGCGCGATGCGGGCGCCCTTCTCGAAGACCAGCTCGCCTTCGTCGACCGAGCTGGCGCCGGCCAGCATCCGCAGAAGGGTGGTCTTGCCGGCCCCGTTGCGGCCCGCGAGCGTCATGCGATCGCCGCGCTCGAGCTTGAACGAGACGCCGCGGAACAGGGGAGCCCCCGCCACGTCCTTGCCCAGCGCCGATGCGATCACGACCGCCACGGGCCGAATTGTCACCTACGTCGCACACGCGTCACCCTCGCCCCGGCACCCTGGCCGTGTGGGCCCCCGTGCTTTCGCATACCGAAACCAGGAGGGCCCACAGTCGCCGGATGCGCTCGTGGCGGAGCTGGCCGGGCGCCAGCACGGGGTGGTTTCGTCCGCGCAGCTGCGCGCAGCGGGGCTCACGTGGCCGGGCATTCGGCGGCGGGTGCAGGCGCGGCGGCTGTACCCGCTCCACCGCGGTGTCTACGCCGTTGGTCACCAGGCACTCAGCTGGCGCGCACACCTACTCGCGGCCGTTTACGCGTGCGGGCCCGGGGCGCTTGCGAGTCACCGCGCGGCTGGGGCGCTGCACGGCCTCGTGCGGTCGGGCCGCATCGAGGTCACCGCGGCCAGGGGCGTCAAGCCAAAGCCGGGCATCACCGTCCACCGCTCCCGCCAGGCACGCGGACCGGACCGTTGTGGCGGCGGTGCCGATCACCACGCGTCGCCCGCACGCTCGTCGACCTCGCCGATGTCCTGACCGAGGAGCGGCTCGCGAAGGCGGTGCACCAGGCGGAGATCCTCCGCGTCTTCGACCTGCGCGCCGTCGAGGAGACGCTGGCTGGCGTGCCGGGCCGAAGCGGCCGGCATCGACTGGCGCGAGTGCTCGCCGCCTACCGGCCCGAGCCGTCACTTCCTGCGCAGCGAGGCCGAGCGGAGGCTCAAGCGGCTCTGCGAAGCCCACGCCCTTCCGCAGCCGCAGTTCAACGTCAACGTGGCCGGCTACGAGGTCGATGTCTACTGGCCCGAAGCGCGCTTCGCCCTCGAGGTGGACGGCGCGGCGACTCATCACACCCGCCACGCCTTCCACGCGGACCGAAGGAGGGACCGGGCCCTCGCGGCGGAGGGCATCCAGGTGGTCCGGGTGACCTGGCCCGACCTGAACGGGGGCTTGATGGAACAGGTCGAGGCGATCCTGCGCCGGCGCTAGTCTCGACGGCGTGCCCGACTTCAAGGTCAACCCCGCCTACACGCCCGTCGCCGACCAGACCCAGGCGCTCATGAAGCTCGCCAGCGGCATCGACGGCGGCGACCGCTTCCAGACGCTGCTGGGCGTGACCGGCGCCGGCAAGACCGCCACGATGGCGTTCACGATCGAGCAGGTCCAGCGCCCGGCGCTCGTGATCGCCCACAACAAGACGCTGGCGGCCCAGCTCTGCAACGAGTTCCGCGAGTTCTTCCCGGACAACGCCGTCGAGTACTTCGTCTCCTACTACGACTACTACCAGCCCGAGGCGTACGTCCCGAGCTCCGACCTCTACATCGAGAAGGACTCCTCGATCAACCAGGAGATCGAGCGCCTCCGCCACGCCGCCACCGCCTCGCTGTTCGCCCGCCGCGACACGATCGTCGTGGCCAGCGTCTCCTGCATCTTCGGCCTCGGCTCGCCCGAGAAGTACGACCGGCTGATGCTGATGCTGAAGCGCGGCGACATGTCGACCGCGACGCCGTGCTGCGCAAGCTCGTCGACATCCAGTACTCGCGCAACGACACGGCGCTCGCCCGCGGCAGCTTCCGCGTGCGCGGCGAGACGCTCGAGGTCTTCCCCGCCTACGCCGAGACCGCCTACCGGGCCGTCTTCTTCGGCGACGAGATCGAGAGCGTCCACGAGTTCGACCCGCTCACCGGCGAGCTGCTCAAGGAGCTCGCGCTACGCCGCCGTCTGGCCGGCGACCCACTACGCCACCGACACCAAGACGATCGAGCGCGCGGTGGTCGAGATCCGCGACGAGCTGGAGGGGCGCACCAAGGAGCTCGAGGAGCAGGGCAAGCTGCTCGAGTCCCACCGCCTGCGCCAGCGCACCCAGTTCGACATGGAGATGCTGCGCGAGCTCGGCTTCTGCAACGGCATCGAGAACTACTCGCGCATCCTCGACGGCCGCGCCCCCGGCGAGCGCCCGTACTGCCTGATCGACTTCTTCCCGGAGGACTTCGTCTGCTTCATCGACGAGTCGCACCAGACGGTCCCGCAGATCGGCGGGATGTACGAGGGCGACCGCTCGCGCAAGCAGACGCTGGTGGACTACGGCTTCCGCCTGCCGAGCGCGCTCGACAACCGGCCCCAGACCTTCGACGAGTTCCTCCAGCGCACGGCGCAGATCGTGTTCGTGTCGGCCACCCCGGGCGACTTCGAGCGCAACCACTCCAGCCAGATCGTCGAGCAGATCGTGCGCCCGACCGGAGTCGTCGACCCCGAGGTCGACGTGCGCGAGACGAAGAACCAGATCGACGACCTGATGGAGGAGATCCGCAAGCGCGTGGAGGTCGAGGAGCGCACGCTGGTCACGACGCTGACCAAGAAGATGGCCGAGGACCTGACCGACTACCTGCTCGAGTACGGCTTCAAGGTCCGCTACCTGCACTCCGAGGTCGACACGCTCGAGCGGATCCAGATCATCCGCGAGCTGCGCCTCGGCGAGTTCGACATCCTCGTCGGCGTCAACCTGCTGCGCGAGGGGCTCGACCTGCCGGAGGTGTCGCTGGTCGCGATCCTGGACGCCGACAAGGAGGGCTTCCTGCGCGGCGAGACCTCGCTGATCCAGACGATCGGCCGGGCCGCCCGCAACATCCGCGGCAAGGTGATCATGTACGCCGACAAGGAGACGGCCGCCATGCGCAAGGCGATCCAGGAGACCGATCGCCGGCGCGCCATCCAGGTCGCCTACAACGAGGAACACGGCATCACGGCGACCACGATCCAGAAGGGCATCTCCGACATCAGCGACTTCCTGATGCAGGAGTCGAAGGTCCCGACCGGCCGCGGCCGCCGCCGGCGCGACACCGAGGGCATGACCGCCGAGGAGCTGCGCCGGACGATCGTGGAGCTGGAGGAGGAGATGCTGGCGGCGGCCGACGACCTGCGCTTCGAGTACGCCGCCAAGCTGCGCGACGAGATCAAGTCGCTGAGGCGCGAGCTCCAGGAAGCGGAGGCGAGCGCCTGAGGGCAGCTACACTCCTCACCGCAGTTCCCTCCGACTCGCCGCCCCGTTTGTCCAAGACCGCCCCGCGCAGCACCGCCATCCTCGGGCGATCGCGTTCGTCGCGAGTCTTCGGCGCTCGCACCGCGCCGGCGCTGGCGGTGCCCGACCGTCGTTCACGGTCGAGCCCGACCCGCCGGTCTCGGGCGACGTCGGCGACCGTACACCTCCACGTCGACGGCTCAACTGGGACGTCGCACGATCACGGCACGGTCGAGCTGGGACTTCGGCAACGACGGCGACGTACCGAGGCGACCGGACCGACGGCGCCGCACGACCTACGCGACCGCCGGCGCCAACACGGTCGCGATGCGGGTACGGCCAGCAACGGGCCGGTCGACGACCAGGCAGCCTCAGATCGGCCACGTGATCGCCGTCACCGGCCAATCGCGCCGCCGACCGCGCTGTTCGCGTTCAGCCCGCTCTCGCCGTTGACAGCGGCTGACGTGCTGTTCGCCTCGAACGCGTCGCGATCCCGACGGCGACGCCCTCACCCACCTGTGGACTTCGGCGACGGGGTGACCTCGCCGCTGACCAACCCGAGTCCACGCCTTCGTCGACGGCCGGGACCAAGACGGTCACCCTGACGGTGACCGACCCATCCGGCGCCTCGAACACCGACGACGCGTCAGGTCGTGGTGCAGGGGCCGCCCGTCCTGTCGCCCGCCGCGAACAAGCCGCCGATCGCCAACTTCGCCTTCGGCCGCAACAGCCCCCAGGTGGGCGACTCGGTCGACTTCGTCTCCGGCGCCGTCGACCCGGACGGCACCCTGCGCTCGCAGGCCTGGGACCTCGACGGCGACGGCCAGTTCGACGACGCGCGCGGGGACGAGGTGCTCTACACGTTCACCACGCCCGGGGCCCACACGGTGCGGCTGCGCGTGGAGGACGACCAGGGCGCAGCCGCGATCCACGAGCGCACTGTCACGGTCAAGCGTGCGCCGGCCGCCAAGGCCGGCTTCCTCACCCCGGCCCCGGTGATTCGCCTCAACGGCCAGCTCCTCTCGAGCGGCTCGCGGATCACGATCCTCAGCGTCCGCGCGCCGAAGGGCACGCTCGTGACCGTCAAGTGCCACGGCAAGACGCTGCGGGGTGTCGCAGCGGCGCAAGCGCGTGAAGAGCGGCTCGGTCCGCTTCAAGACCTACGAGCGCTTCCTGCAAGGCGGGCGTCAAGCTCGAGATCTTCAGCCGCAAGCCGAAGACGATCGGCGCGTACACGCGCTACACGATCCGGGCCGGCAAGTCGCCTGCGCGCACCGACCGCTGCCTCACGGCCGGGCAAGAACAAGCCGGTTGCGCCACTGCTCCTGACGGTTCCTATTTGCACCTCTGGCGCAAATAGGTAACCTGTCGGCTCGTGCTGTCGTACTGCCGGAGGGGGGCGTTTGGCGCGCTTGCGTGCTGCGTCGCGATGCTTGCGCTCGCGGCGCCTTCGGCCATGGCCGCCCCCAAGGCGCACGGCTCGCTGGTGAAGGTCGCCGAGGGCGACAACGGCGCTCAGCGGCTGACCTACAGGATCGGCCCGTTCAACATCATCCCCGGGCAGAACGACATCGGGTACGCCGGGATGGACCAGAAGCCGAAGGTCGACGGCTGGATCACCCGCATGCGTCCGGACCTGGTCTACACGAACGGCACGGTCCCGCGCGTGGACGTGATCCACCTTCACCACGCGCGTCTGGCTCAACATGAGCGCCAAGGACGCCACCTCACCGGGACTGCCCGAGCGCTTCTTCGCCGCCGGCGAGGAGAAGACGATCATGTCCCTGCCGAAGGGCTACGGCCTCGATTACAAGGCGAGCGATCACTGGCTGCTCAACCACATGATCCACAACCTGACGCCGGTGGCGACCCAGGTCTACGTGGAGCTCCAGATCGACTTCATCCCGAAGAACTCCGCCGGCGGCTCGCGGCATCCAGCCGGTCCGCCCGATCTGGATGGACGTGCAAAACGGCCAGATCTACCCGGTCTTCAACGTGCGCAAGGGCTCGGGCGAGAAGGGGCAGTACACCTACCCGAACGACCAGCCGGCGGCGTACGGCGGGCGGCAGCAAGCGCAACGAGTGGGTGTCCGACCGCGACGGCGTGCTCGTCGCGACGGCGGGCCACCTGCATCCCGGCGGAAAGCACACCGACCTGTGGATGCGCCGCCAGGGGGCCAGGGTCGCGAAGCCGGCCTGCGCCAGCAAGAGCTCGTCCAAGGCGCGCCGGCTCTGCAAGGCGCGGGCGCCGCGCGGCTACGGCAGCAACGCCCACCTGTTCCGCTCCGACGCGAAGTACTTCGAGCCGGCCGGCGCCGTGTCCTGGGACGTGGCCATGAGCGGCACCCCCCGCGACTGGCGGGTGAAGATCCACAAGGGCGACACGCTCTGGACCAGCGCGACCTACGACACCAAGCGCGGCTCCTGGTGGGAGTCGATGGGGATCATGGTCACCTACATGGCCGACAGCGGCTCGGGCGCGGACCCGTTCAAGAAGCGGGTGGACTATCCCGGCAAGCCGACCCACGGCCATCTGCGCGAGAACCGCCACCACGGCGGCGAGAAGACGGGCCTGCCCGACCCGCGCAAGCTGCCCGACGGCCCGGCGGTGGGCGGCGGCCAGGTCGACATCCTGAACTTCAAGTACGCCGTGGGCGACCTCAGCCTCGCCGGCTCGAACCGCAACCCGCCGGTCATCCAGCGCGGCCAGGCGGTCACGTTCCGCAACCTCGAGAGCGGCAAGCGCCTGTACCACTCGATCACCTCGTGCAAGGCCCCCTGTAACCGCAAGAGCGGCATCGCCTACCCGCTGGCCGACTCCAAGGTCCAGTTCGAGTCGAACACGCTGGGGCGGGAGATCCCCGCCGCGGGCTCCGACGAGTGGACGACGCCGCCCAACCTGAAGCCGGGCACGTACACGTACTTCTGCCGGATCCACCCGTTCATGCGGGGCGCCTTCCGCGTCAAGTAGATCGCGCTGGCTACGCTTCGCGGCTCGATGGCGGAGCAAAGGGGATCGGCCGCGGATCAGGTGAAGGCGCTCGTGGAGGCGGCTGAGCGGATCCGCGCCGAGGCGGAGGCCGAGGCCAGCCGGACGCGCGAGGGGGTGGCCCGCATCTCGGAGGGGGCCGATCGGCTCAGCCTGCGCGTGGACGAGCTGTCCACCGGGGTCGCCGAGGCGGTCGCGGAGCTGAAGACGGAGATTGCCGCGCTGCGAGCCGCGAGCGAGGCTGCGGCGGAGCCCGCGCCGCCCCCGCCTCCGGCGGCCGAGGAGGCCCAAGAGGCCGAGCCCGAGATCCCCGCCACGCCGGAGATCCCCGCGGCCCCGGCGACCCCCGAGGGGGCCCGGCTGCTCGCCCTCAAGATGGCCCTCGACGGCCGCCCCCGCGAGGAGACCGCCGGCTATCTGCGCGAGAACTTCGAGCTCGAGGATCCCGAGGCGCTGCTCGACGAGGTCTACGCCCGGGCGGGCCGCTGAGATGGCTCAGCCCGGCGCGCTCGACCGGCGCGACTTCCTCGCCGCGGGGGGCGCCGCAACCTTCCTGTGCACGATCGGGGGCGACACCGTGCCGGTGCGGTCGCCCAAGGACGTCGCCCGCGTGGACGCCGCCGCCGCGGCGCTGCCGCGTCCGCGCGGCCGCCCGCCGAGACCCCATCGACCGCGCGCAGTTCCCCACGCCCGAGCCCACAGCCGGGCGGCCAGCGGCGCGAGTACTGGATCGGCGCGCGCACCGTCTCCTGGGACATCGTGCCGACGGGGCGCGACGAATGGATGAAGAGGCGCGCGCCCTCGCGCTCCAGGCGCACGATCCGCGCCTACGTCTACCAGCAGTGGAGCGCGGGCTTCGCCGAGCCGATCGGTCGCCCGCGCATGCCCGGGCCGACCCTGTACGCGGAGGTCGGCGACGTGATCGTCGTGCACTTCAGCAACCTCGACCGCAAGCTGCACCAGCCGGTCACGATGCACGCGCACGGTGTCCGCTACAACCCCGAGTACGACGGCGCCTATCTCGGCGACTTCACGCGGGCGGGGGGCTTCGTGGCACCGGGCGAGGAGTTCACATACGTTTGGGAGGCCACGCCGGACTCGGTCGGCGCGTGGCCGTACCACGACCATGGCCCGAACCACACGCTCAACACGCTGCGGGGGCTGTTCGGGGCAGTGATCGTGCGGGAGAAGGGGGCGCCGGCGCCCGACGTCGAGCAGGTGCTCTTCCTGCACAGCTTCCCGCCCCAGGTGACCGGCTTCCCCGAGCTGTTCCATTCCATCAACGGTCACAGCTACGCCGGAAACACGCCCACGATCCGCGCCCGCAACGGGCAGCGCGTGACCATCCACGTGATGGGCATGGACCAGAACTTCCACACCTTCCACATCCACGGACACCGCTGGCGCGACAGCTCCGGCGCGTTCGTGGATTGTCCGACGCTCGGTCCGAACGAGACGATCACGGCAAGCTTCGTGGAGGACAATCCCGGGCGGTGGCTCTACCACTGCCATGTTTCGCTCCACCAGGACGCCGGCATGGCCGGCTGGTACCTGGCTGAGAAATGATCAAGGAGGAGAGCTAGATGCATCGATCGCACGTCCTGGTGGCCGCCTTGGCGGCCACGCTGCTCGTGCCCGCGGGCGCGATGGCGGGGAACTACCCGCCGCCGTCGGACCCGGGCAGCGGGACCGGCAAGTCGCACGGGAAGGGTCACACCCTGACCGTCTGCAAGAAGGGCTGTAGCTACAAGCGCATCCAGAAGGCGATCAACGCCGCCAGCGGGAAGGACACGATCCGCGTCAAGAAGGGCACCTACCGCGAGGGCGTCCAGATCGTGGGCAAGCGCTACGACGGCCTGAAGCTGATCGGCGACCCCAAGCACCGCGACCGGGTGGTGCTCCAGGGCAAGGGGCTGAAGGGCGGAGACGCCCAGAACGCCGTGCTGATCAACAACGCCGACGACGTGACCGTGAAGGGCTTCCACGCCGTCAACTACAAGGCCAACTGCTTCTTCGCGACCAACCTCCAGGACTACGTGCTCGACCAGCTGGAGGCGGAGCGCTGCGGCGTGTACGGCGTCTACGCCTTCAACTCCAAGGGCGGCAAGATGACCAACTCCGAGGCCTACTACAACCCGGACTCGGGCTTCTACGTCGGCCAGACGCCGCCGCAGAAGGGGCGCAAGAAGCGCACGCTCGTGAAGAACGTGTCCTCCTGGGGCAACGTGCTCGGGTTCTCCGGCACGAACATGCGCTACACGACGATCACCAAGAGCCGCTGGTACAACAACGGCGCCGGGATCGTCCCGAACACGCTCGACTCGGAGAAGTACTACCCGCCGACCGGGAACGTGCTCTCGGACAACGACGTGTTCTGGAACAACTGGAACTTCTACTACGGGGCACCCTTCCCGATCCCGGAGCTGTCGGCCGCCGACATCCCGTACCCGATCGGCGTCGGCATCCTGCTGTTCGGCAGTCAGGACACCGTCGTCGAGCGGAACCGGATCTCGGGCAACTACCTGACCGGCTTCGTAGAGGTTCCGGCAGTTCAGCTGGCCGGCAACTCCGACCCCAAGAAGAACGAGGCCTCGATCCTGCGCGACAACACGGTGCGCGGGAACGACTTCGGAGCCGCCGGTGACCTGAACGGTCGCGACATGGTCTACGACGGCAGCGGCAGCGGGAACTGCTTCGAGGGCAACACCCTCCGGAGCCCGAACGTGCCCGCCGACAACGGGACCTTCTCGCCCTGCCCGGGCCCGAACCCCAACGTGCTCGACCCGAGCGTGCTCGGCCAGGCGCTGACGCTGGGGCTCGGAGACTCGAAGGACCCGGCTTCGTTCGAGAAGGGCTGGATCAAGCACCCGCACCCGCCGCGCAAGGGACTGAAGCCCCTCGAGCGCTTCGGCGGTTAGCTTCGGAGGGGACGGGCCCGCTCGCGGGCCCGTCCCCGTCCGTCCCACGAAAGGATTTGGATTGAGAAGGAACATCGCAGCGGCGGGTCTCGCGCTGGGCGCCCTCGCCCTGGCGCCCGTCGCCATCTCCCAGGCCGCCAAGCCGGTCAAGAAGACGATCAAGGTCCGAGACAACTTCTTCGCCCCCGATGCGCTCAAGGTGCCGAAGGACAGCAAGATCACCTGGCGCTGGCCGAAGAACCCCGGCGACGTGCATGACGTGAAGCTGAGCAGCGGCCCGAAGGGGGTCAAGAAGTTCCACTCGCAGCTGGCCGCCAGCAGCTACAGCTTCGCCAGAACGCTGCAGAAGCCGGGCAAGTACGTCGTCATCTGCACCATCCACGAGGAGATGAAGATGACGATCAGAGTTCCGCGTTAGTCGAACACGCGTTCGCGCCGGCCACGGCTCTACACTCGTTATCTCGTTGATCCAGAGTGGCGAAATCGTCGTCTCGGGCGCGCGCGAGCACAACCTCAAGGACCTCCACCTGAGGCTGCCGCGCAACGCCCTGGTCGTGATCACCGGGCTGTCCGGCTCGGGCAAGTCGAGCCTTGCCTTCGACACGATCTACGCCGAGGGCCAGCGCCGCTACGTCGAGTCGCTGTCGGCCTACGCGCGCCAGTTCCTGGGGCAGATGGACAAGCCCGACGTGGACTCGATCGAGGGTCTCTCGCCGGCCATCTCGATCGACCAGAAGACGACCAGCCGCAACCCGCGCTCGACCGTCGGGACCGTCACCGAGATCTACGACTACCTGCGCCTGCTCTGGGCGCGGGTCGGGCACCCGCATTGCTACAACTGCGGCCGCCCGATCGAGGCGCAGTCGGCCGAGCAGATCATCGACCAGGTGATGATGCTCCCGGAGGGCACGAAGTTCATGGTCCTGGCGCCGGTGGTCCGCGGCCGCAAGGGCGAGTACGGCAAGCTCTTCGAGGAGCTGCGCGAGCAGGGCTTCACCCGCGTGAAGGTCGACGGCGAGCTGCGCCGGCTCGAGGAGGAGATCGTCCTCGACAAGAAGTACAAGCACGACATCTCGGTCGTGATCGACCGGCTCGTGATGCGGCCGGACCTGCGCAAGCGGCTGGCGGACTCGATCGAGACCGCCGTGGCGCACGCCGAGGGGCTGGTGGACGTCGAGCACGTCGACACGGGTGAGGTGACCACCTACAGCGACCGCTTCATGTGCCTGCACTGCGGCACCTCGATGCCCGAGCTCGAGCCGCGCATGTTCTCCTTCAACTCCCCGCACGGCGCGTGCCCGCGCTGCACCGGGCTCGGCTCGCAGATGGAGATCGACCCCGAGCTGATCGTGCCGGACCCGTCGCTGACGCTCAACCAGGGCGCGATCCTGCCCTGGTCCACCAGCGCCTCCAACTACTACGAGCAGATGACATCGGCGATCGCCGACAAGTGGGAGGTGGACATGGACACCCCCTGGGAGGACCTCCCGGAGGACGTGCGCCACTGCTTCCTGTACGGCACGGGCGGGGAGAAGATCTACGTCTCCTACCGCAACCGCTACGGCCGCCGGCGCTCGTACATGACGACCTTCGAGGGGATCGTGCGCAACCTCGAGCGCCGCTACCGCGAGACCGACTCGGACTGGTCGCGCGAGAAGATCGAGGAGTACATGACGCTGCGGCCGTGCCCCGAGTGCAAGGGGGCTCGCCTGCGGCCCGAGTCGCTCGCGGTCACCGTCGGTGGGTTGGGGATCCACGAGTTCACGCGCATGTCGGCGGCACGCGCGATCGCGTGGGTCGAGGCGCTGGAGCTGTCCGACACCGAGCGGCAGATCGCCCGCCTGATCCTGCGCGAGATCGACGAGCGGCTGCGCTTCCTCGACAACGTCGGCGTCGGCTACCTGTCGCTCGAACGCGCCGCCGCCACGCTGTCGGGCGGCGAGGCCCAGCGCATCAGGCTCGCCACCCAGATCGGCTCGTCGCTGGTGGGGGTCCTGTACATCCTCGACGAGCCCTCGATCGGCCTGCACCAGCGCGACAACGAGCGCCTGATCGCGACGCTGGAGCGGCTGCGCGACCTGGGCAACACCGTGATCGTGGTCGAGCACGACGAGGGCACGATGCGGGCGGCCGACCATCTGATCGACCTCGGGCCGGGCGCCGGCGAGCACGGCGGCGAGCTGGTGGCCGAGGGCACGCCGGAGCGGGTCATGCGCACGAAGGGATCGCTGACCGGCGAGTTCCTGTCCGGCACGCGCGAGATCCCCACGCCCAAGAAGCGGCGCAAGCCGGACGGCTACATCCAGATCGAGGGCGCCTCGCAGCACAACCTGCAGGAGATCGACGTGAAGGTGCCGCTGGGAGTGTTCTGTGCGGTCACCGGCGTGTCGGGCTCGGGCAAGTCGACGCTCGTCAACGAGGTGCTGTTCAAGGCGGTGGCCAACCGGCTGCACCGGGCCAAGCAGCGCCCGGGCGCGCACCGGCGCATCAGCGGGCTCGATGCGGTCGACAAGATCATCAACATCGACCAGTCGCCGATCGGGCGCACGCCGCGCTCCAACCCGGCCACCTACATCGGGCTGTTCGACCACATCCGCGACCTCTACTCGCGCACGCAGGAGGCGCGGGCGCGCGGGTACAAGCCGGGGCGCTTCTCGTTCAACGTGAAGGGCGGGCGCTGCGAGGTCTGCCGCGGCGACGGTCAGATCAAGATCGAGATGCACTTCCTGCCGGACGTCTACGTGCCGTGCGAGCAGTGCCACGGCAAGCGCTACAACCGCGAGACGCTCGAGGTGCGCTTCAAGGGCAAGACGATCGCCGACGTGCTCGACATGACCGTCGAGGAGGCGGTCGGCTTCTTCGAGCACATCCCCAAGATCAAGCGGCGCCTGCAGGCGCTCCACGACGTGGGGCTCGACTACATCCGGCTCGGCCAGGCCGCCACGACGCTGTCGGGCGGCGAGGCGCAGCGGGTGAAGCTGGCGTCGGAGCTGAGCAAGGTGGCCACCGGCCGCACGCTCTACATCCTCGACGAGCCCACCACCGGCCTGCACTTCGCGGACGTGCAGCGGCTGCTGGAGATGCTCGACCGGCTCGTGGAGCAGGGCAACACGGTCGTCGTGATCGAGCACAACCTCGACGTGATCAAGTGGGCCGACCGGATCATCGACCTCGGCCCCGAGGGCGGCGAGGAGGGCGGGCAGCTGGTCGCGCAGGGCACGCCGGAGCAGGTCGCCGGTACCGCCGGCTCGCACACCGGCCGCTTCCTGGCCTCGATCGTGGAGGCGCCCAAGAAGCGCCAGCGGCGGCCGCGCCCGAAGGTCGCGGCGGCGGCTTAGCCAGCCGCTGGGCTCAGGTCGAGCCGCCGCTCTCGCGGGCGCGGCGCAGCTTGCGCACCGTCTGGATGACCTCCATGCGGCGGCGCGCCCGCACGGCGACCTCCATCAGGGTGGGGGCCTCGGCCGTGTCGGCGATCCCGATCGAGCAGGTCACCGGCGCCGAGGGCATGCTGCGCCCGCAGGCGTCGAGCATGTCCTCGAAGCGCTCCTCCCACGTCGCCGCACGCTCGGCGTCGGTCGCGTGCAGCAGGACCGAGAACTCGTCAGGCCCGGTGCGCGCGATCTCGTCGACGCCGCGCACGGTCTGGCTCAGCACTTCGGCGCAGGTGCGTCAGCAGCTGGGTGCCCACGGCGGCGCCGTGGCGCTTGTTGACGCTGCCGAGGCCGTCGAGGTCCAGCACCGCGACGGCCAGCGACTCGCTGGTACGCCCGCGGCGCAGCTCCTCGCGGGCGAGCAGCTGGGCGAACTCTTCGGCCCCCGGAAGGTCGGAGAGCGGATCCATACGCCCTACATCGGCTGTTTGGCTCAGAACCCTGAGATGCTGTCGCCCGTGGAGAACGCGCGGCTGTGGTGGCAGAAGTGGCGCTGGTACGAGCGCAATGCTCTGCCCTGGAATCGCGTGCGCATCCATCGCGAGTTCGCGGCCCGGCGCGCCTTCGCGCGCTGGCCGGTGCACGGGAACGTGCTCGAGGCGTTCAGCGAGGGGCGCCTGGAGATCGGCGAGCACACGCTGCTGGAGCCGCACGTCTGGCTCACCGCGCCGTACTCCGCGCGCATCCGGATCGGGGCGGGGACCTTCCTCAACATCGGCGTGATGGTCGCCTCGGTCGAGCTGGTCGAGATCGGCGACAACTGCATGTTCGCCAACGGCTGCTTCATCACCGACGGCGCCCACCGCTTCGACGACCCGGAGCTGCCGGTGCCGTGGCAGGGCTTCACCAGCAAGGGGCCCACGCGGGTGGGGGACAACGTCTGGTGCGGCGCCAACGTCGTCGTGACCAGCGGCGTGACGATCGGCGAGCGCTGCGTGATCGGCGCCAACAGCGTGGTCACGCGGGACATCCCCGCCTTCTCGATGGCGGCGGGGATCCCCGCGCGTGTGTTGCGACCGATCGACTACCCGGATCGGGTCAGCACATGACGATCAGGTGGAACGGGCGGTCGAGCTCGTTCCCGTTGCTCCCGTTCTCGGTGCGCACGGCCACGCCGTTGACGTTCGAGCCAAGCGAGCCGACGCTGATCTGGGTGTTCTGCGGGGGCGCCGAGGCACTCGAGTCGCCGACGGTGGCGAAGTAGCCGCAGCCGCGCACGTCGCCGTTGAAGATCACCTGATAGCGACCCTCGGAGGTGCGCGCGGCGGAGCTCACGTCGCGGCCGCGCACGGCCTGGCCGTTGCCGTTCACCACGGCGAAGCGGGACCCGCCGGCCGCCACGAACGCGCTCGGCACGGGGCCGAGGGTGGCTTCGTCGATCGCGCCACCACCGACCTTGTTCTTGCGCATGTCGGTTCCGGTCAGCGAGTGGTTGCGGATGTCCTTGTTCGTCACCGTGCCGTTCTTGATGCTCTTGCCGGTGATCACGAGCGCGTAGGCGGAGCCGCCCAGCGACATCACCAGCGCGACGACGGCCACGACCATGGCGGGGGACGGCAGAAGACGACGGATGCGACGCATTCGGAACCTCTCCTTCATGCAGGGGTGGGCTAGTCGCCCTAACCCGCGGACTCTCCGGAGGGTTCGGTGCTGGCCTTCCAGCACCTGCAACGTTCGTCGAGGGGTTCGCGCCTAGAGCGTGAAGCCGCCCGTAAACGGCTCTCCGGTGCCCTCCGCCATCAGCTCCTGCAGGCGCTCGATCTCGTCCGGGGCCATCGTGTAGCCGTGCTCGGGCTCCGGGTAGCGGCGCGTGCGCACCTCCTCGGTGAACGCCTTCACGCCCTTGATCATCTCGTCGCGCACGTTCGCGTAGCGCTTCACGAAGCGGGCGGCGTGCCCGTCGTAGATCCCGAGCAGGTCGTGGAAGACCAGCACCTGGCCGTCGGTCGCCGCGCCGGCGCCGATCCCGATCACGGGGATCTGCATGCGCGGCATGATCAGCTCGGTGAGCGCGGCCGGGATCGCCTCGAAGACGATCGCGAAGCAGCCGGCCTCCTGGAGCGCCAGGGCGTCGTGCATGACCTGCAGGGCGCGCTCGGCGGTCCGGCCCTGGGAGCGGTAGCCGCCGAGCGCCGTGGCCGTCTGCGGCGTGAGGCCCACGTGCCCCATCACGGGGATGCCCGCCCCGATGATCGCCCGGGCGCGCTCGACCGAGGTGCCGCCGCGTTCGAGCTTGACGACGTCGCAGCCGGCCTCCTTGAGGAAGCGCTGGGCGGTGGCGATCGCCTGCTCGTTGGAGACCTCGTAGGAGCCGAACGGCAGGTCGCCCACCAGCAGCGGGGTCGACAGCCCGCGTCGCACCGCCGAGGCGAGCATGAGCAGCTCGTCGAGCGTGACCGGGACGGTGGAGGGATAGCCGAGCACGGTCATCGCGCCGGAGTCGCCGACCAGGACGATGTCCACGCCGGCCTCCTCGGCGACCTGGGCGCTCGGGAAGTCGTAGGCGGTGATCATCGCGATCGGCTCGCCGAGCGCCTTCTTCTCGGCGAGCTTGCTCAGCGTGATCGTCGGGCGCTGGGTGGGGCGGGTGCTCATGTCGTGCCTCCGAGGATCGTGTTGTCGATGAGCCGCGCGCGGCCCACGCGGGCCGCCACGGCTAGCAGGGTTGAGCCGTTGACGCGCTCGACGGGCGAGAGGTCGGCGGCGGAGCGCAGCTCCAGGTACTCGGGCTCGATGCCGTGCGCGTCGAGCTGGGCGCGGGCGGCGGACAGCACCGCCGCGGCGTCGAGCCGCGCCCGCGGCCACCTCGGCCTCAGCCGCGCGCAGGGCGCGGCTCAGGCCGAGCGCGCGGTCGCGCTCGGCGGGGGAGAGGTAGGCGTTGCGGGACGAGAGCGCCAGGCCGTCCGCGTCGCGCACGGTGGGACAGACCTCGATCCGGACGGGGATGTCCAGGTCACGCGCGAGCTTGCGGATCACGAGCGCCTGCTGGGCGTCCTTCTGGCCGAAGTACGCCACGTCGGGCCCCGCCATGTTGAGCAGCTTGGCCACGACGGTCGTGACGCCGGCGAAGTGCTCGGGCCCGCGCTGCTCGGGAGCGCCGTCGAGCACGTCGGTGAGCCCGCCTACGATCACCGTCGTGTCGAAGCCGGGCGGGTAGACCTCGCTCGCGGCGGGAGCGAACAGCAGGTCGACGCCCTCGGCCTCGGCCAGCGGGCGTCGCGCTGCTCGTCGCGCGGGTAGGCGTCCAGGTCCTCGCCCGGGCCGAACTGGGCCGGGTTGACGAACAGGGACATCACCACGACGTCGCACTGCTCGCGGGCGCGGCGGAGCAGCGCCAGGTGACCGTCGTGGAGGGAGCCCATGGTCGGCACCAGCCCGATGACGCGCCCGGCGCGGCGCTCGGGCGCCAGCGCCTCGCGCAGGTCGGCGACGGTGCGGATCGTCCTCATGCGCGCGCCGCCGCGAGGGCCCGCGTGTGCTCGACGAGCTCGTCGAAGAGGGCGAGCAGCTCGGGTGCCTCCTCGGCGATGGCGCGGCGCTGGGCGGCGACCGTGGCCTCGTCACCGCGCGCGATCGGGCCCGTGAGCGCCTCGCTCGGGCCCGAGCTCCGCGAGGTTGTCGACCGTGCGGCGCAGCAGCGGCAGCGAGCAGCTGCCGGGCCTCGTCGGGCTCCAGGCCCGCACCGGCGGCGATCCGCTCGGCCGCCGCTTGGAGGGTGACCAGGAAGTTGGAGGCCATCGAGGCGGCGGCGTGGTAGGCGGCGCGGCCCTCGTCGTCGATCTCGAACGGCGTCATCCCCAGCACGCGCGCGAGATCGGCGGCGAAGGCGAGCGCCTCGGCCGTGGAGCCCGCGATCGCACAGCCGGCGCCCTCGAACGCCCGCAGGCCGCTCGAGTCGGCCGCGAAGGTCTGGAGCGGGTGCAGGCCGAATGCGGCGGCGCCCGCGGGCTCGAGCGCGTTCAGCGGGGTGGCGCCGCTCGTGTGCCCGACCAGCGGGGCCGCTCCGGCGATCGCGGCGGCCGCCGCCTCGATCTCGGCGTCGGGCACGCACAGGACGATCGCCGCGCAGCCGCCCGGCACCTCGCCGCGGCCGGCCGGGCCCTCGACCTCAACGCCGGCCTCGCGCAGGGCGCGCACTGAGCGCGCGCGCCGAGCCGGCCCGCTCCGACGACGCCCACGCGGGCGGCGCTGCCAATGTGGCTGTTCGAGTTCATCCTGCGGCCGGTCCACTCCGCTCTTTGGGGGTAGCGGCCGACGACGTCAAGGATACCGTCGCCCGCGGCCCCTAGGCTTTGATTCGTGCAGGCACGCAGCGCAGAGGAGCGTCGCGAGGCCCTGGTTGACCTGTACCGGGAGGCCCGCGCGTGTACACGCTGCCCGCTGCACCAAAGCCGCACCAAGGTCGTGTTCGGCGCCGGCAACGCGGACGCCGACCTGATGTTCGTGGGCGAGGCGCCGGGCCAGCAGGAGGATCTTCAGGGGCTGCCCTTCGTCGGCCGGGCCGGGAAGCTGCTCGACCAGCTGCTCGGCGAGGTCGGGCTGGACCGCGCCGACGTGTTCATCACGAACGTCCTGAAGAGCCGGCCGCCGGGCAACCGCGACCCCGAGCTGGCCGAGATCGACGCCTGCAAGCCCTACCTGCACTCGCAGGTCGAGCTGATCGAGCCGAAGCGTGATCTGCACGCTCGGCAACTTCGCGACCAAGCTGCTGACCCGCTCCCAGCGCGGCATCACGAGCGTCCACGGCCGGCCGCAGGTGCACGAGCTGGGCGGGCGGACGGTGCGCGTGTTCCCGATCTACCACCCGGCCGCGGCGCTGCGCAGCACCAAGACGCTCGAGGAGCTGCGCGAGGACTTCCGGCGCCTGCCGGAGCTGCTCGAGGAGCCACCGCCGGTCCCGATCGGGGCGGTGGCGCCGGTCGCGGCGTTCGCGCCGGAGCCGGCGCCCGAGCCGCCGCAGATCAACCTGTTCGACTGACTCGCGAGTCCTCATCCGCGCAGGAGACGGAGGCCGCCGGCGCGGAGCTGGCCGCCGGCCTGCGGCCGGGCGACGTGGTGCTGGTCAGCGGCGAGCTCGGCAGCGGGAAGACCACGTTCGTGCGCGGGGCGTGCCGGGCGCTCGGCGTGGAGGGGCCGGTGACCAGCCCCACCTTCACGCTCGGGCACGCTGCTCGGCGGCTCGCCCGAGGTGGCGCACCTCGACCTGTACCGGCTCGGCTCGCTCGCCGGCGAGGATCCGGCCCTGCTCGACGACTACCTCACCCCGGAGCGGATCGCGTTCGTCGAGTGGCCGGCCGTGGCCGAGCCCGCCCTCGAGCGGGTCGCGGCGCGGGTGCTGCTGGAGCACCTGGGCGGCGACCGCCGGCGGATCACGATCGCGTGACCCTGCTCGGCATCGACACCTCGACCTCGGCCAGCGTCGCCTGCGTGCTGCGCGAGGACGGCGAGAGCTTCGAGGTCGTGCCAGAGCCGGAGCGGCTGGCGGCCGGGCCGGCGCACGCGCGCGAGCTGATGCCGGCGGTCGCGGAGGTGATGGAGCGCGCCGGGATCGACTTCGGCGAGCTCGAGGCGATCGCGGTGGGGGTCGGGCCGGGCACGTTCACCGGGCTGCGCATCGGGATCGCGACCGCGCGCGCGCTCGCCGGCTCCGCCGGCCTGACACTGCGGCCGGTCTCGTCTCTGGCTGCGCTGGCGGAGGGCATCGACGCCGAGCTGCGACTGCCGCTGATCGACGCCCGCCGCGGCGAGCTGTTCGCCGCCCTGTACCCGGCCGAGGGCGGGCCCATCTGGCCGCCGTTCGTGGCCGCGCCCGAGGCGGTGGCGGAGCGCGTCCGGAAAGCCGGCCTCGTCGTGCAGGCGGCCGGGGACGGGTCGATACGATTTCGAGGGGTGCTCGAGGCGGCCGGAATAGGCGTCGATGCGGACGAATCGCGCTCCCACGTGGTCCGGGCCCTGCACGTCTGCCGGCTGGCGCAGGCGGTGCCGGGCGAGCCACCCGAAGCCGTCCTCCCCGACTATCTGAGAACACCCGACGCGAAGCCGCAGTGAGCACCGACCTCCAGATCCGCCGCCTGACCTACGCCGACCTGCCGCAGGTGATCGCGATCGAGCGACGCGCGTTCCCCACGCCCTGGTCGCTGGCGATGTTCGTGCTCGAGCTGTCCAAGCCGTCCGGCATCTGCCTGGCCGCGACGATCGACGAGCGGATCGTCGGCTACCTGGTCTGCTCGCGCTACGACACGGTCTGGCACGTGATGAACGTCGCCGTCGACGACCACCTGCTCCGCCAGGGCATCGCCACCACGCTGATGGAGCGCCTGTTCGAGCAGGCCGACCGGCCCAACGAGCAGTACACGCTCGAGGTGCGCACCTCGAACGACGCGGCCATCCGGCTCTACGAGAGCTTCGGCTTTCGGGCTGCCGGGCGCCGGCGCGCCTACTACCACGACAACCGCGAGGACGCCCTGATCATGTGGCGCACGGTGCCGGAACGCGCCGACCGCTTGATCCTCGGCGATCGAGACCAGCTGCGACGACACCTGCGCGGCGCTGGTCACGGCCGACGGCGAGATCGCGCTCCAACGTGATCGCCTCCCAGGGCCTGCTGCACGCGCGCTACGGCGGAGTGGTGCCGGAGATCGCGTCGCGGCGGCATCTGGAGCTGGTGGACGCGGTGATCGCGGACGCGCTCGAGCGGGCCGGGGCGGGGCTCGACGAGCTGGAGACGGTCGCGGTGACGCAGGGCCCGGGCCTGATCGGCGCCCTGCTGGTGGGGTTGTCCTCGGCGAAGGCGCTGGCGGCCACGCGTCGCCTGCCGCTGGTGCCGGTCGACCACCTGCACGGCCACGTCATCGCCAGCACGCTCGGGCCCCGAGCGGATCGAGCCGCCCTACCTGTGCCTGGTGGCGAGCGGCGGCCACACGTTCCTCGCGCGCGTGGACGAGCCCGCCTCGTACGAGGTGCTGGGCCAGACGCTCGACGACGCCGCCGGCGAGGCGTTCGACAAGGGGGCGCGGCTGCTCGGGCTCGGCTATCCGGGCGGGCCGGAGCTCGACCGCCTGGCGCGTGAGGGCGACCCCGAGGCCTTCGACGTTCCCGCGCAGCGCACCCGGAGAGCTCGACTTCAGCTTCTCGGGACTCAAGACAGCGCTGCTCTACCGCCTGCGCGACGAGCCCGACGCGGACCGCGCCGGCTCTCGCCGCCTCCTACCAGCGGGCGATCGTGGAGGCGCTCACGGCACGGACCGAAGCGGCGCTGGAGCGCGAGGGGCTGGAGCGGCTCGCGATCGGCGGCGGCGTGGCGGCGAACTCCGAGCTGCGCGGCGGCGGTGGCGAAGCTGGGCGTGCCGGTCTGGGTGCCGCCGACGGAGCTGTGCACCGACAACGCGGCGATGATCGCCGGAGCGGCACGCTTCCTGGAGCCGATCGAGTACCCCGGCTACCTCGCGCTCGACGCGGCAGCCCGCTTCGCCTGAGGACCAGCGGTAAGTCAGTCTTGGGCGCCGGCCGACTGAAGCGATAAAGGGGATGGGTCCGACCGCGGCTGATGAACTCGGCCCACGCCCGGTTCTGGCGGCGGTGTGCCCGTTTGCGCATGCTGTAGCGGCACAAGTCGGCTTACCCCTGCCGCCGAGGGGCGGCTGGGGCGCTTTGTGACGCTAGGGCTGGGTCAAACGAGCAGCAGGCTTTCGGAAGGTCGGGTGTGTCACTTTGTTCTGCCGCGGCAGCGGCCGGGCGTCTTCAGCCGAGCCGGGACTCCTCCAAGTCGAGATCGCGCTCCACCCGCCGCCGCACCTCGTCGGAGATGTCGCCCGCGTTGCGCATCCCCACGAGCGCCTCTCGTTGCGCGTCGAACAGCTCGTACATCAGCCGGATGTAAGCGCCGCTGCGCTCCTCGTACTCGGAGCCGTCGCCGTCCCCGATCGCACCGAAGCGCCGGCGGCGGTAGTCGTACAGCGCGCGCACTCGGTCGAGCGGTGTCGGGCCGCACCCAGTCCTCGCCGTCGAGCTCCGCGGTCCGTGCGATCGCCGCCTCCGCCACCCTGACGCGCGCCGCCACCTCCTCTCGTTCCTCGGAGCCGTCGTCCTCGATGCCGAGCATGTTGATCAGCGGCCCGAGCGTCAGCCCCTGGCCGACCAGCGTCACCAGCAGCACCGAGTAGGTCAGGAAGATGATCAGGTCCCGGTCCGGGAAGTCCGCGCCGCTGTCGGTGTGGAGCGGTATGGCCAGCGCCGCCGCCAACGAGACCGGCTCCGCGCATCCCGGCCCAGCCGCCCACCAACCGCTGTCGCCAGGTCGCACGCCGCGCCCGCTGGGCCTCGCGCCGGTCGATCGCCCGGATCACGTAGACGACCGTGAACTGCCAGATCAACCGCACCGCCGATCACCACCGCGCTGATCAGCAGCCCCCAGCCGATCAGCTCGCCCGCCGAGTGCCCCGAGATGTTGTCGATCACCGACGGCAGCTGCAGCCCGACCAGGAGGAACAGCAGCGCGTTGAGCAGGAACGTGAGCACCTCCCAGATCGCCATGCCCTGAAGCCGCGTGACGGGGGTGGTCAGCTCGGGCGTGTGCCAGCCGATGTAGACCCCCACGGTCACGGCTGCGATCACGCCGGAGACCCCGATCTCCTCGGCCGGGAGGTAGGCCGCGTAGCCGGACAGGAGCGAGATCGTGATCTCGGTCGGCGGGTCGTCGACCCGGCGGCGCACCTCGCGGATGATGAGGCCGGCGGCCAGCCCGATCAGCAGGCCGCCAACGCCGCTCCAGATGAACTTCAAGCCCGCCTCCGCGAGCGAGAAGCTGCCGCTGACGACCGCCGCCACCGCAACCCGGTACAGGACGAGCGCGGTCCAGTCGTTGGTCAGGTTCTCGCCCTCGATCACGGCCAGCATGCGGTGCGGCGCCCCGATCCGGCGCAGGATCTCGGCGGGCGCCACGGCGTCGGTCGGGGAGACGATCGCGCCCAGCACGAACGCCTCGGCCCAGCCCAGGCCGATCGCGTGGTGGGCCACGAAGGCGACGGCGAGCATCGTGGCCAGGACCACGCCGATCGAGAGCAGGGCGATCGGGCGGGCGTTGCGGCGCAGGTCGCGCAGCGATGTGAAGAACGCGGCCCCGTAGAGCAGCGGCGGCAGGAAGATCAGCAGGACCAGGTCCGGATCGAGCTCCGGGGAGGGCACGCCCGGGACGTAGCCGATGCCGACCCCGCCCAGCACCAGGGTGATCGGGTAGGGCACATTGAGCACCCGCGCGAGCACCGCGAGGCCGGCGGCGCCGAGCAACAGGCCGAAGACGATCAGCTCAAGGTGCTCCACGCGCCCTAGAGTGCCATCTGTGCCGACTCTCACCCTCTACGGCAAGCCGGGCTGCCACCTCTGTGACGACGCGCGGAGGGCCGTGCGACGCGCCACGGCCGGTCGCGACGTCGTGCTCGAGCAGGTCGACGTCTCGCTCGATCCGACCCTGAACGCCCGCTACGGCGACGCGCATCCCGGTGCTCGAGATCGACGGCGAGACCGCCTTCGAGTTGTTCGTCGACGCGGACGTGCTGGAACGGCGGCTCGATAGAGTGGACTTGTGAGCTTTCGGGAGCCCATGACGGGCGGGACCGGAGTGCAGGACGGCGCGGGCGAGCGGCTCTCGCTCGGCGTCGCGGCGCGGCTGTCGCGCTACCTCCAGGTCCTGACTCAGGCGAAGAAGATGGGCCGCGAGACGATCTCCTCACAGGAGCTGGCGGACTACACGCACGTCAACTCCACACAGATCCGGCGCGACCTGTCGGGGTTCGGCAAGTTCGGCAAGCGCGGGGTCGGCTACAACGTCGACTCGCTGGTCTCGCAGATCCGCAAGATCCTGCGCACCACCGGCAAGCACAACATCGCGCTGTTCGGGGCGGGCAACCTCGGTCAGGCGATCGCCGGGTCCGACATCTTCGCCGACCACGGATTCCGCGTGGTCGCCCTGTTCGACAAGGATCCGGCCAAGGTCGGGCATGCCGTCAGCGACACCCTCACCGTCCGCCCCTACGACGACCTCGACAAGGTGATCCGCGACGAGGACGTGGTGGTGGGCGTGCTCGCCGTGCCGACCGCCGCCGCCCAAGAGGTCGCCGACGATCTCGTCGAGGCCGGCGTCAAGATCATCTTCAACTACTCCGAGGCCCTGCTCCAGGTGCCGCCCGAGGTGACCGTGCATACCTCGAGTCCCGCAGTCGACCTGCTCTACGCGCTCTACTTCTACCTCACCTGATGCTCGACATGGCCCGTGTCCATGAGGCTTTCGAGGCCTCAACGGACTTCACGGTCGGAATCGAGGAGGAATTCGCGATCCTCGATCCGCACACGCTCTCGCTGGATCACCGCTTCGAGGAGCTGAGGCAGGCCGCCCAGGCCGATCCGGTGCTCGCCGAGTCGGTCGCGGGCGAGCTGATCAGGTCCGAGATCGAGATCCGCTCCGGGCGCGGGGAGACGTTCGCCGACGCGATCGAGCGCCAGCGCGAGGCGCGCCTGCGGCTGTTCCGGCTCGCGGCCGAGCGCGGAGCGCGGCTCGCCGCGACCGGCACGCATCCCTGGAGCACCTGGCAGGAGCAGCAGATCATCGACACCGAGCACTACCGGCGGGTTGCCGACGGGCTCCAGTACGTGGCCTGGCGCAACAACACGTTCTCGCTGCACGTGCACGTGGGCGTGCGCGGAGCGAATCGCGCGGTGCGGGTCTGCGACCGGCTGAGACCGGTGCTGCCGGAGCTGCTGGCGCTGTCGGCCAACTCGCCGTTCCTGGACGGGCGGCACTCCGGGCTGCATTCCGTCCGCTCCCAGATCTTCACGAAGAGCTTCCCGCGCTGCGGCATCCCCGATTCCTTCGGGGGGTGGAGCGGGTACGCCGACTACGTGGACTTCCTGATCGCCAGCAACTCGATCGTCGAGCAGACCCAGATCTGGTGGAGCGTGCGCCCCCACCACTCGTTCGGCACCGTCGAGCTGCGCATCTGCGACGCGCAGACGAGCGCCGCCGACTCGACCGCGCTGGAGGCGCTGATCACGGTCTGCGTCGCTCAGGCGGCGCTCGACGAGGACGAGGGAGTGCCGTTCGAGGATCCCGCGCCGCGGCTGATCGAGGAGAACTTCTGGCGCGCGATCCGCTACGGCCTCGACGGCAAGCTGATCGACCTGCCGCGCCGCGAGGAGTTCCCGGCCGCGAGCGTCGCGGAGCGGCTGCTCGCCTGGACCGCCCCGGCGCGGGCCCTGCTCGGGATCGAGCCCGCCCTGTCCGAGGAGAACGGCGCGCAGCGCCAGTCGCGTGCGCTCGCGGGGGGAGCCTCGATCGAGGACGTCTTCGCCGCGGAGGTGGCGGAGGCCCAGCGCACCTACGCGGCCGAGGAGGTGAACGCGTGAGCCAGCCCGAGCCCCAGCTGCCCGACGTGGCCGACGTGCTGGTGAGCACCACGGCGTCCCTGGTCAACCTGGCGGGCATCCGGCTGACCGAGAAGGAGCACCACGACCCGGCGAAGGCCAAGGAGGCGATCGACGCCGCGCGCCAGCTGCTGCCGCTCTGCCCGGAGGAGGCGGTCGGTCCGATCAAGGACGCGCTCTCCCAGGTGCAGATGCTGTACGTGAGGGAGACGCAGACCCAGGGCGCTCCCCCTGCGGAGGACCCGCCGGCTGCCGACGACGAAGCCAAGCAGCGCGCCGAGGCGCGCTCGAAGATCTGGACGCCGCCCGGGTCGTGATCGGCGTCTTCGGGGGCACGGGCTTCTACCGCTTCCTCGACGACGTCGAGGAGGTGCCGGTGGCCACGCCCTACGGCCGCCCCTCGGCGCCGGTGCGCGTGGGCCGCGTGGAGGGCGCCGACGTGGCGTTCATGCCCCGCCACGGCGACGAGCACACGCTGCCGCCGCACCGCATCAACTACCGCGCCAACGTGTGGGCGATGCGCGAGGTGGGGGTCACGCGCATCCTCGGCCCCGCGGCGTGCGGCTCGCTCAAGCCGGAGCTCGAGCCCGGGACGTTCGTGATCTGCGACCAGTTCGTCGACCGCACCCAGGCGCGCGAGAGCACCTTCTACGACGGGCCGCAGACCACCCACGTGTCGGCGGCGGACCCCTTCTGCGCCGATCTCAGCGGGGTCGATCGCCGCGAGCGCGGAGGAGCTGGACATCCCGCTGGTCCGAGGCGGCACGGTGGTGGTGATCCAAGGGCCGCGCTTCTCGACGCGCGCCGAGTCGCGCTGGTTCGCCGCCAGCGGCTTCGACGTGATCAACATGACCCAGTACCCGGAGTGCTGGCTGGCTCGCGAGCTGGAGCTCTGCTACACGAACATCGCCCTCGTGACCGACTACGACGTCGGCCTGGAGGGCATGCCCCAGGTGGAGCCGGTGTCGGCCGATGTCGCCCTGGCCGGCTTCCGCGACAACCTCGAACGGCTGCGGTCGCTGCTCTTCCACGCCATCCCGCGAATCGGCCCCCAACCGCAGGACGCTTGCGCCACCGCGCTACATAACGCAATCGTCCGATAAACTGCCCGCTCTTTTCCGGGCGGTGTCGGAGTCACCCCAAATGCAGCCTCCAGCGCCCCGCGCATGACCGCCCGCTGACTTAACTTGACCGGAGGACATACCCCTTGGAATTCCTGACTGACTGGGGCGTGATCATCGCGCTCGTCTGCGCTGGCGCCGCCGTCCTGTACGGCGTGCTCACCTCGCGCTGGCTGCTTTCGCTCTCGCCCGGCAACGATGAGATGCAGGCGATCTCGCTGGCCGTCCAGCAGGGCGCGAGCGCCTACCTGCGCCGCCAGTACACGATCATCGCCGGGGTCGCCGTGGTGCTGGCGGTCGTGCTGGGCGTCGGGCTCGAGACCCAGGATCGCGAGGGCGTCCTGACGGCCATCGGCTTCCTGATCGGAGGGACGTTCTCCGGCGCGGCGGGCTTCATCGGCATGAACGTGTCGGTGCGGGCGAACGCCCGCGTGGCCGAGTCGGCGCGCTCGGGCGTATCGCGAGCGCTCGAAGTCGCCTTCAAGGGCGGCGCGGTCACCGGCCTGCTCGTGGCGGGACTGGCGCTGCTGGGCGTGGCCGGCTACTACGGGATCCTGATCCTGGCCGGCACTGAGGAGCGCGACGCCATCGACGCCCTCGTGGGCCTCGGCTTCGGCGGCTCGCTGATCTCGGTCTTCGCGCGCCTGGGCGGCGGCATCTTCACCAAGGCCGCCGACGTCGGCGCCGACCTGGTCGGCAAGATCGAGGCCGGCATCCCCGAGGACGACCCGCGCAACCCGGCCGTGATCGCCGACAACGTGGGCGACAACGTCGGCGACTGCGCCGGCATGGCCGCCGACCTGTTCGAGACCTACGCGGTCACCGCGGTCGCGGTGATGCTGCTCGGGGTGCTGATCTTCCAGGAGATCGGCACGGTCGCGACCTACCCGCTCGTGATCGGCGGCGTCTCCCTGGTCGCCTCGATCATCGGCACCTTCGCCGTGCGCAGCGCGGCCGGCAACGTGGAGCGCGCGCTCTACCAGGGCCTGATCGTCTCGGGCGGCCTGGCGGCGGTCGCGTTCCTGCCGATCACGCTGACGATGGTGGACGACCTGACCTTCAAGGGAGGCGTCTCGTCGCTGCTGCGCGGCGGCGCCTCGTCCGCGCCCAGCGGGATCGAGCTCTACCTCTGCACGCTGATCGGCATCGCGATCACGGCGGGGCTGTTCGTGATCACCGACTACTACACGTCGACCCGCTTCCGCCCGGTGCGCACCACCGCCCGCGCGTCGCAGACCGGGCACGCCACCAACATCATCCAGGGCCTCGCCCAGGGCTTCCAGTCGACCGCCGCTCCGGCGATCCTGCTGGCGCTCGGCATCCTGGCCGCCAACGAGCTCGCCGGCATCTACGGCATCGGCGTGGCGGTGATGTCGCAGCTCTCGCTGACCGGGCCTGATCGTGGCTCTGGACGCCTTCGGGCCGATCACCGACAACGCCGGCGGGATCGCGGAGATGGCGGACCTGCCGGAGGACGTGCGCAACGTGACGGACCCGCTCGACGCGGTCGGCAACACCACCAAGGCGGTCACCAAGGGATACGCGATCGGCTCGGCCGTGCTCGCGGCGCTGGTGCTGTTCGCCGCCTTCGTCGAGGAGCTGCGCGAGGAGGCGGTCAAGAACCACACCACGGTGCCGTCGTTCGACATCTCCCAACCCGAGGTGCTGATCGGATTGCTGATCGGCGGCATGATGGTCTACCTGTTCGCCGCGCTGGCGATCGAGGCCGTGGGCCGAGCCGGCGGCGGCGTGGTCGAGGAAGTGCGCCGGCAGTTCAAGGAGAAGCCGGGCATCATGGACTACACCGAGAAGCCCGACTACGCGCGAGCGGTGGCCATCGTCACCGCGTCCGCCCAGCGGGAGATGATCGTGCCGGCGCTGATCCCGATCGTCGTGCCGGTGGTCGTGGGCCTGCTCTCGACGCAGGCGCTCGGCGGCCTGCTGATCGGGGTGATCGTGGTGGGCTTCTTCATGGCGGTTTCGATGACCGCCGGCGGCGGCGCATGGGACAACGCCAAGAAGCTGATCGAGGACGGCGAGTACGGGGGCAAGGGCTCCGAGGCGCATGCCGCGTCGGTCACGGGCGACACGGTCGGCGACCCGTACAAGGACACCGCCGGACCCGGCGATCAACCCGATGATCAAGGTGGCGAACATCGTGGCGCTGTTGATCATTCCGTTCCTCGTGTGAGCATCCGGGGGCTCGCGCCCCCGGAGCCCCGCGAAGATTGGCTTGCCGTGGGCAGCCCCGAGTAGTCTCGCCGCGAAATGGCTGAGTACCGGCCCAAGAATCAGGGTCTCGAGCGCGTCCTCGGCACGGGGGCGCTGTTCTCGACCGCCTACGGCAACGTAGGGTCGTCGATCTACTACGCGCTCGGCCTGGTGGCGATCTTCGCGCTCGGCATGACGCCGATCGTCTTCCTGATCGCGGGCCTGATCTTCGCCGCCACGGCGGCCACCTACACCGAGGCCACCACGATGTACCCGGAGGCCGGCGGCTCCTCGTCCTTCGCGCGCCGGGCCTTCAACGAGTTCTGGTCCTTCTTCGCCGCCTGGGGCCAGATGCTCAACTACATCATCACGGTCGCCATCTCGGCGTTCTTCGTGCCGCACTACCTGGGCGTCTTCTGGGGGCCGCTGGGCGAGTCCCCGGCCGACATCGTCGGCGGGATCATCGTGGTGGTGCTGCTGGTCGCGCTCAACGTGATCGGGCGCCAAGGAGTCGGCCAGCCTGAACGTGTTCCTCGCGCTGGCGGACTTCATGACGCAGGTCGCGCTCGTGGTCGTGGGCCTGGTGCTGGTCTTCTCGCCGGACACGCTGGTCAACAACGTCCACCTCTGGACCGCGCCGACGCTGCCCGACTTCCTGATCGCGATCCCGGTCGGGATGGTCGCCTACACCGGGATCGAGACGATCTCGAACATGGCCGAGGAGGCGCGCGACTACGGGAAGACGATCCCGCGGGCCATGGGCGGGGTCGTGGTCGCGGTGATCGGCGATCTACGCCTTCCTGCCGGCGGTGGCGCTGTCGGCGATGCCCGTGGTGAACGGGCAGACGCAGCTGGCGCTGCCGAAGGACGAGGGCGGCTACGCCGACGACCCGGTGCTCGGCGTCGTCGCCAACCTCGACCTCGGGGCGCTCCAGGGGGCCGCCGAGATCTACGTCGGCATCCTCGCCGCGACGATCCTGTTCATCGCGACGAACGCCGGGATGATCGGCGTGTCGCGGCTGACCTACTCGATGGGGCAGTACCGCCAGCTGCCCGAGCGGCTGCGCGCGCTGCACCCGAAGTTCCGCACGCCGTACGTGGCGATCATCCTGTTCGGGCTGGTCGCGTGCGTGACGATCATCCCGGGGCAGGCCGACTTCCTGGGCACGATCTACGCGTTCGGCGCGATGCTGTCGTTCACGATCGCGCACCTGTCGGTGATCGCGCTGCGCGTCAAGCACCCGGAGGTCGAACGCCCGTGGCGGGGCCCGGGCGACGCTGCGCGTGCGCGGGCATGGAGCTGCCGCTGTTCGCCGTCTTCGGCGGGCTCGGCACGGGGATCGCGTTCGTGGTCGTGACGGTGCTCAACATCGAGACGCTGATCGTCGGGCACCGTCTGGCTGGCGATCGGGATCACGACCTACGTGCTGTTCCGGCGGCGGCAGGGGCTGTCGCTGACGGAGACGCACAAGATCGTCACGCCCAAGCCCGTGGTCGAGCACGAGGTCGAGTACGAGTCGATCCTGGTCGCGTTCGAGGACGGCAACTTCTCGTCCGAGGCGGTCTCCACCGCGGCGCGGCTGGCGGCGATCCGCCGGCGCGGCATCCACGTGCTGGTCACGATCACGGTGCCGCCGAACTCGCCGATCGACGCTCCGCTGCCCGAGCGAGGAGGCGCGCGCGGCGTCGCTGATCGACTCGGCGCGCGTCCGCGGAGGGAGGCGCGTGACGGGGCACTGGGAGAAGGTGCGGCCGGGCGGCGCGGGGCGCCGGATCGTGGAGGAGGCGCGCGAGATCCGCGCGCGGGCGCTGGTGATGTCGCTGCCGCCGCGGCGGGCCGGCGCGTCGCTGTTCGGCAAGACGCTCGAGACCGTCCTGACGGAACGCCCGTGCCGGGTCATCATCGACTCGTCACGCGGCGTGAACGCCGTGCGCGACCAGGCCTGACCGGCCCCTTCACCGCCCCGCCGGCTGGCATGATTCTCCCCGTGCAACGGGCCTACCTCGCGTCCACGCGCCTGATGGGCGCCGCACTGCTGCTGGTCGGCGTGGCGATTGTGGCATCCACGATCGCGCACGGCGGTGGGCCGCTCGCCGTGGGTGTGCTGCTCGGCACGATGCTGAGCGTGGTGGGCGCGGCGCGCCTGTGGCTGGCGCGCGGCGGCGAACGGTGAGCACGGAGGAACCCCGCGCCGGGCGTCGCGGCCCCGGCGGCGGGGACGGCGCTCGCGGTCGCGCGGCCGCCGAGCGGGCGCGCTCGCAGCTCCGGCGCGGCTCGGAGCGGGCGCGGCGCGCCGACGAGCGCATCTCACGGGGCCTGGGCGAGCCGGCGCTGTTCGCGATCCTGCTCAGCTCGGTCGTGTCCGGCCTGTTCATGGTGCTGGGCGTCGTCGCCGGCGACGCGCTCGGGCTCACGCCGCTCGCCTTCCTCCTGTCCGGGCTGCTCTTCGTGTTCACGATCGCCACCTACGTCGAGGGCAGCTCGCTGCACCCGGAGCGCGGCGGCGCATCGACGTTCGCGCGCTACGCCTTCAACGAGCTGTGGAGCTTCATCGCCGGCTGGGCGATCCTCCTCGACTACCTGATCGTGATGGCGATCGGCGCCGTGGCGATCGGGGACTACCTCGCGGTGTTCTGGACCGATCTCAACGAGGGCGTCATGGAGATCGTCATCGCCGGCGTGGCGCTCGTGTACGTCGCCGCCCAGAACGTGCGCGGCCTCGGCGCCGAGCGGCTCGGCATGGTCCTGCGGCTGTCGCTGGTCGGCATCGTGCTGCTGGCGGCCGTGTCGGGGATCGCGTTCGCCCAGAACTGGGATCCCGGTTCGATCACCGACAGCGTCGAGTTCGGCCACCAGCCCGAGTGGGACGAGCTCCTGTTCGCGACGGTCGTGGCGGGCGTGGCCCTGGTCGGCGTGGAGGCCGCCTCGGGTCTTGCCGGCGAGGTGCGCGTGGGCCGCCGGGGCCTGCGGCGCGTCGTCGGGCTGACCGCCGTGACCGCGATGGTGCTGTTCGTGTGCGTGTCGACCGCGGCGCTGATGACGCTGCCGGTGGTCGGCGGCGAGACGCCGCTCGGCGGGCAATACGCCGAGGCGCCGGTGCTGGGCGTGGTCTCCCAGTTCCACCCCAGCTGGCTCAAGGACGTGGCCCGAGTGGCCGTGGGGTCGATCGGCGCGGCGATGCTGCTGGTGGCGATGAACGGCCAGATGCTCGGCATCGCGCGGCTGTCCTACTCACTCGCGACCAACCGCCAGATCCCGAGCGCCGCGGGTCGGCTGCACCCGCGCCGCGGCACGCCCTACATCGCCATCACGCTGGCCGCGGTGATCGCGTTCGCTGCTGGCGATCCCGCACGACCTGAACTTCCTGGCCGGCATCTTCGCGTTCGGCGCGATGCTCACGTTCGCGATCGCCCACGTGTCGGTGATCGTTCTGCGCTATCGCGAGAGCGGCCGGCCGAGCGCCTTCCGCGTGCCGGTGTCCGTGAAGGTCGGCAGCGGCACGCGTGCCGGTGCCGGCCGTGCTGGGAGCGCTGTTCTCGATCCTGGCGTGGGGCAGCGTGATCGTCCTGCACGAGGGCGCGCGGGTGATCGGCGGGGCGTGGATGCTGGTCGGGATCGCGATGTACGTGATCTACCGCTCCGCGCAGGGCAAGCCGCTGACCAAGCGCTTCACGATCCCGCCCGAGGCGCTGCAGGAGTCGGCCCCGGTCGAGTACGGCAGCATCCTCGTGCCGGTGTTCGGCGAGCCGCTCGACGACGAGATCATCGGCACCGCCGGCCGGCTCGCCTCCGAGCACGCCGGACGAGACCGAGGGCGGTGCCGTGCTGGAGGCGCTCTACGTGTTCGAGATCCCGATGTCGCTGCCGATCGACGCCCGCGTGCCTGACGAACGCGTCAAGCGGGCCAAGCAGGTGCTCGCGCGCGCCAAGGAGGTGGGCGAGGAGTACGCGGGCGTGGAGGTGGCCACCGCGATGGTGCGCGGCCGCACGATCGGGCAGGCCATCGTCGCGGAGGCGCGCCGGCGGGGCGTCGAGGCGATCGTGCTCGCGGCCGAGGAGCCGAGCGCCGTGCGCGGCGGCGCCATTCTCGGAGGCCGCGGACGCTCGCGCGACCGCTTCGTGGGGGAGACCACCCGCTACGTGATCGAGAAGGCTCCCTGCAAGGTGATTCTCACGGCGCCGCCCGGCGGGCGAGGAAGGAACCCGGGAGGGGGTTCTGCCCTAGAGTGGGTGCGGCATGTTCGTACTGATAGTTGGATGCGGGCGGGTGGGCTCCGCGATCGCGAACTCGATGATCGCCGAGGGCCACGAGGTGTCCGTCCTGGACGAGGACGCCGAGGCCATCGCGCTGCTCGAGCGCGGCCAGGCGGAGGGCTGGGAGGAGCGCGGCGGGCGCTTCACCGAGGGCACCGCGCTGGAGATCGAGGCGCTGCTGGCGGCCGGGCATCGACCAGGCGGACGCCTTCGTCGCGTCGACCGACGGCGACAACACGAACCTCGTGATCGCGCAGATCGCCAAGCGCCGCTTCAACGTCGACCGCGTGGTGGTGCGCGTGCTCGACCCGGCACGCGCTCGCTGGTACGCGGAGCAGGGCCTACAGACCGTTTGCCCCACCCAGACCGCTATCGAGCTGCTCGAAGCGGCGGTGCGCGGCCAGATCCGCTTCGAGGGAGTGTCCGGCTAGTGCAGGCCGCCGCTCCCCGACCAGGCACCGCTGGATGACGCTGCGGATCGTCGCTGGAGCGGCGTCCTCGGCCTCGCCCATGGCTGACGACATGGGCTTCGGCCTGCGTCCTGCCCAGCTCGATCCTCGCGTCCCCAGCGGCACCCTGACCGGAGAGCGACGGCCTGATGTACGTAGTGATCGTGGGCGCCGGCAAGGTCGGCTGGAACCTGGCGCGTGAGCTGATCGCCAAGCGGCATGAGATCACCGTGATCGAGTCGGATCCGGTGCGCTTCGGCGTCGTCGAGCAGGAGCTGGAGCACAGCGCCCATTACGGCGACGGGTCGGAGCTGTGGGTGCTCGAGCGCGCCGGCATCGAGCGCGCCGACCTGGTCGTGGCCGTGACCGGCGACGACGAGGACAACATCCTGATCTCGCAGGTCGCCCGCGAGAAGTACGGCGTCACGCGGGTCGTGGCGCGCTGCAACAACCCGCGCAACCTCCAGCACTTCGAGCTGCTCGGCGTGAAGCCGGCGATTTCGGCGACCGACCTGATCCTGCGGCTGATCGAGCACGAGGTGCCGAAGTACGGGCTCGTGCACCTGCTCGACCTGCCCGAGGAGCGGCTGGAGATCATCGAGCTGGAGGTGGCACCCGGCTGCGAGGCGGCCGGCCGCAAGGTCAAGGAGCTGGGCCTGCCGGACGGCTCGCTCGTGATCTCGATCCTGCGCGACGGCGGTGGCTTCGTGCCCAACGGCGAGTCGGTCGTCCAGGCCGGCGACGAGGTCCTGCTCGTGCTCGACGCAGAGCTGGAGCCGACCGTGACCGAGCGGTTCACCGACCGCTCGGGCGCGCCGGCGCCTAGCGTGGCCCGGCGCCAGGTCGACCATCTGCTGATCGGCGGAGGGCTGGCCGCCGCCAACTGCGCGCGCTGGCTGCGGGAGGAGGGGGCCGAGGGATCGGTCCTGCTGGTCGGCCGCGAGCCGACCCGCCCTACAACCGCCCGCCGCTCTCGAAGGGCTATCTGCAGGGCAAGGAGTCGCGCGAGGACGTCCTGTTCCGGCCCGACGACTGGTGGAGCGAGCAGGACATCGAGCTGATGACCCGCACGAGCGTGATGAAGCTCGACACGGGCGAGCGGGTGGCCACGCTCTCGACCAAGGACGAGATCCAGTTCGGGAAGGCGCTGATCGCCACCGGCGCGAACGTGCGGCGCGTGCGCGTCGACGGCTGCGAGCTCGAGGGCATCCACTACCTGCGTGCCTTCGGCAACTCGAACGCGATCCGAGCCGACGCCCAGGACGCCGAGCGCGCCGTGCTGATCGGCGGCAGCTACATCGGGTGCGAGGTGGCCGCCTCGCTGACGGCGGCCCACGGCGTGAAGTGCTCGATCGTGATGCAGGAGGAGGTCACGCTCGAGCGCCAGTTCGGCAGCAGATCGGGCGCTTCTTCCAGGACACGCTGGAGGAGCACGGGGTGGAGGTGCACGGCAACGACGAGCTGGAGCGCTTCGAGGGGTCCGACGGGCGCGTGAGCAAGGTCGTGACCCGTGAGGGTCTCGAGCTCGACTGCGACATGGTCGTGGTCGGCGTTGGCGTGCAACCGGACGTGACGCTGGCGCGCTCGGCCGGGCTCGAGCTGGGCGAGACCGGCGGCGTGAAGTGCAGCGCCGGGCTCGAGACCTCGGTGCCAGGCATCTTCGCCGCCGGTGACATCTGCGAGTACGAGAGCACCGTCCACGGGGCGCGGCTGCGGCTGGAGCACTGGGACGTGGCGTTCAACCAAGGCAAGACCGCGGCGCTCAACATGCTCGGCCGGGGCGTCGAGCACGACGTGGTGCCGTACTTCTTCTCCGACCTGGCCGACTGGGCGTCGTTCGAGTACGTGGGGCCGGGCTCAGGCGACCTGGTCGTGCGCGGCTCGCTCGAGCGGGGCGACTTCACGGCGTTCTTCGTGCACGAGGAGGACGGCAACGTGGTCGCGGCCCTGACGGTCGGCCGATCCGACGACCTCGAGCACGCGCGTCGCTTCATCACCGAGCGCAACGAAGCCCGACGCCGGCCAGCTGGCCGACGAGGGCACCGACCTCGGCGAGCTCTAGCGGCTTCGGCCTACTGGGGAGCAGGGACTCGAACCCCGATAACCAGCTCCAGAGGCTGGCGTCTTGCCATTAGACGACTCCCCAATCGGGGGCAAGCATAGAGCGCCAACAACCAGCCGCGGCTAGCTCAAGCCACCGACTGGTTCGCCCAGTCCCGATACAGGCGCGGCGTACGCGCCGCCTACCTCGAGCAGCTCCTCATGGGTGCCCTGCTCGACGATTCGCGCTCGATCCAACACGACGATCCGTCCGGCTCCGCGAATGGTCGATAGGCGGTGGGCGATCACCAGCGCGGTGCGGCCCGCCAGCAGCCGCCGCAGGCCACGCTCGATCTGAGCCTCGGTGCGCACGTCGACGTTGGAGGTGGCCTCGTCGAGGATCAGGATGCGCGGATCCGCCGCCGCGGCGCGCGCGAAGGCGACCAGCTGGCGCTGACCCGCCGACAGCTGCCCGCCGCGCTCGCCCACCTCCGACTGGTAGCCGTCCGGCAGGCGCTCGATGAAGTCGTTGGCGCCGACGGCAGCGGCCGCGGCGCGCACGTCCTCGTCGGTGGCGTCGGGCCGGCCGAAGGCGATGTTGTCCCAGATCGTCCCCGAGAACAGGAAGCCCTCCTGCGGCACGATGCCGAGCTGCGAGCGCAGCGAGTGCTCGGTCACGTCGCGCAGGTCGTGCCCGTCGACCAGCACGCGGCCGTGGTCGGGGTCGTAGAAACGGGCCACCAGCTTCGCGAGCGTCGACTTGCCGGCGCCGGTCGCGCCGACCAGCGCCACCGTCTGCCCCGGCGGCACGGTCAGATCGACCTCGCACAGCGCGGGCGTCTCGCCGTCGTAGGAGAAGCTGACCTCGTCGAACTGGATCTCGCCGCGAACGCGCGGCAGCTCGACGGCGTCCGGCTTGTCGCCCAGGTCGGGCTCCTCGTCGAGCAGCTCGAAGATCTTGTCGAGCGCTGCCATGCCGGCCTGGTAGGTCGTGTAGAGCTGCGACAGCGACTGGATCGGGTCGAAGAAGCTCTGCAGGTAGAAGACGAAGGAGACGAGCACGCCGATCGTCACGGAGCTGTCGCCGTCGAGCACCTGGTTGCCGCCGTAGATCAGGATCGCGGCGGTCGCGACGGCGGACAGCAGCTCCACCGACGGGAAGTAGGCGGCGTTCAGGTAGACGGTCCGCAGGTTCACGCGCCGGTGCTCGTCGTTCAGCTCGGCGAAGCGCGTGCGGTGGCGGCGCTCCTGCCCGAACGCGCGCACCACGCGAACGCCCGAGAGCGTCTCCTGCAGGTAGGCGGTGACCGCCGCGATCTTCTCGCGCGTGAGCCGGTACGCCCCGCTCGAGGTCAGCCGGAAGATGATGCTCCCCACGAGCAGGACCGGGAAGGTCAGGAACGTGACGAGAGCGAGCCCGGGGTCGAGCGCGACCAGGATCGCGGCCGTGCCGAGCAGCGTGAGGCTGGACGAGAAGAGCGTCTGGATGCCGTCGGTCACGAGCTGGTCGAGCGCCTGCACGTCGTTGGTGATGCGCGAGATCAGCACGCCCGTGCGGTTGCGCGAGTAGAACCCGATCGAGAGCCGCTGCAGGTGCTGGAACAGCTCCAGGCGCAGGTCCTGGAGCGCGCGCTGGCCGACCCAGTTGATCAGGTAGGTCTGCGCGTAGGTGGCCACCCAGTTGATCAGCGCCGCGCCGATGAACGCGACCAGGATGACCGTCAGCGCGCCGGTGTCCTTGCCGTGGATGCCCACGTCGATCGCCCGCCCGGCGAGGTACGGCGGCACCAGGGCGGCGCCGGTGGCGAGCAGCAGGGCGATCAGCATCAGGATCACCCGACCGCGGTAGGGACGCAGCAGGCTGGCCAGGTGCTTCAGGCGTGAGCCCCTCACAGCCCGGCCACCTCGCGCTCGGGGTCCTCGCGCGTGAGGAAGACCTGGTCGGGCAGCCCCTTCTCGGCTATCTCGCGGTAGAGCGGCGACTCGTCGAGCAGCTCTCGATGGGTGCCGCGCGCGGCCACCTGGCCGTCCTCCAGCACCACGACCTCGTCGGCCAGCGCGATCGTGGACAGTCGGTGGGCGATCACGAAAGTGGTGCGTCCCTCCATCACCTCGGTCAGCGCGGTCTTGATCTGGCTCTCGGTGGTCGCGTCCACGCTCGAGGTGGCGTCGTCGAGGATCAGGATGCGCGGCTCCGCCAGCAGCGCGCGGGCGATCGCAACGCGCTGGCGCTGGCCGCCGGAGAGCGTCAGCCCGCGCTCGCCGACGAGCGTGTCGAGCCCGTCCGGCAGGTCCTCGAGCAGCTCCTCCAGCCCGGCCCGCACGGCCGCCGCCACGACCTCGTCGTCGCCGGCCTCCGGCCGCGCGTAGGCGATGTTGTCGCGCAGCGAGGCCGAGAACAGGAACGCGTCGTCCGAGACGATCGCCACCTCCCGCCGCAGCGAGGCGGGGTCGACGCCGCGAACGTCGGCGCCGTCGACCAGGACCGCGCCCTCGTCCACGTCGTAGAGGCGCGGGATCAGCATCACCAGCGAGGTCTTGCCCGAGCCCGTCGGGCCCACGATCGCGACGGTCTGCCCGGGCTCCACCTCGAGGTCGATGCCGCGCAGCACCGGCTCGTGGCCGTCGTACGCGAACGTCACGCCGCGGAACTCCACACGCCCGCCGCCGGCGGGCAGCGGCGGTGCGTCCGGCACGGCGGTCAGGCGCGGCGCGCGGTCGAGCAGCTCGAACACCCGCTCGCCGCTGGCCACGGCGCGCTGGGCCATGCCGAGCGCCAGGCCGAGCATGCGCACCGGCGAGGTGAGCATCAGCACGTAGCCGTAGAACGCGACGAAATCGCCCTCGGAGAGCTGACCGTCGATCACCTGCTTGCCGCCGACGAACAGCAGCGCGGCCAGCCCGAGCTGGGGCAGGAAGCCGATGAAGGGGGAGTAGAAGGCGCGCAGGCGCGTCGAGACCATCGACTGCTCGAACACGCGCCGGGTGCGGTCGTCGAAGCGCTCCAGCTGGCGCTCCTCCTGAGCGAACGCCTTGACCACCCGCACGCCGCCGATGTTCTCCTCGGCCTCCGCGGTCAGCTCGGCGATGCGCTGCTGCACCTCCTGGCTGGCGGGCCGGTTACGGCGCCCGTAGCGGAAGGAGATCCAGATCACGAAGGGCATCGGCGCGAGCGAGATCGCGGCGAGCCCGGGATCGAGCACGAACATCACGGTCGCGGCGATCACGATCGTGAGCGCCGACTGCAGGATGAAGATCAGGCCGTAGCCGAGGAAGAAGCGCACCGCCTGCAGGTCGACCGTCGCGCGCGACATCAGCTGCCCGGTCTGCTGGGAGTCGAAGAAGCTGAGCTCGAGCGACTGCAGGTGGTGGTACATGCGGTTGCGCAGGTCGTACTCCACGCCGAGCGAGACCTGGCCCGCCACGATCCGGCGCAGGACGCTGAAGACCAGCCGCAGGACCCCGGCGCCGACCACGGCGATCGCCAGCGGCCAGAGGTCGGCCCCGTCGCCGCGAATCTCGTCGACCGTCTGCCCCACCAGGAAGGGGATCAGCACCCCGGTGCCCATCGCCACGCCCGCGAGCGCGAAGGAGAGCAGGACCGCGCGCCGGTACGGGCGCAGGAAGCCGAGCAGTCTCCAGAACGTATTCACGCACCCTTACTTTACTTTGTGAAGCGGGCCCCTACATCGGTCTTTGGGCCTAGGACGGTCAGTCGAGACAGTCCCCCGTTGTACAGACCCGTGCATGTGAAGGAGCCATGCGGGGAAGGAAGAACCTGAGCCGCGATGGGCAAGGCTGTGACACCGGCGAACGTGCTGACCCAAGGCGAGCAGCGAGCGCTCGCCGCCTTCATCGCCGGACGCCTGCCCGCCGGCCAGCTGCACGCTGAGCTGTGTCGCGCGCGCGAGCAGGCAATCGCCCGCGCGGTGGCGGAGCCGAGCGCCGTGCAGCCGGACCCCTCGGCGCCCGCGGTCGCCCCCGCGCCCGCGTTCAACGCCGCCTAGTAGTCGGTCCGGCGCGGTCCCTCGGAGTAGTACCCCTAGGGGGTATGCTAGGCTGGCGCGTTCATGGAAGCGGCGACGCACCCAGGCCACGATCACGAGATGCCGGCCTCGGGCCGGGCGCTCACCCAGGTCGCGGTCTCGGCCACGCTGCACTGCCTCACCGGCTGCGCGATCGGCGAGATCGTCGGCATGGCGATCGGCACCGCGATCGGCCTCTCGAACGGGGCCAACATCGCGCTCGCGATCGTGCTGGCCTTCGTGTTCGGCTACGCGCTGACGAGCCTGCCGCTGCTGCGGACCGGTATGGCGCTGGCGGTGGTGGCTCCGATCGCGCTCGCCTCCGACACGCTCTCGATCGCCACGATGGAGATCGTCGACAACGCGATCGTCGTCGTGATCCCGGGCGCGCTGGACGCGGGCCTGGGTGACCTGCTCTTCTGGGGCTCGCTGTCGTTCGCCCTGGCGGTCGCCGGGGTCGTCGCCGTTCCGGTCAACCGCTGGCTGATCGCGCGCGGCAAGGGCCACTGCGCCGTGCACGAGACCGGCATCCACGGCGGTCCCTCGCCGCGGCTGGTGGGCGCCATCGCCGCTGGCGCAGCGGTCTTCGGCACCGTCGTGCTGCTGAGCGAGCTGCTCTCCTAGCTAGGCGTCCCAGCCGGCGTCAAGGCAGGACGGTGATCGTGAGGCGCGCCGGCTCGTCGCCGCCGAGCCGCACGGTCTGGTCGTTCGTGCGCGTCTGCGCCGCCAGCCAGCGGTTGGCGCCGGTGCCCGGGTGGGGCACGAACTCCGGGAAGTCGCTGCCCGCGAGGTGCAGGCGCAGGCCGTGGCCGGGGCGCAGCAGGTAGCCCGTGTGCCACAGCGCGATGCGCACCAGCGTGTCCTCGCGCCGCCGGGTCGACGACGACCTGGCCGCGGGCGACGTAGCGCGCGGCGCCGTCCGGATCCACGTCCAGCAGCCGCGCGAACACGTCCATCACCGGCCCTGTGGAGCGCACCACGGCGGTCAACTCGATCGGGCCGGCCAGCTCGATCGGCTCGTCCACGGGCGGGGCGCTGAACGCGACCACGTCGGCGCGCTCGCCGTACTCGCGCTCGTCCGGGTACTGCTGGAGGAACGCGAACGGGTTGTCGACCCGCGACGGCACGAGGTCGCCCGGATCGTGGGTCCAGCTGACCTCCGACGGCGCGTCCGGCGCCCGGTCTGCGAGCGCGCCGCCGGGGCCGAGGTAGAGCGTCCGCTCGACGGCGCCGGGCGGCGGCCACTCGTCGGCGCTCTTCCAGTCGCCGTGGACCGGGCGCCAGCGCACCTTCGGGAAGTCGGGCGGGCGGCTCTCGCGCAGGAACACGTCGTAGAACTCGAGCGCGGGGCGGACGTAGCGCGGCAGCAGCGCGTCGAGCGCCGCCGGGTTCACGTCGTGGTCGGTGGCCTCCGTGATCGGCGTGTCGGCGTGGTGATAGATCTCGTGGTCGACGGCGTCGATGTGCAGGTACTCCATGCGCGCCCAGTCCGGGCGCCGCGCCAGCCGCTCGTGGTCGTGCCACTGCCAGGGCGCGATGTTGTCGAACCAGCCCATGATCTGGAGCGTGGGCACCGGGCGCGCGTCGAACGGGTGGCCGGTCGGGAAGCGACGCATGGGCACGGGGTGGGGGTAGGAGAGGTCGAATCCGTGCGAGCGCCCGCCGAGCGCCTCCCAGATCGGCTCGAACACGTCCAGGAGCGGGCGCGGCGTCCAGTCGATCTCGAAGTCGTAGGCGTCGCGTCCCACCCAGTGCTCCGCGAGGTAGGCGGCCATCAGCATCAGCGGGACCTCGTCGGATCCGGGTCGCGGCAGGTCCACCACGTCGGCGCCGGTGCAGCGCGGGCAGATCGCGCGCAGCGCCGGGTGCCCGCTCGCCACGCAGGCCCACTGCGTGAAGCCGTAGTAGGAGTCGCCGAACATCCCCACGCGACCGTTGGACCAGGACCGTCCGACGATCCACTCGAGCGTGTCGTAGCCGTCGAGCACCTCGTTGACGAACGGGATGTCGTCGCCCTCCGAGCGGAACTTGCCGCGCACGTCCTGCACGACGAACGCGTATCCCTCGGCGGTGAACAGCGGAGCCAGGCGCGGCATGAAGCAGTAGTCCCCGCACTTGTCGTACGGAAGGCGCACCAGGACGGCCTCGGTCGCGCCGTCCAGCCCCTCGGGCAGGTAGACGTCGGTGGCCAGGCGCACCCCGTCGCGCATGCGGACCATGTGCTCGGTGGCGAGCGGGCTCACCGGCGCCGCGGTCACGTGCTCGAACTGCGCATGCTCAGCTGCTCAGGAGCGCCCGGGCGGCGCCGCGCCCGGTCCGGACGGCGCCCTCCATGTAGCCGCAGACCCACTGATCCGATCCGCACACGTAGAACGGCGGGTCGTGCGTGCCGTGCAGCGGGCCGACCGCCATCACGTCGCCGGGTCGCCAGCTGGTGATGTAGCCCTCGGTCCAGGGGTCCACGCCCCAGCGCCGGAAGAAGACCGCCTGCGGGTTGGCCGCCCGCTCGCCCATGGCCTCGACCATCTCGGCGAGCATGTCGCTGCTCGATCAGGGCCGGCGAGGTGGCGAGGAAGGCGCCCATCCGCTCCGGCGGCACGAGCGCCGAGAGGATCCCCTCGCGCTGGGGCCAGGTGCCGCCCATCACGCCCTTCTCGAAGTACATCGTGCCGTTCTGGCCCTGCTCCTCCCACCAGGAGCTCTCGTAGGCGAAGACGACCTTGGCGGCGAGCGCGTGCCGCTGGCGGTCGAGCGACGCGAGCCGCTCGCGCGAGACCCCCTCGATGGCGATCCGGCGGAGCGGGCCGACCGGGATCGCGCAGACGACGGCCGAGCAGTCGAACCGCTCGCCGGTCGAGGTTGTGACGCGGGACCCCTGCCGCGACACCCGCACCCTCGTGACCGGGGCGCCGTAGCGCACGCGGTACCCGAGCTCCTCCGCCATGCGCAAGCGCGACGCTAGCCGAGCCCTCGGCCACCCGCATGCACTCCCAGACCTCGTAGTCGTAGAAGCCGTGGGCGCCCGCGGCGGCCTCCTTGCGCAGGTCGGACAGCAGCGAGGTGCGCTCGACCGACTCCGCCGACAGGGCCAGCATCGCGACGTCGCGCGCCCTCACGGCGTTGGGCGTCGCGCCGGCCTCGCGTAGCCACTGGCCCACCGAGACGCGGTCGAGGCGGTCGGCGTCGGGGTGCGACCAGGGATCGTCGGGGTCGACGGTGGCGGCCAGCTTGCCGAACGCCTCGCTGGCGGCGTCGTAGCTGGCCCGATCGGCATCGCTCATCCAGGGGAAGTCGTCGCCGACCACGCGCGAGTCGGTCATCACCGACGTGTCCTCGCCCGGCAGCTGCGGGAACGAGGGGACCAGCGTCAGCCCCAGCTCGGCGACCAGCCCGCAGTAGCTCTCGTGGAACGGCCCGACCACCTCGCCGCCGAGCTGCACGAGGCGGCCGTCCTCGAGCTGGGTCTGCTCGACGCGCCCGCCAGGCCGGTTGCGCGCCTCGAGCACGACTACGTCCACGCCGTCGCGGGCCAGGTCGCGCGCCGCCGACAGGCCGGCCAGCCCCGCCCCGAGAACCACGACGTCGTGCTTGCTCATGCTGCGAACTCCCTCTCGATCGCTCCACCGGCAGGGCGGCCAGCGGGCGAGCCTACGCCGGGCGAGCCGAACCCGTCAAGCGCGGGGGCACGCCAGCGATACTGCGCGCGATGTCGCGCGAGAACGTGGAACGCTGCTACGTGGTCTACGACGCGTTCAACCGGCGCGACTGGGCCACGTGCCTGGCGATCCACGCCGACGACGTCGAGGTCACCCCGCTCGCCGCGGCCGTGGGCAGCTCGTACCGGGGCGCCGACGGGCTGCGCCGGTACTGGAGCGACCTGCTGACCAACTTCCCCGACTTCACGACGGAGCCGCTCGACGTGATCGACGTCGGAGGGCTGACCCTGTGCACGGTCCGCTTTCGCGGTCACGGCGCCGGCAGCGCGGCGCCGTTCGAGCAGGTCGTCTGGCAGCTCGCTGCTTGGCGCGACGGGAGGATCGCCTGGTGGCGCAGCTACGCGAGCGAGGGCGAGGCGATGTCGGCGGCGGAGGAGTCGACAGAACCGTCGTAGCGGCCACACCGGGCCGACGCAAAGCGAGCTGGTGATGGAAGTAATCGCGACGCGGCGTTTTTCTCGACGCTGGTGCCGGCTAGCTTCGTACGCCGTCGAATGCGGACCCACGGGATGCTCAGATCGCTGGTCGCGGGCGTGACGTCGCTGCTGGTCGTGCTCGTCGTCGGGACGCCTGCTCACGCGCACGACGACGGCACGCAACCCGCGCGTCTGGCGAAACACCACGGACCGACCGTGTGGGCCCCCGCAGTTCCGCATAGCGAAACCAGCAGGGCCCACACTCGCTGCCCACCCCTCAGGTGGTGGGGATTCGGACGCTGGGAGGGGCAGGCCCCCAACGGTGTGTACGTGTCCTTCACGCTCGGCCAGTCGGTGTGCGTGTTCGAGCTCGGTGGATGGGGGCGGTTTCCCCGGGCGGTGCACGCGTTCGCGATGTGCCCAGAGAAGAGCGCTGCGGGGGGCTTCAGCCCCGCTTTCAGCGGGAATGTCGCCCGTGGCGAGAACGTCGAGGAGGACGGTCAACTCAATGGCGGCCGCATCCGTGGCCGGCTTCGACGAAACGGGTCTGGGCGCGTACGCGTGGCGCACTGCCCCGGGCCACCTCGGTATGTCGCTGTGCGCCGTGTGAGCCGGGCCGCGGATCGACTCCCGCGCATCCATGGGGGGCAATGGGTCGGGGCGGATGCCAACCAGACGGCGATGGCGATGAGCGTCGAGCCGGAGGCAGGGAGCTGGTTCGTGTCGAAGGTCAGGACGGTCTTCCCGCCGGACTACAACCAGCGCGTCCCGTGCTTCGTACCGACCTTCGCGAGCAACGACGCCTCGTTCCCCGTCCACACCGACGGATCGATCACCTGGCTCAACTACCTCCAGAGCTTCGACGACTGGCCTGACCACGGTGCGATCAGCGGGCGCTTCACCAGCCCAACCTCATTCGAAGGCGCCTTCGCCTGCAATGAGTTCGGCCACGGCATGCAACCGATCACGTTTTCGATGCATTGGGCGGCCGCCCCGGTCCGGTGATGGAGGATGGCGGGGTGGCGAACGAGATCACCGAGCTGCTGTCCAGGTTGGTCGACATTGGGTCCGTGAACCCGTCGCTGGTTGCGGGCGGCGCGGGCGAGCGCGAGATCGCGTCGTTCGTCGCGGCCTGGGCGAGCGATGCGGGGCTGGAGGTCGACGTGCTCGAGGAGACGCCTGGGCGGCCGAGCGTGGTCGCGCGGGCCGGTGGGACGGGCGGGGGCCGCTCGTTGCTGTTGTGCGGCCACTACGACACGGTCACCGTGGAGGGAATGTCCGACTGGCGGGCGCGGGTGGACGGCGATCGGCTTTATGGCCGTGGCGCCTATGACATGAAGGCCGGCGTGGCGGCGGCGCTGATCGCCTGCCGCGAGGCCGCCTCGCTCGGGCTCGCGGGCGACGTCATCGTCGCCGTCGTGGCGGACGAGGAGCACGCGAGCCTGGGCATCCAGGAAGTTCTCGCCACCCTGCGCGCCGACGCGGCGATCGTCACCGAGCCCACCGAGCTAGAGCTCGTGATCGCCCATCGCGGATTCGTATGGTCGGAGATCGAGGTCACGGGCCGTGCGGCCCATGGGTCGCGTCCGCACCTCGGCGTCGACGCGATCGTCAAGACCGGACCGATCCTGACCGCCATCGGCGAGCTGGACGGCACGCTGGGAGGTCACACACATCCCCTGCTGGGGCGAGGCTCGGTGCACGCGTCGGTCATCCAGGGAGGCGAGGAGCTATCCAGCTACCCAGCACGGTGCGTGCTGGGCCTCGAGCGCCGCACCCTGCCCGGCGAGAGCGCCGCTTACGTCGAGCGCGAGCTCACGTCCCTGCTCGACGCGTGCCGCGCCGCGGATCCCGATCTCGACGCCGAGCACCGGACAGTCCTGGTCCGGGAGCCGTTCGAGATCAGCGAGGACGCGGAGATCGTGGCGCTCCTGCACGCCGCCGCCAAGGAGCAGCTCGGCGAGGCGCCCGCGATCGGCGGCGCGAGCTACTGGGCCGACGCGGCGTTCATCGCCGCCGCCGGCATCCCGACCGTGATGTTCGGGCCGGCCGGCGACGGCGCGCATGCGACGGAGGAGTGGGTGAGCCTCAGCTCCACTGACGCGGTCGCCCGCACCCTCGTGGCCCTAGCCGCACGCATCTGCGCCTGACTGGCCTGCGGGCGTTTGCGCGTGTTGTGTGAGCATGTGGACGCCATGACCGACCGCGACGACTTCCTAGCCTGGGTCAAGACCACGCTGTACGAGGCGGAGCTCGCCTTGCACAACGGCGACGCGGCCCCGCGCCGGGCGATCTGGTCCCGCAACGAGCCTGTGAGCGTCCTGGGTGCGTGGCGCAACGCGCATGGGCAGCATGAGCTCGACGAACTCTTCGCTTCCCTCGGGAGGAGCTTCTCCGACTGCACGTCGTACGCGTTCGAGCTGCAGGCGTGTGACGTTGTGGGCGACATGGCCTATACCGCCGGCCTCGAGCACACGTCGGCCTCCATCGACGGTCAGCCGCGCAGCTACAGCTTGCGGGCCACGCAGGTGTACCGGCGCGAGGGCGGCGAGTGGAAGGTGGCCCATCGCCATGGCGACACCGTGACCGACTGACCTATGTCGCAGGAGAACGTGGAGATCGTGCGAGCGGCCTTCGAGGCGTTCCTCGAAGGGGACCAGGAAAAAACGGCACAGCTGGTCGATCCCGCGCTCGAGTTCCACGGCACCATCGGCGGGCTTCAAGAGGGCCAGATAGCCCACGGTCAGTCCGAGATCGACCAGACGTTCGAGTCTGAGGATCTGGAGGCGTGGGAAGAGCGCCGCCTGGAGCCAGAGGAGTTCGTCGACGCTGGCGACGACGTCGTCGTGCTCTTGCACGAATACCGGCGCGGTAAAGGCAGCGGAGTCGAACTGGAAACCGAGACGGCAGTCGTCGTCACGGTGAGTGGAGGACGGGTGGCTCGCATCCAGGGCTACATGAATCGGGACGCGGCCCTCGCAGCCGTGGGGCTGTCGGACTAGCTGCCGACGATCGAGTCAACCCGCGGCGAGGTTCTCCGCAGGATCTGGATGGAGAGGAGGAGCACCCAGAGCGGGAAGACGAGCAGCAGCCATTCGACATGCGGGATCGTGAACAGCAGCATCAACGCGCCCACGTAGCCGAACACCGTCATCCACGTCGCCGATTGCGCCAGGCGGCTCAGGATTGTCGTGAAGACCGCCATGAACGCTCCGGCCACCTTGGCGGCGAAGACGTACAAGAGGACATAGCTGGTGTCGAAGGCGAGGCGCAGCGACTCAGACGCCTCCGACGCCCCTCGGTGGATCTCGGCGACACCCGCCGCACCGACCGCCACCGACGCGTAGAGCGAGGCGACGAAGACGATTCCCGAGCCGAACAGGACGCTCGAGAAGAACTGGTCCTCGCGGCTGCCGAGACGGGAACGGACGACGCCGATGAACCAGAGGAAGAAGATGCCGGCGAAGGCGATCAGGTGCGATGCGACGAGGATGAGCGCGGGATCGACCCCCGAGAGATCGTCGCGCCCCGACGTCGGGTTCCCGGGCGCGGCGATCCGCTCAAGCACGACCGCCGCCGCAAAAAGGCCGGCGAACAAGACTCCCGTGATCCCCGCTGCGTGCGGAGTCCTGAGCTCACGCAGGCTGGCGGACGCTCCTTCGCTCATTGCAACACCTCCTGGAGGACGAAGGCCGACACTAACTGCGGTCGGACCGCGAATCGAGCGCCGCTTTCGCGGGCGGCGCGTGGCTGGCCGGTCAGGTGCCCGACACCGGCCAGCGCTCGGGAGTCGTCGGCGGCGAACAAGCACGACGCCGCGTGTATCGCCCGGGGTCACACGACGTGACCATGGTTGCGCGTCAGACCGTGATGACGATCTTTCCTCGTGCGTGGCCTTGTCTCATGTATCTGATCGCCTCCGGGACCTCACTCAGCGGGTAGGTCCGGTCGACGACCGGCGTGACCTTGCCGGTCTCGATGAGTTCCTTGAGGATGATCATGTCCTCGTGGTTCTCCGAGGAGACGAACGTGCCCAGCTTCTGACCGACGAAGCGCGATAGCAGCATCGCCCGGAGCTGACGATCGGTGCCTCCGAGCCACCGTCCATCGCTCTCACCTCCGACGATGACAAGAGTCCCCTTCGCGGTGAGGGCGCGCCGAAGACGTGACAACGACGAGTTCCCGCCGATGTCGAGAATCACGTCGTAGCGCTGCTCCCGGTTCGCGAAGTCGTCATGCGTGTAGTCGATCACGTGGTCGGCACCGATGGATCGCACCATGTCCACCTTGGTGGTGCTGCAGACGCCGGTCACTTCCGCGTCGAACGCCTTGGCCAGCTGCACGGCGTAGCTCCCTACGCCCCCCGACGCACCGATGATCAGCAGCTTCTGTCCGGGGCGCACCTGCCCGTGGTCGCGCAGGCCTTGCAGGGCGGTCAAGCCGGAGATGGCGACCACCGCCGCCTCCTCGAAGGTGAGGTTCGCCGGTTTGGGGGCAAGCTTGTTCTCCGGAGCACGCACGTACTCGGCGTACGAGCCCTTCCCGATGCCAAACACCTCGTCGCCGGGCTGGAACCTGGTCACGTGGTTGCCGACCGCCTCCACGACACCGGCAACGTCGGCACCCGGCACCGGCGTTCTAGGTGAGCGCAGCCCGTAGCCGGCCAGGCGGATGGGATACGGCAGGCCCGCCATGACGTGCCAGACGCCCTGATCGACGCCAGCGGCCCGTACCCGTACGAGCACGTCGTCATCCCGGACCACAGGCTGGTCGACGTCTCTGAGCTCGAGGACGTCGGCTGAGCCGTAGGCGTCCTGGACGATTGCCCTCATGGTGTCTCGTCGATCCACGCCAGTCGGATCATTTCCTTGCGCATCGCTCCGGGTCTACCGAGCCCATCATGGCGAGCCTATGCCGGACGCCGCTTAGCGGACGTCCTGCCGAGCCAGCCGTCGGGGTCCTCGAATAGGGTCCGCGCCGCCATATGAGGGACGATATTTGAGGGGGTCGAACATGTCTGACTCAATGCAGGAAACCGGACCCGTCGAGCAGTCACCACAGCAGCGCCAGAGGGCTCGGATCGCCGGCTGGCTCATGGCCTCGACGTTTCTCACGTCCATCCCCGCCGCGCTCATCCTCTACGACCCGATCCTCAACGACACCGGCTACATCCTCGGCGGCGGCGACGACACCCGCGTCACGCTGGGCGCCCTCCTCGAAATCTTCCTGATGATCGGCAACGTCGGCACGGCGGTCGTGATGTTTCCGATCCTCAGGCGATACAGCGAAACGCTCTCGCTTAGCTACGTCGCCTCGCGCACGATCGAGGCGACGATCATCGGGGTCGGCGCGATCAGCCTGCTCTCCGTCGTCACGCTGCGCGACGACCTGGCCGCGTCCATCGGCGGGGACGGAACCTCGCTCGACATCGCGGGGCGGACCCTGGTCGCGATTCACGACTGGACGTTCCTGCTCGGGCCGGGATTCTGCGTCGGCGTCAACGGCATCCTGCTCGGCTGGCTGATGTACCGCACTGGATTGATGCCGCCACGGCTCGCCATGCTGGGCGTCATCGGCGGTCCGCTGATCTTCGTGTCGTCGATTGCGGTCCTATTCGGCGCCTACGAGCAGGACGGCCTGCACGCCCTCTTCTCGGTGCCCGAGGGCGCCTTCGAGGCGGCGTTTGCGATCTACCTGATCGTCAAGGGCTTCAGGCCCTCCCCGATCCTCGACGACAGCCGCTACGCCCGAGCGGGCGCGGGCTCCGGCGGCGCCGCCCTGGCGGCCGGGTAATTGCTAGCCGATGGAGTCTGGTGCCGCTCCGCCGTTCGACGTCGCGATTCTCGGCGGGGGACCGGCGGGCCTGGCCGCCGCCTTGGTCTTGGGACGTATGCGCCGGCGCGTTCTGGTGCTCGACTCAGACGACCCGGCGCATGGCGTGAGCGAGGGGGTTCACGGGCTCTTCGGCCACGACGGCACGCCGCCGCTTGAGCTGCGGCGGATCGCACGCGAGCAGCTCTCGCCCTATGAGAGCGTGATCGTCCGGATGGTCGCGGTTCAGGAGGCCCGCCCGACGCCCTCCGGGTTCAGCGTCGCGGCCGACGGCACGACCTATGAGGCGGGCGTACTGCTGCTGGCCACCGGGATGCGGTACGAGTTACCGGCGATCGAGGGCGTCGAGGAGGTCTGGGCCCGGGGCGTGTACCACTGTCCCTACTGCCACGGCTGGGAGGTGCGGGATCGGCCGCTCGCCGCCTACGGAGCCGACGCCGCCCATCTCGCGTTGCTCTTGAGCTCGCTCAGCGATGACGTCGTACTGCTCACCGACGGGGACTCCGACCTCGACCCCGACGTGGCCGACCGTCTGCGACAGACGGGCGTCGTGATCCGAGAGGACCCGGTGGCTCGGCTCGAGGCGGAGGGCGGCAAGCTGGCGCGGGTCGTCTTCGGCGACGGGTCGAGCGACCATCGCGGCGGGCTCTTCTTCACGCCGCGCTTCACGCCGAGCCCGCTTCCCGAACAGCTCCGTTGCGAGCTGGACGAGTCGGGCGCGGTTGTCGTCGACGGGGATGGCGGCACGAGTGTTCCGGGGGTGTTCGCGGCCGGTGACGCCACGGCCGACAAGAAGTCGGTGGTGCTCGCCGCCGCAGCCGGGGCTCGCGCCGCATACGCGATCAACGCCGGGCTGGCCAGCGGGCTCCTTCCCAAGGGCTAGCTCCTCGACGCGCTTCGAGAGGTCGTTGATGTGCTGCTGGGCCTCCTCGTCGCGGCGGAGCAGGGACGCGACCTGCTCCTCGATCGTCGCGTCCTCCTTGATCTTTGCGGTAGCACTGAGCGAGAGCGCGGCGCTCGATTCGACCGTCGCCGACAGGCTCGGGACGGCCGAGCGCCGCGCCAAGCAGAACGTCGAAACCCGCTCGGGTAGCGGGCTTCGGTGAGGTAGCTCCGGATGGATTCGAACCATCGACCTCACGATTATGAGTCGTGCGCTCTAACCGCTGAGCTACGGAGCCGCGAGGCGATCGAGTTTAGCCTTAGGGGGTGGCTACCGAGACCCCGCTGCTGATCGCCGTCCCGAACGTGAGCGAGGGGCGCGATCGGCAACGTGCTCGAGCAGCTCGAGGAGTCGGTCGGCGCAGGCGCGGGTGCTCGACGTGCACGTGGATCCCGACCACAACCGCGCCGTGTTCACGCTCGCCGGCCGCCAGGGCGAGCTGGCCGGCCGGGCTGGTGGGCTTGGCGAAGGCGGCCGTCGAGCACATCGACCTGCGCTCGCACGACGGCGTGCACCCGCACGTGGGCGCCCTCGACGTGATGCCGGTCGTCTGGCTCGACGGCGAGCGTCGCGGCGCGGCCGGCGCCGAGGCGCTCACGGCCGCCGCGCTGGTCGGCGAGGAGGTCGAGCTGCCGGTCTTCCTCTACGGCGATCTGGCCACCCGCGCCGAGCACACCGAGCGCGCCTGGCTGCGCCGCGGCGGCCCGGACGGGCTGGCGGCGCGCATGGAGGCGGGGGAGCTGACCCCCGACTACGGCCCGCCGCGGACCCATCCGACAGCCGGCGCCGTGCTCGCCACGGCGCGGCGGCCGCTGGTGGCCTTCAACGTCGATCTCGCCACGGACGACGTCGAGCTCGCCAAGTCGATCGCGGCCGAGCTGCGCGAGGCGATCGGGCGGGCTGCCGGGTGTGCGCACGCTCGGCCTCTACCTCGCCGAGCGCGGCCGCGCGCAGGTCTCGACCAACGTGCACGACCACCTGGCGGTGCCGCTGGCGGAGATCGTCGAGCGGGTGCGGGCCCGCGCCCCGGTGGCCGGGGCCGAGCTGATCGGGCTGGCGCCGCGCGCCGCCTTCGAGGGCTTCCCCGACGACGTGCCGCTGCACGGCTTCAGCCCCGAGCGCCACATCCTCGAAGAGGCGCTCGCGGCGCTGCACTGAAGCGCGCCCCGGCGAGTAGGCTCCGGAGCGATGGCTCAGACCAGGCGCAAGCGCACCCGCAAGCACCGCGGCACCCCCGCCGGCACGATCGAGCGCTCCGGCAGGACGGGTCGCCCGCAGACGCGCCAGGACGCCAAGCAGATCTCGCGGCAGCGGCGCACCGAGCGGCTCGACAAGCCGCCCAACTGGCGCGGCGCGATGCAGCGCGCGGCGATCGCCGCAGCCGTCTTCGGCGTGCTCGTGGTGATCGCCGTTCAAGCGCGACGTCGCCCAGGGGGCGGTGCTCGCGGCCTTCATGTTCCTGCTCTACATCCCGCTCGGCTACGCGACCGACAACGTTCATCTACCGCTTCCGCCAGCGCCGCCGGCAGACGCCGCTGACCATGGACGTGCGGATGTTCACCGTCGGCCCGGTGGCCGAGAACACGCTACATCTTCCGGCGCGACGGCTCCGATCGGGCGCTGATCGTCGACCCCGGCGACGAGGCCGACACGCTGCTCGACGCGATCCGCGCGCTCGGCGTGACGCTCGACGGGATCCTGCTCACGCACACGCACTTCGACCACGTCGGCGCGGTCGCGCCGGTGGCGAAGGCGACCGGTGCGGAGGTCTGGGTGCCGGAGATCGAGAAGTTCGTCCTCGACGACATCAACTCGTTCGTGCCCTGGCCCGGCTTCGGGCCGTTCGAGTCCTACGACGCCGAGCACACGCTCGAGGGGGGCGAGAAGCTCGAGCTGGCCGGCTTCGAGATCGATGTCGTCTTCACGCCCGGCCACAGCCCCGGTCACGTCACGTTCTCGATCCCCGACGAGCAGGCGGTGTTCTCCGGGGACGTGCTGTTCCAGGGCTCGGTGGGCCGCGTCGACCTGCCCGGCGGCGACTGGGGCACGCTGCTCGAGTCGATCCGCACGCTGGTCGACACGCTGCCCGAGGAGACCACCGTCTACCCCGGCCACATGGGCATCACCAGCCTCGGCGCCGAGCGCGCCAGCAATCCGTTCCTCGCCGAGCTGGCGCGGTGAGCGGGCGGCTTCAGGCCCCCCGGGGCACGTTCGACGTCCAGCCGGGCGACGGTCGCCGCCGGCTGCGCCTACAGCGGATCGTCGCGGACGTGCTCGGTCGCGCCGGGTACGAGCCGTTCGAGACGCCCGGTGTTCGAGGACACCGAGGTGTTCGCGCGCGGGGTGGGGGAGTCCACCGACATCGTCCAGAAGGAGATGTTCACCTTCGAGGACAAGGCCGGGCGCTCGCTCACGCTGCGGCCGGAGGCCACCGCCGGCGTCTGCCGCGCCTACGTCGAGCACGGCATGCACAAGCTCGCCCAGCCGGTGAAGCTCTGGTCGTGGGGCCCGTTCTTCCGCCACGAGGCCCCGCAGGCCGGGCGCTTCCGCCAGTTCACGCAGATCGACGCCGAGGCGATCGGCTCCGACGACCCGAGCCTCGACGCCGAGCTGATCCTGCTGCTCGGCGAGATCATCGAGCGCGCCGAGGCGGGGCCGGCCCGGCTGCGCGTGTCGAGCCTCGGCACGCCCGAGACGCGCGCGGCATACCTCGAGGAGCTGGCCGCCTACCTGCGCGAGCACGAGGCCGAGCTGTCCGAGGAGGTGCGCGGGCACGCATCGACCAGAACCCGCTGCGCGCGTTCGACGCCGACCACGAGGGCACGCGGCGGGTGGTTGCCGAGGCTCCGAAGCTGGTCGACCGCCTGGACCCGGACGACGCCGAGCACTTCCGCGCCGTCCTGGCCCTGCTCGACGCCGCGGGCGCGCCCTACGAGATCGACCCGACGCTGGTGCGCGGGCTCGACTACTACACGCGCACGGTGTTCGAGTTCGAGAGCGAGCGGCTGGGCGCGCAGGCCGCGCTCGGCGGCGGCGGCCGCTACGACGGCCTGGTCGAGCAGCTCGGCGGCCCGCCCACGCCGGGGGTGGGGTTCGCCGCGCGGCGTGGAGCGCATCCTGCTCGCCTCGACGGCCGGGGACCCGGGCGGCGCGGCCGACGTGTTCGTCGCGCTCGCCTCGGCCGGGCGGCGCGGACGCGTTCCTGCTGCTGCAGCGGCTGCGTGCCGCCGGCCTGCGGGCGGAGATGGAGCAGGCCGGCCGCAGCATGAAGGGCCAGCTCAAGCAGGCCGACCGCGTCGGAGCGCGGGCGACCGTGATCGTCGGCGACGGCATCGAGGTCAAGGACATGGACAGCGGCGAGCAGCAGGCCGTTCGCGACGCCGACGAGGCCGTCGAGCGCGTGCGGGAGCTGGTCGGGTGAAGCCCCCGCGCGCGAACCGCTACCGCGACCACTGGGCCGGCGATCTGCGCGCCGAGCAGATCGGCGAGCGCCCGCGCGTGGCCGGCTGGGTGCACCGCCGGCGCGACCACGGCGGGCTGATCTTCATCGACCTGCGCGACCGCAGCGGGCTGCTGCAGCTCGTGTTCCGCCCCGAGGAGGCGTCCGAGGCGCACGCCGCCGCCGGGCGGCTGCGCGCCGAGGACGTGATCACCGCCACCGGCGAGCTGGTGCGCGCGCGAGGAGGGCACGGTCAACCCGAACCTGCCGACCGGCGAGGTCGAGCTGGCGGTGACCGAGTTCGAGCTGCTGGCCGACGCCGAGACGCCGCCGTTCCAGATCGACGAGGACGAGCCGGTGGGGGAGGAGCTGCGGCTGCGCTACCGCTACCTCGACCTGCGCAAGGAGCCGGATGCGAGACACGATGGTCCTGCGCCACGACGTGGTCAAGACGATCCGCGACTACCTCTCCGACCGCGACTTCCTCGAGATCGAGACGCCGATCCTGACCCGCTCGACGCCCGAGGGCGCACGCGACTTCCTCGTGCCCAGCCGGCTTGATTCGCGGCTCCTGGTACGCGCTGCCGCAGTCGCCGCAGCTCTTCAAGCAGCTGCTCATGGTCGGCGGCCTCGAGCGCTACTTCCAGATCCCGCGCTGCTTTCGCGACGAGGACTTCCGCGCCGACCGCCAGCCCGAGTTCACGCAGCTCGACCTCGAGATGTCGTTCGTGGACGAGGAGGACATCTACGAGCTGATCGATCCGCTGCTGCAGCGCAGGTGCTCGCGCTCGGCGGGATCGAGGTGAGCCTGCCGCTCGAGCGGGTCGGCTACGACGAGGTCGATGCTGCGCTACGGCTCCGACCGCCCGGACCGGCGGCTCGGGGTGGAGATCCACGAGCTCACCGACGTGTTCCGAGAGTCGGAGTTCAAGGTCTTCCGGGGCGCGATCGACGAGCGGCGGCGTGGTGCGCGCGCTGCGCGCCCGCGGCGACTTTCCGCGCAGCCGGATCGACAAGCTCGAGGAGAAGGCGAAGTCGCTCGGGGCGAAGGGGCTCGCCTGGGCCGTCGTCGAGGACGGCGGCTGGCGGTCGCCGATCGCCAAGTTCCTGAGCGAGGACGAGATCACGCGCACGACCGCCGCGCTCGAGGCGAGCGAGGGCGACGTGATCCTGTTCGCCGCCGACACCGCCGCGCTTGCCGCGCGCGTGCTGGGCGGGCTGCGCCCCGAGGTGGCGGACGGCGAGCCGACCGGCCACGACTGCTTCTGGGTCGTCGACTTCCCGATGTTCGAGTGGAACGAGGGCGAGGGCCGCTGGGACGCGCATGCACCACCCGTTCACCTCGCCGAGCGGTGACCTCGACGCGCGACCCGGGCACCTGGCGCTCGCGCGCCTACGACGTGGTGCTGGACGGCTGGGAGCTCGGCGGCGGCTCGATCCGGATCAACCGGCCCGACGTGCAGCAGAAGGTCTTCGACGCGCTCGGGATCGGCCCGGAGGAGGCGAAGCAGCGCTTCGGCTTCCTGCTCGAGGCGCTCACCTACGGCGCGCCGCCGCACGGCGGCATCGCCTTCGGGATCGACCGGATCGTGGCGCTGCTCGCCGGCCGCGAGTCGATCCGCGACGCGATCGCCTTCCCCAAGGCCGCCAGCGGCGCGGATCCGCTCACGGGAGCGCCGGCGCCGGCGGACGAGGCGCAGCTGCGGGAGCTGGGCGTGCGGGTGGATCCGGGCGCCGGCTCGGCCACCGACCAGCAGCGCGCTAACGGCGGCGGTCCACGCGAAGCTACGTCGCGGGCGGCGGCGGGTCGATCTCCGCTCCACGGCGGTGGAAGAACGCCCCGAACGAGCCGGCCAAGAAGGCCACCGCGGAGATCGCGTAGGCCTGGAGGAAGACGTCGAGCACCCGCGCCGGGGTGGAGATCGGGTTGCGCAGCTGGGACGAGACGGTGAGCAGCTGCGTGGTCGTCCAGAACACCGAGTCGCCGAGGTTCGTGATCTCCGTGCCGGCCGCGTGCCGCTCGAACATGAAAATGAGCAGGCTCGCGCCTGCGTCGATGATGACCGTTGCCAGCAACAGGAAGACCAGCCGGGAGCGCAGGAGCTCGTGAGTCAGCGTGTCGCCGCGCACCACCGCGGCGATCTCCCGGCTGCGATCGCGCATCGAGGTCGCCATGCAGGCGAGTATCTCGGGCGGTGGAGATAGAACAGGCCCCAGCCTGCCGCTGCCGGTCCGGGAGTTGGGCCTGCTGTCCTAGCAAGCGTGGGTGTCCTCCGGAGCGGGCCACGGCCCTACCCCGAGTAGAACTCCCAACCCGGTGATGTTCGGCTCAACGTTTGCGGCCGGCTCACGCACAGGCTCGGGCCTGGCTCGAATCTAGCACCGCTTTCGAAAGCCGCGGACACCCCGGCCCCTATCTGTCAGTGTGCGCCGGGATGCACTTCGAGGACCACCTGACGGCGCCGCGCGGACTCGGCGCGCTGCGCCGACTGGCCGCACGCCGGGGCGGCCGGCGGCGCGGCCTGCGGCGACCTCGTGCGCGTGGCCGTGCGCGTGGAGGGCGACCGCATCGCCGAGGCGGGCTTCGACGCCAAGGGCTGCGGGGCCGCGCTGCGCCGCCGGCAGCGCCGTGGTGGAGCTGGTCGAGGGCGAGCCCTTCCTCGACGCGGCGCGCGGACTCACGCCGGACGACGTCGCGAACGCGCTCGGCGGTCTGATCGCCCCCAAGCGCCACGCCGCCGACCCTCGCGGCAGATGCGCTGCACCGCGCCCTCGGCGCCGCCGCCAAGGCGGGCGCCGCGCGGCTCGCGCCCGGACTCCGCGCCGCACGCTCGTGGCCATGAGCGGCGGGGTCGACAGCGCCGCCGCCGCGCAGCTGGCGCTCGACGCCGGCGACGAGGTGCTGGCCGTGACGCTCGAGCTGTGGTCCGACCCGGCCACCGACGGCGAGCGCTCCTGCTGCTCGCCGCAGGCCGTGACCGGCGCCCGGGCGCTGGCCCACCGCATGGGCATCCCGCACGTCACGCTCGACCTGCGCGAGCGCTTCCGCGCCGAGGTCGTCGACGGCTTCATCGACGGCTACGCCGCCGGGCGTCACGCCCAACCCGTGCGTGCGCTGCAACGGCGCGGTCCGCTTCGACGCGATGCTGGAGCTGGCCGAGCGGCTCGGCGCCGCGCGGCTCGCCACCGGCCACTACGCGCGCATCGCGCGCGACGAGCACGGCCCGCTGATCCGGACCGCGCACGACCCGCGCAAGGATCAGAGCTACATGCTCGCCAAGCTCGACCCCGCCGCAGCTCGACCGCCTCTCGTTCCCGCTCGGCGGCCTGACCAAGGACGCGGTGCGCGCGCTCGCGCGCGAGGCCGGGCTGCCGGTCGCCGACAAGCGCGAGAGCCAGGACCTCTGCTTCGTGGCCGGGCTCGGCGGGCGCGCCTTCCTGCGCCGCCACGGCGGCCCGCGCCTGCGCCAGGCCGGGCGAGATCGTCGACGCCGCCGGCCGCGTGCTGGGCAGTCACGACGGCCAGCACGAGTTCACCGTCGGCCAGCGGCGCGGGCTCAACGTCGGCGCCGCCGGAGCCGCTCTACGTGCTCCGCCAAGGACGCCGCCACCAACCGCGTGACCGTCGGGCCGAAGGCGGCGCTCGCCACTCGCAGCGTGCGGCTCGAGGACGCGCGCCTGCACCGCCCGGCGGAGGACGTCGAGGCACGTTCGGCTGCGCTACCACGCGCGGCCGCTGCGCCTGCCGCGCGACGGACCGCGCCGGGCGGCGCGCTCGAGCTCGAGCTGGCGGAGCCCGCCGACGTTGCCGCACCCGGGCAGCTGGCCTGCCTGATGCGTGATGATTGCGTCGTGGGCGAGGGAACGATCGCTTGAACGAGCAGCTGGAACAGATCGACCTCGAAGCGCCGCTCTCGGGCGACTTCCAGGCCGTGGTGCGCCTGATCGTCGGCGGCATCGCCGAGCGCGTGGACTTCGCCTTCGAGGAGATCGACGACCTCCAGCTCGCCGTCGAGCGGCTGCTCGCGGAGGCCGGGACGGCCGGCACGGTCTGCCTCTCGTTCGAGGTGGGCGAGAACCGGATCCGCACCCGCATCGGCCCGCTCAGCGAGGCGAAGGTCGCCGAGGCGCTCAAGGACGGCGACCACGGTTCCGGGTCAGCTGACGCTGCGGCGCATCCTCGGAGACGGTCGTCGACTCCTTCGGGGTCGATCACGCGGCCGACGGCGGCGGGATCGTCGTCCGCCTCGAGAAGCTGAAGGGGCCCATGTGAGCGCGCACCAGAGCGCCAACCCGCGCCGCGTCGGTCAACTCCGAGCGCGCGCGCTCGAGCAGGACCGCGAGCTGCTGCGGCGCTACCACGACGAGGGCGACACGGGCGCGCGCGAGGAGCTGATCCAGCGCCACCTGCCGCTGGTGCGCTCGCTGGCGCGCCGCTACGCCGGCCGCGGCGAGGCGCTCGAGGACATCGAGCAGGTGGGCGCGATCGGGCTGATCAAGGCGATCGACCGCTTCGAGCTCGACCGCGAGGTCTCGCTCGCCACCTACGCCACCCCGAACGTGGTCGGCGAGATCAAGCGCCACTTCCGCGACAAGGGCTGGGCGATCCGGGTGCCGCGGGCGCTGCAGGAGCTGAACGCGTCGATGTCCGGCGCGATCGAGCGGCTCACCGGCAGGCTCGGCCGCTCGCCCAGCATCGCCGAGATCGCCGCGGAGCTGAAGACGACGCCGGAAGAGGTGCTCGAGGCGATGGAAGTCGGGTCCGCGTACTCGACCGTCTCGCTGTCGACCGGGCCGAGCGGCGAGGACGAGCTCGACCCGCTCGAGACGATCGGCGACGAGGACGCCGGCTTCGAGCGCTCGGAGGATCGCGCCGCGCTGGCAGCCCGCGCTAGAGCGGCTTGCGCCGCGCGAGCGCGAGATCCTGCGCATGCGCTTCGAGGAGGGCCTGCCGCAGACCCAGATCGCCCAGCGAGTCGGGCTTGTCGCAGATGCACGTGTCGCGCCTGATCCGCAAGTCGCTCGCGGTGATGCGCGAGGAATTGCTGCGCTGCAGAAACTTGCGGGAATCTGGACCTGCGTTAAGGGCAGATTTTGTCTCTGGCGATTGGTCAGCGCTGACTAACGGGGATGCCCACCGGACGGGTATCTTCCCGCCGGCGGGCGGACCAGCCCGCAGAATCAACCTGGAGGGAATTCTGAATGGGGAAGCTCGGTAGACGTGCGCTGGTGCTCCTCCTTGCCGCCCTCTCGATGTCCGTCGTGCCGCCTGCGGCGGCGGCGACGACAACGGGAGCGACAGCGGCGGGAGGCGGCTCGGGCGAGGCGAAGAACGGCGGATCGATCACGATCTCGCAGACCTCGCAGCCAGACTTCATGGACCCGGCGCTCACTACACGGTGAACGGCATCGAGCCGCTCTGGCTCGTCTATACGCCGCTTCTCACCTACCCGCGCACCGGCGACGCCGAGTCAAGGACGCGCTGGTGATCCCGGGCCTGGCCAAGGCCATGCCGAAGATCTCCGCGGACGGCAAGACCTACGAGCTGACGCTGCGCCCGGGCCTCAAGTACTCCGACGGCACGCCCGTCAAGGCCTCTGACTTCGAGCACGCGGTCAAGCGCGTGCTGAACCTGGAGTCGGGCGGCTCGGCCTTCTTCCTCGGCATCACGGGCGCCCAGGACTATCGTCGACGGCGACAAGTGCGACGGCGACATCACGGGCATCACCGCCAACGACAAGACCGGCGACATCACGATCCATCTCGACGCGCCCGGACGGCTCGTTCTCGAACGTGCTGGCGATGTGGTTCGTCGGGCTGGTCCCGGGCGACACGCCCTGCAAGAACCTGACCGAGAACCCGCCCCCGGGCGTGGGTCCGTACAAGGTCACGGAGTCCGTGCCGAACCGGCAGTTCGTGCTGGAGAAGAACGCGAACTTCCCGGACCTCGGCCCGGAGATCCCGGCCGGACACGTCGACAAGATCACGACCAAGATCATCAAGAGCGCCGCAGCGCCAGGCGCAGGACGTGATCTCGGGCGAGCTCGACTACATGCAGGACCCGCCGCCGGCCGACATCAAGCCGGAGGTCAAGGCGAAGTACTCGGACCGGTATCGCGAGCAGACGACCGCGTCCACGTACTACATGTTCATGAACACCCGCACGCCGCCCTTCGACAAGAAGGAAGTGCGTGAGGCCGTCAACCTCGGGCTGGACAAGCCCGCGCTCGCGCGGCTGTTCGCCGGCGAGGTCGCGCCGGGATGCTCGTTCCTGCCGCCCGGCTTCCCGGGCTACGACGAGACTCTCGACACGACCGACTGCCCGTGGGGCGACCCGAACAAGCCGCCCGACATCGAGAAGGCCCGTCAGATGATCAAGGACGCCGGCGTGGCCGGCGCGAAGGTGACCGTCTACGGAAACAACGACGATCCGACCGACAAGGTCACCGAGGCGTACGCCGACCAGCTCAACAAGATGGGCTTCAAGGCCACGCCGAAGATCCTCGACGGCGGCGTCTACTTCCAGACGATCGGAAGCGCCAAGGAGGCCCCGCAGACGGGCTTCGCCAACTGGTTCGCCGACTTCCCGCACCCGAAGAACTTCTTCTTCCTGGTGGATGGGAAGTCGATTCAGCCGACGAACAACCAGAACTTCGGGAACGTGGATGACCCGGAGATCACCAAGGGGATCGCCGAGCTGAACCAGGAGCCGGAGATGACCGACGAGGTCGCCGCCAAGTGGGGCGACCTCAACAAGAAGCTGGTGGAGCGGGCCTGGATCGTGCCCGTACGGCCACCGCAAGCTGGCGACGTTCCTGTCAGAGCGGATGGACTTCGACAACTGCTCGAGGTTCCACCCGGTCTACTTCAACGACTACTCGAGCTTCTGCCTCAAGTAGGCGTCTGACCCTGCTCCGGGAGGGCGCTTCGGCGCCCTCCCGGTGGGGTAGGGTGTCGCCAGGAGGGACTATTTGGCGACTGAGCCACTAGCGGAGCGAGACCCGCGCTCCAGGCCCCCGCGGGCTGGGAGCAGGAGGCCGATCGGGAGCACGTCCACGGACTGGGACCGTGGCGGCTCGGGCTGCGTCGCCTGCGGCGCAACAAGATCGCGATCGCCTTCGGGATCCTGTTCGTCCTGCTCGTGCTCTCGTGTCTGGCCGCGCCGCTGTGGGCGAAGCACGTCGCCCACACGACGGCCACCGAGAACCACCTGTCCGACACGATCAAGGTGGACGGGAAGACCATCAACGTGGTCGGTCTCGACGGCGTGCCGATCGGGCCGCAATACCTCAAGGCGGATGGCAAGTTCTTCCTGGGCGCCGACCCCAACGGCCGCGACATCATGGTGCGGCTGCTCTACGGCGGGCGCAACTCGCTGATGATCGGCGTGGCCGCGGCGGTGATGACCACGATCCTGTCGACTCATCCTGGGGGTGGTCGCCGGCTACTTCAGAGGCTGGAGCGACACCGCGATCAGATCGCTGCTCGACATCCTCTGGTCGTTCCCGGTGCTGATCCTCGGCGTGGCGCTTGGGCGTGGCGCTGGCGCTCGGCGGGCTGCAGATCGGGCCGATCAAGATCGCCGGGGACTCGCTCGGCGTGCCGATCTTCATCATCGGGCTCGTCTACATCCCGTACATGGCGAGACCCGTGCGCGGGCAGGTGCTGTCGCTGCGCGAGAAGGAGTTCGTCGAGGCCGCCCGCGCCCAGGGCGCGGGGCCGCTGCGGATCATGTTCAGCGAGATCCTCCCGAACCTCGCCTCGACGACGCTCGTGTTCTTCACGCTGCTGATCGCGAACGCGATCCTGCTCGAGTCGGCGCTGTCCTTCCTCGGTGCCGGCGTGCGGCCGCCGAACCCGTCCTGGGGCACGATGATCGACGACGGCGTGGACCGGATCGCGACCGCGCCCCACCTGACGGTGGTCCCGGGCCTGATGCTGGTGCTGACCGTGCTGTCGCTGAACGTGTTCGGCGACGGCGTGCGCGACGCGCTCGACCCGCGCGCCAAGGTGCGGCTGGAGCACTAGGGGCGCATGGGCCGCTTCATCATCCGCCGGCTGCTGCAGATGATCTTCGTGCTGTGGGCGGTGTCGGTGCTGACGTTCCTGGTCTTCAACGTGATCCCCAACAGCGACCCGGCCGTGCGGATGGCGGGCCGTCACACCAGCGAGTCGACGATCGAGGCGATCCGCAAGGAGTGGGGCTTCAACGACTCGCTGCCGCAGCAGTACATCACCACGATGAAGAAGGTCTTCACCGGCGATCTCAAGTCGCAGTTCACGCAGCTGCCGGTCGGCAAGGAGATCATCAAGGGCCTGCCCGCGCACGTTCTCGCTCGCGATCGGCGCGGCGCTCCTGTGGATGTTCGTCGCGGTCTGCTTCGGGCTTGTACAGCGCGGTCAAGGCGGGCAAGTTCGCCGATCGCTTCCTGACCATCATCGCGTTGATCGGCATCTCGATGCCCGTGTTCTGGATCGGGGCGCTGGCGAACTACTACCTCGGCTTCAAGCTCGGCTGGTTCCCCAACGGCGGCTACGTGGAGTTCGGCGAAGACCCGGTCGACTGGTTCTACCACCTGATCCTGCCCTGGACGGTGCTGGCGATCCTGTTCATCGGGTTCTACTCGCGCGTGCTGCGCTCCAACGTGCTCGACACGATCAACGAGGACTTCGTCCGCACCGCGCGCGCCAAGGGGTTGAGCGAGCGCCAGATCCTGGTCCGCCACGTGCTGCGCAACTCGATGATCCCGATCGTCACGCTCTGGGGCCTCGACTTCGGCGCGGTGCTGGGCGGCGGCGCGATCCTCACCGAGACCGTGTTCGACCTGCAGGGCGTGGGGCAGTACACCGCGGAGGCGATCGGCCAGCTCGATGTGCCGCCGGTGCTCGCGGTGACCATGTTCTCCGCGTTCTTCATCGTGATGCTGAACGCGATCGTGGACATCATGTACGCGTACCTCGATCCGCGTATCCGGCTCTCGTAGATGGCCGAGCCGCTGCTCAGCGTGAAGGACCTGAAGGTCTCGTTCGCCACCGAGGAGGGCGTGGTGCAGGCGGTCGACGGCGTGTCCTTCGACCTCGCGGCCGGCGAGGTGCTGGCAGTGGTGGGGGAGTCCGGCTCCGGCAAGTCGGTCACCGCGATGACGCTGATGGGGCTGACCCGCTCGCCCAACGCCCGCTTCGAGGGCACCGCGACCTACAAGGGCACCGAGCTGATCGCGGCGAGCGAGGACGACCTGCGCCGCGTGCGGGGCGCGGAGATCGCGATGATCTTCCAGGATCCGATGACGTCGCTGAACCCGGTGCAGCGGATCGGCAAGCAGATCATCGAGCAGATCCAGGAGCACGAGGGCCTGCCCGACCAGCAGGCGCGGGAGCGCACGGTGGAGCTGCTCGAGCGCGTGGGCATCCCGCGGGCCCGCGAGCGGGTCGACAACTACCCGCATGAGTTCTCGGGCGGCATGCGCCAGCGGGTGATGATCGCGCTGGCGCTGTCGTGCAACCCGGCCGTCCTGATCGCCGACGAGCCGACGACGGCGCTCGACGTCACGATCCAGGCGCAGATCCTCCAGCGCATGCGCGACCTGCGCGCGGAGACCGGCGCCGCGGTGATCCTCGTGACCCACGACCTCGGCGTCGTGGCCGACATCGCCGACCGGATCGCGGTGATGTACGCGGGCCGGATCGTCGAGGAGGGGACGCTCGACCAGATCTTCTACGACCCGCAGCACCCGTACACGTGGGGGCTGCTGGGCTCGATTACGCGCGTGGACAAGCCGCGCCCGGAGCGGCTGCCGGCGATCGCCGGGCTGCCGCCCTCACTGGCCAACCGCCCCGAGGGCTGCCATTTCCGACCGCGCTGTCCGCACGAGTTCGCCGAGTGCACCAATGTCCCCCCGCTCGAGGGCGGCGTGCCGGGCACTCCTGAGCATCTCGACCGCTGCTGGCTGAGCCTGGAAGAGAAGCGCGTCAAGCGCGAGGTGCGGCCGGGCGAGATCGGGCTGGCGGACAAGGAGCGTACGACCGCGTGAGCGTCGAGGCCGCTGAGCCGCGCGCCAATGGCGGGATGCCCGACAGCGGCGCGCCGCTCGTCGAGGTCGATCACCTCAAGGTCTTCTTCCCGATCAAGCAGGGCATCGTGTTCGAGCGCGAGGTCGCCCGCGTGCACGCGGTGAACGACGTGACCCTGTCGATCGACGAGGGGGAGACGCTCGGGCTGGTCGGCGAGTCCGGCTGCGGCAAGACGACGATGTCGCGCGCGATCATGCGGCTGATCGACTCCACCGAGGGGTCGCTCCGGTTCCGCGGCCAGGACGTGACCAAGGCCGGGCGCAGGCAGATGCAGCCGCTGCGCCGCGAGATGCAGATGGTCTTCCAGGACCCGTTCGCGTCGCTCAACCCGCGCAAGCGCGTCGGCCAGATCATCGGTCTCGGGCTGCGGCTGCACGGCGCGGACCGCAAGGACGTCGACGGGCAGGTGCGCGAGCTGCTCAAGAAGGTCGGGCTGCACCCCGAGCACGTGAACCGCTACCCGCACGAGTTCTCGGGCGGCCAGCGCCAGCGCATCGGGGTGGCCAGGGCCTTGGCGCTGGAGCCGCGCTTGATCGTGCTCGACGAGCCGGTGTCAGCGCTCGACGTGTCGGTGCAGGCCCAGATCATCAACCTGCTCGACGATCTCCAGGAAGACTTCAAGCTCACCTACCTGTTCGTGGCGCACGACCTGTCCGTGGTCCGCCACGTGTCCGACCGGATCGCGGTGATGTACCTCGGCAAGCTGATGGAGGTCTCGCCCGCCGAGGAGCTCTACACGAAGCCGATCCATCCGTACACGAGCGCGCTGCTGGCGGCGATCCCGATCCCGGATCCGCGCGAGAATCGCGAGCGCGAGCGGGTCGTGGTCTCAGGCGAGCCGCCCAACCCGATCACCCCGCCGTCCGGCTGCGTGTTCCACCCGCGCTGCCCGCGCGCGACCCAGCTGTGCCGCGAGAGCGAGCCCCCGCTGGTGCGCTATCCGAACGGTCACCTGGCCGCCTGCCACCACCCGATGAACGTCTCGGAAGCCGAGATCCGCGGGGCCGAGCGTGATCCGTCCAGCCCCGCATCGGCAGGCGACAAGCTGCCCGAAGTCGTCCGCCGGCGCCGCCTAAATCGGCGTCGGCACCTCCGCGCTCCCTCCTCCAACTTCCTGTGGATACGCAGCGATCTCGCTGTGGAGCACGAGGCCTCTCACCCACCTGGGGGGTTTTGCACGAGTTCGTGCAGAAAAACGTGACAAAGACCGGGCGTGGTCCTATAGTCACGCCGCAGTTGCACGAACTTTGGATTTGGATCTCGTGCAGGAGCGTCAAGAGTGGGTACCCCAAACCGTCCGGAGGCTCAACATGGTTTCCCGTCACTAAGTTGATTTGAACAGGGGCCGCGCAATTTGCGCGGCCCCTTTCGTTTTCGCGCACCGCCCGAAGCAGGCAGTAGGTTCAGCCCGTGCGTGCGACCCTCTCGCTCCTCCGGCTCGAGACCGCGTGCGCGATGGTTTTTCGCGGTTCTCGCGCAGTCGTCGCTGGGCACCGGAGCCGCCCACGTAGCGCTGCTTCTGATTGCGTACGAGCGCTTTCGCTCGCCTTGGGCGGTCAGCCTCGTCCTCCTCGCGGACGTGGTGCCGGCCATGCTGTTCGGCCCCATCCTGGGCGCGGCCGCCGACCGCTGGCCGCGCAAGCTGTGCGCCGTCGTCGCCGATGTCCTGCGCTTTGTCGCGTTCCTCGGGATCGCGCTTGTGGACCCGTACGTGGCGACGGTCGCGTTCGCGCTGCTCGCCGGGGTGGGCAACGCGCTGTTCAAGCCGGCCGTGCTGTCCGGCCTGCCGAGCCTGGTCGCTCCCGAGCGGGCCGCAGCCGCGACCTCCCTGTACGGGGCGATCACCGACTTCGGCTACACCGTGGGGCCCGCGCTGACCGCGGGCGGCCTGCTGCTGGTCGATCCGGAGGGCGTCATGTTCGTGAACGCCCTGACCTTCGGGGCTTCCGCGGTGATCCTCGGGCGGCTCGCTTGGGGCGCGTCGGTGGCCGGCGAGGAGACCACGGCGAGAACCTCGCTGCTCGAGGAGACTCGCCTCGGCCTGCGCGCAGCCGCAGGCATGCCGGTCATCCGGGTCGTGATCGCCGCCTCGGCTGGGACGATGCTCATGGCCGGCCTGTTCAACGTCGCCGAGCCGCTGTTCGCGACGGTCACGCTTGGCACGAGCGACTCCGGCTTCGCGCTGCTGGTGACAGTGTTCGGCTTGGGGTTCATCATCGGCTCGCTGCGCGGCAGCGAGGGTGGCGGGCCGCCGCTGCTGCGGCGCCGCTACCTGCAGGGCCTGTTCGTGATCGGCATCGGCTTCATGGCCTCCGGAGCGGCGCCCGGGTTGCCCGTCGCCCTCCTCACGTTCACGCTGGCAGGATTCGGCAACGGGCTGCTGCTCGTGCACGAGCGCCTGCTGATCCAAGCCGTCGTGCCCGAGCACCTCCAGGGGCGGGTGTTCGCCGTGAGCGACACCGCGGTCTCATGGGCGTTCGCGATCGCCTTCCTGGCCGCCGGCCCGCTGCTGACCGAGATCGGGGTGCGCGCGACGCTGGTGATCGCCGGCGGGATGTCGGTGGTCGTCGCCGTCCTCGCGACGTGGGCGCTGCGCAACCAGTGGCGCGTGCCGGCCCGACCGGCCGCTGCCGCTGTTGAGCGATCTACGTAGCGGCGCGCAGCTCGTCGCGCTCTTGAGCGCCCGCGATCATCGCGCGGATGTGATCCGTCGGCGCGGCGTCGGTGGGAGCTGCCTCGAGCACGCGCAGCATCGCCGCCACCACATCCGGGTCGAACTGGGTCCCGGCGTTGGCGACCAGCTCGCCGATCGCCTGATCGTGTGGGAGCGCTGCGCGGTAGGGGCGGTTGGTCGTCATGGCGTTGTACGCGTCGCAGACGAACACGACACGTGCGGGAAGGGGGATGCCCTCGCCCTTGAGGCCGTCGGGGTAGCCCTTGCCGTCCCAGCGCTCGTGGCAGGAGCGGACGACCTCGCCGACGCGGCCGAGTAGCCCGCCGATGCGGTCGAGCATGAACTGCCCCTCGATCGTGTGGGTCTTCATGACCTCGAACTCGCTGTCTGAGAGGGCGGCCGGCTTGTGGAGGATCTCCTTCGGGATGGCGATCTTGCCGACGTCGTGCAGCAGGGCCGCGAACTCCAGCTCCTGGAGCTCGTACTTGTCCATGCCCAGCTCCTGCGCCACGCCGCGCGCCAGCTCGACGACGGAACGGGAGTGCTCGGCGGTGTAGTCGTCGTCGAACTCGACGACGTCGACGAGCAGCATCACGGTGCCGCGGTAGGCGCGGTGCAGCTCGAGCGTCGCGGACCAGCGCTCGCTGCGGTCGCGCGAGAAGATCGTGAGCAGCCAGACGAGCGGGGCGATCGTAAGCAGGACGAGCGGCTCTTGGACCGCCGCGAGGGCGATGAAGAAGGCCACGCTGGACAGGATCGCGGCGACCCTGTTGGTCCCGGCGCAGAACTTGACCACCTCCCAGACCGGCTTGCCGTGAAGCAGGCGATCGCGGGTGAGCGCCCACGCGAAGTCGCTGAGCGAGGTGGCGGCGAGCGCCAGCAGGTAGATCCCGATGTGATCGAGCGAGGGCTCGCCGGGCGCGAAGGCGGCGAGCACGAGCACCGGGCCGATGCAGAACCAGGAGTCGCCGATGCTCGTGATCCAGCGATCGCGGGCCCACGCCCCGCGGGCGTAGTCCGGGAGCGTCGCGAGTACGGCGGCCAGCGCCGCGAGCAGCGGGACGAGGTTGAGCGGCGCGAGGAGAAGGAGCGGAACGAAGACGAGCTCCTCCGCCGACATGTACAGATCGCCGTACTCGAATCGGACACGCGACACAACCGCGTAGCCCAGGACGAGGCCGACCACCAGGAGGACGTTCGTGTCGCGTTCGTCGGTGACGAAGATCGCGATGGCGGTGGCGGCCGCGAGGAACAGCAGTGCGGACGCGCTGTCGACCACGCGCTCGCGCACGTCCATTCGCTGCTTGCGACGCTCGCGCGCCTCCCCGACGAGGTGCTCGTCCTGCATCACCAGCCCCATCGTCCAGATCAGGGGGTAAGCAACAGGCCGCCCAACGGGAATGCACACCTTTCCGGTGCAAACCTCCACGGGGCGCACAGCTTCTTGGGCGATGCGGGCGAAAGTTGCACGGATCGCACGCCGCTGAGGAGGTGCATGTGGCGTCGGGGAGCGGCGTGACCTTGCTACAGTGACCTCGATTAGTAAGGTATCTCTGATCATGGCTGGACCTCGTAGAACTTCAAGGCGCAGGAGAATCCTCCGGCGCGGGCGATTGACCGCGGTCGCCGTCGTGGCGCTCGGTCTGTTCGCGGTTGCCGGAGCCGGCGCGGCAACCGGGATCCTGTCGCGTGATGACGCCCAACCGCCTCCACCCGCCAAAGGCGAGGTGGTTCTCGCGAGCGGCGAGGCGCCGGTGGGCGGCCCTTGGCGACTGACCGCGCACCGGAGCGAGGCCCTCGTAGACGGCGGCGAGCAATTGCAGCCGGCCGGCCTGCCGTGCCTGCAGTTCATCCTGCTTGCTCCCCAGAAGGGCAACTTCGCCGGGGGTGGGCAGTGCGGCACGCGTACCGACGGCTTCATCGTGATGGGGGTACCGGTGGAGGACGGCCAGGGGCGCACCGAAGTCATCCTCTGGGGGCACGCGCCTGAGCGGGCCACCGGCGTCGAGCTGACCGGCTCTGGAAGCACGAGACTCCGCGCCGACACCATCGACGGCCCAGCCGACTTCGACGGCGACGTGTGGGTGCTGCCCGCGCCGACGGACGTGGAGGGCGCGAGGGTGGACTGGCTCGACGGGGAGGGCAATCCCGCCGGGAACAGCCAGGAAGCGGCGAGCATCATCGCCAGGGGCGGGGAGCGCCGCCGCTAGCGCCGGATCAGGCCCCCCGCGGGCCTAGACTCCAGCGCCATGAAGGCGGCCGAGATCCGCGAGCAGTTTCTGTCCTTCTTCGAGGGGCACGATCACCGGCGGCTGCCCTCGGCCTCGCTCGTGCCCTCGGTTCACGATCCCTCCGTGCTGCTCACGACCGCCGGCATGCAGCCGCTCAAGCCCTACTTCCGCGGCGAGGAGGAGCCGCCCTCGCGCCGTCTCACCAGCTGCCAGAAGAGCTTTCGCACGGTCGACATCGAGGTCGTCGGCACCACCAAGCGCCACCTCACCTTCTTCGAGATGCTCGGCAACTTCTCCGTCGGCGACTACTTCAAGCGGGGCGCCGCCGAGTACGCCTGGGAGCTGTCCACTCAGGGCTTCGCGCTCACGCCGGAGGACATCTGGATCACCGTCTTCGGCGGCGACGACGAGCTCGGGCTCGGCCAGGACGAGGAGGCGATCGAGTGCTGGCGCGCGATCGGCATCCCTGACGAGCGCATCGTCCAGCTGGGCCGTGACGACAACTTCTGGCAGTCCGGCCCGGCCGGCCCCTGCGGGCCGTGTTCGGAGCTCTACCTCGATCGCGGCCTCGCCTTCGGCGGCGAGGACGACCGTCCCGGCGACGACACGGAGCGCTTCGTCGAGTTCTGGAACCTGGTGTTCATGCAGTTCGACCTGCACGAGGACGGCTCGCTGACCGAGCTGCCCATGAAGAACATCGACACCGGCCTCGGGGTGGAGCGCATGGCGGCGATCCTCCAGGGCGTGGAGTCGGTCTTCGAGACCGACGTGTTTCGGCCGATCGTGGGGCTCGCCGAGCAGCTCTCCGGCCGCTCATGGGGCCAGGACGCCGACACCACCCGCGCGCTCGGAGTGGTCGCCGACCACGGTCGCGGCGCGGCCTTCCTGATGGCCGACGGCGTGGTGCCCTCGAACGAGGAGCGCGGCTACGTGCTGCGCCGGATCATGCGCCGCACGATGCGCCAGGGCCATGTGCTCGGCATCGACGGCCCCTTCCTGCCGCAGCTCTACGAGCGCGTCGTGGAGGTGATGGGCGACGCCTACCCCGACCTGAGACGCGAATGGCCGACGATCGAGCGCTGGGCGCGCTCGGAGGAGGAGAGCTTCGGCCGCACGCTCGAACAGGGCGAGCGCCTGCTGGCGGAGCTGATTCAGGACGCCAAGCGCGAGCAGACCTCATGGATCGACGCTGAGGACGCCTTCCGGCTCCACGACACGTACGGCTTCCCCTTCGAGATGACCAAGGAGCTGCTCGCCGATGAGGGGCTTTCGGTCGACGACGATGGATTCGAAGAGCTCATGGCGGAGGCCCGTGAGGTGTCGCGGCGCGGCGGCGCGTATGCCACCGCGGGTGCCGGCGGCGAGCTGCATGTGGGCCATGATCAGGTGCTGCGCTTCGCCCGCGACGCCGGCTTTCGCACCCGTTTCGTCGGCTACGAGACGACCGAGGCGGACACCGTGCTGCGAGTCGCGGAGCGCGCCAACGGCTGGGTGCTGGCCAAGCTCGAGGAGTCCCCGTTCTACCCGGAGGGCGGCGGCCAGGTCTCGGACAGCGGGCTGGTGGAGACCCCCAGCGGGCGCGCGCGCGTGGTGGACGTGTACCGGCTCGGGGACGATCAGGCGCTGGCCCTGGAGCCGCTCGAAGGAGAGCTCGGGTCGGGCGAGTCGGCCAAGGCCGTCGTCGAGCGCGCCGAGCGGCTCGCCACGATGCGCAACCACACCGCGACCCACCTGCTGCACGCTGCTCTGCGCGATCGGCTCGGCGACCACGTGCGCCAGGCCGGCTCCTACGTCGGCCCGGACAAGCTGCGCTTCGACTTCACGCACGGCCAGCGCCTCTCGGACGACGAGCTGGCCGCGGTCGAGGGGCTCGTGTCCGGCTGGGTGACGGACAACCACCCGGTGCGCGCGATCGAGACCACCCGCGACGAGGCCGAGCGCCTCGGCGCGATGGCGTCTGTTCGGCGAGAAGTACGGCGACTGGGTGCGCATGGTCGAGGTCGAGTCGGTCTCCCGCGAGCTGTGCGGCGGCACCCACGTCGCCTCAACCGGCGAGCTGGGGCTGTTCCACCTCATAAACGAGAGCTCGAGCGCGTCGAACGTGCGCCGGATCGAGGCGGTCACGGGGCCGGTCAGCGCGGAGCTGTTCCGGGAGCGCACCGAGCGCCTGCGCGAGCTGGCGGCGCTGCTGCGGGTGCCCGAGGACTCGGTCGTGCGGACCGTCGAGCGTCTCGCCGAGCGCGTCAAGGAGCTGGAGCGGGGTGGGGGCGACGCGCCGGACCGCGGCGTCGCCGATCGGCTGGTGGAAGGCGCGGACGAGGTCGCCGGCGTGCGCGTGGTCGTCGAGGCCGTGAGCGCGCCGGACGCGAAGGCGCTGCTGGCGCTGTCCGACGCGGTGCGCCAGCGCCTCGGCGAGGCGGTCGTGGTGCTCGGCACCGCCGTCGACGGCCGGGTGCACCTGGTGGCGAACGTCGCTCCGGCCGTCGTGGAGCGGGGCGTCAAGGCGGGCGACGTGGTGCGGGCGGCCGCCGAGGTCGCGGGCGGTGGCGGAGGTGGGCGCGACACGATGGCCCAGGCCGGGGGTCGCGATCCGGAGAAGCTGCCCGAGGCGCTGGCCACCGCGCGCGCCGCGGTCGAGCAGGCGCTCCGAGGCTGATGTCGCGCATCCTGGCTCTCGACCACGGGTCGGCCCGCTGCGGCTGCGCCATCTCGGATCCCTCGGGGACCCTCGCCACGCCGCTGGCGGTGGTGGAGCGGCCGGACTCCAAGGCGGGGCTGGCGGCGCTGGGCCGGCTGGTGGAGGAGCGCGGCGTCGAGCTGGTGCTGGTGGGGCTGCCGATCACGCTGAGTGGGGCTGAGGGCGAGCAGGCCGAGGCCGCTCGCGCGTTTGCCCAGCGCCTGGAGCGGAGACTGAACGTCCCGGTGGAGCTGCACGACGAGCGTCTCACGACTCGGCTCGCCGAGCGCACCGGCGGGGCGGGGGACGAGGATTCCCGCGCGGCCGCCCATCTGCTCGAGAGCTACCTCGCCCGAGCGTCCGCGGGCCCGCGCGCGTGACCGATGGCCCGCCGCCCGTGCCGGGCGGTCGCTCGCCCGAGGAACGCGAGGCCGCGCGCCGAGCGCGCGACGCCCGCAGGGGTCGCGTCGGGGAGGCGCCGCCGCCGGTTGCCGAGCCGCGCGACTGGCTCGCCGAGGCGGAACGGCTGACGGCGCCGCCGCCGCAGAGCACCGATGGGGATCGGAGTCCGCCGCGCCGACGCCGGAGTCGGGGTCGCCTGGTGGCGCTCGCCGCGGTCGTGGTCGTCGCGGTCGGCGTCGGCTGGTTCCTCGTCTCGCTCTTCCAACCCTTCAAGGGCGACGGTCAGGGTCAGGTGGCCGTCGTGATCCCGCAAGGGGCGAGCTTGGGCCAGATCGCCGATCTGCTGGAGAGCCGGGGCGTGGTGTCCAGCTCGTCGTTCTTCCAGCTGCGCGCGCGCCTCGCCGGCCGCAGCGGCGAGCTCAAGCCGGGCCGCTACACGCTCGCCCGCGACATGAGCTTCTCCGCGGTCCTCGACCAGCTCGAACAGGGCCTGCCCCCGAACGTGGTCCAGGTCTCCATCCCCGAGGGCCTCTCGCGAGCGGAGGTGGCGCCGCGGGTGAAGCGGCTGAAGGGCAACTACCTGCGCCAGACCCGTCGCAACCCCAACCTCGATCCGCGCGACTACAAGGCGAAGGGCGCGAAGAGCCTCGAGGGCTTCCTGTTCCCGGCCACCTACGAGCTCAAGAAGGGCCAGCGCGTGCGCAAGCTGGTCGACGAGCAGCTGAGGACGTTCAAGCGCAGCTTCGATCAGGTGGACCTGCGGTACGCGCGCAGCAAGAACCTGACGCCGTACGACGTGCTGATCATCGCGTCGCTGGTCGAGCGCGAGGCCGCTGTTGCGAAGGAGCGGCCGCTCATCGCCTCGGTGATCTACAACCGGCTTCACAACGACGTCCGCCTGGACATCGACGCCACGGTCCGCTTCGTCACGGGCAACTGGACCAAGCCGCTCAAGGTCTCCGAGCTGCAGAACCCGAGTCCGTACAACACGCGCGTGCACAGCGGCCTGCCGCCCGGGCCGATCGGCAGCCCCGGCCTGGCGTCGATCAAGGCCGCCGCCCACCCGGCCAAGACCGACTACCTGTTCTACGTGGCGGCCGTCTGCGGGAACGGGACGCATCGGTTCGCGGCGACCGACGCCCAGTTCCAGCGTTACGCGGACGCCTACGATCGCGCCCGAGACAAGCGCGGCGGCAAGTCGCCGACGAACTGTTGACCGCCCTCGCGGGCGTCCTCGGGTTTCCCGTCGGACACAGCCGCTCCCCGGCGATGATGAACGCGGCGTTCGGCGAGCTCGGGCTCGACTGGCGCTACGTCCGCCTGCCGGTTGCGCCCGATCGCTTCGACGAGATCGTGCGCGCCCTGCCCGCTTCCGGCTACCTGGGCGCAAACGTGACGATCCCGCACAAGGTCGCGGCACACGACCTGGCCGACGAGCTAACGGAGGCGGCGGCGGCGATCGGAGCCGTGAACACGCTGGCGTTCGCGGACGGCCGCATCCTGGGCGACAACACCGATGCCGGCGGCCTGGTCGACGCGCTCGGGGTCGACCTGAACGGCATGAGCGTGCTCGTGCTGGGCGCGGGCGGCACCGGGCGCGCGGCGGTGTGGGCCCTGCGCGAGGCGGGCGCGGACGTGGCCGTCTGGAATCGCACACCGGAGCGCGCGGCCGAGCTGGCCGCCGAGTTCGGCGTTCGCCACGCGCGGACCCCCGAGCCGGCCCGAGTGCTGCTCAACGTCACCTCCCTCGGGATGCACGGAGAGGACCTCCCCGCGGAGCTCGGGTTGACCGACCTGGAGCCCGAAATCGTGGCCGACGTGGTGTACGGGAGCGAGCCCACCGCGCTCTGTCGCTGGGCGGAGCGGCGGGGTGCGCGGGTGGTGGACGGGCTGGAGATGCTGCTGCGCCAGGGCGCCCGTAGCTTCGAGCGCTGGACGGGCCGCGCGGCACCCATCGATGTGATGCGTGGCGCTCTGAGCTAAACCCAGCCCGCCACGCTGCCGATATCGGAGGCAATGGCGCTCTCCCGCCCGTTCCTTCTCGCCGTCCTCGGGGCCGTCCTTCTCGGCGCGACCGTCCTTGCCGTGCAGAACGCTCGGACCGTCGTCGGACAGCGACAACGCTCCGGCGCTGGTTCAGACGACCGGCGCGGCCACGCCCGCCGGCACTACCTCGACGGCCGGGCCCGCCGACACGCTGCGGTCGGCGTTCGACTTCGGCGACCTCAAGAGCGGGCGGTTCGACGCCAAGCTCGGGGTCGGCAAGTCCACCGCCCTCCGCGTGTCGGGCGCGTTTGCCGCGGGCGAGACCAAGGGACTCCCCGACTTCAAGGTCCGGATTTCCGCGGGCAGGCTTCACGGCGGCTTCGTCTCGGTGGACGGCAAGGCCTACTTCGTACGCGGCGACACCGGCTGGCGCGTGCCGGCGGCGCTCTGGACGCCGGTGGCGGACAACCCGCCGCTCGCCGTGCATCCCTCGACGTGGGTGCGCGACGTGAAGTCCGAGGGCACCGACACGATCGGAGGCGTCGAGACCGAGCACGTCTCCGCCAGCATCGACCCGAAGGCGGTCGTGAACGACCTCGCGCAGGCCACGGACCAGAGCGGCGGCAAGCCGCCCAAGGCGCTCAGCCGTGCCGTCAAGCGCGGCGAGATCGACGCCTGGGTGGGCACGGACGACCACATCCTGCGCCGACTGTCGGCCAACCTGACGCTCGCCGGCGGTGGCCACCTCGGGCTGGACGTGCGCCTCATCGACGTGAACGAGCCGCAGCAGATCGAGGCGCCGTCCGACGTGCGTGCCGGAGCGCCCGAGGGCGCGTTCGGAACTCTCGCCCAGACGCTCGCGGGTGGCATCGGCGGCGCGACCGGCCAGGACACCGTGTCGCTGGATGCGCTGACCAGCCCCAACCCGCGCCGGGCGGCGCGCGCGGTGCACAAGCACAAGAAGGTCGTGATCCTGTTCCGCAACTCCCGTGGTCTGGACGACCGCGCCATGGCCTCGGTCATGCGGAGCGTGGATGGCCGGACCAAGGCACTCGTGCTCAGCGACGACGTGCACGCCGTCGATCGCTACGGCAAGCTCTTGGAGGACCTCGGTGTCTCCCAGACGCCGTCAATCGTCATCATCGATCGGTCGGGCAAGGCCCGGCTGATCGAGGGCTACGTCGACTCGGACACTCTCACCCAAGCGGTCGCGGACGCGCGATGAGCGAGGAGCCAGGCGGGCCGGCGCTGCGCGCCGTACCGGGTGGCCCCGTCGTCGCTGACGAAGTCCTTCCCGAGGCGCACGTCGAGGGGCTGACACCGCCCCAGCGCAGGGGCATCTCGCGCTCGATCCCGGGCGTGGTGGCCGAGATGGGGTTCGCGAGTCGCGAGCGGGTGGACGAGGCGATCGCTGCGGGCCAGGCGAGCGGTCGCGCTCCCGAGCAGGTGCTGCTCGAGGAGGAGGTCATCTCGATGGACCAGCTGGCGCGCGCGACCGCGCAGCGCTTCGGCCTCTGCCACGTCGACCTGAGCAGCTTCAAGATCGACCTGGCGGCGCTCAACCTGCTCAGCGCGCAGGCGGCCCGCCGGCTCAACGCCGCCCCGATCGGCTTCGACGACAGCGGCCGGCTGCGAGTTGCGATCTCCGACCCGTCGAACGTGATCGCGCTCGACGACCTGAAGCTGGTGAGCGGGCACGAGGTGCAGCCCGTGGTGGCCTCGGCCGAGGACATCCAGGGCCTGATCGGGCGTATGAGCCGGCTCGACGAGGCGGTCGCCGAGGCGGTGCAGGAGGGCGAAGCCGAGCTGGCCGACATCACCGAGATCCGCGAATCCGCGGACGACGCTCCGGTAATGAAGCTGGTCAACTCGATCATCGCCCAGGCGGTCGAGGACCTCGCGTCGGACATCCACTTCGAGCCCGAGGGGCGCGAGATGCGGGTGCGGTTCCGCGTCGACGGCGTGCTGCGCGAGACGACCACCATCCCGCGGCGAATGGTCGCCGGCACGGTCTCTCGCATAAAGATCATGGCCAACCTCGACATCGCCGAGAAGCGCGTGCCGCAGGACGGCCGCGTGTCGCTCACCGTCGACGGGCACGCGATCGACACGCGGGTGGTCACGATGCCGCGCGTCGACGGCGAGGGCATCGTGATGCGCATCCTCGACAAGTCGGCCGCGCTGATCGGGCTCGACCAGCTCGGGATGTCGGAGCAGAGCGCCGCGCTGTTCGAGAGCGGCTTCAGGCGCTCGCACGGAGCCGTGCTGGCGACGGGGCCCACGGGCTCCGGCAAGTCGACGACGCTCTACGGCGCGCTCAACGAGATCAACGTGCCCGAGCGCAACATCATCACGATCGAGGACCCCGTCGAGTACCAGATGGTGGGCGTCAATCAGCTCCAGGTGAACCTGAAGGCCGGGCTCACGTTCGCGAGCGGCCTGCGCGCCATGCTGCGCGCCGACCCGGACGTGATCATGGTCGGCGAGGTCCGCGACGGGGAGACCGCGAAGATCGCGGTCGAGGCGGCGCTGACCGGCCATCTCGTCCTCTCCACGCTGCACACCAACGACGCGCCTTCGGCGATCTCGCGGCTCACCGAGATGGGCATCGAGCCGTTCCTGACCGCGTCGGCGGTGTGCATGGTCGTGGCCCAGCGCCTCGTGCGCCAGCTCTGCACGCATTGCAAGAGCCACACCACGCTGAGCGTGTCCTCGCTGGAGCGCGCCGGCTTCAGCGTGGCCTTCGACCTCGACGCCTACGAGCCGGTCGGGTGCAACCGCTGTGGCAGCTCCGGATACAAGGGCCGCACCGGCCTGTACGAGGTCATGCCGATCACGGATGAGATCCGGGACCTAACGGTCGAGCGCGCTCCTGCCGAAGAGATTCGAAAGATCGCTGTCGCGCAGGGCATGCGTCCACTGCGCGCGGACGGGTTCGAGAAGGTCAAGCACGGGCTCACGTCCATCGCCGAGGTTGCGAGGGTTACGTGATCGCCTCCTCCGGCCGATAAGGAGTGACGATGGAGTTCGACTTCGCAGATGTCCTGCTTCAGGTGATGGATCGGAACGCCTCCGACCTCCACCTGACCGCGGGCTCCCCCCCGATGATTCGCCATCACGGCAAGCTGCACGCGCTGGACTACCCGGTCCTGACGCCGCAGATGACGCGCGAGGTCATCTACTCGATCCTCACCAACGACCAGCGGCAGCGGCTCGAGACCGACTGGCAGATCGACTTCGCATATTCGATCCCCGGCAAGGCCCGCTTCCGTGTCAACTCCTACTTCCAGCGGGCCTCGCTGTCGGCGGCCTTCCGCCTGATACCGAGTGAGATGCCGAAGCTGCGCGACCTCGCGCTGCCCCCGGTGCTCCAGGAGTTCGCCAAGAAGCCGCGCGGGTTCGTGCTCGTGACCGGACCGACGGGCTCGGGCAAGTCCACGACGCTCGCGGCGATGATCGACATGATCAACGACGAGCGCCAGGAGCACATCCTCACGATCGAGGACCCGATCGAGTTCCTGCACAAGCACAAGAAGTGCATCGTCAACCAGCGCGAGCTGGGCGCCGACGCGCAGACGCTTCGCGCTCGGCCTGAAGGCCGCGCTGCGCCAGGACCCCGACGTGATCCTCGTCGGCGAGATGCGCGACCTCGAGACGATCTCCACCGCCCTGACCGCGGCCGAGACCGGCCACCTCGTGTTCGCGACGCTGCACACGCAGGACGCGGCGCAGACCGTGGACCGCATCGTGGACGTGTTCCCGCCCGACCAGCAGCAGCAGGTGCGCGTGCAGCTGTCGGTGTCGCTGCAGGGCATCGTGACCCAGCAGCTGCTGCCCACCGCCGACGGCAAGGGCCGCACCGTGGCGACCGAGGTGCTCGTTCCCACGCCCGCCGTTCGCAACCTGATCCGCGAGGGCAAGACCCACCAGATCTACTCCGCGCTCCAGACCGGCGCGCAGTTCGGCATGCAGACGATGGACTCCTCCCTCGCGCAGCTCGTTCGCGAGCAGAAGATCACGCGCGAGCTGGCGGAGGCGCGCTCCAGCACGCCGGAGGAGCTGCGCCGTCTGATGGGCACGGTCCGGGTGGCCTAGGCGATGGCGACCTACGCGTTCAAGGCACTCGACCTGTCCGGGTCGCCCAGCAAGGGCGAGATCGAGGCATCCGACAAGCAGACGGTGGCGTCGCAGCTGCGCTCGCGCGGGCTGATCGTCGTCGACATCGAGGAGCACGCGCCCGCCAACGCGGGTGACCTGCTCGCCCGCTTCCAGAAGATCAAGGCGGACGACCTCGTCATCGCCACGCGCCAGCTCTCGACCATGGTGTCGTCGGGGATGTCGCTGCTGCGCGCGCTGTACGTGATCGAGGAGCAGACCGAGTCGGAGAAGCTGCGCGACATCTGGATCGAGGTGCGCAAGGACGTGGAGGCGGGCGTGTCCCTCTCGGACTCGCTGCGGCGCCACCCCGAGGCCTTCAACGAGCTCTACGTGGCCATGGTGGAGGCCGGCGAGACGGGCGGCATCCTGGACCGGACGCTGGTGCGCGTGGCCGAGCAGCTGGAGAAGGACGCCGCCCTGAGGCGGCAGATCAAGGCCGCGATGATCTACCCGTCGCTGATCGGCGGGTTCGCGTTCGTCGTGCTGTTCGCGCTGGTCACGTTCCTGGTGCCGGTCTTCGAGAAGATCTTCAAGGACTTCGGCGGCGAGCTGCCGGCCATCACCAAGTTCACGGTGTGGCTCTCGCACATCTTCACGCAGCGCTGGTACGTGATGTTCGCCGTGATCTTCGCCGTGGTGTGGGTGTTCCGGCGCTGGAAGAACAGCACGCGCGGGCGCATCCAGTGGGACAGGCTCAAGCTCAAGGCTCCGATGAAGATCGGTGGCATCGTGCAGAAGGTGGCGCTGGCCCGCTTCTCGCGCACCTTCTCCGGGCTGATCGCTGCCGGCGTGCCGATGCTCGAGGCGATCGAGATCACCGGCAAGACATCCGGCAACAAGGTCGTCGAGATGGCCATGGAGGACGTGCGCGACTCGGTCAAGAAGGGCGGGTCGCTGACTCAGCCGATGACCAAGGTCCCCGAGGCCTTCCCGGTCATGGTCACGCAGATGATCGGAGTCGGCGAGGAGACCGGCGCACTCGAGGGCATGATGAGCAAGGTCGCCGACTTCTACGAGGAGCAGGTCGAGGCCGCCGTCAAGGCGCTCACCTCGATCCTCGAGCCGATCATGATCATCGTCGTCGGCGCGATCGTCGGGTTCATCGTGATCTCGATGTACCTGCCGATGTTCAAGGTCTACGACTCGATCAAGTAGGCGTCGACGTCGATCGGGTCGTCCAGGAGGCCGTTGCCGAGCGCAACCAGCTCCTTGGTGTACTCGAGTCCGGCCGGCGTGGCGGAGATCTTGGCGGTGTAGGGACCCTCGCCCCACACGTGGACCACGACCTTGTGGCCGCTGTCGATGAGCGCCTGAGCCTCCGCTCGGGTCATGCTCAGGTTGCCGGAGATGGTCAGGCGCTTGGTGGTCATGCCTCCATCGTGCTCGCCGCCCCTGCGTGCGGCTAGACACCCTGGGTGTCGACTTTGCCCACCCTAGGCGGCCAGGTCGATGACCTCGGCGTCGATCGCCACCATGCCGAGCGAGTGCGCGACCGACACGCGGTGGTGGCCGTCGTCGACGAAGTGCTCGCCGGCGAGGCGGAAGACCGAGATCGGCGGAATCGCCGCGCCCTTGCGGCTCGCGATCCAGAGGCGCTCCCAGCGCCGGCGGCTCGACTCCGGCACCCGGAAGCACCTGTCGAACACGCGTCCCTTGGCCGGCTCGGCGGTGCCGACGATCGAGTCGAGCGGGATCGCGCGAAGGCCGGCGCGACGGCGGTTCGACGGGGGCGCTGCGCCCAGCGCGTCGTGGAGAGCGGTCAGGCGGTTCGTCTCGGGTGACCGTCGCAGCCAGGCGCCGGCCCGGTCGAGACGGCGCCGGCGGCGCTGACGGGCGAAGGCGGTCTGGGCGTCGATGAGCATGTTCCCTGTCTCCATGACCGTGAAGTCTGGAGCTGAGGCCCACCCCTTACATCGGGAATTCCCTGCCTAAGTGGCGGCCGGACCCCTTACCTGCGCCCAGACCTTGTTCAACTCGCTCTGGGCGTACCAGAGGCCGACTGGGCCGATCAGCAGGAGCAGGATGAAGATGATCGGCCCGCTGACGCGCCGCTCCAGGCCCACGGTCTCCTGAGCCCCCTCGATGCGGCCACAGGTCCGCCACTCCGAGACGATCGCGGGGACGATGATCAGGGCGCCGAGCGTGACCGCCAGGACGGAGTTGCCCGGGCTCTCGCCAAGGTCCACGCCACGGGCCTTGCCGAGGTCGCGCATCTCGCGGTTGATGAAGTACCACCAGAAGAAGAAATAGATCCCGATCGTGATCAGGCTCAGCCCAACGACCCCGAGCGGATTGCGGACCTTGGCGGTCGCATCGGTCCCGGCGATCTGAAATTCCTCGGCCATGGGCGCGATCGTAACGGAGCGTGCGGCATGCCACAGAGCGCCTCGGTCGGGGCCGCGACACTCGATCGCATGAGTGACCGACGTGTAGTTGTGATTGGGGCCGGCCCCGCCGGGCTGGCCGCGGCAGCCGAACTTGGCCGGCTGGGCCTTCCCGCGACCGTGCTCGAGCAGTCGAGCGCGGTCGGCGCCTCCTGGCGCGCCCGGTACGACCGGCTGCGGCTGAACTCGAGCCGCTGGTTCTCGAATCTTCCGGGGCTGCGCCACGAGCGCGGCGGCGGGCCGTTTCCCTCGCGTGACCAGATGGTCGCCTACCTCGAGGAGTACACCCGCGCCAACGGGCTCGACGTGCGCGTGGACACCCGCGTGGAGCGCCTGGACCGCAATGGGAGCGGCTGGTCGCTGCAGACCTCGCAGGGCGAGCTCGAGGCCGAGCAGGTGATCGTGTCGAGCGGCTACGCCCACACGCCGTTCACCCCCGACTGGCCCGGGCGCGATCGCTTCGGCGGAGAGCTGCTGCACGCGGCCGACTACCGCAACCCGGAGGCCTTCCGCGATCGCGACGTGCTGGTCGTCGGGCCCGGTTGCTCCGGGATGGAGATCGCCTACGACCTGATCGACGGTGGCGCCCGGCGCGTGCGGCTGGCGGTGCGCACGCCGCCGAACATCCTGATCCGGTCCCCGATGGGCCCCCTGTTCGCCAGGCTGATGCTCAAGCTCGGGCCGCGCCGGGCGGACCGCATCATGCCGCTGATCCGGCGCCTCGAGGTCGGCGACCTGACGGAGTACGGCCTGCCGGCGCCCGAGGAGGGCGTGTTCAGCCGCCTGATGCGGCTGGGCGTGGCGCCCGCGATCGTGGACAAGGAGGTCATCCAGGCGATCAAGGACCGGCGCATCGAGATCGTCGCGGGCGTTGAGTCCCTGGACGACGACGGCGTCGTGCTCGCCGACGGCGCGCGCATCGAGCCCGAGGCGGTCATCGCCGCGACCGGCTACCGCTGCGGCCTCGAGCCCGTGGTCGGCCACCTCGGCGTGCTCGACGAGCGTGGCGTGCCGAGCCCGCCCAACGGCGACGAGGCGGCCCCCGGCCTGCGCTTCATCGGCTACCTGCCCCGCCCGGCGCACATCGGGTTGATGGCTCGCGAGGCGACCCAGGCCGCCGAGGCGATCGCGACCGCCGCGTAGATCGCCCGGCCCTACGCTGTGTGCGGTGCAGGTCCGGGTCGAGTACGACGAGCGCTACTGGTACCCCGACGACGGCGGCGTCGTCTGGATCGCCGGCTACCAGGTCGTGGATCGCGAGACGGGCCGCTACCTGGCTCGCGACGCTCCCGAGCTGCTCGCGCAGGGCCTGCACGTGGCGGGCGTCGCCGGCGCCGGAGCGCACCATGCCGACGCGCTGGCCTCGGACGCCGTCGCGCCGGGGGGCGAGCTCCAGCTGCGCCGCGATGCGGATAACGCCCACGACCCCAACGCGATCCAGGTCCACCCGAGCGACGGCGGCGCGCAGGTCGGTTGGGTGCCCCGTGAGCTCGCCGCCGAGCTCGCGCCGGACCTGGACGCCGGCCGGCCATGGTCCGCGGTCGTGCTGCGCGAGCAGCGCCGCTCGCCGCGCGATCCGCGCCACGGGCTGACGATGCTGCTCGCGCCCGCGGACCGGATCGCGCTCGAGATCGTCTAGAGCCCGCGGGCCACGTGCAGCTCGATCGCCTGGATCTGCCGCTGGCCGTACGAGCCACGGTAGACCGGCCCGGCCGCGCTGAGGCGATCGCCCGGCCCCGGTAGCGGGTGCGGGCGCAGGGACTTCTCGACGTCGATCACCGACAGGCCCGGCAGCGTGATCGACTGGTGGGAGATCAGCACGAAGTGCGCGTCCCCGTCGCCGTCGGGATCGACTCGCTCCACGTAGGCGATGCGCCCGCTGGCGGTACGGCAGTTGCTCAGCTGCGGCGGGCACTGAGAGGGCTCGAGCGGGGCGGGCGCGCCACCCAGCAGCAGCGCGACCGCGGCCGCGGCGGCCCCCCACATCACCTCACCACCAGCGTCCCGACCCTCTGCGCCAGCTCCTCCGCACCCGCTGGCACGAACGTGATCGGGTGGCGGCCGGTCGTCTGCGTGAGCACGTCGAAGTGCGCCGGCGTCAGCGGCTCCGCCTCGTCGCTCATGCCCAGGCCGGCGATCCCCACCTGACCGGCCTCCTCGACCTTCACGATCACGGTCGCGGCCTGCCCGGCTTGGATACCGCGCGCGCGAGGGCTGGCCGCGCTGAAGGTCAGCTCGATCGGTGCCGGGCGCGCCTTCGGGCGCCGGCCTGGCGGTCGGCTGGTCCTCCGCCGTCGTGCGTGGGTGGCGGCGATCGCAGCGGGTCGGAGCTGCTGCGCGGGCGCGACACCGATGCGGCCACGGCCGCCAGCCCCAGCACGATTGCGAACAGCAGCAGTGCGCGGCGTAGGTGCACCCCCCGATCCTAGGCGGGGCAACGGTTTGCTCGCTCGTCAAGGCCCGCCCGGGACGCGCCGATACGACCCGAGATGACCCGTTCCGGGAGAAAGCTGCGGTTCGTGGCTTCGGCCCTCCTCGCGGGCGCCCTCACGGGTGGCCTGGCTGCGCCGGCGTCGGCGCAGCAGGTGGCGCCCTCGGAGCCGCTCCAGATCATCGCCAACTCGCCTGATGCCAAGCCGCCGGGGTTCCGCCTGTCCGCGGGCGAGGCCGTGAAGGTCGCCGTGCGCGTGCCCGAGGTGCGCACGCAGCTGGCGAAGGGCGGCCTCGACCGCCTGGTCGCGGTTCCGGGCTACACGGGCGATCCCTACCGCTGGCAGGTGACCTACAGCCGCGACGGCGTAGGGGTCGTGGAGGTCCACGTGGACGGGGTCAGCGGGCGGGTGCTCGAGGTCTGGACCGGGCCACAGGTCGACTTTCTGCTCGCCCGTCCCTGGAAGGACAAGACGGGCGGCCCGCTCAACCACGGCTGGATCTGGATACCGCTCTGCCTGCTGTTCCTGGCTCCGTTCGTGAATCCGCGCCGCCCGCTGCGGCTGCTGCACCTGGACCTGCTCGTGCTGCTGAGCTTCGGAATCGCCCAGCTGCTCTTCAACCAGGGCAAGCTCGACGTATGGGTGCCGGCGGTCTACCCGGTGCTCGTCTACCTGCTCGTGCGCCTGCTGATGGCCGGATTGCGCCCGCGCGAGCGCAGGGAGGCGCTGGTCCCGGTCGCGCGCGACTCGTGGCTGCTCGCGGGCCTGGTCTTCCTCGTGGTGGCCAGGATCGTGCTCAACGTGGTCGACTCCGACGTGATCGACGTGGGCTACCAGAGCGTCGTCGGCGCCGACAACCTGCTTCACGGAGGGGATATCTCGGGCTACGGGCCGCTGATGTTCCTCGCCTACGTCCCCTTCGAGCTGATCTTCCCCTGGCACGGAAGCTGGGACGCGGTGCCGGCCGCGCACGCCGCGGCGCTCACGTTCGACCTCCTGACCGTGGTCGGCCTCTTGGCTGCTCGGGCGGCGCCTGCGGGCCGGGGCCGAGGGGCGAACGCTCGGAATCGCGCTCGCATACGCCTGGGTGGCGTTCCCGTACTCGACCTACGTGCTCCAGTCCAACACCAACGACGGGCTCGTGGCGATGCTGCTGGTCTACACGATGCTCGCCCTGCGCTCACCGGCTGGCAGCGGCTTCATGCTCGGGCTGGCGACCGCCGCCAAGTTCTTCCCGGTCGCGCTCGCGCCCCTGATCGCCGCCGGCACCGGCGACCGCCGGCCCCGCTCGCTGCTGCACTTCGGAGCCGCGTTTGCGGGGGTGTGCCTGGTGGCCGTCTACGTCGTCCTCCCGGACGGCGGCGTGCGAGAGCTGTGGCACGACACGATCGGCTACCAGCTCGGACGGGAGTCTCCGTTCAGCCTCTGGGGGCTGCATCCCTCGCTCGGCTGGCTTCAGACGCTGGTCGAGGCGGGCACCGCGGCATTGTGCCTCGCGGTGGCGTTCGTGCCACGGCGCCGCGACGCACGCCAGGTGGCCGCTCTCGCGGCCGCGATCGTGATCGCCCTCCAGCTGTGCGCCACCTACTGGCTGTTCTTCTACGTGTCCTGGTTCGCGCCCCTGGCGCTGGTGGCGATGCTCGCTGCATACCGGGCGCCGGTGCCCGAACCGAGGTGGGAATTCTCGTCCAGCCAGAAGGTCGCCGCTAAGGCTTTTCACTGAGGGTCCGATGTAGGGAGCAAGGCCAGAGTCACGGAGCTCCCGCGGCGATGGCAGACCCAGATTCACAGTCACCTCAAAAGGGGGAGACCCATGCTGCGGAAGCTCCGCGAGCGCATTCACAACGGGGAGAAGGGCTTCACGCTCATCGAGCTCCTCGTCGTGATTTTGATCATCGGCATCCTTGCCGCGATCGCCCTGCCCGCTTTCCTCGGGCAGCGTTCCAAGGGCCAGGACGCGGACGCCAAGTCGGCGGCTCGTAACCTGGTCTCGGCGGTGGAGTCGTTCTACGCCACCAACCAGACCTACGCCGGTGCCGCGGCGGACAACGACGTGCTGCAGAGCGGCGTGTTCGGGGCCGGCAACGGCCAGGCCTCGCTGCCGGCGGCCACGGCGACCGGTTACACGATCATCGGTCAGTCCGCTTCGGGCAACCGGTTCACGATCACGAAGGCGGGCGCGACAGTGACCCGTACCTGCACGACCACCAGCACGGGCGCATGCCCGAGCGGCGGTACCTGGTAACAGGAAAAGCAGTCCTTCAGTTGCAAGAAAACGGGCGGGCCCTCGGGCTCGCCCGTTTTTCGTTCGCAGGTCTTTAGGAACTTCGTCAAGAGCCGATTAAGGAGAAAGCCGGGCCTCGATGTGCGAGGGCACGGCCGACCCAAGACCCGTCAGATCCAGCACCAAGGAGAAGTCATGCTGCGGAAGTTCCGTGAGCGCATAGATGAAGGGCAGAGGGGCTTCTCGCTCATCGAGCTCCTTGTTGTGATCCTCATCATCGGGGTCCTTGCCGCGATCGCTCTGCCCGCTTTTCTCGGGCAGCGCCAGAAGGGCCAGGACTCGTCGGCGAAGTCGGCGGCGCGCAACCTCGTGTCGGCGGTCGAGTCGTTCTATGTGACCAGCAAGACGTATGTCGGCGCCGCGTCGGACAACGACGTCCAGAAGAGCGGCGTGCTGGGCAACGGCAACGGTGAGGCGAGCATCGCCGACGCCACGAGCAACGGCTACACGCTCATCGGCCAGTCGGCGTCGGGCAACCGCTTCACGGTCACCAAGGACCCCGGCGGCGTCACGCGCACCTGCACCACGACCGGCAGCGGTGGCTGCCCCAACAACGGCAAGTGGTAACCCGGCCCCAAGGAGAGATCATGCTGCGGAAGCTTCAGAAGCGAGTGCACAGCGGGGAGCAGGGCTTCACGCTCATCGAGCTCCTCGTCGTGATTCTGATCATCGGCATCCTTGCCGCGATCGCCCTGCCCGCCTTCTTGGGGCAGCGTTCCAAGGGGCAGGACTCGGACGCCAAGTCGGCGGCTCGTAACCTGGTCTCGGCGGTGGAGTCGTTCTACGCCACCAACCAGACCTACGTCAACGCCGCCGCCAGCACCGACGTGACCACCAGCGGCGTGTTCGGGGCCGGCAACGGCCAGGCCTCGCTGCCGGCGGCCACGGCGACCGGCTACACGATCATCGGACAGTCGGCGTCGGGCAACCGGTTCACGATCACGAAGGCGGGCGCGACGGTGACCCGTACCTGCACGACCACCAGCACGGGCGCATGCCCGAGCGGCGGCAGCTGGTAGCCGGATCTCGGCAGCCTCTCCACTTGCGGGCGGGCCAGTCTGGCCCGCCCGTTAGCTTCTCCAGGCCATGGGCGCCGAGATAGCCGTAGTCGCTCTCCTCGGGGCGCTCATCGGCAGCTTCCTGAACGTGGTGATCTACCGCCTCCCGCTGGGCGAGTCCCTCGTCACGCCCGGCTCGCACTGCCCGGCGTGCGACGCGCCGGTGCGGGCGTTCGACAACGTCCCCGTCGTCTCGTGGCTGTTGCTGCGGGGGCGCTGCCGCAGCTGCGGCGCGCCGATCTCCCCGCGCTATCCGATTGTGGAGCTGCTGACAGCGGCCTGCTTCGGCGCGGTGGTGGCCGCACGCGGCTTCGACAACGACCTCTGGCTCGAGCTGCCCTTCGTCGCCTGCCTGATCGCGCTGGCGGGCATCGACCTCGACCACAAGCTGCTGCCCAACAAGATCGTCTACCCGATGGCGGTCTACGGGCTCGTGGTGAGCGCCCTGGTGCAATGGGACGTCTTCCCCGAGCACCTGATCGCGGGCACCGGCGCGTTCGCCTTCCTGCTCGTGGCCGTGCTCGCCTATCCGAGCGGGATGGGAATGGGCGACGTGAAGCTCGCGGGGGCGATGGGTCTCTACCTGGGGGTGTCCGTGGTGCCCGCGTTGCTGGCGGCGTTCCTCACCGGCACGATCTTCGGGCTCGTCGTGATCGCGCGCGAGGGCGCGCAGGCGCGCAAGAAGGCGGTCCCCTTCGGGATCTTCCTGGCGATCGGCGGCCTTGTCGGAGTGCTCGTCGGGCCGGACCTGATCGACTTCTACGAGACGACCTTTCTGAACTGAGCGAATGGGACTCAAGGGACTCCGTCCCGGCGCCGATAAGCGGGGAGAACCGCCATGGCGTTTTCCCTCCGAAAGACTTCTGAGCGTGGCAGCATCGGTCTCGACATCGATGGCCGCTACCTGGCCGCCGCGCAGGTCAACGCCGGCCGCCTGACGCGCTGCGCGAGCCAGAACCTGCCCGAAGGGCTGGTGCGAGATGGCGAGGTGTCCGATCCCCAGGCGCTGGGGCAGCACCTCAAGAGCTTCGCCGCCGCCGCCGGGCTGCCCCGCAACGTGCGGATCGGCGTGGCCAATCAGCAGATCGTCGTCCGCGTGGTGGAGCTGCCGCGCATCGAGGACGAGAAGCAGCGCGACGCGGCTGTCCGCTTCCAGGCTTCGGAGGCGATCGCCATGCCGCTCGACGAGGCCGTGCTCGATCACCAGGTGGCCGGATACACGACCGCGGCCGACGGCACGGCCCGCATGCAGGTGGTGCTGGTCGCCGCCCGCCGCAAGATGATCGAGACGCTGCTCGAGGCGGTCAAGGCCGCCGGGCTCAAGGCCGACGGCGTGGACCTCGACGCGTTCGCGCTCGTGCGGGCGCTCGCGGTCGAGAGCGACGAGCCCGAGCAGGCCGCGCGCGTGTTCTGCCACCTCGGTGGGGTCAGCAACCTCGCCGTGGCTGTCGGCACCAACTGCTTCTTCACGCGTCCGCTGTCCGCCGTCTGGGACGAGGACGACGCGGGCTCGCGGCTCGCCGACGAGATCCGGCTGTCGATCGACTACTACATGACCCAGCCCCAGGCCAAGCCTGTCGGCGAGGTCGTGCTCTCGGGACCCGGCTCGGTCGACGGCCAGCTGGTCGAGAGCCTCGAGACCCACCTCGGCATCCCCGTGACCGTGCCGGCTCCGCTCGGCACGCTCGACGGCTCGGCGCTCGGTCGGAACGAGGATCCCCACCGCTACACCGTGGCGGCCGGCCTCTCGCTGGGAGCAGCGGCGTGAGGGCCGTAAACCTCATCCCGCAGGACCAGCGCCGGCGCGTCGCCGGAGAGGGCGACGGCAAGAGCGCTCCGATCGTGCTCGGCGTTCTGGGCGCGCTGCTCGTGCTCGTGGTCGTCTACGTGATGACCGGCAACACCGTGACGCAGCGCCAGAGCGACGCCAAGGCGGCGAGCGCCGCGGCCGACCAGCTCGAGGCGCGCGCCGGGAAGCAGACGAGCTACACCAACTTCGCTCAGATCGCGGCGACGCGGATGGAGTCCGTGGCCGGCGTCGCCGCCACTCGCTTCGACTGGGAGCGGTTCATGCGCGAGCTCGGGCGCGTCATGCCCGACGGCAGCTGGCTGCAGTCGGCGGACGCCTCGGTGCTCGGCGACCCGACCTCGACCACGACCAGCACGCCCGCTCCGGCGGCAGACGCGGCCGCCGCTGTGACGCCGGCCGCCAACCTGATCGGCTGCACGCCGGGACAAGACGACGTGGCCGACTTGATGGTGCGGCTGCGTGAGCTCTACCGCGTGGACGACGTGCTGCTGAACGAGTCCAGCGTGGGCTCCAAGGAGGAGAAGGCCGCGGTGGACAACTGCGGCAACCTCTACACCTTCAACTTGACGGTCAAGTTCACGGCCGCGGGCCCCTTGAAGGAGACCCCGCGCGGCAGCAAGACCGTCCCGGCTTCACTGGGAGGCGGATCGTGAGCGTCACCGACCGCGATCGGAAGATCCTGCTCGCCCTGGTGCCGATCGTGGTCCTGGTGGCCTACTGGTTCCTGCTGCTCGCGCCTAAGCGCGACGAGGCCAGCACGGCCGGCACGGAGCTGTCCACACAGCAGCAGCGGCTCGATGACGCCCGCGCGCAGGTGAAGAGCGCGGAGGGCGCCAAGCAGAACTTCAACGCCAGCTACGCCGAGGTCGTGCGCCTGGGCAAGGCGATCCCCTCGACCGTCGACATGCCGAGCCTGCTCGTTCAGCTCGACGCGGCGGCGGCCGGAACCGGGATCCGCTTCACGAAGATCGCGACCGGCGAACGGGTCCAGGGCGCCGCGCCTCCGGCGACGCCGACCACGGCCGCACCTCCGGCCGGCTCTCAGTCGGGCACCACCGGCACCCCCGTGGCTGCCGGCGGCGCGACCGCGCAGAGCGCGCCGGGCGGCGCGGCCGAAGCGGCCAACAACGCCCAGCAGACCTCCAATCAGAGCACGGCTGCGGCCGAGAACTCGGGCGTGAGCCCCTCCGACACGCAGACCTCCACCTCGAGTGGCAGCGGCCTGCCGGTCGGTGGCGGGACCACCCCCGCTACCAACGCCGACGGGACCGCCGCGGCCCCGGTCGGCCTGGAGACGGTCCCGCTCAACCTCGAGTTCGAGGGTGACTTCTTCAACCTGGCCGACTTCTTCCACCGCGTGAAGCGCTTCGTGTCGCTCACCAAGGACAACGTCATCGTGAGCGGCCGGCTGGTCACCGTGGACAGCATCCGCTGGGCCAGCGATCAGGAGATCTTCCCGCACATCCGGGCCGAGATCACGGCCACGATCTACCTGTCGCCGAAGGCTCAGGGCGTCACGGCCGGCGCGACCCCGCAGGGGCCGACGACGACCGGCACGCCCGCCACCGGCACCACCCCGGCGCCCGCTGAGAGCACTCCCGCGGCTGCCCCGACCGCCACGGCGACTCCGTGAACGCCATGCAGAACTTGATCAGCCGACTGTGGAATGACCTTCGCGCGCGGCGCCTCGTGCCCGTGGCAGCGCTGCTCGTGGGCGCGCTGATCGCGGCGCCCGTGGTGCTCTCCAAGAAGGCGGACGAGTCGCCCGCGCCGGCTCCGGCCCCTAAGGCCCAGGCCAAGAAGCAGAGCGGGCCCGAGGAGCTGGCCCAGGTCAAGCTCGATGACGCGATCGGGAAGGGCAACGGCTCGTCACTCAGCTCGTTCGAGGAAAGCAACCCCTTCGCCCCGCCGGACAAGGTGGTCAAGGCCGCGCAGGACGAGACCGCGACCGACAACGGCACGGCTGGCACGGCCCCGACCGACACCGGCGCCGTGACGCCGAGCACCGGCACGGAGACCGGCACCGGCGGCGGTGGCGACACCACCGGCGGCGGGACCACCGGCGGCGGCACGCCGCGAGACCGGTGGCGGCGGCACCCCCAAGACCGCCGAGTTCAACTACGTCCTCGACGTCACGTTCTGGGCCAACGGCCGCAAGCGCACGGTCGAGGGCCTGAAGAAGCTCGACATGCTGCCGAACCAGGTGGCGCCGCTGCTGATCTTCATGGGAGTCACCGACAACGCCGGCAACGCCGTCTTCCTGGTCGACTCCACGCTGAACGGCGACCGGCGAGGGCAAGTGCAAGCCGAGCCACGCCGACTGCGCGTTCCTGTATCTGGGCGCCGGCTCCGAGGAGGAGTTCACCAACGAGGACGGCGATTCCTACAGGCTGCTGATCAACGAGATCCGCAAGGTCAAGGTCGGCGACCAGACGGCCGCGACCACCTCCGGCGACAAGGCCGGCGCGTCGGCACGCGCGGCGGTCGGAGCGCCCGAGTCGGCGCGCCGCTTCTCCGTCCCGGACCTGACCGACCTCGTCGTCGAGTCCGTCGACGGCACCAACAATTCAACCGGCGCCGACGCAGCGCCGATAGAAGGGGTATGGCAATGCGCCGTCTCATCACCATCTGCCTGCTCGCGCTATCGGCCGTGGCGCTGCTGCGCCGCCGCGCCCATCGCGAGCGCCGCGACCAAGCCGAAGATCACGCGCGTCACCCCGATGCGCATCAGCGTCGGCAACCTGCTGACCATCCGCGGCCACGGGTTCAAGAGCAAGGCCAAGCGCAACACCGTCATCTTCCGGGCCGGCAACGGCCGTTCCGCGTTCGCCAAGCCGAGCCGGGCCAGCTCCACGAAGCTCGTGGTGCGCGTGCCCGCGGCCGTGGCGCACCTCCTGACCGTCAAGAACAGCAGGCAGCGGCCGACGCGGCTGAAGCTGCGCGTGCTGGCGGGCAAGTTCAGCGACTACACCAATCGCCGGCTCTCGCCGGTCGTGACCGGCGCCGGCGACGGCGACGGCGGCGGCAACGCGGCCAAGGTCTGCAAGGACGACTCCGATCACGACAACGACCTGCTGCCGAACGACCTCGAGCTGCAGATCGGCACCGACCCCTGCCTGGCGGACACCGACGACGACCACATGAGCGACGGCTGGGAGTACTACTCGGCCAAGGATCTCAACGTCAAGGCGGTGCCGTACCCCGGCAAGCGGCCGTACCCGAACCCGCTCGACCCCTCGGACGGCGGCGCCGGCCAGGCCAGCCCGTACGACTTCGACGGCGACGGCCTGACCACCCGCGAGGAGTACCGCGCGTGGGTCATCACGGGCAGCTCGTTCCTCACTTCGAAGATCGGCGGCACGGATCTCGAGTCTCCGCTCGGCTACAGCGACGGCACCAAGTTCAGCCGGCCCAACGAGACGCCGGGCGTGCCGAACTGGCAGAGCTTCAAGTACGGCCTGTCGAACCCGGTGCAGCCGTTCCCCGGGACGTACGACCTCAAGGGCGACGCGGCCTGGCGCGATCAGGAGCGCGACGCCGACGGCGACGGCCTCAACAACCGCATGGAGTCCGCCAAGGGCCCCAGCACCAACGCCTGGTGGAACAGCTTCTGGGCGAACGACAAGCGCTTCTCGCCGGCGATCGAGCCCTGGGGCAAGAAGTTCTACTGCGGAACGCAGAGCCCCGGCTACTTCACCGAGCGCCCGTTCGCGGAGCTCGACCTGGCCGACTCCGACGTCGACGGCGATGGGCTGCTCGACGGCGAGGACGACCAGGACAACGACGACGTGAACAACATCACCGAGGTCTACGAGGAAGAGAAGGACCTGGACGGCAACGGTGGCGCTCCGGGCTCACCGAACCCGGCGTGGTGCGGCTACGGGGTCGGCGTGGTTCCGTCGATCAACTTCGGTGGCGTGGATTCGGCGGTCAACCCGTTCAACCCCTGCGCGCCGGATCCGAACTCCCGCACCTGCCAGGACTACGTCCCCTTCTAGGGCCGGCGCCCGCATTCTCATAAGTAGGGTGTGGGCGCCATGTCTTTGCGTTTCGTAACCGCGGGCGAGTCCCACGGCCCCGGCCTCACGGCGATCGTCGAGGGCCTGCCGGCTGGGCTCGAGCTGAGCCCCGAGGACATCGACCGCGACCTCGCCCGGCGGCAGCTGGGGCACGGGCGCGGCGGCCGCATGAAGATCGAGAAGGACCGCGCGGACGTGCTCGCCGGGGTGCGCCACGGGCGCACGCTCGGGAGCCCCGTGGCCCTGCGGATCGAGAACCGGGACTACCGCAACTGGGAAGAGCGGATGAACCCCTGGCCGGTGGAGGCGGAGATCGACGAGGTGCACCTGCCGCGTCCGGGCCACGCCGACCTGGCCGGCGTCCTCAAGTACGGCCACACCGACGTCCGCAACGTGCTCGAGCGAGCTTCGGCGCGCGAGACCGCGGCGCGGGTCGGGGCCGGGGCGCTCGCCAAGGCGCTGCTGGCGACGCTCGGGGTGAGCGTGTTCTCGCACGTGACCCGCATCGGCTCGGTCACGGGGCCGGAGCGCGACGACCTGCGGCCGGAGGACTTCAACGAGGTGGACGAGTCGCCCGTGCGCTGTCTCGACGCGGCGGCGACCGAGGCGATGGTGGCCGAGATCGACACCACGCGCAAGGCGAACGAGTCGCTCGGCGGGGTCTTCGAGGTGCGTGCCTTCGGGGTCGTGCCGGGGATCGGCTCGCACATCTCCTGGGAGGAGCGCCTGGACGGGCGGCTGGCCGGCGCCATCATGTCGATCCAGGCGATGAAGGGCGTGGGCATCGGGGACGGCTTCGACCTCGCCGGCCGGGTGGGCTCGCAGGCCCACGACGAGATCTTCTGGTCCGAGGAGCAGGGCTACTTCCGCGAGACCAACCGCGCCGGGGGCGTCGAGGGCGGCATGACGAACGGCGACCCCGTCGTCGTCCGCGCCGCCATGAAGCCGCTGCCCACCCTGACCAAGCCGCTGCGCAGCGTCGACATCGCCACCAAGGAGCCCGCGGCGGCGCTGCGCGAGCGCACCGACTCCTGCACGGTGCCGGCCGCCGGCGTCGTCGGCGAGGCGATGGTGGCCCTGGTGCTGGCGGCGGCCTACCTCGAGAAGCTGGGCGGAGACCACATCGACGACACCAGGGCAGCCCTGCGCGCCTACGAGGAACGCATCGGTTGGAGTCGCAGCTAGTCCTCGTCGGGTTCATGGGCGCCGGCAAGTCCACCGGCGCCCGGTCGCTCGCCGCTGAGCTGGGCGGGCAGGCGCTGGACTCCGATCGCGAGCTCGAGCAGCGCATCGGCGAGCCGATCGAGTCCTTCTTCGACCGCGAGGGCGAGGCCGCCTTCCGCGCGCGCGAGGAGGAGGTGGTCTGCGAGCTGCTCGCCCGCGACGACGCCCAGGTGATCGCCCTGGGCGGCGGGGCGGTCCAGTCCGAGCGGGTCCGCGACGCGCTGACCCGCCACACGGTGGTTCACCTCGAGATCGATCCCGAGGATGCCTGGCGCCGCGCGTCCGGCAAGGGCCGGCCGCTGGCGCGCGACCCGGCTCGCTTCGAGGCGCTCTGGCGCGATCGGCGTGCGCTCTACGAGTCGGTCTCGGACGTGGTGGTCCCGCCGGCGGACCGCGACACCCTGCGCCGCGCCCTCCCGTTCGTGCGGGCGCTTCCGGATGCGCCGCCGAGCACTCGCCTGATCTGGGCGGGCGCCGAGTCCGGCGACTACCCGGTGTTCCTGGGCCGCGGGCTGATCGAGTCCGGCTTCTTCCCTCCGCTCGCGGGTCGCCGGTTCGTGGTCACCGACGAGAACGTCGCGCGGCTCCAGCGCGTGGAGGGCGACGAGCGGATCGTCGTGATGCCGGGCGAGGAGCACAAGACGATCCACGGCGCCGAGCACGTGCTGCGCTCGCTCGCGCAGGGCGGCGCGGAGCGGGGCGACCTGGTGGTGGCTGCCGGCGGCGGCGTGGTCGGCGACCTCGCCGCCTTCTGCGCGGCGGTCTACCAGCGCGGCATGCGCCACGTGCAGGTGCCGACCACGCTCGTGGCACAGGTCGACTCGGCCTACGGCGGGAAGACGGGCGTGGACCTGCCCGAGGGCAAGAACTACGCGGGCGCCTACCACCAGCCGTCCGCGGTGCTGTGCGACCCGGCGGCGCTCGACACGCTCCCGGCCGAGGAGGCCGCGGCCGGCTACGCCGAGGTGATCAAGACCGCCCTGATCGCCGGCGGCGGCCTGTGGGCGCGCGTGCGCCAGGGAGGCGACGTGGGCGGCCCCGAGATCATGGGCTGCCTGCGGACGAAGCTCGCCGTGGTCGCCGAGGACGAGCGCGACGGCGGCCGCCGCCAGGTGCTCAACCTCGGTCACACCGTCGGTCACGCGATCGAGGCGGCCACCGGCTACCGGCGCTACCGCCATGGGGAGGCCGTGGGCATCGGGCTGCTGGCGGCCCTGCGCCTGTCCGACCGGGACAGCCTGCGCAGCGAGGTGGGCGACCTGCTCGCCGCGCGCGGGCTGCCGCTCGAGTTCGCCGGAGCATCGGTCGACGACGTGCTGGCGCTGGTCGCCCGCGACAAGAAGCGCGAGGGCGGCCGGGTGCCGTTCGTGCTGATCGCGGCCCCGGGCGATGTGACCCCGGGCCACGACGTCGACGCCGCCGCGCTGCGCGCCGCCGTCGAGGAGGTGCACTCCGCGTGAACGACCGTGTCGAGGTGCTGCACGGGGTCAACTTCGACGTGCTCGGCAGGCGGCCCGCGGCGCACTACGGCGGCCTGACGCTGGAGGCGCTCGAGGTGCAGATCAAGCGCTACGCGGACGAGCTCGGCCTGACCGTCGCGTTCTCGCAGACGAATCACGAGGGCGAGTACTGCGAGGCGCTGCACAACGCCACCGGCGCCGGGCTGATCCTCAACCCGGGCGCGTGGACCCACTACTCGTGGGCGATCCGCGACGCACTCGAGGTGACCGGCCTGCCGGCCGTGGAGGTGCACCTCTCGGCCGTCGACGAGCGCGAGGAGTGGCGGCGGCTCTCGGTGATCCGCGACGTGTGCATCGGCACCGTCCAGGGCAAGGGGCCCGAGGGCTACCGGGACGGACTCGCGCTCTTGGCGGAGCACCTGGGACAGTGAGCCGCGCCGACCGCGTGGTCGCCGTGCTGGACGAGCGCGAGCTCGACTGCCTGCTGGTCACCAACCTCGTCAACGTCCGCTATCTGACCGGGTTCACGGGAACCAACGGCGCCTGCGTGGTCACGCGCGACGAGCGCCTGTTCCTGACGGACTCCCGGTACGTCGAGCAGGCCAGGCAGCAGGTGCCGGAGTTCGAGCAGCTCGAGGCGAGCCGCGAGCTGCTCGGAGACCTCGCGGCCCGGCTGCGGGGGCGGGCCGGGTTCGACGACGCGCACGTGAGCGTGAGGGCGCACCGGCTGCTGAGCGAGAAGGTGGGGGAGGGCGTGGAGCTGGTGGCGGCGGCCGGCCTCGTCGAGGGATTGCGCGCGGTCAAGGACGCAGGCGAGCTGTCCGCCATTCGCGCGGCGGTCGAGGTGGCCGACGCCGCCTACGAGGAGCTGCGGGCCGACGGGCTCGCCGGACGCACCGAGCGCGAGGTGGCCCGCTCGATCATCCGGTTCCTCGAGGACCGGGGAGCCGACGAGGTGTCGTTCCCGCCGATCGTCGCCGCCGGCGCGCACGGCGCCCTGCCGCACGCGATGCCGAGGGACGTCGAGATTCCGCGCGGGGTGCTGGTGGTGGTGGACCTCGGCGCACGGCTGGATGGGTACTGCTCGGACTGCACGCGCACGCTGGCGACCGGGCCGCTCGACGATCGCGAGCGTGAGGCGTACGAGGGAGTGCTGGAGGCTCAGGAGGCGGCACTGGACGCGGTGCGGGCGGGAGCCGATTGCCGGGCGGTGGATGCCGCGGCGCGCGAGGCGGTCAAGGCGCGCGTGGGGGTCGGCTTCGATCACGGCCTCGGCCACGGAGTTGGCCTGGAGGTACACGAGGGGCCGCGACTCGCGCCCAGCGCGGAGGGCGCGCTTCGGGCGGGCAACGTGGTGACGGTGGAGCCGGGCGTGTACGTGCCGGGCGAGTTCGGGATCCGGATCGAGGACCTCGTGGTTGTGACCGACGACGGTTGCGAGGTCCTGACCGGGTTCCCGAAAGAGCTCGTGACAGTCGACGACTGATGGCGCTTGCCGCCGCCGCGGCGTTCGCGGGCGCCTTCCTGCAGTCCACCACGGGCTTCGGGTTCGCGCTCGTGCTGAGCCCGGCGCTGTTCGCGGTGATGGATCCAGTCGAGGCGGTCATGGCGCTGCTCGTGCTCGGGCTGGCGCTCAGCCTGCTGGTGCTGTTCGAGCGCGGCCGGCCGGAGCACGTGGACTGGCGGGCATTGGCGCCGATGCTGCTCGCGGCGCTGCCGGGGCTCGCGGTCGGAGCGGTGGCGCTGACGCGCCTCTCGAAGGAGGTGCTCCAGGTGGCGGTGGGGGTGGCCGTGGTGATCGCCGCGGCCTGGCAGCTGCGCCGGCGCCGGCGTGGGCACGACCCGCATCCGGTGTCGGCCGGCGTGGCGGGCTTCACGAGCGGAGCGCTGACGACGTCGATCAACGTGAGCGGTCCGCCGATCGTGCTCTGGCTGGAGGCCCGCGGGGCGCCGCCGGAGGAGTTCCGAGCGTCGCTGGCGGCGACCTTCCTGGCACTCGACCTGGCCGGCGGGGCGCTGCTGCTCGGGGCGGAGGACAGCGCGTCGGTGGACGCCGGGACGGTGGCGCCGCTGCTCGGGCTGGTGGTGGCGGGCTACGCGCTGGGAGCGCTGGCCTTCCGTCGCCTGAATCGCGAGCATTTCTACACGCTGGCGCTGGCGCTGGTGGCGTGCACGGGGGTGGCGAGCGTGGCGGCGGGCCTGGGGGCCTTCTGATGGCAGCCGGGGGCTCACGCCCCCGGACCCCCGTGAAGATTGGCTTGCAGTCGGCTGATGGTGGTGCGAACATGTGTTCGTATGGTCGTCTGCGTCTTCTACTCGCGCTTCGAGTTGCTCGCGGCGCTTGGCGACCGTCGGGCGCTGTTGTCCGAGCCGGTAGCTCTCGCCCCTGAGGCGGGCCGGGAGCAGGTGGTGGGGGAGGTCTCCGCGGCTGCGGAGGCTTTCGGGGTAGTGCGTGGGATGCGCCTCGGTGAGGCGATGTCGCGCTGCCCGGCGATGCGGCTGATACCGCCCGATCCAGAGGGCGTGCGCTCGCTCTGGAACGGGGTGCTCGATCGGCTCGAGGCGATCGGCGCCGAGGTCGAGTCCGACCGCGCCGGGGCGGCCTACTTCGAGTCCACCGGCCTCCACGGGCTGCACGGGGGTGGCCTCGCCGGCGTGCTCGCCGAAGCTCGCCGGGTGCTCGGCCCGGGTGCCCGCTTCGGGGCTGCGCCGAGCCGTTTCGCCGCCTACACGGCAGCCCTCCAGGCGCGGCCTCGCAGGGGCCGGCGCGCGCACGTGGTGGAGGAGAGCGGCGTGCGCGACTTCCTCGCTCCGCTGCCGGTCGCGCTGCTGCGCAGCCGGCCGGAGCTGCAGGCGCTGCCGGATGTCTTCGAGCGGCTCGGCGTCCGCACGCTCGGCGAGGTCGCCGAGCTGCCCTCGCGCGCCGTGGCCGAGCGCTTCGGCCACCCGGGGCTGCTGGCGCACGACCTCGCTCAGGGGCGGGACTTCCCGCTCGACCCGCGGCGGCCGCCCGAGCCGGTGTCCGAGCGGCTCGATCTGCCCGAGGCCGCGTCGGGCCAGCAGCTCGAGCGGGCGCTGGAGCTGCTCGTGGCCCGCGTGCTCGCCCGGCGCGAGCGGCGCGGGCGCTCGCTGAGGGCACTCGCCGTGTCGGCCCGCTTCGTGGCCGGCGGCACCTGGCGCATCACGATCGCGCTGCGCCACGCCAGCGCGGATGCCGAGCGGATCCAGCTCGCGCTCGGGCCCAAGCTGGCCGAGCTGCCGGCCCCGGCGGAGTCGATCGCGCTCGAGGTCGAGGCCTTCGGGCCGCCGGCGCACGACCAGGGTCGCCTGCTCGACGAGGGCGCCGCGGTCAGGCGCGGCCGCTTGGGCGAGGCCGTCCGCCAAGCGCGCCAGGCGGCCGGCTCTGAGGCCGCCCTGAAGGTGCTCGAGGTGGATCCGGAGTCGCGCATCCCAGAGCGGCGCGCGGTGCTGGCGCCGTTCCCGGACGCCCCGTGAACCCCGGCGGCTCGCGCCGCCTGGGCGCCCCCGAGCCCGCCGCTATCGCCGCCGACGATCGCGGCGTCCCGGTCGCCGTGGGCCCGGCGCCGGTCGACTCGGTTCGCGAGGAATGGGTGGTCGAGGACCGCTGGTGGACGGGGCGGCCGTTGCGCCGGCGCTACTTCGAGCTGGTGCTCGTGAACGGGCGCAACGTGGTGGTCTTCCGCGACCTGGTCGGCGGCGGCTGGTTCGTGCAGCGGGCCTGAGTGCTCACTTTGCCGCGCTCGCGGTAAAGCCCGGCCGGGGGAGAGGCCGATACAAAGTGGTGGCCCGATCCCGCTCTCCCTCCTCGCGGCACCCGCTCCTCAGCCTCCGCTTTCAGGTCACCGCCGTGATGCTGGTCGTGGCGGTGACCTGCGTCTACGTCGCCAGCCAGAAGTCCGCGGACGCGCTCGACGGCGCCTACCGCGATTCCGCTCGGCGAGCGCTTTCGGCGGCGGCCACGAGCTTCGAGCGGAGCGCCCCGGACGCCGGCGGCCTACGCGCACTGATGCGCAACCATCCGGAGCTCGAGTCGGCCTCGATCCGGCGCCCCGGGGGCCGCGACGTGTCGATAGGCCGGCCGACGACCGGTGCCGAGGTACTCGTAGATTCGCTTAGTGGCGGCGGCGAACTGGCGCTCAGCTACGACATGCGTCCAGAGCAGCGACTGCTCGCCAAGCGCAACAGGAGCATGCTGATCGCGTTGGGGATCCTGGCGATGGCTGCGCTGACCATCTTGACCCTGATCCTCGGGCGCCGGATCTTCCGTCCGCTCGATCGGCTGCGCTCGGCGACCAACGCCGTAGGGGCCGGAGACCTCACCACCCGGCTCGGCTGGCATCGCCGCGACGAGCTGGGGCAGCTGGCGAGCGACTTCGACGCGATGGCCGCCCACCTCGAGGAGCACCGGCGCGGGCTCGTGGACCTGGTCCACCGTGACCCGCTGACCGAGCTGCCCAACCATCGGCGCTTCCAGGAGGCGCTCGCGGAGGAGTACGACCGGGCGCGCGGCGAGGGGCGACCCTTCGCGGTCGTCCTGCTCGACATCGACGAGTTCAAGCGCATCAACGAGGCCCGCGGTCATCCCTACGGCGACGAGCTGCTCGGCGCCGCGGCGAGCGGGCTCGGCGCGGCCATGCGGGACCTAGGCGTGGTCGCGCGCGTGGGCGGCGACGAGTTCGGTGTGGTGCTGCCGGACACCGACGCCTCGCGCGCGTTCGCGCTGGCCGAGGCGGCCCGCGCCGCCATCGAGCAGGCGGCGCCCGTCAGCGGCACGCTCCGCTGCTCAGCCGGCGTGGCCGCCTACCCCGAGGATGCGAAGAGCGCCGGCGCCCTGCTCCAGCTCGCCGCGGGCGCGCTGGCCTGGGCGAAGGAGAGCGGCCGTGGGCGCGTGCGCCGCTACGACCCCGAGCACGTCTTCGTCGTCACGGACGAGCAGCGCGAGGACTTCGCCGCCCTGATCGCGCGCCCCCAGGCCGTGCGCCCCGCGTTCCAGCCGATCGTGGCCATGGCGAGCGGCGAGCCGGTCGGCTACGAGGCGCTCGCGCGCTTCGACGGCAAGCCCGGCCTCCCGCCGTCGTGGTGGTTCTCGCAGGCCCACCGGTTCGGCCTCGGAGCCGCGCTCGAGGCGGAGTCGGCCCGCGCCGCGCTGGCCGCGCCGAGCCGCCCCGCGGGGACGTTCCTGTCGATCAACCTGAGCCCATCGGCACTCGCGTCGGCCGAGGTCGCGCAGCAGCTCCCGGCCGACCTGCGTGGGCTGGTGATCGAGATCACCGAGGAGGAGCGCGTGCTCGACGTCGAGGGGCTCCAGCGCGACCTCGAGCCGCTGCGGGCCCGCGGCGCGCGCATCGCGGTCGACGACGCCGGCGAGGGCTACGCAGGCCTGCAGCAGGTGATGAGCATGCGCGCCGACATCATCAAGCTCGACCGCGCGCTCGTGGCCGACGTGAACGCGGATCCCGCCAAGGTCGCCCTGATCGGCTCGCTCGTGCACTTCGCCCGCAGCACCGGGGCCGCGATTTGCGCCGAGGGGATCGAGACGCTGGAGGAGCTGCGCGTGCTGATCCACCTGGGCGTGGCCTACGGGCAGGGCTGGGCGGTCGGGCGCCCGGGCGCACGCTGGCCGCGAGTGAACGCCGAGGCGGCGCGGCTGTGCCGCGAGCTGCGGTCCGCGCAGCCCAGGATCGTGCCGGTCGGGGCCGGCGGCCAGATGCGGAGAGGGGCCTAATGGCGCCGAGCATGCTGACCGTGCTCGCCCGCCTCGGGACGACGTTCGAGCGCACCGCCTCGGTGCGCGGCGACGCCGATCTGCAGGAGGTGCTCGAGGACGTGGCGCGCGCGATCAGCGAGGTGCTCGGCTACCGGGCCGTGGTGATCAACGTGTACCGCTACGCCTACGACGACATGCTCACCGCTGCCGCGGTGGGATCGGCCGAGTCGCTGCAGCAGCTGCTCGGCACGATCTCGCCGCAAGCACACGTGGACGCCGCTGCTGAACGACCGGTTCCGCCAGCGCGAGGGCGCCTACTTCGTCCCGGACGGCGAGTTCGACTGGGACGCGCTCGGGGTGGACACCTACGTGCCGGAGCTCGAGCCGAGCGACGACCCCAATGCCTGGCTGCCCGGCGACGCTCTGTTCGTGCCGCTGCGCGACGGGCACCATCAGCTCCTGGGCGTGATCTCCGTCGACGAGCCGGAGACGGGTCTGCGACCCGCTGACGAGCAGCTGGACGTGCTCGTGACGATCGCCCGGCACGCGGCGCTGGCGCTGCGGATCGGCCGCGACATCGCCACCGACCTGGAGCACCAGCGCATGCTCGAGCGGGTGCTCGAGGTGTCGGCGCGGCTCGCGGGCGCGAGCGACGTGGACGCGGTGCTGCAGGCTGTCTCCGACGGGATCCAGGACGCGCTCGGGTTCGAGAAGGTGCTGATCGGCATCGCCGACCAGTCCGACCGGCCGCTGGTGACGCGAGCGTCGTCGGGCTGGTCGCGCGGCGCGGCGGCGCTCGACCACGGCGCCAGCCTCGAGGACCTCGAGGGGCTGTTCAGCGAGGACTTCGAGGTGGCCGGGTGCTACCTGCTGCCGGCCGAGGTGGCCGAGGAGCGCCTCGGCATCGCCGACTTCCCGTACCGCTCCGAGCTGAACGGGCGCGGCCCGCACGCCTGGTCGCGGCACTGGCTGATGGTGCCGCTGGTGGAGGCGGACCGGCGCATCGGGGTGATCTGGGTCGACGACCCGCGCGACCGCCTGCTGCCCACGCGCCCGCGCCTCCAGGCGCTGCGCCTGTTCGCCAACCAGGCGGTGGCGGCGGTGCACGCGGCCAAGCAGGCGGCCCGGCTGCGTCACGAGGCGATGCACGACGCGCTGACCGGGCTGTCCAACCGGCGCGCGTTCCGGTCTCGGCTGGAACGCGAGATCGAGGGCCGCGCCGGCTTCGCGCTGCTCCTCTGCGACCTGGACAACCTCAAGACCGTCAACGACACGCGCGGCCACGACGCGGGCGACAAGGCGCTGCAGCTGCTCGCCGACGGGCTGCGCAGCCAGCTGCGGCGCAGCGACGAGGCCTACCGCATCGGCGGGGACGAGTTCGCCGTGGTGCTGCCGCGGGCGAGCCGGCTGGACGCCGAACGCGTGATGCGGCGGCTGCGCGACGCCGTGGCGTCGAGCATCGCGCCCGGGGACGAGGCCATCGAGGCCAGCTTCGGCATCGCCGTGTTCGAGCCGGGCGACGACCCCGAGCGCGTGGTCGCCCGCGCCGACCGCGGGCTCTACCAGGCGAAGCGCCGGCGCGCCGAGAGCGTCGCCTAGCGGTGTGCTCGATCGCACAGCGGGCGCGGCCTCGGCGGAACACTGCTCGCATGTTCCCCGCCAACGCACATGTGATCCGCCAGGCCACCCCCAACGACCAGGTGTGCTCGAGCGACTGGCGGCCCTCGACGGCCAGAAGCCGCTGTCGGGTCGCGCGCTGATCGGCGAGATCGACGGAGTCCCGCGGCCGCGGTCTCGCTGGCCGACGGGCGCGTCGTCGCCGATCCGTTCAAGCTCACCGTCGATCTGGTGCCCGTGCTGATGAGCGCGGCGCTCGCTGCAGGCCTTCGCCGAGCGCCCCTCCTGCCAGCTCCCTCGGGCCGGCACGCACGCTAAGCGCGCAGCTTGTAGCCCGTCGCGAACAGCCGCTGGTTGACGCGAACAGCGCGACGTGGCGAGCGTGAGCAGCGCCAGCGACAGCGCGACGTTGGCTTCGGTGTAGCCGAGGAAGCCGTACCGAACCAGGTTGATCATGTAGTAGACCGGGTTGAAGTGCGTGAGCGTCTGGAACGGCTCCGGCAGCAGCGAGGCCGAGTAGAAGACGCCGCCCAGGAAGATCAGCGGCTGGAGCACGAAGGTCTGGGCCACCGAGACGTCGTCGAACTGCTCGGCCCGCACGCCGATCAGCACGCCCAGCTGGGCGAAGAAGAAGCCGACCAGCAGCAGCGCCGGGATCAGGACGAGCACGTGCTCGACCGGGAGGTCCACGAGCACCGAGGCCGCCGCGAACGTCAGCACCGCGACCAGCATCCCGCGCAGGAAGCCGCCGAGCGAGAACGCCAGCAGCAGCTCGAGCGGCGAGGCGGGCGAGGAGAGCTGGTCGTCGATCGCGCGCTGGAACTTCTGCTGGAGGATCGACGACGCGTTGTTCGAGAACGCGTTGATCGCCCAGGCCATCATGATCAGGCCCGGGATCACGAACACGACGTAGTCGATCCCGTGGAGCTTGTCGATGCGCGAGCCCAGCGCGGCGCCGAACACCGAGATGTAGAGGAAGGTCTCGAGCAGCGGCGCGCCGACCGTCTGGCGCTTGATCTTGAGGAAGCGGTTGACCTCGCGCCGAACGAGGCTGAAGAAGCGGATCTGCGCCGAGGTCATGCGGCGTCCGTGCCGATGTGGGCCCGCGACAGCTCCTTGCGGCCGACGAGCCCGAGGTAGGCGTCCTCCAGGCTCGTCACGCCGTACTCGCCGGCCAGCTCCTCGGTCGTGCCGGTCGCGACGATCCGACCCTCGTTCATGAAGGCGATCCGGTCGCAGAGCTGCTCGGCCTCTTCGAGGTAGTGGGTCGTCAGCAGGATCGTCGTGCCCTCGCCGTTGATGCGCTGGACGTAGTGCCACAGCTCCAGGCGCAGCTCGACGTCCACGCCGGCGGTCGGCTCGTCGAGGATCAGCAGGCGGGGCCGGTGCATCAGCGCGCGGGCGAGCACGAGCCGGCGCTTCATCCCGCCCGAGAGCGTCCTGGTCGCGGTCGTCCTTCTTGGCGGACAGCGAGAACGTGTCGAGCAGCTCCGGCGCAGCGCTCGCGGCGCTCCCGCTGGGGCATGCCGAAGTAGCCGGCGTGGTAGTCGAGCGTCTCCTCGAGGGTGAGGAACCAGTCCAGGTTCAGCTCCTGCGGAGCGAGCCCGACGGCCAGGCGCGCCTGCTCGTAGTCGCAGATCGCGTCGTGGCCGAAGATGCGGATCGCGCCCGCGGTCGGGCCGCGCGAGCCCGGTCGCGCAGTGGATCAGGGTCGACTTGCCGGCGCCGTTCGGCCCGAGCAGGCCGAAGAACTCGCCCGCCTCGGATGTCGAGCGAGACGCCGCGCAGCGCCTCGGTCCCCGTGTCAGTAGCGCTTGACGAGGTCGACGATCTCCAGGGCCAGCGGCGACTCCACGGCCGACGATGCTAGAGAGCGCCCGTGCTAAGGGCCGAACGCGGATCTGCCGCGGCGGCGCAGAGCCGGGCGCGGTCGGTGCCGCGCCGGCCGCGCCAGGGATGCGGGCCCTTGCCCACGGGTGCCAGCCGAGCGTCCCGTACTCCTCTCGCAGGGCCGCCTTCAGCTCACCGCGGTGGCTGCCGCACGCGTAGCGCGTGGGCCCGTAGATGCCACGGCCGTGCCACACGAGCCAGCGCTCGGGCTCGGCGTCCACGTACTCGCCGTGGCGCAGGTCGAGCATCTGCCGCCGGAGGTCGGCGTAGGTGTCCTCGCCCGGCGCGCAACCGCAGAACTCGCACCTGAAGACGACCCTGACGGGCTGGTCAGCTCACGGCCGCGCGCGCTGCTGCCATTGGATCTCCGCCAGCTCGTCCGGGGGAGAGCCGCGCAGACAGCCAGGTGCCGTCGGTCTTGCGCACGATCAGGCCGCTCTCGTCGATGTGGCGCAGCGCGGTCGTGACCGAGGCGCGCTGGCAGCCCACCAGCTGACCGAGCACCTCGTGTGAGATGCGCAGCCGGACGGTGATCCCGTCCGGGGTCACGTGCCCCCAGCGCTCGGCCAGGTGCCAGAAGAGCACGAGCAGGCGCGTCTCCACCGGCGACAGCTGCAGCAGCGCCTGGTGGATCGACATCCGCTGGACGCGCCTGACGACCCGCTCGAGCAAGGCGCCCATCACCTGCGGCCAGTTCGTCAGCTAGCCGCGCGAAGGCGCCGTCGAGGACCGCCAGCCGCAGCGGGGCGAGCACGTGCCACTGCACGCGGTAGCGCACCAGCCCGTCGTCGCGCGTCGGCACCCACGGTTGGAGCACGTCGCCTTCGCCCAGCAGGTCCGTCGCGGTGGTGCCGGCCAGGATGAGGTCGCGAGCGAGCAGCCCCTCGAGCATCAGAAAGCCGAGCGCGCCCGGGTCTCCCTCGTTCGTCGGGACCTCCCAGCGGCCACGCTGAGCGTCTGCACGCGGGCGGTGAGCTCCACGCGAGCCGTTGCTGATCTCTGCCGCCGGGACGCGCAGCCCGAGCTCCGGGTCGAGCTCGAGGATCCGGACCGACCCCTCGTGACGCTTTCCAGCCGGCTGAGACTCAACGAATCGTAGACAGACCGCCCTCAATTGGCTGTCGGAAACCCTACCCAGGGGGGGTTGGAACACAACGTTGGAAATCAACCTGGTCGCTGTTCAGGTCGGTCGCCCCGCCGTACTGTCGCGGCCAGCGAGCAGGGAGGAAATCGAAATGTGCCTGGCCATACCCGGCCAGATCGTCGAGATCGTCGACCAGGCGAACCGCTTGGCGACGGTCGACGTGGCGGGTGTGCAGCGCACGATCAACGTCGGTCTGCTCGACGACGACGGCCGGGGGGTCGGCCCGCGCGACTGGGTGCTGATCCACGTCGGGTTCGCCATGTCTCGCGTCGACGAGGAGGAGGCGATCGCCACGCGCCGGCAGCTCGAGCGGATGGGCGCAGGACTACGAGGCCGAGCTCGAGGAGCTCAAGGCGAGCGTGATCGAGTGAGCGACTGCGGCGACCACTGCATCACCTGCTCCGACGAGGGCGATCCCGATGCAGGTCGAGCGCATCGACGAGGCGCGCGGCCTGGCGCTGTGCGCGGCCGACGACGGCTCGAGGAGCACGGTCGAGATAGCGCTGGTCGAGCCGGTCGAGCCCGGGGACCGGCTGCTCGTGCACGCCGGAGTGGCGCTGGTGGGGCTCGAGTCGTGAAGTACGTCGACGAGTTCCGCGACCCGGAGCTCGGGCGAGTCCTGGCGGCGGAGATCCTGGCCGCGGTGGAGCCCGGGCGCCACTACAAGTTCATGGAGGTCTGCGGCGGCCACACGCACTCGATCTACAAGTACGGCGTGGACGACCTGCTCCCCGCGAACGTGGAGCTCGTCCACGGACCCGGCTGCCCGGTCTGCGTGATCCCGATGGGGCGGGTGGACGACGGCATCGCGCGTCGCGCGCGAGCCGGGCGTGATCTTCACCTGCTTCGGCGACATGATGCGCGTGCCCGGCTCCGAGGGCAGCCTGCTCGAGGCCAAGGCCGAGGGCGCGGACATCCGGATGGTCTACTCGCCGCTGGACGCGCTGCGGATCGCCAAGCAGAACCCCGATCGCGAGGTCGTCTTCTTCGCGATCGGGTTCGAGACGACGGCGCCGTCGACGGCGCTGACGCTCAAGCGCGCGAAGGCCGAGCGGGTGCCGAACTTCTCGTGCATGTGCAGCCACGTGACGATCGTGCCGCCGCTGCGCGCGCTGCTCGACTCGCCCGACCTGCGGCTCGACGGCTTCGTGGGCCCCGGGCACGTCTCGACGGTCGTCGGCGCCCGGCCGTTCGAGTTCATCCCGGCCGACTACGGCAAGCCGATCGTCGTGGCGGGCTTCGAGCCGCTCGACATCCTCCAGGCGATCCGCATGATCCTCGGCGCAGCTGGCCGACGGGCGCTGCGAGGTGGAGAACCAGTACGCGCGCGTGGTGCCCTACGAGGGCAACCGCGCGCGCACTGGAGGTGATGGCGGAGGTGTTCGAGCTGCGCCCGCACTTCGAGTGGCGCGGGCTCGGCTTCATCTCCCAGAGCGGGCTGAAGCTCTCGGACGCCTACGCCGACCTCGACGCCGAGCGTGCGCTTCAGCGTCCCCGGCGTGCGCGTGGCCGACCCGAAGGCGTGCCAGTGCGGCGAGGTGCTCAAGGGCGTGATCAAGCCCTGGGAGTGCAAGGTGTTCGGCACCGCCTGCACGCCGGAGCGCCCGATCGGCACCTGCATGGTCTCCTCCGAGGGAGCCTGCGCCGCCTACTACAACTACGGGCGCTTCGCTCGGGAGCGGGAGGTCGTATGACCGTCACGGGCCGCGAGGAGCGCATCCTCGGGATCATCGAGACCGCCCGCGGCAAGCCCGCCAAGTTCCGCGACGAGCGCGTGAACATGGCCCACGGCGCCGGCGGCAAGGCGACCCAGGGCATGATCGAGGGCCTGTTCGCGCCGGCCTTCGGCGCCCAGGCGACCGAGGACGCAGCGTCGCTCGAGATCGACGGCGCCGCGCTCGCGTTCACGACCGACTCGTTCGTCGTCAAGCCGCTGCGCTTCCCGGGCGGGTCGATCGGGGACCTGGCGGTGAACGGCACCGTGAACGACCTGGCCGTCTCCGGCGCCCGCCCGCGCGCGCTCACCCTGTCCCTGATCCTGGAGGAGGGGCTCGCGGCGGAGGACCTGAAGGCCGAGGTGGAGGCGATCGCCGCGGCCGCATCGGCAGCCGGGGTGGACATCGTCAGCGGCGACACCAAGGTCGTGGAGCGCGGCGCCGCCGATCAGATGTACGTCTGCACGGCCGGCGTCGGGCAGCGCGATCCGCGCGCCCGCCTGGCCGCCGACGCGATCCGTCCCGGCGACCGCATCCTGCTGTCCGGCACGATCGGCGAGCACGGCACGGCGATCATGCTGGCGCGGGGCGAGTTCGAGCTCGACGCGGCGATCGAGTCGGACACGCGCTCGCTGTGGCCGGTCGCGGACGCGCTGCTCGAGGAGGCGGGGCCGGCGCTGCGGTGCATGCGCGACGCCACCCGCGGCGGCGTGGCGTCCGTCCTGAACGAGCTGGCGCGCGCCTCCGCGGTCGCCATGCTCGTGCGCGAGGCAGCCGTGCCGGTCGTTCCGGCCGTGGCCGGCGCCTCCGAGCTGCTTGGGATCGATCCGATGTACGTGGCCAACGAGGGCAAGCTCGTCGCCTTCGTGGCCGAAGAGGCAGCGGACGCGAGCGCTGGCGGCGCTGCGCTCCGTTCCCGGGTGCGAGCGCGCGGCCGAGATCGGCGAGGTGCGCACCGAGCCGCCCGGGATGGTGCTGGTGGAGACGAGCTTCGGCGGCAAGCGGGTGATGGACCAGCTGGTGGGCGACCCGCTGCCACGCATTTGTTGAACGAGAGGGGAGCGCCGATGGCGACAACCGACGCATACGCGGCACAGAAGGAGACCGAGGCGGTCACCGCGCATGTCCTCTGGATGACGACCGGCCTCTCCTGCGAGGGCGACTCGGTCGCCATGACGTCGGCGACCAACCCTAGCCTCGAGGACATCATCACGCAGGCGATCCCAGGGATGCCGAAGGTCGTGGTGCACAACCAGGTGATCGCCTACGAGGTCGGGCAGGAGTACGCCCAGGCCTGGTTCGACGCCGAGGACGGCAAGCTCGACCCGTTCGTGCTCGTGATCGAGGGCTCGCTCGGCAACGAGCAGATCAACGGCGAGGGCCACTGGACCGGCTTCGCGGTCAACCCGTCGAACGGCCAGCCGATCACGATGAACGAGTGGATCGACCGCCTCGCGCCGAAGGCCGCGGCGGTGGTGGCGGTCGGCACGTGCGCCACCTACGGCGGCATCCCGGCGATGAAGAACAACCCGACGGGCGCGATGGGCGTGCCGGACTACCTGGGCTGGAACTGGAAGTCGAGCGCCGGCCTGCCCGGTCGTGTGCATCCCCGGCTGCCCGGCGCAGCCGGACAACATGACCGAGACGCTGCTCTACCTGGCGCTCCACCTCGCCGGGCTGGCGCCCGGCGCCCGAGCTGGACGAGCAGCTGCGGCCGAAGTGGCTGTTCGGCCGCACCGTGCGCGAGGGCTGCAACCGCGCCGGCTTCGCCGAGCAGGGCGAGTTCGCCACCGAGTACGGCTCGGACCACCGCTGCCTGGTGAAGCTGGGCTGCAAGGGCCCGGTGGTCAAGTGCAACGTGCCGATCCGCGGCTGGGTCAACGGCATCGGCGGCTGCCCGAACGTCGGCGGCATCTGCATGGCCTGCACGATGCCGGGCTTCCCCGACAAGTACATGCCGTTCATGGACGAGGACCGCTGGGGCGGCGCCGCCGCGGGCATCACGACGTACGTCTACGGCCCGATGGTTCGCTACTTCCGCAAGCGCCACATCACGCGCAAGTACGACGATCGAGCCCGAGTGGCGTCACAACAAGCCAGAACTGACCACCGGCTACCAGAAGCGCTGGTAAGGGGAGACACGCATGTCCACAGTTGAGACACCGCGCGAGCAGAAGGTCGTCGTCAAGGAGATGTCGTGGGACCCGATCACCCGCATCGTCGGGTCGCTCGGGATCCACACGGAGATCGACTTCTCCAACCAGCAGGTCCTCAAGTGCTACTCGACGTCGATGATCTTCCGGGGCTTCGACATCTTCATGAAGGGGATCGACCCGCGCGACGCCCACTTCATCACCAGCCGCATCTGCGGCATCTGCGGCGACAACCACTGCACCTGTTCCTGCCTCAACCAGAACATGGCCTACGGCGTCAAGCCGCCGCCGCTCGGGCGACATGGCGTTCAACCTGGCCGAGACCGCGGACTACATCTTCGACCACGCGATCTTCAACGACTGCATGGCGAACGTGGACTTCTGCGAGCAGATGGTCAAGGAGACGAACCCGAGCCTGCTGGCCAAGGCCGAGAGCACCTCGGCGCCGGGGTCCGACATCCACGGCTACAAGACGATCGCGGACATCATGCGGGCGCTCAACCCGTTCACGGGCGAGTTCTACCTGGAGACCCTCCACGTGGCCCGCTACACGCGCGAGATGTACTGCCTGTTCGGCGGGCGTCACACGCACCCCTCGACGATCATGCCGGGCGGCTGCAGCGCGGACATCACGCATCAGACCTGCACGGACTACTACGTGCGCCTGATGCGCTACTTCGACTACGTGAAGAGAAGCGTGCCGATGCACGACGACCTGTACGACTTCTTCCTCACGGAGCTGCCGGGCTACGACATGGTCGGCTACCGGGAGACGAACCTCGTCAACTGGGGCTCGTTCGACGACCCCGACTACGTCGACTACAGCTACGCCAACATGACCGACTGGGGGCGCAAGCGCTACATCACCCCCGGAATCGCGATCAACGGCGAGCTGATCACGACCGACCTGGTCGAGATCAACCTGGCGATCCGCATCCTGCTCGGCTCCTCGTACTTCGACGGCTGGGAGAACGAGCGCACCTTCGTGACCGAGGACCCGCTCGGCAACCCGGTCGACAAGAACCATCCCTGGAACAAGGTCACGCTCCCGAAGCCGCAGAAGCGCGACTTCTCGGACAAGTACACCTGGGTCGTGTCGCCGCGCATCTACGACAAGCGCACCGACACGCACGTGTGCTGCGACACCGGCGGCGGCCCGTTCGCCCGCCAGTGGTGCACGGCCAAGGCGGGGCTCGTGGACTTCGGCTACGCCAAGGCCACCGGCCACAGCATCCAGATGGCGCTGCCGCGCTCGGCCAGCTTCCCGGAGATGGAGATGGAGTGGAAGGTGCCGGAGAAGTCCAACGCGATCGAGCGCGATCGCGCCCGCACCTACCACCAGGCCTACTCGGCCCTGATCGCGCTCCACAACCTCGAGCGCGCGATGAAGGAGGTGCAGGCCGGCCGGACCAAGAGCTGGAACGACTTCAAGGTTCCGGACAGCGCGGTCAGCTGCGGCTTCCACGAGGCGGCGCGCGGAGTGCTGTCGCACCACATGGTGATCGAGAACGGCAAGATCGCGAACTACCAGCCCTACCCGCCGACGCCGTGGAACGCCAGCCCGCGCGACGTCTACGGCACTCCCGGCCCCTACGAGGACGCGGTGCAGAACACCCCGATCTTCGAGGAGAACGGCCCGGAGAACTTCAAGGGGATCGACATCATGCGGGCGGTCCGCTCGTTCGATCCCTGCCTGCCGTGCGGCGTGCACATGTACGGCGGCAAGGGGTCGGTGCGGAAGGTCGTCCACACCCCGACGGCGCTCTGCTAGGGCGATGGAGGCCGAGCAGCTGATCGCCCGTGTGCAGGAGCTCACGGGGCGCTTGGAGGACCTCGACGATCCGGACTGTCGCGCGCTGGCCGAGGAGCTGACCGCCGCCGTCGTGCAGATGTACGGCGCCGGGCTGGAGCGCATCGTCGAGCTGGCGGACGCCGCCACGCGCGACGAGCTCGCCAAGGACGAGCTCGTCGCGGGGCTGTTGATGATCCACGACCTCTATCCGGTGCCGATCGAAGAGCGCGTGACGGCGGCGCTCGACACGGTCCGGCCCTACATGGAGTCGCACGGCGGCAACGTCGAGCTGCTCGGGATCGAGGACGGGATCGCCAAGCTGCGCCTCGAGGGCAGCTGCAAGTCGTGCCGGGCGTCGTCGTCGACGCTCGAGCTGGCGGTGCGGCAGGCGCTCGAGGCGGCCGCGCCCGACCTCGAGGGGATGGACGTCGAGGGCGTCATGGAGGAGGAGACGACGGGCATCGGCGGCGTGCCCCTGCCGGTGATCAACGTGACGCCGGCCTGGCACAGCCTCGAGATCAGCGCTCCGGAGACGCTGATCGCGACCGCCATCGACGGCGTGCCGCTCGTGGTGGCGAACGTCGACGGCACGCTGCTCGCGTACCGCAACACCTGTGCGGACTGCGGCGGGGCGCTCGACGGCGGGGCGCTGGACGGCGGCGCGCTCGGCTGTCCGAGCTGCGGGCGCAGGTACTTCCTGCCGCAGGCGGGCCGCTCGATGGACGACGACCACCTGCAGCTCCAGCCGGTCCCGCTGCTGCGCGAGCAGGAGCAGATCAAGGTCGCGCTGTGAACCGCCTCGACCTCGACCAGGCCGTTGCCGACCGGCGCCGGGCCCTGATGGTCTCGGGCCTGCGCGGGCTGGCCAAGCCGAAGCCGCCGCAGGCGGCGAGCCCGGACGAGCGCTGCGACCTCTGCACGACGACCGTGCCGCCGGATCACCGGCACATGCTCAACCTCTACGAGCGGCAGATCGTGTGCGTGTGCGAGAGCTGCTGGGCGCTGCGCTCCGGAGACGCCGAGTTCCGCCCGACCGGGAACCGGACGCTGTGGCTCGAGGGCTTCCGGCTGCCCGAGGAGCTCTGGGCGCAGTTCCGGATCCCGATCGGCCTGGCGTTCTTCATGCATTCGAGCGTCACGAACTGCATCGTCGCGATGTATCCGAGCCCGGCCGGCGCGACCGAGAGCGAGCTGCACTTCGAGACCTGGGACCGGCTGGCCGGCATGAACCCGGTGCTGCGGGACCTCGAGGCCGACGCCGAGGGGCTGATCGTCAACCGCATGGCCGAGCCGCCGGCGTACGCGATCGCGCCGATCGACCGCTGCTACATGCTCGTGGGCATCGTCAAGGCGGCCTGGGAGGGGATCTCGGGCGGGGCCGGGGTGGAGCGCGCGATCGAGGGCTACTTCGAGGAGCTGCGAAGGGTGGCCGCTTGAGCCAGCCACAGGTGCTGGAGGCGCCGGTCGCGCCGGAGCCGGAGTTCCGGGTCCTCGGGGCCACCGGGCGCCGACACGCCGCCGTCCCGGCCATCGACTTCGACGTGCACGTGAGCGAGCCCGGCGGGCGCGCCGTGTACGCGATCGCGCTCAGCGCCCAGGTCATGATCGAGCCGGCCCGGCGGGCCTACGACGCCGAGACGCGCGAGCGGCTGGTGGAGCTGTTCGGGGCGCCCGAGCGCTGGGCCACGACCACCCGCAGCCTCGTCTGGCACCAGGCCGACGTGCTCGTGCCCGCCTTCACGGGGTCGACCACGTTCCGGATCGCCCTGCCCGCGAGCTTCGACATGGAGGTCGCCTCCTCGAAGTACCTCTACGGCCTGCCCGACGGCGAGGTGCCGCTGGCCTTCAACTTCAACGGCACCGTGCACTACCGCGGCGACGACGGGCGGCTGCAGATGTCGCTGGTGCCCTGGGCGTGCACGGCCGAGTTCCGCTTCCCGGTCGCGACCTGGCGCGACCTGATCGACCACTACTACCCGCACACCGGCTGGATCCCGCTTCAGGAGACCACCCTGAGGGCGCTGCAGCGCGAGAAGGCGCGCCGCGCGCTGCCGACGCTGGACGCGTGCGTCGCGGAGCTGCTCGAGCCGGAGCGATCGACTCGTGAGCGAGCTGGTCGACACGCTGCTGTACGAGGGCTACGCCCTGTACCCCTACACGCCGGGAGCGACCAAGAACGCCACGCCCACGCCGTTCGGGATCGTCTACCCGCCCGCCTACGCGGCCGGTCTGGACACGACCTTCGACCACCTCGACCTGCGCTGCGTCGTGGAGGGCGGGGGAGAGGTCGACGGCCGAGGTGCGCTTCCTCGCGCCCAGCGGCGAGCGCCACCGCGCCGAGCCGCAGCGGATCGAGGGCACGGGCGACTTCGAGATCGGCGGCCTGTCGGTTCGGACCCGGCTCGAGGTGACGCCGCTCGACGGCGACCGCCGGCTCGTCTCGTACCGGGTCGAGAACCGCACCGAGGCCGAGCCCGGGCTCGAACGGGCGGCGGCGATCGAGCGCTCGCTGATCTCGACCCATCCGCAGCTTCACGTCTCCGGCGGCCGCTTCGTCTCCCAGCTCGACGCGCCCTGCGACAGCGTCAACACCTGGCCCGTGCTCGCCTCCCCGGCCGACGACGTGATGCTCGGCGCCGCGATCGTGCTCCCCGACCATCCGCAGATCGCGCCCGAGAGCCGCGGCAACCTGTTCGACAACACCGAGATCGAGGAGGCGCTCGTCCTGCACGTGCAGGTGCTCAGCGACGAGGAGCGCGCCCAGATCGCCGAGCAGGACCCGGCGGTCCGCGAGATGATCGAACGGGCGTCCGCGGTCACGTCGGAGGAGCTGTCGAGGCTGCACGGGCGAGTCACGCTCAGCCCGCCGCAGCCGTCCGATGCCGTGCGCGACCCGACGCTGGGGCTGCCGGAGGTGGAGGTCGACGGGGTCGTGTTCCGGCGCGGCGGCCGGGTGGTCGTGCGCCCAGGCCTCGACGCGGACCTGCAGGCGCGCATGCTCGAGGGCCGCACGGTGACGGTCGAGCGCATCCAGCGCGACTACGACGGCAGGGTCCACCTGGGCGTCGCGCTCGACGAGCCCGGCCAGGAGATCCTGCGCGAGACAGGGCGCTTTCTGTGGTTCTTCCCCCCGGAAGTGGAGGTGGTCGAGTGAAGAGAATTCTCATTGCCGGGATCGGCAACACCTGGCTCGGCGACGACGGCTTCGGCAGCGAGGTCGTCAAGCGACTCGAGGCGCGCGAGCTGCCGCAAGGGACCGTGGTGCTCGACTTCGGGACCGGCGGGCTCGACCTCGCCTACGAGGTCATGCGCGGCTACGACGCGCTCGTGCTCGTCGACGTGAGCCGCCAGGGCGGCGACCCCGGGACCCTCTACGTGATGGAGGTGCCCGAGGAGGAGGTCGAGGCGGGCATCGAGGACGGGCAGGTGCTCAACCCGCACGGCATGGACCCGCAGACCGTCCTGCGCTTCGTCAAGACGCTCGGCGCCTGGCCGGGCAAGGTGGTCGTCGTGGCGTGCGAGCCCACCGTCGTCGGCGAGTTGGGGATCGGGCTCAGCGAGGAGGTCGAGCGAGCCGTCGGCGGAGCCGCGGACCTCGTGGCCGAGACGATCGACGAGCTGCAGTCCGACGCCGCCTACGCCGTCGACTGAGCCATGCACGAGCTGTCGCTCTCCGGCGCGATCGTGAACACCGTCGTCAAGCACGCCCAGGGGCGGCCGGTGAGCGTCGTGAGCCTGCGCGTGGGCGCCCTGCGCCAGGTCGTGCCGGACACGCTCGACTTCTACTTCGAGTTCGTGGCGCGCGGCACGGTCTGCGAGGGCGCGCGACTGGAGCAGGAGCTGATCCCCGCCCTGCTGCGCTGCGGGGCGTGCGAGCGCGAGTGGGAGATCGAGCTGCCGATCTTCATGTGCCCGGGCTGCGGCCCTTCCGGCCGCGTGGAGGTGGCGACCGGGGACGAGCTCGAGGTGGAGTCCATCGAAGTCGAGGAGGCCGAATGCATCGCACCAAGGTGAAGATCGTCGAGGAGGCGCTCGACGCCAACAACACGATCGCCCAGGCGAACAGGGCCGACTTCGATCGGGCCGGCGTGCGGGTGATCAACTTCATGAGCGCGCCGGGCGCCGGCAAGACGGCGCTGCTCGAGCGAGTGGTGGCGGACCTGCCCGGCGTGCGCGTGGGGGTGCTCGAGGGCGACGTGCAGGGGTCGATGGACGCCGACCGGCTGGCCTCGCTGCACGTGCCGGTCACGCAGCTCAACACCGATCCGAGCTTCGGCGGCGAGTGCCATCTCGACGCGAACATGGTCCGCTCGGCCCTGCCCGAGCTGCCGCTCGACGAGATCGACCTGCTCGTGATCGAGAACGTCGGCAACCTGGTCTGCCCGGCCGAGTTCAAGGTCGGCGAGGACGCTCGCGTGATGGTCTCGTCGGTGACCGAGGGCGAGGAGAAGCCGCTCAAGTACCCGCTCATGTTCCGCGCCTGCGAGCTGGTGCTGATCAACAAGGTCGACCTGCTGCCGCATCTGGACTTCGACCTCGACAAGTTCCTCTACCACCTCGACGCGGTCCACCCCGGGGTGGAGCGCATGGTGGTGAGCGCGAAGACCGGCGACGGCATCGAGGAGTGGCGCGACTGGCTGACGCGGATCGGCGCGCCGGTGGAGGCGCCCGCGTGACCCAGGCGGTCGAGAGCGACGCGCTCGTCGCCGGCCTGGCCGAGCGCACGCGCGCGAACGCGGAGTTCTTCGAGGCCGAGGCCGAGCGCCTGGCCCGGCTCTGCCATCGCATGGCCGAGCGATTCGCCCGCGGGGGCCGGCTGATCGCCTTCGGGCGCACCCCGGCCGCGCGCTCGGACGCCCGCCACGTGGCCGTGGAGTTCGTGCACCCGGTGATCGTCGGCAAGCGGGCGCTGCCCGCGATCGGGCTGGCGGGCGAGGGCGGGCCGCTGCCCGAGCAGGTGGAGCTGCTGGCGGAGCCCGACGACATCGCGATCGGCTTCGGCGTCGACGAGGTCGCGGCGGCGGTGGCGGTCGCGCGCGAGCGCGGCTGCCTGACGCTCGCGTTCGCGCCCGTGGGCGCCGAGTGGGAGTTCGAGCCGCCGACGGCCGACCCGTCGATCCGCCAGGAGCTGGTCGAGACGCTCTACCACGTGCTCTGGGAGCTCGTGCACGTGTTCTTCGACCACCGCGGCCTGCTCGAGGGACGGGAGGCGCGGCCGGTCCACGACACGGGAGCGTCGAGCTTTCTCTACCCGTTCCTGGGCGAGCAGGAGGACGATCTCGAGGCGGTCGTCGACGACGTGCGCCGCTCCGTGCTGGCCAAGGCGACCGAGGTCGCCGAGCTGCGCGCGCAGACGCTCACCGACAACCGCGAGCGAGCTGGCGGCCGCGGCCGCCGGGCTGCGCGACGACCTCGACGCGGGTGGGTGCCTGCTGGCGCTCGGCAACGGGGGTTCCGCGACCGACGCGATGGACGCCGTGGCGGACTTCAGGGAGTCCGGGCGCCGCGCGCTCGACCTCACCGAGGACGCGGCGATCCTGACAGCGATCGCGAACGACATCGGGACCGAGGCGATCTTCGCGCGCCAGGTGATCGCCCACGGGCGGGCCGGCGACGCGCTGCTGGCGATCTCCACCAGCGGCAACTCGGCGAACGTGATCGCTGCTCTCGGCGAGGCGCGCAGGCGCGGCCTGCGCACGATCGCGATGGTCGGCTACGACGGCGGGCGGGTCGCGGACGAGCGGCTCGCGGACCACGTGATCGTGACCCGCTCGGAGCACATCCCGCGCATCCAGGAGGCGCAGGCCAGCGCTTACCACCTGCTGCGGGAGCTGGTCGGGTGACGCGCGTCCGCGCACGCGTCGAGGGGACGGTCCAGGGCGTGGGGTTCCGGCCCTACGTCTACCGGCTGGCGGGCGAGCTGGGCGTGGCCGGCCACGTGCTCAACGACGCGCGCGGGGTCGTGGTCGAGGTCGAGGCTCCGCTCGGAGACCGTGCAGCGCTTCCTGACCCGGCTGCCGCTCGAGGCGCCGCCGCTCGCGCTGGTCGAGCGGGTCACCGCCGAGCCGGTCGAGGAGCTCGGTGAGCTCGGCTTCTCGATTCGCGAGAGCCCGGCGGGCGGGGAGCCGCGCGCCGCGGTCACCCCGGACAGCGCGACCTGCGCCGACTGCCTCGCCGAGCTGTTCGATCCCGCGGACCGACGCTTCCGCTACCCGTTCGTCAACTGCACGAACTGCGGGCCGCGCTTCACGATCGTGCGCGACGTCCCCTACGACCGGCCGAACACGACCATGGCCGGCTTCCAGATGTGCCCTGCCTGCCGCGCCGAGTACCTCGACCCGGCCAACCGCCGCTTCCACGCCCAGCCCAACGCCTGCCCCGAGTGCGGGCCGCGGGTGCGGCTGGTCGGGGCCTGCACCGCCGACCCGGTGGCGGCCGCCGCGCAGGCGCTGGTCGGCGGCGCGATCGTGGCGGTCAAGGGCATCGGCGGCTTCCACCTGGCCTGCCGCGCCGACGACGAGGCGGCCGTCGCCCGCCTGCGCTCCCGCAAGCACCGCGAGGACAAGCCCTTCGCGCTGATGGCGCCCGACCTCGCGGCGGCGCGGGAGCTGGTCGCGCTGGCGCCCGTGGAGGAGGAGCTGCTCGGCTCGTCGGCGCGCCCGATCGTGCTGGCCCGGCCGCGGCCGGACGCCCGCGTGGCCGCCGCGGTGGCGCCCCGCTCGGACGAGCTCGGCGTGATGCTGCCGTACTCGCCGCTCCACCATCTGCTGCTCGCGGACACGGGCCGGACCCTCGTCATGACCAGCGGCAACGTCTCCGACGAGCCGATCGCGTTCGACGACGAGGAGGCGTGCCGAGCGGCTCGCCGGCATCGCGGACCTGTTCCTGGTCCACGACCGGCCGATCGAGACCCGCACGGACGACAGCGTCGTGCGCGTGGTGGGCGACCGCCCGCTGGTGCTGCGGCGCTCGCGCGGCTACGTGCCCGGTTCGCTGCGGCTGCCGGTGGACTGCGGCCGCCACCTGCTCGCGACCGGAGCCGAGCTGAAGAACACGTTCGCGGTGGCCAAGGGCACGCACGCCTGGGTGGGGCATCACGTCGGCGACCTCAAGAACTACGAGACGCTGCGTTCGTTCGCGGCGGGGATCGCGCACTTCCAGCGGCTCTTCGCGGTCGCGCCGGAAGCGGTCGCGCACGACCTGCACCCCGACTACCTGTCCACCAGGCACGCGCTCGAGCTCGCCGGTGTGGAGCCCGTCGGCGTGCAGCACCACCACGCCCACCTCGCGGCCTGCCTCGCGGAGCACGGCGAGACCGGCCCCGGCGATCGGGGCGATCTTCGACGGCACCGGCTACGGCCCGGACGGCACGGTGTGGGGCGGGGAGCTGCTGTTCGGCGACCTGCGCGGCTTCGAGCGAGCCGGGTTCCTGTTCCCGGTGCGGATGCCGGGCGGCGAGGCCGCTATCCGCCAGCCGTGGCGGATGGCCTGCGCGTGGCTCGCGGCCGCCGAGGTGGAGCAGCACACGCTGCCCGTGGACGCGACCGCCTGGGAGCAGGTGTCCGCGCTGGTGCGCAGCGGGGTGGCGTCCCCGCTCACGACCAGCGTGGGCCGGCTGTTCGACGCGGTCGCGGCGCTCTGCGGCGTGCGCGCGGAGGTCAACTACGAGGGGCAGGCGGCCGCCGAGCTCGAGGCGGCTGCTCGATCCCGCCGAGGAGGGCGCATACCCGCTCCCGCTGCGCGACGACGGCGGCGCGCCGCTGGTGATCGACGCCCGGCCGACGGTGTCGGCGGTCGTGGAGGACCTGCGGCGGGGCGCCGAGGTGGCGACCGTCGCCGCCCGCTTCCACAACGCGCGTCGCCAACGCCACCGCCGACGCCTGCGCGCGGGCGGCCGAGCGCTCCGACACCGAGACCGTCGTGCTGTCCGGCGGGGCCTTCCAGAACAGGCGGCTGATGGGGCGCACGCGGGCGCTGCTCGGAGCCGCCGGGCTGCGGGTGCTCACACCCGAGGCGCTTCCCCCCAACGACGGCGGGCATCGCCTACGGGCAACTGGCCGTGGCGGCCGCGCGACTGGCAGGAGGACGATGTTCGGGCTTGACGACTGGATCTCCGAGCTCGCGCGCGGCGGGGGGCTGCTCGTGGTGCTCGCGGTGGCGCTACTGCTCGGTCTGCGCCACGCGTCGGACCCCGACCACCTCGCTGCGGTCTCGACGCTGATCGCGTCGGACCCCGGCGACGGCCGCGAGCGCGCGGGGCGGCTGGGGCTCGCCTGGGGGTTGGGGCACGCGCTCACGCTCGGGCTGTTCGGGTTGCCGATCGTGCTCTTCGGCGCCTACCTGCCGGAATCGGTCCAGCACGCGGCCGAGGCCGCGGTCGGGGTGATGATCATGTTCCTGGCGGTCCGGCTGCTGGTGCGCTGGCACCGCGGGCAGTTCCACGCGCACTCCCACAGCCACGGGCAGGTCGTGCACCGTCACCTCCACCCGCACGAGCACGAGCGCCGGCACGACCACGCCCACCAGCCCGAGGCCCGGCTGGGACGGTCGCCGGCGGGCGCGTTCGCGATCGGCCTCGTCCACGGGATGGGTGGATCGGCGGGCGTGGCCGTGCTGCTGCTGGCGACGATCCCCGACCAGGCCGAGGCGGTTGCGGCGCTGGGTGTGCTGGCGCTCGGCACGGCGATATCCATGGCGCTCCTGTCGTCCGCGTTCGGCTACGCGATCACCCGCGGCCCCGCGCTCCACCGGATGCTCGCCTTCGCGCCGGCGATGGGCATCGTGACGCTGGCGTTCGGCGGCTGGTACGCCCTCGGCGCGATCGGGGCGGTGCCCTACCTGCTGTGAGCGAGCCGACCCAACACGACCCCGAGAGCGTGCTCTCCGAGCGCGTCTACGCGAGCGGGCGGGCCAAGCCGTTCGGCGAGCTGACCGCAGAGGAGGTCAAGGCACGTGCCGACGAGCTGCGAGCCGCGACGGGTTGGGGGCCGACCGCGAGGGTCGCGGCGGTGGCGATGGCATGGGGCGAGCTGGCTCGGCTGATGGACGGCGCCCAGGCGCAGACCGTGGCGGACCTGGATCCACGCGGTGGTGACGGAGCGGGCCGAGCGGCTCTGGGTCGTGCCGCCGGGCGGCAGCCTGTTGCTATAGAGAGCAGCGTCATGGCGCACTCGCACGGCCTGGTCGACGACTCGATCAAGCGCTCGCGCGCGGGGTGCGGGCCGTGACGCTGGCCCTGGTCGTGCTCGGTCTCACGGCGGCCGCGCAGGCGTTCGTGCTGGTGATCTCGGGCAGCGTCGCCCTGCTCGCGGACCTGATTCACAACGCGGGCGACGCGCTGACGGCGGTCCCGTTGGGCGTCGCGTTCGCGCTGCGCAGCCCGCGAGCCGAGCGATGGGCCGGCCTCTTCGTCGTGGCTGCGATCTTCGTGAGCGCCTGCGTGGCCGGCTACGAGGCGGTCGACCGGCTGATCTCGCCGCAGGACGTCGACCACCTCGGGGCGCTCGCCGGGGCCGGGGCGGTCGGGTTCGCCGGCAACTGGGCGGCCGCCGGGATCCGCAGCCGGGCCGGCCAGCGCCTGGACAGCCCGGCGCTGATCGCCGACGGCGCCCACGCGCGGGCGGACGCCTACGTGAGCCTGGCCGTCGTCGCGAGCGCGGCCAGCGTCGCCGTCGGCCTGCCGGTCGCCGATCCGCTGATCGGCCTGGGCATCACGCTGGTGATCCTGCGCATCACCTGGCAGTCGTGGCGGACGCTCGGCGGCCACCATCATCACGAGATCGTTAAGAACTCGTAATAGGGTGGGCCCCCATGAGGCTCGCGCTCACCGCTGCTCTGTCCGCCCTTGCCCTCGCCGCGCCGCCCGCTTTCGGGCAGGAGCCGCTGGCCGGTCCCGCCGGCACCAGCCTCAACAAGGTGCTGGTGATCGGGACCGACGGCACCCGCTGGGATCTCGTGCAGGCCGCGATCAAGGCCGGCCACGCGCCCAACCTGGCGCGGCTGCAGCCGGGAGGGCTTCGGCCGGCCCTCGCTGCTCCACTACGGGCCGAACACGCTCACGCTTAGCGAGGTCGGTTGGTCATCGATCGCGAGCGGGGTCTGGGAGGACAAGCACGGCGTCGACGGCAGCAAGCTCAACATGGACCCCGGCCAGGCGACCAAGAACGGCTACCTGGACTTCCTCACCCGGATCGAGAACCGCCGCAGCCGGCTCAGCACGTTCCTCGCGAGCGACTGGGACAACATCGGCCTTCCGCTCAACGGTGGCCCGATCTTCGGCACGGCAAGGGACACGAACTTCGCCGCGCGCGTGCCGGCGGAGACGATCGAGAACTGGAACCAGGGCGACGTGGAGGTGACCGACGCGGCGACGAGCTACCTGCGCCACGGCGATCCGGACGCCGGCTTCGTCTACCTCGGCCTCGTCGACGAGACCGCCCACCTCGCCGGCTCGGCCACGCCGACCTACTCGAACGCGATCGCGACCACCGACGCCCGCATCGGCAAGCTGCTGCGGGCGGTCCGCTCGCGCCCGACCTACCCGTTCGAGAGCTGGACGATCCTGGTGGTCACCGACCACGGCCAGCGCCCGCTCAGCGAGCCCTCGCCGATCAGCCACTTCGGCAAGACCAAGCTGGAGCTGACCTCGTTCCTGGTCGGCACGGGGCCGGGCCTGGGCAAGAACGTCAAGAAGCCGCTGGTCGTGGACATCCTCCCGACCGTGCTGCACCAGCTCGGGCTGGCGCACGCCCCGCAGCTGGAACATCGACGGCCACACGCTCAGCCACGCCAAGCCGCCGTCGTCGGCCTCGGCGAGGCTGCGCGGAGGGCGGCTGGTCGCGAAGCTGAGCCTGGGCAGCCGCCCGAAGGTGCGCAGCATCGACTTCCATCTACCCGCTCGCGCTCGAGGTGCGGCGACGGTGCGGGTGAACGGCGCCTCGGTCGCGGCTGTGACCAAGGGTAAGAGCGTGCACGTTGCCCTGCGGGCGCGAAGGGTGCACTCGGTCTCGCTCTCGGTCGGGACGAGCAACGCCGGTGGCTCGCTCGTCGTCATCCTGCCGGGTCAGGGCAAGATGGCGATTCCACTGCGCTAGTTGTGCGAACATACGTTCGTGCCATACGTCGAGCTCCACTGCCACTCCGCCTACTCGTTTCTAGATGGCGCCTCGCACCCGGTGGAGCTGGCCGCGGCGGCGGCCGAGCAGGGCCATGAGTCGCTGGCGCTGACCGACCACGACGGGCTGCACGGCGCCATGGAGATGGCACAGGCGCTGAAGCCGCTCGGCGTCAGGTCGATCACCGGGGCCGAGCTGACCCTCGACGACGGCCACCACCTCACGCTGCTCTGCCAGACGCGCACGGGCTACACCAACCTCTGCCGCCTGATCACCGCCGCCCACTGGCCCACGCGCCGCTGGGCGCGCGAGGGGTGGTCGGAGCCGGTGGCGCAGGTCCTCGACGGCCGCCGGCCGGCCCAGGATGCGCTCGACACCGATCCGAGCGTGACGCTGGCGGACGTGGAGCGGCACGCCGAGGGCCTCGTCTGCCTGTCCGGCTGCGCCCGCGACGGCGCCGTGGCCGCGCGCGTCGAGCGGGCGGAGTACCCGGAGGCCGCCGCCGTGGCCCGCCGCCTGCTGGCCGCCTTCGGCCCCGACCGCTTCCGCCTCGAGCTGCAGCGTCCCTACTGGCGCCACGACCGCCGCCGCAACAAGCTGCTCGCCGAGCTGGCCGAGCGGCTGGGGGTGCCCTGCGTCGCCACCGGCAACGTGCACGTGCACTCGCGCGAGCGCACCCCGCTCCAGGACGCCATGGTCGCGGTGCGCCTGGGCGCCACGCTCGACGAGACCGAGCCCCGGCGGCGCGGCAACTCCTCCCACGTGCTGACCCCGCCCGAGCGGATGGCCGAGCGCTTCCGGGACCACCCGGAGGCGGTGGCGGAGAGCGGGCGCCTGGCGGAGCGCCTGACGTTCGACCTCACCGAGGACCTCGGCTACCGCTACCCCGGATCGGAGGACCCCGACGCCGACCGCAAGCTGGCGGAGCTGTGCGCGGGCAAGCTCGCGGAGCGCTACCCGCGCGCCGGCGCGGCCACCGCCCGGCTGGAGGAGGAGCTGCGCGTGATCAGCCACCTGCGCCTGTCCGGCTTCTTCCTGCTGCACCGCGACATGCTCGAGCTGGCGCGCGAGGTCGCCCTCGAGGTGCGCGGGCCGGAGTCGGCCCGGCGGCTGCTGCCGCCCGGCCGCGGACGTGGCTCGAGCGTGTCGTCGATCGTCTGCTACCTGACCGGCCTCTCGCACATCGACCCGATCGAGAACGAGCTCTGCCTGGGGCGCTTCCTCAACGAGGAGCTGACCGCGCTGCCGGACATCGACCTCGACTTCCCGCGCGACATCCGCGACGTGCTGATCCCGCGCGTGCACGACCGCTACGGGCGCGACCGCTGCGCGCTCGTGGCCGCCTTCTCGACGTTCATGGTGCGCAGCGCCGTGCGCGACTTCGCCAAGGCGCTCGGGCTGCCGCCGGGAGAGATCGAGCGGCTGGCGCGGGCCGTCGACCCCTGGAAGGAGCGCAACGACATCGAGGGGGACGTTCCGGAGCCCACGCGGCGCTCGCCGCGCTGGGACGCGCTCGTGAAGCTCGCCCGCGACGCCTGGGGGCTGCCCCGCCACCAGTCCCAGCACCCGGGCGGCATGGTGATCTCGACCCAGCCGCTTGATCGACCTCTGCCCGGTGCAGCCGGCCTCGATGGAGGGGCGCCAGATGGTGCAGTGGGACAAGGACTCCTGCGGCGACGCCGGCTTCCTCAAGATCGACCTGCTCGGCCTCGGCATGCTGTCGGCGGTCGAGCGCTGCGTGGACGAGATCGCGCGCGTGCGCGGCGAGCGCATCGACCTGTCGCGCATCCCCTACGACGACCAGGAGGTCTACGCGCGCGTCCAGGAGGCGGAGACGATGGGGGTGTTCCAGATCGAGTCGCGCGCCCAGATGCAGATGCTCAAGCGCACGCGGCCCGAGAACCTCGACGACCTCACCGTCCAGGTGGCGCTGGTGCGGCCCGGGCCGATCCAGGGCGGCGCGGTCCATCCATACATCGAGCGGCGCAAGGCGCTGCGGGCGGACCCGAGCTTCGAGATCCCCTACGAGCATCCCTCGCTCGAGCCGGTGCTGCGCGACACGCTCGGCGCGATCGTCTTCCAGGACCAGGTGCTGGAGGTGGCCACGGCCTTCGCCGGCTTCCGCATGGGGGAGGCGGAGGGGCTGCGCCGCGCGATGAGCCGCAAGCGCTCGGAGGCGGCCATCCGCGCCTACGAGCAGAAGTTCGTCGACGGCGCGATCGAGCGCGGCGCCGCGAGCGCGGTGGCCGAGCGGGTCTGGTCGCAGATCGTCGGCTTCTCGGGCTTCGGCTTCCCCAAGGCGCACTCGGCCGCCTTCGGGCTGCTCGCCTACCAGTCCACCTGGCTGCGCGTGCACTACCACCCCGAGTTCCTCTGCGCTCTGCTTGAACGAGCAGCCGATGGGCTTCTACCCGCCCGACTCGCTGGTGCACGAGGCGCAGCGAGTGGGGGTGGAGGTGCTGCCGCCCTGCGTGGCGGCCAGCGCCGCCGCCTGCATGGTGGAGGGAAACTCTGTCCGGCTCGGGCTCGGCTACGTCAACGGCGTCGAAGGAGCAGGAGATCCGCGCGCTGGCGGCGGAGCGCGACGAGGGCGGCGCCTGGCGCTCGCTGGGCGACCTGGCCGCGCGCTCGGGCGCATCGGCGGAGACGCTCGGCAAGCTGGCCTGGGCGGGCGCGTGCGACGTGCTCGCCGACGGGCCGGTCGAGGGGCGCCGCCGCCAGGCGCTCTGGCAGCTGGGCGTGGCCGTGCCCGGCGTGCCGGTGGCCGAGGGCACCCAGCTGGCCCTGCCGCTCGAGCCGCACGACGGACCGGAGCTGCGCGTGCTGTCGGCGTGGGAGCGGATGCTGGCCGACTACGGCTCGACCGGCGTGACCCTGCGCGAGCACCCGCTTCAGCTGATGCGCCCGGGGCTGCCCGACGACCTCCACACGAGCGCCCAGCTGGAGCGCTCCCAGAACGGCCGGCGCGTGCGCGTGGCGGGGCTGGTCGTGGCGCGCCAGCGCCCAGCCACCGCGAAGGGCATCACGTTCATGCTGCTCGAGGACGAGCTGGGCACGATCAACCTGATCGTGCCGCTGGCGGTCCAGGAGCAGTTCAGGCTGGCGGTGCGCGCGGAGCCGCTGGTGCTGGCCGCCGGCCGGCTGGAGCGCCGCGAGGGCACGACCAACGTCCTGGTCGACCGCATCGAGCGCCTGGAGCGCCCCGACCTGCCACGGGCAAAGGTCACGCACATCGAGCCGCGCCGGGCCTGGAGCACCGAGGAGCAGGAAGAGGCGGACCTGCGCGCCGTCGTCCCGGCGGGGCACAGCTTCGGCAGGCGGGGGCGCTAGCGGAAACGGTTAGGCTCGCCGCCCGTGAGCCTCGCCCTGGTCCTCGCCCTCGTCAGCGCCGCCCTGCCCAGCCAGTACGTCTTCCCCCCGGCGCAGCAGGTCTTCCCCGAGGGCATCTCGCTGCGGCCCGGGAGCGACACGTTCTACGTCTCCTCGACCGCGAACGGGGCGATCTACCGGGGCACGCTCGACAAGCCGCGGCTCAAGGTCTTCCTGCCTCCCGGGGCCAACGGGCGTGCCCTCGCCACCGGGGTGCGCGCCAGCCGCGACCACCTCATCGTGAACGGCAGCGTGACCGGCTACATCTTCGTCTACGACCTTCCGAGCGGCCGCTTCGTGCGCCGCTTCGCAACCGGCTCGGGCGGGCTCATCAACGACGTGGCGATCGCGCCCAACGGCGACGTCTACTCGACCGACTCCAACCGCGGCCTGGTGTTCCGCATCCCCGCGAAGGCGCTCTCGAAGCGCACGTCGGCCACCAAGCGGCTCAACCCGTTCGTCCGCGTGAAGGACACGCCGATCGGGAGCTTCGCCAACGGCATCGTCTCCGCGGGCGATCGCTACCTGCTGGTGGTCGGGCTGGCGACCGGCGTGGTCGGGCGGATCGACCTCCAGACCAAGAGGGTGCGCGAGGTCACCGGCTTCTCGCTGCCGGCCGGCGACGGGCTGGCCCGCAGCGGACACACGCTCTACGGGGTGAACTCCGGCAGCCGCATCGCGCAGGTGACGCTGTCGCGCGATTGGCTGCACGGGACGGTCGTGCGCCAGATCACGAGCCCGCTCTTCCACCTGGCGACGACCGTGCAGATAGCCGGCAACCGCCTGCTCGTCGTGAACTCTCAGTTCGACAAGCGCGGCGGCACGCCGACGCTGCCGTTCACGGTGGCGGCGGTTCGTCGCCCTGGTTCTTAGTTCGCTTGAGCCAGTCGCCGAGCTGCTGGCCCACCTCCGCGACGGACGAGCCGGCGGACTGGATCGCCCCGCCGATCCGGTCGGCGTAGAACGGGATCGCCGTCTCGGCCTCGTCGCGGGCCGACGGCTCCTCGCCCCTGCGCAGGTAGTCGCCGCGGACCATGCGGTCGTACTCGCCCTCGTGGACCCAGTCGAGCAGCATCTTCACCCGGCGCACCGGCATCGGATGGGTCAGGCGCATGTCCTGCAGCAGCTTCGTGACCCGCTCCAGCCCCGAGCCACCGTCGGAGTACTCCATGCCCTGGGCGATGAACGCGTCCAGGTTCAGGTCCGCCGCCGCCTCGCCCGCGGACATCACCATCATCGCCTGGCAGACCGCCTGCGGGTCGCGCGTGACCAGGGCGGCGGCGCGGTCGCACGAGAGCTCGGCGGCGCGCGACCACTCGAGCAGGGCCAGCTGGATCGCGAGCAGCGGCAGCCCGGCCAGGATCGGCAGCCGGACGGACGTGCCCAGCCGCAGCAGGATCAGCAGCGCCTCCTGGTAGAGGACGTGATCGGAGTGGATGTGGGCGGCCTCGTGGGCCAGCACCACGCGCCGGCCCTCGTCGTCGAGCAGCCGGACCAGCTCTGAGTTGACCACCACGATCGGCCGCTGGGTGCCGATCGCGAAGGCGTTCGCGAACGGGTACTGGGTGATGTAGAGGTCCGGCACGCGCTCCATGTCGAGGGTGTTGAACACCTGACGCTGGAGCACCCAGATGCCGGGCAGCTGGTGCTCGCCGATCTTCACGGCCGACCCGAGCGCCGCGGTCCGCAGCGCGCGCTCGTAGCCGAGCGCGATCAGCCTGCGCACCACCTCGTCCAGGTAGGGGATCTTGGCGAGGGCCGCCGTGGCCGCCCTGTCGGCCGGGTGCTGGTAGGCACGCGGCGAGATCCGGTCGAGCTTCCAGGCGACTTCGGGAACGGGCACGAGGTCAGGTTAGCCCGAGCCACCTGCTTCGGGCCCGTACGGTGCGAGCGTGGCCGGGACGATCCGCGTGGGCACCTCCAGCTGGGCCGATCCGGGCTTCGTGAAGGAGTGGTATCCGCCGAAGATGGCCGCCCGCGAGCGGTTGCCCTGGTACGCCGAGCGGTTCGAGTACGTGGAGCTGAACTCGAGCTTCTACGCGGTGCCCGACCGCACCACGGTCCACAAGTGGGTGGAGGAAACGCCCGCCGGCTTCGTCTTCGACGTCAAGGTTCACCGGCTGCTGTCGCGCCACTCGGCGCAGCTGGAGTCGCTGCCGCCCGAGCTGCGCGACGAGGCCGAGACGACCGGCCGCGGCAGGGTGACGCTGACGCCCTCGCTCGAGACCGCGCTGGCGCAGCGGCTCGTGGAGGAGACCGCGCCGCTGGCCGAGGCCGGCAAGCTGGGCGCCTATCTGGTGCAGCTGACGCCGGCGTTCGGGCCGGGCAGGCACGAGCTGGACGAGCTGGACGGCCTCGTGGCGGCGCTGAAGCCGCACCGGGTGGCCGTCGAGCTGCGCCATCGCGGGTGGCTGCGCGACAAGCGCCGTGAGGCGACGCTGGGCTGGCTCTCGGAGCACGAGGTGGCCTTCGTCGGCGTCGACGCCCCGCCGGACGACCACTTCTCGATCATGCCCTCGGACTTCGACGCCGTGACCGACGACGCGCTGGCCTACCTGCGTCTCCACGGCCGCAACACCGATGGCTACCTGAAGGGCAAATCGGTGGCGGAGCGCTTCGCGTGGCGCTACGAGGACGAGGAGCTGGAGGAGATCGCCGACCGCGCGCAGGCGCTGGCGGAGCAGGCGCGGGAGGTCCACGTGGCCTTCAACAACAACCGGGGCGACGACGCCCCTACGGCGGCCCAGCGCTTCCGCGCGCTGCTGGGCCAGGCGCCGGCGGGCGAGGAGCAGCTACGGCTCTAGCCGCGGCGCAGCTCGAACCAGACCTTGGTGACGTCGCTGGCCTGGTTCACGCCCCAACGGTCCGCGAGCCGCTCGACCAGGAACAGCCCCCAGCCGCTGTCGTCGGTGCCGGGCGCGCCGGCGTCGGTGGGGTCGAACCCCGGGCCCTCGTCGGTCACCTCGGTCAGCACCGCCGTGCGAGCCGACCAGCACCCTCAGGACCACGGTCTCCGACTGCGCGTGCCTGACGCTGTTCGACACCAGCTCGGTCACGAGCAGGCGCAGCGTCTCCATCAGCGGCGGGTCGATGTCGGCGCGCAGCGTGGACAGCGCGCGGCGGGCTCGCGCCGCGGCCTCGGGTCCACCGCGCAGACGCAGGCTGATGCCGTCGTCGACGCTGGAAGTGCTCGAACTCACGGAACCTCCGAAAGGAGGCCCGACGATGCGGGTCTGTGTTGCGATGCGCGTTCTCCCGATCCGCGTGCGGTTTTCATGCCTGGCCCCGGTGAGGTCGAAGGGCCGCACTGCCCCTGATGTACCCAGACCCTAGGCCAGCGCAACATAACCACCAGCGTCGCGGGTACTTTCTTGCACCCTGCATGGGTACCCATCACGGGGCGACCCTGAGCACGAGAACCGCGATGTCGTCGCGCGGGTTGCCGTCCTGGGCCGCCACGGCGGCGTCCTCGACCCGGGCGGCGATCGCGTCCGCGCCCTCGCCGGCACAGGTCGCGACGAGCTGCGCGAGCCGCTCCTCGTCGAGCGGGGTGGCTGCTGCCCGCGGCGCCTCGATCACGCCGTCGGTGTAGAAGACGAGCGCGTCACCGGGCGCGAGCGACAGCGACCGGTCCTCGAAGCTCGGGTCGGGCAGCACTCCGAGCAGCGTGCCGGGCTCGCCCACCGCTTGGACGCTGCCGTCGGCGCGCAGCAGCAGCGGCAGCGGATGCCCGCCGCTCGCGAACCCGATCCGCGCTCCCTCGGCCATCGGCTCGAGGTACGCGTAGGCGACGGTGCAGAAGCGGCGATCGGTGCGCTGGCGCAGCAGGGCCTCGTTGAGCAGCCCGAGGCTGCGGCTCGGCAGCCGCTCGCGCATCGCGGCCGCGCGCAGCGTGTAGCGAGCCAGCGCGGTCACGGCCGCGGCGTCCGGACCCTTGCCGCAGACGTCGCCCATCACGACCGTCCAGCCGCGGCCGCCGCTCTCGAACAGGTCGTAGAAGTCACCACCGACCTCGTTGCCCTCGCCCGTCGGCCTGAAACGCGCGGCGGCCTCGATCCCCGGGATGTCCGGCAGCTCGGCGGGCAGCAGGCTCTGCTGCAGCGTCCGCGCGATGTAGGCCCGCTCGGAGAACAGGCGGGCGTTGTCGACCGCCGTCCCGCAGCGGCGCGCCAGCTCCTCGGCCAGCTCGAGATCGTGCTGGTCGAAGCGCCGCCCGGACTGGTCGGTTGCCAGCGTGAGCGCTCCGAGCGTCTTGCCGCGGGCGATCATCGGCACCACCAGCGCCGAGCGCATCCCGAAAGCGCGCACATGCTGGACCCGCGCGCGCTCGTCGTCGGTCTCGGGCACGAGCTGGGGGATGTCCGGGTAGAGCTCCGACCGCCCCGTCCGCAGCACGTTCGCGACGCCGCGGGGGGAGTCGTAGCGGGTCGGCATCGTGCGGTCCAGCTCCTCGGCGCGCTGGAGGCGCTCCGGATCCCGGTGGGCGATGGCCACGAGCTCGATGCCCGTGTCGCCGGGCATGTGAACCGCGACCCAGTCGGCCACCTCGGGCACGGCGAGCGTGGCGACCTGGCCGAGCACGTCGGCGGGCTCGAGCGACGCCCCCAGCAGCGCGCTGCTGTCGGCCAGGAAGCGCTGCGCGCGCTCGGCCCGCTTGTGGGTCGTGATGTCCTCGATGACGTTGATCGCCATCGTCACGAAGCCGTCCTCGTCGAGGATCGGCGTGGCCTTCACGGCGGACCAGCGCTCCTCGCCGGTGGCGCGCAGGCGGAAGCGCACGACCTCCTCGGCGCCGCCCTCGCCCGCCAGCGCCCGGCGTCCGGGCAGGCGCGTCGGTGGGCAGCTGGCTCGCCCTCCTCGTCGAGGATCTCGAAGCGGTCGCGCATCCAGTCGCCGGGCTCGGCCTGGAGCTCCTCGATCGACTCGAAGCCGAGCAGGTCCAACGCGGCCTGGTTGGCGAACAGGAGGCGGCCGTCCGGGGCCTGGGCGGTCACCGCGTCGGCGACGCCGCTGAGGATCGCCCGCAGCTGGTCGCGCGCCTGGGTGGCGTCGAGGCGCGCCACTGCTCGAGTCGCAGCCACTCCGCGCGCTCCTCGTCCGCCTGGCGGCGGTGGGTGATGTCGCGCACGGTGCCGGTGAACATCGGCGGCTCGGCGCCCGCGATCAGGTTGATCGCCAGCTCCACCGGGAACTCGCTCCCGTCCGCGCGCATCCCGGTCAGCTCGACGTGCTTCCCGAGCAGCTTGCCCTCCCCGGTGGCGACGAAGCGGCGCAGGGCGGTCCGGTGGCGCCGCGCGCAACCCGGGGGGAATCGATCAGCTCGGCCAGCTCGGAGCCGACCGCGTCCTCGGCCGTTCGCCCGAACATCCGCTCCGCCGCGCGGTTGAACTCGACGACGTTGCCGGCGTGATCGATCGTGATGATCGCGTCCAGCGAGGAGGCGAACACGGCGGTCTTGCGGGCGTCGCTCTGGCGCACGGCCTCGGCCGAGGCCACGCCCTCCACGAACTCGCCGATCAGGGAGCCGAGCGCGTCGGTCAGCAGCAGCAGGTCCGGGTCGGGCTCGCGCTCCTCGCGCGCGAACAGCTCGATCACCGCCACGCACTCCCCGGACGGCGCGGATCGGGAACGCCAGCGCGCCGCGCAGGCCGACGTCGCGGGCCGGCGTCGACGCGCGTGAACTTGTCGGAGTCGAGGACGTTCGTGAACCAGGCCGGCAGGCCGCTCTCCCAGACCGGCGCCGGGCAGGCCAAAGCCGCGCCCCATGACGAGCTGGCGGGTCGCCTGCTCGAACTCAGGCGCGTCGAAGCCGGGGCGCATCCAGGCGTGGCCGGAGCGCAGCGCCGAGTCGCCGCGCACCTCCCAGAGGTGGCCCACGTCCCAGCCCATCGGCTCCGCGATCGCGGCAGCAGCGCCGAGGTCCGGCCGACGGTCGAGCGAGTCGGCCTCGGCCAGCACGCGGGCCACGCCGTACTGGACCGACGAGCCGGGCGGTGTCGCGCTCGCGATCGGAGCGCAGCCGAGCGATGCCGACGGCCAGGCCGCTGACGAGGCCGACCGCCGCCAGGCGAATGAGCTGGTCGCTCGAGCCGAACTCGTCGGTGGTGAGGCCGAGCGGGATCGCGACGGCCACCGCGAAGAGGGCCACGATGGCGGTGTGGCTCGGGCTGGCGCCGAACGCGGCGACGACCGGCCCGATCAGCAGCAGCTCGACCAGCACGGTGTCCTGTGCCGACCGCGAGGTCGATCGCCGCGACGGCGCAGACCGCGATCGAGCGAGAGCAGAAATACTCCGCGCCCGTCGCGCACTCCTGCCGTATGGGTGTGCGAGCCCAAGCCGGTCTTCAGACTACTTCCGCGCGGTCCGCTTCGCCTATATACAAGGGTGGGAATGCACGAATTTGACCGCGATCCCGACGGCGTGGTGCGAGTCCGGGCCGCGAATCCCTCCCCGCTCACGCTGGACGGGACCAACACCTACGTGGTCGGCACGTGGGTGGTCGATCCGGGGCCGGCCGACGACGGATCACGTCGCACGCCGTCCGCGCGACCGCGGCCGACGGGATCGAGGGTGTGGTGCTCACGCACGGGCATGCGGACCACGCGGACGCGCGCCGACCTGCTCGGCGCGCCGGTCTCACGGCCCGGCGATGGCGAGAGCGCCGGGCCGTTCGAGCGCGATCGCGACGCCGGGCCACTCGCGCGGACAGCGTGTGCCTGGTGTGGCGCTCGAGCGTCTGCTTCACGGGCGACACGGTGCTGGGCACCGGCAGCGTGTTCATCGCGCCCGGGGAGGGATCGCTGTCGGCGTACCTGGAGTCGCTGCGACGGCTGCGGGCGCTGCCCCTGGAGGTGCTCTGCCCGGGGCACGGCCCGTACGTGTGGGACCCGGCGGCGAAGCTGGACGAGTACATCTCGCATCGCCTGGATCGCGAGCGACGGCTGATCGAGGCGCTGGACGCCGGCCTGCGCAGCCAGCGACGAGCTGCTCGACGCGGCCTGGTCGGACGCCCCGGCGGAGCTGCGCTACTTCGCGGGCCTGTCGCTGGCCTCGCACCTCGAAAAGCTGAGCGAGGAGGGCCGGCTGCCCGCGGACGTGCAGCGCTAGCTGCCCGGCGCCCGATAGTCCACGGACTTCTGCGCGGCCGAGTCGACCTCTTCGGGCGTCAGCAGCACCGTCGTCTTGACCGTCGCGCCGCCGGAGGCGTTGACGGCGATCGCCACTGCCGCGGCGGCCTCGTTGTCGGGCGCTCGCGCGATCACGTAGGCGTCGGCGTCGCCGAAGCCGAAGTAGAAGCTCTCGAGCGACGCCACCGACGCTCTTCGAGCGCGTCGCTGACCGCCTCGACGCGGGCTCGAGCCGCCCGCCGATCTGAACGCCCTTGACGCCCTCGGTTCGTGTACGACGCTTCGATCAGGTACTTGGGCATGACGGCTCTCCTGTGAGGTCGACTGCGAGCGGGCCAACCCTCTCACGTCTGGGCGAGGTGCGCTGGTTCAGCAGCCGGATCGCGGGTAGACGGCAGCATGGAGCTTGCAATTGCCGGTACCGGACTGGGGATCATCGGCCTCCTCGTCGTGATCCTGCTGGTCATCTTGATCGTGCGCGCGCTCTAGGGCGGCGAGCCCGCGGCTTTGAGGGCCTGGCCCAAGGAGCCGTAGCCCACGGCTCGAACGATCTTGCCGTCGCTCACCGAGACGATCGACGCCCACGACACGTCGAGCCGGATGCCCGTGTGCCGATAACGGCCGACCAAGCGCTGCGACGTCGCGACCCGCTCGTCGTCGACGGTGCGCAGCTCCTCCAGCTCGATGTGAAGCTCGTCGATCGCGTCCTGAAGATCGTCCCACCATTGCCGCACGCCGTCGTGCCCGTAGTAGGGGCCGGTGATCGGGAACCCCGCCACGTTGTCGATCCGCACCGCGGGGTCGCACAGCTCGACGCCCGCCTCGCCCTCGGCGAAGCGGCTGAACCACCGGCGTACGACCTCGGCGTTGTCAGAGCCGGCTGAGGCAACGGCGCCCAGCGCCGCCTCGACCGTCATGTACGTCTCCCAGCGAGTGATCAGGCGGTTGCGCCACCGCACCGCCCAGACCAGCTCCGCCTCCACGTCCAAGCCGATCCGTGCACGCCCCGAGTGCAGGGCCACGGTCAGCACCCATTCGTCGTCCACCGCGAAGATCCGGCGCGGCGTGAGGACGAATCGCTCCCATTGGAGGGGCCAGTCCAGCAGCGCCTCGAGCATGCCCTTGCGGCCGTGATAGGAGCGGGCGCCGGGAGCTCGGGTGCCTGGACGATCTCGACATCCGCGTGGGCGTGCTCGATGATCGAGTCGACGTCGCCGCTCAGATAGGCGTCGACCAGCTCGAGCTGCAGCTGCCGCTGGGCCTCCGGCATGGCGGGGTCGATCGCCGCCTCCCAATCCTCGCGCGGGGAGAGCTCGGCCTCCGTCAGAAGGAATGAACGAGCCTGCTCGATGCGCGAGTCGGGCACGAGCCGAAGGTACCAGCGGCACACCCGTCGCCTGCGTGACACTCCGCACGGCGACGTCGCAGGAGAACGCTCAGGATCTCAGCCGAGTTATCGTCTCGCCGATGCCCTACCGCGCACGGCTCTTCGACCGCTTCGACCAGCTGATCAGCTTCAAGGATCTCGACAGCCCCGCGGAGGCCGGCCGCTGGGTCACCGAGGCTTGGGAGACGCTGATGTCCGAGCGGGTCGAGCCTCCCGCCGAGGGGGAGCCGGCCAAGGTCCGCCACGAGCTGACCTTCGTCGAGGACGAGCAAGAGCGCCCGGCCACCGAGGAGGAGAGCCGGGAGTTCGCCGAGGCGCTGGCGACGGGCTAGGTCCCCGGGATCGCGAACCGTGGCATCTCGCCCTCCAAGTGTGGGAACAGCTTGCGTGCCGCCTGGGCGCTGGGCCGTTGGTCCATCGATGGCAGGGCCTTGAAGTCGAGCAGCAGCCGCACGCTCGACAGGATCTGGAAGTCGGCGGCGTTGGGCTCCGGGCCGCCTATCGTGCCCTCTCCGACGAGCGCGTCGGCGAGGTCGAGCAGGCCCGGCAGCCGGCGGATGTCCTCGGGAATCGTCTCCTCGCTGCCCCCCGAGTCCGTACAGCGCAGGATCGCCACCGGCAGGGTCAGTGTGGCGACGATGGTGGGCGCCGGCACGCGGGCGACGTCGGCGGCGATCCAGCGGCGCACCATGACGTCGCGCATGGCGCCGAAGCGGATGATCCGGCGCGGGACCGGCTGCAGCTCGTCGTGGCCCCAGCGCTCGGCTCGCTCCACCGCGTGCCGCGCGACCGGCTCCGCGGGGAACAACGGGCGCTCGGGAATCAGCTCATCGAGCGCCTGCGAGATCCGCAGCGAGCCCTGGACGTGGCGTCCGTCGGCGAGCTCGAGCGCCGGCACGGTCCGGCCCTCGAAGCCGGCCGCGCGGACCAAGTAGGGATGGAAGCCCGTGAGCAGGTCGATGCGGCGGTGGGCCAGTCGCTTGTGGGCGAGCATGCCGACGGCCGCGTACGACGGGTTGGACAGCGAGGTGATGTAGAGGCGGACGGTCATCGGCAGCGGCGCTCCGAACGCGCTTGACGGCGTTTACGCACGATAACCGCCCAACTTCACACGCACGCCATCACCGACAAGTCTCCGGGTATGCTCGCGACGTGGCCGAGGCAACGTCGTCGCAGACCGTGGACCGGGTGAGGCGGGGCTACGAGTTCTGGAACTCCGGCACGCCCGACCTGATGTTGGACCTCTATGCCGAGGACGCAGAACTCGACCTCTCCGCCGTCTTCACGGACATGGGCGTGTACCGGGGGCGGGACAGCATGCGCCGCCAGCTGGACGCGCTCTGGGAGGCGTGGGAGGGGGTCAGGATGGATCCGCTCGCCGTCTTCGATGTCGGCGGGGGACGGTTCGTCGTGGACCTGCGCTGGTGGGGCAGAGGCAAGCGCAGCGGCGTAGAGGTGGATCAGCGCGCCGCTTTCCTCTACACCTTTCGCGCGGCGGACAACAAGATCGTGAGGGGCCAACTCTTTCCCAGCCTCGAGGCCGCGATGGATTTCGCGACGCGATCGGAGCAAGTGGCGCGCACCGGCTGACCGTCGGGGGGTGGGACGCGGCTACTCTTGCGGCCGTGGTCAGCACCAACCAGTTCAAGAACGGCATGCACGTCGAGGTCGACGGCACCGTCTTCAAGCTCGTCGACTTCCAGCACGTCAAGCCGGGCAAGGGCGGCGCGTTCGTGCGGACCAAGCTGAAGCGCGTCGAGGACGGCGCCGTGATCGACAGGACCTTCCGCGCCGGCGAGAAGTTCCGGCCGGTCCGCACCGAGACGCGGCGCATGCAGTTCCTCTACACCGACGGCACCGACGCCCACTTCATGGACTCCGAGAGCTACGAGCAGCTCGCCCTGCCCGAGGACCAGGTCAGCGAGTCGCTCAAGTGGATCGTCCCCAACGAGGAGATCGAGCTCCTCTACGTGGACGAGGCGCCGAGCGACGTCCAGGTGCCGAGCGCCGTCGAGCTGACCGTGACCGAGACCCAGCCGGGCGTGAAGGGCGACACCGCCTCCGGCGGCGGCGACAAGCCGGCCACGCTCGAGTCCGGCGTCGTCGTGCGCGTGCCGCTGTTCGTCAACGAGGGCGACCGGGTGCGCGTGGACACCCGCTCGGGCGAGTACGTCTCGCGCGCCTAGGTGCGACGCACCGATCAGCGCCGGGCCGCGGTGTTCGCGCTCTACCAGGCGGAGGTGACCGACCGGCCGGCCGATGAGCTGCTCGACCGCGACGCCAGCGCCTTCACGCGCGAGCTGGTCGACGGCACCGTCCGCGACCGCGCCGAGCTCGACGAGCTGATCGAGCGCCACGCGCACGGCTGGTCGCTCGATCGCATCGCGCCGCTGGAGCGCAACATCATGCGCGTGGCTCTGCACGAGCTGCTGCACCGCCCGGACGTGCCCGCCGAGGTGGCGATCGACGAGGCCGTCGAGGCCGCCAAGGAGCTCTGCTCCGCGGACGCGCCGGGTTTTGTGAACGGGATCCTGGGAGCGGTCGAGCGAGAGGAGGTCGCATCGTGAACGAAGTGGCACCGGGGCTGGAGGAGCTGGCAGCCGAGCTGGAGGCGGTGGCGGACAAGCTGCGATCGGAGGCGATCGACGGCGACGAGGCGGCCGACCTGGTCGAGCGCTGCGCGGAGCTGGCGCAGCGGATCGGCGCGGACATCGACGCCCGCAGCCGCTCGGCCGGCGAGGCGGAGGGGCAAGAGCGCCTTCTGTGAGCACCGAGGCCGCCGTGGTCTACCCGGTCGAGCTCCAGCGCCAGGTCGACGACTACCTGAAGGACCTGCGCTTCGCCTCCGAGCCCGGCACCGCGCGGCTCGAGGAGGCGATGCGCTACTCGCTGCTGGCCGGGGGCAAGCGCATCCGGCCCGTGCTCGCGCTGGCCACCGCCGAGGCGCTCGGCCGCCCGCCGTCCGAGGTGCTGCCGCTCGCGGGCGCCATCGAGATGATCCACACCTACTCGCTGATCCACGACGACCTGCCCGCGATGGACGACGACGAGCTGCGCCGCGGCAAGCCGACCTGCCACGTCGCGTATCGGCGAGGACGTGGCGATCCTCGCGGGGGACGGCCTGTTCGCGGAGGCGCTGCGGGCTGGCGCTGGGCGAGCAGCAGGGCGAGCCGGCGAACGTGCTGGCGGCGGTCACGGAGATCGTCGGCGCCGCCGGCGTGCGCGGCATGGTCGGGGGGCAGTACCTCGACGTGTCGGCGGACGCCGCTGTGGAGCTGCGTCACCTGCACGAGCTGAAGACCGGTGCCCTGATCGCCGCCTCGGTCGGAGCGGTCCTCGCGCTGGACGGCATGAGCGGACCTGCCACAATCCCGTTCCGGCGCTTCGCGGCCGAGCTCGGAGTCGTCTTCCAGATCGTCGACGACATCCTCGATGTGACCGGGGACGAAGCCGAGATCGGAAAGCCGCGCGGCTCCGACGAGCGCCATGGGAAGGCGACCTACGTGAGCGTCCACGGGCTCGAGCGGGCGAGGGAGCTCGCGCGGGCCTCGCACGGCAAGGCACGGTCGGCGCTGGCCGAAGCCGAGGGTGATACGGCGCGTCTCGGGCAAATAGCCGATTACATCCTCACCCGCACCACATGACCAAGCTCATCGATCAGATCGACGGACCGGCCGACCTGAGGAGCCTCGACGACGATCAGCTCCAGCAGGTCGCCCAGGAGGTCCGCGAGCTGATCATCGACACGATCGGCGAGATCGGCGGTCACTTCGGCGCCAACCTCGGCGCCTGCGAGATCGCGGTGGCGCTGCACTCGCTGCTCGAGTCGCCCGCGGACAAGATCCTCTGGGACGTCGGCCACCAGGCCTACCCGCACAAGGTCCTCACCGGCCGCCGCGACCGGCTCCACACGATCCGCAAGTATCAGGGCCTCGCGCCGTTCTGCTCGATCGGCGAGTCGGAGCACGACATCATGGGCGCCGGCCACGCGTCGACCTCGGTGTCCTACGCGGTCGGCATCAAGGAGGCGATGCGGCGCGGCACCGGGCCCGACGGCCGCGTGGTCGCCGTGATCGGCGACGGCGCGCTCACCGGAGGCGTCTCCTTCGAGGCGCTGCTCAACGCCGGCGGCATGGACATGCCGATCGTGATCGTGGTGAACGACAACGGCATGTCGATCGCCCCGAACGTGGGCTCGCTGTCGCGCTACTTCAACCGGATGCGCCTCAATCCGAAGCTCTACCACGCGCGCGAGGACGTCGAGGAGACGCTCACGCACCTGCCCGCCGGGATCGGCAAGCGCATCGAGCGGCTCGGGCCGATCCTCAAGGAGTCGCTGAAGGCGTACTGGGCGCCCGGACTGTTCTTCGAGGAGCTCGATCTCGCGTACGTCGGCGTGATCGACGGCCACGACGTGAAGGCGCTGCGCCGCGCGATCGGCGAGGCGCTGGAGGCCGACCGCCCGGTGGTCGTGCACTGCAAGACCGTCAAGGGCAAGGGCTTCGAGCCGGCCGAGGAGGGCGGCCTCGAGGGCATGGAGAAGTGGCACGCCGCCAAGCCCGGCTCGATCTCGAACGGCGTCCTGGCCCCAGGCGCCCGCGCCGAAGCGCAAGCCGAAGTTCGCCGGGCCGCCGCAGTACACGACCGTGTTCGGCGAGGCGCTCGTGGAGGAGTGCCGCCGCGACGATCGCGTGGTCGGCATCACCGCCGCGATGAACTCCGGCACCGGGCTGAACATCCTCCAGCGCGAGCTGCCCGACCGCTACTACGACGTCGGCATCGCCGAGCAGCACGCGGTGCTGTTCGCGGCCGGGCTGGCGCTGCAGGGCGCCAAGCCGGTGGCGGCGATCTACTCGACCTTCCTCCAGCGCGCGTACGACCAGATCGTCCACGACGTCTGCCTGCAGAAGCTGAACGTCGTGTTCGCCATGGACCGCGCCGGGCTGGTCGGCGACGACGGCCCGACCCACCACGGCGCCTTCGACATCTCCTACCTGCGCTGCCTGCCGAACCTGGTGCTGATGGCGCCGCGCGACGAGGCGATGCTCGTGCACATGCTGCACACGGCCGTCGACTACGACGACGGGCCGATCGCGCTGCGCTACCCGCGCGGCGAGGGCGAGGGGATGCCGCTGCCGCGCCGGCCGGAGCCGATCGAGATCGGCCGCGGCGAGCTGCTGCGCGACGGCGAGCGCGTGGCGCTGCTCGGCTACGGCTACGGGGTGTCGGTGGCGCTCGGAGCGGCGGACCTGCTCGCCGACGTGCACGGCGTGGAGCCGACCGTGGCCGACGCCCGCTTCGCGAAGCCGCTCGACGGCGAGCTGATCGAGCGCCTGGCGACCGACCACGACCTGATCGTGACGGTCGAGGAGAACGTGCTCGCCGGCGGCTTCGGCTCGGCGGTGCTCGAGCACCTCGCCGACAACGACCTGATGGGCGCCACGCGCGTGCTGCGGATCGGCCTGCCCGACCGCTTCGTCACGCACGGAAAGCCCGCGCTGCTGCGCGAGGAGGTCGGTCTCACGCCGGAGGCGGTGGCCGACCGGGTGGCCCAGGCGGTGCTCGAGCCGACCGGCGCGCTCGCCTGATGCCAGCCGGGGGCTCGCGCCCCCGGACCCCCGCCGAGATTGGCTTGTCGCTGCGCTACCAGCGGGTGAGTGGCTTGTCCGCCTCGAGCCGCAGCGCCATCGCGGCGATCACCTCGATCGTCGCCTCCACGTCGCCCAGCTCCACCAGCTCCACCGGCGAGTGCATGTAGCGCAGCGGGATCGACACCACGGCGGTGGGCACGCCGGTGCGGCTCATGTGGACCACGTCGGCGTCGGTGCCGGTGGAGCTCCCGGCGGCCTCGGTCGTGCACTCGATGCCGACCGACTCGGCGGCCTTCGTCGAGCAGGTCGTTGAGGGGACGGCTCACGATCGCGCCGCGCGTGATCACCGGGCCGCTGCCCAGCCCGTGCTCGCCGAGCTCGCCCGGCGTCCACTCCCGGGGCGTCGGTCGCGTGGGTCACGTCGACCACCACGGCCATGTCCGGCTGGAGGCCGTAGGCCATCGCCCGCGCCCCGTGCAAGCCGATCTCCTCCTGGACGGCCGCCACGCCCGCGACCGGGCCTACGCCGCCGCCCGCGTCGCTCACGCGCCGCGCCACCTCCAGCGCCACGTAGGCGCCCAGGCGGTTGTCGAGCGAGCGCGAGGCGAGCCGGCCGTCGCGAAGCTCCAGCGGCTCGGCGGTGATCACGATCGGGTCGCCCTCGCGCACGAGCGAGCGCGCCTCGTCCCCGTCGCTCACGCCGATGTCCACGTGCAGCCCCTTCAGCTCGACGGCCTTCTTGCGCTCCTCGCCCTCGAGCACGTGGATCGGCTTGCGACCGATCACTCCGGGCACCTTGCCCGAGCGCGTGAGCACCTCGACGCGCTGTCCGACCAGCACCTGCGGGTCCCAGCCGCCCGACCCGTTGACGTGCAGGAAGCCCTTGTCGCTCACGTGGCTCACGAGCAGGGCGATCTCGTCGATGTGGCCGATCACGGCGAGCAGGGGGTTGTCGCCGTTTCCGTTCACGCGGGCGATGGAGCTGCCCATGTGGTCGGAGCTCACGTCGTCGGCGAACTCGGCGGCGGCCTCGCGCCAGACGGTGGCGGGGGCCTCCTCGTGGCCGGGCGGGCCCGGGGCGGTCAGCAGGCGTTGCAGCAGGGCGGGGGTGCTCAAGTAGCTACCTCGACGGTCGGTTGGAGGGTCATGTGGGCGGTCAGGCTGTTGGCGACGAAGCAGTACCCGTGCGCGGTCTCGAAGAGCTTGCGAACGCGCGCCTCGCTCGCGTCGCCGGCGACCACGATGCGTGGTCGCAGGGCGATCTCGGTTATGCGGACTGGTTCCTGGTCGGTGGGCATGAGGGCGGTGGCCGAGTCGTCGTACTCCACCACGTCGATGCGTGCCTTGGCGGCGAGGTGCAGGAACCACAGCATCTGACAGGACGAGGCGGCCATCAGCAACAGCTGCTCCGGATTGAGGATGGCCGGGTCGCCCTTGCTCTCGCCGGTGGTGATTCGCACCTCCTGCTCGGCGGGGGGCGCCGTGCGCGACGTGCGCGCGGTCGTAGTGCTCCCAGCCGAGGCCGGTGGAGCCCGTCCAGCGCACGCGTGTCTCGTAGGTGTTGGTGGCCACCGGCCGGCCAGTCTGGCAGGTGGCCGGGGCCCTGAAAGGAGACGACCCCGCCGAAGCGGGGCCGTTTCCAGAGGGAGGAATGATGCTATGTGGACTCTGAGAGGAAGTTTTTAGGTCGCCGTGCCGGCGCTGTAGCTGGTGATCGAGGTCACGATCAGGGCCGCGAGGCCGGCGGTCGCGAACAGCAGCGACGCGCCGAGGTCACCGGCGAGCCCGAACACCACGGCCACGATCAGCAGGCCGAGCGCGATGCCGCGGTCGTAGACCGCCTGAGCCGAGACCGGCAGAGTGCCGCGGCCGCCGGTCGCGGTGCCGGAAAGGGCGAGCGCAACGACGAACACGCCGACGGTCATGCCGGTCACGATTGCCGCCGCGTCCAGTCCGACCACGAAGGGGACCCCGATCAGGGCGGTCCCGGCCGCCATCAGAAGGCCGGATCGCAGGGCTGGAGAGATGAGTCGTGCAATGGTCAACGTGTGTTCGAGGCTACGCAGGGGTGGGGGGTGATGTGTGACGTGAGTCACACTTGGTGCCCTGGCGTTCACGGGCGTAGACTCGCCTTGCGATGCTGCGCCTCTGGCTGATCAAGCTGATGCCGTTCATGGCGCGCTGGCAGGACACGGCCCCCGCCGCCTGCTGCGGCATGTGCGGCCCCTGCCTGACGGCCACCGCCACCGGCCTGTCGCTCGAGGTGATCGGCGTCAAGAAGTCCGGCGACGGGCCGGACGACGCCGAAGCCGTCTAGCAGGGGCACCGGGGTACTCTCCTGCGATGCCGAAGCGGCGGCTGGACACGCTGCTCGCCGAGCGCGGGCTGTTCGAGACGCGCACGAGGGCGGCGGCCGCGGTGATGGCGGGCGACGTTCGCGTGGGCGACCGCCCGGCCCGCAAGCCCGGTGAGATGGTGGCCGCCGGACGCCGAGCTGGCGGTGGCCGAGCGGCCGGCGTTCGTCTCGCGCGGCGGGGTCAAGCTGGCCAACGCCCTCGACGCCTTCGGGCTCGATCCGGCCGGCCGGCGGGCGCTCGACGTGGGCGCGTCGACCGGCGGCTTCACCGACTGCCTGCTGCAGCGCGGGGCGGAGGCGGTGATCGCGCTCGACGTGGCCTACGGCGAGCTGCACTGGACGTTGCGCAACGACGCCCGGGTGACGGTGGTCGAGCGCCGCAACGCTCGCGAGGTCGCGCCCGGGGAGCTGCCCTGGCAGCCCGACCTGATCGTGGCGGACGTCTCCTTCATCTCCCTGCGCAAGGTGCTGCCCGCCGTGCTCGCGGCGGCGGCGCCCGAGTTCGACTGCCTCGCGCTGGTCAAGCCTCAGTTCGAGGTCGGGCGCGAGCGGGTGGGCAAGGGCGGCGTGGTGCGCGAGGCGGCCGAGCGGCGGACCGCGTTGGTGGCGGTGGCCGCGGACGCCCGCGAGCGGATCGGTACGGCGGTGCTGGGCTTCGCCTCGTCCGGGCTGCCGGGCCCCGCGGGCAACCGCGAGAGCTTCGTGTGGCTGGCGGAACGCGGTCGCCCGGGGGCGATCGAGGATCTGGAGGCGGCGGCGAGAAGAGCGGAGCCGTGACGTCTCCGCCGCGCTCGATCACCGTCTTCACCCACACGCGCCCGGCCGACACGGAGAGCGCCCTGCGCCGCGTGGTCCAGCTGGCGGCCGAGGTGGGCGTCGAGGTGCGCATGCCGGCCGCGGAGGTCGAGAAGTTCGGGCTCGTCCCGGGCGCGACAGAGGCGCCCGAGCCGCTGGCCGGCGCCGACCTCGCGCTGGTGCTCGGCGGCGACGGCACCATCCTCACCGCTCTGCGCGAGTTCGCCGGGACCGGCGTGCCGGTGTTCGCGATCAACTACGGCGCCATCGGGTTCCTGGCCACGGTCGAGCCGTGGGAGCTCGAGGAGGGCTTTCGCCGCGCGCTGCGCGGGGAGTTCGACGTGCTGGAGCTGCCCGGCCTGCTCGTGGCGACCGCCGAGGGCGACCGCCTCGCGGTCAACGACGTGTCGCTGCAGCGGCGTCAGGACGGGCGGGTGGCCGAGCTGGCCTACTCGGTCGAAGGGCGAGCAGCTGGGCGAGGTGCGCTGCGACGGCCTCGTGGCCGCCACGCCGGCGGGCTCGACGGGCTACAACCTCGCCAACGGCGGGCCGGTGCTGGCATGGGGGGTGGAGGGCTACGTGGTGTCGTTCATCGCGCCGCACACGCTCACGGCCCGCGCGCTGGTGGTGGCCCCGGGCGACACGCTGGAGGTGACGAACCGCTCGCGCTCCGAGGAGGTCGACGTCTCCACCGACGCACGCCAGGTCGGCACGCTGGCGCCGGAGGCGACCATGAGGATCGAGTTCAAGCACGGCCAGTCGCTGCTGGCCCAGGCGCCCGGGGCCAGCTTCTACCACCGGCTGCGGGACAAGTTCGGCCGCCTGTCGTACTAGATGGCAGCCGGGGCTCGCGCCCACGGATCTTCCGCGGAGGGTCCGGCGGCCTGCGCCCGCCGGGCTCCGTCGGGTCGCGCTGGTATTTGTCGTGCGTGCTCCTCGAGCTCCGCATCGAGAACCTGCTGCTGATCGAGCGCGCCGAGCTGCGACCCGGTGCGGGGCTCTCCGCGATCACCGGCGAGACCGGCGCCGGCAAGACCGTGCTTGCACACGCGCTCGACCTCCTGCTCGGCGGCAAGGCGCGCTCCGGGATCGTTCGCCCGGGAGCGCGCGAGGCCTACGTCGAGGGCGTCTTCGCGCTGCCCCCCGGCCTGCTCGACGAGCCGGACCTGGCCGAGCTGCGCGAGCGCATCGACGGGTCGCTCGACGAGATCGTGGTCGCGCGGCGCGTCAGCGCGGAGGGCCGCACGCGCGCGTTCGTCGAGGGCCGTTCTGCCACGGCGGCTGACCTGCAGGCGCTGGGCGGTCGCCTGGTGGCCTTCTTCGGCCAGCACGAGCATCGCCGGCTCACGCTCGCCTCGGCGCAGCTCGACCTTCTGGACGGGTTCTGCGGCCGCGAGCAGCTGGACCTGCGGGCGCTGCTGGCGGCCGCGTACGCACGCGTGCGAGAGCTCGAGCACGAGCTGGTGGAGCTGCACGAGCGCGCCGGCACGCGCGACCGCGACCTGGACCTGCTCGCGTTCGAGATCGAGGAGATCGAGGCGCTGGAGCCCTCGGAGGAGGAGCGCGCCGCGTTGAACGGCGAGCGCGAGCGGCTGCGCCAGATGGACGGGTCTGCTGGCCGCTGCCGGCGGCGGGGCCGAGGCGATCGCGCCGTCGAGCGCCGAAGGCGGCGTGGCGCAGCTGCTGGCCGAGTGCGAGCAGCTCGCCGGGGCGGTGCAGGGGGCCGACCCTGCAGCTCGACCGGCTCGCCGCGCGGCTGGCGGAGCTGCGCATCGAGGCCGAGGACGTGGGTGGCGAGCTGCGCCGCTACGCCGAGTCGCTCGAGGCCGAGCCGGGGCGGCTGCAGGAGGTCGAGGAGCGGCTGGAGCAGTACGACCGGCTCGAGCGCAAGCACGGCGGCAGCGTCGCGGCCGTGCTGGGGCACGCCGAGCACTGCCGCGCCGAGCGCGAGCGGCTGGAGCAGGCGGAGGTGGCCACCGAGCGGGCCGAGGCCGAGCTGGCGGGAGCCCTGGGCGAGCGCGACTCGCTGGCCACGCAGCTCGGCAAGGCGCGGCGCGAGGCGGCGCCGCGGCTGGCCGAGCGGGTGCGCGAGGAGCTGGCGGTGCTGGCGATGGAGGACGCCTCGTTCGAGGTGCGGCTGGAGCCGCGCGAGGAGATCGGCCCCAGCGGCGCCGAGCGCGCCGACCTGATGCTCGCGCCCAACCCGGGAGTGCCGGCGGCGCCGATTCGCGAGGCCGCGTCGGGCGGCGAGCTGTCGCGGGTGATGCTGGCGCTGATGACCGTGGCGGGCACGGGCGAGTCCCGGACGCTCGTGTTCGACGAGGTGGACGCCGGCGTGGGCGGCCAGACCGCCCGCGCGGTGGGCGAGCGGCTGCGGGCGCTCGGCGAGCATCGCCAAGTGCTGTGCATCACGCACCTGCCCGCAGATCGCCGCGCTGGCGAGCGGCCACTTCCGGATCGAGAAGTCGGCCGCCGACGACACCTCGCTCACGACCGTCGAGGAGCTGGCCGGCGAGGGCGTGGTGGAGGAGCTGATGCGGATGCTGGGCGCGGAGGCATCGGACGGCGCGGCGCGCAAGCACGCGAAGCAGCTGCTGGCCGCGGCGTAGCAGCCGCCGGCCGGAGGAATCCTTCCGCCCGCTCGATCAGTACACTCGAACTCCCAGAGCCTGAATGCCGCAGAGCCGCCCGGAAACCCGCTTCATCTTCATCACCGGCGGCGTCGTCTCCGCTCTTGGGAAGGGCATCGCGGCCGCCTCGCTGGGTCATCTGCTGGTCGCTCGCGGCCTGTCCGTGACGATCCAGAAGTTCGATCCGTACATCAACGTCGATCCGGGGACGATGAGCCCGTTCCAGCACGGCGAGGTGTTCGTGACCGAGGACGGCGCCGAGACCGACCTCGACCTCGGCCACTACGAGCGCTTCACGGACGTCAACACCAGCCGCGCGTCCAACGCGACCGCGGGCGCCATCTACAACTCGGTGATCCGGCGCGAGCGCCGCGGCGACTACCTCGGCGGCACCGTCCAGGTGATCCCGCACATCACCGACGAGATCAAGAACCGCATCAAGCTGGTGGCGGAGTCGACCGACGTCGACATCGTCATCACCGAGATCGGCGGCACGGTGGGCGACATCGAGTCGCTGCCGTTCCTCGAGGCGCTGCGCCAGTTCCACTCCGACCTCGGCCGCGACCGCTGCATGTTCGTGCACCTCACGCTGGTGCCCTTCCTCGGCCACGCCGGCGAGCTCAAGACCAAGCCCACGCAGCACTCGGTCCAGGAGCTGCGGCGCATCGGCATCCAGCCGGACATGGTCATGTGCCGCTCGGAGGAGGCGCTCGGGGACGAGATCCGCGAGAAGATCGCGCTGTTCGCCAACCTGCCGGTGCCGTCCGTGGTGTCGGCGCGCGACGTCGACTCGATCTACAAGGTCCCGCTCGAGTTCGAGCACGAGGGGGTCGCGGAGCGAGTGCTCAGCCACTTCGGGCTCGAGGCGCCGGCGCCGGACCTGTCCGACTGGAAGGAGCTGGTGCGCCGCATCGGCTCGGCGTCCACGAACGTGAGGATCGCCCTGGTCGGCAAGTACAACCAGCTGGCAGACGCCTACCTGTCGGTGATCGAGGCGCTCAACCACGCCGGCACCCACCACGGCGGCTCGGTGGAGGTCCACTGGGTCGACTCGGAGCGGCTCACCGAGGGCGAGGTCGAGGCAGAGCTGGCCACCTGCGACGGCATCCTCGTGCCGGGCGGCTTCGGCGTGCGCGGCATCGAGGGCAAGATCAGGGCGGCCCGCTTCGCCCGCGAGAACGGCGTGCCCTACCTCGGCATCTGCCTCGGCATGCAGATCGCCGTGTCCGAGTTCGCCCGCCACGTGGCCGACATGGAGGGGGCCAACTCGACCGAGTTCGACCCCGAGACGCCCTTCCCGGTGATCGACCTCCTGCCCGAGCAGAAGGAGGTCCGCGACATGGGCGGCACGATGCGCCTGGGGGCGGATCCGGTGAAGCTGCACGAGGACACGCGCGCCCGCGAGATCTACGGCGAGGCGGTCATCTACGAGCGCCACCGCCACCGCTACGAGGTGAACAACCACCTCCGCAAGCGCCTGGAGCAGGCCGGCCTCGTCTTCAGCGGCACCTCGCCCGACGACCGTCTCGTCGAGGTGATCGAGCTGCCCGACCATCCCTTCTTCGTGGCGTCGCAGTACCACCCGGAGTTCAAGTCGCGCCCGCTGCGCCCGCAGCCGCTGTTCCGCGACTTCGTGGGATCGGCGCTGGAACGGGCGCGGGAGCGCGCGCCCGAGGTCGAGCCCGAAGTACGGGCTGAGACCCACGCGTAGCGCGGTAGCCTCCGGCGCGTGACCGTTCGCTCGCTCCAGAGCGCCTCCACCGCCGAGCGCGAGCGCCTGCTCCAGGACTTCGTCCGCCTCTGCGAGATCGAGAGCCCGTCGCGCAGCGAGCGCGCCGTGGCCGACGCCGTCAAGGCCGACCTCGAGGGCCTCGGCCTCCAGGTCGAGGAGGACGACAGCGCCGCCGACACCGGCTCCGACGCCGGCAACCTGCTCGCGCGCATCGAGGGCCCGCCCGACGCGCCCACGATCCTCCTCTGCGCGCACCTCGACACCGTCCCGCTCGCCGGCCCGGTGGAGGTCCGGCAGGAGAACGGCGTCCTCAGCAATCGCCACGAGGCCATCCTCGGCGCCGACAACAAGGCCGCCGTGGCCACGATCCTCGCCGCCGCCCGGCGCCTGACTGCCCAGGCTCCGCCGGTCGGCGTCGAGCTGCTCTTCACCACCTGCGAGGAGCAGGCGCTCGCCGGCGCCAAGGCGTTCGACCCCGGCACCCTGAAGTCCGACTTCGGGTACGTCTTCGACCACGCCTCGCCGATCGGCGAGCTCGTCACCGCCTCGCCGACCTACTACCGCCTCGAAGCCGACTTCCGCGGCCAGGCCGCTCACGCCGGGATCCGCCCGGAGGCCGGCCACAACGCGATCGTCGCCGCCGCGCGGGCCGTCGCGGCCATCCCGAGCGGGCGCCTCGACGAGTCCACGACCGCGAATGTCGGCCAGATCGAGGGCGGCACCGCCGCCAACGTCGTGGCCGAGCGCTGCAGGGTGGTGCTGGAGGCCCGCAGCCTCGACGACGTGCGCGCCGGCGAGGTGGTCAGCTCGATGGTCGACGCCCTCTCCGAGTCGGCCAGCGATCTCGAGTGCGACGTCGAGACCGCCGTCGAGCGCCTGTTCCGCGGCTACAAGCTCGCCCGCACCGCGCCCGTGGTCGAGGTGGCGGCCGAGGCGCTCAGGCAGGTCAGCATCGAGCCGGTCTACATAAACACCGGCGGCGGCAGCGACGCCAACGCCCTGATCGCGGCCGGCGTGCCGATGTTGAACGTCGCCAACGGCAGCGAGGGCAACCACCAACCGGACGAGTCGGTGACCGTCGACGCCCTCGAGACCACGCTCGACCTGACCCTCGCGATCGTCGCGGCGAGCGCGCGATGACGTTCGAGCGCATCGCCAGCAAGACCGTCTGGGAGGGCCAGATCGCCACCGTGCACGTGGACCGCTTCCGGTATGACGACGGCGAGGAAGCCGATCGCGAGCGGGTCTCCCATCCCGGCGCCGTGGCCGTGGTGGCCCACGACGGCGAGCGCATCTTCCTGGTGCGCCAGCCGAGGGAGGCCGTGGGCGAGCCGGCCCTGCTCGAGCTGCCCGCCGGCAAGCTCGACGAGGAGGGGGAGGGCCCGCTCGAGACGGCGAAGCGGGAGCTCGCCGAGGAGATCGGCAAGGGCGCGAACGGCTGGCGCCACCTGACCACCTTCTACACGTCGCCGGGCTTCGTGGAGGAGGAGTGCCACGTGTACCTCGCCACCGACCTGTTCGACCAGACCGCCGAGGCCGACGAGGACGAGCGGATCGAGATCGTGGAGCGCCCTCTGGCCGAGCTGGACGCCGTGATCGAGCAGTGCAGGGACGCCAAGACGCTGGTCGGGCTGCTCTGGTTTCGCGCCTTCTGCGCGTGAGCCGCGTCTTGCAGCCGCAAGGGATGCCAGCCGCGCGGACGAACCCCGGGGTCGATGGCCACGATCGACCAACCTCGTGTCGAGGCGCGGTTCGAGCACCTGGTGCTCGACTTTCTCGCCTACCTGGAGTTCGAGCGCGGGCTGTCGCGCAACACGCTCGAGGCCTACCGCGGCGACCTGCTGCAGCTCGGCCGCTTCCTGGCCGAGCGCCACATGTCGGCGCTCGACGCGAGTCCCGCTGACGTCAGCGACTTCCTGACCGGGCTCGCCACCGGCGACCCCGACCACCGGCCCGCCTCGCCGGCCACGATCCACCGCAAGTCCGCCTGCCTGCGCTCGTTCTACCGTCATCTGCGCCGCGAGGGCCTGCGCGACTCCGATCCCGACCGCCACGCTGAGCGCGCCCCGCCGCAGCCGCAAGCTGCCGCAGGTGCTGACTCGCGGCGAGGTGGAGAAGCTGCTCTCCCAGCCGCGCGGCACCGACGCGTCGGCGCTGCGCGACCGCGCGCTGCTCGAGCTGATGTACGCGTCCGGCCTGCGCGCCTCGGAGGCGATCGGGCTCGAGCTGGGCGACGTGGACCTCGAGGAGCGCGTGCTGCGCGCCCGCGGCAAGGGGTCGAAGGAGCGGATCGTGCCGATCGGGCAGGCGGCGCTGCGTGCGCTGGCCGTCTACCTCGAGCGCGGGCCGCCCGAGCTCGTCAAGAACCGACGCCGAGGCGCACCTGTTCGTGAACTTCCGCGGCGGCCAGCTGACCCGCCAGGGCCTCTACAAGATCGTCCGCCGGCACGCGCACGACGCGCCGGGCTGGCCGACCGCATGAGCCCGCACACCCTGCGCCACACGTTCGCCACCCACCTGCTCGCGGGTGGCTGCGACCTGCGCTCGGTCCAGGAGATGCTGGGCCACGCCGACGTCTCGACGACGCAGCTGTACACCCACCTGTCGAGCGAGCGGCTCAAGGACGTCTACTTCAAGGCCCACCCGCGCGCGACCGTCGCGTGAGCGAGGGCGGCAGGCCAATCTTCGCGGGGGTCCGGGGGCGCGAGCCCCCGGCTGCCATCATCGGGCGAAGCCCGATGCCCGAGCTACCCGAGGTAGAGACGATCCGCCGCCAGCTGGCGCCCGCGCTCGAGGGCCGGCGGATCGAGAGCGTGGAGGTGCTCGACCCGCGCTGGTCGCGAGCCCGCGCCGCCGGAGGCGATCGAGGACGCGCTGCGCGGTCGCCGCATCGAGAGCGTCGGCCGGCGCGGGAAGTACCTGATCGTCTCGCTCGAGGACGACGTTCACCTCGTGATGCACCTGCGCATGACCGGCAACCTGCTGCTGACCGACGAGCAGCGAGGACCCGCCGCACACCGCGCGTGGCGATCGGCGCTCGACGACGGCCGGCGGCTGCTGTTCGTGGACGTGCGGCGCTTCGGCACCGGCGACGTGCTGCTCGGCGACGACGCCCTGGCCGACTACTTCGACTCGCGCCTCGGCGTGGAGCCGCTGAGCGCCGATTTCACCGCCGAGGCGCTGCGCGCGCTCGCCCGCGGCCGCAAGCAGCCGGTCAAGGCGTTCCTGCTCAACCAGGAGCGGATCGCCGGCGTGGGCAACATCTACGCCGACGAGTCGCTCTTCCGCGCGAAGATCCACCCGCTGCGCCCGGTCGGCACGCTCAAGCGCGATCAGATCGAGGCGCTGCGCGAGGGCGTGGTCGAGTCGCTCGCAGCTCGGCATCGACTCGAAGGGCGCGTCGATCGACGACTACCGCCACGTGGACGGCGAGCGCGGCAGCTTCCAGGACCGCTTCCTCGTCTACTCGCGCGCCGGCGAGCCCTGCGTGCGCTGCGGAGCACCGATCGAGAAGCTGCGCGCGGCGGGACGCGGGACCTACGTGTGCCCGAACTGCCAGCCGCGGCCGCGCGTCAGGCGGCGGTCGGCCGCGCGGTCATGACGACTCGCGCGCCGGCCGCGGGGATCATCGTGACGTTGCGGTGGCGGGCCCGCTCCGGCGCCGGATCGGGCGCCTCGAGGTCGGTGCGCCGGGCGATCGCGCTCAGCACCACGCGCTGCTCGGCCATGGCCAGGGCGGCGCCGAGGCAGCGGCGGATGCCGCCACCGAACGGGATCCAGGTGTAGGTGCCCGGCTTGCGCCCGAGGAAGCGCTCGGGCCGGAACGCGAACGGGTCCGGGTAGACGTCCTCGCGGTGGTGCAGCAGCAGGATGCTCATCAGGATCGCGCTGCCGGCCGGCAGGCGGTACTCGCCGAGCTGCCAGGGCACCGTGACGCTGCGTCCGATGATCGGGATCACCGGGCGGGAGCGCATCATCTCGTGGATGATCGCCTCGAGGTAGCCGTCGGGGTCGTCGTCGGAGCGGGCGACGTCGCGCAGCCGGTCGTAGGCCGCCGGGTGGCGCAGCAGCCGCTCGAACGCCCAGGCGAGCGAGTTGGCGGTCGTCTCGTGGCCCGGCCAGCACCAGCGTGAGCAGCTCGTCGCGCAGCTCCTGGTCGGTGAGGCGCTCGCCGTCCTCGGTCTCCGCCTCGAGCAGCAGCGAGAGGATGTCGGTGCGCTGCGCGGCGCCGGCGCGGCGCGCCTCTATCACCGCGTAGATGTGGCGATCCAGCTGGCTTAGGAAAGGCGGGTCGGGCCGATCGGCTCGTCGCTGCCCAGGTTGAGCAGCTCGAACAGCTGCGCCTCGGGGCGCGTGGAGAGGTTGACCACGCGCCGGATCGTCTGCCGCAGCCCGTACTCCGGCGTCCCCTTCGCCGGGGGTCCCCTCGATGCCGAAGATGCCGGCCATGATCACGTCGAGCGTGATCGCCTGCATCCGCGGGGCCAGCGCGAATGGCGTCGCCGACCGGCCAGCTGTCGATCTCGCGGTCGGCCGCCTCGGCGATCATCTCCGTGTAGCGCTGCACGGCTTCGCCGTGGAAGGGCGGCAGCAGCAGCTTGCGCTGGCGCATGTGGCGCGGCCCGATCGCCGTGAGCACCGAGTTGGGGCCGACGATCGGCCGCAGCGGCGACTCGCCGGTCAGCGACGGCGCGTCCTCGGGCCTCGCGGTGAACAGCGAACGCACGTGGTCGGGGTGGCAGGTGACCGCGTCGATCTCGTCGTCGACGATGCCGCGGAACAGGAAGACCTCACCGAGCTCGCGCCGCGCGCGGAACACGAACTCGATCTGGCGGACGCTGAAGCGCAGGGTCTGGAGCGCTCGCGGAAGCCGGAGCGAAGGGGGAAGACGCACGTCGATCCCGTCGTCCGGCGCCGGGACCGGCCGGCGAGGGCGGCGCTTCGCCGACGAGGCCGTCGGAGACAGGGGCCTCGGCGACGGTCATGCGGCGAGCAGGTCCTCGAGCCCGCCCGCCCGGTCGGCCTCCAACAGCTCGCGGAAGCCACCGATCGCGCGCCTCGCCGACGACGATCTGGGGGAAGGTCATCTGCCCCGTGAGAGCGACGAGATCGGCGCGCCCGACCGGGTCCTTGGCGAGGTTGATCTCGGAGTAGCCGACGCCGCGCGCCTCCAGCAGCGCCTTGGCCTGGCGGCAGAAGCCGCACGGCTCGGTCGTGTAGACGACAACCCCGTTCTCGTCCGCCATCCCATTCAGAGTCTAGGTAGTGCCCCGTTCCTTCAAGACCGAAGCCATCGTGCTGCGCTCGATCCGCTACGGGGAGGCCGATCGAGTGCTGCACCTCTACACGCCCGACCACGGGCGGCGTGGGCGCGGTCGCGAAGGGCGTGCGGCGGGTCAAGTCGCGCATGGGCGGCCGGCTGGAGCCGCTCAGCCGGGTGCGCCTGGTCCTGCACCAGGGTCGCGGCGAGCTCTGCACGGTCAGCCAGGTCGACACGCTGAATCCCGCACGCCTCGCTGCGCGAGCGGCGCGACTCGCTCGAGCGCGCCACGCAGGCCTGCGAGGCGGTGCTGCGGCTGTTCGACTCGACGGAGTCCAACCGTCCCGCCTACAACCTGCTCTGCCACGAGCTCGGGCTGCTCGACGACAGCCCGGCGGCCGCCGGCCGCGCCCAGGCGCTCGCGTTCCGCCTCAAGCTGCTGCTGGCGGCCGGCTTCGCGCCCGAGCTGGCCTCGTGCGCCAGCCTGCGGCGAGGCCGAGCACCTGGGCGGCTTCTCGCCCAGCGCCGGCGGGGTGGTGTGCGCCGGCTGCGAGGCGGGCTCGTTCCCGCTCTCGGAGGAGGCGCACCGCTTCCTGGTGACCGCCCTCGCCAGGCCGCTGGCCGAGGCCCCGCCGGCCCCGGAGCTGGCTCTGGCGCAGGCCGACCGGGCGATCGCCGAAACGCTCGAGTACCACGCTCACGTCCGATTGAGGCGCGTGGCCTAGGGCATACTGTCCCGGCGTGAAGGCCGCCGCGGGCACGAAGCTCGTCTACGACTTCGCCGAGGGCTCGCGCGACATGCGCGAGCTGCTCGGCGGCAAGGGCGCCAACGTCGCGGAGATGACGCGCGTGCTCGGCGCCGACCGCGTGCCGGCCGGCTTCACGATCACCACCGAGGCCTGCGTCGCCTACATGGAGGCCGAGCGCGCGTTCCCGGACGGGCTCGACGAGCAGGTCGCCGAGGCGCCTGGAGCGGCTCGAGGAGCAGGCCGGCAAGACGCTGGGCGACTCCGACGACCCGCTGCTCGTGTCCGTTCGCAGCGGCGCGCGCGAGTCGATGCCGGGCATGCTCGACACGGTCCTCAACCTGGGGCTGAACGACGAGTCCGTGGCCGGGCTCGGGCGGCGATCGCTTCGCGTGGGACTCCTACCGGCGCTTCGTGCAGATGTTCGGCAACGTCTGCCGCGGCATCCCCGGGGAGCGCTACGAGGAGCTGATCAAGGAGGCCAAGTCGAGGCCGGCGTGAAGCAGCGACGTCGAGCTCGACATCGACGCGCTCAAGGCGCTGACGGAGCGCTTCAAGGAGGTGTTCGCCGACGAGACCGGCGAGCAGTTCCCGCAGGACCCGCGCGAGCAGCTGACCCAGGCGATCAGGGCGGTGTTCGACTCGTGGCTCGGCGAGCGCGCGGTAGCCTACCGGCGCATCAACCACATCCCGGACGAGTGGGGCACGGCGGTCAACGTGCAGCAGATGGTGTTCGGCAACCGCGGCGAGCAGTCGTGCTCGGGGGTCGCCTTCTCGCGCGACGAGGTCACGGGCGAGCCCACGCCGTCCGGGCGACTTCCTCGTCAACGCGCAGGGCGAGGACGTGGTGTCGGGCGTGCGCACCCCGCTCGACCTCCACGAGATGAAGGACGTGATGCCCGAGGCGCACGACGAGCTGATGGAGATCCTGCGCACGCTCGAGGCGCCACTACGAGGACATGCAGGACACCGAGTTCACCGTCGAGGAGGGCACCCTCTACATGCTCCAGACGCGCAACGCGAAGCGGCCCGCGCAGGCGGCGGTGCGGTTCGCGGTCGACGCGGTGGAGGAGGGGCTGCTCGACACGCGCGGCGGCGATCGCGACGATCGACGCCGGCAGGCTCGACGCCCTGCTGCACCCGGCCTTCGCGCGCGACGCCGACTTCGAGGTGCTGGCGGAGGGCGTGCCGGCGTCGCCGGGCGCCGCCAAGGGCGCGATCGTGTTCACCGCCGCCGATGCGGTCGCCGCGGCCGAGGAGGGGCGCGACGTGATCCTCGTGCGCCCGTTCACCGAGGCCGACGACGTGGCCGGCTTCCACGCCGCCAAGGGCATCCTCACCGCCGAGGGCGGCAAGGCGAGCCACGCCGCGCTGGTCGCGCGCGGGATGGGCAAGCCGTGCGTCGTCGGGCGCGGCCGCGCTGGAGATCGACCTGAAGGCCAAGACGCGTCAGCGTGGACGGAGACCGAGCTCGAGCGAGGGCGACATGATCGCGATCGACGGCTCGGCCGGCATCGTCACGGCCGACGACGTGCCGCTCGAGGAGCCCGAGGTGACGGAGCACTTCGAGACCGTGCTGGGCTGGGCCGACGAGCTGCGCGACGCTCGGCGTGCGCGCCAACGCCGACACGCCCGAGGACGCCGCCAAGGCGCGCGAGTTCGGCGCCGAGGGGATCGGGCTGTGCCGGACCGAGCACATGTTCATGGCCGCCGACCGCCAGCCCAAGATGCGGGCGATGATCATGGCCGAGTCCGAGGAGGACCGCCGCAGGGCGCTCGACGCGCTGCTCCCGCTCCAGCAGGAGGACTTCGAGGGGCTGTTCGACGAGATGAGCGGCCTGCCGGTGACGATCCGGCTGCTCGACCCGCCGCTGCACGAGTTCCTCCCGCACCGCCGAGGACGTCGCGCAGGAGGTCGAGCGCGCCCGCATCGAGGAGTCGGACGACCTCGAGGAGCTCGAGCACACGCTCGATCGCATCCACTCGCTGTCGGAGACCAACCCGATGCTCGGCACGCGCGGCGTGCGGCTCGGCGTGCTGCACCCCGAGGTCTACGAGATGCAGGTGCGGGCGATCGTGCGCGCGGCGCTGGCGGTCGCGCGAGCCGCCGCGAGGTCGAGATCATGATCCCGCTGGTCGCCTACGAGAAGGAGCTCGAGCTGATGCGCGAGCTGGTCGAGCGGGTCGTGGAGGAGGAGGGCGGCGAGGGGCTCGACCTGCTGATCGGCACGATGATCGAGCTGCCGCGGGCGTGCTTCGTGGCGGATCGGATCGCCGAGCACGCCGACTTCTTCTCGTTCGGCACCAACGACCTCACCCAGACCGCGCTCGGCTTCTCGCGCGACGACGTCGAGGGCAGCTTCCTCACCCGCTACATCGAGCGCAAGGTGCTCGACCGCAGCCCGTTCGAGACGATCGACAAGCCCGGCGTCGGCTGGCTCGTGCGGCTGGCCGCCTGGGTGGGCCGCGAGGCCAGCCCGGAGCTCAAGCTCGGCATCTGCGGCGAGCACGGCGGCGACCCCGACTCGATCGCGCTTCTTCCAGCTGGCCGGGCTCGACTACGTGAGCTGCTCGCCCTACCGCGTGCCGATCGCGCGGGTGGCGGCGGCACAGGCCGCGCTCGGCTGACGGCGCTCGCCTGCGAGAATCGGCTGGCCGCCGATGACCAAGCTGGCACGCGCATCTCGTTTCGCGAGCGGATCGAGCGTGCCGAGGAGGCACGCCACTCCGCGCTCGCCACGCCCTCCTACCCCGCCGAGGCGGCTGCGCGAGGAGCCGGACTCGGACCACCGCACCCCGTTCCAGCGCGACCGCGACCGGATCGTGCACTCGAAGGCCTTCCGGCGGCTCAAGCACAAGACGCAGGTGTTCATCGCGCCCGAGGGCGACCACTACCGCACGCGGCTCACCCACACGCTCGAGACCTGCGGCATCGCCCGCACCGTGGCGCGGGCGCTGGGCCTCAACGAGGACCTGACCGAGGCGATCGGGCTCGGGCACGACCTCGGCCATCCGCCCTTCGGCCACGTCGGCGAGGAGGTGCTCGACGAGTGCGTGCGCGAGCGCTGGGGCCACGCCTTCCGCCACAACGAGCACTCGCTGCGCATGGTCGACGAGATCGAGCGGATCAACCTGACCGAGCAGGTGCGCGACGGGATCCTGCACCACACCGGGCCGGAGCGCGCCGGAGACGCTGGAGGGGCGGATCCTGCGGCTGGTCGACCGGATCGCCTACATCAACCACGACATCGACGACGCGATCCGCGCCGGCGTGCTCGACTTCGAGCGAGCTCCCGCGCGCGGAGATCGAGCTGCTCGGGTCGACCGGGTCGGAGCGGATCGAGACGCTCGTCGTCGACCTGCTGCGACCGCTCCGAGGAGGCCGGCGACATCGTGCAGGGGGAGGAAGTCGGCGGCGCGATGCTTCGTCTGCGGGAGTTCATGTTCGCGCAGGTCTACCTCGGCCCCGAGGCGCAGCGGCAGAAGCCGCGCATCGAGCGCATGCTGCGCGCGCTGTTCGACCACTACGTGGAGCAGCCGCCGCCTGCGCTGACCCCGGACGCCTCCGACGAGCAGCGCGTGGTCGACTGGCTGGCCGGGATGACCGACCGCTTCGCGATCCGCTCGTTCGCGGACCTGTCGCTGCCGCAGGGGTTCTGAGGATGGCGCTGTTCACCCGCGACTCGATCGACCGGCTGCGCGACGCGGTCGACATGGTCGACCTCGTCGGCACCAAGACCGACCTGCGCCGGGTCGGCTCGCGCTGGACCGGGCTGTGCCCGTTCCACGACGAGCGCACGCCGTCGTTCTCGGTCAACGCCGAGGAGAAGCTCTTCTACTGCTTCGGCTGCCAGGCCAAGGGCGACGCGTTCGGCTTCGTCGAGCAGACCGAGGGGCTCGACTTCCGCGAGGCGGTCGAGCTGCTGGCCGACCGCTACGGGGTGCAGCTGGAGCTGGAGAACGAGGACCCGCAGGCGGAGGAGCGCCGGCGTCGCAAGGAGCGGCTGCTGAAGCTGCTCGACCGCACGGCGAGCTTCTACGCGACGTTTCTGTGGGAGTCGCAGGAGGCCGCGCGCGGCGCGCGAGTACCTGACCAGCCGCGGGCTGGGGGAGGAGGTGCTGCGCGAGTTCCGGGTCGGCTACGCGCCGAGCGCCTGGGACCGGGTGCTGGTGGGCGCCCAGCGCGACGGCTTCGGCCCGCCGGAGCTGGTGGCGGCCGGACTGGCCCAGCGCGGCCGCGAGAGCGGCGGCCTGTACGACCGCTTCCGCGGGCCGGATCATGTTCCCGCTGGCGCGATGCGCGCGGACGGGTGCTCGGCTTCGGCGCGCGGGCGATGGCGGAAGGGCGCGGGCCGAAGTACCTGAACACCTCGGAGAACGAGATCTACCACAAGGGCCGTCAGCTGTTCGGGATCGATCTCGCCCGAGCACACGCCGCCCAGAGGCGGACGGATCGTCGTGGTGGAGGGTTACACCGACGTGCTGGCGCTGCACCAGGCAGGGATCCGCGAGTCCGTGGCCATCATGGGCACCGCGCTGACGGCCGAGCAGATGGCCGAGCTGGGCCGCGCTGCGACGCTGGTCGTGCTCGCGCTCGACGCCGACCGCTCCGGCCAGGAGGCGATGCTGCGCGCCGCGCGCGTGGCTCAGGACCGCGGGGTGGAGCTGCGCGCGGTCGAGATGCCGGAGGGGACCGATCCGGCCGATCTCCTCGCGGCGGGAGGTGCCGAGGCATTTGCGAAGCTGCTGGACGGCGCGCTCGCAATGATCCAGTTTCAGGTTCGCCGGGTTCTTGCCGATGCAGATCTCGGTACGCCCACCGGTAGGGACAGAGCTCTAGAGGAGGCACGCGGCTTGATCGCTGCCACACCCGAACGGACGGCGATGCGTGACGAACTGGTCCGCGAGGTGGCGGATCGTCTCGACGTGCCCGCGGAGTACGTGCGCACCAGCGAGCCGCGTCCCGCGTGCGCCGCTCGCTCGCGTCCGCGCTCCCGGCCGGCGCCTCGGCGGGCGAGGTCGCGTTCCGCGCGGAGCGTGAGTTCCTGACTCTCTGCCTGGCGAGCGGCGAGCTCGGTCGAGCGCTACCTGGCGCTGCCGACCGACGAGCAGTTCTCGTCCGCGACGATGCTGCACGCGCGAGCTCACCTGGTCGTCCGCTTCGACGACCCGCTCGCCGGTCTCCCGGAGGACGACCCGGCCTTGGGAGCGCTCGTCAGCGACGTGGTCCACGCCGCGCAGGAGCAGCCCGCCAAGCCGGAGTCAGGTCCTGCGCATGAGCATCCTCCAGCTCGAGGGGCGCCGCATCGAGCGCGAGATCCGCCGCGCCACCCAGGAGGGCAACCACGCTCGTGCACACGCGAGCTGGCCGCGGCCGAGCAGCGCGTGCGAGGCGAGCTGGACGAGGTCATGGGACAGACCGCGTGAGCGCTGACGACGGAGAGCTCGACGGCTTCGACGCCCCGGACGTCGAGGAGGAAGTCGAGGAGCCCCGACCTCGATCGACGTCGGCGGTGTCGTCACCGCCGGCGTGCCGGCGGCGCCGCCCGAGCAGGGCGCCGAGGACGCGGTGCGCCTCTACCTGCGCTCGATCGGCCGCGTGCCGCTGCTCACGCGCGAGGACGAGGTCCGCCTGGCCAAGCGCATCGAGCAGAACGACATGTCGGCCAAGAACGCGCTGATCGAGGCGAACCTGCGCCTGGTCGTGTCGATCGCCAAGCGCTACACGGGCCGCGGGCTGACGCTGCTCGACCTGATCCAGGAGGGCAACCTCGGGCCTGATCCGCGCGGTCGAGAAGTTCGACTGGCGGCGCGGCTTCAAGTTCTCGACCTACGCGACCTGGTGGATCCGCCAGGCGATCACGCGCGCGCTGGCCGACCAGTCGCGCACGATCCGGATCCCGGTGCACATGGTCGAGCGGATGAACCGGGTGGCGCGCGCGAAGCGATCGCTGATGCAGCAGCACAACCGCGAGCCCACGTCCGAGGAGATCGCGGTGCTGGTCGAGATGACGCCGAAGAAGGTCGAGGAGATCCTCAAGCTCGGGCAGGAGCCGGTGTCGCTGGAGGCGCCCGTCGGCGGCGGCGAGGAGGGCGACGCCTCGCTGGGCGACTTCATCTCCGACGACGTCGGCGACCGCCCGCTCGAGGTCGTGGCGAACCGGATCCGCGACGCCGACCTCCAGCAGGTGCTGGACTCGCTGCCCTGGCGCGAGCGCCGGGTGATCGAGCTGCGCTACGGCCTGGGCGACAAGGGCCCGATGACGCTCGAGGACATCGGCCACGAGGTCGGAGTGACCCGCGAGCGCGTGCGCCAGATCGAGTCGAAGACGCTGGCGATGCTGAAGTCCTCGGGCGGGGCGGACCGCCTCGCGGGAACGGCCGACGAGGCCTGATCCAAGCCGTCCCGGGGCCGCTATCCTCGGACCGCCGTTCCCCGGTGATGTAACGGCAACATGACTGACTGTTAATCAGTTCTTGGTGGTTCGAATCCACCCCGGGGAGCCTCTTGGGGCGCCGCTCGCCGCGAACGCCTCCAGCTCGTCCGCCGCGGCCGCCGCGCCGTCGTGGCTCTCGCACCAGTCCCGCACGCTCGCCGCTCGCTCCGCGTAGCGCCGGTCGGCCAGCAGCCGGCGCACCGCCAGGCGCACGCCGCGCGGCGTGTGGAAGCGGCGCGGCAGCGAGACGCCCAGGCCGGCCCAGCTCATCCGGGCCGCGTTCTCGGCCATGTCGCCCGCGTGCGGGGCAGGCCACCACCGGCGTCCCGCTTGCCAGCGCCCGCGCCACCGTCCCGTGGCCCGCGTGGCAGACCACCGCGGCGCAGCGGGGCATCGTGCGCGCGTAGGAGAGCCAGTCGACCAGCCGGGCGTTGCGCCGGCACGTCGATCGGCTCGAGCGGGCGTCGCGCCGGTTGGTCGTCGCCAGCACCCGCACCGGCTCGTCCGCCAGCCCGTCCAGCGCCGCTCGCAGCAGCCGGTGCTTCGGGTCCTGCGACGTGCTCGGCGCCACCAGGATCAGCGGCTCGTCTCCCGGGCGGCAGCTCCACCTCGCCGAAGGGCTGCTCCCACAGCAGCGGCCCGGTCACCCGCAGCCAGGGCGGCGGGTCGCTGCGCGCGGGTACTCGAGCTGGGGGAGGGTCGCCACCAGCGCCAGGCGCTCGCGAGATCCCGCCGTGCACGTACTCCAGCGGCGGCAGGCCGACGCGCGCGCGCGTCTCGTTCAGCTCCGCGCGCCCCTGCTGCTCGCCCGCGCATCAGCAGCGGCCGCGCGCGCGCCACAGCCGCGCGCCGACCGACGTGCGCGGATAGCACGGCACCCACCGCGTAGACCGGGAAGCCCGGCTCGCCCATCGGCAGGACGTGCGGCACGAGCGTCGCCCAGGGCCGTTCCTCGAGCTCGGCCGCCAGCGCGGCCGCGACGGTCAGGATGTCGGCCACCACCACGTCCGGGTCGACCGACCGGATCAGCTCGCGCGTCTCCGCCGACGCCCGCACCGCCGCCACGTAGGGCTTCAGCGCCTGCCCCTCGGTCGGGAACACCTGGTACTCCGGCGCCGCCGCGAAGCGCATCCCCTCGCGCTCGGCATGCTCGGCGCCACTTCGCCCAGGTCTCCAGCGTCACCTCGTGGCCGCGCGCCGACCAGCTCGCGTCCCAGCGCGATCGCCGGGAACGCGTGCCCGGGATCGCCGAACGCGGCGAGCAGGATGCGCCGGCGGCTAACCGCTCAGAGCATCTCCGCGAGCTCGCGGATCGTCCGCTTGCGCTGCTCCGCGTCGAACGCCATCGGGGAGATGATCGAGCGTGCCGACGCCCGCCTCGCGGTACACGTCGAGCCGCTCCTTCACCCGGTCGCGCGGCCCGCAGATCGTGACCAGGTCGATCAGCTCGGGCGGGATCGCGGCGGCGGCCTCCTCCTTCTTGCCGTCGAGGTAGAGGTCCTGGATCTCCTGCGCCGCGTCCTCGAACCCGTAGCGGCGCACCAGCGCGTTGTAGAAGTTCTTCTCGCGCGAGCCCATCCCGCCCACGTAGAGGGCGACGAACGGCCGCATCACGTCGCGCGCGCGGTCGAGGTCGTCGTCGATCGACGACCTGGACGGTGGGGGCGATGTCGAACCCGTCGTCGAGCGAGCGCCCGGACCGCGCGGCGCCCTCGTCGAGCAGCGAGCGCGAGAGCGTCCACGTGCTCGGGCGAGAAGAAGACCGGCAGCCAGCCGTCGGCGATCTCGCCCACGAGCTGCGTGTTCTTCGGCCCGATCGCCGCGATGTAGATCGGGATCCGCTCCTGCACCGGCGCGATCATCAGCTTCAGCGCCTTGCCCGGGCCCGTCGGGCAGCGGCAGCGTGTAGGTCTCGCCCTCGTAGGTGAGCCGCTCGCGCGCCAGCGCCTTGCGCACGATCTCCACGTACTCCTGCGTTCGGGCCAGCTGCTTGCCGAAGCGCTGCCCGTGCCAGCCCTCGGCGACCTGCGGCCCGGACGTGCCCGAGCCCGAGCAGGAAGCGCCCGTTCGAGAGGTGGTCGATCGTGACGGCGGTCATCGCGGTCATCGCCGGCGAGCGCCCGGGGATCTGCAGGATCGCGGCGCCGAGCTTGATGCGCTCGGTCTGGGCGGCGAACCAGGCCAGCGGCGTGGCGGCGTCCGAGCCGTAGGCCTCGGCGGTCCAGACGGAGTCGAAGCCCGGCGGCCTCTGCCTCCAGCACCAGCGCGCGCTGATCCTCGGCCGTCAGGCCGAGCCCCCAGTAGCCCAGCATCAGGCCGAGGCGCATGCAAGTCTCCTTTCGCCGGTTGTGCGAGTCGGGCCGGCGAGGCGCATCCTACGGCGGTCACCGATGAGACGCCGACGCCCAGCCCGCGACCTGCGCACTCGCCGATCGACTGCCTGCCGCTGCGCACGCGCCGAGGCGATGCTCGACGGAATCGCGACGAGCCGCATCATCGTCGGCGCCTACACGGACCGCCAGGGCGGCGTCTGCCCGATGCTCGCCGCCCATCGCAACGGCGGCCGCACGAGCCTGGCCAGCTTCGCTCGTGCCTGGGACCGCTACACCGGCGCGCCGCGCCGTCCGCGGCCGGCCACCGAGCGCGAGCTCACCACGCTGCGGGCGATGCTGGAGGCGAGCATCGCCTCGAGGCGGTGCCGTCGCTCCACGATGTGCCCCGCAGCCGCAGCCGAGCTACCCGGTCGGCTGGGCCTGGCTGCGTCCGTTCCGGCGCCTCGACGACTACGAGCGCGCGCTGGTGGAGCTAGACCTCGCTGTCGCCCGGGCCGGATGAACTGGAGCTCCGGCACGATGCAGTTGCGCGAAGTGCGCAGTAGGTAGCGGACGCCTCGGCGATGTCCTCGGGCTGGATCATCTCCTCCTTGGGCACCTGACCCTCGACCCAGTCGGTCATGTCGGTCGCCACGAACCCCGGGCACAGGGCGGTCACCTGGATGCCGTCGCTGCGACAGCTCCTTGTGCAGCCCCTGGCTCAAGCCCGACCACGCCGAACTTCGTCGCCGAGTAGGCCGACAGCCAGCCCTGGCCGTGCTTGCCGGCGATCGAGGCGGTGTTGACCATCAGCGCCTTGCCGTGCTCGGCGCCGGCCTCCTTGAGCAGCGGGATCGCCTCGCGGGCCACCAGATAGACCCCGCGCAGGTTCACGTCGAGCTGGAGGTCGAGCTTCTTCGTGGGCATGTCGGCGACCGCCGAGCCGATCCCGATGCCCGCGTTGTTGATCAGCACGTCGAGTCGGCCGCAGCGCTCGCGGTGCGGCGGCGACCAGCCGCTTGATGTCCTCCTCGTCGGCCATGTTGGCCGGCGATCGCCTCCACGTCGATGCCCTCGTCGCGCAGCTGCTGCGCCGCGGCCTCGAGCTTGTCCGGCCGCCGCGCGGAGATGGTGACCGCGTAGTCGTCCTGCCCGAGGGCACGGGCGATCGCGAGCCCGATGCCGCTCGAGCCGCCTGTGATCAGTGCAGCGCGCGATGCCATGGCGCGGAAATCTATGCGAACCGAGGATTAAGGATGCCCGCGGTGGGCGTGCGGACCGCTCGAGCGTCTTCTAGTCTTCGCCGCCACGTGAGCAGCCGACGCCCCATCGCTGCCGTTCTGCTCGCCTGCGCGCTCGTGGCCGGCGGCTGCGGGGGCGGCAGTAACGACGACCAGTCCAGCCAGGCGCCGCCCGAGGCGCGGCCGGACCAGTTCCCGAGCGCCAAGGGGAAGACGCTCGCCGAGCTGCGCCAGCTCCCTGCCGCCGGGCGGGCCGGTGCTCGCGCCGACGGGCTCGCTCTTCGTGGCCGGCAAGAACCGCCTCGGATTCGGGTTGTTCACGACGGCCACGCGCGCAGATCGCCGACGCCACCGCAGCGGTCTACATCGCGCCCGCGGGCGGCGGCCCGGCGCAGGGGCCGTTCGTCGCGCACTACCAGTCGCTCGCGGTGAAGCCGGCGTTCCAGAGCGAGACCGCGCAAGAACGACCCGGACGCGGCAAAGACCTTGTACGTCGCGGAGGTGCCGTTCAAGAAGCCCGGCAAGTACGAGGTGCTGGGCATGGCGAGGCTCGACGACCGCCTCGTGGCGGCGACCTCGGCGACGCCCGCAGCTGGTCGTGGTGCTCGAAGAAGGACGACCCCGTGCCGGCGGTGGGTGAGAGCCCGCCCGCGATCCACACGCCGACCGAGGCGGACGCGGCCGGCAACCTCTCCTCGATCGACACCCGCGAACCGCCCGCACGACGAGCTGCACGAGGTCGACTTCGCCGACGCGCTCGGCAAGAAGCCGATGGTGCTCGTGTTCGCCACGCCGCTGCTGTGCCAGAGCCGCGTGTGCGGCCCGGTCGTGGACATCGCCGCTGCAGCTCCAGGCGAAGTACCGCGACCAGGCCGACTTCATCCACATGGAGATCTACAACGACAACGAGGTGGCCAAGGGCGTCCGCCCGCAGGTGGCCGCGTTCCACCTCCCGTCCGAGCCGTGGCTGTTCACGATCGACAAGCAGGGCAAGATCGCCGCCCGCGATCGAGGGCGCCTTCAGCGCCGACGAGCTGGAGGCCGCGATCAAGAAGGCCCTGAACGACTAAGGCGCGATACTGGGCGGGCGATGTCGCAGGAGTACGTGGAAATCGTGCGCAGGTTCTTGAACGTCGTCGACGTCGACGAGGCGCTGACGTACGCCGATCCCGGCATCGTCTGGAACCCGATCGAGGAACTGCCCACCCAAGGACACGACGAGGTCCGGGCGAGCCTGGCGCATTGGAAAGCTGAGTGGGACGACTACAAGGTGATGCCCGAGGAGTTCGTGGACATGGGCGACCGCGTCGTCGTGACGGTCCGCCTGCGAGGACGCGGTCGCGGAAGCGGGGTCGAGATCGACGCCCTCTTCTACGACATCTACACGCTCCGCGACGCCAAGATCGTGCGCATGGACCAGTTCACGGAGCGTTCCGAGGCCTTCGAAGCGGTGGGGCTCTCGGAATAGCGGCTTCGCACTCACCAGGGCCGGTAGCTCAGCGGTCAGAGCAGCGGACTCATAATCCCGCCCCGGTCGTGACGGACCATGTCGTCCTAGGGCGTTGTGGGCTGTCCAGAGCGGAAACGCGAGTAGGCGACGAGGGGCTCGTGTCATTCCCTACGGTCCGGTTATCGGCCGTTGGGTTGCAGATCGGGTTGCAGTCAGTCGAGCCCGACCGCCGCAGCTGTGGCTGCCTGCTCCTCGAGTTCCGGCAGGGCTCCGGCATAGGTATCGAGCGTGAATGCGACCGAAGCGTGGCCGAGACGCGAAGACACCGTCTTGACGTTCGCCCCGGAAGCGAGCAGGAGCGTCGCGTGTGTGTGGCGGAGTCCGTGAAGTCTGATCTTCGGGAGCCCGAGCTTCGCCACGCGCCGGTCGAAGAACTGTGAGAACGAGTCGGGCTTGATCGGCTCGCTGAGAGTGTCGGTGAAGACGAGGTCGCTCCGGCCGGGTTTGCCGAGTCCGAGGGCGAGTCGTTCCTCAGCCTGGCGGGCACGGTGGCCTCGCAGCTCCGCGATCGTTCCGGGGTCGAGGCGGATCGTGCGCCGGCCTCGACGGGTCTTCGGCTCCGAGAACGAGAGGGTGTTGCGCACCGACACGAGCGAGCGGACTACCTGGAGGGTGCCCGCGTCGAGATCGAGTTCGCCCCACGCAAGGCCGAGGAGTTCCCCGCGACGCAGGCCGCTGTTGGAGAGCAGCAGCCATGCAGCGAGCAGCCGGTCGCTTCGGACCGACCCGAGAAACGTGCGCAACTGCGAGGTCGACCAAGTGGCCGGCGCGGGAGTTGCGACGCGGGGTGGGGTGGCCGCGTCGGCGGCGTTCCGCAGCACCAGTCCGTTGCGCAGGGCGTCACGGAGTGCCCGTCGCACGACCACGTGAAGGTGTCGGACCGAGGCGGGCGCCCGCCCGTCAGTCAGCAGCTGGGCGTAAAGCCCATCTAGGTGCTGGCCCGTGAGCCCCTGCAACGGGACGCTGCCGAGCTCGCGCTCGAGCGTGTTCACATCGAGGCGGTAGCGCGCGAGGGTGGAAGATCGCACGCTCGCGGCGATCGCCGGTAGCCATACCTCGAGCAGATAGGCGTCGAGTGTGAGCTTGGACGGTGCGACATGCTCGCCGCGCTGCATCCGTCCCAGGATCTCGACCCGCGCAGTCTCTGCGTCGCGCTTCGTCAGGTAACCGGAGTGCCATTCGCGCCGACGCTTTCCCGTGACAGGGTCGCGGTCGAGTTCGACGACGACGCTGTAGCTCGCCCCGCGCTTGATGATGCTGCCCTTCATCGTTCGCCCTCCCTTCGCGACAACTCCTCGAATGGCGCGACCTCGCGTTCGCGTGAGGCAACCATCGCTGTGAAGTTCGCTTCCCACCGGCGGAGGGTCCTCGTTGTCTCAGCCGTTAGTGGAATGGCCCCACGCAGCAGCCAAGCGGGCGCGTCTTCTCCAATGTCGAACACCATGTCGCGGTTCGCCGCGATTGAAGGCGTCATAGCCAGCGCGCACCATCTCCACGTTCTCCTGCGACATCGCCCGCCCAGTATCTCGCGGCGGCGACCTGTATCGCGGGGAGGGTGTCGCTCCCGATTCGCGATAGCGACGCCGGGGTATCCGCGAGCCGAGCACGATGGATTCGACCGACAGCTCGCTGGACCTGATTCGGCGCTGGGTCGACGCGGTCAACGATCGCGACATCGACGCCCTGCTGGCGGTGGCCCACGAAGAGATCCTCTGTCGGCCTCTGTCACTGGGCGGCGGGGGCGGGACGTACATCGGCCACGACGGCCTGCGGCGGTGGATCGGCCGCCTTTCGCCCGACCTCCGCGTTCGGTGCGACACCATCCGCCCGCTGGAGGGTGGCTTGGTCGTTGCCCTCGGAGTGCTGTTCGTGCGCGAGCGCATCGGGCCGCCGTGGGCGCTCGTCACATCGGTGCGGGATGGCAAGGTTTCTGCTGCGCAGTCGTACTTCAGCGACGAACACACATTGACGACGCTCGGCCTGTTGGAAAAGGACCCTCCGGACTAGCCGGTCTTCGGCTGGTTCTTGCCTCCGGTCGCTACGAAGCTGACGCAGTCGCCCTGGTTCTTGAAGACACCGAACGTTTGCCAGCCGCCGTTCTTGCACTGGCCCTTCGAGGTCGGGAAGGGCTGCGCATCGTGCACGATGAGGTCGCCCGACGAAGCCGGCTGAAGAGGCACGTCCAGGTCCGAGGGGCAGGTCGTTGGCGCCTCAGCGGGCGGTGGGAAGAGCAGGCCGAAGAAGTCCGGCACTCCCGTCGCCGAGTTGTCCACGACCACGAAGAGGTACCCAGCGGGGCCGACGAACGCGGAGTCGCCTCCGATGACCGCTCTGTTGCCGGTCACGGTGAGACATGTGACCGGACCTCCGAAGAACGTCTGCCTCGCCCCGAAGGTCGCGGTGCCGGTTGCGTCTTCACCACTCGGGCCGCTGTGAGCGTCGATAGAGGCCGTAACGCCGAATTGCGGGTCACCGAACCGCGAGGTTCCGGCGACGAAGTCCTGGTCGGGTGTCTGAGCTGCCGCGAGCGCCGGAACACAACAAAACGCCCCCGCCACGAGAACCGACAGCAATCCCTTCATCGAGCACCCCTTCGCGCCGACTCCACTGCCCTATGTACTGCGTGGCCTACACCCGCGGGCGGGGCGAGTCAAGGCTTAAGCCCCCCAGGGGGAGGGTCCACCACCCAACCCTCTGCCCCCAACGACCGCCATGTGAGTCGCTGCACAGGAACCGCGAAAAGCGGGATGAGTAACCAAGGGCTCCATGGAGCGGCTGGGAGAGGCGGATGAGTAACCGGACCCACGAGGTGATGGTGCGCTTGGACGATGATGAGGTCGCGGTGCTTGATGAGCATCGCGGGGCGCTTCCACGGGCGGTCTATATGCGCCGGCTGCTTCATGAGCCAGCGAAGGAGCCGGACGTGGCGTCGCGGGCGGAGACGTTGGCGATCCTGACGCGGCTTGCGCGGGACGGGAAACAGCAGGCCGCGTGCGCGTTGGCGAAGGAGCTTCGCGAGGGCGGCGAGGTCGACGTGATGTCGTGGATCCTTGATGCCCGCTGACCTGGAGAGGTCACGGCAGGACGTATTCGGTTTGCAGATGGTGTTGCTGCTCGGCCATAACGGCGGCTGCGACGGCACCTACACCGAGGCACAGCTGCGCCGCGGCTGGGGTGTCTATCGGCGTGAGTTGACGGAGCAGTGCGAGCGCCGACGCGGCAGGCCAGCGGAGCGGCCCTGGGCGTGGTGGGTTTTTGATCGGGGCTTCGAGCAGCAGCCTGACTTCGACGCGGCGGTTGCCTATCTGCTTGAGCATGAACTTCTAACGGATTGGGAGCGCGAGCGCCTGGGGTTCCAATGCTGATCGGCAACAAACGGCATGGATCTGTTTGGATAGATGTGACGGGGCGGTCTACCCGCGCCAGGCCAGCAGCCGCGCTCCTGCTTGTCGTCCAAAGCGCAAGCGGGGCGCTGAGCGCCGAAGGGCAGAGAGATCGCCCCGTTCTATGCGCGGCGCTTAGGTCGACAACTTGATAGCCGGGGACGGGGCTTGACAGCGCCGTTGCGTACGTGCTGCGCACGTCCGCCAGGAAAAACCGTCGACAACCGGTGGCGCGCGCAGCCCACTGCAGCGGGGTCTCCGCTCGGCCTCCTCAAAAATTCGCGTCGCTGCTGTTGTAGGCGATCGCCCCCGTAGCTCCGTCGCGGACTGTGAACTCCCAGTGGAGGTGTCCGAGGATCTCCGCCGATCCCGCACGCTTGGCTTGGTCCAGGGTGTCGCACACCCCGATGCGTCGGCCGCGACGGCCGAGGCAACCTTTCGGGTCGTGGCGGCCGTGGGTGCAATCGTCGCACCAGACGACGAGCTCATACCGTGGGCGTCCATTGCCGGTCTCGGGACACATTCGGCCACGCTTTCGTTGGAGTCCGCTTAGTAGAGCAGCCGCAGCCTGCGGCCGTTGGCTTTGCTATGCGGCTCTCAGTGTGGTCCGAAGTCGTAGGTTCGGGACGCACGGGGTGTCCGGGCTGGCTATCAAGGAATGAGGCGGCCCGTTGAAGCGCGATCTAGAAGTGGAGCGAGGTGTCGACGCCCGTACCGGTCGCCGCGTAGAGCAGTCCTGAACGAAAAGACTGGCCCCGCAGGAATCCCGTGCGCCTCTGAGTCTGTGGCCTGGGCGCGGTGCTCGCGCTTCGGGCTGTCCTTGCTCTCTGGGGGCCGGGATTGGTGGCCGCAGGGCCAGTTCCACAAGCGTACTCCGATCTGGGCGCCAAAACGAGAGACTCTCGCTGAGGGGCGCGGGAGCATTCGATACCCATGCTCCGGGTATCCCTATAAGGGAGGAAGCAGTTCCCCCAAGGAGGAGGGCCGCACTGACCGTTCGTCGGGGCGGCTCTCTCCGCGCTCGGCCCCCAGCTCCTCGCCCCTGAGCGCCGGCTACTCCGACAGTCCCACGGCTTCGAAGGCGGGCTGATCCTCACGAAGGAAGACCGCCGGGGTAGCCCTGGTCACACGGCGCTCACCGCACGCGGTAGAGCACAACGCCGCCGATGCGCTCCTTGGGGAAGTGCAGCTGGTCGAGCACGTCCTCCCACCATGCTCCAGGCTCGGGTTGGAACACGACGGCGCCGACGTGGTGGCGGTCGAGGAAGTCTCGGAATGCCGCGAGGAGGTGCTCCCGAGGGATGGGGCCGCTCCCGTCGGGGCCGAGCAGGTTGTGCGCCACCGGGTCCTGCCAGAACTCCGGCGGGATCTCGGCGGAGATATAGCCCGACGCCATCCGGAAATACCAATCCGAGTTCGCCTGCCAGACCATGCTGTCGCCGGATTGCAGCGGGAACGCCAACACGATCTCGTCCCGTTTGATGTAACGCTTGTACGTCCCTTGGTCGAAGAACGGCGTCGCGGTGACCTTGCCGCTCCAGTACGAGCCGCTGAACGTGGGCAGGAGCGCCACGACTCCCACGCTCGCTACCAACCAGCGCCCCCACGGACGCCCCGTTGCCGGCAGCGCGAGCGCCTGGGCCACCAGCACGCCGACGATCAGCGAGATGAACAGGGCGAATCGATCCGGGAGGAGGTGGTCGAACACCGGGAGGTGCGAGAAGGCCTCCCACGGGAGCCTGATCTTCGGGTGGTAGTCGAGATCGGCCTGAGCTGGCGGCTCGGCGATGTGGAGATGGGCACCCAACGAAGCGACGAAGATGAGTGCGATGACCACCAGCGAAACGCGGGACGTCCGCCGCTCCCAGGTCCGAATCAGAAACCAGCCCGCGAGCGCCAGCAGCGGGAGCCCGATGTAGGCCCCGCCCTCCGAGTAGGCGCCGGTGTTGAACTTCACCGCCAGCGACTCCGCCCAGCCACCGCCAAGCCACGTGATCGGTGTGGGCACGACGTAATTGAGCGGATCGGCCGAGTACACCCTCGCGGTCGCGTGCCAGTCGAGCGAGGGCGGGGCCCCCAGGCCGCGGACCGCCTCGTAGAGGAACGGGCTCAGCACGAGCGCAGCCACACCCCCGGCCACGAACAGCTGCGGCACCGTCGCCCGGATGGCGTTGCGACGAGCCGGCACCAGCCAGAGCGCCACCAGCAGCGCCGTGAAGCCGAAGATCAGACCGGCGAAGAGCACCTCCGTCGAGATCAGGACCTGGAGCGCGAAGACCGCGGCCATCAGGACCACGAAGCGGCGCACGCCGATCGCCTCGTCCATGCGCAGGAGCACCAGCTGCACCGCGGCCGGCAGCAGGAACACCGGCACGAGGTGCAGATGCCCGAGCATCTGCCCCAGTTCGTACGAGGAGAAGCCGTACACGTAGCCGCCGATCAGCGAGGGAAGCCACGCACCGGTTATGTAGCGGCAGAGCCGGTACCCGAACCAGGCGCCCAGGACCGGCGACAGCAGGGTCGCGAGGTTGTAGGAGACGACCACCCCACCGGTCTCGGTCACTGGCCACAAGGCGAGACTGAGCGCGGGGACGCTCGTCGTCGCCGGGAGGTTGATCTCGGCCGGGTACCAGATCGTGCTCGTGAAGAACGGATTGGCTGCGTTGGCGATCGCGTGCGGCCACCACTGGAGCGCCCACATGAAGAGGCCGGGGTCGCCGCGCCCCAGGCAAGCGCAGGTGTGCGCCGGGTCCGCTACCGCATGACGCCCGACCAAGGCGAGTGACAACACCGCATAGACGGCCAGCGCAATGACACTCTGGCCGCGTGCCGTTCCCGGGCGTAGACGGTGCCATAACGGCACTGACCCGAGACTACTCCGCTGTAGGGACCCGCGTCACCCATTCAGCGAACGGTCACTTTCCGGTGGTCACTACGTCGTCGGAGATCGCCGCTATCGCTTCGCCCCATCGAATGATCTCCACGTTCTCCTGCGACATCGCCCACCCTGTATCCCGCGCTATGCCGGCGCTAGGGGCCGGCCGGCGGGTTCTTGCCCTTAGTCGCAACGAAGCTGACGCAGTCGCCCTGGTTCTTGAAGATCCCGTAGGTGCGCCAGCCGCCGTTCTTGCACTGATCCTTCGTCGTCGGCCTGTTCTGCGATAGCGGGATCTTGTCGAAGAAGACGTCCTGTTGAGGGAGTCCGTTGATCGCTACGCGCCCGTCGGTCCAGGTGTCGTAGCCGGTGTCGCCGTTGGCGGTGATGTAGTTGTAGTCGCCCGCGTAGCAGGCCTGCACGAACGGATCGGGTTGGACCGGCTGAGGGATCAGCACGTCGCTGATCGCCATCTCGGGTCCCCATGTGGCGCCGTTGTCGGTGGAAATCCGACCGAAGCGTTCATAGTTGAAGCCGTCCGTGGTGTTACGACGGTCGTACCAGGTCGCGAGCGCCACCCCGCCCTGGGTGATGAGCAGCGAGGGCATCCATTGTGCCTTGCCGGAGTTGTCGGTATTCAGCTTGACGGGAGTGCTCCATGTGGACCCGTTGTTCGTCGAGCGCGTGAAGTAGATATCGGCGGGATCGGTGCCCGCCCCGTGGCCCGCGTAGTTGTAGGCGACGACACCGCCCGGCCCGGCCGCCGGCTGCCCCCAGCCCATATGCCGCCAGATCGGGTCGATCTTCGTGAAGTAGGAGTTGTCGTCACAGGCACTGTCCCCCGCGGCCGCGAAGCGGGCGGCGAGGATGACCTGGGTCCAAGTCAGCCCTCCGTCGGTTGAGCGGTAGATGAGGTTCTGGCGCGAGTTAAATCCTCCGCCTCCCTCGTCCATCGCGGCGACGAACACCGCGCCGTCCGCGCCGGGGCTCCCGGTCAGCTGGACGTCACGGATGAAGCTGCCGCTCAGCGTCACCGGCGCGCTCCACGTCGTGCCGGTGTCCGAGTACGTGACGACCAGCGCGCCGCCGCGGTCAAAGTCGTTCCAGGAGATGTACATACGCCCGTAGTGAGGGCTTGCGGCGTTGTTGTCCACCCACATCGACTGTCGATCGTCACCGAATCCGCTGTGGGCGCACGCGCCGGGAGTCCAACTGCTCGCCGGCGCGGTGGACTCCCAGATGCCGATTCCCTGCCCGCCGCAACCAGTGGCGAGGTCACTGGCGAACCATTTCCCCAGCTTGGCGTCGTAGACGACCGTGGGATCCCCGAAGTTGTTCCCGTGGCCCGTCGCGAAGGGCGAGGGAAGCAGCCGCGTGAACGTCGCACCACCATCCGTGGAGACAGACACGCCCGAGTAGTTGTCCGGGGCCGTTCTGGAGTCGTTGTACTTGACGACCACCGTGGCACCGTGGGCCCAGACGAAGCTTTCGCTCTGAGTCACCTGGGGGAATACCTCGCCGCCGGTGATCAGGTTGATGTCCGAGCCGCCGAGGGCCAAGGCGCTGGGAGCCTGCCCGCGCGCGGCGTCGGTAGCGGGCACGCCGCCCTCGGCTTGCCCGCAGGCGACCAAGAGGGCCGACGCATGCAAATTCGTCTGCTTCGCGATCCCCCGCTTGGCGAGCTGCGAACAGTCGACCGCCGCCACGGCGGAGCCAGCACCGGCCAGCCCAATGACAGCGCAAGCCACGAGGACCGCGGCGCATGAAACCACCCGCATCCCGTGAGACATGGCGCACCTCCTTCAGCCCAGTCAGACCCAGAACCCGAGGACATCCGCCCGCGGGCGCGCGGATTGCCTAGCCCGTGCGCATGGCCGGTGTCAAGCGCCGTGGGGGTAGAAACTCGCAAAGTCCGAAAACTTCGGGGCGAACGCCTAGACGCAGAGATCCCGTCCCAGCCGCTCCGCCAGGTTGGGGTCGCGGTTTCCGTTTTGGTCACGCGCCCGAACGACGAAGTAGTAGCTGACCTCGGGAGAGAGATCCGGTGTCGTGTAGGACGTGGCGCCTGCTGGGGTGGTGTACGTCGGCGTCTCGAAGTCCTGCCCCCCCGGCGACGTGGCCTGGTAGACGTCGTAGACGATCGCGTTCGAGGGAGTGCGGTCGTCGTTCGCAGGGCTCCAGCGAAGTGTGTAGCGCGGAGGGCGTAGGCCCGGACCGGCCGTGCATGTGATCGCCTCGCTCAAACCGGGAAAGGAAGGCGGGCGGGCATCCACGATAGGCGTCTGGGGGGGAACAATCGGCGGACGCGAGTCAGGGCGCGGCGAGTGCTGCCGGTTGCCCCGGCAGCGACCGCGACGGTGTGAGTCCCTCCGCCGATGCGAGTGTCGACGGTGATGCCCGCGATGGTGGCGATCCGCGCAGTGTCCGCGATGGTGCGCGCGCTGAGGTTCGCCGGAGGTACCGGAACTCCGAGCATCCGCGGACGACTCCAAGAGGGCGACGGCGCCAAATGCGAAGAGCGCCACCCCCGCGACAATCCAGGGAAACCGGCTTCCGGGCACAGTCAACCCTCCCGGTCTTAGGGAGCTTCTTCGATCGAGCTGAGGTTACCACCGCGCACGAGCTCCGAGCGTGGCCTGCGCATACATCCGCTGAGGCTGCCCTCGCTATCCCTCTACGGCTGGTTGCGGCTGTCGCTCGCAGCTGCCTGGCTGCTCTTCGACGTGCTTCCGGGGCCTGGGGTTGTAACGGCCGCGCAGGCGCTCGCGGCTCTCTGCGAGGCGCACCGGCTCGACCGCGAGGCGAGGGGCTCGAAGGCTGGATAGCCGACCGAAGCTAAGGCGTATCCGTGGATGCTGCGGGTAGGCGGGGGGCATGGACGAGAAGAAGCCCCGAGAGGACGACGACACTCCGGAGACGGCGGAGCCACCCGAGGCAGAGAAGGTGTCGGAAAGGGTGCCAGAGGAAGTCAGCGGCGCGGGCGATACGCCACTTGGCTCATCCGATGAGCATTCCGACGCGCCGGGGCCGACCGGAACCGGTACCAGCCAGGAGCCCGACCCTGAGCACGGGAGGCCAGCGCGGAGGTAGCCGTCTACAGCGGCTCCTGGTTAAGACTGATCTTCACGGTCGCGGTGTAGGTGTGCTCCACGGCGCCGCGTACCTGCCGCTCCCGTACCAGCGCGAGAGCGCCGAGCTTGTGCAGGGCGCGGACGTGGTAGCTCACGCCGTGGAGAGATTCCTTCATCTCGTTCGCCAACTGGACGGGAGACGCCTCGCGGTCGCAGAGCCGTTCGAGGATGGCCGCCCGTAACGGGTGGGCGACGGCCTTGGCGGCGTCGTGCAGGGCAAGCTCGGCCACGACTCCATCATGCACCCGGTGGCACCGTTTCGGATGGTCCGCCCGTGACCCCGTCGGAACACGGCGCGCCCGGTACGCCAGGATCCATCACAGTCGTCGCGGCCGAGACCGGCGGCGCGGACGCGCGCTAGCGTCGTACCGAACACAGTCGAGTTGGGGGAGAGCCAGTGGATCTGAACAGAATCTTTCGAAGGGCCAAGAAGGTCGTGGATGACCGAGGCGGCACGGACGCGCTGAAGAAGGACGCCCAAGAGGTGGCCTCCGTCGCCAAAGGCAAGGGCAGCGTTGCCGACAAGGCGAAGGCCGCCGCGGACGCCGTCAAAGACCCCGGCGCACCAGGCGGGGAACAGCACAAGCACCCCAGGTGAGGTCGGCCCGGCCTGCTCGCCCTTCCCTAGCACGGGCTTAGATCGGCAGCGGAGGCCGAGCTGGCGCTGGCCGCTCTCAACGCTCTGCCAGGGGCTGCGGCATCGACTGCCGCTCATGCCCTGGCCGCCCTCTGCGACGCCCACGGTCTCGCCCGCGAAGTTCGAGTGCTTGAGAACTCGTTGCCGTGCGAGTCCTTCTCGCGGATCTCGCCACCCTCGCCGTGGATCACAAGCTCGCCCTGCTCCTTTGAGTTCGCGACCACGACCGCCTGAGCCTCAGGCGTGTTCAGCAAATGCCAGGCGGCGAAGGCACCGACCAGACGGCTCTTGCCGTTCTTGCGCGGCAGCGTGATCAGCTTTTCCTGCTCAGGCCCGAGCAGCGCCGACGCGACCTTCTTCTGGTGCGGTTCGAGCCGAAACCCAACGCGATCGCAGAGGCTCCGGAAGGATCGGAGCTGATCCTGCCGTCTTTGCTCGATTCCGGCCACTCAAACCAGCCCCGGGGCGCGTGTTCTCCGCTTCACAGAGCCAAACCCTCCGCTGCGCGCGCCTAGCGCGCTACCCGGCGGTCTGCGCGGCTGTCTGCGCCAAAAAGTAGAGTCGCGCGGGTGGCCGCCGTGATCGCGTTCCGCCCCGAGACCGACCGGGGGCAGACCATCCTCAACCAGCTCGAGGTGCAGTTCGAGATCTGGCCGATGCAGATCGTGGCCGACGGCACGCGTCGGTACCAACTCGACGCTGAAGATGCCGACTTCGATGCGCTCGACCCGATGCTCACCGGCGTCGATCCAGACTGGCGCAACCATCTCAGCCAGATCCATTGGCGCCCCGACTAGCGAGGCCTCCGCGAGACCCGGCGGTCCAAATCGGGTGCTGCCCCAAGAGTCATCTGGTTGATACGGGCGAACGGCGGGTACGAAGGAAGCAGCCAGGGCCTTGGTGTGGAGTCGCCCGGGTCTTGGCGGGTGCAGAGCCCCCGACAGGCTCGGCGTTTGACGTCGGGCCTGTCCTCGTTCTCCGGTCATGCTGCGTTCGCGGTGCAGGTGCAGACTGAGGCGGGATACTGGGCGGGTAGGCTCCGGCATGGTTCCTGGTCGATAGGAGGCCACGATGAGGGCGCGCAGTCGTCTCGTATTTGTTCTCACCTCGGCAGCATTCGTGTTGGGGGTAGCGGCCGGGCCCGCCTGGGCGCAGGCGCCGCCCAATGACACCTTCGAGCAGGCCACCCAGATCCTCTCCCTACCGTTCTCGCAGATGCTCGACACGAGCAAGGCGACAACCGACCCAACCGACGCCGAGGCGCTGGCGGCCTGTGGCCTGTCGGTCCCCGTCGCCGCGACGGTCTGGTACCAGTACACGCCCTCCGTCGATCAGAGCCTGGCCATCTCGACGTCCGGGTCCAGCTACAGCGCCGGTGTGGCTGTGCTGACCGGCTCACCCGGCAGCCTGTCGGCGGTTACCTGCTTCCCAACCATTGGGACCTTCTCGGCGGTCGCGGGGCAGACCTACCACATCGGCGTGGACGACATCACCGGGGGCAGCGGCGGCACGCTCAACCTTTCCGTTACGACGCCGGGGGTCGAACTCAGCGTCGATAGCTTCGGCCAGTTTGACCACACGACTGGGGTCGCAACTGTCACCGGCACGCTCACATGTCCGAGTGGGTTCACGGGCACCGTTTCCGGGAGCCTGTCCCAGCGCAGAGGCGACCGGACCACGACCGCTGGGACGTTCCTGAACCCCGTCGATGTCGCTTGCAACGGGGCGACCGAACCGTGGACGATCGCGTTCACCCCGCTCGACGGCAGGTTCAAGGGGGGCCCGGCTGACGTTTCGGTGGACGCGGTCGTGTGCCTGTCCTCCGGCTGCTTTGCCGACAGCGCCAATCGAAGGCTCGTCCTGCGCGGGTAGGCACGAACGGCTGGTCACGGGCATCACGCCGCGCTCGCAGTGCAGGAGCACGACGGGTGGTAGGGAGGTAGCCGCTGGCCAACGACGAGGCGCTCGTGCCTGGCCCAGGAGGCAGCCGACGTTTTCCAAGCCCGGGGGCGGGTACCGAAAGAGTCCCGATGCCGACGCTTCAATGCACCTCCTGCGGCGCTACCTACCACACCGCCGCGACCGGCCCGCACCTCGCGCTCGCGCCGCTCAGATACGGCTGCGCGTCCTGCGGCTCCCGCGAGCCTCTCCACATCGGCGTGACTTCGGTCTCCGCGCACGAGGTCGAGGCGCGCGAGTCGGGTGCGGCGACTGACCCCAGTTATGCGGCCCCGCGGGACAGTCGTGCACCCGGCGCTGCTTGACCAATTCTCCATTAGCTCGACGCGATCCTGATCGTGTCGTCGTTGTCGGGCCTGTACGTCGCGCTGATCTCACCGGGCTGAGCGCCCGAGGAGCGGCTAGCGTCGCCGACGCCGGCGGCGACGGCCCTTCCTGCCCTCGTCGCCCCCGCTCAGAAAGCCGGCCATGAAGGCCGCGACCTGCCCGGTGATTCCGTCGCCTTCCCTGCCGCCGCGGTCCAGCAGGTGGGTGACCTGGTCGAGCGGCCCCGCGGTGCCGCTGCGCTTTCGCGTCTTCCTTGCCATGCCCCAGGACTACCCAAAGGCCGCGACTGCAATCGGAAGGTATGACGACGACAGCCGGGCAATCGAAGTGCTCGAGCCGGGCGCCTCGCTCTGGCGAGAGCCCGTCGACGCCGCCACACCGTCGCTCGCCGCTCGCTCGCCAAGAAGGCGTCGCCGCCCGAGGGGCCGCTGCCGCCCGCGCCGCCGCTAACGGATAACTGCCAGGGGTACGACCCCTGCATCACTCCAGGGCCGGACGTGGACTGCGCGGGCGGCTCAGGGAACGGTCCGCGTTACGTCGACGGCCCGATCTACGTCACTGGCTCTGATCCGTATGGGCTTGACAGTGACGGGGACGGCGTGGGGTGTGAGTCATGAAGGCTGGTAGTACCGGACGGGTCCGGTTGCAATCGGGTTGCAAGTGAGCTGCCGGCCGGCAGCTAAACAAGCCTGGCACTGGCTCTAGGATGCGGCGCGGGGCCGGTAGCTCAGCGGTCAGAGCAGCGGACTCATAATCCGTCGGTCGATGGTTCGATTCCATCCCGGCCCACTAATGCAGCGGCGTGCGGTTGACTCGCCCGGCGTGCGCGTGTAGGCCACGCAGTACCGATGAAGGAACTGGTGCTCATCCTGGCTGCGGCTGCGCTGGTCGTCTCGGCGGCGCCTCAGGTCGTTGCGGCGCAAACGCCCCAGCGCGCCGCCGGCGGGATCACACGCTTCCGTGCGAAGTACGGGCTCGGCCCCAACCACGATCACGCGATGCGCCACTGCGTCCGGCTCTACACCGGCTGGTAGTTCGGCCCTCTCGGACGGCCTTGATCGTGGTGCGCAGTAGGGCTAGGTTCGTCGCAGCGGGGCAATTCGGACTCTCAGGAGGTCGCGATGGCTGGTGTAGAGGCGCTGGACTTCGACTCGCCGGACGAGACGCGGACACCCGACAAGACACGCGTCGACGTGATCCGTGTTGGGGGTACCACCGCTGCTCGCATGACGTTCGAGCCGGGTTGGAAGTGGTCGGAGTGCGTGAAGCCGGTCGTGGGCACAGACAGCTGCCAGGTCCACCACGTGGGCGTCGCTCAGTCCGGCAGGCTCCACATCACACACGAGGACGGAACCGAGGCCGACATCGGCCCGGGCGACGCCTATGTGATCGAGCCGGGTCATGAAGCCTGGGTGGTAGGCGATGAGACTTTTGTCGCCTTCGAGTTCGAGGCACGCGCGGCGGAGGAATACGCGCGCTCGTAGGCAGCGCAACGCCGGGGACGCGCGCCTCGATCGACCGCTGCGAGATAAAGGCCGAGGTGGGACCTGGGTGAGGCGCCAGCCTGTTACGTTCGTGCGCAGTGAGGTACGCCCGCCCCTTCGCCGCCGCGGCGGCGCTCCTCGGGACTCTGGTCCTGGGCGGCTGCTACGGCTCGACCGAGCCGGCCACTGACATCGGCTTCGACCGCGCGACGCTCACCGCAAACGGGACGGCGAACGCGGGTGACGCGCACGTCTACTTCGAGTACTGGCCGACCGGTCACCCCGAGTCGGTCTTCGCCACGATTGGGACGGACGTGCCCGCCCGGTCGTCTGGCAAGTACGCCGAGCCGACGGCGAAGTCCTTCCGAGGGCTGGCGGTCGGCACGCAGTACTCCTACCGGGTGTGCGCGAAGGATCAGGGCAGTCCGGACGGCGCATGTGCGCAAACCCGGACCTTCACCACGGCGCGACCTGCCGGCGATCTCGTCCGCGGCGACTACCTGACGCTCTTCGGAGGCATCGATCATGGGGCTTCAGTCGACGCCCACAGCGACGGCTCGGGCGCGCACGCCGGCGGCACGATGACGCTGCCCGGTGACAAGAAGCCGACCCCCGGCGGGACGTTCACCGGGTTCGTCAGCTGCCTGCGGGTCCAGGGCAACCGCGCCACGGTCGGGGCCGTGGGCATCGACAACGGAACCCCCACCACGGCGCTCTTTGAAGTGGTGGACAACGACGCGACGTGGATCGGCACCGGTGACCAGGTCGACTGGACAGAGACGCCGGGCTCAACCCCACCCGACTGCTCGACCGGAAGCTTCACGACCCTCAGGTCGCTCTACTACGGCACCCTGCTCGTCTACGACGCCCCTTAGTTCCCCAGCTCCCGCTCGACCTCGTCGAGCCAGTCGCTGTGGGCCTTGACGATGCGGCGCGCCAGGCTGTGGTTCAGGAGCAGGTAGCGCTCGCGGCTGGGGATCGTGGGGGCGATGGCCTCGGCGGCGTCGAGTCGGGCGGAGATGTCGGCGATCTCCTCGCGCAGCGCCCGGAGGCTGTCGAGCACCGCGTCCTCGCCGACGAGGTCGGCGGCGAGCAGTCGGGTGATCGCCTCGTGCTGGATGCGCGGGAAGCGGGCCGGCTCCTTCATCCATTCGGCGAGCGCATCGCGGCCATTGTCGGTGAGCGTGTAGTGGGTGCGCGGACGCGTCCGGCCCGGCTCTTTGCTCGACCTCAAATGGCCGAGCGCCTCGAGGCGCTTGGGCTCGGCATACCACTGGCTGTCCGCGGCGTCCCAGTAGATCCGGCCCGACCGCGCCATCCGGACGAGGTCGTGCGGGCCCGCGCCGCCCTGGCCGACGAGCGTCAGGACGACGTACGAGAAGGGTGTCAGCGTCTGGTTTGACAAAGCTCCGAAACGGAGATATAAGCTCCGAACCCGAGTTTACAAGGAGATAGGTCGCTATGCCGCCGGCAGCAACATCCACCGAGCAGCTGTGGTTCCTCAACACCCTCCACACCGTTCGCGTCCGCCACGACGAAGGCGAGGATGGAATCTCGGTGATGGAGTCGCTCGCTCGGCACGGAGACTCGCCTCCGCTCCACGTCCACCAGACCGAGGACGAGACCTTTCACGTGCTCGAAGGCGAGCTCCGCCTACGCGCCGGCGACGCCGATGTGAGGATCGGGGCCGGCGAGACGCTCCTCGCCCCCAAGGGTGTGCCGCACACCTACCGCGTCGAGTCGCGCGAGGGAGCGCGCTGGCTCGTGATCACTCGGCGCGGCGACTTCGAGCGCTTCGTGCGCGCGCTCAGCCGCCCGGCCGAGCGGCCCGAGCTGCCCGCGGACCAGGGACCGCCTACGCCCGAGCAGGCCGACGCGCTCGCGGCGGCCGCCCGGGAGCACGGGATCGAGCTCGTAGGACCACCGCTCGACTGACCCCGACGAGCTGCCCCGCAACCACCAGATCCCCGGACGCGACTGCCCGGTCAGGACCTATCGGTGGTCCCGGCCGGGGATACGGGGGGCGATGTCGCAGCAGAACGTGGGGCTTTCAAACGCGGGCTTGAGGCCGGCAATCGGGTAGACGTCGAAACGCTGCTGGGGGTACTCGACCCGAGGCGGCTTGGCACTCGGCCCTCCCACGCGTTGCTGGGAGGGGAGACGACGGTCTATCGGGGACACGACGGCGTCCGCGAGATGCTCCGAGACCTCTACGAGGCCTTCGACGGGATCCACATCGAGATCTCGGAGATCCGGGATCTGGGAGACCGACTCGGCGCGATCGGCCGCACCCACGCGCGTGGCGAGGCAAGAGGGCTGATGTCGAGACGCTGATCGGGTTCGTGACCGAGTTCAAGAACGGCAAGGCGATTTCGGTTCGGGGCTACCTCGACCCCCAGGAGGCCCTCCAAGCGGCTGGGCTGTCGGAGTAACGCCCTTGGCTCAACCCGTTCCGCCGATTCGTTGCAGCGAGGGCGAGCTGCCGCCGCGCCTCACCCAGAGCACGTCCACCGAGTTTCGCCCGTCGTGGAACGCCGTCTCGGGCACCAGGACGGAGAACTGCTCGGAGTCGCTGTCGGTCAGCTTGAAGCTGGGCGCGACCCCGACGATCCGATCGTTCACAGCGAAGGCGAGATCGCGACCAGACGGTCCTGCCGAGATCTCCCCGGTGATGTGGGACGGCACGAAGGCGGAGTCGAGGTCGACACTGTCGTAGGCGGAGGGATCGGTCAGCTGCGCGATCGCCGAGTCTGATCGGGTCACGTCCAGCTCGCTCAGCGAGCGGCCGAGCAGCTCGGGGTTGGGACCCAATCCGAACAGGTCGACGGGACCACCACCGGGCGCGAAGACGCGCAGCTTGCGCTGGACCGACGCCCGCACGCGGCGCTTGAAGTCCTCGAACCCGATCACGACGGGATGGCCGTTCGTCTGCAGGATGCGCACGTCGCGCGGACCGTTCGAGCGGGAGTTCCACACGGAGTGCCCCTGTGTCTTCCACGGAAGGTCGGTTTGGAGCAGATCGGCGATCGTGGGGAGCACGTCGAGCATTCGCACGTGCCGGTCGACGATCCGCCCGCGGCGCTCTCCCGGCGCCTTGATGAGCAGCGGTGTGGCGGCGATGTCCTCGACGTTGCGTTGAGTCACCCTGTTCCGATCGGCCGGGTGCAGGAAGCTCTCGCCGCCGTCCGAGGTCACGACGATCAGCGCTCGGTCGTAGACGTCGTCGGCTCGAAGACGCTTGAGCAGAACCCCGAGCAGGAAGTCCCCAAACTGCATCTGCAGGAGATGGCGCTGATACGCCTGCTCGCGCAGGTAGCGGATGCCCCAAGAATGCTGATCGCCCAATTCGGGGACGTCGCCCGAGGATGTGTAGCTGCGGCCCGACGGCAGGTACTCGAAGGGGATGTGCGGTATGAGGGTGTGCTTGTAGTAGAGCACCCGACCGCCGCCCGGCCTTATCGTCTGCACGATCCGGAGGAAGCGCTCGGGCCGGTGGCCCGCGATCTCGGCGAGGGCTTTCGCGACCTGGCTGCCGGGGATCTTCGTGGTGCCGGTATCCGCCGCGAAGTCACCCAACGTGTCCGACACTGAGGGCAGATCCCGTTCCACTGCCGGCGGAGAGATCACGTGCAGGTAGACGAGGCCCGTGTCGGACGCAAGGGAGCGGACCCGCGAGGCCAGGCTTCCCCGCGTGACGTCGTTGCAGGCGGTTCGGGGACAGAGGTCGCCGGCCTCCTGGGACACCTGCATCTGATACGAGCGACCCAAGAAGGTGAACAGGTTGTGAGGATGCTTCGACAGGATCGGCGAGGCGGTGAGGTCTCCGACGTTCCCCGTCAGGAGCGTTGGGATGGCCGTCCGCGTCTCGTCCGTCGACGCGGTCGCGTAGCGAAACCACGTCGCATCGTGCGCGAGCGATGCGAGGTTCGGGAACAGCGCGGCGTCGATGCGCTCATGCGCGTCGAGCAGGGCGACTGTCGACACCTCGTCGAAGACGACCATCACGACGGGCACGTCGCCCCGGACCCGCGCCGTGGAGACCTGGACGTCGCCCGGGAAGATCAGGTCGCTTGCCGGCGAGCCGAACAGGAAGACGCCGAGGAAGAAGAGCGCCGCCGCGGAGAGCGCGGTCAGGAACGTGCGGAGCACCTCCAGGCGCGCGTACAGCACAGCCACCGCGACACCGCCCGCGACCGCGATGACGATCATCAGCGCCGTACCGTCCGCCCCGAGCTTCTTAAGCGCGCGCGCGGCGATCAGCGTGGACAGCGCCGCAACGAGGAAGAGATGAAGCGCCCTCGCCGCGCGCGAGCTGGCGAGCCCAATCGCCGCCTCGAGGGCGAACAGCAGCAGCGGAGGCACGAGCGCCAGCGCCAGCGCAAAGAGGACGATGTCCGAGGCGCCCATGTGTCGAAACGCCAGGAAGTCGGGGTTGTCCCCCGACAGGGCCAGCAACGGTGCCGCCACCGCAAAGGACCAGAGCGCCAAGAGATGAAGCCCGGCGACCATGGATGGGCGTCCAGGCGCCCCCACCGCCTTCACAACCTGAAACTAGCCCGCAAAGGCGCGGGAGTCCATGATCAGCGCCCTCTGCCCCGCTGGTAGAGCTTGACGACCGCGCCGCCGCGCGGCCGAGGGAAGCGGCCGATCAGCTCGAGCTTTCCGCTCGCTACGAGCACCCCGACCTGATCGTTCGGAAGGACGAAGTTGCTTTCGTCGGTGATCACGAATTGAGTTCTGAGCGCGCCGGGCGAGTTGGTCGATAGGAAAACGTAGCGGCTCGCCGGGGTGAGGAGCCAGCGGATGATGTCCGGATACGAGCGGTAGGTGATGATGTCGACGCGTCGCCCGATCGCCCGTCGGCTGATTGCGTCGCGGACACGGGGCCACGGGCCACCGGCCTGCGTACCGGTTACATACTGCTGGTCGTCAAGCCCCGGGTACTCCGCGGTAGCCGGGTGGGCGAGCACGCGCACGTCGCGCAAGAGCGCCGGCGCGAGCAGGACGACGGCGCCGAGGCCGCAGATGACTGCGGCAGACCTGGCTGGCAAGGCTCGCCGGACCGCTTCGACGGCGCGCACGACCGCGAACGCCATGAATACGAGAGCGGGCGGGACGAGGTACATCACGTGCCGGGGAAAGGGAAGCGTTCCGAACGTGAGCGCGACGATGAACGGCAAGGCAATCCACGCCAGGAGGACTCCCGTCAGGCGCGGACGCGAGCGCCCTGCAAGCACGACGCCCACGGCCGCGGCAGCTATCAGCGGGATGGTCAGGTAGTGGTGAAGGGCCGGACGGTAGGCCGACCAGGCTCGCTCCGTGAACCTGAATGGATCGCCGAGGACTTGATCCAGCGGCCGCACGCCCGCAAATCCGACCCCGCCGGGCCCTACTTGGCTGAAGTTTTCGTACTGGGACCAGTGCTCGGAGGACCTCAGCACCAGAGCGGCGACCACGACCGGGATCACAGCGATGACGATGCTGGTGATCCATTTCACCAGTCGACCGCGGCGATCCTCACGAGACCAATCGAAGACGAGAAGGCTGACCGGAACGAGCGCCAGCGCTGGCAGGGTGTTGCGTTTGGTGAGGACGCCCGCAGCGAGTATCAGCCCAAGCAGCAGGCCGAGCGCGGGGTGTGGGCGTCGTGCCAGCTCGATCTGCGCCAGTAGTGCGGCGGCCATGATCAACGTCACCAATGGCTCATAGATCCCGATGCCGTCGTGCACGACGAAGAAGGGCACCACCACGCACAGCGCAGCGGCTACCCATCCGACTGCGTTGCCGCCGAGGCGGCGTCCGATGAGGCCCACGACGCCAACCGTCGCCAGGCCTGCGCTCACCGCCACCAGCCGGCCGGCGAGCAGCGGGTCGATCCCGAGCTTGATCCAGAAGATGCTGAGCCAGATCTGCAGGGGCTCGCGCGCGATCGTCAGCGAGATGAACAGTTGGTCGGCCGAATGTGCCCCCTGCGCGGCGAACGTGGCGTAGGTGCCTTCGTCGAAGAAGTAGGGGAACCGGCGGGCGTACGACAGTCGGGTGGCCAGGTAGACGCCGACGATCGCGACAACCCCAAGGCTGATCCACACACGTCGGCCGACAGCTCGCGTAGGGCCTCTCAGGGGCATCCCAGACAGGCGCAAGAGCTTAGTTCGGTCCGGGACGGCCCGGGCCAGCTACCCCCCGGTAGTCGAGCACCCGCTCCGCGGGGCTTGAAGCCCTCTGACCCTCAGTCGGTCGCGGTCTGCTCGACGGCGTAGCGCTCGGGGTGGCGGGCGAAGACCGCGGCACACTCCGCCGAGCAGAAGTGGATGTCGAGACCATCATGGCGTCGTCGCTCGTCCGACTCGTTCGGATCGACGGCCATGCGGCAGACCGGGTCAATCGGGAGGTCGGCCACCTCCGGCTGCGACGCGAGGGTCAGTGCGTACACCGTGACCTGCTCGCGCACGTTCTTGAACGTCTGGCTCGGCCGCGTCTCGATCTCGTACTCGGACAGCGCCGCAGCGGCGGCAGAGCGCGTCACCTCGGTCATGAGGACCTCTCCGCGTTCGGCAGCGGCGGCGACCCGGGCCGCGAGGTTGACCGTCGCTCCGAACCAGTCGCCGTCTCGCTGGACCGCCGAGCCGGTGTGCGCGCCCACTCGCACCGCGAGCGAGCCGTGCCGCGTGCCCACCTCTCCGATCAGCCGCACAGCCAGCTCGATCGCCGCGGACGCTTCGGGCACACGCACCATCACCGCGTCCCCGATGCTCTTGATCTGCTCCGCCTCGAACTCGGGCAGCAGCTCACGGACGCCTCGGCAGAAGTCGCTCACCGCATCGGCGGCCACCTCATCCCCGTGCGCCTCTGTCATGGCCGTGAAGCCTGCAAGGTCGGCAAACAGAAACGTGTGCTGGACGGCCTCACTAGTCGGGAAGTGATCAGGCTCGGTGGGCATCTCGCGTTCCGCTTGGTCCTTCGGGTAGCACATCCCCGGGTACGATCGAACCATGTCTTCGGGTGAGGGAGCGTCGCACACGCTTGTGGTGTACGGGCCTAGCGCCCGCGCCGATCTCGCGCTTCGCCGGCTCGCCGAGACGACGTCCGACCACGGTGGCCGCATCACCGCAGTGAGGCTGGTCGCGCAGGAATCGGAGGCGCGAGGCTGCTGCGACACACGCTCCGTGCTCTGGAACGAGATTTCCCGCGACCTCGCGCGTGCGGACCTCTCCAGGGCTCGCCTCGCAGTCGAAGGGCACGACGCCGTGCACCTCGAGGTTGTCCTCTTTTCGGGTCGTCGCCCGGATGAGGTCGTGGTTCGTGAGGCACTCGCACGAGACGCGGATGAGGTCGTGTTGGCGGATCCTCGCGTCACGCCGCTCGGGCGTCGGGCCCGCAGGCGTCTGCACCGGCTGAGCCCGGTGCCCGTCCGGCAGTCGAGCTACCCCCGGTAGTCGAGCACCTGCTCCGGGGGCGGGAAGCCCTCCGCCATGTCGATGCCGTGCACGTCACGGATGTGATCGCGGAACCAGCTGTCGAACGGTTCCTCCGAGGTCGCCATCGCTCCCATGGCAGCCTCGATGTCCGGGCTTCGAGCAGGACGACCGCGACGTCGCCGTCAGGCGTGCTCTGGATCCACACGGACTCTCGTGTGATGCCCGCCCGCTCGCGAGAGGCCTTGTGCTCTGCGGTTCGATCCCCGCTCGCGCAGGACGCCAGGGCCTCACGGTCGGCCTCGGTCTTCCCGGGCAGCAGCGGAGCGGCAAAGGCGATTGCTGGCAAGGTGTTCCCCCTGTCGTCGAACATCGTGGATGGAGGCGGCGAATCTAACCGCTGGCGCTCACCCCGCGTCGTGGAAGATGACCCCGAGCGCCGTTCGCGCGCCGCTCGCCAGGGTGCTCACCCCGTGGCGCAGGCCGACCTTGTGGTAGCCCCGCTTGCCCTGACCGGGTCGCTCGCGAGTCGGGAAGATCACGAACCCTCCTCGCGGCGGGTTGAGCACGTGCGCCCGGCTCTGCGCCCGCGGCCGCTGCTCGATGAGCACGAACTCGCCACCCTCGAAGTCCACGCCCGGCTCTGAGAGGACCGTCACCACCTGGAAGGGGAAGTAGACGTCTCCGTAGAGGTCCTGGTGCAACGCGTTCCAGTCGCCGGCTCCGTAGCGCAGGATCAGGGGCGTCGGCCGCTCCTGGCCTGCGGCGTGGCAGCGGGCGAGCAGCTGCGCATGCTCGAGCGGGAAGGCGTCGGCTTCGCCGCCCAGCCGCTCCGACCACTCGTTGGCGACCGGCGCCAGCCGGCCGTAGAACGAGGTGCGCAGCGCCTGGATCTCTTCCGGCAGTGGGTGATCGAAGTAGCGATAGCGCCCGTCGCCGAAGCGGTGGCGCGCCATGTCGATCGTGGAGCGGAAGCGCCCGCCGTCGAACAGGTCGGCGAGCGCGGAGCACTCGGCGGCGTCGAGCAGCTCGGGCGTGACGGCGAAGCCGCGATCGTCGAGCTGGGCGCGCAGCTGGTCCCAGTCGAGCGCGTCGACGCGGTCGGCAATCGAATCAGTGGACATACGCGTACAACGCGCACGCCCGCCGGTCCATGAGACGCGGGCCTACTAGCCGTAGCTGCGCACCTTCGCGTCGATCGCCGCGTCCGACGTGCTTCGCGTGCGGCTCGGTGTGCGGCCCGAGCGTGCACGCCGGGTACGCCAGGGCGGAAGCCGGCCGGCCGCGCCGGCAGTCCGAAGTCCGCGCCGCCGCGCGATCAGCTGCTCGCAGGCGCGCTCGGCCACCGCCGAGATCGTGAGCGACGGGTTGACCCCCAGCGACGTCGGGATCGACGAGGAGTCCATGCAGAACAGGCCCTCGTAGCCGAACACCTCGTTGCGGTGGTCGACCACGCCGAAGTCCTTCGAGTCGGCCATCCGGCAGCCGCCCAGCGGATGGGCGGCGCTCAGGCTGTCGTAGGTCGGCTTCTCGTACCGAGCGAGGCCGTTGCGCGTCGACGACGCTCTTGATCGCGGCGTTGGCCGCCTCCCGCACCGCCACCGACTGGTCGGACAGCTGGTACGTGAACGGGCCGATCCCGACCGGCCCGGCGTTCGGGCGGATATGGCTGCCGGTCGGCGGCGGCGCAAGGAACTCGCCGTCGTGGGTGTCCTCGACCATGGCCAGGATCTCGATGTGGTTGTTGAAGGTGCTGAGAGCCTGCTTCTTCTGCAGTCCCCACCAGGTCGGCTCACGCTCGGTGCGCGCCCGTCGTCGTACAGGGTGTGCGCGAGGTTCGACAGGAAGATCTCCTGGAGGGTGAACCGGGTGCCGTCGCGGCCCTTCCACCAGTCGTAGGACATCGTGGTGATGTGGTTGCCCTTGTAGAACTGGCCGTAGCCGGGGAGGCCGAGCACGTCGCGCACCTTCTTCTCGTCGTACTCGACCGCGGCGATGTGGTCGCCGTTGACTCCCAGGTGCTTGCCCACCCGCCCGGAGAGCCCGGGCAGCAGCGGGCGCGAGCGCATCAGCAGCGGCGGGTTGCCCATCGCTCCCGCCGCGAGGATCAGCACCTTGCACTCGACCTCGAACGTCTGCCCCGACGGCTGGCGCGAGTCGCCGATCTGGGCAGCGGTCACGAGGTAGCGGTACGGGCGCGCCGGGCTCGGTGCGATCAGCTCGACCTCGGAGTTCGGCCGCACCTCCACGCCCAGCTGCTCGGCCGACGCCAGGTAGTTGGTCATCACCGAGTTCTTGGCCCCGAAGATGCAGCCGGTGTGGCACCACTTGGCCTGGACGCAGCGGCTGAGGTCGATCGCCTGCGGAACGCGGTCGCAGGTGTGCCCGGCCGCCGCGAGGCTCGCTGCCCACAGCCCGCCCGACTTCGACACCTGGTTCCAGGTCGGGCGCTGCACGCGCAGGGCCTGCTCGGCGCGCGCGTAGTAGGGGTCGAGCGCGGCGCGGTTGATCTGGCTCGGCCACATGCGCCGGTCGGGGCCGTCGTCCGGGCGGTGGTCGCGGCGCTCGAACGTCTCGCTGGGCGAGCGCAGCGACGCGGCCAGGTAGAGATTCGAGCTTCCACCAACCCCGTCACCGAGCACGATCTGGGCGCCGAGGCCCTGGACCAGCCCGTACAGCCGCGCCAGCAGCTCGATGTCCATCGACTGCCGGAAGTCGGTGTGAAGGTGGCGCTGCCCGCGCTCGAGCACGAGGATGCTGGGCTCCTGGCCGGCGGCGCGGTAGAGCTCGGCCAGGCGGAACGCCGAGATCGACCCGCCGAAGCCCGAGCCGACGATGCAGACGTCGACCTTCACGGCAGGCTCCCCGACGCGGTGCGCTCCGGCGAGAGCGCTCGCCGGTAGGAGAAGTCGGCGTAGCCGTTGGGCGCGATGCCCGGGTGTCCCGTCACCTGCAGCCCGGAGGCCTTGTCGATCGTCGCGTTCTTCTGGGTGGCCGAGCAGAGGAACGCCGCGAACGGCACGGCCGCCGCCAGCTGCCACACCTGGGCGGTCGGGTTGGAGGGGGAGAGGCCGTCCACGCAGACCGCCACCCGCTTGGCGAAGGGGAGGTCGATGAACTGCCCGAGGCGTGGCAACGACCGCGCCTCGAGGTCGGCGAGGAACGCGGCCTCGACCAGGTCGAACCCGATCAGGGGGTGGTGGTAGAGCAGCAGGCTGTCGGCCTGCACCGCGCCCGGCTCGGGATCTGCGCCGGCGATCGCCTTCGGGTGGATCTCGTTGCCGAGGTCGGTGCGCGCGGCGCGCTTCGCCGGGGATGAGCGTGTCGGCGAACGCCTGCAGCGTGCCGTCGGCGAGGTTCGGCGCGGCCAGCGCCGCCGGCGCGGACACGAGCACGCGCTCAGCGAGCGGGAGCAGCGACAGGACCGCTCCGCGCTGGAGCAGGTCGCGCCGCGAGAGCGTTCTAGAAGCCGCCACGCCGGTAGACGCGGCGGCGTTCCTGGGGCGTGTCGACCTTGGCGGCGCAGATGGGATCCGCCGCACCCAGGTCGACCAGCCGCACGCCTCCGGTGACGGGGCCGAACAGCGCGCTCTGCAGGTCGCTCACGTACACGCCGGCGATCGCGCGCGCCTTGTCGAAGAAGTAGCTGCCGTCCCAGTGCCACAGCTCGGGCGGCTGGCCCTGGACGATCGAGCCGGTCCAGTGGTCGTGCTGGAAGTAGAAGCACTTCGGCACCGCGGCCGCGACGCGCGCGGGCTCCATCGCCAGGAATTCGACGATGCCGAAGTCGGTGATGTTCTGCTGGGTCTTGTCGAACTCGACGCAGAACGGGTCGGCACCGGGGTCTGGGAAGTCGACGCCCGTGCCCACGTTCTGGCTCTGGCAGCGGAACGGGTTGCTGCCGTCCCAGGGAACGACCGGGGTCTGCGCGGACGCCGAGCTTGCCCCGGCAAGCGCCATCAGAAGCACGACCCCTACGTGCAGCGCTCGCATTCCGGCCGAGATATCCCCTTTTGGCCGGACGGCCAAACCCGGCGCCGCGCGTACGCCATAACGGCGTAAGTTCGGCGCACCCGTCGGCCCCAGGGTGTACAAGAACGGCCTGTGACCCGGAACGGGGACTCCGCCGTGCGCCTCGTGGGCGCTCGCAAGGAATACGGCGACGTCGTCGCCGTCGACGGCATCGACCTCGAGATCGAGGCCGACGAGTTCTTCACGATGCTCGGCCCGTCGGGCTCGGGCAAGACCACCTGCCTGCGGCTGATCGCCGGCTTCGAGCGGCCCGACGACGGCCGCGTCGAGCTCGGCGGGCGAGACGTGAGCGGCCTGCCGCCGCACGAGCGCGACGTGAACACCGTCTTCCAGGACTACGCGCTGTTCCCGCACATGTCGGTCGGCGAGAACGTCGGCCTACGGCCTGAAGATCAAGAAGGTCGGCGGGCGACGAGCGCCGCCGGCGCGTCGCCGAGGCACTCGGGATGGTGCGCCTGGGCGGCTACGAGGACCGCCGGCCGGGCCAGCTCTCCGGCGGCCAGCGCCAGCGCGTGGCGCTCGCCCGCGCGCTCGTCAACCGCCCGCGCGTGCTGCTGCTCGACGAGCCGCTCGGCGCGCTCGACCTCAAGCTGCGCCAGCAGATGCAGCAGGAGCTGCGCACGCTCCAGCAGGAGGTGCGCATCACGTTCGTCTACGTCACGCACGACCAGGAGGAGGCGCTCACGATGAGCGACCGCCTGGCCGTCTTCAACGACGGGCGGATCGAGCAGATCGGCGCGCCGGCCGAGGTCTACGAGCACCCCGCCAACGCGTTCGTCGCCGGCTTCGTGGGCGTCTCGAACATCGTCGAGCGCGAGGGGCGGCGCTTCACGATCCGCCCCGAGAAGGTGCGCATGCTCGAGGATGCCGAGGGCGCATCGGACGGGCTGCACGTCGAGGACGGACAGATCCGCGACGTCGCCTACATCGGCGCGGTCACGCGCTACGCTCGTCGACCTCGACGCGCGGCGGCGAGATCCAGGTGGTCAGTCAGAACCTCGAGATGTCCTCGCAGGAGGCGCTCGAGCAGCGGGGGAGGCGGGTGCGCGTCGCTTGGCGCGGCGAGCACGCGTACGCGATCCCCGACGCAGGAACAACCAGAGGAGGGACTGTGAAAGCGCATACGGTGGCAATGGTGGTCGTTGCTCGCGTTGCTCACGCTCGGCCTGGCCGCGCTGACGGCGGCCGGCTGCGGTGGCGACCGACGACGACGAGCGAGCGGCGGAGGCGGCGGCGACAAGGCCCCCACGAAGCTCGGCAAGGGCGAGGGCGAGGTCGACCTGATCGCCTGGGCCGGCTACGTCGAGGACGGCTCGACCGACCCGAAGGTCGACTGGGTCTCGGACTTCGAGAAGGAGACCGGCTGCAAGGTCAACGTGAAGATCGGCAACACGTCGGACGAGATGGTCACGCTGATGCGGACCGGCAACTACGACGGCGTGTCGGCCTCGGGCGACGCGACGCTGCGGCTGATCGCCGGCGGCGACGTGGCTCCGGTCAACACCGACCTCGTGCCCAACTACAAGGACGTCTTCGACGCCGCTCAAGGACCAGCCGCACAACACCGTCGACGGCGTCAACTACGGCATCCCGCACGGCCGCGGCGCGAACCTGCTCATGTACAACAAGGACGTCGTCAAGCCGGCGCCCGACTCGTGGAGCGTCGTCTTCGGCGGCCCCGAGAGCCAGAAGTACAAGGGCAAGGTCACCGCGTACGACAACCCGATCTACATCGCGGACGCGGCGCTCTACCTGAAGGCGACCCAGCCCGACCTCGGGATCGACAACGTCTACGAGCTGGACGACAAGCAGTTCCAGCGCGGCGGTCGACCTGCTCAAGCAGCAGCGCCCCGTGATCGGCGAGTACTGGTCCGACTACACCAAGGAGCAGGCCGCGTTCACGGGCGGCGACTCCGTGGTCGGCACCACCTGGCAGGTGATCGCGAACCTGGTCGCGGCGGACAAGAAGTCGCCGCCGATCGAGGCGATCCTGCCCAAGGAGGGCGCGACCGGGTGGTCGGACACGTGGATGATCTCGTCGAAGGCCAAGCACCCGAACTGCATGTACAGGTGGATGAACCACATCGTCAGCCCCAAGGCGAACGCCGAGGTGGCCGAGTGGTTCGGCGAGGCCCCGGCCAACAAGAAGTCGTGCGCGATGACGGCGGTGAAGGACCACTGCCAGATCTTCCACGCGGACGACGAGGCCTACTTCGACAGGGTGGCCTACTGGAACACGCCGACGAAGGACTGCGGCGACGACCGCGGGCGACACCTGCAAGGACTACTCCGAGTGGGTGAAGGCCTGGACGGAGATCAAGGGCTGAGGCCCGAAGCAGCGGGCTAGCCCGCTGCGCAGGGTGCGGCATCCGTGTCAGCCGTAACCAGATTCCTCTGGCGCCGGCCCCGCCTGCAGCTGTCGCTGCTGCTGGCGGGGCCGGTCGGCTGGCTGGTGGTCGCGTACCTCGGTTCGCTGGCGGTGCTGTTCGTCGCGTCGCTGTGGCAGCTCGACGACTTCAGCGGCAAGATCGTCCACCAGTACGGCTTCCAGAACTTCCAGGAGCTGATCGAGACCCCGGTCTACCGGACGATCGTCCTGCGGACGGTCGCTGATCGCGGCGCTGGTGACGATCACCGACGCGATCCTGGCGTTCCCGATCGCGTTCTACATGGCCAAGGTGGCGTCCCCGCGGGTGCGCGCGCTGCTCGTGGTCGCGGTGCTGATGCCGCTCTGGTCGAGCTACCTGGTCAAGGTCTACACGTGGCGGATCATGCTCTCGAACGACGGCATCGTGAACTGGCTGCTCGAGCCGATCGGCCTGAACGGGCCGGGCTTCGGGAACGTCGCCACCTGGCTGGTCTTCTCGTACCTGTGGCTGCCGTTCATGATCCTGCCGATCTACGCCGGGCTCGAGCGGATCCCGAACTCGCTGATCGACGCCTCGGGTGACCTCGGCGCGCCCAACTGGATGACCTTCCGGCGGGTGATCCTCCCGCTGGCGCTGCCGGCGCTGGTGGCCGGGCTCGATCTTCACCTTCTCGCTGACGCTGGGCGACTACATCACCCCGACGCTGGTGTCGAGCACGCAGTTCATCGGCAACGTCGTCTACGCCAACGTGGGCATCGCCAACAACCTGCCGCTGGCGGCGGCGTTCGCGACCGTGCCGGTGGCGATCATGCTCGTGTACCTGCTGATCGCCCGCCGGCTGGGCGCGTTCGAGTCGCTCTGATGCTCGCACCTCTCGAACGGCACCCGCTGGGCCCTGCGGATCGGCACCGCGATCACGCTGACGTTCATCTACGTGCCGCTGGTCGTGATCGCGATCTACGCGTTCAACGACTCGCAGCTCGCAGTCGTGGCCGATCTCGGGGCTCACGCTGACCTGGTTCGACAAGGCCTTCCACAACCCGGGCGTGCGCGACGCTCTCTGGACGTCGGTGAAGGCGGGGCTGGGGGCGACGGCGATCGCGATCGTGCTCGGCACGCTGGCGGCCATGGCGGTGGCGCGCCACCGCTTCTTCGGACGCGACGTGATCTCGTTCCTGGTGATCCTGCCGCTCGCGCTGCCCGGCATCGTCACCGGCATGGCGCTCAACTCGACCTTCACCCAGGTGCTGAACGTCGACCTGACGCTGTTCACGGTGATCGTCGGGCACGCCACGTTCTGCATCGTCCTCGTCTACAACAACGCGGTCGCGCGACTGCGCCGAACCGGCGGCTCGCTGGAGGAGGCCGCGAGCGATCTGGGCGCGGGCCCGTGGCGGGCGTTCCGCGACGTCACCTTCCCGCAGATGCGCACGGCGCTGGTGGCGGGAGCGCTGCTGGCGTTCGCGCTGTCGTTCGACGAGATCATCGTCACGACGTTCACGGCCGGCTCCCAGGAGACGCTGCCGATCTGGATCTTCACGAACTACTCGCGGCCCAACCAGCTGCCGATCGTCAACGTGGTCGGCCTGACGGTGATCGTCCTGTCGATCATCCCCGTGTACCTGCCAACCGGCTTCGCAGGACCCGGTCGGGAGCGCCGGGTCCGTCGAGCGCCGCGCTAGTCCACCGGAAGGAACTTCCCGCCGCCCCGGCGAAAACCTCGGCCGTGACTCGAACGGGCACGACCGCACTCACGCTCTCCGACGAGATCCGCCAACGCTTCGACGAGTTCTCGCGATCGCAGAAGGACGTCGGGCAGTACATCGTCGACCATCTCGAGGAGGCGGCCTTCCACACGGCCGAGGAGCTCGCCCGCCGGGCCAACACCTCCAGCTCGACGGTCGTGCGCTTCGCACAGGCACTCGGGTTCGAGGGCTTTCCGGAGCTGCAGGCCGCCGCGCGCGACGAGTACCGGCGCGCCCGCGAGGGCGGCAACGGCGGCGCCGACGTGGCCGGCCGCCCCGCTGTTCCCGATCGACCAGACCGAGTTCGAGGCGGCCCTGGCCGCCGACCACGCCAACGTCGCCGAGACCGCTCGCAAGGTCGATCGCGAGGAGGTCTCCGCCGCCGTCGACCTGATCTCGCACGCCGAGCGCATCGTCCTCTGCGGCACCGACCAGATGGCCTTCTTCGCCAGCTACCTGCGCCACCTGCTGATGCTGCTCGACCTGCGCGCCGAGGTGGTCGCCTCGCCGAGCCAGGAGAACCTCGCCAAGCTCGGGCGCGTGCACGACAAGACCGTGATGGTCGGGTTCTCGGCCGGCCGCCCGCACCCGCTGGTGGTCCGCGCGATGAAGCTCGCCCGCAACCGGCACGCCGCGACGATCGCGATCGCCGACGCGACGCTCGTCCGAGGTCGCCAAGCTCGCGGATCACCGGCTCTACTACTCGTCGCAACAGCCCGGCGTTCGTGCGCTCGCATTCGGCGCTGCTCGGTCTGATCCAGGCGCTCGCCTACGGCGTGTACGCCCAGGACGAGCCCGCCTACGCGGATCGCATCAAGGCCTTCCGCTTGAAGTAGGGCCTTGGCGCCCGGGCGCGCCATCACATAGGCTGGCTCGCCGGTGAGGAGGGGAGCACTGATCGTCGCGCTCGGCGCGATCGTTCTAGGCGTCGCGGCGCCCAGCGCAAGCGGCGCCGCGCGGCTGCGACCCGTTCGACAAGGCCGCCTGCCTGCTGCCCTGGCCGAACGACTACTTCCGCAAGCACGGCCACCTCGCGCTCACGCAACGCGCAGATGCCGAAGAGCACCGACGGCAAGCCGATCGCCGCGCGCGACTACAACTGGTCGGACGGCTTCAGCCCCGGGCAGATCATCCTGACGCTCGTGCCGGGCCTCGACCTCAAGCGCACGCGGCGCGGCGCCGGTGACCGACATCGGCCGCTCGCTCAAGCGAAACCAGCCGATCGTCGTGATCGACGCCAAGACCGGCAAGCGCCAGCTGATCTGGTCCGAGCTGAACATGGTCGCGAAGAACCCGCGCAAGCGGACGCTCGACATCCACCCGGGCATCGGCTGGCGCGAGGGGCACCGCTACATCGTCGCTCTGCGCAACCTGAAGCGCTCGAACGGCAGCACGATCAAGGCGCCGCGCGCGTTCAGGATCTACCGCGACGGCCTGCCCGGCGGCAGCCGCGCGGTGGACCGCCGCGACCCGCACATGCAGGACATCTTCAACACGGCTCGACCACGCCGGGATCAACCCGGGCGAGCTGTACCTCGCCTGGGACTTCACGATCTCGAGCCGCCAGGGGCTGACGAAGCGGCTGCTGTCGATCCGCGACCGCTCCTTCGCCGAGCTCGGCGACCGCAACCTGCGTGACCTGAAGGTGGCCGGCGCCGCGCCGAAGTTCACGATCACGGATGCGCCGCGACATCCCCGGCATCGGCCGGCGCGTGGCCGGGACGGTGGCGACGCCGTGCTGGCTCGAACAAGCCGGGCTGCCCGCCCGGCGCGCGCTTCAAGCTCGACAAGCGCGGGCTGCCGGTGCGCACCGCCGGCAACGTCTACAACTCGCCCTTCGCCTGCATCGTGCCGAACACCTCGCGCGACCACGCCGGCGCGGCCGCTGCTGTTCGGGCACGGCCTCTTCCAGGACTACACGGCCGTCGACACGATCGCCCTGCTCGCGCCGGTCTCGAACGCCGTGATCTGCGGCACGAACTTCTCCGGCATGTCCCAGGAGGATCTGGTCAACGACGGCAAGGTGTCGGCCGACCTGTCGCGCTTCCCGACGATCGCCGACCGCCTCCAGCAGGGGATCCTCGACTTCACGTACCTCGGGCCGCGCGATGATCCACCCGCAGGGCTTCTCGTCGAACCCCGAGTTCGCCGGGCGCATCGACACCAAGCGGCTCTTCTACGCCGGCGCCAGCCTCGGCGGCATCATCGGCGGCGCGCTGACGTCGGTCGCGCCGGACTTCGACCGCCGCGCGCTGATCGTGCCGGGCCTGCGCTTCAGCCTCCTGCTCACGCGCAGCACGCAGTTCCCGACCTTCGGCCACGATCCTCTACGGCAAGTACACGGACCCGGTCGACCAGGCGCTGGTCAACTCGATGATCCAGCTGCTCTGGGACCGCGGCGAGGCGAACGGCTACGTCTACCACATGGTCCGCGACCCGCTGCCGAACACGCCCGTGAAGACGGTGCTGCTGCACGAGGCCTTCGGCGACCACCAGGTGAGCAACGTCGCCACCGAGACCGAGGCGCGCATCATCGGCGCGAGGCTGCGCACGCCGGCGCTCGACCCGGGGCGCAGCCGCGACCGCGTGCCGTTCTACGGCATCAAGCGGATCCCGAGCTATCCGTGGAAGGGCAACGCGCTCACGATCTTCGACGTCGGGCCGCTGCGACCGCCGGGGTGCACCGGCGCGAGCCTGCCTGGGCACGCCGCCCGCGCCGGTGACCAACACGCCGCCGGACATCGGGGTCGACCCGCACCCGCTCACGGCGCTCGAGCTGAACGGCGGTGTTCGAGTTCTCGGACTTCCTCAAGGTCGACGGCGCGTTCGTGGACCACTGCCCGAAGGGCAAGCCCTGCTACGCCCAGGGGTGGACGGGGCCATGAGGCGGCTCGTCGCCCTCGCCGCGGCCGTGGTCGTCGCCGCTCGTCGCGGCCGCACCCGCCGCCGCCAGCGGCTGCGACCCGATCGACCCGTCGCGCTGCCTCTACCCGTGGCCCAACGACTACTTCCGCGAGCACGGCCACCTCGCTCTGACGGCGTCCATGATGCCGACGAACGCGTCGGGCACGCCCGATCGAGCCGTCTGACTACAACTGGTCGGACGGTTTCAGCCCGGGCGCGCCGATCGTGACGAAGGTGCCGGGCCTCGACACGCCGGCCGCCCTGGCGCAGGACCGGCGCGGTGCCGATCACCGACGTCGCGCGCTCGTTCGACTCGAAGCAGCCGATCCTCGTCATCAACGCCCGCACGCTGCGCCGCCAGCTGATCTGGGCCGAGCTGGACTCGAACGCCTCGACCGCCGGCCAACACGGCGCTGCTGATCCACCCGGCCAAGAACCTGCGCGAGGGCGAGCGCTACATCGTCGCCCTGCGCAACCTGCGCGGGGCCGACGGGACGCTGCTCCAGCCGAGCACGGCCTTCCGCAGCTACCGCGATCGCATCAAGACCGGCTCGCCGGCCTTCGAGCAGCGCCGTCCGCACATGGAGCAGATCTTCAAGCGGCTCAAGCGGGCCGGCGTCAAGCGCAGCGACCTGTACGTCGCCTGGGACTTCACCGTCGCGAGCGCGCACACGCTGTCCAGCCGCGATGCGCGGGATCCGCGACGACGCCTTCCGCGGCCTCGGCGACACGAACCTCGGCGACCTGCAAGGTGAGCGGCGCGCTCGCCGAAGTTCAAGCTCAGCAAGGTCACGATCTTCACGCCCTGCGGCACCGACGGCTGCCAGACCGGCGAGGACGACGTGATCCAGCGCCGCGTGGAGGGCACCGTCGAGGTGCCCTGCTACCTCGACCAGCCCGGCTGCCCGGCGGGCTCGCGCTTCAAGCTCGGGCCGGACGGCCAGCCCGTGCGCACGCCCGGCAACGTCTACAACGCCAACTTCATCTGCAACATCCCGCGCTCGGTCACGCTCGGCCACGCCCGGGCGGGTGTCGCTCTACGGCCACGGGCTGTTCGGCAGCGCGGCCGAGGTCAACAGCATCAGCCGCCTCGCGATCGCGACCGAGCACCGGGTGGTGCTGTGCGCGACCGACTGGATCGGCATGTCCGGCGGCGACGTGCCGAACACGATCACGATCCTCCAGGACCTGTCTCGGCTTCCCCGAGCTCGCCGACCGCCTCCAGCAGGGCTTCCTCGACTTCCTCTTCCTCGGCCGCACGATGATCCACCCGAAGGGCTTCGTGTCGAGCCTGGCCTTCTGGGACAAGAAGGGCCCGCTGATCGACACGCGCCGGCTCTACTACTCGGGCGGTAGCCAGGGCGGGATCGCCGGCGGCGCGCTGACCGCGGTGGCGCCGGACTTCACGCGCTCGGTGCTGATCGTGCCGGCGATGAACTACAGCCTGCTGCTCACGCGCTCGATCGACTTCGACCCGTTCGCCCAGGTGCTCTACCCGGCCTACCCGGACGAGCTGATCCGGCCGCTGCTGCTGTCGCTGATCCAGACGCTCTGGGATCGCGGCGACCCGGACGGCTACGCCTGGCACATGACAGACGATCCCTACCCGAACACGCCGCGCCACACCGTGCTGCTGCACATGGCGGTCGGCGACCACCAGGTGGCCAACGTCGCGACCGAGGTCGAGGCGCGCACGATCGGGGCTCGCCTGCGGCTGCCGGCGGTCGATCCGGGTCGCAGCAGCGACGTGCATCCGTTCTACGGCATCGAGCCGATCACGAAGTACCCGTACGGCGGCAGCGCGCTGGTGGTCTGGGACATCGGGCCGCTGCGCGCCGGCGACACGCTCGGCACGCCGCTGCCGCCGATCACCAACACGGCGCCGCGGCTGGGCAAGGACCCGCACGGCCTGACCGGCCGCGAGGTCGCGGCGCAGCTCCAGTTCTCCGCGCTTCATCGACGGAGCCGTTCATCGACGTGTGCGGCGGGCTCCCCTGCCACGCCGCGGGCTGGACCGGGCCGTGAGGCGCTCGCCGCGCTCGTCGCCGTCGCGGTGCTGCTGGCCGCGGCGACGAGCGCGAACGCACGGCCGCCCGTGCACGCGCCCACCGTCGCCGCCCGGCTGCGATCCGTTCGGCGGCCCGCACTGCCTGTTCCCGTGGCCGAACGACTACTTCCGCAAGAACGGCCACCTGGCGCTGACGCGCGTCGATGATGCCCCACAACGTCGGCGGCGTCCCGATCGAACCCGAGCGACTACAACCGCGTGGACGGGTTCAGCCCGGGCGCGACGATCGTGCTCAAGGTGCCCGGGCTCGACACGCCGGCGGCGTTCGCGAAGACGGGCGCCGTGCCGATCACCGACCTCGCGCGCACCTACGACAGCAAGGCGCCGATCGTGGTGATCAACGCGCGCACCGGGCGCCGCCAGCTGATCTGGGCCGAGCTCGACTCCAACGCCGGGTCGCCGGCGGCCACGGCGCTGCTGATCCACCCCGGCAAGAACTTCAGCGAGGGCGAGCGCTACATCGTGGCCCTGCGCAAGCTGCGCGGCGCCGACGGCAAGCTGCTGCACGCGCCGCGCGCGTTCCGGCTCTACCGCGACTGGATCAGGACCGACTCGCCCGCGTTCGAGCAGCCGCCGCTGGCACATGGAGGACATCTTCCGGCGGCTCAAGCAGCGCCGGCATCAAGCGCGGCGTCGCTCTACCTGGCCTGGGACTTCACGGTGGCGAGCGAGCGCTCCCTGTCGCGAGCGCATGCTCTCGATCCGCGACCGCGCCTTCGCCGAGCTCGGGCGACACGCAACCTGAGCGACCTGAAGGTCGCCGGCGCGGCGCCCAAGTTCACGATCGACAAGATCATCGACTACACGCCCGCCGAGCAGCCGAACGTGCGCCGGCGAGTGGAGGGGCACGTGACCGTGCCCTGCTTCCTCGACCGGCCGGGCTGCCCGCCCGGATCGCGCTTCCAGCTCGGGCCCGACGGGCTGCCGCAGCGCATCCCCGGCAACACCTACCAGGCCGCCTTCATCTGCAACATCCCGCGCTCGGCCACGCCCGCGCATCCGGCGCGCCCGTCGCTCTACGGCCACGGGCTGTTCGGCGACGCGGGCGAGGTCGGCGCCGACAACGTCGAGCAGCTCGGCAACGAGAACAACGTGATCGTGTGCGGCGCCGATTGGATCGGGATGGCCGAGGAGGACGTGCCCAACGCGCTCGACGGCTCTGCTCGACCTGTCCCAGTTCCCGACCCTGCCGGATCGCCTCCAGCAGGGCTTCCTCGACTTCCTCTACATCGGGCGAGCGATGATCCACCCGAGCGGGTTCGCGTCCAGCCTGGCGTTCTGGGACGCCGAGCGGCCCGCTGATCGACACGCGCCGGCTCTTCTACTACGGCAACAGCCAGGGCGGGATCGCCGGCGGCGCGCTCACCGCGCTGGCGCCCGACCTCGACCGCTCGGTGCTCTACGTGGGCGCGATGAACTACAGCCTGCTGGTCACGCGCAGCGTGGACTTCGACCCGTTCGGGTCGGTGCTCGACCAGTCCTATCCCGACCGGCTCGAGCGCCCGCTGCTGCTGTCGCTGATCCAGACGCTCTGGGACCGCGGCGAGCCGAACGGCTACGCCTGGCACATGACGAGCGACCCGCTGCCGAACACGCCGCGCGCACAAGGTGCTGCAGCTGCTCTCCTTCGGCGACCACCAGGTGGCGAACGTCGCCACCGAGGTGGAGGCGCGCACGATCGGCTCGCACCTGCGCCTGCCGGCCGTCGACCCGGGCCGCCACACCGACGTGCACGCCCTACTACGGGATCCCGCCGATCGACCACTTCCCGTACGGCGGCGACGCGTCGCTCGTGATCTGGGACATCGGACCGCTGCGGGCCGGCGACCTCGGCACGCCGCCGCCGCCGACCACGAACACGCCGCCGCGGATCGGGGTCGACCCGCACGACCTGGTGATCGAGTCGGAGGCGCGCATCCGCCGCCAGATCTCGGAGTTCCTGCGCATCGACGGACGCGTGATCGACGTGTGCGGCGCGTTCCCCTGCCACGCCGCGGGCTGGACCGGGCCGTGACCCGGCTGGGGGCGCTCGCGGTCGTGGTCGCCGCGCTGGCGGCGGCCGCCCCGGCGAGCGCCGACCGCTACGTCGCGGGCGCTCCGGGCGCCGGCGATCCGTTCTTCCCCAACGCGGGCAACGGCGGGTACGACGTGGGCCACTACTCGCTCGACCTCGACTACGACCAGCCCGCCAACCGGCTCGACGGCAAGGTCAAGATCAACGCGCGCGCGACCCAGGGCCTGTCCAGCTTCAATCTCGACCTACGCGACTTCCTCACGGTCGCGCGCGTGACCGTGAACGGCGGCCGCGCGTCCTTCACGCACGCCGGCCAGGAGCTGTCGATCACGCCGCGGCACAAGCTCAAGCCGGGCCGCTGGTTCGTGGTCACCGTCGCCTACGGGGGCGTGCCGGAGCCGATCGTCGACCCCGACGAGTCGCTCGAGGGCTGGGTCGTGCCGGACGCGGACCCGGATGGCGCGTTCGTCGTCAACGAGCCGCAGGGCGCGCCGGGCTGGTTCCCGGTGAACGACACGCCGCGCGACAAGGCGACCTACGACTTCCGCATCACGGTGCCCGCGGGCCACACCGCCCTGGCCAACGGGCGGCTGCTCTCCAAGCGCACCCGCCATGGCCGGACCACGTGGCGCTGGGCCGAGGACTCGCCGATGTCCTCCTACCTCGTCACCGCCACCAATGGCCCGTTCCAGACGCGCTTCGATCGGCTGCCGAACGGGCTGCCGCAGTACAACGCGGTCGATCCCGACACGCGCGAGAGCGAGTCGGACCCGCCCAATCCGGACCTGGCCTGGCAGCGTCTGGCCGCCCAGCCCGAGATCATCTCTTTCTTCTCCAAGCTGTACGGCCCGTACGCCTTCAGCAGCGTGGGCTCGATCGTCGACTGGGCGCCGAACGTCGGCTACGCGCTCGAGTCGCAGACCAAGCCCAACTTCGACCGCATCCCCGACGCGGCGACGCTCGTCCACGAGCTCGCGAGCCCAGCGGGCGCGCTGGGTATCCTGCCAAGCTCGATGGAGACCGGGACATTTCGAGTCAAGGCCGGCCTGGCCGAGATGCTCAAGGGCGGCGTGATCATGGACGTGGTCACCGCCGAGCAGGCGAAGATCGCCGAGGACGCCGGCGCCGCCGCGGTGATGGCGCTGGAGCGCGTTCCGGCCGACATCCGCGCGGACGGCGGCGTGGCGCGCATGTCCGATCCGACCAAGATCGTCGAGATCCAGGAGGCCGTGTCGATCCCGGTCATGGCCAAGGCGCGCATCGGCCACTTCGTCGAGGCGCAGGTGCTGGAGGCGCTCGAGGTCGACTACATCGACGAGTCCGAGGTGCTGACGCCGGCCGACGAGGCCCACCACATCGACAAGTGGCAGTTCAAGGTGCCGTTCGTGTGCGGCGCGACCAACCTCGGCGAGGCGCTGCGGCGGATCGCCGAGGGCGCGGCGATGATCCGCTCCAAGGGCGAGGCCGGCACCGGCAACGTGGTCGAGGCGGTGCGCCACATCCGGCTGATCACCGGCGAGATCCGGCGGCTCGGGTCGCTCGGCGAGATGGAGCTGCCGACGGCCGCCAAGGAGCTGCAGGCGCCGCTCGAGCTGGTGCGCGACGTGGCCGAGCGAGGGCCGGCTGCCGGTCGTGCTGTTCTGCGCCGGCGGGATCGCCACCCCCGCCGACGCCGCGCTGATGATGCAGCTCGGCGCCGAGGGCAACTTCGTCGGCTCCGGCATCTTCAAGTCCTCCGACCCCGCCCGCCGCGCCCGCGCGATCGTCGAGGCGACCACGCACTTCGACGAGCCCGACCGCGTGGCCGCCGCCTCGCGCGAGCTGGGCGAGGCGATGCCCGGCATCGAGATCGGCACGCTCGAGGCCAACGGCGGGCTGCTGCAGAACGCGCGGCTGGTGAGGCCGCTCCCGCTCATCGGTGTGCTCGCCCTCCAGGGCGGGTTCGAGGCCCACGTCGAAGGCGCTCGAGGAGCTCGGCGCGCGCACGCGCATCGTGCGCGTGCCCGCCGACCTCGACGGGCTCGACGGGCTGGTGATCCCCGGCGGCGAGAGCACCACGATGACGCTCGGCATCGAGCGCGAGCGCGCTCGCCGAGCCGCTGCGCGAGTTCGTCCGCAGCGGGCGCCCGACGCTCGGCACCTGCGCCGGCCTGATCATGCTCGACCGCGACCACCTCGGGCCTGCTCGACGTGAGCGTGCGCCGCAACGCCTTCGGCCGCCAGATCGGCTCCTTCGAGGCCGACCTCGACTTCGAGGGCGAGCCGCTGCACGCGGTGTTCATCCGCGCCCCGTGGGTCGAGGAGCACGGCGACGGCGTCGAGGTGCTCGCCGAGGTCGACGGCCATCCGGTCGCGGTGCGCCAGGGCAACGTGCTCGCCGTGGCGTTCCACCCCGAGCTGACCGACGAGCGCCGCCTGCACCGCTGGCTGCTCGACCACGCGGGGGTGCCCGCGTGAGGGACGCGCGCGCCGAGGCACTCGCGCAGATCCTGGTGCGTTACTCGACCCGGGTCGGGCAAGGGCGACGTGTGCGTGATCCAGTCGACCACGGCCGCCGAGGTGCTCGTCCAGGCCGTCTACGAGGAGGTGCTGCGCGCCGGCGGGCTGCCGATCCTGCAGCTGAGCACCGACGGCGCGCAGGCCGCCTTCTTCGACCTGGCGAGCGACGAGCAGCTCGACTGGATCCCGCCGACCTCGGAGTGGATCGCCGAGAACGCCGACGCGCGCATCGCGATCATGGCCGACGTCAACGCGCGCGAGCTGTCGGGCACCGACCCCGAAGAAGCAGGCGCGCGTGTCGCAGCGCGCGCCAGGGCCTGATGGAGACCACGATGCGGCGCTCGGCCGCCGGCGAGCACCGCTGGGCGCTCACGCTGTTCCCCACGCACGCGTACGCGAGCGAGGCGGGCATGTCGCTGCGCGACTACGAGGACTTCTACTACGCCGCCTGCCTGGCCGACGGACGGCGATCCGGTCACCGCCTGGGAGCGCCAGGCCGACGAGGTCAAGCGGCTGGCCGACTGGATCGAGGGCAAGGAGGAGGTGCGCATGACCGCGCCCGGGCACCGACATCACGCTCGGCGTGGCGGGTCGCCACTGGATCCCCTGCTACGGCGAGCACAACATGCCGGACGGCGAGTTCTTCACCGGGCCCGGTCGAGGACTCGGTCAACGGCGAGATCGCCTTCTCGTTCCCGGCCAGCTACGGCGGCCGCACGGTGTCGGGCGTGCGGCTGCGCTTCGAGGACGGCAAGGTCGTCGACGCCACGGCCGACCAGGGCGAGGACTTCCTGGTCGAGATGCTCGACACCGACGAGGGCGCCCGCCGCCTGGGCGAGATCGGCATCGGCACCAACTACGGCATCGCCACCGGCACCAAGGAGATCCTGCTCGACGAGAAGATCGGCGGGACGGTCCACATGGCGATCGGGATGAGCTATCCCGAGACGGGCGGCTCGAACAACTCGGCCGTGCACTGGGACATGGTCTGCGACCTGCGCCAGGGCGGCGCGCTCGTGGTCGACGGCGTCGAGCTGCAGCGCGACGGCCGCTTCCAGGTCTAGGGGAGCGTAGTCGTAGCGCTCGCGGGCGCCTTCGCGGCCCGCTTGCGCGCCGAGCAGGCCGCTGGTCGGCGCGGCTGCAGCAGGCTGTCGCCGTCCTCGCCGTCGGCCGGGGCGACCGCCCAGGCGAACGTGACGCCCACCTCGTCGATGCCCTCGGGCATCGCGGCCGCGTCGATCCGCGCGGCCAGCGCCTCGCACCAGCCGCTCGGCGCCGGTCTCCTCGGCGCCCGGCGCGATCACCGCGAACTCGTCGCCGCCGATGCGCGCGAGGCAGTCGCCCTTGCGCACCGCGCGCTGCGCGGCGTGAGCGACGGTGCGCAGCACGATGTCGCCCGTCGGGTGGCCGTGCTGGTCGTTGATCGCCTTGAAGTCGTCGAGGTCGAACAGCACGAGGGCGTAGCGCTCCCCGCTCTCCTGGGCGCGCGCGAGCGCGTGGTCGAAGCCGCGCCGGTTGCTCGATGCCGGTCAGCGGGTCCATCTCGGCGAAGCTGCGCTGGCGCAGCTCGGCGCGCACCAGGCGCAGCTTGAGGAACTGCATCGCGAACGTCTGGCCGATCACGGCGACGGAGAAGCCGAGCACGCGCGCCGGGAAGCGCGACGTCGACCGCGTCGGGGTCGTACGCGAGCGGGCTGGCGTAGGTCGCCAGGAAGAGCACCACCAGCGGCCACGCCAGCCGCGGCGGGAAGAACCAGCCGACGAACAGGGCGGTGAACAGCAGCACCGGCTGCAGGTAGCTGCTGGCGCCGCCCGTCGCCCAGAGGGCGACCCCGACCACGCGGCATCATCGCCCGCGGTCACGCCGGCCCTCACGCCGAGCGGCATCGTCCAGCGGCGCACGCCGAGCAGCACCGAGAGGGCGCCCCAGGCCAGCGCGAAGAAGCAGAGGGCGAGGACCCACTCGACGGTGCTCGTCGCCGGTGCCCGGCAACCACTGCGACGATCAGGCCCATGGTGCCCGTCGCGATCCACATCAGCCCCGACGTGAAGATCGGGCAGCGGCCCGTCGTCGTAGGGGTTTCCGTCCCGGTGGAGCGGGCGGTCGAGGGTCGGCCGTAGGCGGAGCATCGCTCAGTTCAAGATCGGCGCTCGCATCGCGTTCCTTGAGTCGCCCCGAGTAGGCTTGCCGTGTATGTCCGGTCACTCCAAGTGGGCCTCGATCAAGCACAAGAAGAAGGCCGTCGACGCCAAGCGTGGTGCGCTTTTCACGAAGCTGACGCGCGCGATCACGGTCGCCGCGCGTGACGGTGGGGGAGACCCCGAGGGCAACCCCTCGCTCGCCCTGGCGATCCAGAAGGCGCGCGACGCCTCGATGCCGAAGGACAACATCGAGCGCGCGGTCGCGAAGGGCACCGGCGCCGACGCGGATGCCGACGCCTTCGAGACCGTGCTGTACGAGGGCTACGGCCCGGGCGGGGTGGCGATCCTGGTCGAGGCTCTGACCGACAACCGCAACCGCACCGGGTCCGAGGTGCGGCACACGTTCACCAAGCACGGCGGCAACCTGGGCGAGCCGGGCTCGGTCGCCTGGACCTTCGAGAAGAAGGGCGAGCTGGTCGTGGACGGGGGCCGCTACTCGGAGGACGACCTGCTGCCGGCGATCGACGCCGGCGCCGAGGACGTGGCGCTCGACGGCGACGTCTGGGAGATCGTCACCGGCCCGGCCGAGCTCCAGGCCGTGCGCGAGGCGCTCGCCGCCGCCGGGCGTGGAGATCGAGTCCGCCGAGCTGGTGCAGCGCCCGACCACGCGCACGCCCGTCGACGAGGACCGTGTGCGAACGCTGATGAACCTGATCGAGGCGCTCGAGGACAACGACGACGTACAGGGCGTGCACGCCAACTTCGACGTGGACGCCGAGGTGCTCGAGCGGGTGGCGGCGGCTTAGGCATGGCGCGCTTCGGCACCGCCGTCTTCTGGATCTTCGCCGGGACCATGCACTTCGTGATCCCGCGCAGCTACCAGGCGATCGTGCCGCCGCCGATCGCCAAGTGGAAGCGCGAGGTGGTGGTGGTCAGCGGGCTCGCGGAGATCGCGGGCGGGGTGGGGGTGCTGCCGGAGCGCACGCGTCGCGGTGCCCGCTGGTGGCTGCTGGCCACGCTGGCGGCGGTCTACCCGGCCAACATCCACATGGCCGTGAACTCGAAGGACTTCGAGCGGATCCCGGCACCCGCCCTGTGGGCCCGGCTGCCGGTGCAGTTCCTGTTCGGGTGGATGACCTGGCGCGGCACGCGCTGAGCGGGCCCGCGGGGGAGGCGTCCGCTCCCGCACGCAGAATCTCTGTCATTGGTGATCGTCCTCGGCATCGACCCGGGCACCGCGAACACGGGCTACGGGGTTGTGGTCTCGCGCGGCAGCACGCTCGCGGCGCTCGACGGCGGGGTGATCGAGACGCGGGCGGGCGCTCCGGTGGAGCGGCGGCTGGCGGACATCCACGCGCGCGTATGCGACCTGCTCGCCGAGCATCGGCCGGTGGCGCTCGCCATCGAGGACCTCTACTTCGGCCGCAACGCCCACTCGGCCTTCGCCGTCGGCCAGGCTCGCGGCGTGGTGCTGCTCGCCGCCGGCATCCACGGCGTGCCCTGCTTCTCCTACACCCCGCAGGCCGTCAAGCAGGCCGTCTGCGGCTCCGGCTCGGCGGCCAAGGACCAGGTCCAGCGCATGGTCGGCACGCTGCTCTCCCTGGAGGAGCCGCCGGAGCCGGACCACGCCGCGGACGCCCTCGCCGTCGCCATCTGCCACGCCAACGGCGCCCCGCTGAAGGCGGCGCTCGGGTGACCGTCCAGTGATCGCCTCCGTTCGCGGCGAGGTCATCAGCCGCTTCGCCGGCGAGGTCGTGATCGAGGCTGCGGGCGTCGGCTACAAGCTCGCCGTCTCCTCCGAGACGCTCAGCGCGGTCCCCGCGGCCGGCGAGCAGGGCCGCCTCTTCACTCACCTGGTCATGCGCGACGACGCCATGAACCTCTACGGCTTCTCGACCCAGGCCGAGCGCGAGCTGTTCCTGATGCTGATCGGCGTGCAGTCGGTCGGCCCCAAGGTCGCGCTGGCCGTGCTGTCGGGGGGCACGCCGCGGGAGCTCCTCAACGCGATCGCCTCCGGCGACTCCGCCCGCTTCCAGACGGTGCCGGGCATCGGCAAGCGCACGGCCGAGCGCATCATCGTGGAGCTGCGCGAGAAGGTGGCAGGCAAGGTGAGCGACGAGATCGTCGTGCGCCACACGCCCACCGACGACCCGCGCACGCTCGCGCGCGAGGGTCTGCTCGGCCTCGGCTTCACGCCGCAGGAGGCGGACGGCATGCTCGACACGGTCGCCGGCGACACTCCGGAGGTCCTGATCTCCGAGGCGCTCAAGGCGGGCCGGTGAGCGGCGGCATCCGCACGCCCGGGGTCGAGCGCATCCACGACCCGATCGCGTTGCCGGCCGAGGACGACCTCGACCGCTCGCTGCGCCCCAAGAAGCTCGACGACTTCGTCGGCCAGGAGCGCGTCAAGCAGCAGCTGGCGATCTTCATCGAGGCCGCCCGCGCGCGCGGCGAGGCGCTCGACCACGTGCTGCTGGCCGGGCCTCCCGGCCTCGGCAAGACCTCGCTCGCCCAGATCGTCGCCAACGAGCTGGAGGTGGACTTCGTGCCCACCGCCGGCCCGGCGCTCGAGCGCAAGGGCGACGTCGCGAGCTACCTGACCGCGCTCGACTCGCGCAGCGTCTTCTTCGTGGACGAGATCCACAGGCTGCCCAAGGCGCTCGAGGAGACCTTCTATCCCGCGATGGAGGACCGCAAGCTGCCGATCACCGTGGGGCAGGGCGCCGGCGCTCGGGTGGTCACGCTCGACCTGCCCGAGTTCACGCTGATCGGCGCGACCACGCGCACGGGCCTGCTGACCACGCCGTTGCGCGACCGCTTCGGCGTGACGCACCGGCTCGAGCTGTACGAGCCCGACGAGCTCGCCCGGATCGTGCTCCGCTCGGCCGGCATCCTCGACGTGGACATCGACGACGCCGGGGCCGCGGCGATCGCCGCCCGGGCGCGCGGGACGCCGCGGGTGGCCAACCGGCTGCTCAAGCGCGTGCGCGACTTCGCCGAGGTGCGCGGCGCGGGCACGATCGACGCGCGCGTGGCGCGCGAGGCGCTCGACCTGCTCGAGGTCGACGAGGCCGGTCTCGATCGCCTCGACCGGGACATCCTGCGCAACATCTGCGAGAAGTTCGGCGGCGGGCCCGTGGGCCTGTCCACGCTGTCTGTCGCCGTCGGCGAGGAGTCGGACACGATCGAGGACGTGTACGAGCCCTACCTGCTCCAGCAGGGCTTTCTGATGCGCACTCCGCGCGGCCGCGTCGCCACCGACGCCGCCTTCGCCCACCTGGGCCTCGAAGCGCCGCGCGACGGCACGCAGCGCCTCTTCTGATTTTGCGCACGATGCCTGGCTAGCATTGCCAGTTCGCATGCCGATCTTCATCTGCCCGAACTGCGGCGACCGCAGCATCTCCACCGAGCGCACGGCCGGTTTCAAGGACCGCGCGCGGGCGTGCAGCAAGTGCGGCTTCGGCTTCGTCTTCGAGCTGCTCGACGACTACTACCCGGCCCCCAACGCCGCCTTCTTCCTGCTCGACCAGCAGGGACGCCTGATCGGCACGGGGCGGGGCGCTCGCGAGCTCACCGGGCTGGGCGACCTCGACGTGATCGGCAGGCCGGTGCAGGACGTGCTCCACCTCGAGTTCGAGAACGGCGAGGATCACGTCGGCACCGCGCTCGAGTGGGGTGTCCGGGTGCTCGACAAGCCGGTGACCGTGCACGCCGAAGGAGACCGGCCCGAATCGGCGAAGGCGGACATCTTCCCCGCGTACGACGATGACGGGGGCCTCCTGCTCGTGCTTACGCCGCGATGACCAGCCGTACCCGCAACTTCTCGATCCTCGGCATCGTGGCGGGCCTGCTCGTGCTCGCGCTGCTCGTGATCCTGCCGGGCACGCCGCTGTCGAAGAGCACCAAGCTCGGCCTGGATCTCAAGGGCGGCACCGAGCTCGTCTACGAGGGTGAGCCGACGCCGCAGGTGCCCAAGGTCACGCCGCAGTCGGTCGACGACGCGATCGAGACGATGCGCAAGCGGGTCGACTCGCTCGGCGTCTCCGAGCCCGAGATCCAGCGCGCCGGCGCGCGTCAGATCTCGGTCGGGCTGCCGGACGTGCAGAACGCGGAGCGCGCGCGCGAGCAGGTCGGCAACACCGCCCGGCTCCAGTTCTACGACTGGGAGCCGAACATCCTCACCGACCGCGAGGTCTACGCCGGCAGTCATGCCCTGTTCCAGGCGGTGGAGGCGGCGTCCACCCAGAAGGGCAAGGCCGAGCAGAATGACGTGCCGCCCGGCTCGGACCTGACCCCCGCGGAGGCGGACAGGGCCAACGACACCGCCAAGGACCGCTACTACCTGTTCGGCCCCGACGAGCTGCCGATCGGCCCGGACCAGAAGCCGCTGCGCACGGGCTCCTACGAGCCATCCGGAACCTGCAAGGACCTGCTGGCCGACTACGAGCCCAAGCCGGGGCCGGCGCCCAAGTACGCCAAGGGCACGGAGTGCCTGCCGCAGCTGGAGGCGCTCGGCTCGGGCGGGCCGCCGGCCGGCTCTTCCATCATCAAGGTGCCCGAGGGCGTCGTGGTCCTCGAGCAGGAGCCGGCCCCCAACCAGCCGCCCCAGATCAAGCGCTTCACGGTGCTCGAGGACGACTCCGAGCTCTCCGGCGAGGACATCAAGAACCCGAAGGCCGGCACCGACCCGAACACGAACGCGCCGCTGGTGACGATGGAGTTCACCGACAAGGGCCGCGAGGCGTTCGCGCGCGTGACGAAGCGGATCGCGCAGCGCGGCTTCGACGCCTCGACGCTCTCGCCCGGCACGAGCGACAAGTCGCAGTTCTTCCAGCGCTTCGCGATCACGCTGGACAACCAGATCGTCTCGCTGGCGACGATCGACTTCGTCCAGAACCCGGAGGGCATCGACGGCCGCACCGGTGCTCAGATCGAGAACGTCGGCGACTTCAACGCGGCCAACGACCTCGCCGAGAGCCTGCGCATCGGCGCTCTGCCGATCGAGCTCAAGCTGATCTCCCAGACCCAGGTGTCCGCGACGCTCGGCCAGCAGGCGCTCCACCAGGGCCTGATCGCCGGCGCGGTGGGATTGGCGCTGACGATCCTGTTCCTGCTCGTCTTCTACCGCGTGCTGGGACTTGTGGCCACGGCGGCGCTGCTGACCTACGCGGTGCTCCTGTTCGCGCTGGTCAAGCTGATCCCGATCACGCTCACGCTGCCGGGGATCGCGGGCCTGGTGCTGACGCTGGCGGTGGCGGCCGACGCCAACATCGTCATGTTCGAGCGAATAAAGGAGGAGGTGCGCGGCGGCAGATCGATCCCGGCTGCCATCTCGACCGGCTACTCCAAGGCGCTCCGGACGATCATCGACGCCAACGTCGTGACGGTCGGCGTGGCCTTCATCCTGTTCACGCTGGCCACGGCCGGGGTGAAGGGCTTCGCCTTCACGCTCGGCATCGGCACGCTCGTCTCCCTGTTCACCGCGGTCCTGGCCACCTCGGCGATCCTCGGGTCGCTCGCGCGCACGCGGATGCTGCGCTCCGTCAACGCGCTGGGCGCGGGACCCGAGCGCTTCAGCTGGAAGCGGTTCGACTTCATGGGCAAGGCGCGCTGGTTCTTCTCGCTCTCGGGCGCGATCCTGGCCGTCGGCGCGATCGCCCTGTCCACGCTGGGGATCAACTTCGGCATCGACTTCGAGTCCGGCACGCGGATCACCACGCCGCTGCAGCAGGCCGCGAACGTCGACGACGTCCGCGGCGTCCTGCGCCCGCTCGGGTACGGGGACGCGAAGATCCAGCAGGTCACAGACCCGGAGATCGGCAAGCACGTGTTCCAGATCTCGGTGTCCAAGCTCGAGCCGGACAAGGTCAACCGAGTCGAGCAGGCGCTCGACAGCAAGTTCGGCGTGGCGACCGCGGACTTCTCGTCGAGCTCGATCGGGCCTACGTTCGGGGCACAGATCGCCCGCACCGCCGTCATCGCGGTGATCGCGTCGCTGCTCCTGATCTCCGTCTACATCGCGTTCCGGTTCGAGTGGAAGTTCGCCGTCCCGATCCTGATCGCGCTGGCGCACGACCTGCTGATCACCTCGGGCGTGTATGCCCTGACCGAAAGAGAGGTCACCACCTCGACGGTGGCCGCGTTGCTGACGATCATGGGTTACTCGCTGTACGACACGATCATCGTGTTCGACCGAATACGCGAGAACGTGCCGCGCATGCCGCGCGCGACGTTCTCGCAGATCGCGAACCGCTCGATGTCGGAGGTGCTGACCAGATCGCTGGCCACGAGCTTCACGGTGCTGATGCCGGTCGGCGCGCTGATGCTGTTCGGCGGCGAGACACTCAAGGACTTCGCGTTCGCGCTGCTGGTCGGCGTTGCCTCGGGCACCTACTCGTCGATCTTCATCGCCACGCCGGTGCTGGTGGAGTGGAAGGAGCGCGAGCAGGTCTACATGCGCCGCCGTCGGGTCGTCATCGAGCAGCACGGCGGCCTGGTGCCCGCGTTCGCGACCGGAGCGCTCGCCGCTGAGCCCGCCGCCGAGGCGGCCGGCGGCCGGGGGGCCACTCGCCAGTCGCGGGCCGCGCGGGCACGCCGGGCTGCCGGCCGCGCGGCGGGGCGCGCGACGGGAACGACGCCGCCGCCGCAGCCGCCGCCAACGGCGCCGCCGCCGGCCGACCGACCAGCTCCACCGCCTGCGGAGCCGGCCGCTCCCGCGGTCGAGCGGCCACCCGCGCCTACACCCGCGCCTGTCGAGCGGCCGCCCGCGCCTGCCAATGGCCCGTCAGCACCGGCCGAACGCCCTGCCTCGCCCGCCGCCCGCCCGCCCGAGCCGCCCACGGCGGACGATGCCCCCGACGCGCCCGCCTCGTCGCGCGCCGAGCGGCTGCGCGCGAAGCGGAACGCTCCCGCGCGGCCGGCGCCACCCGCTGACGGCGCCCCGCCTGGCGACGGCGCCCCGCCCGGCGACGGCGCTCCGGCCCGCGAGGCCGAGGCCACGCCCAAGTCCCGCACCACGTCAACGGCCGGCAGCGGTGCTCCAAAGCCCAAGCCGAAGCGGCAGCGGCCGCGCAAGAAGCATGGGAGGCGCTAGCCGATGAGCCTGCTCGTCTGGGTGATGATGGGAATCGCGGTCTGGCACTTCACCGTGTTCCTGCCGGACCGCTTCTGGGGCGGCATCGTGGGCGCCTTCCTCGCGGCGAGCATCGCCGCGGCGCTGTTCGGGCTGATCCTCAACGGGGGCAGCGTTCCGGGCCAGAGCGACACGCACATCATCCAGGCGCTGATCGCCATCCCGGGCGCGGCGATCGGGCTGGCGATCTCGTACTGGTACGGCATGCGCCTCGACCGCCAGCACGGGATCGACCACGGCCAGACGCGCGCCGGGTCGCACTGACGGCCGACGTCTCGCCCTTCCTGAAATCGGCCGCGTTCATGCATTCCGTCCGCCCTTGCGCACAGGATGGGTCGGATGCTCTCCAGGCCGTCCAGATGGTCGTGCGCCCCGTATGACGTGGCTGTCGCCGAGCAGCTCGCCGCCGGGCTGGGCGTGTCGCGCCCCGTCGGCGCGATCCTGGCGCGGCGCGGCTTCGCGACCGTCGAGGATGCCCGCGCGTTCCTGGACGCCGACGAGCGCCACGACCCGCTGACCCTGCCGGGTGTCGCGGCGGCCTCCGAGCTGATCCGCGCCCACGTCGGGCGCGGCTCCCGCATCGCCGTGTTCGGCGACTACGACGTGGACGGCGTCTGCTCGACGGCGATCCTCCTGCGGACGCTGCGCACCCTCGGCGCGGATCCCGTCTGGGAGCTGCCCAGCCGCTTCGACGAGGGCTACGGGCTGTCCAGCGGCGCCGTCGAGCGGCTGGCCGAGCGGGGCGTGAGCCTGCTGGTCACGGTCGACTGTGGCATCACGGCCGTCGAGCCCGTGGCCGCGGCGCGGGCGGCGGGGCTCGACGTGGTGGTCAGCGACCACCACCTGCCGGGCGAGCAGCTTCCCGACTGTGTCGTCGTGCACCCGGCGCTGCCGCCCGCCTACGCCTGCCCGGAGCTGTGCGCCGCCGGCGTGGTGCTCAAGCTCTGCGAGGCCCTCGACCCGGCGGCCGCCGAGGAGCATCTCGACCTGGCCGCGCTTGCGACCGTCTGCGACCTCGTCCCGCTACGCGGCGAGAACCGCCGCATCGTCAGGGACGGGCTGACCTCGCTGGCGCGCACCCAGAAGCCGGGGCTACGGGCGCTGATGTCCGTCGCGGCGGTCGAGCCGGCGGAGCTCACCGAGCAGTCGCTCGGCTTCCGGCTCGGGCCGCGCATCAACGCCGCCGGGCGCATGCGCCGCGCCGACGCCGCGCTCGAGCTGCTCATGACCGAGGACGGCGGTCGCGCCGCCGAGGTGGCGCGTGAGCTCGATCTGCTCAACGGCGACCGCCAGCAGGCCGAGACGCGCATCCTGTTCGCCGCCGAGGCCGCCTGCGTGCCGCAGGCCAGCCAGGGGGCGATCGTCGTCGCCGGGGAGGACTGGCATCCGGGCGTGGTCGGCATCGTGGCCTCGCGCCTGGTCGAGCGCTGGCGCCGTCCCTGCGTGGTCATCGCCCTCGAGGAGGACGGCTCGGGCCGCGGCTCGGGTCGCAGCATCTCGGCCTACGACCTCCACGCCGGCCTGGCCGCGTGCGCTGGCCACCTGACCCGGTTCGGCGGCCACCGCATGGCCGCCGGGGTGGAGCTGGCGGCCGGCGCGGTGGAGCCGTTCCGGGCGGCCCTGGCCGCGCACGCGGGCGCGACGCTCGCGCCGCAGGACCTGATCCCGGTCGAGCGCGTCGACGCCGTCGTGCCGGGCGGCGTGCTCGGGCTCGACCTGGCGGAGCAGCTCGAGTCCCTGCGCCCGTTCGGGATGGGCAACCCCCAGCCGACGCTGATGGTGCCCGCCGCGCGCTTCACGAACGTGACCGGGATGGGCGAGGAGAAGGAGCACTCTCGCTTCACGCTGATCACCGCGGGCGGTGCGCGCTCGCGGGGGGTGGCGTTCGGTTCACCGCCCAAGGAGCTCGCTCCAGCAGCGGAGGTGAACCACGACATCGCGCTGCGGTTGGAGCGAAACCGCTGGAAGGGAGTCGTCGAGCCGCGCACCATCCTGCGGGCGCTCTGCCCGACCGGGGCCGGAGAGCTGCGCGTGCTGGGGGAGGAGGGCACGTTCTGGGAGCGCCTTCGCGCCGCGCTGGCCGGCGAGCGGGGGCCGGACCCCGCCGCCGTCCTGCACGAGCCGATCGACCGCCGCCGCGAGGGCTTCGCGGGCGTGGCGGGCGACCTCTTCACGAGCGGCGAGCGGGTGCTGGTGGCGGTGGCCGACGTCGAGCGGCGTCGCCATGGCCTCGAGCAGATCGTGGCCGGGCTGGCGCCGGACGGCATGGCCGTCGCCTCGTGGAGCGCCATCGAGGCCGACCCTCGGCTCGCCGCCGCGCACGACCACCTGGTGGCGCTCGATCCGCCCCCGGGCGGCACCGCCGACCCGCTGCTGCGCGCCGGCGCCCGCGCCCACCTTGCGTGGGGCCCCGCCGAGGCCGAGTTCGCGCTGCAGGTGTGGCGTGCCGAGCTGGACCTCCGGCCGGCGCTCACGAGCGCCTACCGCATGCTGCGCGAGCTGCCGGCGCGGGCCGATCGCGATGCCCTCCAGGCCGCCCTGCAGGGTCCCGGGCGCTACCCGCGCGGGCCGATCGCGTGCGCGCGTGTGGTCGAGACGCTGATCGAGCTGGCCCTGATCGACTTCGCGGCCGACCCACCCGCCTGCCGAGTGGTCGAGGCCGAGCGCGTGAATCTCGACAGCTCGCCCATGTACCGCGCCTGCGCGGAGCGCCTGGGCGCGATCGAGCGCGCGCTGGCGAGTGAGCTCCCCGCGGTCGCGCCCGCCCAAGCCGCCTGAGCTCTCGCTGGGGGCGCGAGCCCCCCGGTCCAACTTCCGCCTCGGCCGCAACCCGCTCTAAACTCGATCCCATGCCCAAGCTGCCACGCGGCAACGGGAAGTCGCCCTCCGACACGGCGCGCAAGCCGCCGGCGAACAGCGCAGCCAAGGCCAAGCCGGCAACCGCGACCAAGCGGCGCGCTCCCCGGCGCAAGGCAAACGAGGGCGGCAACGGTGCAGCCAAGCCCGCGGCCGCGAAGGCCCCGCCCAGCGGCGGCGAGCGCAACTTCGAGCGCCACCCCGTCGACGCTCACAGCGGGCCCATCCCGGTCGAGCCCAAGTCGCGGCTGACCGAAGACCAGCGGGTCCTGCTCGGCGACCTGTTCGCGGTGGTCGAGGAGCACGCCGGCGACGCGGTCGAGCAGGTCGATCGCAAGCTCGTCGAGAACGCGTTCGTGTTCGCCTGCGATCGCCACGCCGATCAGCGCCGCGCCAGCGGCGAGGACTTCATCGTGCACCCCGTCGGCGTGGCCAAGATCTGCGCCGGCATGCGGCTCGACACGGCCACGCTGTGCGCCGCGCTGCTGCACGACACGGTCGAGGACACGACTGCGTCGCTCGCGGAGGTCGAGGAGGACTTCGGCGATCAGATCGGCGCGCTCGTCGACGGCGTGACCAAGCTCTCCGGCGTCACCTTCCAGAGCCGCGACGACCGCCAGGCAGAGAACTACCGCAAGATGATGGTCGCGATGGCCCAGGACATCCGGGTCATCCTGATCAAGCTCGCCGACCGCCTGCACAACATGCGCACGATCGGCTCGATGCCGAAGCACAAGCAGCAGGAGAAGGCGAAGGAGACGCTCGAGATCTTCGCCCCGCTGGCTCACCGGCTCGGCATCCACGCGATCAAGTGGGAGCTGGAGGACCTCGCGTTCGCGACCCTGCACCCGCGCAAGTACAACGAGATCAAGCAGCTCGTCGCCCAGCAGCGCAGCGAGCGCGAGGGGTACGTGTCGCGCGCGGGCCAGTACCTGCAGAAGGAGCTCGAGGCCGTCGGGATCGACGCCGAGATCGCCGGCCGCGCCAAGCACTTCTACTCGATCTACTCGAAGATGACCAAGAAGGGCCGCGAGTTCAACGAGATCTACGACCTCACGGCGATGCGGGTGCTGGTCGGCTCGGTGAAGGACTGCTACGGGGCGATCGGCGTCATCCACTCGCTCTGGAAGCCGCTGCCGGGGCGCTTCAAGGACTGGGTCGCGATGCCCAAGTTCAACATGTACCAGGCCCTGCACACGACGGTGATCGGCCCCGAGGGTCGCCCGCTCGAGATCCAGATCCGCACGCAGGAGATGCACCGCACCGCCGAGTTCGGCGTGGCCGCGCACTGGATCTACAAGGAGGACGGCGGCAGGCCGGTCGAGCAGAAGGTCGAGTGGCTGCGCCACCTGCTCGACTGGCAGCAGGAGACCAGCGACCCGCAGGAGTTCGCCGAGACGCTCAAGGCGGACCTGTTCGAGGACGAGGTGTTCGTCTTCACGCCCAAGGGCGAGCTCAAGTCGCTCGCCAGCGGCGCCACGCCACTCGACTTCGCGTACTCGATCCACACCGACGTGGGCCACCGCTGCGTGGGCGCGAAGGTCAACGGCAAGATCGTGCCGCTGCACTACGAGCTGGAGTCGGGCGACATCTGCGAGGTGCTGACCTCGAAGAAGGAGCGCGGCCCCTCGCGCGACTGGCTCGCCCTGGCCAAGACCACCCGCGCGCAGTCGAAGATCCGCGCCTGGTTCACGCGCGAGCGCCGCGAGGACTCCGAGCGCACCGGCCGCGAGATCCTGCACGAGAACATGAAGCGAGCGGGGCTGCCGCCGCAGAAGCTGGCCGGCTCGCCGCTGCTCGCGGACGTGATCCGCGAGATGGGCTTCAAGAAGGGCGAGGAGTTCTACATCGCCCTCGGCCAGTCGAAGATCTCGCCGAAGACGGTCACGGGCAAGCTGATGCACCGGCTCAAGGAGGGCGAGGGCGTGGAGCCCGCGTCGGCGGCCGCGGAGCTGCTCGAGCGCCGCGAGGTGCCCAAGAAGACCTCGGCGTCGTCGACCTTCGGCATCAAGGTGCAGGGCGTGGACGACGTGATGCTGCGGCTGGCGAAGTGCTGCCGGCCGGTGCCGGGCGACCCGATCGTGGGCTACATCTCGCTCGGCAAGGGCATCACGATCCACCACGACAACTGCCCCAACGCCCAGGCGCTGATGCGCAACCCGGAGCGGTTCACCAAGGTCGCCTGGGAGGGAGAGACCTCGGCCCCGTTCCGAGTCGAGCTGCAGGTGGACGGCTGGGATCGCACCCGCCTGCTCGAGGACATCTCGAGGACCTTCGCGGAGACCGGCATCAACATCCTCGAGGCCCGTTGCACGGTGGTGCACCCGATGGTGAAGAACCGGTTCGTCGTCGAGGTGGGGGACACGCAGTCGCTGAAGACCTGCATCACCCGGCTGCGCAACGTCGAGTCGGTCTTCGACGCGTATCGCGTGACGCCGACCGGCTAGGACACGGCCAGCAGCGCGCCCGGCACCGCGGTGAACTCGATCTCGCCGAACTGGCCGATGTACTCGCCGTCGACCTGCACGGGGAAGGCCTTGTCGTCGATGGCCTCCACCCGCAGCGAGCCGAGCTCGCCCAGGCTCTCCACCTGGCGGTGGCGCAGCACGGTCTTGGCGCGCCCGGACAGCAGCCGCGGCACCAGCGTGGGCAGCTCCAGCAGCGTGGCGCTCTTGAGGACGGCCGCGCCGAGCGATCCGCTCGTCAACCCCGCGCCGTAAGCCACCCGGATCGGCCGCTTGCGGAAGTAGGTGAACGGGTCCGAGTTCTGCACGATCACGGTGACGCCCTCGAGCGTCTTCCCGTCCGCGCGGACGCGTACGCGCGGCGCGTGCACCAGGTAGTGGCGCGTGAAGATGTCGACGGCGGCGTACGCGTAGTACCAGGCGCCGTACTTGGCCTTCCGCAGCGGGTGGCGGTCCACGCGCTCCACCACCGAGGCGTCCAGGCCGACGCCGGAGGCGAACACGAAATGGCGGCCGCCGGCGCGACCCAGGTCCACCCGGAAGGGGCGGAACTCGTCGGCCATGCGCAGCAGGTGCTCGGTCGCGTCGACCACGTCGTTGGGGATCCCGAGCGTGCGCGCCCAGACGTTGGTGGAGCCGCCCGGCAGGGCGGTCAGGGGCGTCTCCGACCCGAGCAGGCCGTTGGCGGCCTCGTTGACCGTGCCGTCGCCGCCGAACGCGACCACCACGTCGTAGCCCTCGCGGGCCGCCTCGCGGCTGATCTGGGTGGCGTGCTCGCGCTTCTCGGTGTCGATCGCCTCGACCGAGTAGCGCGACTGGAGCGCGTAGACGACCAGGTTGCGCAGCCGGTCGGAGACGGTCGTCGCGTAGGGGTTGACGATGACCAGCATGCGCCGTTTGGGCGTGCGGTCTGGGAGCAGGCGCTCGGCGAGCTCCTCGGCCCGCTCCAACGCGGTCTCCGCAGACACAGCCGAAGAGGCTACACAGGCTCGAACACGGCGACGCCCTCGCGCTCGACCTCTTGCACGCGCCCCTCGTTCGCGAGCAGGTCCACGTGGCCGAGCACCTCGGACAGCGTCAGATAGGCCTGCGTGACGGCGATGTTGCCCCACAGCGCCTGGGCGATCTCGTACGCCGAGCGCGGCCGCTCGTCGAGCAGGCGGTGGATCTTGTCGGCGCGCCGCCGGTGCAGCTCGAAGCGCTGGTCGATCAGGGTGCGGTGGTCGAGGATCGGGTCGCCGTGACCCGGCAGCACCAGGTCGACGTCCATCCGCGAGTGGCGCTCAGCGACTCCAGGTACTGGACGAGCGCCTGGGGGCGCTCGGTCGAGCCGTCACGCGGCCGCGTGATCAGCGGGTTCGAGGAGATGTGGCCGAGCAGGTGGTCGGCCGCGATCAGGATGCGCCGGTCGCGGTCGTGGAAGACGGTGTCGGTGGGGGAGTGGCCGGGGCGGTGGTGCACGTGGAGCGTTCGGTCGCGCAGCTCCAGCGCCTCACCGTCGCCCAGCGGGCGCGTGACCTCGACGCGCGAGCCCCAGGCGCGGAACGCGCGCGAGACCGATTGGAGTGCCGCGACCACGTCCTCGGAGATCCCGTTGCGCAGCATGATGTCGCGGGCGAAGTCGTCGTCGGCCTGGGCCTCGTCGGAGAAGTTCTCGAGGAACGGGACGGCCACGTCGAGCGCGGCCACCTCGGCGCCGGAGTGCGAGGCAACCAGCGACACCAGCCCGAGGTGGTCGATGTGCTGGTGGGTGACGATCACCAGCTCGATGTCCTCGAGCGAGTGGCCCAGCCCGGCGATGCCGCGCTGCAGCTCGTCGAACGACGTGCCCGAGTTGGGGCCCGCGTCGACCAGCGTCAGCGGCTCGTCCTCGATCAGGTAGACGTTCACGCGCCCGACGGCGAACGGTGTCGGGATCGCGAGCCGATGGATGCCGGCCGCGGCGGCAGGCGCGAAGGGATCGTCGGTCACGAGCGGATCAGCGCGAGCACCTCGTCGCGTTGCTGCTCCATGTGCTCGCGCGACACGAGCGACTCGAGGTTGAGCCGCAGCAGCGGCTCGGTGTTGGACGGGCGCACGTTGAAGTGCCAGTCGTCGTAGTCGATCGAGATCCCGTCCAGATCGGTCAGCTCGCCGTCGGCGTAGCGCTCGGCGATCTCCCCCATCTTCCCGTCCTGGTCGGAGACCTCGGAGTTGATCTCACCGGAGATGAAGTAGCGCGAGCGCAGCGGCTCCAGCAGCTCGCTCATGCGCTTGCCCTCGACCGACAGCAGCTCCAGGATCAGCAGCGCCGGGATCGTGCCCGAGTCGGCGCAGTAGAAGTCGCGGAAGTAGTAGTGGCCCGAGACCTCGCCGCCGAACGCGGCGCCCGTCTCGCGCATGCGCGTCTTGAAGAAGGCGTGGCCGACGCGGTTGACCTCGGCGGTCCCGCCGGCGCGCTCGACCACGTCGCGCACCGCGCGCGAGGCGCGCACGTCGTAGAGGACGGTCGCGCCGGGCTCCTTGCGCAGCAGCGCCTCCGCGAGCAGCGCGGTGAGGAAGTCGCCGGCCACGAACTCGCCGGTGTCGTCGATGAAGAAGCAGCGGTCGGCGTCGCCGTCCCAGGCGATGCCCAGGTCGGCCTTGGCCTCGCGAACCCGGTCGATGATGAAGCGGCGGTTCTCCTCCAGCAGCGGGTTGGGCTCGTGGTCGGGGAACTCGCCGTCCGGCTCCCAGTAGGTCTCGATCCGCTCGAGCGGGAACGACCGCAGCAGCGGGCCCACCATCGGGCCGGCCATGCCGTTGCCGCCGTCGAGCACCACTCGCATCGGCGCTCACCCGCGACGGGTCGATGTAGCCGAGCGCCGCCTCGCGGAACGCCTCCGCCACGTCGTCGTGCTCGATCGAGCCGGGTTGCGCGACCGGGTCGCCGGGCTCGCCGCCGGTCACGAGCTCGCGCAGCTCGCCGATCCCCGAGTCGCCCGACAGCGCGAGCGCGCCCCGCTTGACGAGCTTGGCGCCCGTGTAGGCCTTCGGGTTGTGCGAGGCGGTGCACATCAGCCCGCCGTCGAGCCCGCGCGAGCCGACCGTCCAGTAGAGCATCTCGGTGCCGACCATCCCGACGTCGAGCACGTCGGCGCCCTCGTCGGCGATCCCGCGCGCGTAGGCCTCCGCCATCGACGGAGCCGACAGGCGCATGTCGCGGCCCACGCCCACCCGCAGCTCGGAGCGCGGCGGGCCCTGGAGGTCGGACAGCACGCGGGCGAAGCCGCGCCCGATCCGGTAGGCGAGCGCCTCGTCCATCTGATCGGGGTAGATGCCGCGCACGTCGTACGCCTTGAAGATCGAGGGGTCGACCACGGCGCGGGAGCCTAGATGGCGTCGGCCACGGCGGGCACCACGCGGCGCCCGATCTGCTCGACCGCGTCGAGGTCGCGGTGCAGCAGGTGCTGCAGCATCACGCGCTCGACGCCGGTGGCGGCCAGCTCGCGCAGTCGCTCCAGGTTCTCGTCCAGCGTGCCGGCGACGGCGGAGTCCGCGAGCTCGCCAGGAAGGCCTCCGGCGTCGGTGTCCTGCGCCTGCCACTCGGCCAGCCGTGCTGCGCGATCGAGCAGCTCGGCGCGGTCCTCGCCGGCTGAGCCAGGTGATCATCAGCGAGAGCGGGATCGGGTCGCGCCCCTCCGCTGCGCAGGCGGCGTCGAGCTGCTCGCGGATCTCGGCGCACTCGGCGACGGTCTTGTTGACGGTGTTGTACTCGTCCGCATAGCGGGCCGCCAGCGGATGCTGCGCGGGCCGCCGCGACCGCCGACGATCAGGTTCGGCCGCGGCTGCTGCACCGGCTTGGGCTGCGTCGGCCCGTCGCCCCACTGGCGCGCGATCAGCTGCAGCTGCCCCTCCATGTTCTTCATCCGCTCGCCCATCGGCGGGAACGGGAAGCCGTAGGCCTCGTGCTCGGCCTCGTTCCAGCCGGTGCCGAGCCCCAGCTCCACGCGGCCGCCCGAGACGTGGTCGGCGGTGACCACGACCTTGGCGAGCTCGGCCGGGTGGCGGAACGTGGCCGGCGAGACAAGCGTGCCGAGCCGCACCTTCGAGGTGATCGCCGACAGCGCGTTGATGGTCGCCCAGGCGTCGAGCGAGCCACGCTCGCTGCGCCCGAAGACCGACAGGTAGTGGTCGGAGCGAAACAGCGTGTCGATCCCATGCTCCTCGCACGCGCCGGCGAGCGCCTGCCAGTCGTCCCAGGTCACGTCCTCCTGGCCCTCGATCATGAGCGCGACGCGCATCAGGGCAGCAGCGTGGCCAGCGCCTCGGCGATCGGCTCGTCGCCGCCGACCACGTAGATGGTCAGGCGCGCCGAGCGCGGCTCGGCCAGAACCGCCGCCAGCACCTCGGCGACGTCGTCGCGCGACACCTCGTCGCGGATCGGCTCGGCCTGGATGCGCACGCGCCCGGTGCCCGGGTCGTCGGTCAGGCTCCCGGGCCGCACGACCGTCCAGTCGCGGTCGCTCTGGACGACCGCGGCGTCGGCCTCCGCCTTCGCGCGCAGGTAGACGCTGAAGACGTCGTCGCCGTCTGGCGGGCTCTCGGCGCCGATGGAGCTGACGATCACGTAGCGCGTCACCCCGGCGTGCACAGCGGCGTCGAGCATCTTGATCGCCCCATCGCGATCCACCGTCAGCTTGCGCTCGGCGCCGCTGCCGGGACCCGCGCCGGCCGCGAAGACGACGGCGTCGGTGCCGTCGATCGCCTCGGCCAGCGCGGCGGTGGAAGCGCTCTCGAGGTCGCACACGACCGGCTCGCTGCCGTCCGCACGCAGGTCGTCGGCGTGCTCGGGGTTGCGGATCAGGCCGCGCACCGGTCACCGCGCTCGGCCAGCAGGCGCGCCAGCCGCCGCGCGATCTGACCGTGCGCGCCGGCGATCGATACGTCCAGTCAGAGCCACCCGCGCCGGCGGAAGTAGGCGATCATGCTCGACGAGCAACGCGAGCATGCTGCCGAGGATGATCCAGAAGGCCGCCGTGTCGCCCTCGCCGGGCACGCCGACGTTCATGCCCCAGATGCTCGCGATCAGCGTCAGCGGCAGGATCACGACGCTGAAGGAGGTCAGCACGCGCAGCACCTCGTTGACGCGGTGGGAGAGCACGGACTCGTTGGTGTCCTCGAGCGCCTCCACGACCTCCTTGAAGTTCTCGAGCATGTCCCAGATCCGCTCCGAGGCGTCGACGATGTCGTCGAAGTAGACCTCGAGGTCCTCGGCCAGGTAGCGCTGCTTGGTGCGCTCGAGGTCGCGCAGCACGGCGCGCTGCGGGCGGATCACCTTGCGGAAGTTGATGATCTCCTGCTTGGAGTTGGAGAGGTCGCGCACGACCTCCTCGGCCTTCCCCTCGAAGATGTCCTCCTCGAGCCGCTCGAGCTTGTTGCCGATCTTGCGCAGCATCGGGAAGCAGTAGTCGAACGCGTCGTCGACGATCCTGTAGAGCAGGTAGCCCGACCCCTTGGAGAGCATCGCCTCGCGCACCTCCTCGGAGGCGCGGCAGCGCTCGAACAGGTACTCCACCGGCGGCAGCGGCGAGTTCGGCAGTGTGATCAGGAAGTCGGGGCCGATGAAGATGTCCAGCTCGGCCGCGTTGAGGCGCCCGACCGCCTTGTCGAACACCGGGAAGTGGAGGACGATGAACAGGTAGTCGGGGTACTCGTCGATCTTCGGCCGCTGGTTGCGCGACTGGACGTCCTCGTAGTCGAGCGGGTGGAAGTCGAAGTGCTCCTCGAGCCAGGCTCGATCTACCGGCGTGGGGCGCTCGATGTTGATCCAGCGCAGGTCGCCGTGCTCGACGACCTCTACGCGCGGCTCGACCGGGGTCTGCTGGAGCGCGCTACCGTCGGCCCGCGCGCGGGCCGAGCGCCTGAGACGTGGCTTGGGAAGGCTCGGCATAGCGTCTAAGCGGGTCGTCCAGCGGGTTCACCTGTCCCATTCTACTTGCGGGGCGCGCTATCCTCCGTCGCCTCATACATAGCCGTTGCATCGAGAGGGGTGGAGGGACATGGCCCTGTGAAGCCCCGGCAACCACCTCGGATCCAAGTGTTCGAGGGACGGTGCCAATTCCTTTGAGATGTGATCGGACGCCTCATGTGGGCCTCCGTCACAGAGCGACGGAGGCTTTCAACGTTGAAAGGGGCGTCCAATGCCTGTCCAGGCACTGGCTTGCAAGGAATGTGGAACTGAGTACGAGCTGGAGGCGCGCTACGTCTGCGAGCGCTGCTTCGGCCCGCTGGAGGTGCGCTACGACTACGGCTCGCTGGACGGCGCGTCGGCCAAGCGCCGCATCCAGGCCGGCCCCCAGAACCTCTGGCGGTACGCCGACTTCCTGCCGTTCGAGCAGCCGCCGAAGTACGCGCTGCCGGCAGGCTGCACGCCGCTCCTGCGCGCGCCGCGGCTGGCCGAGGCGCTCGGGCTGAACGACGTCTGGGTGAAGAACGACGCCGCCAATCCGACCCACTCGTTCAAGGACCGGGTGGTGTCGGTGGCGCTCGCCAAGGCGCAGGAGCTCGGCTTCCAGACGGTCGCGTGCGCCTCGACCGGCAATCTCGCCAACGCCGTAGCCGCTCACGCGGCGGCCGCCGGCCTGCGGTCGTACGTCTTCATCCCATCGGACCTGGAGGAGCAGAAGATCCTCGCCACGGGCGTTTACGGGACCGAGCTGGTGACCGTGCGCGGCAACTACGACGACGTCAACCGTCTCTGCACCGAGCTGTCCGCCGACCGCGACTGGGCGTTCGTGAACGTGAACGTGCGGCCCTACTACGCGGAGGGCTCGAAGACGCTGGCCTTCGAGATCGCCGAGGGACTCGGCTTCGAGGTGCCCGATCGCGTGGTCGCGCCGGTCGCGTCGGGCTCGCTGTTCACCAAGATCGCCCGCGGCTTCGAGGAGTGGCGCGAGGTCGGGCTGATCGAGGGCGAGACGCCGACGATGAACGGGGCCCAGGCCGAGGGATGCTCGCCGGTGGCCCAGGCCTTCGACGCCGGCTGGGACGTCTGCAAGCCGGTCAAGCCCGACACGATCGCCAAGTCGCTGGCGATCGGCAACCCGGCGGACGGTCCCTACGCGCTGGAGCTGGCGCGCCGCAGCGGCGGCGTCGATCGACGCGGTGAGCGACGACGAGATCCGCGCCGGGATCCGCCTGCTCGCCGAGACCACGGGAATCTTCACCGAGACCGCGGGCGGAGTTACGACGGCGACGCTGGCCAAGCTCGCGGCGCGCGGAGACATCGATCCCGACGAGCGCGTGGTGGCGGTCATCACCGGCGAGGGGCTGAAGACGCTCGACGCGGTCCGGGGCACGTTCGAGGCGTACGAGATCGACGCGAACGTCGAGTCGTTCGACTCCGCTCTGCCCACAGCCGCCGCTGTTTAGACTGTCGGCCCGCATGGCAGTGACGGTCAAGATCCCGACGCAGCTGCGCAGCGTCACGGGCGGCGAGGGCGAGACCACCGTCGACAACGCCGCGACCGTCGGCGAGGTCCTCGACGGGCTCTACGAACGCTTCGAGGGGCTGCGCGACCGGATCGCCGAGGACGGCGACCTGCGCCGTTTCGTCAACGTGTACGTCGGCGGCGAGGACATCCGCTTCCTGGACGGCCTCGACACCTCGGTCGAGGACGGCGACGAGGTCACGATCCTGCCCGCGGTCGCCGGCGGCTGAGTCGCTCTGAGCACGCTCGTCACAGGAGCCCAGGGCTTCCTCGGCGCGTGGCTGGCGCAGCGGCTGCTCGACGACGGTCAGCGGGTGGTGGCCCTGCGCCGCGACTTCGACCCCGAGGCGCGCTTCCGCACCGAGGGCGATCGAGGAGCGCTGCACGCTGGCGCTGGCCGACCTGACCGACCACGACGCGCTCGTGCGCGTGCTCAACGAGCACGAGGTGGACCAGGTCTTCCACCTGGCGGCGCAGACGATCGTCGGGACGGCCAACCGCTCGCCGCTGGCCACCTGGGAGGCGAACGTGCGCGGCACCTACACGCTGCTGGAGGCCTGCCGCGACCTGGGCACGGTGCGGCGGGTGGTGGTCGCCTCGTCCGACAAGGCCTACGGCGACCACGACGAGCTGCCCTACCGCGAGGACTTCGCGCTCCAGCCGCGCTACCCGTACGACGTGTCGAAGGCGTGCACCGACATGATCGCCCGCTCGTACGCGAACACCTACGACTTGCCGGTGGCGGTCACCCGCCTGGCGAACCTGTACGGGCCGGGCGACCTGAACTGGTCGCGCATCGTCCCCGACAGCGCCCGGGCGCTGGCGCGCGGCGAGCGCCCGGTGATCCGCTCGGACGGCAGCCCGGAGCGCGACTACCTGTACGTGCTCGACGCCGTCGACGCCTACCTGGCGATCGCGGCGTCGCTGGACCGGCCCGACCTCAACGGGCGCGCCTGGAACGCCGGCTGGGGCAGGCCGATCCCGGTGATCGACGTGGTGCGCACGCTGATCGCGGTGTCGGGCCGCGAGATCGAGCCGGACGTGCGCGGCGAGGGGACGCCGCACGGGGAGATCGACCGCCAGTACCTCGACTCCACCGCGATCCGCGAGCAGCTGGGCTGGGAGCCGCAGTGGGACCTGGAGCGGGGCCTGGCCGCCACCTGGGAGTGGTACCAGGGGGGCGATTTTTCGACAGCCGGCCATAGCGCTCGCGGCTTGCCCTGGCCGAACATATGGGGATGCCGGAGCCCCGGGTCAAGCGCTATGCGCTGGTGCCGACAGTCCGGCGAGGACGGCGTGCGCCGCTTTGCGCTAGCGCGGGTCGCGCCGACCTCGCGATCGCGTGCCCGCGGCCGATCGCCTCGAGCGTATGGAGGAGATCGCCGCGCTGGAACGGCGCGACGAAGCGCAGGACCGCGACGACCGCCCCTAGGGCTTGCAGGCGCTGGTGCTGCTCGACGTGTCCTTGCTGCCGTCGACGAACGTCCAGCTCGCCTTGTTGTTCCACTTCTTGCTCTTCGGGCAAACCGACGGCGTGGTGATCAGGACGTGCTTCTTCTTGCCGCTGCCCTTGGAGTGCTTGGCGATCGTGCCGCTGAACTTCGTGACCAGCAACCCGCCGGGGACGGCGCCGGTCAGTCCCTTCGCCGAGAGCGTGTTCCCCTTGACCGGGGCGTCGAAGGCGGCCGCGAAGGCGTCGTTGATCAGGAACAGGAACAGCCAGGAGGGTTTCCCGCTGGCCTTCTCGTTGAAGACGAAGCCCTCGACGTTGACGGTCGCGTTGCCGTCGGTGGCGGTGGCCTTGCCGGTCCCGATCCGGCTCGGGCCGGGCACGCCGCCGCGCCCTTGCTCATGATGTCGGCGTTGCTCGCCTTGCACTGAGTCGCGCCGGCAGGGTCGATCTTCGCGCCCTTCGGCATCGTGATCTTGAAGTCCTTGAGGCCGCTGGGGAGACCATTCGCCGCGTCCGGATCCCCGAACTCGACCTTGAACGTGATCCCCGTGGAGGCGCCCGGCGCTCGGGCCGATTGCTTGAAGCTGAAGATCGTGGCCTGGCTCGAAGCGAGTGCGACGGCCGCTGTGGCGGCGCCGAGGACAGTGACGACGCCGCAGAGGGCAAGCTTGCGCATGGGCGCGACCCTAACCGCCCTCGCCCTCGCGGTGCAAGCGCGCCTCAGCGGTAGCTGAGCGGCTGGGGCGACGTCCGACGGGGAGCGGGGCGGTGCAACCTGCGGCCCCTGCGGCGGCCGGCCCACAGCCGGTCGGCGCCCGCCCACGCGGCGAAGCAGAACCCGCCCAGCGTGCCGGTGACGGTCAGCAGCACCCCGGCCGCCGCCGTGGCCGCCACGCCGTCGCTGCCCAGGATGAGGACCGCGGCGGCTGCTCCCACCGTGGGTCCGGTCGGCAGCTGGCTGAGTGTGACCACCGCGATAAGCACGGCGATGGCGTCGAAGAGAGACGCGTCGACGCCCACCGCGTGCAGCAGCATCCAGTTGCGGAAGATCTGCGCGAACACCGCGATCAGGACGAAGCCGACGACCCGGCTGCCGCCGCGCAGGTTGCGCAGCACGGCCAGCCCGCTCCACACCTTGCGGCCCTTGCGCAGGGCGAGGTGGCGCAGGCCGGTGCTGATCGCGGCGACCACGGCGAACAGGACGATCGGCAGCCACCAGGGCAGCCCGAGCGGCCCGATCAGGGTGAACGAGGTAAGCGCGGCGAGCATCGCCTCGACGGCGAGGATCGGGAACTCCGCCGCGATCAGCGTGGGCACCTGGGGGCACACGTCGGGCGACGACCGCCGCAGGGCGGCGATGCGCGCCGCCACGCCGAGGTGCCCGTTGACCACGCCGCCGAGCACCTGCATGCTGGAGGCGCGGTAGAGGGTGCGCCGGTCGACCTTGCCGCCGGCCGCCTCGATCGACAGGTGCCACGCCTCGCTGCGGGACACCAGCGCGAGCGCCTGGAGCAGCACCGTGGCCGCGAGCACCCACACGGCGACGCCGGACAGCGCGGTCTCGAACTCGTCGCGGCGCCCGGCCAGGACGAACACCAGCACCGCCGGCCGTGAGCAGCGAGCCGGCGATCGTGATCGCGGTGCGTTGGCGGCCGGACGCCTTCAAGGTGGCTAGGGCCTGCGGCGGCTGTGCAGCTGCTTCTGGCGCTTCGCCGCCGCGGCGTGCATCATCACCTGGCGCTCGCGCTCGTAGACCTCACGCTCGGCCTTGCCCGCCTTGCGGGCGTCGGCGTTGCGGGAGGCCACGCCGGCACGGGCTTCCTCCCAGGCCGCCTCGCCGCGCGTAGACGGCGTGAAATCGGAACTGCCTGGGCCATCGGTCATGTGCACCGTCCTAAACGGCTCCCACTGGTAAAGGACCACTGGGGGGCGCAGGGAGCGCGACACCCGACGGTGGGGACTACACCGAGCATACTCCGGAATACGGCGGGCTACTCGCGGCCGACGCGGATCGTAACCACGTGGCCGGGGTTGACCCCGAAGCGCTCGGCGTCCGCCGCGAGCTCGAACCAGGCAAGCGTTCCGGCACTGCTGCGCGCGGCGTTCTCCAGTTGCTTGGCGACCTCGTCGAGACCGCCCGCGACCTCGAGCGCCTCGCCGGTGGCGAGGAGGAGCGTGGTAGTCGCCAAGCGCGTGAGTGTACGCCGATTTGCCCGCGGCGGCGATCGTGTTAGAGCCTGACGTCGACGGCGACCTCGTACGTGTCGACCGCGGCGCGCTGGCCGAATCCGTCGTCCGGTGGGCTCATGTCGTTGAGCACGGCGTCGCCGGCACGCAGGTCGTCCTCGGTGTCGAACAGGGAGATGGCCATCGTCTTGCCCCCGGCGGGGTCGATCAGCATCAGGAACCCCTTCGCGGGCACGCCCTCGGGCGGCCCCGACGCCGCCTGGGAGTTGATCTCCTCGGCGCTGCGACGCATCGCATCTTCCTCCGCGCCCTCCCAACGTGCGACCCGTGCATACATGGCGATCCCTTTCTGTTTGCCGGCTTGCGTGGACGCTACTACGTCCTGCCGTATCGCCCAGTGGACTTTGGCGCGCCGGTTTGGGAGGCTCGCGCCTCGATGATCTCGACCGTGGCGGTGGGAACAGACGGATCGGCAACAGCGTCGAAGGCTGTCGAGGCGGCGATTGAGATCGCGCAGCGCTTCGACGCCAAGCTGGTCCTCCTGAGCGCCTTCCAAGGCGCGGACGCTCGTCCCAGAGGCGCGAAGACCGGGTCCGAGGAGCTCCAGTGGACCTTCGACAACGATGCGCGCGTCCGCGAGATGCTGCGAAGGACCGAGCAGGAGCTGCGCGATCGCAAGATCGAGTGCACCACCATGGTCGACGAGGGCGACCCCGCAGACGTGCTCATCCGGCTCGCCGAGGAATGTGAAGCCGACCTGATCGTGATCGGCAACCGGGGGATGCAGCGCCGCGTTCTCGGAAGCGTCCCGAACACGGTCACGCACAAGGCGACCTGCTCGGTCTACGTCGTCAAGACGACGTAGGCGGCCCTCAGCTCACCGCCGCCCGCAGCGCGGCGATGTCGGCCGCCCCGAACACGACCCGATCGCGCGTCGCGACGTAGACGAGGTCGAGGTTGACCCCGGCCCGGGCGATCTTGCGGGTCAGGTCCGCGAGCACGCCGGGGCGGTCCTCGACCTCGACCACGACCACCTCGCGCTCGCGAGTGACCGCCACATGGGAGATCGCCAACAGGTGCCTCGCTGCCTCGGCGTGCGGCACGAGGATGTGCAGCTCGGCGCGCTCGCCCGGGCCGATGCAGGTCGCGGCCGAGATGTTCACACCGGCGTCGCTGATCGCGGCCGCGACCTCCGCCAACGCACCTGGGGTGTTCTCGATGTCGATGACCAGGTCGACTGCCATATGCCCCCCGTCCGGCGCCAGCCTACCGGGAGGCTCGCGGCGGTGTCAGGCGCGACGCCCCCGATTCTGTGACGACCAGCGGCTCTGCGGGCGGTGTCCGTCGGCGCCGGTTGTCACCACGCCTAGGCCGTGGGCGGCCGTGGGGGTCGGGAAGTTGGAGGGGTGGGCGCGGAGGTCGCGGAGCAGGCGACGCGCGGCCAGCGCTGCGGCGGCCACCAGCCCGAGCAGCAGTGCCGCCTCGGGCGCCGCGTGGTGGCGGGCTCCTTCGACGGCCAGGAGCAGCACAGCGAGGACGACCATGAGCAGGGATATGCCGCGGTGGAATCGGCCTGCTTCGGAATGCGGCCAGGGGTCCACGGGCCTGACGATCTCGCGGCCGCGATCGGAGTCGGTGCAGGTGGCCTTGCGCGGGCATCCGTTGCAGATGTGAGCCTTGGCGCGGTAGCGCACGAGCCGGCGCTCGTGGTCGAACTCGTGTGGCCAGAGGTGCTCGCCTTCCGGGCATTCCCAGTGGTCTTGAGTCTCGTCGTAGGTGAAGCCGGCGGTCCGGTAGCGGAGCGATCGGCGGTGCGTGTGTGCGGACAGCCACTCGAGTCCGAACGCGCCGGCCACCAGAAGGGCGGCGTAGCCGGCCGAAAGCACGACCTCCGGGTTCATCTCAACCTCGCAGCGGTCGCCTCGTCGGCGGTGATCGTGGCGACGCCCTCGGGCTGGTGGATCTCGGTGAAGAGGATGTCGTCAGGCTCTTCGAGCGTGACGCGCTTGACGGTGTGGCGGATGCCGAGGTACGCGATGTAGAGCGCGGGCAGCGCGCCGCCTGCGATGAACACGATGTCGCCGGGGAGTCGCAGCCACTCGAGCAGCGCGTTCGTGTCGTTTGTCAGGAACTTGAGCTCGCGGGCTTCGAAGTAGCCCCCGTCGACGGACTTGTAGAGCTGCAGGATGCCCAGGGGCAGCAGGGTGGCGAAGCACATCCAGGCCAGGCCGATGTTCGTCGACCAGAAGCTGATGCGCGCCCACTTCTCGGGCCACCTATCGGCGGGGATCAGGTAGCGCAGGCAGAACAGCGCCAGCCCGAGCGCGAGCATGCCGTAGACGCCCATCATCGCCGCGTGCCCGTGATTGGCGGTCAGAGCGGTGCCGATCTCGTAGTAGGAGACGATCGGCAGGTTGATCAGGAAGCCGAACACGCCCGCGCCGAGGAAGTTCCAGAAACCAACGGCCACAAGGAACATGACCGCCCAGCGGTGTGGGAACGGGATCTGCGACCGTGATTCTTGCGCCGCTCCGAGCTGAAGGAAGCTCCACGCCTCCACCGTCAGGAAGGTGAGCGGGAGGACCTCCGCGGCGGAGAAGAAGGCGCCGAGCGCCATGTGCTCGGCCGGCTCCCCGGAGAAGTACAGGTGGTGCATCGTCCCGACTACACCGCCGACCGAGTAGAGGACGATGTCGAGGAACACGACGGTCAACGCGATCCTCTCGCGCACCACACCGAGCAGCACGAACATGTAGGCGACCATCACGGTGGTGAAGAGCTCCAGGAAGTCCTCCACCCAGAGGTGGACCACCCAGAAGCGCCAGAACTCGGTAGTCGTGAAGTTGTCGCCGGTCCTCGCGATCAGACCGACGGCGTAGAAGGCCGGGATCGCACAGGCCGCCAGGAAGAAGAGCCACGGCATGTTGCCGGGGTGCTCGGTGGCCAGCCGCCTGCGCAGGACGCGCCAGAGCATGAAGACCCACGCGAACAGGCCGATCGAGAGCAGGACCTGCCAGAGCCGGGCGAGGTCGAGGTACTCGAAGCCCTGGAGACCGAACCAGTTGGACGCCGCGTCCTCGAGCACCCCGTGTACCCCGAGGTAGGAGCCGATCAGGGTCCCAAAGACCACCACCGCCAGCGCCCCGAGCAGCCCGAAGGCCAGCTTGCCCTGATGCCTGGGCTCGCGGCGGGCGATCATCGGCGCGAGGAAGATCCCGGCCGCGACGAACGAGGTCGCCACCCAGAACAGCGCGAGCTGGACATGCCAGGTCCGCATCAGGTTGTACGGGAACCACTTGGCCAGATCGAACCCGAAGAAGCCGTCGATCTCCGCGCGGTAGTGCTGGCTGGCGGCGCCGACCAAGGTCTGGAGGAGGAACAGCGCAGCCATGACGAAGAAGAACCACGCGGTCGCCCGCTGGGCCGGTGTGAGAGCCACGTCCCCCGGCGAGCGGAAGGTGAGGGTCGCTTGTTCGCGACCATGCCAGCCGAGGTTGCGGCCCCAGCGGCCGAACGCCCCGAAGAGCAGACCGATCCCGCCCAGCAAGGCGATCAGCGACAGCACCGACCAGACGACGACGTTGGCGGTCGGCTCGTTGTCGACACGCGGCTCGGGCGGCCAGTTGTTCGTGTAGGAGTACTCGTGTCCGGGTCGATTCGTCGACGCGGCCCATGCCGTCCACGCGAAGAAGGCGGTCAGCTGCCGCAGTCGTACGGGATCGGTGATCGCGTTGGCACGCAGGCCGTGCTCGGTCGTCGGGTCGGAGAAGAATCGGCTGTAGTGGGGGACGAGCCGGCGGAATGCGTCGGCCTGCGCCGCCGTCAAGGTCAGGGTCTTGGCCTTCTCGTCGTAGCGGTTGGTGCGCAGGTCAGCGATCGTCTTGCGCGTCGCCGAGTCGGAGCGGGGTCCGCCGTAGGCGCGCTCGACGAGATCCGCCGAGCGGCGCAGGTAGTCCGCGGTGTAGTCGGGGCCGAGGTACGCGCCGTGACCGAAGGCCGAGCCGTACTCCATGAGCCCGTTGTGAAGAAAGACCTGCTGGCCCCTTTGGATGTCCCGGCCGGTGTAGAGGACATGTCCCCGCGAATCGAGGACCTCCCTTGGGACAGGAGGGTGGGCCATGTACGTGCGGTACGCCAGCAGGCCGAGGATGAAGAACCCGCACAGGACGACCAGGAGGACCGCTTGGATCCATCCGCGGGAAACCAGCAGAGCCCTGCGTTCGTCGCGCACGCGCCGCTCCGTTCGGTGGACACCGAGGTGCCGATCGTACCCCCGCACGGCGCACCGGGCAGCGAGGCGTTGCGGCGGGTCGCTTCCGGGGTCGCGGCTAGGCTGGGACCTGCGGCGGCGACGGCCCTGGCTGCGTCATGGCCGGCGCGGGCAGAGGCTGTGTTCGGCGGGCGAGCAGAGCCGTACCGCGGGCGCAGAGGCCGAGCGTTGCCAGGGCGGCGAGGGTCACCGCGGCACCCAGGGCCGGAGTGATCACGTGTTCCTGCAGACCGATCTGCACCACTGCCGCGGGCACGCCGAGCTGGGCCGTCGCGATGAGGCCCGCGGGCAGTGGCTGGCGGGTGGCCAGCGCGGCGACGGCGTGAATGACGACATTGAGCACGATGAGTGCGGCGGTGACCAGCAGCAGATCCGGCTGATCGAACAGCGCGCTGACGTCCAGTCGTGCGCCGAGCACCACGAAGAAGAGCGGGACGAAGAAGCCTTCTGCGATGCCGCGGACCTGGGTGGACAGACGCTTGGGTCCTCCAATCGCGGCCACTACGAGCCCCATGCTGAATCCGGCCAGGAGCACGCTCGTGCCGCTTTCCTGCGCGAGCCAAGCCAGCCCGAACAGCACGGCCAGTGAGAGGCGCAGGTCAAGCGCCCAACCGCGTTGCTTTGAGCGGTGCCGCAGTCGGTGGACCCAGGGGCGCGGCCGCAGTGATCGGGCGACGAAGAAGAGCGTCAGGGCGCACGCCGCGATGAGCAGGCCGCCCGCAACGGCTTTAGCGGCCCGGCTGGGTTGGAGCGCGAGCGGAACGGCGAGGATGGCGGCCACGTCGGCGACCGTGACCTGGGCGATCACCGCCAGCGCCTCTGGGCCGTCGAGCTTTCTTTCCTGCAGCATCGGCAGCACGATCGCGGCCGAGCCCGAGGCCAGCAGAACGGCGTATATGGCGACATGACCGGTCCCGGTCAGCTCGGCCACGATCCAACCACCAAGCGGCGCCCCGATCGCGACCGCTCCCGCCGCCAGCGCGCCCGGTCCGAGGGCGCGGCGCAGACGTCCGTCGCGCAGCGGGACGTGCATGCCCACCGTGAGCATCAGCATGGCGAAGCCGGCTTCGGCCAGGAACGAAACGGTGGCGTTGTCGGTGTCGATTACGTCAAAGCCGCTGCGGCCGAGAACGACTCCGGCACAGATCTCTCCGACCACGACCGGGACGAACGCTCGCCGGCTGGCCGCGAGCAGGGGGCCGGCGAGACCGGCGGTAACGATCAACGCGAGAGAGCCGAGGCTCACCAGGCGAGCCTACGCGCCCGGGCCGGGGCGGCCGGCTGATGTCCGGCTCTTTACTCCCGCAGCCCCACAGCTTCGAGGGCTGCCTGGACCTCGGCTTGGCCGAATCCGAGGACCTCCATGCGCGTCAGCTTGCCGTTCTCGAACCGGAGCGCCACGAGGGCGGGCTCTTCGATCCGCGCATCGCTCCCGGGCATCCGCCGGGAGACGCGGCCGAGGCCGACGATCTCGTCCCCGCGCTCGTAGAGCCGGTCGAGCTCCCACTGTCCGTCGGACAGGGTCTCCCATTGGGTCCGCACCACCTGCTCGAAGCTCTTCTGGCCCGACCTCGTTCCCGGCTCAACGGCTGTAGGCGAGTTGACGTACTCAATGTCGGGATCGGTCAGCGCCAGCACCGCTTCGATGTCCCGGCCGTTCCAAGCGGCGAGAACGCGATGGACGATCTCCACGTTCTCCTGCGACATCGCCTACTCCGACAGCCCCGCGGCTTCGAGGGCCTGGCCGCGCGTCTCGAAGTCGACCTTCCGTACGCACTGGCCGTCCCGGAAGGTGTGAACCTCGAACACCCAACCGTCGATCGCGACTCCGCTGAGTCGGCCACGGCCCCGGTAGTGCATTGCGACAACGACGTCGTCGCCCGCATCGATGAGCTCCTCACCGACCATCTCGAGCTCCTCCCAGTCGCTGGTCCAGCGCTGCCACATGTCGCGGACGGCGGCCGGGCCCTGGGCTGGCAGCTCCTGTCCGACTTCCCAGATGACGTCGGGAGCGAGGTACGCCGTTGCCGCGAGCCAGTCGCCGCGCCGGTAGGCCTCAATTGAGAGCCGGACGGCTTCCACGTTCTCCTGCGACATCGCCTAGTCCGACAGCCCCACGGCGTCGAGGGCTTCCTTCCGCGTCTCGCACTCCCGGCACTCGATGGCCTCTCCATCGCGGAAGCGGATGACCCACGCGTCTTCGCTCGATAGCTCCACGCCGCTGGCTCGGCCTCGGCTAACGGTCCGGCCGGAGATCACGACGTATTCGCCAACGTCCCGGAACTGACTCGACTCCAGCGCGTAGCGGTCAAAAGCCTCGGTCCAACTGCGCGCATACTGCAGAACCTGCTCGCGCCCCTGGAAGGGCGAGTCGGCGTATGGAAAGTACTTGACGTCGTCGGCGACGAGGGCGGCAAGGCCTTCGTCGTCTCCACGGTTCACACAGGCAGCCATCTGCCGGGCGATCTCCAAATTCCCCTGCGACATCGCCGCTCAGTATCCCGCGCCAGAAAGATCCCGGGCACAGGAGTAGCATCCGAAGCGCCTTGACTGGTCGAGTCGCGGCGGCGCTATTCGGGTTGCTGTTGGTGGTCGGGTTTGCCGGCTGCTACGGGTCGACCGAGCCGGCGACGGACGTGGGGCCGGACAGCGCGACGTTGAACGCTCGCGGGACCGCCAATCACGGGCCGGCCACCACGTACTTCGAGTATTGGCTCAGCGACGGGTCGGGATCGACGCAGCAAACGGACCAGTCTCACTTCCCTGGCGGCTCGAGCGGGCGGTTCTCCCAGAGCGTCACGGGGCTCGCCGAGACCACGTCCTATTCCTTCCGGGTGTGCGGTTTCGACGACGCCGGCGGACCTACGGTCTGCGCCCAGACGCGCACCTTCCAGACCCACCCCGTACCGACTGAGGATTCCGTCACCGGCAGCTTCGAACGCCCGGAGGCCCAAGCCACCATCGACGCGCACAGCGGACCGTCCGGCGAGAACCCGCAGGGCCACATCCACTACCAAGGGACGATCGACGGGTGGCAGGCGTTCGACGGTGACGTCACCTGTGTCGCGGTGAACGGGCAACAGGGGGCCGTAGGTGCCGTCGGCCAGGGGACCCCCTTGGATGACCCGTCCAATCCACGCCCTGTGACGTTGCTCGCAACCATCGTGGACAGCAACGGGAGCGGGTCCGACACCGTCGGGCGCGTCTTCGCGGAAGGGTCAACGCCACCCGACTGCAGCACGGCGTCCTTCGGCACCCAGTTCTCCATCGGAGCAGGCGACCTGATCGTCACGGACGCCCCGGCGAACGGGCCGACGATCGCCCGATAGCCGGGGGTAGGCTGAGCAGCTAGTCCGACAGCCCCACGGCTTCGAGGGCTTCGGCTTCAGTTGCGAAGGCTCCCCACCAGACGACGTTGTTGTCACGCCACTGGATGGGCACCCAGACTGTCTCCTCGAGCGGACTGTCGCTATCCGCGCCGTGGCCGCTGGTGTGCATCTTGGTGAGCGTCACATCGCCAAGCTCGCGAACCTCGACGACTTCGACCGTAAAGTCCGGAATCGCGTCCAGCAGGTTCTGCCACCAGCGTCGGATTCCGTCGTGGCCGTGATAACCGCCCTCCATGGCAGCCAGGCGCGGCAAGGCCTCCACGTCAGCGACCATCAGCTCGAGAAACGCAGCCGAGTTGCGTCGGTTGAACGCGTCGTAGACCTGATAAGTCAGCTCGACGTTCTCCTGCGACATCGCCCGTCCAGTATCTCGCAACTGAAGGGGCTCGGCTGATGGCGGGGCGGGCTCCTAAGCCTGTGGCTACTCGTCGTCGGCGTAACCGGGTTGCGAGCTACGCGCCCGGCAGGATTCGAACCTGCGACTTCTGCCTCCGGAGGGCAGCGCTCTATCCACTGAGCTACGGGCGCGAGTGGTACCGCGAACGGCATTGTAGGCCCGCTGCGAACAACTCCTACGAGGGGCAGCCGAGCGTGTTGTTGCCCTCGTCGCTTTCCACGACCTGATTGGCCGGGTCCAGCGTGAGGGTGCGCCCCGGCGCACAGGGGACGGTCACCAGCGCGCGCTGGCCCACCTTCAGGCCGTGATCGAAGTGCACGGTCTGGACGATCGCGAGCGGCCCAGGGGGGTCGGCGACGCGCAGGTCGAACGGACCCGCCCCCGCCCGCCCGACGTTTGCGATGACGAAGCGGCCACCCGCGTCGCGCGTTATCCGAAGGTCCGCCTGGCGCAACGTGGCGGTCCATCTCATGCGGGGGCCGCGACACGGGGTATGGCCCGGGATGCCGGGAACGAGCAGCGTCATCGTGGCGCGGAAGGTGCCCGTAGCGCGCGTCGGGCTGACGAACCGTCCGCGGTCCTCGAGGATGTGCCAGACCTCGATGGTCCTCGCGACGCGCCGGCGGATCCGATAGCGAGCGCTCCAACTTCCCGCCTTCACCGGGATGCGAACGCGACCCTGCCCGATGATCTCCGGCCAGGCGATGGATCCGCCGCTGAACTGACAGCGCAGCTTGACCCGCAGCTCCTTGCGGACGATTCCGCCTCCGGCAACGGCGAACGAGATGCCGGGACCGGAGAACGGGCCGGAGCTGGGGCTCGCATCCGCGGACGCCGAGGCCGGTTGGAGGGCGGCGGCCATGGCGATTGCCGCGATCGTCAGCCGAATCATCGACATTCACGAAGCCTGCCCCGGTGCGCGCCGCGACCTTATGCGGCTTCGGCAGCCGGCAATCACGTGCCCTGATCGCCGTCGGGTGCGGTTGAGTGTGGACTCGCGATGCTGGTCGCCGTCATCTCCGACACCCACATGCCGCGCGGCACCCGGCGGCTGCCCGACGGCTTCGTCGAGCGCATCCGGGCCGCCGACCTGCTGCTGCACGCCGGCGACTTCATGACCGTCGGGGCGATGCGCCAGCTCGAACGAATCGGGCCGCCCCTGATCGGCGTGCACGGCAACGTGGACAGCGCCGAGCTGCGACGGCTCCTGCCGGCGGAGCGGGTGGTGGGAGTGGGGGACGCCCGGATCGCGATGGTGCACGACGCGGGCCCGGCGGCCGGTCGCCTCGAACGCCTGCGAGCCCGCTACGGCGAGTCCGCGGACGCCGTCGTCTTCGGGCACTCTCACCTGCCGCTTCACGAGCGGGCCGCCGACGGCTTCCAGATCTTCAACCCCGGGAGTCCGACAGAGCGCCGGCGGGCGCCGGCCCTCACGATGGGCCTGGCCCGGGTCGAGGGCTCGGCCATCGAATTCGAGCTGATACCGTATACGGCATCATGACTCCCGCCGAACTGGTCCGCGAAACGCGCCTGCGCAAGGGTCTGACCCAGCGCAGCCTGGCGCGGCGAGCCGGCACCAGCCAGAGCGCGATCGCGCGCATCGAGCGGGGGGAGGAGGAGGTGACCTGGCCGCGCCTGAGAGCGTTGATGATTTCGATGGGCGAGGAGCCGGTCCTGGGTAGCCAGCCGCTGCCCGGGCGCTACGACCCCGCCGACCTGGCACGCGATCGCCACCTCGCGGTCGCCACCCGCCTGGCCAACGGAGTGGCGTTCAACGAGTTCGCCACCGAGCTCGCGCTCGCGGGGCACCGTGCCAAGAACGGCCATGGCGACGCCTGAGCCCGTCCTTCGGACCGGCGAGATCCTTCGGGCACTGGTCGAGAAGCGTGTCGACTTCGTGGTGGTGGGCGGGGTGGCTGTGCAGGCGCACGGCTACCTGCGGGCCACGGCAGATCTCGACGTCGTTCCACGTCCCTCGCTGCTCAACCTGAGCCGTTTGGCCGAAGCGCTGACCGAGCTCGATGCCGAGGGCTGGCGGGTGCGGCTACCGGTTGCCGTGACCGATCCGCAGCTCCTGAAGGCCGCCCCCATGATCCCCCTGACCACCCGCGACGGCCGCCTGGACCTGCTCAACATCGCGCACACGGCAGGCGCCCCGGCGTCGTACGACGACCTCCGGCAGCGGGCCCTGGTGGTCGATCTGGACGGGCTCGAGATCGCGATCGCGGGGCTCGACGATCTGATCCGCATGAAGCGCGCGGCCGGGCGGCCACACGATCTGACGGACATCGCTTCGCTCACGCGCAGCGACGACGAGCTCGCGGCCGAGTCAACATAGGCCCATGGACCTGGACGTTCTCTTCGTCGGCACCGCCGGCTCCGCGCCCAGCGCGCGCCGCGGCCTGCCCGCCACGCTGGTCCGGCGCGGCGGCGATCGCCTGCTGTTCGACTGCGGCGAGGGCACGCAGCGCCAGCTCGTGCGCTCCACCGGCCTGGTGGAGCTGGAGGAGATCTTCATCACCCACTTTCATGCCGATCACGTGCTCGGCCTGCCGGGAATGCTCAAGACGTTCGCCCTGCGCCAGCGCGAGCGGCCGCTCACGGTGTACGGGCCGAAGGGTCTGCGATCGCTGTTCGCCACGCTGGCCCCGATCGTCGGGCGGGTCGGCTTCCCGCTCGACCTGCAGGAGCTCGAGCCCAACGACGAGCTCGAGCGCGACGGCTACCGGCTCGCCGCGTACGCGACCGACCACGGCGTGAGGGCGCTCGGCTACGCCCTGGTCGAGGACGCGCGCCCGGGCGTCTTCGACCCCGAGCGCGCCGAACAGCTCGGCGTGAGCCCCGGGCCCGACTTCGGGCGCCTCCAGGAGGGCGAGACCGTCAACGGAGTCAGCCCCGACCAGGTGATGGGCGAGCCGCGGCGCGGGCGCCGGGTCGTGATCACGGGCGACACGGCGCCGTGTGAGATGACACGGCTGGTCGCCTTCGAGGCCGACCTGCTCGTGCACGAGGCGACCTTCCTCCACGACGAGGCCGACCGCGCCGCCGAGACCCGCCACTCCACCGCCCGCCAGGCCGCTGAGCTGGCCGCGGCGGCGGGGGTCAACATGCTCGCGCTCACGCACGTCTCCCCCCGCTACGGCGGCCGAGAGGTGCGCGACGAGGCCCGCGCGGCGTTCCAGAACACGGTCGTGCCGCGCGACTTCGACCGCATCGAGGTGCCCTTCCCCGAGCGCGGCGAGCCGGCGCTGGTCAAGACGTCCGCCGAGCGCGAGGTCGTCGGGCCCTAGCCCAGGAACTCCTCGAGCAGCCGCACGCTCTCGTCCGGCGCCTCGAGGAAGAACAGGTGGCCGGCGCCCGCGACCACCTCCAGGCGCGCGCCTGGGATCCGTTCATGCAGGACGTGGCCGCTCGCACCGGGGATGACGCGGTCCCCGTCCCCGGTGACGATCATCGTGGGGCGGTCGATCAGCGGGAGGCGGTCGTAGGTGTCGTGCGCGAGCGCAGCCGAGATCTGGCCGCGGTAGCCCTCGGGGTGCTGGACGTCGGCAACCTTCTTCTCGATGAAAGGGTCGAGCAGCTCGGGCCCGGCGCCGTCGGCGAACGCGAACGGTGCCAGCGCACGCATGCGCTCCGCCCAGTCGTCGGTCTCCATCGCGAACGCCCGGCCGGCCTCGCGGTCGGGTGGCGCGGCGTGCTCGAGCCCGCAGTGGGTGCAGCCGAGCACCAGCCGCTCGACCCGATCCGGCCAGCCGAGCGCGAGCTCCTGGGCGATCATCCCGCCGAGCGACATGCCGAACACGTCCGCGCGCTCGATCTCGAGGGCGTCGAGCAGGCCGACAGCGTCGGCGGCGAGCTGCACGCAGGAGTAGGGCGCCGGGGTCACTCCGGAGGCGCCGCTGCCGCGGTTGTCGTAGGCGATCACCCGTCGCGAGCCCGCGAGCCGCTCCGCGAGCGGGGCCCAATCGCTGGCGATCGCCGGTATGCCGGGCACCAGCAGCAGCGGTCGTCCGGAGCCGCGCTCCACGTAGTGGAGCTCGATCTCGGCCAGCTGGACGCTCGGCACGGCTCCGTCAGCTGACGGGGGCCATCGGCCCGCAGCACTCGATGTCCCGCAGGAGCTGCTCGGCGCGGTCGGGACCCCATCGTCCCGAACCGACGAGGTCGCCGGCCAGGTCGCCGACGCGCGTCAGCCCGTTGCGTGCCTCGTCGTCGGCGGCGAGGTTCTCGCAGAAGAGCAGGGCATCCGCCGCCTCGCGCACCAGCGCGGACTCGCTCGGCTCGAGCGCGACCGGACCATCCTCGCGGATCGTCCGCATCAGCCTGCCGTACGCATGTGCGCGGTCCGAGTTCATGCCGTCACGCGAGGGTAGCGCTCCTGCGGGCGATCAAGTGGGTGGCGAGTACCGCGAGCCCGACCGCCGCGATCGGCACGAACACCAGCTCCAGCCGGTAGGCCTGCGGGTTGTTGGCGAGCAGCAGCAGCACGATGCAGCCCGGGATGGCGGCCTTCATGAGGGAGAAGTAGGGGTCGCCGCGCGACGGGCGCGCCACCACCGCCACGAGCGCGGCGATCGCCAGCGCGAGCCCGGCGTAGAGCATCACGGCGACCGGGGCCGGAAATTTGAGCGGGTCGGTGGCGTCGGTGCTGATCGTCCGCCACAGCTGGTCGAGGTAGCCGCTGGCGACGTAGCTCCAGCTGCTGTCGACGGGGATGGTGTAGCCGGCGATCACGTAGGCCAGGTTCTCGCGCACCGCCGCGCCGCCGATCAGGAACGCGGGCACCGAAGCTGCAAGGCCGCTGGCAAGCAGCGCGAGGTTCGTGCGGGTGGCCTCGCGGTCGCGGCGCTCGATGAACAGCAGCCACGCCACCGCCGGCAGCAGGACGGTCTCCGCGTCGCGCGTGATCGAGAGCGCGCCGATGGCCAGCGTCCACAGCGCCAGCCAGCGCCGGCCCAGGTCCTTGACGAGCACGGCCGCGAGCAGCCCGAGCGCCTCGAGTTGCAGGCCCCACGAGTCCACACGCATGCCGAGAGACCACTTGTACACCGGCGGGGCCAGCGTGCAGGCCACCGCCAGCCCGGCGCTCAGCCAGGGCGAGAATCGCCGTCGCAGCAGCAGGAACAGCACCGGCGCGACGAACAGGTAGCCGATCAGCGATGCCCACGCGCAGGCGCGCGGCCCGGGGTGCTCGCCGACCACGGCGCGACCGCCGCGGCCAGGGTCGGGACCAGCCAGCGACGCTGGTAGAAGCGCTTGCTGTACTCGACCCAGGCCGGGTCGAGCACGCGGCGGCGTCGCTGTGCGTGTCCTCGATCGCCGCCGTCTGCCGGGCGATGGCCGCGTCGAAGACGAGGTGCGTCGCGTCCGCCGCGTGTGGCCCTCGATGCGAGGCTCTCGACCTCGTAGAAGAGGCCGTCCGAGTTCGGCTCGTCGAGCTTGACGAAGCCGGGCACGGCGACGAGGGCGACCACCGCGCCGACGAGCAGCGCCAGGATCGGCGTCCGCTCCACCTGGCCAGCATAGGAGGCGATCGGCTCGGTGTCCCCAGTGGTTGCTACGCTCGGCGGGACGTTCCTTTAACCAGGTCCGGCGAGGCCAGGAAGGGGCAGTGACTTGACGGAGAAGACGGTCCTCGACCGCGAGGACGTGCGGCGCACGCTGGTGCGAATCGCACACGAGATCGTCGAAAAGACGGGTGGGCAGGGAGTCGCGGTCGTCGGCATCCACCGTCGCGGCGCCGTGCTGGCCGCGCGCCTGCGGGACCTGGTCGCCGAGCTGGTGGGCGAGCCCGTGCCGCTCGGGGACATCGACATCAGCTTCTATCGCGACGACTTGGCCCGGCGCGAGCCCACCTCGCAGCCAGTCGTGCACGCCTCGCACGTCGACTTTCCCGTCGAGGACACGACGATCGTGCTGGTGGACGACGTGCTCTACACCGGCCGCACCGTCCGGGCCGGGATCGACGCCCTGTTCGACTACGGGCGGCCCGAGCGGGTGCAGCTGGCGGTGCTGGCCGACCGCGGCCATCGCGAGCTGCCGATCCGGCCCGACTACGTCGGCAAGAACCTGCCGACGGCGCGCGGGGAGCGGGTGAACGTCAGAGTCGAGGAGATCGACGGGGTGGACGAAGTGGCAATCGCCGAACACGTGGAGGACCTTGCATGAGGCGTCACCTGCTGTCGATCGACGACCTCTCGCGCGACGACATCGAGCGCATCCTCGGGCGCGCCGAGAGCTTCGCCGAGGTGTCGGGGCGCGAGATCAAGAAGGTGCCCACGCTGCGTGGGCGCACGGTGATCAACCTGTTCTACGAAGCCTCGACCCGCACCAGCTCGAGCTTCGAGCTGGCCGCCAAGCGGCTGAGCGCCGACCTGGTCAGCATCAAGTCGAGCGGCTCGGCGGTCGACAAGGGCGAGTCGCTCAAGGACACCATCCAGACGCTCTCCGCCTACGACCCCGCGGCCATCGTGATCCGCTCGCCGCACGCCGGCGCGGCGGCGCTGGTCGCGCGCTGGACTCGCGCGTCGGTGATCAACGCCGGGGACGGCAAGCACGAGCATCCGACGCAGGCCCTGCTCGACGTCTACACGCTCAAGCGCCGGGCCGGCTCGCTCGAGGGGCTGCGCATCTGGATCGTCGGCGACGTGCTCCACAGCCGCGTCGCGCGTTCGGGCATCCTCGCCTTCTCGCGGATGGGCTGCGAGGTGACGGTGTGCGGCCCGCCCACGCTGATCCCCCGCGGGATCGAGTCGCTCGGCTGCCGGGTGCGCACGACGCTCGACGACCTCCAGGAGGCCGACGTCGTCTACGCGCTGCGCATGCAGCACGAGCGCATGGACGGCTCGTTCGTCCCCTCGTTGCGCGAGTACGCGGCGCAGTACCAGATCGACGGCCGGCGGCTGCGGCCGAACCAGCTGCTGATGCACCCCGGCCCGGTCAACCGCGGCGTGGAGCTGGCGGCCGAGGTGATCGACTCGCCGCAGGCGCTGATCGTCGAGCAGGTGGAGTCGGGAGTGGTCGTGCGGATGGCGATCCTGTACGAGCTGCTGGCCGGCGCCGGCGCACCCTCCGGCGCGCGTTCCGAGCTCGCGACCGAGCCCCAGCCCGCATGAGCCGCCCCTTGGAGCTCGATCGGGCGCCCGTGCCGGCGGCCACCGTGTTGATCCGCGGCGCGCGGCTGCTCGACCCGCGCGCGGACCTCGACGGCCGGGCCGACCTGCTGATCCGTGACGGCGTGGTGGCCGAGGTGGGCGAGGCGCTCGAGCTGCCGACCGGCGCCGAGCTGGTCGACGCCGAGGGCCTGCACGCCTTCCCGGCGTTCGTCGATCCTCACGTGCACCTGCGCACGCCCGGGCGCGAGGACGAGGAGGATCTCGACTCCGGCACGCGCGCCGCCGCCGCGGGCGGCTTCTGCGCGATCCTCGCCCAGCCCAACACCAGCCCGGTCGTGGACTCGGCGTCGATCCTGCGCTCGCTGCGCGAGCGCGCCCGCGCCGAGGCGCGCATCCCGACCGGCTTCCTCGCCGCGATCACGGTCGGTCAGCGCGGGGAGCAGCTCACCGAGATGGCCGAGCTGGCGGAATCCGGCGCCGCGGGATTCACCGACGACGGCCTGCCGGTCAGGTCGGCCGGCCTGATGCGCCAGGCACTCCAGTACCAGCGGCTGGCCGGGCTGATGCTCGCCCTCCACGAGGAGGACACGTCGTTGTCCGGCCACGGCGCGATGCACGAGGGCGAGGCGTCGGCACTGCTCGGCCTGGCCGGGGTCCCGTCGATCTCGGAGTCGACTCAGGTGGCGCGCGACTGCGCGATCGCCGCCTACGAGGACGGCCGCATCCACGTGCAGCACGTGTCCGCGGTCGAGACCGTGGAGGTGATCGAGCGCGCGCGGGCTACGGGCACGCAGGTCACCTGCGAGGCAACGCCGCACCATCTGCTGCTGACCGACGAGGCCGTGCGGACGCTCGACACCAACTTCAAGATGAACCCCCCGCTACGCGGCGAGCCGGACCGCCAGGCGCTGATCGAGGGGCTGCGCTCGGGAGTGATCGACTGCGTCGCGACCGATCACGCCCCACACGCGCGCGAGGAGAAGGAGCAGCCGTTCGAGCTGGCCCCGATGGGGGTCACCGGCCTCGAGACCGCCTTTGCCGCGCTGCACACCGGCCTCGTGCTGCCCGGGGTGCTCGACCTCAGCCTGCTCGTCGAGCGGATGACCGCCGGCGGCCAGCCGTTCGGGCTGACCGCGCCCCGCATCGAGCGCGGCGCGCCCGCCGACGTCGTGCTGGTCGACCTCGACGCCGAGTGGGAGGTGGGCGAGGCCGGCTACGAGAGCCGCTCCGCCAACTGCGCCTTCGCCGGCCGGCGGATGACCGGGCGGGTGCGGATGACGATCGCCGACGGCGCGGTCGCCTACCGCGAGCGGACCTTCGCTCTCGGAGCGGTGGCGTAGTGGCCCCCGCCCGGGTGCTCGACCGCGGCCGCGCCGCGCTGGTGGTGGTGGACGTCCAGGAGGCGTTTCGGCCGGCGGTGCGCGACTTCGACGCCGTGACCGCCGGCGTGGCCGCGCTGGTGCGCGGCGCGCAGATCCTCGGCCTGCCGGTGGTGGTGACCGAGCAGTACCCGAAGGGCCTCGGCGCGACGGTGCCCGAGGTCGCCGAGCATCTGGACGGCGTCGAGCCGATCGCCAAGGTCAGCTTCTCGGCGGCCGCGGCGGATGGCTTCGACCTCGGCGGGCGCGATCAGGCGCTCGTGTGCGGGATCGAGTCCCATGTGTGCGTGTCGCAGACCGCCCACGACCTGCTGGACCGCGGGGTGGAGGTGCACGTGGCCCGCGACGCGGTCACGTCGCGCACCGAGGCCAACCGCGAGCTGGGCCTGCACAAGATGGAGGGGTCGGGCGCGATCCTCACGAGCGTGGAGACGGCGCTGTTCGAGCTGCTCGGGGCTGCCGGTACCGACGAGTTCAAGCAGGTGCAGGGGCTGGTCAAGTGAGCGCCTACCTGCTGCTCGAGGACGGCACCCGGTTCGACGGCGACGCGGCCGGGGCCGAGGTCGAGGGGCTCGGCGAGGTCGTGTTCAACACCTCGATGTCCGGCTACCAGGAAGCGGTCACCGACCCGAGCTACGCGGGTCAGATCATCGTCTTCACGTACCCGCTGATCGGCAACTACGGGGTCGCCGGGGCGCACATGGAGTCCGACCGCATCCATGCCCGGGCGGTGATCATGCGCGAGGGGGTGGATCGCGAGCAGGCGGCCCACGCAGAGGGCGGCTGGCTGACCTGGCTGCGGGACTGCGGGGTGCCCGCGCTGACCGGGGTCGACACGCGCGCGCTGGTGCGGCACATCCGCGACAAGGGCGCGATGCGAGGCGGGGTCTTCGACGCGGGGGTGTCCGAGGCGACCGCACGCGAGCGGCTGCTGGAGGAGCCGCCGATGGCCGGTCGCGACCTGGCCCGAGAGGTCTCGCCGAGCGCACCGCAGGTGTTCGAGGGCGACGGCCCGCTCGTGCTCGGGATCGACACGGGCATCAAGAGCTCGATCGTCCGCAACCTGCGCGAGCGCGGAGCCCGGCTCGAGCTGCACCCGTGCACCGTCGGCGCGGAGGAGTTGCTCGCGCGGGAGCCGGACGCGATCTTCCTGGCCAACGGCCCGGGTGACCCGGCCGCGCTCGACTACATCGTCGACACCGTGCGCGGCGTGGTCGGCAAGGTCCCCGTCTGGGGGATCTGCCTGGGCCATCAGCTGCTCTGCCGCGCCGTCGGCCTGGAGACCTACAAGCTGCCGTTCGGCCACCGCGGCGCCAATCACCCGGTCAAGGACCTCGAGACGGGGCGGATCGAGATCACCTCGCAGAACCACGGGTTCGCCGTGCTCGGCCCCGGCGGCGAGCGCACGATCGGGAGCGACCAGGCCGTGCGCTGGGAGACCGACTTCGGGGCCGCCGAGCTGCAGCAGCTGAATCTCTACGACCGCACGGTCGAGGGACTGGTGCTCCGCGACGTGCCCGCCTCGACCGTCCAGTACCACCCCGAGGCGGGCCCGGGGCCCCACGACGCCCGGCATCTGTTCGATCGATTCATGGAGCGCCTCGTTGCCGCGTAGGGACGATCTCCACAAGATCCTCGTTCTCGGCTCCGGCCCGATCGTGATCGGCCAGGCCGCCGAGTTCGACTACTCCGGCGCGCAGGCGTGCAAGGTCCTGCTCGAGGAGGGCTACGAGGTGGTCCTCGTCAACTCGAACCCCGCGACGATCATGACCGACCCGGAGTTCGCCACGGCGACGTACATCGAGCCGCTGACCCCGGCGTCGGTGGCGAAGGTGATCGAGCGCGAGAAGCCCGACGCGATGCTGCCCACGCTCGGTGGGGGCACCGCGCTGGACCTTGCGCGCCAGCTGTCGGAGGACGGCACGCTGGCCAAGCACCGGGTCGAGCTGATCGGCGCCGACTACGACGCGATCCGGCGCGCCGAGGACCGCGAGCTGTTCCGCGCCACCATGGAGCGGGCCGGCCTGCGCGTCCCGCGCAGCGCCGCCGTCAAGTCGATGCGCGAGGCGGAGCGCGCGCTCCCGGACATCGGGTTGCCGGCGATCGTGCGCCCGGGCTTCACGATGGGCGGAGCCGGCGGCGGCACCGCGCGCACCGAGGTCGAGTACCGGCAGGTGGTCGCCGAGGGGCTGGCCGCCAGCCCGATCGGCCAAGTGCTGGTGGAGGAGTCGGTGATCGGCTGGGGCGAGTTCGAGCTGGAGGTGATGCGCGACCGCGCCGACAACGTCGTGATCGTCTGCTCGATCGAGAACATCGACCCGATGGGCGTGCACACGGGCGACAGCGTCACCGTGGCGCCGCAGCAGACCCTCACCGACGTCCAGTTCCAGCAGCTGCGCGACCAGGCGATCGTCGTGATCCGCGCGGTCGGGGTGGAGACGGGTGGCTCGAACATCCAGTTCGCCGTCAACCCGCACACCGACGAGATCGTCGTGATCGAGATGAACCCGCGCGTGTCGCGCTCGTCCGCGCTCGCGTCGAAGGCCACCGGCTTCCCGATCGCCAAGATCGCCGCCCGGCTGGCGGTGGGCTACGCGCTGGAGGAGATCGACAACGACATCACGCGCAAGACGCCGGCCTCCTTCGAGCCGACGATCGACTACGTGGTGGTCAAGTGGCCACGCTTCGCCTTCGAGAAGTTCCCCGGCGCCAGCGGCGTGCTGCACACCTCGATGCAGTCGGTGGGCGAGGCGATGTCGATCGGCCGCACCTTCAAGCAGGCGTTCGTAAAGGCGCTGCGCTCGCGCGAGCTCGACGTGGAGCCGAGCTTCGAAGGCGACCTCATGGGCCGCCTCGAGACTCCTTCGCACGACCGCTACGAGCTGATCTTCGAGGCCATCCGGCGCGGCCACGCCGAGGCGGAGATCTGCGAGCGGACCGGCATCGACCCCTGGTTCGTCGCCGAGATCGCCGCCCTGGCGCGCGGCGAGGATCCCGAGGCGGGACTGGAGCGCTCGTTCAAGTCGGTCGACACATGCGCCGCCGAGTTCGAGGCCGAGACGCCCTACTACTACTCGGGCTGGGAGCGCCGCGCGGCGCACGAGGTCCGGCGCGGCGACCGGCCCAGCGTGGTGATCCTCGGCTCGGGTCCCAACCGGATCGGGCAGGGCATCGAGTTCGACTACTGCTGCGTGCACGCGGCGATGACGGTGCGCGAGTCGGGGCGCGACGCCGTGATGATCAACTGCAACCCCGAGACCGTCTCGACCGACTACGACACCTCGGACCGCCTCTACTTCGAGCCGCTGACCCTGTCCGACGTGCTCGGTGTGCTCGAGGTCGAGCGCCCCGAGGGGGTGATCGTGCAGTTCGGCGGGCAGACGCCGCTCAAGCTCGCTGCCGGGCTGGCCGAGGCCGGCGTGCCGCTGCTGGGCACGCCCGTCGAGTCGATCCACCTGGCCGAGGACCGGCCCAGCTTCGGCGCGCTGCTGGACGAGCTGGGGCTGAGGGGGCCGCCCTATGCCACGGCGGAGTCGCCCGACGAGGCGCTCGAGGTGGCCGCGGAGGTGGGCTACCCGCTGCTCGTGCGCCCGAGCTACGTGTTGGGCGGGCGCGCGATGGAGATCTGCTACTCACGGGACGGCCTGGCCGACTACCTGAGGCGCACCAACGGCGGCACCGGCAGCACGATCTTCCTCGACCGCTTCCTCGAGAACGCGATCGAGATCGACGTGGACGCGCTGTGCGACGGCGAGGCGGTCCGCATCGGCGCGATCATGCAGCACGTGGAGGAGGCCGGCGTGCATTCGGGCGACTCGGCCTGCGTGATCCCGGCCATGTCGCTCGGCCCCGACATGCTCCGCCAGGTCGAGCAAGCCACCGAGGCGATCGCCCTGCGCCTGGGGGTGATCGGGCTGATCAACATCCAGTTCGCCGTCTACGGCGACGAGGAGCTGTACGTGATCGAGGCCAACCCGCGCGCCTCGCGGACGGTGCCCTTCGTGTCGAAGGCGATCGGCGTGCCGCTGGCCAAGGTCGCCGCCAGGCTGATGCTGGGCGAGCGGCTGGCGGACATCCAGCTCGACATCGCGCGCGCCCCGCGGCACGTGTCGGTCAAGGAGGCGGTGCTGCCGTTCGGGCGCTTCCCCGGCGCCGACTCGCTGCTCAGCCCCGAGATGAAGTCGACCGGCGAGGTGATGGGGGTCGCGGCCGACTACCCGACCGCCTTCGGCAAGGCCCAGGCGGCCGCCGGGGCTGAGCTGCCCGCGGTCGGGCGCGGTGTTCATCAGCGTCACGGACGGAGACAAGCCCGCGGCCACGCAGATCGCGGGCGCGTTCCACGACATGGGCTTCCGCGTGCTCGCCACCGGCGGCACCGCGCAGGCGATCCGGCGCATGGGGGTGCCGGTCGAGCGGTTGGCCAAGGTGTCCGAGGGCTCGCCGAACGTGGTCGACCGGATCGAGTCCGGCGAGGTCGCGATGGTCATCAACACCCCCACGGGGTCGGGTGCGCGCGCCGACGGGTACCAGATCCGGCGCGCGGCGGTGGCCCGCGGCATCCCCTGCATCACGACGCTGTCGGGAGCCAGCGCGGCGCAGCGCGCGATCCGCGCGGACCGCAGCGGCGAGACCGACGTCGTCTCGCTGCAGGAGCTGCACGGCGGCTCGCCCAGCCGCTTCGTGCGGGAGGTCGATCGCGCTGAGATCGACTGAGCCGCGCACGCTTGCCCCGCCCGGCCGGCGGACGGCGCACGTGACGGCGGTGGAGCGCCTGGGCGCCTACCACGTGATCCGCGCGCTCGACAGCGGCGGCCCGGCCGACCCCCAGCCCGGGCAGTTCTACATGCTGAGCACCGTCGAGCGCTGGGGTGGAGGGGCGGACGAGCGCCCCTACCTTCCGCGAGCCTTCTCGTACGCGCGCGCGCGCGAGGAGGAGTTGAGCTTCCTGCTCGAGGTGGTCGGCCCGGGCACCGCCCGGCTGGCCGAGCTGCGCGCGGGGGAGGGGCTGGCGCTCGTGGGGCCGCTGGGGATCGGGTGGCGGCCGCCGCGCGACGGGGGACGGCCGCTGCTCGTGGGGGGCGGCATCGGCACGGCGCCGCTGCTGTGCTGGCAGGACGAGCTGGGCGCCGAGGCCGAAGGTCCTGCTCGGCTTTCGCTCCGCCGAGTACGCGCGGGCGGCCTCGCTGTTCGCCGGCAGCCCGGAGATCGCCACGGATGACGGCTCCGCCGGGCGGCAGGCTCTCGTCACGGACCTGCTGCGCGAGCAGCTCGACGCCGACCCCGCGGCGACGGTCTACGCCTGCGGCCCCCCGGCGATGCTGGAGGCGGTCCGGGCGATCTGCGCGGAGGTCGGGGTGCCGGCCCAGTTGGCGCTGGAATCGGGGATGGCGTGCGGCTTCGGGGCCTGCTTCGGCTGTGTCGTGCCGACCAGGGAGGGCTACGTCCGGCTGTGCGTCGACGGGCCCGTCCTGGACGCCGACGAGCTGATGCCATCCGGGGGCTCAGGGCATTGATCGAGCTGTGCGGCGTCGCGCTGGCGGGCCCGGTGCTCAACGGCTCCGGCACCTTCGACGCGATCGCGGCGCGGCGGGCGTTCGGGGACTCCCTGCTCGAGCGCTTCCCCTTCCACGCGTTCGTCTCGAAGACGATCACGCTGGCGCCGCGCCAGGGCAATCCGCCGCCGCGGCTGTGGGAGACGCCGGCGGGGCTGATCAACTCGATCGGGCTGCCCAACAAGGGCCTCGAGGGCTTCATCGCCGGCGACCTGCCCGAGCTCGCCGAGCTGCCGGTGCCGTTGATCGTCTCCGTGATGGGCTTCAGCCGCGACGAGCTGGCGACGCTCGTGCAGCGCGTCGGAGAGCGCGACGAGGTCGCTCTGATCGAGCTCAACGTGTCCTGCCCGAACGTCGAGACGGGCCTGGTGATGGGCGCCGACCCGGCCGAGACCGCCCGCGCGGTCGAGCGCGTCCGGCCGCTGACGGATCTGCCCCTGATCGTGAAGCTCACTCCAAACGCGAACGATCCCGCCGCGGTGGCGGTCGCGGCCGAGCAAGCCGGCGCGGACGCGATCTCGCTGATCAACACGCTCAAGGGAATGGCGCTCGACGGGGCGCGGCCGTGGCTGGGGGGTACCACCGGTGGCGTGTCCGGGCCGGCCGTGCGGGCGATCGCGCTGGAGCAGGTCAGCTCGGTCGCGCGGGCGGTCGCCATCCCCGTGATCGGCATGGGCGGGATCGCGTCCGGAGGCCAAGCGGCCGATTTCGTGTCCGCGGGGGCCACTTGCGTGGCGGTCGGCACCGAGAACTTCCGCGATCCGGCCGCCGGCCTGCGGATCGCGGCCGAGCTCGGCCGAACGGCGGTCGCCTGAACCACCCCCGTCACCACCTTGGAGCTCGACCCGCCCCATCCGGGGGACCTATTACCTTCGTTTAGCCGGAAGATGCGGGAACTTCATCGTTACGACAACCTACCCGAGCTTAAAACCCCTGCAAACGATGGGAATACGCTCAAGTTACCCGAACCAGCCTAAAGCTGAGGTGGAGGTCCAGCTGAATTCGCGGATTTTTTGCGTCTGGAGCGTGGACTCCGCGGCCCGAGCGTGTACTATCGCCGCCCATGCCGGCCGCCCCCCAGACGCCCGCCAAGACTCAGTCGGCCGGGTTGGCTCCAGAGCGCTCTCTGACGCAGCGAATGGACGCTCTGAAGCGGGCCAACGAGATCCGAACGCGCCGCGCCCGCCTGAAGCGAGACCTCAAGGCAGGCCGCGCTCAGATCCACGGTCTGCTGCTGGATCCGCCCGAATACCTGCTCACCGCGAAGGTCTTCGACCTGCTCCTCGCGGTGCCCAAGTACGGCCGCGTGAAGGTGAATCGAATCCTCACGCACTGCCGCATCTCGCCGAGCAAGACGATCGGCGGCCTGTCCGAGCGCCAGCGCAACGAGCTCGTCTCCTTCCTGCGCCGCTAGGCGAGTGACCACGCCGATCCTGGTCATCACCGGTCCCTCCGGTGTCGGCAAGGGCACGCTGATCAAGGGCCTGCTCGAGCTGATGCCTGGCCTCGAGCTGGCGGTGTCCGCCACCACGCGCAAGCCGCGCGAGGGCGAGGTGAATGGGGTCGACTACCACTTCCTGAGCGAGGAGGACTTCGACCGTAGAGTGGCCGCCGGCGAGTTCGTCGAACACGCCGAATACGCCGGAAACCGCTATGGGACGCTGAAAAGCGAGCTGTCTCGGCCGGCGCGGGGGATCGTGCTGGAGATCGACGTGCAGGGCGCTCGGCAGGTGCGCGAGGCGCTGCCGGAGGCGGTGCTGATCTTCATCGAGCCGCCCTCTTTCGAGGCCCTGGAGCGCCGACTGGCCAGGCGGGCGTCGGATCGGCCCGAGCAGATCGAGCGGCGCCTGGCGGCCGCGCGCGACGAGCTGGCCGCGGCGGATGAGTTCGACCACCGCATCGTCAACGACGACCTGCAGGTCGCCCTGCGGGAGCTGAGCCGCATTGCCGCTACCATGTGACAGCTGTGATCAAACCGCGCCTAGACAAGCTGCTCGAACAGGTCGACTCCCACTACGCGGTCGTCCTCGTCGCCGCCAAGCGGGCCCGGCAGATCAACTCCTACTACCACAACCTCGGCGAGGGGACCTTCGACGAGTACCCGCCTCCGATGGTGGAGACGGGCTCGAAGAACTACCTCAAGATCGCGCTCGAGGAAGTCGCAGCCGGGAAGATCAAGTACCGGTACCGCTAGGAAGGCGGTTCGCGTGGCCCGAGTCCTGGTCGGCGTATCCGGCGGGATCGCCGCGTACAAGGCAGTGGAGCTGGTCCGCCTCGCCACCGGCGCTGGCCACGCCGTGCGCGTGGTCCAGACGCCCGCCAGCCTGCAGTTCGTAGGCCGAGCCACGTTCGAGGGTGTGACCGGCGCGCCAGTGCTCGTCGACGAGTTCGAGCGCGACCCGGCCCGCGGCGCCTATCCGGGCGAGCCGGCGCCGTCGCATGACCCGATCTCGCATCTCGAGCTGGTCCGCCGCGCCGACGTCTTCTGCGTCGCCCCGGCGTCGGCCAACACGCTCGCAAAGCTCTCGCACGGTCTCGCCGACAACCTGCTGACCAGCGCCGCGCTGGCCTGCACGGCCCCGCTCGTGGTGGCGCCGGCGATGAACAACCACATGTACGAGCACCCGGCCACGCAGGACAACCTCGGGCGCCTGCGCGCGCGGGGGGCGACGATCGTGGAGCCCGACACCGGCCGTCTGGCGTCGCGCGGCGAGTGGGGAGTGGGGCGGCTCGCCGAGCCGGCGCGCATCCTCGAGACCGTCGAGGGCCTGCTCGGCAAGGCGGGTGGGCCGATGGACGGCCTGCGCGTGCTCGTGACCGCGGGCGGCACCCGCGAGCCGATCGACTCGGTGCGCTACGTCGGCAACCGCTCGTCGGGGCGCATGGGGCTGGCGCTGGCCGCCGAGGCGGCCCGGCGCGGGGCATCGGTGACCGTGGTCGCCGCGAACGTGACGCTGGCGGCGCCGGCCGGCGTGCGGGTGGTCGAGGTCGAGACCGCCGCCGAGCTGCTGACGGCGGCCCGGGCGGAGTTCGCCGGCGCGCACGTGTTGCTCATGGCCGCGGCCGTGGCCGACTTCCGGCCGGGGGAAGAGGTGAAGGACAAGATCACCAAGAGCGGCCGGGACGGCCTCGCGCTGTCGCTGTCGCCCACCGAGGACGTGCTCGCCGCCCTGGCGGGAGCGCGCGGCCCGGGGCAGACGCTGGTCGGGTTCGCCGCCGAGCACGGCGAGGGAGCCGTGGACCGCGGGCGCGGCAAGCTCGAGCGCAAGGGCCTGGACGCCGTGGTGGTCAACGACATCTCGCGCCCCGAGATCGGCTTCGACGCGCCCGACAACGAGGTCACGATCGTCACGGCGGAGGGCGAGCGGCACGTGCCGCTGGGGTCGAAGGAGGCGGTCGCCGCCGCGATCCTGGACGCTGTCGAGGGGCTGCGGACACGGGCGGCGGGCCCGAAGCAGCCGGCTCGGCCGGGTGCGCACGGGGAGTGAGTACCTTGGATGCAGAACGATGAGCGCGGAAGGGGCGTACGAGCTGTTCAAGAAGGGCAGCGAGCTGCTGGAGGCGGGCGACTTCATGGCTGCCTCGATCCCACTGGAGCGTGCGCGTTCGCTCGAGCCCGACAAGAGCTCGATCCGCGAGGCGCTCGGGCGGGCCTACTTCCGCTCGTCGCGCTTCGAGGAGGCGGCCCAGGAGTTCGCCGCGGTCGTGGAGCGCTACCCGGTCAACGACTACGCGCACTTCTGCCTGGGCCGGTCGCTCGCGAACACCGGCCGCACCGCCGAGGCCCGCCGCCACGCGGCGCTGGCGGCCAACATGCGGCCGGATCGCAAGGACTACCAGGCCTTCAGCCGGCGTCTGCGGACTGCCTGAGGCCGCGGACGGTCACGCGCGGCCTCGACCACGAGGCCGAGCAGCCGGTCCACGCCGCGCTCGTCGAGGCCGGCCGCGGGCACGTCCGCGTGGACCCAGATGTCGCGCGAGCGCGAGCATCCGAAGCGCACGAGCCGCGTCTGGCGATTCCACCAGAGCAGCATCCAGGGGTCGAGGTCGGAGGCGCCGTGCAGCGCCACCGCCTGGGCGCGCAGCAGGCCGTCGGCCAGCCGCAGGCCCACGTCCAGCGGCTCGCCGTCGAGCTCCTCGCCGGGCACCGTGATGCCCCATTCGGAGTGAGCGAGCCGCCGGGCACGAAGCGCCGGCAGCTCGCTCACGTAGGTCTCGATCGCGTCGACCGCCGCCACAGGCGGGATGGTGGCAGCCCGGGCTACGCCGCCTCGCGCTCCGGCAGCGCCTCGGGCTCCACGTCGGCGGCCGTGGCGAGCGCCAGCTCCGGCTGCGCGCTTGCGCACCAGGCGGGTGCCCGTGAGCGCGACCACGACCCCGACGGCCGAGATGGCGGTGACCACGCCGATCGCGGACTGGAAGCCGTCCAGCAGGGCCGCGCCCTGCGTGGCGCCGCCGCTGTTGGCGCTGATCACGGCGGTCGCGATCGCCAGGCCAAGCGCGCCGCCGACCTGGAACGAGGTGTTCACGAGGCCGGACGCGAGCCCCTGCTCGTGGTCTGCGATGCCCGCCGTGGCCTGCATGTTGAAGGCCGGGAACGACAGCCCGAAGCCGACCCCGATCAGCAGCATCGTCGGGAGGAACAGGCCCGCGTACGAGAACGAGTCGCCGATCCGCAGGAACAGCACGTAGCCGATCAGGAAGGCGATCGAGCCGGCCAGCGATGATCCGGCTCGTCCCGTAGCGATCGACGAGCGGTCCCAGACGCGGCGATCCGAACGCCACCAGCAGACCGCCGGGCAGGAACGCCAGCGCGGTCTCGAGCGGCGACCAGCCGAGCACGGACTGCAGGTACAGCGTGCCCACGAACTGGAAGCCGACGTAGGCGCCGAACATGGTCATCATGCCGAGGTTGGCCCGCACCAGGGACGCGGAGCGCAGGATCCCGAGCCGGACGAGCGGGTTGGCGGAGCGGCGCTCGATCCCGACGAACGTCGTCAGCAGCGCCGCGGCCACGGCCAGCCCGCCGAGCGTCGTGGGGGCGCTCCAGCCCGTGTCGGGCGCCTCGACGATCGTGCGCACCAGCAGCAGCATGCCCGCCGTGAGCGTCACCGCGCCGGCGAAGTCGAAGCTGCGCCGCACGCCCGGCGCGATCGGCCCGTCCTTGGCCAGCACCCGCGGGGCCGCGATCAGCAGCCCGAGCGCCACCGGCACGGGCAGCAGGAAGGTCCAGCGCCAGCCCAGCTCGGTCATCAGGCCGCCGAAGACGAGCCCGAGCGAGAACCCGCTGGCGCCGACGGCGGTGTAGATGCTGAGCGCGCGGTTGCGCGCGGGACCCTCGGCGAAGGTCGTGGTGATGATCGACAGGCTGGCCGGCGCGGTGAAGGCGGCGGCGGCGCCCTTCAGGAAGCGGGTGCCCACGAGCAGCGTGCCGTCGTTGACCAGGCCCCCGAAGATCGACGCGAGCGTGAAGACCGCCAGAGCGGCCAGCAGCACTCGCCGGCGGCCGAGCAGGTCGGCGAAGCGCCCGCCGAGGAGCAGCAGCCCGCCGTAGCCGAGCACGTAGCCGGACACGATCCATTGCAGGGAAGAGGTCGAGAGGTCGAGGTCGGAGCCGATCGAGGGGAGCGCGACGCCGACCATCGAGACGTCGAGCCCGTCTAGGAAGAGGACACCGCAGAGCACCACCAGCGCACCCCAGAGGCGCGCGTCCCAGTGGAGGCCTGCGTCGGAGGACGGGGAAGAGGTGGAAACTGACATGCCAACGGAGATTACATGCGCGTGCAAGGATTTCATGTGCATCTTTTGTTAAGCGCAATATTTTCGAAATCCTGGTAAAATGGCCACGGCGATGAGCACGTCCGCGCGAGAGCAGAACCTCCTCGAGAGCTGGCGTGAGCTGGCGGATCGGCACGCGCGGGTGACCTGCGCGCTCGAGCGCGTCCTTCAGGACGAGCACGGTTTGGGGGTCAGCGAGTTCGAGGTGCTCGAACGGCTGGCCGCGCCGGAGAAGGACCAGCACCGCATGCAGGAGCTCGCCGACTCCGTCTACCTGAGCCAGAGCGCCCTGTCGCGCCTGATCGGCCGCCTGGAGTCCGAGGGACTCGTGACCCGGGCGATCTGCTCCGAGGATCGCCGCGGCATCTTCGCCTGCCTCACGGCCGAGGGCCGCTCCCGGTACGAGGCGGCCCGGCCCACGCAGCGCCGCGTGCTGGCCGACTCGCTGGCCTAGTGCGCGCCGTCGTCCAGCGCGTCAGCGGCGCGGCGGTCGAGGTGGACGGGGAGGAGGTGGCGCGGATCGGCCCAGGGCTGCTGGTGCTGCTGGGGGTGAGGACGGGTGACACCCCGGAGCAGGCGGATCGGCTGGCCGGCAAGCTCGAGCGGCTGCGCGTGTTCGAGGACGCCGAGGGCAAGCTGAACCTGTCGGTGCGCGACGTGGGCGGCGAGGTGCTGGTGGTCTCGCAGTTCACCCTCTACGGCGACGCGAGCAAGGGAAACCGCCCCAGCTTCGTCGACGCGGCGCCGCCGGAGCAGGCACAGCCGCTCTACGAGCGCGTGCGCGAAGCGCTCGGCGCGCAAGGCGGGGTCTTCGGCGCGCGCATGCGCGTGTCGCTCGTCAACGACGGCCCGGTCACGCTGGTGGTTGAGGCGTGAAGGTCGCGTAGATCGAGCGGAGCCAGATCGCCGTCAGCGTGGGCACCAGCTCGTCGTCGTCGAGCGACGGGGTCGGCGCCCAGGGAGCTCGTGTAGAAGCAGCGCTCGTTCATCCAGATGAGCGCCTTGGCGAGCGCCTCCGGATCCGGCCCGGGCGGGGCCGTGCCGGACTCGCGCTCCTCGGCGATGCGGGCCGCGGACTGCTTCACGAAGCGCCGCACGACGTCCTCCCAGAAGGCGCGCAGCTCCGGCACGGAGCCCCAGGTCTGGACGGCTGCGCGGAGCACCGGGCCGTGGTCGCGCCACTGCTGCGCGGCGGCGCCGATCGAGCGCGACACCGTGACCTCGGGCGAGTCGTCCTCGTGTTCCAGCCAGCCCTCGGCCTCCGCGTACATCTCGTCGGCCACTCGCCCGACCAGAGCGCGCAGCACGGCGTTCTTCGACTCGAAGTAGAAGTAGAAGCTCGGCCGCGAGATGCCCGCGCCCGCGGCCAGCTCGTCCACGGCGATCTCGCGCAGCGGCCGCTCGCTCAGCAGCCGCTCGCAGGTCGCCAGGATGGCGCGCTCCTTGAGGTCGCCCTTGCCCGGCCCCCGACGAGAAGCAGGAAGGACGCCGCGCCCGTCCGTCACACACCCCCCGGCGACCTGTCGGGCACGGCGTCCATCGCGCCAACCTAGACACGACGGCGAAAAAAATCAACGCCCTGTTGACCGCCCCGGAGAGCGACAATAGGCTGGCCCCGGCAGGCTTACGCGGCGAGACCGAGGAGAGCCGATGGACGAGACACAGCGCGAGGTGCTGCGCGCGATCGCCGACACGGTCGTGCCGCGCCTCGAACGCGCCGACGACCCGCATGGATTCTGGGAGCGCTCCGGCAGCGAGGTGGGCGCCCACGAGGCGGTGGCCGAGGCGATCGCCCAGATGCCCGACCCGCAGCGCGAGGGCCTCGGCCAGCTCGCCGACGGGCTCGCCCGGATGGGCTTCCTGTCCGCCTCCCAGCGCTCGCGCGAGCAGCTGTTGCGCAACCTGGCGGCGCTCGGCCCCGAAGCCGCGGCCGGAGCGCAGGCGCTCACGGGCCTGTCCCTGTTCTTCGCCTACTCGCTGCCCGACCCGGCCACCGGCGCCAGCCCGTTCTGGGCGTCGTTCGGCTACCCGGGGCCGGGCGCGCCGCCGGAGCCGCTCCCCAAGGCCGCGGCCGCGCTCGTGCCGGACGGCGACGAGGCGGTCTACGAGGCCGACGCCGTGGTGGTCGGCTCCGGTGCCGGCGGCGGCGTGATCGCGGCGGCGCTCGCCGAGGCGGGCCAGCGCGTGATCGTGCTCGAGGCCGGCGGCCTGTTCGAGGAGGCCGACTTCAACGGCTACGAGCTGTGGGCCTATCAGAACCTCTACTGGCGCGGCGGGCCCAACCCGACCGCGGACATGAACGTGTCGCTCTACGCCGGCGCCGGCTACGGCGGCGGCACCACGATCAACTGGACCAACTGCCTGCGCACCAAGCCGTGGGTGCGGGAGCAGTGGGCGCGCGAGCACGGGCTCGAGGGACTCGACGGCCCCGAGTTCGACCGCCATCTCGATGCCGTCTGGGAGCGGATCTCGGTCACCGATCGGTGCTCGGACCTGAACGGCCCGCAGACGCTGATGAAGAAGGGCGCCGAACAGCTCGGCTGGTCGTTCAAGACGATCACCCGCAACATCGACGAGTCCCGCTACTCGCCCGAGACGGCCGGACTGATCGGGTTCGGCGACCGCACGGGCGCCAAGCAATCGACAGCGCGCACCTACCTGGCCGACGCGCGCGAGCGCGGCGCCGAGCTGATCGTCCGCTGCTTCGCCCAGCGGGTGTTGACGGAGGGCGGCCGGGCAAGCGGCGTGGAGGCCGCTCTACGCCGACCTCGAGACCGGCCACACCGCCCGCGTGACCGTGCGCGCGCCGCGCGTGGTGGTCGCCTGCGGCGCGCTCGAGTCACCCGCGCTCCTGCTCCGCAGCGGCATCGGCGGTCCGGCGGTCGGGGAGAACCTGCGCCTCCACCCGTGCACCGCGGTCGGGGGCCAGTACGAGTCCGACACGCGCGCGTGGTGGGGCGCCCCGCAGGCGTCGCTGGTGGACGAGTTCGCCGGAGGGGACGATGGCCACGGCTTCCTGATCGAGGCGCCCCAGTACGCGACCGGCACGATCGCGGCGGCCACGCCGTTCGTATCCGGCGCCGACCACAAGCAGGCGATGGCCGAGCTCCCGACCGGGGCGTCGTTCATCGGGCTGATCCGCGACCACGGCTCCGGCCGGGTGACGATCGACGAGGCCGGTCAGGCCGTGCCCTGGTACTCGCTCGACGATCCGCGTGACGTGCGCACCACCCACCGCGCCCTGGAGGCGCAGGTTCGCCTGCACGTGGCGGCGGGGGCCCGGCAGATCGCGGCGCTCGCCGCCGGCATGCCGACGTGGCGGGTGGGCGACGACGTGGACCGCTACATCGAGCGGCTGCAGCGCGTGCCACTGCGCGCCGGCGGGTTCCGGCTGTTCTCCGCCCACCAGATGGGCACCTGCCGGATGGGGGCCGACCCGCACACGAGCGTGGCCAACCCCTACGGTGAGCTGCACGACACGCCCGGCGTGTGGATCGGCGACGCGAGCGCGTTCCCGACCCCCTCGGGCACCAACCCGATGATCACGATCATGGCCCTTGCCCACCGCACGGGCGAGGCGATCGTCACGACCAGCGCGACCGAGGCGGTAACCGCATGAGCACGACGACGCAGACCCTGACCCGCGACAAGCTCTACATCGGCGGCGAGTGGGTCGACCCCGCCGGGGCGGGCACGATCGAGATCGTCAACCCGACCACCGAGCAGGTCATCGGCACGGTCCCGGAGGGCACGGCCGAGGACGCCGACCGCGCCGTGAAGGCCGCGCGCGCGGCGTTCGACTCGTGGTCGCAGACCTCGGCCTACGAGCGCGCCGCCCTCTGCGGGGCGATCGGCGCCGCCCTGGCCGAGCGCGGCGACGAGCTGGCCGCGCTGATCACCACCGAGCTGGGCATGCCGATCGGCCTCTCGCGCATGATCCAGGCGGGGCTGCCGTCGCTCACGTTCTCCTCGATGCCGCAGCTGGTGGAGGAGATCGAATGGGAGGAGGAGGTCGGCAACTCGCTGATCGTGCGCGAGGCGGCGGGGGTGGTCGCCGCGATCACGCCGTGGAACTACCCGCTGCACCAGATCGCCAACAAGGTCGCGCCGGCGATCGCCGCCGGCTGCACGGTCGTCCTGAAGCCGAGCGAGGTCGTGCCGCTCAACGCGTTCGTGCTGGCGGAGGTCTGCGAGGCCGTCGGGCTGCCCGGCGGCGTCTTCAACCTCGTCACCGGCACTGGGCCCGGTGGTGGGCGAGGCGATCGTGGCGCACCCCGACACCGACATGGTCAGCTTCACCGGCTCCACGCGCGCGGGCAGGCGGGTGTCCGAGCTGGCGGCCCAGGCGCGTCAAGCCGGTCTCCCTGGAGCTGGGCGGCAAGTCGCCGAACCTGATCCTCGACGACGCCGACCTCGAGCAGGCGGTCATCGACGGCGTGGCCAAGTGCTTCCTCAACTCCGGCCAGACCTGCAGCGCGCTCACCCGCATGCTGGTGCCGCGCGACAAGCTCGAGCAGGCGGAGCGGATCGCCGCCGCGGTGGCCGACGAGGCGTTCACGCCCGGGGACCCGTTCGTCGACGGCAGCGCGCTCGGCCCGCTCGTGTCGGACACCCAGCGCGAGCGCGTGCGCGGCTACATCGAGAAGGGCCAGGCCGAGGGCGCCAAGCTCGTGACCGGCGGCGCCGAGCCGCCCGAGGGGCTCGACACGCGGCTACTTCGTGCGGCCGACGGTGTTCTCCGAGGTCACGCCCGAGATGACGATCGCCCAGGAGGAGATCTTCGGGCCGGTGCTGGCGATCATGCCCTACGACGACGAGGACGACGGCGTCCGGATCGCCAACGACTCGATCTACGGGCTCGCCGGCGGGGTCTGGTCGGCCGACGAGGAGCGTGCCAAGCGAGTGGCCGCGCGCATCCGCACGGGCCAGGTCGAGATCAACGGCGGCGCCTTCAACCCGATGGCGCCGTTCGGCGGCTACAAGCAGTCCGGGCACGGCCGCGAGCTGGGCCGATATGGCCTCGAGGAGTTCCTCGTGGCCAAATCGCTGCAGCTCTAAAAGAGCCCCTATACTCGACAGTCGACTTTCAGCCGTACGCCGTCCCGGTTGCCCGGGGCGGCGCCTGAAGGGTGGGCCTCGCGGTCCACCTTTTTTACGAGTAAGGCCCGATATGCAGACGACCCCACTTCAAACCGAGATCGAGCAGCGACTCGCCTCCGCCGAGCCGGAGGTCGAGGTGCTGGCGTGCGAGCAGGTGGGGAAGGAGCGGCTGCGGGTGTTCATCGACCACCCGGACGGCGTCAGCCTGGCGCTGTGCGCGCGGGTCACCGAGCACCTGCGCGACGTGCTCACGCGGTACGGCCTGGAGGTGTCCTCGCCGGGCCCCGAGCGGCCGCTGAGCAAGCCGGATCACTTCCGGCGCTTCATCGGCCGGCGGGCGCGCGTGCGCCTGCGCGAGCCGCGCGACGGTCACAAGAGCTATACGGGGGAGCTCGTCGGCGCGTCCGACGAGGAGGTGACCGTGGCCGCGGAGGATGGCGTCGTGGCCATTCCGTACTCCGAGATCAACCGCAGTCACTTGGTGGAGGGAGAGGGATGACCAAGGAGATCGTCGAGGCCGTAGGAGTCCTCGAGCGCGAGAAGGGAATCTCCGCCGATCGCCTGATGGCGGCGCTGGAGGACGCGCTCCTCTCGGCCTACAAGAAGACGCCGGAGGCGGCGAAGTACGCCCGCGTGGAGGTCGACCGCTCGAGCGGCGACTTCCGCGTGTACGAGCTGATCCTGCCGCCCGACCTCGAGGAGCAGCTGCTCGACGAGGTCGAGGAGGAGGCCGGCGAGCCGACCGTCGATCCCGAGACCGGCGAGCTCGTCTACCCGGAGCCGCCCGAGATCGATCAGGAGCGGCTGATGCAGTACCGCGACCAGATCGACGAGCGCGACGTGACGCCCGACGACTTCGGCCGCATCGCGGCGCAGACCGCCAAGCAGGTGATCCTGCAGCGGATCCGCGAGGCCGAGCGGGACATGATGTTCAACGAGTACCAGGACCGCGTGGGCGAGCTGATCACCGGCATCGTGCAGCAGTCCGACTCGCGCTACACGCTCGTGCAGCTGCGCGAGCGCGTGGAGGCGCTGCTGCCGCGCGGGGAGCAGGTGCACGGGGAGCGCTACGACCACGGTCAGCGCATCAAGGCGATCATCACCGACGTCTCGAACCAGGCGAAGGGGCCGTCGATCATCGTGTCGCGCCGCTCGCCCGAGCTGATCCGCTCGCTGTTCGAGCTGGAGGTCCCGGAGATAGCCGACGGGCTGGTTGAGATCCAGAACGTCGCACGCGAGCCCGGCTACCGATCGAAGATCGCGGTCGTGTCGCACGCCTCTGGCGTGGATCCGGTGGGCGCCTGCGTCGGGCCGCGTGGCTCGCGCGTGCGCATGGTCGTGTCCGAGCTGCGCGGCGAGAAGATCGACATCATCCCCTTCAACGAGGAGCCGGCCCGGTTCGTCGCCAAGGCGCTCTCGCCGGCGCGCGTGCGCGAGGTGCTGGTCGACGACGAGGCCAAGCAGGCCACCGTGATCGTGCCCGACGACCAGCTCTCGCTGGCGATCGGCAAGGACGGGCTGAACGCGCGGCTGGCGGCCCGGCTGACCGGCTGGCGCGTGGACATCCGCTCCGAGACGGAGTTCGCCGAGGAGGAGGCCGAGATGGGCTACTCCGAGGAGGAGGTGGCCGGCCGCTGCGCCGCGATCCTCGCCAACGGCAAGCGGTGCCCGAACGCGTCGCTGCCCGGCTCGCGCTACTGCGGCCTGCCGGCCCACCAGGCGCTCGAGAACCAGGAGACGGACTACGTCGTGCCGCCCGAGGAGGGCGGGGACGAGGAGCCGTCCGAGGAGCCGGTGCCCGACGAGGACGCCCCCACGGCCGAGGAGCTCGTGGAGGACGCGGACGCCCTCGAGACCGAGGTCGAGGTCGAGGACCAGCCGGTCGCGCAAGAGGTGCTCGACGAGGAGGACGCCGCCGAGGTGGACCCCGTCGAGGAGCCCGCGGAGGACGCGGCGCTCGAGCCGACCGCGGAAGCACAGCCGGAGGAAGAGGAGTCGTAGATCCGCTGCGTCGCTGCGTCAGCTGCCGCCGCTCGCTGCCCAAGCGCGAGCTGTTGCGGCTGGTGCGGGGCGCCGACGGAGAGGTTCGCGGTGACCCCGCGGGCCGTCAGGAGGGGCGGGGCGCATACGTGTGCAACCGCCCGGAGTGCGCCGACAGCCTGGCCGCGGGCAGACCGCTCGCGAGGGCCTTTCGGGCGCCGGTAACAGTCCAACAGGAGACCATAGACTTAGTTCACGAATGGCAAAGAAGCGCGTCCACGAGATAGCTAAAGAGCGGGGCATAACCAGCAAGGAGGCGCTGGAGGTCCTGCGCAAGGCCGGCCTCGACGTGAAGGTGGCTGCCTCGAGCGTCGAGGAGGAGGAGGCCGCCCGCGCGTTCGGCAACGGAGCCGGCGCGAGCGCCCCTGCCAAAACCGAGGACGCGCCCGCCGCCAAGCCCGCGAAGGCCAAGCCCAAGGCGAAGACGAAGGCGAAGGCGAAGGCCGATACCGACGGCAAGGCCGATACGGACGGCAAGGCCGAGACGGACGACAAGGCCGATGACGGCAAGGACGCCGGCCGCCGCTCCGGCCCGCCTCAGGCGCGCCCCGACATCCGGCCGCCCGAGGGCGAGCCCGTGCGCCGCGCCGGCCCAGAGGGTCGCGGCCCGCGCATCCTCCAGGACGCCCCGCCTCCGCAGGAGCGCTCTGCGGGCGGCAACGCTCCCCGCTCCGCCGGCGGCTCGCGGAGCGGCGGTCGCGCCGACTCCGGCGGCGACGGCGGCGGCGCCCAGCAGGGCGGCCGCGGCCCGCGCCCGGCCCGCGGCGGTCGCAGCGAGGCCGGGTCAGGCGACGGTGGCGGCGGCGGCCGGCGCCGGCGCGTGGTGATCGACTCCCAGGCCGCCCGGCGCGATCGCACCCCGCCGCCCCAGCAGTCCCAGCCCCCGCGGCGCGGCCGCGGACGCCGGCGCCGGCCCCAGTGGGTCGAGCCCGATCTCGAGGCCGAGGCGCAGGCGCGGCTGGAGGCCGAGCAGGCGGAGGACCCCGCTGTCCAGGTGCGCTCGGGTTCCACCGTCAAGGAGGTCGCCGAGTCGCTCCAGCTCGGTGCCCCCGAGGTGATCAAGAAGCTGATGGAGCTGGGCGAGATGGCGACGCTCACCCAGACCCTGTCCGACGAGGCGATCGAGGTGCTGGCCGAGTCCTTCGACAAGAAGGTCGACATGGTCGGCGCCACCGAGGACCCCGAGGACGAGCCGACCTTCGAGGACACCGACGAGGAGCTGATCGATCGCCCGCCCGTGATCACGATCATGGGCCACGTCGACCACGGCAAGACCTCGCTGCTCGACGCGATCCGCGAGACCGAGGTGGCCGCAGGCGAGGCGGGCGGGATAACTCAGCACATCGGCGCCTACCAGGTGCACCACGACGACCACACGATCACCTTCCTCGACACGCCCGGCCACGAGGCCTTCACGGCCATGCGAGCCCGCGGAGCCAAGGTCACGGACATCGCGGTGATCGTGGTGGCCGCCGACGACGGCGTGATGCCCCAGACGGTCGAGGCGATCGACCACGCCAAGGCGGCCGGCGTGCCGATCATGGTCGCGGTCAACAAGATCGACAAGGAGGGCTCCGACCCCAACCGCGTGCGCGGCGAACTGGCCCAGCAGGGGCTGACGCCGGCCGATTGGGGTGGCGACACCGAGTTCGTCGACGTCTCCGCCAAGACGCACCAGAACCTCGACGACCTGCTCGAGACGCTGGTCACGCTCGCCGAGATCCAGGAGCTGAAGGCCAACCCGGACACGCAGGCTTCCGGGTTCGTGATCGAGTCGAAGCTCGACCCGGGGCGCGGCGCCGTCGTGACGCTGATCGTCAACCGCGGCCGCCTCAAGGTCGGCGACGCGATCGTCGCGGGCGAGCACATGGGCCGCGTGCGCGCGATGAACGACTACCACGGCCAGCGCGTCGAGGAGGCCACGCCGGGCATGCCCGTCGAGATCCTCGGCTTCGACGGCGTTCCGGCCGCCGGCGAGAACTTCCGCGTCGTCGAGAACGAGCGCGAGGCGCGCCGCGTGGCCAACGAGCGCGGGATCAGGATCAAGCAGGCCGCACTCGCCCGCCAGGCCACCCGCCGGGTGTCCCTCGAGGACGTGCTCGCGCGCGCCGAGCGCGGCGAGAAGGAGCTGAACCTGGTCGTCAAGGCCGACGTGGCCGGCTCGCTCGAGGCGCTCGCCGACGAGATCGCCCGGCTGCCGCACGAGCAGGTGACCGTCAACGTCATCCGCGACGGCGTCGGCGGCATCTCCGAGTCCGACGTGATGCTCGCCGCGGCCTCCGACGCCGTGGTGATCGGCTTCAACGTGCGCCCGGTCGGCAACGCCGCCCAGGTGGCCGATCAGGAGGGCGTGGAGATCCGCACCTACTCGGTGATCTACAACATCGTCGAGGAGCTGCGCGCGGCGATGGAGGGCCTGCTGGAGGCGGTGGAGGTCGAGGAGCAGGTCGGCGCCGCCGAGGTGCGCGCCACCTTCAAGGCCTCCCGCGTCGGCACGATCGCCGGCTCGTACGTGACCGACGGCGTCGTGCGCCGCGGCGCCCAGTGCCGGCTGGTGCGCGACGGCACCGTCGTCTACGACGGGCGGATCGGCTCGCTGCGGCGCTTCAAGGACGACGTACGCGAGGTGACCGCGGGAATGGAGTGCGGCATCGTCCTCGAGAACTACCCCGACGTGAAGGAGGGGGACGTGATCGAGGTCTACGAGAAGAAGCAGGTGGAGCAGACGCTCGCGTAGCGTGGCCTTTGTCTGCGTCCTCGAGATCGATCTGCACTTCCCCGAGACCGCCAGCCTCAAGGGCAAGCGCCGGGAGCTGTCCTCGTTGAAGGCTCAGCTGCAGCGGCGCTTCGGCGCGAGCGTGGCCGAAACCGATCACCATGACCTGTGGCAGCGGGCCGAGCTCACGGCAGCACTCGTCGGGCGCGACGCGGGGTTGCTCAAGGATCGGGCCGCCGAGGTCGAACGCTACGTGTGGGGCATGTTTCCCGACGGAGCCCGCGTGGAAATCCAGCTCATATCTTCCGAGGACCTCCATTAAAGTGGCTATGGACCGCATGCGCAGGGTGAACGAGGCGGTTCGGGAGGTCCTCTCCGCACGGATCGCAGAGGGGCTTAATGACCCACGCATAGGCTTTGTGACCTTGACATCGGTAGACACCAGCACTGACCTCAGCCAGGCTCGCGTATACGTGAGCGTGCTGGGTGACGAGTCCGAGCGCGCCGAGACGCTGGCCGCGCTCGCGTCGGCTCATGGCCTGTTCCAGAAGGCGATCGGCCGCGAGCTCCGAATGAAACGGACACCGACGCTGCAGTTCGTCTTCGACGAGTCGATCGATCGCGGGATGAGGATCACCGAGCTGCTGGACGACCAATGAGCATCGCCACCGGACATGAAGAGGTCCTGGCCGAGCTGCGCAGCTCGGACAAGCTGCTGCTGACCACGCACGAGAACCCGGACGGCGACGCGCTCGGCTCTCTGCTGGCGATGCACTGGATCCTCGAGCAGTTCGGCAAGGACACGCTCATGTTCATGTCGCCGGACGAGTTCCCGCTGCCCTGGGAGTACCGCGGCTGGACCTTCGAGCGGCTGGCGGGCACCCCGCCCGATGACGTGGCTGAGCGGACGATCGTCTTCCTCGACTGCGGGAACATCGACCGCATGCCGGTCGACTTCCTCCAGGCCGACGGCCTGCACATCCTCAACATCGACCACCACCACGACAACACGCGCTTCGGCACGGTCAACCTGGTGGACCCGCACGCTTCGTGCACGGCCGAGATCGTCTGGAACCTCGCCAAGGAGCTGGGCGCCGAGATCACGCCGCGCATCGCCGACGCGCTCTACACCGGCCTCGTCACCGACACCGGCAAGTTCATGTACGAGAACACCACGCCGGAGGCCCACCGCATGGCGGCGGACCTGATCGACGCCGGGGTCGAGCCGCACGAGGTCTATCGCCGGCTCTACGAGGATCTGCCCTTCCGCCGGCTCCAGCTGCTGCAACGCGCGCTGGCCAGCGTCGAGCGCCACGACGGCGGCGTGATCACGATCGCGCACCTCCTGAAGGACGACTACGAGCAGACCGGCGCCCAGGAGACCGACTCCGAGGGAGTGGTCGACCACATGCGCGCCGTCGAGGGCACGGCGGTGGCGGTGCTCGTGCGAGAGCTGCTCTCCGACGACCGCGACGGGATGCGCAAGGTCAGCCTGCGCGCGACGGACGGCCGCGTGGACGTGTCGCGAATCGCGCGCGAGTTCGGCGGCGGCGGGCATCCGCAGGCGGCCGGCTTCGCGACCCCGCTGCCGTACCCGCAGCTCGTCGAGAAGCTGCGCGGGCTCGTGCGGGGACAGCTCGAGTCACGGTGACTTGATCTTGCGGGTTTGACGGCCGAGGTCCTGCTCCACGCGAAGCCGGCGGGAATCACCTCGCACGACGTCGTCGCCGAGGTACGCCGTTCGCTTCCGCGCGGCACCAAGGTCGGGCACGCCGGGACACTCGACCCCTTCGCGACGGGCCTGCTGCTCGTCCTGATCGGCCGCGCCACGCGCGCCCAGCGCTTCCTGATGGAGCTGCCCAAGACCTACCGGGCGGTCGCGCGGCTGGGCTGGACGTCCGACACCGGCGACCGCGACGGCGAGCTGGTCGAGACGGGCCGCGTGCCCGAGCGGCTCGAGATCCCGGTCGGCGAGCAGCTGCAGCGCCCGCCCGCCTACTCGGCGGTGAGGGTCGGCGGGGAACGTGCCTACGCACGAGCCCGGCGCGGGGAGACCGTCGAGACGCAGGAGCGGCCGGTCACCGTCCACCGCGCGGAGCTGCTCTGGCACGACGGCGACCGCGCCGGCTTCGAGATCGAGTGCTCGGCCGGCACCTACGTCCGCGCGCTGATCGCGGACCTCGGCGACGCCTACTGCGAGGAGCTCGAGCGCACGGCGATCGGTCCGTTCCGGCTCGCGGACGCGGGGCGTCAGCTCCCGCTCGCGGAGGCGCTCGACTTCCTCGAGCCGCGCGCCCTGACCGAGGCGGAGGCGGGGGACGCGATGCACGGCCGGCGCGTGCCGCGCGGGAACGCGGCCGGGCCGGAGGTGAGGCTGATGGCCGGCGAGCGCCTGATCGCCATCGCCGAGGCTCGCGCTGAAGAGCTTCAGCCCGTCGTAGTGTTCGAGCCGGCATGAAGGTCACCCAGCTCCAGGACGTCCCGCTCGGCTCGGGCCCGCGCGACGTGGCCATCGGCACGTTCGACGGCGTCCACCTCGGGCATCGCGAGGTGATCCGGGGCGCGGACACCGTGCTGACCTTCGATCCCCACCCGCTGGCCGTGCTCCATCCCGAGGCCACGCCGAAGCTGATCGCTTCGCTGGACGTCAAGCGCGACCTGATCGCCGGCCTGGGCGTGGAGGAGATGGTGGTGATCCCTTTCGACCGCGGCTTCTCGCGAGCAGAGCGCGGAGAGCTTCGTGAGCGAGGTGCTGATCGAGCGCCTCGGCGCGCGCCGGGTGTCGGTCGGGGAGAACTTCCGCTTCGGCAAAGGCGCGCGCGGCACCGCGGACTTCCTGCGGGCGTACAGCGAGTTCGAGACCCGCGTGGTGCCGCTGGTGGCGGTGGCGGGGGAGACGGTGTCGTCGAGCCACATCCGGGGCCTGGTCGCGGCCGGGGACGTCAAACAGGCAGCCGAGTTCCTCGGCGGGCCGTTCCTGTTCGAGGGCGAGGTGGTGGTGGGTGACCGGCGCGGGCGCGAGCTCGGCATGCCCACGGCCAACCTGGTGCCCGACGACGCCTACGTGTGCCCCGGGCACGGCGTCTACGCCGCCTGGGCGAACGGCTACCCCACGGCCGTGAACGTCGGCGTGAGGCCGACGTTCGACACCGGGCGCGGCTTGCTGGTCGAGGCGCATCTGATCGGCTTCGACGGCGACCTCTACGGCCAGCAGCTGCGGATCGCGTTCCTCGAGCGGATGCGGGGCGAGAAGCGCTTCGACTCGGTGGATGCGCTCGTGGAGCAGATGCACCGCGACGTGGGCGAGGCGAGCGAAATCGCCGACCGATCCTCCGACCTGCTGCTACGGTTTCCGGCTCGATGACGCTGACGGCGGACAAGAAGCGCGAGATCGTGGCCGAGTACGGCCGCGGCGACGCCGACACCGGCTCAACGGAGGTCCAGGTCGCGCTGCTCACGGCTCGCATCAACGAGCTGACGGAGCACCTCCGCGAGCACCGCAAGGACCACCATTCGCGTCGCGGGCTGCTGATGCTGGTAGGCAAGCGGCGCCGGCTGCTCAAGTACCTGCAGGCGAGCGACATCGATCGCTACCGGGCGCTGATCCAGCAGCTCGGCCTGCGCAGGTGATCGAGGCCGGCGCCCCGGCGCCGGACTTCACCCTGGTCGACCAGGACGGCGGGCACGTGTCGCTCGCGGACTTCCGCGGGCGGACGGTGGTGCTCGTCTTCTACCCGGCCGACTTCTCGCCGGTCTGCACCGACCAGCTGAGCGTCTACCAGGCCGCGCTCGGCGAGTTCGAGAGCCGCGACGCGCAACTGCTCGGCATCTCGGTGGACGGCGCCTTCTGCCACAAGGCGTTCCAGCGCCATCTGAGCCTGACGATCCCGCTGCTGGCGGACTTCCACCCGAAGGGCGAGGTCGCCAAGGCCTACGGCGTCTGGTCCGAGGACTACGGGCAGGCGGCGCGCGCGCTGGTCGCCGTGGCGCCCGACGGCAAGGTGGAGTGGACGCATCTCGCGCCGCCGCTCGAGGTGCCCGGCCCGGAGCTGGTCCTGGACGCGCTCGACGAGCGCGACGCCGCCTAGCTCCAAAGGCGGGAAGTTCCGTTGCGGACCCGCTGCTAGCCTTCGGCGGGTTCGCAACGGAACGTACAAAAAGCATGCCGCCAACCGGAGGCGGCCGAAAGGAAGCATATGACTGATGGAGCGAGCCGCGTCTCTTTGGAGATCGGCGGCACCTCGATCGAGTTCGAGACGGGCAAGTACGCCAAGCAGGCGTCCGGCTCGGTAGTAGTTACGGCAGGGGACACCAAGGTGCTCTGCACCGCGACGGCGGGCAACGTGCGCGACGTCGACTTTCTCCCGCTGACCGTCGACGTGGAGGAGCGCATGTACGCCGCGGGCAAGATCCCCGGCAGCTTCTTCCGCCGCGAGGGCAGGGCGGGCGAGAAGGCCACCCTGACCGCACGCATGATCGACCGGCCGCTGCGCCCGCTCTTCCCCAAGGGGTGGAATCGCGAGACCCAGCTGGTGTCGATCCCGATGTCGGTGGACCACGAGCACCCCTACGACATCCTCGCGATGAACGGCGCCAGCGCCGCGCTGATGGTGTCGGACATCCCCTTCCCGGCGCCCGTCGGCGCCGTTCGCATCGGCCAGGACGCCGAGGGCAACTTCCTCGTCAACCCCGATGAGGAGTGGCTGCTCGAGTCCCCGCTCGACCTGGTGGTCGCGGGCACCGAGGAGGCCATCCTGATGGTCGAGGCGGGCGCCAACGAGATCACCGAGGCCGAGATCCTCGATGCGCTCGACATCGCCCACCAGGCGATCAAGGACCTCTGCCAGGCCCAGCACGACCTGCGCAAGCAGGCGGGCAAGGAGAAGGTCGAGAACACGCCGCGACAGGTGGACGAGGCGATCCTCGGCGAGGTCAAGGAGCGCTTCGGCGCGCGCTCGACGAGGCCACCCAGGTGCACGACAAGCTCGAGCGCCAGGACGCCACCAAGCGCGTCGAGGAGGAGGTCCTCGAGGCGCTCGGCGAGACCGTCGAGACCGACGACGCGGCACGTCGTCGCCCGCGCGCCAGGCCGTACAGCTGGCCTTCGACAAGCTCGAGAAGGACATCATCCGCAAGCGCATCGCCGTGGACAAGAAGCGCCCCGACGGTCGCGCCGCGGAGGAGCTGCGCGACATCTGGATCGAGGTCGGCGTCGCTCCGCGCGCGCACGGCTCGGCGATCTTCACCCGTGGCCAGACGCAGGCCTTCTCGGTCGCCGCGCTCGGCACCACGCGTGACGAGATGCGGCTGGACACGCTCGGCCTGCAGGAGACCAAGCACTACTTCCACCACTACAACTTCCCGCCCTTCTCGGTGGGTGAGGCCGGCTTCATGCGCGGCCCCAAGCGCCGCGACATCGGCCACGGCGCGCTCGCGGAGCGGGCGCTCGTGCCGGTCGTGCCGTCGGTGGACGAGTTCCCGTACACGATCCGCGTCGTCTCGGACATCCTCGAGTCGAACGGGTCGTCGTCGATGGCCTCGGTCTGCGGCTCCTCGCTGTCGCTGATGGACGCCGGCGTGCCGATCAAGGCGGCGGTGGCCGGAGTGGCGATGGGCCTGATCAAGGAGGGCGACGACTACATCGTCCTCACGGACATCGCGGGCGTGGAGGACCACCTGGGCGACATGGACTTCAAGGTCGCCGGCACGTCCGAGGGCATCACGGCCCTGCAGATGGACATCAAGATCACCGGCGTCACGTTCGACATCCTGCGCGACGCGCTCGAGCAGGCCCAGAACGCCCGCATGACGATCCTCGGCAAGATGACCGAGGCGATCTCGGGGCCGCGCGCGGAGCTGTCGCAGTACGCGCCGCGCATCAGCGCCATCCAGATCGACACCGAGAAGATCGGTGCGGTGATCGGCAAGGGCGGCGAGACGATCCGCGCGCTGTCGGAGGAGTTCGACGCGCAGATCGACATCGACGACGACGGCACGGTGCGCATCTACGCCCAGACCGGCGATCAGGGCGACGCCCTCGTCGACCGGATCCGCTCGATGACCAAGGAGGTGGAGCTCGGCGACGAGTTCACCGGCAAGGTCGTCAAGACGACCACGTTCGGCGCCTTCATCGAGCTGGCCAAGGGCACGGACGGCCTGCTGCACATCTCGAACATCAAGCCCGGCGAGCGGGTCAACGCGGTGGAGGACGTCGTCAACCGCGGCGACGAGCTGCGGGTGAAGGTGGTCGAGGTCGACCGGGAGCGCGGCCGGATCGGCCTGCGCCTGGCCGAGGACCCGGAGATCGCGGGCAAGTCGCCCGAGGAGCTGGCGTCCATGGGCACCGGCGACAAGGCCCGGGGCGACCGAGGCGATCGCGGGGACCGCGGCGGCAACGCGCGGCGGCGCCGTCGCGCGAGCGCGACCGGCGGCCGCGCGAGCGCACCGAGTGAGGCGGTGCACCGGGGGCTCGCGCCCCGGACCGCGAAGATCGGCATCGCGCGGCAGCGCGACCGACGGACCCCAGCTGATGCTGGCCGGCCCCAGGAGCCCAGCTCACCACCCTCGACTCGGGCGTCCGGGTCGTCACTGAGGCGATGCCCTCGGTGCGATCGATCGCGCTCGGGTTCTGGATCCGGGCGGGCTCGCGCGACGAGGGGACCGAGCAGGCCGGCATCTCGCACTTCCTGGAGCACCTCCTCTTCAAGGGGACGGATCGCTTCAGCTCGCTGCGAGATCGACGAGCTGTTCGACGCGATGGGGGCCGAGGTCAACGCCGGCACCGGCAAGGAGACGACCTCGGTCTACTCGCGCTTCCTCGACGTGCACCTGGAGCGCGCCTTCGACGTGCTCCAGGACATGGTCCTGCGGCCGTCCTACCCGGACATCGACTCCGAGCGCCAGGTGGTGATCGAGGAGATCGCCATGTACGAGGACGAGCCGTCGGACAAGGTGCACGACGTCCTGGCCGGCGCGATCTTCGGCGACCACCCGCTGGGGCGGCCGGTGATCGGCCGGGCGGACGTGATCTCCTCGGTCCCGGTGCCGCAGATCGCGCAGTGGCACGACGGGCGCTACGTGCCCGAACAACATGGTCGTGGCCGCCGCCGGCAACCTCGATCACGACCGGCTCGTGGCGCTGGTGCAGGCCGCCGTCGGCGACGCGCCGGCGGCCCCCGTCCAGGCGCCTGCCCCGGCGCAGGCGTCGCCGACGATGCGCTTCCACGCCAAGGAGACGGAGCAGTACCACCTCTGCCTGGGCGGCCACGGGATCCCCCGCGGCGACGAGCGGCGCTTCGCGCTGCGGCTGCTCGACACGGTCCTGGGCGGCTCGAGCTCGTCGCGCCTGTTCCAGGAGGTGCGCGAGAAGCGCGGGCTGGCCTACTCGGTCTACTCGTATGCGTCGCACTACGCGGACACCGGCCAGGTGGGGCTCTACGTGGGCACGCGGCCGGACAACGTGGGCGAGGCGATGGACGTGATCGGCACGGAGCTCCAGCGGCTGCAGCAGGACGGCGTGACCACCGAGGAGAGCTCGAGCGGGCGCGCGAGAACGTGAAGGGGCGCACCGTGCTCTCGATGGAGTCGAGCGCCACGCGCATGAACCGGCTGGGCAGCTCGGTGCTGATGGACGTGCCGGTGCTCACCGTCGACGAGCTGCTGGCCCGCATCGACGCGGTCACGCTCGACGACGTGATGGACCTGGCGCGCGACCTGTGGGTGCCGGAGCGCCTGTCGGCGGCGGGCGTGGGGGCGGACGAGGAGCACCTTCCGCTCCGCGCTCGAAGCGGTCAGTCCGGTGCTCGCCGAAGCGGCGTGATCAACGTCGCCGTCTCCGGCGCCGCGGGCCGGATGGGGGACACGGTCTGCCGCGCGGTGGAGGGCGCCGACGACATGGCGCTGGTCGGCCGCGCCGACCCGCTGCTGCAGACCTCGCTGGCCGACGTGCTCGGCGACGCCGACGTGATCGTCGACTTCTCGACGCCGGACTCGGCGCTCGACAACGCGCGCACCTGCCTCGAGGCCGGGGTGCACTGCGTGATGGGCACGAGCGGGGCGGACTTCTCGTCACTGGCCGGGGTGGGCGACGCGAACCTGTTCGTGGCGCCGAACTTCGCGATCGGCGCGGTCCTGATGATGAAGTTCGCCGTAGAGGCGGCCGCGCACATGCCCGAATGCGAGATCGTGGAGCTGCACCACGACGGCAAGCTGGACGCGCCGTCGGGAACGGCGAAGCGCACGGCCGAGCTGATCTCCGAGGCCGGCGGCAACGTCCACGAGCCGATCCACTCGGTCCGCCTGCCCGGCCTGGTGGCCCACCAGGAGGTCCTCTTCGGCGGCCCCGGCCAGACGCTGACGATCCGCCACGACTCGGTGGACCGAGAGTCGTTCATGCCCGGCGTGCTGCTGGCGATCCGCCGGGTGGGCTCGCTCGAGACGTCGCCGGTCATCGGGCTCGACCAGCTGCTCTGACGAACGCTAAGCGGCCGTCCGCTTGCGCAGCGCGCGCGGCACGACGAAGCGGATGCCGCTGCGGTCCTCGTCGATCGAGCAGGTCTTGTTGTCGATCAGCCCGAGCCGCTTGGCGTGGGGGACGAGCGTCATCTGGTTGAGGTAGCTCTCGTGACCGCGCTTGCGGGTGATCACCCAGAGGTAGCCGGTGTCGCGCAGGCGGGCCCGGTAGCGCACCAGCGCCTCCTTGGCCTCCTCCTCGGACTCGACCAGCACGATCGCTCCGTCCAGCTCGCCCGAGCGCACCAGGCCGCGGCCGACCGCCTGTTTGACGTCGCGCCGCAGGCCGGAGCCCACGTCGCCGGTGACCTCGACCCGCTGCTCGGGCTTCACGCCGAGCTTCTGGATCGCGGTCCGGTGGCTGTAGTCGCGTTCCTCTTGAACCATGGGAGCGTCGTCAATTCTGACATTCGCCGAGGGTGTTCTGGACGGTTTGCAGCGGTTATCCCGCGAATCCGGCTCGCGCGGTACGCTCCTGACCGATCAACGCCGGAGGCGACGATGGGCTTCATGGACAAGGCAAAGAAGCTCGCCGAGCAGGCACAGCAGAAGCTCGACGAGGCTCAGCAGAACTTCAACCAGGGCGGCTCGACGCCCGGTCAGCAGGGCGGCACCAGCTACGACGAACACGGGCGCCCGATCCAGGACGGCCCGCCCGCGTCCACGGCCCCGCCGCCCTCGGGAGAGCCGGCGCCGCCCGCCCCGGAGCCGCCCGCCGCGCCCGAGCCGCCGGCAGCCGACCCCGCCGCCGCCTCTGCAGCCACGGAGCCGACGGCGCCCCAGCCGCCGCCCCCGGCGCCCTCCGAGGGCTCCGCGAACGCCAGCCCCGACCCGTTCAAGCCGCTCCAGCAGTGACGCGCATCGGCGGCATCCTCACCGCGATGGTCACCCCCTTCGGCGACGATGGGGGCCTCAACGAGGACGCCGCCGTCCGGCTCATCCATCACCTGCTCGAGAACGGCTCGGACGGGGTCGTGCTCGCCGGGACCACCGGCGAGGCGGCGACGATGACCGACGAGGAGAAGGCGCGCCTGTGGGAGCTGGGGGTGGCCGAGAGCGGCGACGCCCCGGTGATCGCCGGCACCGGTACCTACGACACCCGCCACACCATCGAGCTCACCGAGCGGGCCGCCGAGGTCGGAGTGGACGCCGTGCTGGTCGTCACGCCCTACTACGTGCGGCCCAACCGGCGCGGCATAAAGGCCCACTACGAGGCCATCGCCGCCGCCACCGATCTGCCGATCGTCGCCTACAACATCCCCGCTCGCACGGCCACGGACATGCCCAACGACCTGCTGGCCGAGCTGGGCCAGATCGAGAACGTCGTGGCGGTCAAGCAGGCGCGCCACGAGGACTTCGCCCCGATCGACGGGCTCGACCTGCTCGCCGGCGACGACGGGATCCTCGCCCAGACGATGGACCTGGGCGGGACCGGCGGCATCCTGGTCGCCTCACACCTCGTCGGCCGCGAGATGCGCCGCATCGTCGACGAGCCCGATCAGCGTCACGAGATCGAGGACGGCCTGCGCGACCTCTACGAGGCGCTGTCGGTGACCACCAACCCGACCCCGATCAAGGCCGCCGTGAACATGGCCGGCCACGACGTCGGCGGGCTGCGGCTGCCGATGGTGGAGGCGACCGAGGAGGAGAAGGCCGTCATCCGCGCGGCACTCGAGCGCCACGAGCTGCTCGCCGCGGTGTGAGCGCGTCCGGCACCCTCCGGGTCCTGCCGCTCGGCGGGCTCGGCGAGATCGGCAAGAACATGATGGTCGTCGAGTACGACGGCCGCATCGTCGTGGTCGACACCGGGCTGATGTTCCCGACGCCCGACCAGCTCGGGATCGATCTGGTGCTGCCCGACTTCGCCTACCTGCGCGAGCGGGCCGACGACATCGAGGCGATCGTGCTGACCCACGGGCACGAGGACCACGTGGGGGCGCTGCCGTTCGTGCTGCGCCAGCTGGGGCGCAAGCTGCCGATCTACGGCGGGCCGCTGACCGCCGCGATGGTGCGCTCCAAGCTCGACGAGCACAGGCTCAAGGACGTGCAGGTCGAGGACGTGCTGGCCACCCAGACCTTCGACGGCCGGGCCGTTCTCCGTGGAGATGGTCAAGATGGCCCACTCGATCCCGGATTCGTTCGCCGCGGCGTTGACCTGCGAGCGCGGCACGATGCTCGTCACCGGCGACTACAAGTTCGACCAGACCCCGGTGGACGGCGTGCCCGCCGACGTCGCCCGCCTTGCCGAGCTGGGCCGCGACGGCCTGCTGCTGCTTGTGCGGCGACTCGACCAACGCCGACCGGCCCGGGGTGTCGCTCTCGGAGTCGAGCGTCGGGCCGAAGCTCGAGGAGGTGTTCGCCCGCTGCCAGGGGCGCATCGTGGTCACTTGCTTCGCCTCCAACATCCACCGCGTGCAGCAGGTGGTCGACGCCGCCGCGGTGGGGGGCCGGAAGGTCTCGCTGGTGGGCCGCTCGATGCGCAAGAACGTGAACATCGGCCGCATGCTCGGCCACATCGACGTGCCCGAGGGCATGCTGGTCGGCCCCAAGGAGATCGAGGACTTCCCCGACCACAAGCTGGTCGTGATCTCCACGGGCAGCCAGGGCGAGCCGCTGTCGGCGCTGCGCCGCATGGCGCACGGAGACCACCCGCAGGTCGAGCTCCACGACGGCGACACGGTGATCTTCTCGGCCACCCCGATCCCCGGCAACGAGCGCGCGGTCAACGAGACGATCAACCGCATCTACCGGCTCGGCGCGGACGTGATCACCGCCGCCGACGTGCCGGTGCACGCCTCGGGGCACGGCTACCAGGAGGAGCTCAAGCTGATGCTCAACCTGACCAAGCCCGAGTACGTGATGCCGGTGCACGGCGACCACCGGCGCCTGCGCCTGCACGCCGAGCTGGCCGAGGCGGTGGGGGTACCGCCGAAATCGATCTTCATCGGGGAGAACGGCCTGCCGCTCGAGATCGACTCGTCGGGGGCGAGCTTCGGGGACCGCGAGCAGGCGGGCATGATCTTCGTGGACGGCGTGGACGTGGGGGACATCGAGGACGTGGCTCTGCGCGACCGGCGCATGCTGTCGGCCGACGGCATCTTCATCGTGGTGGCGACGATCTCGGAGCAGGAGGGCCGCTCGGTCGCCCCGCCGGAGATCATCTTCCGCGGCGTGCCGTTCGTCGACGAGTCGGACGGGTTCGTGGAGGAGCTGCGGGCGGCGGTGGACGCGTCGCTGTCGCGCTCCGCGGAGGAGGAGATCCGCGAGATCGACCTGCTGCAGGACCACCTGCACGACGACGTGGCGGAGTTCGTCTACGACCGCCTGCGCCGCAGGCCGATGGTCCTGCCGGTAGTCGTCGAGGTCTAAGCGAAGTCCGCTTCGGGCCTCAACCCTCCAACCCGACCTGCCCGGTGAAGCCGCACACGCCGGCTCCTGCGCCGTCGGCGATCACACCGAACTGGCCCGTGAAGGCCTTTCCGCTGGGCGCCCAGGCGAACACGGACCTGTTCGCGGAGGCACGGGGGCTGGCCGGCGGGTCGATCAGCTCGGCCAGGGTCACCGCGCCGTCGCCCGGACCGATGGTCGGGACGTCGCTGCCCGCGGAGCCCGCCTCCGTGGTCTGGACGACCAGCCTGGCCGCCGTGCTCCCGGCGGAGTCGACGCAGGCGGCGCTCAGCGTGAGCGGCCCCTGGGTGACCAGCGCGACCGGCGCGGCGCCCTCGGCGATCGTGGTCGGCGCGATCGTCTTGAGCACGGACACCGCCCCGGCCTGCGCGGCGCTGGGAACCTGGCCGAGGGTCGACTCCTCGATGTCCCCGCCGGTGAGCGTGTTGAAGGCGACGTCCCGGCCCTGGATCGACGAGTTGCGGATGTCGAACCCGCGCACCTCGTTGTTGCGGATGTCGAACGTGCGCAGGGTGTTGTTGCGCACGTCGCCGCTCGTGATCGTGTTGTTCTTGATCTCGCGGCTGTCGATGAAGCCGGTGGCCACGCCGTAGGAGACACCGCCGAGCGACACGAACAGGGCGATGCACGAGATCACGAAAGCCGGCGACGGACGCCGGCGCAGGATGTACTTCACTGGGGAAGCCCTCCGAAAGTCGGGTATTGCTCAGGCCCGGAACACGGTAGCCCCGGCGATCGGAGCGCACCGACGCGGGCGAGCTCGCCGGCAGGGAGACCACGAAGCGCGCGCCGCCGCCGGGCGCGTCGAGCAGCTCCACACGGCCCCCATGGGCGTCGGTGACCGCCTTCACGATCGCCAGCCCGAGCCCGCTGCCACCGGCGCGCGCCGACTCGGCGCTGCCGCGGGCGAAGCGCTCGAACACCCGCTCGCGCAGGTCGCCGGGCACGCCCGGGCCGCGGTCCGCGACCTCGAGCACGGCGGAGTCGCCCTCGCGGCGCACCGAGACCGTGACCGGGGTCCCGCCGGCCGTGTGGATCAACGCGTTCTCCACGAGGTTGCCCGCCAGGCGGTGGAGGTCGTCGGCGACCCCGTCGATGATGACCGGCTCGGGGAGGTCGAGGGACATCGGATGGTCGGAGGAGAGCGCACCGGCCTCCTGGGCGGCCTCGCGCGCGACCGCGGCGAGGTCGACCGGGGCGCGCGGCGCCTCGCGGCCGGCGTCGGCGCGGGCGAGCAGGAGCAGGTCTCCGACCAGTCGCCGCATCCGCCTCGACGAGCGCAGCGCCGAATCGGCCATCTCGCGCTGCTCGCCTGCCAGCTCGGTCTCCAGCAGCTCCAGGTTGGCGAGGATGCTGGTCAGCGGGGTGCGCAGCTCGTGCGAGGCGTCGGCGACGAAGGCCCGCTGGCGATCGAGGGTCGCCTCGGTCTCCTGCCGGGCGGCGCCCAGCTCGCGCAGCATCGCCTCGAAGGTGTTGGCGAGGTCGGCCACCTCGTCGTTGGCGCGCGGCTTGGGCAGCGTGATGTCCGGGTCGCGCGTGCGTGCCACCTCGCGGGCCGCTCGGGTCAGGCCGGCGATCGGCCGCATCGCGCGCTGGGCGACGTAGAGGCCGCCCAGGAAGGCGAGCAGCGTGCCGCCGAGCACGCCGAAGGCGAGGAAGAGGCGCACGCGGTTGACCGTCCGATTGACGGTCGCCTTCGGCTTGGCGAACTGAACCCAGCCCACGGCCTCGGCCACCGGCTCCCCGATCGAGCCGAACGGCCCCGGTCTCGAGTCGCGCGGCAGCACGAGCGCGCGCGAGATGACCCGGTAGCCGGGCAGGTCGCTGAGCCCCTCCTGGCCGGGCTCGGCCAGCGGCAGCAGACCGCTCGGGTACCTGACCGTGCCGTCCGCACGGAGCACGCGAACCTGTGCGCCGCCGGCGGTTGCGCCGGCCAGCGCGGCGATGTCCACCTCGGGGCCGGTGGTACCGCGGCGGACGTCGAGCCGGTTGACGAGGTCGGATCCCGTGGCGCGCAGGTCGTCGTCGAAGCCCGCCCAGATGCGCTGCTCGGCCACGGCGCCGATCACGACCGCGAAGACGCACAGGATCCCGAACGTCAGCGCTGCCGTGACCACGGCCAGCTTGAGGCGGACGGGCAGGCGCGTCCTCATGTGTCCCTCAGCACGTAGCCCGCTCCGCGAACGGTGTGCAGCACGCGCGGCTCGCCGTCGGCCTCCAGCTTGCGGCGCAGATTGGAGATGAACACGTCGACGGTGTTGGTCTCCGCGAAGGGGTGGTAGCCCCAGACCTCGTCGAGCAGTGCCTGGCGGGACACGACGATGCGCTCGTTGCGCATCAGGTGCTCGAGCAGCTCGAACTCGCGCGCGGTCAGCTCCAGGACCCGATCTCCGCGAGACACCTCGCGCGTGTCCGGGTTGAGTCGCAGGTCGCCGACCACCATGAAGGCGCTCCCGCGCGGCGGGCGGCGGCGCAGCAGCGCGCGCAGCCGAGCCAGCAGCTCGTCGCGCTCGAAGGGCTTGACGAGGTAGTCGTCGGCGCCCGAGTCCAGGCCGTCCACACGGGCCTCGAGCGCGTCGCGGGCGGTCAGGATCAGGATCGGCACGTCGCCCTCGTCACGCAGCCGCCGGCACACCTCGACCCCGTCGAGACGTGGGAGGCCCAGGTCGAGCACCACAGCGTCGGGCTCGAACACGCCGGCCTCGTCGATGGCGGCCTCGCCGTCGATGGCCACGCGCACGTCGTAGCCCTCCTTGTCCAATGACCGGCGCAAAACGCCGGCGATGTCCGTGTCGTCCTCGACGACAAGCACTCGCGGGCGTCCCGACATGCCCCCCATGGTAGGGGGAGCCCCCGCGCACCCGGCCCAGCCGGGCGCTTGGGCTTAGGAGGGTGCGGCTGGTAGCCGTCGAAATCCCCTTGGATGGCAAGCCGTCGCCGTAAGCGCCGCCGATCGCGCGGTTCCTGGCCGCCGTTCGAGCTACCGCATCTCGAGCAGCACCAGTGGGACGTGGTCGGTCTGGGACTGGTCGCCTTGGCGGCCTTCTTCGCGTGCGTCTTCTACTTCGACTGGGCCGGCGGCGAGGTCGGCGAGGCGATGGCCGACGGGATCCTGTTCCTGTTCGGCGGCGCCGGCTACCTGGCGCCGGTGGCCCTGTTCGCCGCCGGCGCGGCGATCGTCGTCCGCCCGATGCTCCCGGCCGTTCACCCGCTCAAGACCGGCGCGCTCTGCCTCGCGGCCGCGCTCACGCTCGGCCTGGCGGCGGGCTCGCTCGGGCTCGGTCCCGGCGACACCCCGCGCGACGGCTTCTTCGACGCCGAGTATCTGCGCCATCACGGCGGCCTGGTGGGGGAGGCGCTGTTCTGGGCGTCGGCCAAGCTCTTCTCCGAGGCGGGCTCGCACATCCTGTTCGTCTTCCTGCTGCTGGCCGGCGTGCTGCTCGTCACCGGCGCCTCGATCGCCGGCGTGCTGCAAGCCACGCGCGAAGCGGCCACCACGACGAGCGAGCGGGTGCGGCGGATGTCCACCGTGGCCACGGCCCCGCTCCCGGGCGACCCGATCCCGGGCGTGGTCGAGCCGCCCGAGCCCGAGAACGAGGAGCCGGTCGTGCGCGCCACGCACGTGGAAGCGCCCGCCCTCGACGCCTCCGAGCGCTATCCGGACATGTACGGCGAGCCGGACGAGGAGCCCGAGCCCGAGCCCGAGGACGAGGAGGACGAGCCCTGGGAGGAGCCGGAGCCCGAGCCGCTCCCGCAGCCCGACTCGGATGGGGAGCCCGAGCAGGAGGAGCTCACCCCGATGGGCAACCGGCGGTCGGCGGTGACCGAGGCCGACGACTACAACTATCGCCTTCCCAAGCCGGCCTTCCTGAAGCGCTCCAACGGGGCACAGAAGGTCGACACGAAGGGGATCGCGCGCATCGGCGGTCAGCTGGTCGAGGCGCTCAGCCACTTCAAGCTGGACGCCCGGGTGATCGGGACGGTGACCGGCCCGCACGTGACCCGCTACGAGCTTCGCCTCGCGCCCGGCATCAAGATGTCGAAGGTCGCCCAGCTGAAGGACGACCTCGCCTACGCGCTCGCCGCGGAGCAGGTGCGCATCCTCGCGCCGATCCCCGGCAAGCAGGCCGTCGGCGTGGAGGTGCCCAACCGCGTTCGCAAGATGGTGCACCTGGGCGACGTGTTCCAGGACGCTCCGAAGGGCTGGTCGCCGCTGTCGGTCTGGCTCGGCAAGGACATCGCCGGCAAGGCGATCGGCACCGACCTCGCCAAGCAGCCGCACATCCTGATCGCCGGCACCACCGGGTCCGGTAAGTCCGGCTGCGTGAACGCGATGCTGTCCAGCGTCCTGCTGCGCTCCGACCCCAACGAGGTGCGCATGGTGCTGGTCGACCCCAAGCGGGTCGAGCTGAACCACTACGAGGGCATCCCGCACCTGCTCACGCCGGTCGTCACCTCGCCGCGGCTGGCGGCCAACGTGCTCGCCAACCTGATCAAGGAGATGGAGGAGCGCTACGGCGTGATGAGCAAGGCCAAGACGCGCAGCCTGGTCGAGCTGAATCGCGTGCGCGCGCAGCAGGGCGAGCGCCCGCTGCCCTACATCCTGTGCGTGATCGACGAGCTGGCCGACCTGATGATGGTGGCCCCGGCCGACGTGGAGGACTCGATCATCCGGCTCGCGCAGAAGTCGCGCGCCGTCGGGATCCACCTGGTGCTGGCGACGCAGCGCCCGAGCGCCGACGTCATCACCGGCATGATCAAGGCCAACGTTCCGGCCCGGATCGCCTTCGCGGTGTCCTCGCAGACCGACTCGCGAGTGATCCTCGACCAGAACGGCGCAGAGTCCCTGCTCGGTCAGGGCGACATGCTGTTCCGGCCCTCCGGCGAGTCGCGCTCGGCGCGCATCCAGGGCGCGTTCATCGCCGAGGAGGAGATCGAGAAGCTGACCGAGCACTGGCGCCGCCAGGGCGAGCCGGAGCTGCACGAGGAGCTGCTCGAGGCGGTGGAGAGCGAGTCGGACGGCGACGGGCCGGACGGCGACTACGACCCCGACCAGGACGACCTGCTGCCGGATGCGATCTCCACCGTGATCCAGATGGGCACGGCCTCGACCTCGATGCTGCAGCGCCGCCTGCGGGTCGGCTACACGCGTGCCGGACGGCTGATCGACATGATGGAGCGCCGCGGGGTGATCTCCGGCTACGAGGGCTCCAAGGCCCGCCAGGTGCTGATCACGGAAGCGGATCTGCCGCGCGTGCTGGAGCAGCTGGCTGAACCGCCGATTGCGGCGCGCGCAGACGACTAGGTCTTCGCGACACAATACGGCGCGCCATGCCCAACATCGGCGACACGCTCCGAGAGGCGCGGATGCGGGAGCACCTCGACATCGCCGATGTCGAGTCGAGGACCAAGATCCGCGCCAAGTACCTGCGCGCGCTCGAGAACGAGGAGTTCGGGATGCTGCCCGGGCCCACGTTCGTGAAGACGTTCCTACGCACGTACGCCGAGGCGCTCGGGCTCGATCCGCAGGTCTTGGTCGAGGAGTACCGCGCCACCTACGAGTCGCGCGACGAGGTGGAGCACCTGCAGCCGCTGGGACCGACCGCGGTGTCCCGGGAGCGCCGGCGCGGCGTGGGGCCGCCGCGCGGGCCCTGGCTCGTGATCGGCCTCGCGGTGGCCGCGGTGGTCGGCGTCCTGCTCGTCATCGGGCTCGTCGGCGGCGATGACGACGGCGGTGGTGGCGGCGGCACCAAGCCGCAGGAGACCACGACGGAGCAGCAGCAGACCACGAAGACGGAGAAGCAGAAGCCCCCGCCGCCGAAGCGCGTGACGCTGCGGATCATCCCGGCGAACGAGATCTACGTCTGCGTGGACAACGGCCCGGGCACCGAGATCCGCTTCAACGGGATCATCTCGGAGCCGCAGACGTTCCGGGGCCGCAGGGTGCGGGTGAACCTCGGCAAGACGGACGTGCAGGTGACCAAGAACGGCAAGCAAGTCCCGCTCGAGCCCGGCCCCGATCCGGTCGGCTTCGACTTCACCCCGCGGTCGACCAAGTCGATCCCGCTGGGCGAGCGTCCCTGCGCCTGATGTCGGCCCGCGCCGGCATCGTCGTGACCGGCACCGAGGTGCTGACCGGCCGGGTGCGCGACCGCAACGGCCCGTGGCTGTCCGACCGCCTGCTCGAGCTGGGAGTGGAGCTGGCGCACATCACGATCTGCGGCGATCGCCCCGAGGACATGACGGCCCAGCTCGCGTTCATGAGGGACCAGGGAGTCGACCTCGTGATCACGAGCGGCGGCCTCGGCCCGACCGCCGACGACCTGACGATCGAGATGGTGGCCGAGTTCACCGGGCGCCCGCTGTTCCTCGACGAGGACCTCGAGGAGCGCATCGCCGACATCCTGCGGCCGCTGATGAAGCGCTTCCAGCACCTCGACTTCGATGCCGTGCGGGCCTCCAACCGCAAGCAGGCGCTCGTGCCCGAGGGCGCCCATGTGATCTACCCGGCCGGCACCGCGCCCGGCCTCGTCGTGCCCGGCAAGCCGGCGATCGTGGTGCTCCCGGGCCCGCCGCGCGAGCTCCACGCGATGTGGCCGTCAGGCGGTCGAGACGGAGGCCTTCCAGGAGGCGATCGGGGGCCGCACGGAGTATCGGCAGCAGACGCTGCGCCTGTTCGGCATCCCGGAGTCGGAGATCGCCGAGACGCTGCGGGTGGCGGAGGGCTCTGTGGAAGGGTTCTCCGAGCTCGAGATCACGACCTGCCTGCGCCGCGCCGAGGTCGAGGTGGTCACCCGCTGGGAGCCGCCCGCCCAGCCCGCGTGGGACGCGCTGCTGGCCCTGATCGCCGAGCGTCACGAGCGCTCGCTGTTCTCCGTCGACGGCTCGACCATCGACGAGCAGGTGGCGCAGCTGCTGTCCGGGCGCTGGGCGGCGGTCGCCGAATCGTGCACGGGCGGCCTGATGGCGGCGCGGCTGACCGAGCGGCCGGGGTCGTCCGCCTACTTCTCCGGCGGGGTGGTGAGCTACTCGAACGAGGCCAAGGCGGCGCTGCTGGGCGTCGACCCGGCGCTGATCGAGCGTCACGGGGCGGTGTCGATGGAGGTCGCCGAGGCGATGGCCGACGGCGCGCTGGCGCGCTTCGAGGCCGACACTGCCGTGGCGATCACGGGCGTGGCGGGCCCGGACGGCGGCACGGAGGCCAAGCCGGTCGGCTACGTGTGCTGGGCGGTCAAGCTCGCCGACGGGTCCAAGCTCGTGCGCGACGTGCGGCTGCCGGGCGATCGCGCCGAGGTGCGCGATCGCTCGACCACGGTCGGCATGCACCTGCTGCGCCGGGTGCTGCGCGGGGAGGACTTCGAGATCTGAGCGGGCCGCGTGCGCGCATGTTCGTGGCGCTCGACCTGCCGCTCGCGGCGCGGTCGGAGCTGGCGGCCTGGCGCGATGCGCTTGTCGACGGCCGCGGCGACCTGCGCCCGGTGGCGCCTGACGCCCTGCACGTGACGCTGGTCTTCCTGGGCTGGCAGGACGAGTCGGCTGCCGACGCGATCGCCGCTGCGGCGTTCGGGGAGCTGCCGTCGGCCGGCGTGCCGATATTGCGCGCCACGGGGGTCCGGCCGCTGCCGCCACGCGACCCGCGCCTGTTCGCGCTCGACCTCGAGGATCTCGAGGGGCGGGCGTCGGGCGTGCAGGGGAGCGTTTCCGATGCCCTGGCGGCCGGCCGGTGGTACGAGCCCGAGAAGCGTCCCTTCTGGCCGCACATCACGCTCGCGCGCGTGAAGCGGCGCGAGCGGCGGGTTGCGCCGCTGCCGGAGGCGCCTGCGCCCCCGTCCGAGCCGTTCTCCGCGTCCGAGCTGACGCTCTACCGCTCGACGCTGCGACCGCAGGGCGCGCTGTACGAGCCGCTGGCGCGGGTGGAGCTGACGTGACCGACGTGCACAAGGCCGCCGCGGTCGGGTTCGCGCGCTCGGCGGATGCCTACGAGCGCGGCCGCCCCGGCTACCCGGAGACCGCCCTGAGGCACCTGGCCGCCGCCTTGCCACCGGGTGCGGTGGTGCTCGACCTGGCGGCGGGCACGGGCAAGCTGACGCGACCCCTGCTGGCCGCTGGCCTGGAGGTGATCGCCGTGGAGCCCGTAGCGCAGATGCGGGCGGCCCTGCCGGCCGGCGCGCAGACCCTGGACGGCACTGCGGAGGCGATCCCGCTGGGGGACGCGGCTGTCGACGCCGTCACCGTCGGACAGGCCTTCCACTGGTTCGACGGCGACGCCGCGCTGGCGGAGATCGCTCGAGTGCTGAAGCCCGGCGGGCTGCTCGCCCTGCTGTGGAATCGGCGCGTCGAGGACGACCCGGTCAACCGCACCATCGATGACCTCGTGGATCCGTTTCGCGGCGAGGTCCCGACGCACCGAACGGAGACGTGGCGGGCGGCCTTCGGGCGCCAGACGCGGTTCGGCCCGCTCGAGGAGCACCTCTTCGAGAACTCCCAGGAGCTGGACGCCGACGGACTGGAGGCGCGCGTGGCCTCGATCAGCTTCATAGCGTCGCTCGACCCGGCGGAGCGCGCCCCGGTGCTGGAGCGGGCGCGAGCGATTGCGGGGACCGGCGCGGTGAAGGTGCCGTACCGGACGGAGCTGGACGTGTGCCGGCGGCTCTGACCTAGCTCGCGGGCGTCAACTCGATGACCGGAATCCGCCTGTGCGCGGCACGCGTGCGGTACTGCGTCCAGCCGGGGTAGATCTCGATCCCACGGGAGTACTGGCGCTCGCGCTCTTCGCCCTCGAGCTCGCGCGCCGCCATCTGGCGCGTGACGCCGTCGAAAGCGATCGTCACATGCGGGTCGGCGCGCAGGTTGTAGTACCACGCCGGATTGCGCTGCTGGCCGTAGTTGGAGGCGATGATCACCAGGCGATCGCCGTCTGGAAGGGCCACGAGGGGCAACGTGTGGTGGCGGCCGGTCTTTGCGCCGGTGGTCGTGAGCATGACGATCGGCAGCCCGGTGACGAGCGAGACGAACGTGGCACGCCCGCGCGTGAGCTTGTAGACGACCCGGTCCAAGTGGTGCAGCGACCGGGCATACAGCCACGAGATCGGCGGCACGGTACCCGAGAGTCGCACCATCCGCTGGAACCAGTTGGCTTGCCCGAAGGCGTACACGTTGACGCCATCCAACCACATCGAGGGCGCGGCGAGGGGGCGAATTCCAGACGTCCGGGGCTCTTCCTACCTTGTATGTCTCACAGAACTTTCGAGAGGACAGACATGGCGGACATGGACAAGGAGCAGCAGAAGGCCGCTCAGGCGCGCGAGTCCGCGTTGAAGAACGCGCTCGGCCAGATCGAGCGGCAGTTCGGGCAGGGGTCGATCATGAAGATGGGGGAGGAGGGCGCCCAGGTGCGGGTCGATGCCATCCCCACCGGCGCCCTGTCGCTCGACCTCGCCCTCGGCGTCGGGGGCCTTCCGCGCGGCCGCATCGTCGAGGTGTTCGGCCCGGAGTCCTCCGGTAAGACGACGCTGGTCTACCACGTGCTCGCCAACGCCCAGAGGCTGGGTGGCATCTGTGCGTTCATCGACGCCGAGCACGCCATGGACCCCGCTTACGCCAAGCGCATCGGAGTGGACGTCGACGAGCTGCTCGTGTCGCAGCCCGACCACGGCGAGCAGGCGCTCGAGATCGCCGACATGCTGATCCGCTCGGGAGCGGTCGACATCGTGGCGATCGACTCGGTCGCAGCCCTCACGCCGAAGGTGGAGCTCGAGGGGGCGATGGGGGACCAGTCGGTCGGCCTGCAGGCCCGGATGATGTCTCAGGCGATGCGCAAGCTCGCCGGCAACCTCAACCGCGCCAACACGCTCTGCCTGCTCACCAACCAGATCCGCGAGAAGGTCGGCGTGATGTTCGGCTCGCCGGAGACGCAGCCCGGCGGCCGCGCGCTCAAGTTCTACGCCTCCCAGCGGCTCGACATCCGCCGCATCGAGACGCTCAAGGAGGGCACCGAGGCGGTCGGCAACCGGGTGCGGGTCAAGGTCGTCAAGAACAAGGTGGCGGCCCCGTTCCGCCAGGCCGAGTTCGACATCGAGTACGGCGCCGGCATCTCGAGCCAGGGCTGCATCCTCGACCTCGGCATCGAGCACGGGATCGTCCAGAAGTCCGGCTCGTTCTTCTCCTACGGAGACGAGCGGATGGGCCAGGGCCGCAACAACGTGAAGGCCTACCTGCGCGAGCACCCCGAGATCGCGGACGAGATCGAGCGCAAGATCTACGAGGAGGTCGGCGCGGAGCCGGCCTCGGCGCCGCTGGCCGCCGTGCCGCCTCCGGCGGCAGACCCGCCGGAGGGGGACGAACCTGCCCCCGAGGTCGACGCCGAGGAGCAAGCGGCCTAGCGCGAGAGCGGGAGGAGGGTCATGGACGACCTGGCACGAGAGCGGGAGCGGGCCATGCGGCTGGCGTATCGGGCCGTGGGCCACCGCGAGCGCACCGTCGCCGAGCTGCGCGCCCTGCTGGAGCGCAAGCGGGTGGAGCCCGACGCCATCGACGACGCCGTGGCCGAGCTGCGCCAAGCGGGCCTGCTCGACGACGCCCGCTACGCCCGGCGCTTCGCCGAGGACAAGCGCGAGCTCGACCGCTGGGGCTCGGAGCGGATCGCCCGCGAGCTGCACCGCCGTGGCGTCGCGCCCGACCTGATCGAGGCCGCCGTTTCCGACCAGAGTCGCGAGGCCGAGCTGCGGACCGCGATGCTGCTGCTCGAGCAGCGCGCGCCCTCCGTGAGCGACGACCGCGAACGCGACCGCGCCTGGCGGCTGCTGATCCGCCGGGGCTACGACGCGGAGCTCGCCTACGAGGCCGTTCGACGGCACGAGCGCGCGTCCGACGACGCGCGCCGGGCGGCCTGACACGGGTTGCCACTGACCCCATCCGGGGCTAACCTCATGTGAAAGCGGTCGCTCAGGCCGCCGTGAGACCGAAACACCAGCAAATCACCTTCTTTTTTGCGGAGAATGACCACAGCCGACCGACTTGGAGGGAGTTTTCGGGAGGGTCCGTAGACCTGAAACGCGCGCGCCAGCCGAGGCGCGCGCGCCGCTTTGGGAGGTCGTACTGGTGTCTCGCGGCGCCGAGCTGAGCCGCTCGGAACCGACGAAGCCGGCGCAGCGTGGGCCGGGACAGAGGGAGACACCCAATGGAGATCGTGTTGGCGGCGCTGGTGGCGGCGGCGGGGGCCGTGTCCGTGGCGCTCGTGCTGCAGCGCCCGCGCGCCGCGCAGCCGGCCAACGGGGAGCCCCCGTCCGGGTCCGAGCTCACTGAGGCCGGCGCCTCCGCCGGCGGCGGGCAGGCGAGCCGCACGGAGGAGCTCGAGGACGAGCTCAAGGTGCGTCGCTCGGAGGTCACCCGGCTCGAGGAGCGCCTGCGCGCCAGGGAGGGCTCGATCGAGCTGCAGGCGCAGGAGCTGAGCGAGCGTGAGCGCGCGCTCGACGACCGCCAGCGCAACCTGGAGCACACGCGCGAGGAGCTGAAGGCCGCCAAGCGCGATCAGCTGCGCGAGCTGGAGCGGCTCGCCGGCCTGAGCGCAGGCCAGGCGAAGCAGATGATGATGCGCGTGCTCGAGGACGACCTGCGCCACGACAGCGCGCGCCTGATTCGTCAGGTCGAGGAGGAGACTCGTCACGACGCCGACCGCCGCGCGCGCAGCATTCTCGCCGCCGTCATGCAGCGGGTGGCCTCGGGCCACGCCATGGAGACGACCGTGTCCGTCGTGGAGCTCAAGTCCGACGAGCTGAAGGGCCGCATCATCGGCCGCGAGGGGCGCAACATCCGCACGCTCGAGACCCTCACCGGGATCGACTTCATAATCGACGACACCCCCGGCGCGGTGCTGCTGTCCGGCTTCGACGGCGTGCGCCGCGAGATCGCGCGCCTGACGCTGGAGAAGCTGCTCCAGGACGGCCGCATCCATCCGGCGCGGATCGAGGAGGCCTTCCACCAGGCCAAGTCCGAGATCGACCAGCACGTGGTCGAGGTGGGGGAGCAGGCGGTCTTCGAGGCAAACGTCGGATCGGTCCACCCGGAGCTGGTGAAGGTGCTCGGCAAGCTGCGCTTCCGCACGAGCTACGGCCAGAACGTGCTGGCCCACTCGATCGAGTGCGCGCGCCTGGCGGCGATGCTGGCCGCCGAGCTGGGGGGCGATCCGCGCGTGGCGGCGCGCGCCGCGCTGCTGCACGACATCGGCAAGGCGGTGTCGCACGAGACCGAGGGTCCGCACGCGCTCGTCGGGGGCGAGCTGGCGCGCCGCTACAAGGAGTCGGAGGCCGTCGCGCACGCCATGGAGGCCCACCACAACGAGGTCGAGCTCCAGACGGTCGAGGCGGTCATCGTCCAGATCGTGGACTCGCTCTCGGGGGCGCGCCCGGGCGCCCGCGGAGAGTCGCTCGAGCACTACGTCAAGCGCCTCCACGAGCTGGAGGCGATCGCCGGCCGTCACACCGGGGTGGACAAGGTCTACGCCATGCACGCGGGGCGCGAGATCCGCGTGATCGTGCATCCGGACGAGATCGACGACGACGCCGCGACGCTGCTCTCGCACGAGATCGCCCGCGAGGTGGAGAAGCAGCTCGAGTACCCGGGGCAGATCAAGGTGACGGTGATCCGGGAGAGCCGGGCGACCGACTACGCCCGGTGAGCCGGCGACTGGTCGCCTGGCGCGGGCTCGAGGAGTGGCTGGCGGAGACCTGCGAGGTGGAGCTCGAGGGCGACCGCCTCCAGGCGACCGGTGTGCAGCTCGGTGCCGAGCCGCATCCCTACCGAGTCGACTACGAGCTGACCACGGGCGCGCGGTGGGTGACCGACCGTCTGTTCGTCAAGTGCGGCGAGCGCGCGCTCGATCTGCGCCGAGCCGGTGATGGGAGCTGGACAGCAAACGGGGAGCCGCAGCCGCACGTCGAGGGCGCGCTCGACTGCGACCTGGCCTTCTCCCCGCTGACCAACTTCATGCCGGCCCGGCGCCTCGCGGGTGAGCCCGTCGACCACGTGATGGCCTGGGTCTCGGTCCCGGACCTCGCCGTGCTGCGCTCGGAGCAGCGCTACGAGCCGATCGACGCCAGGCACGTGCGCTACATCGGGCTGGACAGCGACTTCACGGCCGACCTGGAGCTCGACGAGGAGGGACTCGTGGTCCGCTATCCGCGACTGGCGGAGCGGGTTCCTAGCGGCGCTCGAGCCTGACGGTCGTGTCGAGGATGTCGTCCTCGAGCATCGACTCCAGCGACCGCGAGTCCGAGTACTTGCGACGCAGGGCCTCGCTCGCGCGCTCGACCGACTCGGGGTCGCTTGCCGGCACTGCCTGCACGGGGAAGGCGTCACCCTGGGCGTGCAGCACGGCCGCGGGCTCGGACATCAGCTCCCGGTACCAGCGCCCACTCGCGCCTTTCAGGGAGCGCACGAACACGTCACCGTCGGCGACGACCGCCCAGATCGTGGTGCGGTGGACAGGAGCGCCCTCACCTCGGCTCGTCTCGATATCGACCTCGGCGGCGCTGTCGATTGCGGCCGGCCAGTCCATCGCGCCTGAGGTTACCGCGGTCGTGCGGCGGGCTATCCTCGGCTCGGCATGAAGAGCTACCACCTGACCACCTTCGGGTGCCAGATGAACGAGCACGACTCCGAGCGCATGAAGGGCATGCTCGACTCGCTGGGATACGCGGAGGCGCCCGATCGCGAGGGCGCCGAGCTGATCCTGTTCAACACCTGCTCGATCCGCGAGAAGGCGGACAACCGGCTCGTGGGTCACCTGGGCGAGGCGAAGCGCCTCAAGGCGGAGGATCCGGGGCGCGTCATCGGCATCGGCGGCTGCTGGTCCCAGTCGATGAAGGAGCAGGTCTTCGAGCTGTTCCCGTTCGTCGACGTCGCCTTCGGCCCCGGCCAGGTGCACAAGCTCGCCGAGTTCCTGACCAGCGACAGCCTGAGCGCCCAGGGGTACTTCGAGTTCGAGGGCTTCACCGGGCACCTGCCGATGCGGCGCGACCGCGAGTTTCAGGCGTGGGTGCAGATATCGGTCGGATGCAACTGCGCGTGCTCGTACTGCATCGTGCCGTCCACGCGCGGGCGCGAGGTGTCGCGACCGGCCGGCGAGATCGTGACCGAGGTGGAGCGCCTGGCCGCGGACGGCGTGCGCGAGGTGACGCTGCTGGGCCAGAACGTCTGCTCCTTCGGGCGCGACCTGCCCAGGGGGGCGAAGACCACCTTCGCTGAGCTTCTGTCGATGTTGGACGCCATCGACGGACTGGAGCGGATCCGCTACACGAGCCCACATCCAAAGGACATACGCGAGGACGTGATCCGCGCGCACGCCGAGCTCGCCGACCGTGTGCGAGCACATCCACCTGCCGCTCCAGTCGGGCTCCTCGCGCGTGCTCAAGGCGATGCGCCGCACCTACAACCGCGAGCGCTACCTCGACCGCGTGGCGATGATCCGCGACCTGGTGCCGGACTGCGCGATCACCACCGACATCATCGTCGGCTTCCCGGGCGAGACGGACGCCGACTTCGAGGAGACGATGGAGGTGGTGGAGCAGGTGCGCTACGACTCGGCCTTCACGTTCGTCTTCTCGCCCCGGCGGGGGACGCTCGCGGCCGAGCTCGAGGACCACCTGCCGCACCCGCGCAAGCGCGAGCGCATGGACCGCCTCGTGGAGACGGTGCAGCGTCACGCGACGGAGCGCGCCCAGCGCTTCGTGGGGCGGACGGTGGAGGTGCTCGTAGAGGGTCCGTCGCGCACGGACCCGGATCGGCTGCGCGGTCGCACTCGCCACAACAAGACGATCAACTTCGCCGGCCTGGCCGCGCCGGGCGAGCTGACCGACGTCGAGGTGACCTCCGCGACGAGCACCACGCTCGCCGGCGAGGAACGCCTGCTGGCGCGGCTGGGCTAGCGCGCGCCGGGGCGGGCTAGGGCGCCAGCGCGCGCTGCAGCTCGCCCAGCGCGGTGCGCGCCGCCAATGCGCCGCCGGCGCCCCACCACAGCTCCGCGTCCACCCGGGTGGGGTGCCCGGGCACGCTGCGCGTCGCGCCCGGATCGCTCGAGAGCAGCACCACGTCCGCGTCGGCCACGGTGCCGACCTGCGCCACGCCGGCGTCGCTGAGGATCGTCCCCGCGAACGAGTCGCGCTTGGCGAAGCGCAGGCCGCCGTCGGCGGTGGCGCGGACGACCGCCACCCGCGGCTTGCGAGCCCCGGCGGCGCCGCTCGCCCGGATCGCCCGCCGCGCCTCGGCCGCCTCGCGGTCGTAGTCGATCAGCAACTGCTCGGAGTCGTTGGTGCGGCCGAGTGCCTCGCCGATCAGCCGCAGGTTGAGCTTCCACTGCCCGCCGCCGCCGTCCGTCATCACCGTCGGGGCGATCTTGCTCAGGTCCGGGTAGAGCTTGCCCTGCCGCGAAGCGCTGCCGAGGATCAGGTCGGCGTGCACCGCCTCGACCGCCGCCAGGTCGCTCGCGGTGACCGGTCGCATCGCGGGCACGCCGCGTCCCTCGGAGCGCAGGTACGCGGGCAGCTTCGCGCCCGGGACCGCCGCCCGCGCCGGCCGCACCTCGAGCGCCAGCGTGTCGTCGAGCGAGTCGACTGTCAGCGTCAGGGGCTCCTTGGCCTGCCCCGGCACCTTCGTCTCCCCGAGCGCGTGCTGCACCTTCAGGGGCTTGGAGGTCTCCTTGCTCTCGTCGAAGCCCGACTCCTGACAGCCGAGGGCGAACAGCGCCAGAGCGGCGAGCACGGGGGGGAGGAGGCGGCGCACGGCCCTGTATTACTAGCGACCGTGGACGTGGTGGCAGTGTTCGGCCCCACCGGGGTTGGGAAGACGGCGGTCGCGCTCGCGCTCGCCCGGCTGCTGCGCGAGCGCGGCGAGGATCCGATCGCGGTGTCCGCCGACGCGCTCCAGGTCTATCGCGGCCTGGAAGCCCTCACGGGCGCCGCCACGGCGGACGAGCGGGCCGAGCTCGAGCACCGCCTGCTGTCCTTCGTCGACCCGCGCGAGACCTTCTCCGCCGGCGAGTTCGCGAAGCGCGCCCACGCCGAGATCGACGCCGCGCTGGGTCAGGGGCGGCGGCCGATCGTCGTCGGCGGCACCGGCCTCTACCTCCAGGCCGCCCTGACCGACCTCGAGCTGCGCCCGCCGCCCGATCCGGCCATCCGCCAAAGCGTCCGGGCGAGGCTCGACGAGAGCGGCCCGGAGCGGCTGCACGAGGAGCTCGCGGCGCGGGCGCCCGCCGCCGCCCAGGCGATCGACCCGCACGACCGCACGCGCGTGACTCGGGCCCTCGAGCTGCTCGAGATGGGCGAGCAGCCCGCCCCGGCCGGCGACCAGTCCCGCCTCTGGACCGCCGGGCTCCGCCATCCCACCCTGCTGTTCGGCCTGACGATGGAGCGCGACGAGCTCTACCGGCGCATCGACGCCCGCGTGGGCGACCTGGTCGCCGCCGGGCGCCGCCGAGGAGGTCAGGCGCGCCGACGCCGCCGGGGCGGGCCCGACCGCGCGCTCGGCGCTCGGCTTCGACGAGCTGCTGCGCGACGACGTGGAGGCCATGAAGCGCCGCACGCGCAACTACGCGAAGCGCCAGCTGGCCTGGATGCGCCGCCTTCCCGGCGTGCACGAGGTCGAGCTCGGCGAGGGCGGCGCCGCCGACGCCGCCCAGCGCATCGCCCATATACTGGCTGCGCGGCCAGGCCGGTCGCATCGCATCAAAGGGGAGAAAGATCTGTGACTCGCGCGACCGTGCCTGCCGTCGTTGTGGCCGCCCTTGCGGCCTTTGTGCCTTCCGCCTATGCGGTGCCCGACTTCTCGAGCACCGCGCGCAACATCATCCCGTCCGGTCAGTGGGGAGCGATTCCGAGCCCCAACGGCACGCCCACCCCGGACCAGGCATCGCAGCAGGCGCGCCTCTATGACGGCCTCACGCCGCTCTTCGACAAGATCTCGAACGGCGATCTCAACAAGTACTTCAAGTCCGAGAAGCTGGGCACGAAGGGCCAGGGCCCGCTCCACCGCGAGCCCGTCCCTCGCAAGGGCGTGCGCCTCATCCGTGACCGCTTCAACGTGCCGCACATCTACGGCAAGACGAACGACGACGTGACGTGGGGCGCCGGCTGGGCGCTCGCCCACGATCGTGAGCTGCTGCTCGAGCAGGCCCGTTACAACGCCCGCGTGGCGGTCGTGGACGCGCCCGGACAGACCGCGATCGACCTGATCGTCGGGCTCAAGACCTTCGTGCCGAGCGCGCAGACCGAGCGCGAGGTGCAGAAGGAGGTCGACAAGCTCAAGCACTACGGCAAGGCGGGTCGCAGGCTGCTGCACGACATCGACGTCTTCTGCAAGGGCATCAACGCCTACTACAAGAAGACCAACTCCGGCCACAAGCCGTGGACGCGCCGTGACGTGATCGCCCTCAACGCCGTCAAGAGCGAGCTCTTCGGCGAGGGCGGTGGCGCCGAGGTCGAGTCGTCGGAGTTCCTGAACGGGCTGCAGAGCTCGCTCGGCCCCGACCGCGGCTACTCGGTCTGGAACGACCTGCGCGAGCGCCAGGACCCGGAGACGCCGGTCTCGATCCCGGGCAACTTCCCCTACGCGCCGCTCCCCGCCGCCCGCACCGGCAACCGCGTCGTCGACAACGGCTCGTTCCAGCCGATCCCCACGCCTGGGGCGACCACGGCCGGCGCCGCGCGCGAGTTGCGGCGCCAGGCGAGCAACGTGCTGATGGTGGCGGGCAAGCGCTCCGCCACGGGCCACCCGCTGTTCGTCGGCGGGCCGCAGATCGGCTACTACTACCCCGGCCTGACGCTCGAGATGGACCTCCACGGGCCCGGCTGGAAGGCCCGCGGCGCCACCTCGGCGCCGTTCCCCGGCTACATCCTGATCGGGCGGCGCGAGGACTTCGTCTGGACGCTCACCTCGGCGGGCGCGGACATCGTCGACAACTACGTCGAGACGCTCTGCGACGGCAGCGACACCAAGTACCTCTACAAGGGCAAGTGCCGCTCGATGACGCCGTTCAACGCCGGCACGATCTCGGGCCAGCCGGTGACCTTCAACCGGACGGTCCACGGCCCGGTGACCGGCTACGCGACGGTCGGCGGAACGCGCGTGGCGATCGCCCGCAAGCGCTCGAGCTACCTCGACGACGGCGTGGACCTGCTCCTGTTCCAGCGCCTCACGCGCGGCAAGATCCGCAACGCGCGCGCCTTCATCAAGGCCGCGGCGATCTCGCCGCAGACGTTCAACACGTTCTACGCCGACAGCGACGAGGTGGCGCAGATCACCACCGGGCGTCTGCCGCTTCGGGCCAAGGGCGTGGACCCGGGCCTGCCGACCGACGGTCGGGGCAACTACGAGTGGAAGGGCTTCCTTGCGGCCAAGGACCACCCGCACGGGATCGTGCGCAGCGGCGTGCTGAACAACTGGAACAACAAGCCGGCTCGCGGCTTCCCGGCCGCCGACGACCAGTGGTCGTACGGCTCGATCCAGCGCGTGGACCTGCTCAACCGCAACACCAACAAGCACAAGCGCAACACGCTGGCCACGCTCACCGGCGCGATGAACGCGGCGGCGACCCAGGACGTGCGGGCGATCACCTTCGTCCCGATCCTGTCAGAGGTCCTGCGCGGCAGCCCGGCGCCCAGCGCGCGCAGCATGCGCATGCTGGAGCTGCTCGAGGCCTGGCGGGCTAAGGGCGGCAGCCGCCTCGACCGCGACCTGGACGGCAAGATCGACGACCCCGGCGCGGCCGTGCTCGACACCGCCTGGCCGCGGCTGGCCGATGCGGTGCTCACGCCGGTGCTCGGGCAGTCGCTCGCCGACCAGCTCAACAACACGTTGCACCGCCGCTTCGACCTGCCGCCGGGCGGCCAGTTCGGCGGCTGGCACATGTACATGAGCAAGGACCTGCGCACCCTGCTGGGCAAGAAGGTGAAGGGCAAGTTCGCCAACCGCTACTGCGGAAACGGCGACCTGTCCGCCTGCCGGGCCGCCCTCTGGTCCGCGCTGGAGGCGGCCGGCGGCGAGCTGCAGGCCGCCCAGGGCCCGAACCCGGACGCCTGGCGCGCCGACGCGACCCGCGAGCGGATCTCGTTCGCTCCGGGGCTGCTGACGTACACGATGCGCTACACGAACCGGCCCACCGGGATCCAGCAGGTCATCGAGTTCGACGGCCATCGGTAACCGCTCCGGATAACGTGCCCCGCCGTGCGCTTCGAGAAGTGGCAGGCGCTCGGCAACGACTACGTCATCGTCGAGGAACGCGAGCTCCCGTTCGAGCTGACCCCTGAGCGGGTCCGCGCGCTCTGCGCGCCCCACACGGGCCTGGGGTCGGACGGCCTGCTGCTGCTGCGCGAGAGCGACCAGGACGGCTTCGTCGCCGAGCTGCGCATCTTCAACCCCGACGGCTCCGAGGCCGAGCTGTCGGGCAACGGCGTGCGCGAGGCGGTCATGTACCTGCGCCGCAACGGCTGGACGGACCTCGACTCGTTCTCGGTGCTCACGGCGGCCGGCGAGGTCCGGCCGCGCATCACGGGCCCAGACACGTGCACGGTCGACATGGGTCGCGCCCGCCTGAGCGCGCCCGAGGACTTCCCGAGCGGGCCGGAGGACGGCGCCGGCACGCTGACCGTCGCCGACCGCGAGCTCGCCTTCCAGTTCGTCCAGGTCGGCAACCCGCAGATCGCGATCGAGCTGGCCGATGACCTCGAGCAGCTCGACCTGGCCCGCTACGGTGGCCCGATCGAGAGTCACGAGCTGTTCCCACGGCGCACCAACGTCTCGTTCTGGCGGCGCACCGGCCCCGCCGCCATCCGAGCGCGCATCTTCGAGCGCGGCGTGGGGGAGACGATGTCCTCGGGCACCGGCGCCACGGGCGCGGCCGTCGCAGCCGTGCTGCGCGGGGTGAACAGCCCGGTGACCGTCGCGCTCGACGGCGGGGAGCTCGAGGTCGAGGTCGGGGAGGATCTGCAGGTGAACTTGACCGGCTGGGCCAGGCCGGTCTACAGAGGAACGGTGAGCGACGAGCTGATGGCGGAGTTGAATGCAACCGAGTAAGCGCCTGGAGCGCCTGCCCCCGTACCTGTTCGCCGAGCTGGAGCGAAAGGTGCGCGAGAAGAAGGAAGCCGGCGTCGACGTGATCTCGCTCGGCATCGGGGACCCCGACACGCCGACACCCGTGCCGGTGATCGACGCCCTCGCGGCCGGCGCGGCCGACCCCGGGACGCACCGCTACCCATCCAATCGCGGGCGGCCGGAGCTGCGCGAGGCCTTCGCGCGCTTCTACGCGCGCCGCTTCGGCGTGACGCTCGATCCGGAGACCGAGATCGTTCCCGCGCTGGGGGCCAAGGAGTGCGTCTTCAACCTCAACCTCGCCTTCCTCGACCCCGACTCGATCGCGCTCGCGGCCGACCCCGGCTACCCGGTCTACACGGGCGGCCCGCTGCTGGCGGGCTCCGAGGCCGTGCTGATGCCGCTGCTCCCCGAGCGCGGCTTCGCGCCCGACCTCGATGCGATCGGCGGGGACGTGGCGCAGCGCGCGCGGCTGCTCTACCTCAACTACCCGAACAACCCCACCGGCGCGGTGCTGCCCGATGGCCTGTTCGAGCGAGCCGTCCAGTTCGGCCGCGAGCACGACGTGCTGATCGTCCACGACGCCTCCTACACGGAGACGACCTTCGACGGCTACGTGGCGCCCTCGTTCCTCGAGACGCCGGGCGCCAAGGAGGTCGGAGTGGAGGTGTTCTCCCTGTCCAAGGGTTGGAACATGACCGGCTGGCGCACCGCCGCGATCGCCGGCAACGCCGAGGCCGTCAACTCCTACTGGCACCTGAAGACGAACATCGACTCGGGGATGTTCGAGGCGGTCCAGCTGGCGGCGGCCGCCGCGCTCGACGCCGGGCCGCCGGAGGAGATGCGGGCGATCTACCAGCGCCGGCGCGACCTGGTCTGCGACGCGCTGCGGGAGATCGGCGTGGACGTGACGCCGCCGAAGGGCACGATCTACGTGTGGGCGCCGGTGCCGAGCGGCCACACGTCGGCGTCCTACTGCGAGATGGTGCTCGAGGAGTCGGGCGTGGTGGTGTCGCCGGGCGGGGCCTACGGCCCCAACGGCGAGGGCTTCTTCCGCATCTCGCTGACGGTGCCGGACGCGCGCCTGGCCGAGGCGGTCGAGCGGCTGCGCGACAGCCTGGCGGCCGGTTAGATGCACTACTGCGGCGTCGTCGCGACCCAGGGCGCGCTCCAGCTGGCGATGTTGGAGGAGGTGCGCACCCCGGAGCCCCCGATCCGGCTGAGCGCGCTGTTCTACGAGCCCGGAGGCGCCGCCGACGTGGCGCGCGAGCTGCTCAAGCTCGAGGACGTGGTGATCGGCGTCGGCGCGCCGCTCGCGGGCCCGCGCGACGGCCGCCCGGGCCGCGATTGCGACGCGCTGCTGCTGCGCCGCGGCGTGGCGCCGCGCGCGGCGACGCAGGAGACCCGTCTGCTGGCCGACCTGCTGCGCGAGCTGCCCGTGTTCGCCCCCGAAGGCGGCGAGGACCACACCGGCGCCGTGGGTGAGGGTGCCTACCACGGCTTCCCGCTGTTCGAGACCAACGCCGACGGCGTCTTCTACGCGCTGCAGGGCCGGCGCCTGCCCGCCAAGCGACACCCGTTCGGCCTTCTGAAGCGAATCGAGGAGCTCGCCGGGGACCACGTGACCGACGATGGCGGCGACCTCTGGCACCGCCGCATCGAGGAGATCGACGCGATCGTGTGCGCTCTCTGCGCGCATCGCTACGCCGTCGGCCACGCTAGTTGGCTCGGCGACCCCGAGGAGGGCGTGGTGGTGCTGCCCGGCGCGTCGATCCCCGCGGACTTCACGCGCCAGGGCGTGATGCCGCCCGTAGAGCGGCTGCATCTGTCGCGGGCCTAGACTGGATGGGATGGAAAGCAGCGTCAACGGGCGTCGCGCACGGCAGCGCGCGTTCTGCATCGCCGCCGGGCCGCGCGAGGCGGACCTCGGCGAGCTGAAGGAGCTCCTGCGCACCGCCGGCGTGGCGGTCGTGGGCGAGATGACGCAGCGCCGCCCGGAGCCCGACCCCGACCGCTATTTCGGCAAGGGCAAGCTGACCGAGCTCGAAGCAGGCGATCAAGGACGCCGACGCCAACCTGCTGGCCGTAGACGACGAGCTCAAGCCGCGCCAGGAGCGCAACCTCGAGCAGGCGCTCGACATGCCGGTGATCGACCGCACGGCGATCATCCTCGACATCTTCGCCGACCACGCCCACACCGCCGAGGGCAAGCTGCAGGTCGAGCTGGCCCAGCTCGAGTACAACCTGGCCCGCATGCGCGGGCTGTGGACGCACCTCGAGCGCCTCGGGGCCGGGCGCATCGACGGCGGCATCGGCACGAGGGGCCCGGGCGAGACCCAGATCGAGACCGACCGCCGCCTCGCGCGCGACCGCATCGCGGCGCTCAAGCGCCGGCTGCGCCAGACCAAGGGCACGCGCGTGACCATGCGTGCGGAGCGCGAGCGTGCCGGGCTGCCGACCGTCGCCCTGGCCGGATACACGAACGCCGGCAAGTCGACGCTGCTGAACGCCCTGACGGGCGCCGACGTGGGCGTGCGCGAGCGTCTCTTCCACACGCTCGACCCGACCACCCGCTCGTTCGAGATCGGCGGGCGCACCTACCTGCTGACCGACACCGTCGGGTTCATCCGCAAGCTGCCGCACCAGCTGGTCGAGGCCTTCTCGGCCACGCTCGAGGAGGCGCTCGGCGCGGACCTGATCGTCCACGTGGCGGACGCCTCGGTGGCGGAGGGCGAGCTCCACGAGATGCTGGAGGCCGTGGACGCGGTGCTCGCCGAGACCGGGGCGGGGGAGACCCCGCGCCTGCTCGCGCTCAACAAGGTCGACCTGCTCGACGACGAACGCCGCCGCGCGCTGTCGTTCCGCTTCCCGCGGGCGGTCCAGGTCTCGGGCGCCACCGGCGAGGGCCTCGACGACCTGCGCGAGGCGATCGAGGCCCGCTTCCTGGCGACGCTGCTGCCGATGGAGCTGCTGCTGCCCTACGGCGAGGGCGGGACGCTGTCCGAGCTGCACGACCTGGCCGGCGAGCTGGAGCGCGACCGACACCGCAGAGGGCGTGCGCGTGCGGGCGCGGGTGCCCGCTTCCGCGGCCCCGCGCTTCGAGCGCTTCTCGACGAACGGCGGCGCCCCCGAGTGACGCTGCGCTTCCGCCGCCTGAGCGCGGCGGCGCGGCCGCCCGCCCAGGCCCACGAGGGCGACGCCGGCTACGACCTTCACGCCGCGGAGGCGGTCACGATCGCCCCCGGCGAGCGCGCCAGCGTGGCCACCGGCATCGCCGTCGCGATCCCGGCCGGGCAGGCGGGCCTGGTGGTGCCGCGCTCCGGCCTGGCGGCGCGCCACGGCATCTCGGTGGTCAACGCGCCCGGCCTGATCGACTCCGGCTACCGCGGCGAGGTGCGCGTGCTGCTGCTGAACACCGACCGCGCGGAGCCATTCGCGGTGGAGCCCGGCGACCGCATCGCGCAGCTCGTGCTGGTCGCGGTGGAGACGCCGGACCTCGAGGAGGTCGAGGAGCTCGACGAGACGGTGCGCGGAGCAGGGGGTTTCGGCTCCACCGGCAGGTAGCCGGTGCTCAGTTCGGCGGCGGAGGCGTCCTGCCCGGGAACTGGCTCTCGCGCACGATCGTGACTGCCTGGCTCCACTCCCGGACCTCGGTGCGATCGCCATCTCCCACGATCGCGATCCCGACGACCGCCGCGGGCTGGTCGAGCGTGAACTCCTTCGACCGCGGGTCCCGCGAGGTGGGGACCCTCCACCGATGTTCCCCGCCCGCGGCGGTGAACTCCGGGTGCTCTCGACTGTCGCCGGACGCGAGCGCGACCCCGCCCACCACGTTCTGGAAGACCCAGACGTGCATGGAATGGATGGTCTCCCCGCCGGTTGGGCCCATTCCGCAAGGGCCGGGCGCCATTCCCGGCGCAGGGTGCTCGTCGAGGTGGAAGACCGACTCGCGGGACAGCTCGGGATCGAACCTCACCATCGGCTCGGCGATCGTCTCACATCGGACACAGGCCCGCTGAGCGGCCTGGCCCAATAGGCGCATTTGTCCGACTTGTGGGTTAGTCTCGACTCGATTTGCAACCGCTTGCCGTGGAGCGCACGTCGCGGGACGGGGTCGAGGTCCTCCTTGTCGAGGGTGAGGTCGACATCGCCAGCGCGTCGCGTCTGATCAGCGTCCTCAACTCATCGGTGGCGGAGGCGATCAAGGCCGTGGTCGTGGACCTCACGCAGGTGGGATTCATGGACTCCACCGGGCTCGCCCTGCTGATCAACGCGAACCGGCGCCTGACGCTTCGGCGCAAGGGCTTTGCGGTCATCTGCCCGCCCGGTCCGCTGCGCCGCGTCTTCGAGATCACGGACATGGTCGAGACCTTGCACGTCTGCCCTGACCGTGAGAGCGCTACAAGGGCCCTTTTGCCGGTCTAGCGCCCTTGATTTTCGGCCTGCGGCTGCCGATACCTAAAACATGAGTGAGAGTCCTGCCGCCCCCGCTGGCGCGTTTCCCGTGCCCGGACTCAGGCCGCCCACGCAGCGAACGGGTGCCAAGCGCCGGATCGGAGACGTGATCGTCCAGCTCGGCTTTGCCGAGCGCGACCTGGTCGAGAAGGCCGTGGAGAAGGGACGGGCGGGCGGAATGCCGCTCGGCCAGTCTCTGATCGACGCCGGCATCGTCGACTCCAACCAGCTCGCCCAGGCGCTCGCCGAGCGCAACGGGCTCGACTACATCGACCTGAACTCCTTCGAGGTCGACCAGGGCGCCGCGAACCTGATCGACGCCGCCAAGGCGCGCCGCTACCAGACGATCCCGGTCTCCTTCCTGGGCGAGCAGACGCTGCTGGTGGCAACGGCCGACCCGGCCAACGTGCTCGCCCTCGACGACATCGCGATGGCCACGGGCTACGAGGTGCGTCGCGCGGTCGCCTCGCCCGAGGACATCGACGGCCTGATCGGCCAGCTCTCGCGGCTGGGCGACGCCGTCGAGGAGCTCGAGGACGTGGAGGACGCCGCCGAGGTCATCGAGCTGCGCGACCAGGCCGACGAGGCACCGGTCGTCAAGCTCGTCCACTCGGTGATCGCCGACGCGGTCCGGCGCGGCGCCTCGGACATCCACTTCGAGCCGCGCGCGTCGGACATGCGCGTGCGCTACCGGATCGACGGCGTGGTGATGGACACCACGACGGTGCCGCGCCAGCTCGTGGCCGGCCTGGTCTCGCGCGTGAAGATCATGGCCAACCTCGACATCGCCGAGCGCCGTGTTCCCCAGGACGGACGCATCGGCCTGAACGTCGACGGCCGCCACATCGACCTGCGCGTGGCCACTCTGCCGGTGGTCCGCGGCGAGTCGATCGTGATGCGAATCCTCGACAAGGACTCGGTCGTGATGGAGCTGGACGTGCTCGGAATGTCCGAGGGCGACCGCACGCGCTTCAACGACGCCCTGCACTCCACGCACGGGGCGATCCTGGTCACCGGCCCGACCGGCTCGGGCAAGACCACCACGCTCTACGCCGGGCTCACCACGGTCAACACGCCGGAGAAGACGATCATCACGGTGGAGGACCCGGTCGAGTACGAGCTGACCGGCGTCAAGCAGGTGCAGGTCAACCCGAAGACCGGGCTCACGTTCGCTGCCGGCCTGCGCTCGATGGTCCGCGCCGACCCGGACGTGATCATGGTCGGCGAGGTGCGCGACAAGGACACCGCGCTGATCGCGATCGAGTCGGCGCTGACCGGCCACCTCGTGCTCACCACGTTGCACACCAACGACGCCCCGCTGGCCGCCGCGCGGCTGGTCGAGATGGGCATCGAGCCGTACCTCGTGGCATCCGGCGTGACGTGCGTGGTGGCCCAGCGGCTGGTGCGCCGGCTGTGCGATTGCAAGACCGAGGTCGACCTGACCAAGGAGGTTCTGGCCGGGCAGGGCTTCGAGGTCGACAAGGGGTTCAAGGCGTACGAGCCGGTCGGCTGCGTGCGCTGCAACCACAGCGGCTACCGCGGCCGGCTCGGCATCTACGAGGTCATGCCGATCACCGACGGGCTGCGCAGGCTGATCCTCGAGAAGGGCTCGGCCGACGACATGCGCGCCTACGCGCGCCAGGAGGGCATGCGCGTGCTGCGCGACGACGGCGTGGAGAAGATCCGGGAGGGCGTGACTTCCGTGGCCGAGGTGCTGCGGGTGGCCGGGGAGCTCGGCCACCTAGACGCCCGCCGCACGCAGCGCTGACGCGTGCGCACCCTCCTCGAGCCGCTGGTCGGGCAGCGGCTGAAGCTCGACGCCGAGCGCCAGCTCGATCAGGCGGTCCGCCAGCCAGATGTTCTTCGGCAGCAGGGGGCCGTGCAGGTAGGTCCCGATCACGGTGTCGCGATGCACGCCCTCGAAGCCGTCGCGGCCGTTGTTGCCGTGCCCTGACAGCACGCGCCCGAGCGGCCGCTCGGCGGGGCCCAGGTAGGTGCGCCCGCCGTGGTTCTCGAAGCCCGCGATCACGCGCGGCCCCCCGCCGAGGTCCGCCTCGATCGCGCAGTTGCCGATCAGCCGCGGGCCCGCCTCGCGCACGGTGTGGAGGTCGACCAGGCCGACCCCGGGCAGCTGCTCGCCGCCGAGCTCGTAGGAGTGGCCCAGCAGCTGGTAGCCGCCGCACACGGCGAGCACGACCGCGCCCCGGCCCGCGGCCGCGTGAAGGGCGTCGCGCTTGGTGGCGGCCATGTCGTGCGCGACGGCGATCTGGTCGCGGTCCTGACCGCCGCCCATGTAGAAGAGGTCGTGGGCGTCCGGGTCGACCGGCTCGCCCAGGCTGGCCGCGGCGTGCTCGAATCCGAGGCCGCGCCACTCGCAGCGCGCGCGCAGCACCGCGATGTTGCCGCGATCCGCGTAGATGTTCATCAGCTCGGGGTAGAGCGAGCAGACCCTCAGCGCCGGCATATGACCACCGTGCTGCCGATGTAGGCCTCGGTTTGACTCACCTCGCGCCGCGCGACGGGATGCAGGCCATGGGCGGCCGCCTCGCGCTCGAGCTGGTCAGGGGTGAGTGAGTCGAGCATCTGCGTGTGCCGCTCCTCGGTCAGCGTGCCCGCGGGCGACACGATCTGGCGCAGCCACTCCACCGCGACGCCGCCGGGCTCGGGCCGGACGTCGAGCGGCAGGCTCGAGTAGATCCAGTCGTCGCTCTGGCCGACGTCCGGCACCGGTGGCGGGGCGTCCTCGGCCGCTACGGCTTCGTCGAGGTCGGCGATCGCCGCGGCGAAGGTGCCGCCCGGGTCGAGGCAGGCCGCGACTGCGGCGAGCACGTCGGCGCGCGCGGGGGCGCCGCCCATGATCTGCATGAACTGCATCGGGGCGAGCACGAGCGCGAAGCGGCCGATCGGCGCGAGGCCGCGGGCGTCGGCGTTCAGGCAGGCGACGTCGAGGCCGCGTCTCCTGTGCGCGCGCGGGCGAGCTCGTCGAGCAGCACGCCGTCCGAGTCCAGTGCCGTGACGTCGTGCCCGGCCGCTGCCAGGTCGAGCGCGACTCGGCCGGTACCCGCCCCGAGATCGAGGATCGGACCGTCGGCCTGGGCCGCCAGCTCTCGCCAGAGCGGCGAGGTCCGCGTCGTAGCCGCCGTTCTCGACGTCGTGCCAGATCACCGCGTCGTTCACTCCGACCACCGCTTCGCGAGCCCGCGGCGGGACAGCAGGTCGCGCAGCTCGAGCAGCGCGGTGTAGGTGGGCAGCGCGTAGACCCGCTCGCCGGCGGCGCCCCGACGGCGGCGTCGAGCGAGCGCTCGAGGTCGCGCTCGACCACCAGCTCCGCGTCGATCCCCGCGTACTTGAGTCGCAGCGCCATCTCCTCGGCGCGGGTGCCCGAGCAGGTCGCGCGCCGCACCCGGCCGGCGAGCACCTCGAAGTCGGCGTCCCAGATCCAGGAGACGTCGCGCCCGTCGGCGATGCCGTCGTTGAGGGCCAGCCAGAGGTCCAGCGCGCCGTCCTCGAGCGTCAGGGTGCGCAGGACCTCGTTGGCCCCGGCCGGGTTCTTCACCAGCAGGATCGAGACCTGGTGGCCGTCGATCGGGATCGTCTCCACGCGTCCGAAGGCGCCGCCGAAGCCCTCCAGCGCCTCGCCGACGGTCTCCAGCGGCACGCCCAGCTCCAGAGCGGTCGCCGTCGCGGCCACGGCGTTGTAGACGTTGTAGAGGCCGGGGAGGGGGAGCCGCACGGAGAGCGGGCCCTGCGGGGTCCGCAGCTCGACGCGCGAGCCACTCATGCCGTCGAGCTGCACCCTCGTGGCGGCGACCTGCGGGACCGGTCGCTCGCGGCCGCAGTTGGGGCAGCGGTAGCGGCCCATGTGGCCAAGGTAGATCGCCTCGTAGACGTACGCGTGGCCGCAGTTGCGGCAGTGCTTCGAGTCGGCGGCGTGCTGCATGCCGGGCAGCGCCTGGGCGTCGTCCTCCACGCCGAAGTAGGTCACCTGCGCGCGGTCGCGCCCGAGGTCGGCGACCAGCGGGTCGTCGGCGTTGAGCACGAAGCGCGCCCGCCCGTCCAGCCGCTCGACCAGCTCCGCCCAGCGGTCGGCGAGCAGCTCGAGCTCGCCATAGCGGTCGAGCTGGTCGCGGAACAGGTTGGAGAGCAGCAGCAGCCGCGGGTCGAGCTGCTCGGCCACGCTCGGCAGCCAGGCCTCGTCGACCTCGAACAGCCCCAGCTGCCCGCGCCCGCGCCCGGCGTCGAGCAGGGCGGTGGCCACTCCCCACGCCATGTTGGACCCGGCGCGGTTGTGGACGACGGGGCGCCCGGCGCGCTCGAGGCAGGCCGCCAGCATCGCGGACGTGGTCGTCTTGCCGTTCGTGGCCGAGACCAGCAGCGAGCCCTCGTCGAGGTCGCCGGCCATCCTGCGCAGCGCCCCCGGCGAGAGGCGCAGCAGCAGCGCCCGGGCGCCGTCGTGCCGCCGGTGCGGCCGAGGCGCCGGCTGGCGGCCCGCAGCAGCCGGGCGAGTGCGCGGGCCGGCGCGTACATCAGGCCGGGACGATGACGCGCAGGCAGCGGTGCTCCACGCGCATGGTGGCGGGGGTGGTGCCGATCGGGTCACCGTCCCCGTAGATCACAAACGGTCGGTCGGAGCTCACCTCGATCGTCGCGCCGCGCAGGAACTGCGCATCGGGCGAGTCGACGTGAGCGGCCTTGAAGGTCTGGAACACCCCGCGCAGGAACGAGAGCTTCGAGGTGTCCTTCGAGATGAGCACGTCGAGCATGCCGTCGTCGAGCTCGGCCTCGGGGAGCACGATCATCCCGCCGCCGTAGGCCTTCGAGTTGCCGACCGCGACCGAGTAGCCGCTCGCGTCGTGGCGCTCGCCGTCGACGCTCACGCTGAACTTCGCCGGCTTCCACGCCGCGAGCGCGCGCAGCGCGGCGTACAGGTAGACGGCGTTGCCCCTGACCAGCTTCGCCTCGTTGGCGATCCGGTTGGCGTCGGAGTCGAAGCCGAGGCTGGCGATGCCGACGTACGGCGTGCCGTCGACGTTGGCCACGTCGATCAGCTTCTCCGGGCCCTGCACCGCGAGCTCGGTCGCGGCCGTCGGGTCGGTGGGGATCCCGAGCACGCGCGCGAGGTCGTTGCCGCGCCCGCAGGGGATCACCGCCAGGGCCGCGGGAGTGCCCTTGAGCGCGCCGGCCAGCGGCCGCAGCAGCCCGTCGCCGCTGAGCGCGGCCACGGTCTCGCCCTGGGCGGCGGCGCGTGCGGCCTCCTCGGCGGCGTGTTCGGTGCTGCGCGTGGTCACGGTCCGGTGGGGGGCGTGGAGGCGGTCCAGGGCCGCGTGGACGGCCGGAAGCGCCTTCAGCGCCTTGCCCCCGGCCGAGGCCGGGTTCACGAGGAGCGCGAAGCGTCGGCTCAACTGTCTGCCACTGCCGCCCGAGCGCGTTCCGCGGCTGCCTCGCCGCGGGCCTCGCCGCGCAGGTGAGCCTGCTTGTCCACCTTCTGCACCCGCGCCCGCTCGAGTAGCTCGTCGCCGATCAGGCGCTCCGCGTGGGGCTGCTCGAGGTCATCCGGATCGAGGATCAGCAGCACGTCCTGCTGGACCGTGTGCCAGTGCTCGTCGGTGAGACGCTCCGAGGAGACCAGCAGCTGGCCGGGCCGGTGCAGCCAGTGCAGCTCGAACAGGCCGAGCCGGTAGGCGAACAGCCGGTCGCCGTCGGAGAAGAGGAAGTTGAGGCCGCTGAAGGGGGAGCGCTCGACGGTGGTCCGGATCGCGTCGCGAAGCGAGCCGATCGGGTCGCCCGCGTCGTAGATCGTCATCAGGAAGTTGAAGAAGGCCTCGGAATCGGTGTCGCCGTTGGGCGGCGTGACGCTCGGGTGCTCGAGCAGGCGCGGGTAGCGCAGGATCGTGCCGTTGTGGCCGAACGAGTAGCTGCCGAGGCAGAACGGGTGCGTGTTCTCCGGCGCCAGTCCGCCCATCGTGGCCCGCCGCACGTGGACGTTGAAGATGCGGCCCTCGATCGACGTGGCGTCGATGAACTCGGGGTCGCGAAGGCGGCCTCGGCGAAGCGCACGAGCCGTGGGTCGAGGCCGTCGGCGCGCTCGATAGACGGCCATGCCCCAGCCGGAGTCGTGCTCCTCGGATTGACGGATCAGCGGGTTGTCCGCCTCGACCAGCTCGTGCCGGATCGAGGCCGGCTCCGCCGCTACGCAGCCGAACACGCGGCACATTACGTCTGAACCTTACCGCGCCCGAGGGGGGCGAAAGCGGCGCCGCTCGCCCTTCCGTGGTCATGAAGCTTGCCTCGCAGGAGCCGAAGCGGATCTGGTGGGCGCGCCCGCGCAAGCTGTGCGCGCTGGAGCGGCCGGGGGAGGGGGGCGCAACCACCGGGTCGACCGGCGCGGCGGCCGAGATCGAGTACCTGCGCGGGCGCGGCGTGCGCATGGTGGTCTCGGTGATGCGCTCCGCCACAACCTCGCGGCCTACGAGGCGGCCGGGCTGGACTGGCACCACGTGCCGGTCAAGCGAACCGAGGACGGGGCGGAGGCGCTGGAGGAGCTGCTGCCGCTGCTGCGCTACGAGCTGCGGTCCGCCGGGGCAGTGGCGCTGCACGGCGACAGCTACACGGACTTCGTGGCGGCGGTGTCCGCGGCGCACCTGCACGAGGTGCGCGGGGTGGATCCCGTGGAAGGCGCTGGCCCGAGCGGCGCGCGCGGGGCTGACGGTCACGCCGGAGGCGTGCGCGCTGGTGGGGGTCGACGTGGGGGAGATGGAGGCGCTCATGCGGGTCGCGTGAGCAGCTCCGCCAGGGTGTCGCCGATCGCCACCGGTTGGGGCTCGAAGCCGTCCAGCTCCTCGTGGTCGCCGCCGTCGCTGCGGACGAGCGCGGCGTCCAGGCCCGCCGCGGCCGCGGCCGCGAGGTCGGAACCGACCCGGTCGCCGACGACCAGCGTGGAGCCCTCTCCCAGCCGGTCGAGCGCCGTGAGGAACAGCTGGGGCTCCGGCTTGCCCACGATCTCGGCCGTGCGGCCGGTCGCGTACTCCACCGCCGCCAGGATCGCGCCCGTGCCCGGGCCAGAGGCCGTCGGGCTGCGGGTAGGTGGGGTCGCGGGCGGTGGCGAGCAGGTCGGCTCCGCGCGAGACGGCCTGGACGGCGTTGCGGAGGTCGTCGTAGACGAGATCCGTCGTGCCCGCCGACCACGACGACCTCCGCGCGCGACGCGAGGTCGGTGTTGTTGAGCACCTTCAGCCCGGCGTCGCCGACGTGCCTGAGCATCGGCGGGCTGCCGATCACGAAGGCGGTGCGCCCGCGTGTGCTGGTCGGCCAGCAGGTGCTGCATCGCTCCGCCGACGGTCACGACGTCGCCCAGCGACGCCCGCACGCCGATCTTCCACAGCTGCGCGACCAGGTCCTCGCTCGGACTCGAACGCGTTGTTGGTCGCGAACGCGAAGCGCTTGTCGCCGGCGCGCAGCTCCTCCAGCGCCTCGACCACGCCCGGGGTGGGCTCGCCGCCGATCCACACGCAGCCGTCGAGATCGAGGATGAACTGGTCGTAGCGGGCTGCCAGGGGGCTGAGCGGCACCGCGCTAGCCTACGCGCCCGTGTTCCGGCGGCTGACAGTTCTCCTCTGCGCCCTCGCGCTCGGCCTGGCGGCCTGCGGCGGCGGCGACGACGACGGTGGCGGGGCCGACAAGCCAAAGCCGACGCCACAGGCCGAGCAGAAGGTGACCGACGGCTGCAAGAAGGTCGCGCAGCCCAAGCCCAAGCCGAACGGCGGCGCCAAGCCCCCGACGCGCGCGCTCGACCGGAGCACCACCTACGACGTGGTGCTGAAGACGAGCTGCGGCGACATCACGATCCGCCTCGACCAGACCACGTCGCCCAGGACGGCCGCCTCGTTCGCCTCGCTCGCCAAGTCGGGCTTCTTCGACGGCACGACCTTCCACCGCATCGTCCCCGGCTTCGTGATCCAGGGCGGAGACCCGACGGGCACCGGCACCGGCGGCCCCGGCTACTCGACGCGCGACGTCCCGCCGAAGAGCGCCACCTACACCAAGGGCGTCGTCGCGATGGCAAAGACCGGGAGCGAGCCGGCCGGGACCGCCGGCAGCCAGTTCTACATCGTCACCGCGGGGGACGCCGGGCTCCCGCCGGACTACGCGCTGCTCGGCCGGGTGGTCAAGGGCCAGGACGTGGTGGACGCCATCGGCGAGCTCGGCGATCCGGCCAGCGGCGAAGCCGGCACGCCGTTGCAGCCCGTGGTGATCGAGCGGGCGTCGGTGCGCGAGAGCTAGCGCGGGCCGGATGATCCGGCGTCGCTAGATTCGAGGGCAATGGCCAACCCGATCGAGGTCACCGACGCCGACTTCCAGCAGCGCGTGCTGGACCGGTCCGCGCAGCTCCCGGTGCTGGTCGACTTCTGGGCGGATTGGTGCCAGCCGTGCCACATGCTCGCGCCCGTCATCGAGCAGGCGGTGGACGCCCACGCCGGCAAGATCGAGCTCGCCAAGCTGGACACCGACAACAACCAGGCGACCGCCGCCCGCTACGGCGTGCGCGGCCTGCCGACCGTCAAGGCGTTCCGCAACGGCGAGGTGGTCGACGAGTTCACCGGCGCGCAGCCGCCTCTGGTGGTCGAGCGCTTCGTCGGCGGGCCTGGTGCCGTCGGAGGCCGACGAGCTGGTCGGCGGCGGCGACGAGCAGTCGCTGCGACGCGCGCTCGAGGTCGATCCGGGCCACGCGGTCGCCCGCCGCGAGCTGGGCAAGCTGCTGCTGCGCAAGGGGGAGGCCGAGGAGGCGCTCGACGCTGCTGGAGGGCCTGAACGGCGACTTCCTGGCCGACGGCCTGGCCGCGCGCGCCCGGCTGGCGGGCGACGAGGACCTCGCGCCCGCCTTCGAGGCCTGGGACGAGCGGCGACCACGCCACCGCGCTGGAGCTGCTGCAGGCCGGCACTGGCCGACCCCGAGCGCCGCGACGCGATCCGCCGCATCATGGTGGCGATCTTCACCGAGCTCGGCGCCGACGACCCGCTGGCGCGGGAATATCGCCGGCGGCTGTCGGCCGCGCTTAACTAGGGAGACCATCCGGGGGCTCGCGCCCCCGGAGCCCCCGCGGAAATTGGCTTCGCGCTTAGGGCGCTGCCGAGCGCGCCTCGCGCGCCTTCGCCTGCCGGCGTCTGCCCAGCATCACCAGCACGCCGATCACGAGCACCACGAGCAGGAAGCCGAAGAAGATGCCGGGGCCGGTGCCGACGCCGCCGAACGGCAGCGCGATCAGCTCGACGATCGCCGAGGCCGACGGCGAGCAGCACGATCACGAGCGCGATCAGCAGCAGGATGCCGCGCACGCGGGCCACGATCCCCGCGCTCGCCGGCGGGATCAGCAGCCCCATCATCCGCAGCATGAACAGCTGGCGACCGGAGGGGGCCTGCTGGCCGAGCTTCTCCATCGCCTCCTTGAGGTCGTCCGGCCGGCGCTCGGCGAGCGCCATCGAGGCCTTCATCATCTGCCGCAGCGCCGGGCGCTCCTGCGGGTGGCAGCCCGCGAGCGCCTCGTTGAAGTACTTGCGCGCCGTGTCCACGTCGTAGCGCTCCGCGGCGCGGGCGCCCAGGATCGCCTTCGCCGCCACGCGGTGCTTCGACTCGCTCTGCAGCTGCTCGTCGGTGCGGCTCTCCAGCTGCGGGATCGCAGCCAGGGCGCCCGACCTGCATCTGCATCTTGACCTGCTTCTGCTTCGCCACGGTCGAAGCAGGGTGGACTCGCAGGCGATCGCGACCGGTCGCGCCATGACCATCGTCGCAATCGTCGCGATCTGCTGTCTGCTGATCCTCGGCTTCCTGGCGCCGCGGCTGTCGAGTGGCCCCAGCGCGGGGTCGACCGCACGCTAGGCGTCGGACAGCAGGCCGGCGGCAAGGCACCGGGAATCTTCGGGCGCCTCTTCTCCAAGGGGTTCGGCACATCTCGCCGCGCCACCAACAAGAGCGCCTCGACCGGCCGACGGGGCCGCGACAAGCTGCCGCTCTAGACCTCGAGCAGCTTCATCACGCGCCGCGCCAGCAGCGGGCTGCCCTCGATGCGCACCCGACGCGCGGCGACGTTCGCCAGCGCGGCGCGGCCGCGCTTGTCGGTCGGCTTGGGCACGCCGCCGACGAGCGGTGCGGTCGCCAGCTGGATCACGTCGGGGAGCGAGCCCTCGATCACGAGGTCGGAGCTCCAGCGGCGCCCGTTGCCGTCCTCGACGAGCACCTGCCGGTCGTCGAAGGCGAGCCTGACGGGCGCGTAGTCCTCGGCGAAGCGGATCTCGACGCGGCCACGCAGCTCACGCGCGACGCGCGGTCGCTTGGCGGCGCCGCGCTCGACGAGCGCCAGCAGGCCGGCGGCGACGCCGTTCGGCGCCTGATGGCCGAGCTTCACGCTGGGCGGGCCTGTTCGACGGTCGGTCATCCGGCGGTGGATGCTAGGCGCCGGGCGCGACCGCGCGCCCCGGTGGCCGTCGTCAGTCGTGTTCGCGCTGCGGTGGATCCTCGGAGCCACCCGGCAGGGCCTCGAGCTCGACCGTGTGTCCCCGTTCCTCGGGCGGGGCAGGCTCGACCGGCTCGTCGGCAACCGTGCCCAGCCTGAACGGCTCGGTCGGCTCGGGATCCTCGGCGAACGGCTCCGGCGCGACCTCGGGCCCGAGGGCAACCGTCTCCGGGTCGGCCTCCGGCGGCGCCGTGCGCTCGATCTGCTCCGGGAGCTTCAGACGCTCGATCGCGTCGTCGGCCGTTCCGAGCACGTCGTCCGCCAGCTGGCGGATGTCCTCGATCAGGCGCTGACGCTCTTCCCACAGGGCCCGCGTGTCGACGATGACCTGCTCGGCGTACTCGTCGGCGTCGCGCCGCAGGATCTCGGACTCGCGCTCCGCGCGCGCCAGAGCGCGCGTCGGCCTGCGCGCGCGAGCGGGAGGCGATGTCGTCGGCCGTCTCGTGGGCGCGCTGGAGGATCCCAGCGGTCTCCTCGCCCAGCTCGCCGAGCGCCTTCTGAACCACCCCCTCACGGGTCTGATGCGACTCCAGGTCCTCGACGACCTCGAGCAGCTCGGCGATGAACAGATCGACCGTCTGCCGGTGGTAGCCGCGCATGACCAGCGGGAAGTTGGCCTCGCGCAGCCGCTCGGAGGCGGAAGCCGAGCGCGAGAAGCGCTGGGTGGCGGGTTCGTCCGTGTAGGGGTCTGCTCCCATGCCCGAGAGTATGCCCGGCGGGTCGGGCGGTTGCACTTCCTAGCGGGTCGGCTTCACCCGGAATCCCGCACTGCGACTGGCTCCGCGGGTGAAAGTGGCGGTCTGCACCGCCAGCCGCCAGGGGCGTGGGAGCGTGCCGTCGAAGTCCTGAAGGAAGCTTCGGAAGAGCTGCGTCGCGCGCGGGCAGGACAGCCCTCGGTTTACCAGCGTTATCCGGTAGGAGCCCTTGCGCAGGCGCAGACGGCCGATGCTGTCGTTGTTCAGCACGCGGAACGTGTCCGGGCAGCGCCTGCCGCTCGGATAGGTGCCGCTGCCGCCGCCGTGGCGCACCGGCGGGCCGGCCAGCTCCTTGATGCGGAATCCAACGTTGCGAGCGCCGCGCATGAACGACCCGGTCTCAGGATCGAGGAACCACGGCCGGGGGAGGATCCCGTCGTAGTCGTCGAGGAAGCGCGCCAGATAGGCCGCGGCCCGGGAGCACGTGATCCTGCCGACCGAGAGCAGCGTGATCAGGTAGTGGCCGCTCGGCACGGCGAAGCTGCCGATGTGATCGTCGTGGAGGACCTGGAAGGTCCCCGGGCAGATGGTGCCGCCCGGGTGATGGCCTCCGCCGCCTCCTCCGCCGCCGCTCCCGGCCGGCGAGACCGTGAAGCCCACCGAGCCGCCGGCTCCGCGCGTGAACGCCGCGGCCCGAGGGTCGACGACCCAGGGCCGTGACAGGCGCCCGTCGAAGTCCTCGAGGAACTGGCGGAACAGATCCGAGGCCTCCGCGCAGCTGAGCGCCGCCGGATCCAGCAGGCTGATCGTGTAGTTGCCCTTCGGCAGGTAGAGCGCCCCGACCGTGTCGTCGTGCAGCACCTCGAAGGTCGCCGGACATGCGGCAGGCGCCTGGGCATCAGCCGCGGCGGGGGCCGCGAGCACGGCAGCCGTCAGCGTGATGGCCAGCAGGAGGCAGCGAGTCCGTTCGCGCATTGCGGCCGCGACGATACTCCTGCGCCGGCGAGTTTCCATAAGCACGGTTATCGAGCGGACCGTGCGACGCCCGCCCTGCGCCTGAAGAACACCGCGATCCCGCCCATCACCCCGGCGATCGTGAACACGCTCCACAGCACGCCCTGAGCGAGCTGGCCGGCGATCGGCGCCGGACACGAGTCGGTGACCGCCCAGCCGATGCCGAACAGCGCGGCTCCGACCACGTGGCGGCGCTCCGGGCGCGACGTCGTCCAGTCGATCGGTGCGCCGGTCAGCAGCGCTCGCGCGTGCAGGCGCCGCAGCAGCCGCACGCCGACGAATCCGATCGCCACGGCCGTGGCCATCATCAGATACAGGTACGGGTCGCGCAGCAGCAGCATCTCGCGCAGCCGGTCCGGGTCCGTGAACTGGCCCCATGAGATGGCGAAGCCGAATACGGCTCCAAAGCCCGCCGCGACGGCGCGAGTCACACGATCACCCAGTCGATGAAGAAGGTCCCGGCGATCGCGACGGCCAGAAAGGTGGCGGTTGCAACAAAACTTGCAGGGGACCCCAGGGACGTGCCGGAGATGCCGTTTCCGGCGGTGCAGCCCCCGGCCAGCTTGGCCCCGAAGCCGATCAGCGCGCCCCCGAGCACCAGCAGCGTCCCGACGACCCAGTCGTCCGCGAACGTCCGCGTGAGCCACCCGTAGCCGTCGCCGACGGTGTCCGCGCCCGCGAGCAGCCTGAAGATCAGCGATCCGGCCAGGATGCCGAACAGGAACCACGCCTTCCAGCCGAGCACCGGCGTGCGCGCGCTCGCGCGCTCGTAGACGGCCGAGTATCCGCCGAGCGCGCCGAGCTGCTGGTTGAGCGTCGCCAGGACGCCCACGACGCAGAACCCCAGCAGCGCGCCGATCACGTACGGCGGCGGCCGCGTCAGCAGGAAGTCAGCCATCGTCGGGACGCAGGCCGCGCACGTCCAGCCCGGGATCCGTCGGGGAACAGGCCCGGCGCGTAGTCGCGCACCCAGTAGGTGCCGTCCTCGAGCATCTCGTTGATCTCGGGCGCCTTCATCGTGCTGACGATAAGCACGCGCGCCGGCTCGTCGCCGTGGTTGTCGAGTCGGTGCGCGCCCTCGCGCCCGGCCGGGCAGGCGACGACCTCGCCGGGCGCGAGCGCGCGCTGCGTCCCGTCGGCGCCGGTCAGCGTCGGCCGGCCGGCCAGCACGACCAGCAGCTCCTCGTTGGCGATAGTGCGCGTGCAGCGGGAAGGTGGCGGCGCCCGGCGGCAGCTCGAACAGCGAGGCACCCAGGTCGCGGGCGCCCGCCTGGCGTCCCAGGCGGGCCCGGCGCCAGCGAAACGGCGGCTCGTCGCGCTCGGCGTCCCAGTCCGGCTCGAACAGGTTCGGCATGCCGGCCGGAAGGCTACGCTGCCGGGCCGTGAGCGAGACCGCCCGCTGACCGAGCACGACCTCGATCCCGACCCTCTGACCCAGTTCGGCCGCTGGTTCGAGGAGGCCCGCGCGGCGGGCGCGTTCGAGCCCGACGCCGCGGCGCTGGCGACCGCGGCGCCGGACGGCCGGCCGTCGGCGCGGATGGTGCTCACCAAGGGCTTCGACGAGCGACGGCATCGTCTTCTTCACCAACTACGCCAGCCGCAAGGCCGGCGAGCTCGAGGCCAATCCGCACGCCGCGCTGCTGTTCCACTGGCCCGAGCTCGGGCGCCAGGTGCGCCTCGAGGGCGCGGTGAGCCGCGTGACGCGCGCGGAGACCGAGGCCTACGCGCGCGGCCGCTCGCGCGAGAGCCAGCTGAGCGCGCTCGCGTCGCCCCAGAGCCAGCCGGTTCCCAGCCGCGAGTGGCTCGAGCAGCGCGTGGCCGAGCTCGACGCGCGAGCACGCCGGCGCGGAGCTGCCGGTGCGCGAGGACTGGGGCGGCTACCGGCTCGCGCCGGTGGCCTGGGAGTTCTGGCAGCACCGCCCCAACCGCCTGCACGACCGCTTCCGCTACCTCCCCGAACAGGCGCGGCTGGCGGATCGAGCGCCTCGGGCCCTAGCCGTCCGGGAAGGGCTGGATCGGGATGCCGTGGTCGCGCTCGCGCATGCCCAGCTCGTAGGCCGCGGCGCCCTCGACGGTCAGCTCGCGCCGGCGGCCCGCTCGTGCACGCTCCACGCGCAGGGTCAGATCGGCGATCGAGCAGTTGACGGTGTTGTGCTCGGGTCCGGCCGGGATCCGCGTAGACCCAGCCGACGACGTCCTTGCGCGGCGCCGCACGCTCCCGCGCACGCGCAGTCCCCTGCCGGCCAGGACGAAGTCGCAGCCGTCCGGCGCCTCGTGCACCTCGAGCTTGCGCCCGGGGCCGCCGAGCGCGTGGCGCTCGTCCGCCCAGCGAGAGGGCTCCGCTCGGCCACCCACGGGGTCGTGAGCCGCCCGAGCTTGACCTTCGCCGAGCGCCGCGTCGAGCCACTCGCCCTCATCCGTCAGGCCGTGCAGCCAGATCCAGCGCTCGGCGTGCTGGGCGCCCCAGTTGTGGCCGATCACCCCGCGCCAGTCGTCGACCGTGATGCTGCGGCCGTCCACGCGCAGCGAGCCGTCGAAGCGGGCCGCCGGCAGCGGGCTGAGCAGTTTCGTGCGGGGCAGCGGCGTGCGATACATCCAGGCGCGCGGCAGGTGGAACAGCGGCGGCTCGGAGGTCGAGAAGCGCAGGTCCCACTCGGCGCCGTCGATCGGCCCCCATCGCCGCGCCTGCGCGCATCGATGCCTCCCCCACCCTGATCCAGTCGCGCGCCGCCGGCGCTCGGTCCGGGCATCGTCTCCTTGTGCGCGCGCGGTCCCTCGGCGGCTCCGTCGAACAGCGTCACCCAGAGCGAGCCGTTCGGCAGCGCCCCCGGGCGCTTGTGCACCGTGTAGCGGATCCAGACGCCGAGCGGCTCGTCCGGGTGGCACGCCTTGATGTAGAAGCTCTCGTAGTGCCCGGCCTCGATGGGCACCGCCGGGAAGCGGGCCTCGGTGGGATGCGGTGCGGCCATGGGCGCGAGCGTACCCGGTATACCCCGCCGATGCCCGACTCACCCGTCCTCGTCATCACCGGAGCCAGCAGCGGCATCGGCGCCGCCACCGCGCGCCGGGCCGTGGAGTTCGACTACCGCGTCGTGCTGGCCGCACGCTCCCAGGACAAGCTCGAGGCGCTGGCGGAGGAGCTCGGCGGGCCAGGAGCACGCGCTGGCGGTGCGCTGCGACGTGACCAGCTGGGACGACCAGCAGGCGCTGGTCGCCACGACGCTCGAGCGCTTCGGGCGGCTCGACGTCTTCTTCGCCAACGCCGGCTTCGGCGCCAAGCGCGGCTTCCTCGAGGAGTCGGTCGAGCACTGGAAGGCGATGATCGACACCAACGTGCTACGGCGCCGCGCTGTCGATCCGCGCCTGCCTCCCCCACTTCCGCGAGCAGAACGCCGGGCACGTGCTGCTGACCAGCTCGGTGGCGGGCCGGCGCTGGGTGATCGGCTCGCTCTACTCGTGCACCAAGCACGCGGTCACGGCGATGGGCGAGTCGCTGCGCCAGGAGGTCGCCGAGACCGACATCAAGGTGACGCTGATCGAGCCCGGCATGGTCGACACGCCCGTTCTTCGACGACCGCCCGAGCGGCGCCCTGGAGCCCGACGACATCGCACGCGCGGTGATGTTCGCGCTGACCCAGCCGCCGCACGTGGACGTGAACGAGGTGCTGGTCGGCCGGTCCACCAGCCGTTCTAGGGCAATGCCGTCGACTACCGGCCGTACGCTCAGGGCGTGGCCATCGCCCACATCGACATGGACGCCTTCTACGTCAGCGTCGAGCTGCAGCGCCGGCCCGAGCTGCGCGGCAAGCCGGTCGTGGTCGCCGGCAGCGGTCCGCGGGCGGTGGTCACCACGGCCAGCTACGAGGCCCGCCGCTTTGGCGTGTTCTCCGCCACGCCGGCCGAGCGCGCTCGTCGCAACTGCCCGGACGCGATCTTCATCCCGCCTGACTTCGAGGCCTACCGCGAGCGCTCGCGCGAGGTGATGGGCGTGCTGCGTGCCCACGTCGACCGCGTGGAGGTGGTCGGCCTCGACGAGGCCTACCTCGACCTGACCGGCTTCGACCGCCCGCGCGCCGCGGCGCTGCGCGTGAAGTCCGCGGTCACGCAGGCCACCGGCCTCGGCTGCTCGGTCGGGATCGGGCCCAACAAGCTCGTGGCGAAGGTGGCCTCGGACGCCGAGAAGCCCGACGGCTTCGTCGTGCTCAGCGCGGCGCAGGCGCGCGAGCGCTTTGCCGGCTCCGCTCCGGGCCTGCTGCCGGGGATCGGGCCCAAGACCGCGGAGCGGCTGGAGCGTCAGGGCATCGAGACGCTCGGGGCGCTCGCGGCGACCTCGGACGAGCGGCTGGGCGAGTGGTTCGGCCAGCGCCTCGGCCCCTTGCTCGGGCGCCTGGCGCGCTTCGAGGACGATCGCGGCATCGAGACCGTGCGCGTGGCCAAGTCCGAGTCGCGGGAGACCACCTTCGACGCGGACCTGCGCGGCCTGGGTCAGCTCGAGCCGCAGCTGCGCCGCCTCACCGAGCAGCTCTGCGCCACGCTCGAGCGCCAGGACCAGCGCGGCCGCACGGTCGGCATCAAGGTCCGCTACGACGACTTCTCGACCGTCACTCGGGCGCGCTCGGTGGCGGCACCGGTCAACGAGCTGGACGAGGTCTGGCCGATCGCCGTGGAGCTGCTGCGCCGCCTCGATCCGCCCCGGCCGGTCCGCCTGATCGGCGTGCGCGTGGCCGGCTTGGACGAGGCGCCGGCGGGCGTCGCTGCGGCGGACCAGCTCAGCCTGACGCTTTAGGTCCACGCCCGGCACTCCCCTCACCATCAAGGGGTAACAAACAGAACATCTGAACTCCGCCACCGTGCGATAACTTGGGTGGCCGGCATGGCAGGCGATCGGCTGACCGGACTCGACGCTTCGTTCCTCCACCTGGAGGACGCCTCGGCGCACATGCACGTGGCCGGGGTGATGCTGTTCGAAGGTCCCCCTCCCCCCTACGACGAGCTGCTCGAGGTCTTCGAGCGCCGGCTGCCGCTGGTGCCGCGCTACCGCCAGCGGCTCGCGTTCGTCCCGCTCGGGCAGGGGCGGCCGAGGTGGGTCGACGACCCTCACCTCAACCTGCGCTACCACGTGCGCTCGACCGCGCTGCCCTCCCCCGGGTCCGAGAAGCAGCTGCAGGACCTGGCCGGCCGCGTGTTCTCCCAGCAGCTCGACCGCGACAAGCCGCTCTGGGAGGTGTGGCTGGTCGAGGGGCTCGAGGGCGACCGCTTCGCGATGCTCTCGAAGACCCATCACGCGCTCGTGGACGGCATCTCCGGGGTCGACATCATGTCGGTGCTGTTCGACAGCTCGAAGGAGCCGCTGACTCCCACCGGCCCCGGCGACCGCTGGCTGCCGCGCCCGCTGCCGAGCCGCGCCCAGCTGCTCGGCGAGGCGCTGATCGAGCGCGCCACGATCCCGACGGAGGTGGTCCGCTCGGTGCGCGCCGTCTTCCGCGGGCCGCGCCGCATCCTCGAGGCCGCTCGCGAAGCCGCCGTGGGCGTCGGCGCGATGGCTTGGGCGGGCCTCAACCCCGCGCCGCCCAGCCCCTACAACAAGCCGATCGGCCCGCACCGGCGCTTCACCTGGGTGCGCGCCAGCCTGCGCGACATCAAGGCGATCAAGGACTCGCTGGGCGGCACGGTCAACGACGTGGTGCTGGCCACCGTCGCGGGCGCGCTGGGGCGCCACCTGCGCCGGCGCGGGCACAACACCGACGGCCTCGAGCTGAAGGCGATGGTGCCGGTCAGCGTGCGCCAGGACGTCGAGCGCGGGGCGCTCGGCAACAAGGTCGCCGCGATGATGGCGCCGCTGCCGGTGTGGTGCCAGGAGCCGGTCGCGCGGCTCGACATCGTGCGCGAGGAGCTGAAGGACCTGAAGTCCGGCGGCCAGGCGGTCGGCGCGCAGGTGCTCACCGACCTGTCCGGGTTCGCGCCGTCCACGATCATGGATCAGGCCTCGCGGCTGATGTCGCGCCAGCGCTTCTTCAACCTCGTGGTCACCAACGTGCCGGGGCCGCAGTTCCCGCTCTACCTGCTCGGCCGCCGCATGCTCGACCCCTTCCCCATGGTGCCGCTGGCCAAGGGCCAGGGGCTCGGGGTGGCCCTGCTGTCCTACGACGGCGCGATCAACTTCGGCGTCGTCGGCGACTTCGACCTGCTTGTGGGACCTCGACGAGTTCGCGGACGACCTGAGCGAGTCGCTCGCCGAGCTGGCCGGGATCGCCGGCGTCGAGCTGAGCACGCCGGAGCACGTCCCGGCATGAGAGACCATCTCGCGGAGTGCGCCCGCCAGCTCGGGCTGCAGGTACAGGTGCAACGACTCGGGACGTCCACGCGCACCGTCAAGGACGCCGCCGTCGCGGTCGGCTGCCAGGAGGCGGAGATCGCCAAGTCGATCGTGTTCGTGGCGGACGGCGACCCGATCGTCTGCGTCGCCTCCGGGCGGCATCGGATCGACACGACGAAGCTCGCCGACGCGCTCGACGTGGCCGAGGTGCGCCAGGCGGCCGCCGACGAGGTGCGCGCCGCCACCGGCTTCGCGATCGGCGGGGTGCCGCCGTTCGGGCACGACCTGCCGGTGCTGTTCGACGAGTCGCTGCTCGAGCACGAGCGCGTCTGGGCCGCTGCCGGCGACCCACACAGCCTGTTCGCGGTAGACCCACGGGAGCTGGCGCGCTGCGTGGACGCGCGCGTGGTGGCCGTGGGCGACGACGGCGCCTAGCTAGCCCGGCGTACAAGCGCGCGCTACCCAATCCTGTACAGGGGGCGAAAGACAGCCCGCGCGCCAGATTCGAGCATCAGGGCCATGGAGACTCCTCTCAACGGGCAGCCCGGGCCCGCGATTCAGACCGTCTGGGTGATGGTCGCCGCGATCCTCGTGATGTTCATGCAGGTCGGCTTCCTGTTCCTGGAGATCGGCTTCTCGCGGATGAAGAACGTGGGCACGATCGTGCCGAAGATCCTGGCCAACTTCTCGATCGCGGCGCTCTGCTACTGGGCGGTCGGGTTCGCGCTCGCCTTCGGCGGCACCGGCTGGTTCGCGGGCACGGAGGGCACCTTCCTCGGCACCAGCAACGGGGACCTGTTCCCGGCGATGGCGTTCTCGACGGCGGCGGTGCCGGCCAAGTTCTTCTTCCAGTTCGTCTTCTGCGCCGTGTCGCTGGCGATCGTCTGGGGCACGACGATCGAGCGGATCAAGTTCGGCGCCTACCTGATCTACGCGGTGGTGTTCAGCTCGCTGATCTACCCGATCATCAGCCACTGGATCTTCGGCGGCGGCTGGCTGGCGGCCAACGTCCACATGCAGGACTTCGCCGGCTCGACGGTGGTCCACCTGATCGGCGCCACGGGCGCGCTGGCCGCGCTGCTGCTGCTCGGGCCCGCGTGACGGCAAGTACGGCAAGGACGGCACGCCGAACGTGATCCCGGGGCACAACATGCCGCTGGTCGGGCTGGCGGTGCTGGTGCTCTGGTTCGGCTGGTTCGGCTTCAACGCCGGCTCGACGCTGGGCGCGATCGACGGCCGCTTCGCCGAGGTGGCCGTGGTCACCAACCTGGCGGCCGCCGCGGGCGTGCTCGGGGCGATGCTGGCGAGCCAGCTTGCCGTGAAGACCTTCGACATCGGCATGGCCGGCAACGGCGCGATCGCGGCGCTGGTGGCGATCACGGCGCCGTCGGGCTACGTCGAGTACTGGCCGGCGCCGATCATCGGCGGCATCGCCGGCTTCGGAGTCGTGTTCTGCATCATCGCGATCGACAAGCTCGTCGACGACCCGGTCGGCGCGCTCTCGGCGCACGGCGTGGCCGGCATCTGGGGGACGCTCTCCTGCGGGCTGTTCACCGCGCCGCGCCTGGCCGCGTACAACGGGATCGGCGACGGCGGCCTCGTTCTACACGGGCTCGTTCGAGCAGCTCGGCAGGCAGGCGCTCGGCGTCGCGGCGGCGTTCACGTCGGTGTTCGTGGTCAGCTACGCGATCTTCTGGGTGATCAAGCGCACCCACGGCCTGCGCGTGAGCGTCGAGGAGGAGCGCCGCGGCCTCGACATCGTCGAGCACGGCATGTGGGGCTACCCCGAGCAGTTCATGCCGGTGCCAGGATCCGAGTACCACCCGCCGAACACTCCAGGGGCCAGACTCGCGGCCCTCACGTCCCGGACCCAGGAGGGCTAGATGCAAAAGATCGAAGCGATCATCCGCCCGGAGCGCCTGCAGGACGTGCAGGACGCACTCGACGGGCTCGGAGTGTCGGGCCTGACCGTGAGCGACGTGGTCGGCTGCGGGCGCCAGAAGGGCTACACCGAGCAGTACCGCGGCTCGCGGGCGAACATCTCGCTGCTACCCAAGATCAAGGTCGAGTCGGTGGTGCCGCCGGGCATGGTCGAGGCGGCCGTTGACGCGATCGTCGGCGGCCGCCCGCACCGGCGACATCGGCGACGGCCGCGTGTTCGTCTACCCGGTCGAGGAGGCGATCCGCATCCGCACCGGCGAGCGCGGCGAGGAGACGGTCGTCCACGAAGAGGCGGAGGGCTGGGGCCACTAGGGCGTGCCCTGCACGCGCTCCATCCGGTGGTGCCGCCACGGAGCGGCCTTCAGCGCGATCGCGACGCCCGATCCGAGCATGACCCAGGCCGGCCAGAAGTAGCCGCGCGCCGGCGGCCACCCAGATCCCGATCAGGAACACGTTGACGATCGCGAGCTTGCCGGCCGTGGCGCGCAGCGCCGCGGCGGCGCCGCACGCGCGCGCGGGTCCGGCTCGCCCGTCGAGGTCCGAGTGCCGCGCCGGCGGGGTGCCGAGCACGCCCCAGGCGTCCAGCGCCGCGATCAGCCCGAGGCTCAGCAGCGGCCAGACCGGCCAGGCGTTCGGGGCGCCCGTGAGAGCCCAGACGATCAGGATGATCAGCGCCACGCTGCCTAGCACCGAGGCGCGCACGCGCAGCCCCTGGCGCCGGTGCTCCTGCAGCTCCGCCGCCTGAGCGTCGCTGAGCAGCGGCTGCCGCGTGTGCCCGAAGGACGCCGGCTCGACGCGCTCCACCAGCGGGATCGTGGCCCGCACCTGGGTCCCCTCCCCCGGCGTGCTCTCGACGGCGAGCGTGCCCTCCAGCGCGCCGACCCGGTCCTGCAGCCCCTGCAGCCCCGAGCCGTCGTCGAGCGTGCGCGCCGCCCACCCCGTCGTCGCTGACGGTCACGACCAGCTCTCCGGCCTGCGGCGTGACGGCGACGCGTCGCGCCGGTCGCCTGCGCGTGCTTGTCGATGTTGGCCAGGCACTCCGAGACGACGAAGTAGGCAGCCGCCTCGACCTGGTCGGGCAGCCGCTGCTCCGGAGCGGCGACCACCTCGACCGGCACGTGACGCGCGGCCGGCGAGGTCGTCGAGCGCCGCGGGCAGGCCGCGGTTGGTGAGGATCGCCGGGTGGATGCCGCGCGCGAGGTCGCGCAGCTCCTTCAGCGCCAGGCCGGCCTCGTCGCCCGCCTGGCGCACCAGCTCGGCCGCCTGCTCGTCGCCCTACGGCCGCGCGCTTCTCGGCCATGCGCAGGGTCAGCGCCAGGGCGACCAGGCGCTGTTGGGCCCCGTCGTGCAGGTCGCGCTCGATGCGGCGGCGCTCGGAGTCGGCGGCCTCGATGATGCGCGAGCGCGCGTCGCGCAGGTCGGTCATCTGGGCGGTCACGCCGGGTCGGGTTCGAGCCGAGCAGCACCTCCGCGTAGCTCGACGTAGAGGCGGCCGAGCGCGCTCAGCGCGGGGATCCCGAGCAGCAGCACCGCGGCGCCGACCGGCACGAGGGCGAGCGCCTCCCAGAGCTGGTGCGACGTGGAAGACCCCGACGTCGACTCCGTCCGGGATCGCCCAGTACCAGAGCGGCAGCGTCAGCGCCTGAAGCGCCGACGCCGAGCACGACCGCCGTGACGATGAACGAGACCAGCCCGAACGGGAACTGCAGCAGCAGGAAGGTGAGGTCCTTCCAGGTGGCCGGGTCGGCCAGCCGCGGCCGCAGGCGCGCCCAGCGGCCGCCCGCGCCGGCACGGGTCGGTACGGGTTCGGGATCGTCGTTCCCGTCAGCGCGCCGATGATCCGACGCTCGCCCTCGGCCATGCCCGCCCCACGCGTACACCGAGCCGATCAGGATCGGGATGCCGATCAGGGTGACCGCAAGCCCGACGCCGAGGGAGATCGCCGTGACCAGGAAGACGAACTCGAACGCGCCGAGCAGGCCCGCGAGCAGCAGGTAGCCGATCCGGCCGTAGGTGCGCGGATCCGACAGCTCCCTCCGCCAGGCGCTCGCGTCACAGGACAAATCTACGGGCCGCCGGGCCCTGCGTCGGTACGGCAAGCCGCACCTCATGGCACCATGCCCGCGGTGGCCCAGAGGCGTCTATTCGTCATCGTGGCCGCGGCAGGGGCCCTGGTGGTCGCCGTGGCGCCCGCGGGCGCGGACCGCCCGACCCAGCGCGGCACGCTCACGCTGAGCCATCGCGTCGACACGTCGCACGGCGGCTACATCGAGGGCTCGATCTCCTATCTCCACCTGCGCCGGGGCCACCGGGTGGTGCTGCGCCGCTCGCGCGCGGGGCCGATCCACGTCCGGCTGCACCCGCGCGCCGGGCTCTACCGGATCGTGAGCTTCCAGCGGCCCTGCGACGGAAACTGCTCGGTCCTCGACCCGCCCACCGACCGCTGCTCGGAGCGCCTGCACGTCTACGCGGGCGAGCCGACCTCGATTCGCGCCGTCACGCGGCCCGGCCACGGCTGCACGATCCGGATCGCCGAGCCGCGCGCCGTTCCCGTCCACCCGGCGGGTGCGGGCGGCGCGGCGCTACGTCCACGGGCGGGCGGTTTCGCCGTTCGCCCTGATCGACACCCACGGGCGCCTGCGCGGCTTCCGGCCCGCACCGGACCTACATGACCGCGAGCGTGGTGAAGGCGATGCTGCTGGTCGCGCGCCTGCGCCAGCTCGGCAACCACCTGCCGGGCGCCTCCGACCGCGCCGTGCTGGAGCCGATGATCGAGGTGTCCGACAACGACGCCGCCAGCTCGGTCTACGGCCGGGTCGGCGACGCGGGCATCCTGGCCATCGCGAAGCAGGCGCACATGAGCGACCTGACCGTGCACGGGTACTGGGCCAACGTCTACTTCAGCGCCGCCGACCAGGCCAGGTTCTTCCTGGTGTTCGACAAGCTCGTGCCGCCGCGCTCGCGCTCCTACGCGCGCAAGCTGCTGTCGTCGATCGTCTCCTACCAGCGCTGGGGCTTCTCGCGCTTCTCGCTGCGCCGCGGCTGGCACACCTTCTTCAAGGGCGGCTGGCGCACGACCGGGCGCGGCTCCTGGTGCACGAGGCGGCGCTGTTCGAGCGTCGCGGCCGGCGCTTCTCGCTGGTCGTGCTGACGGACGGCAACCCCTCGCACGACTACGGGACGGAGACGCTGCGCGGGGTGGCGCGGCGCATCTTCAGGTGAGCGCGCTCGCCGCGCTCCTGGTGGCGCTGGCGGCAGCCGGCTCCCCGGAAACCCGGGCCGCCGGCCTCGTCGACGTGCACCGCTACGGGCCTGGCATCCGCGTGGAGCTCGCCTACCTCACCCCCCACAACCTGACCGGGCGACGCCTCCCCGGCTACTGCCGCGAGTGGGCGCTGCTGCTCGACCCAGCGGCCCGCGACCTGGGCCGCGTGCAGCGCCGCCTGCGGCGGAGCGGCCTCGGCCTGCTGGTGCTGGACGCCTACCGCCCGGCGCGCGCGTCACGGGCGCTCGTGCGCTGGGCGCGGCGCAGCGGCCGAGGCGACCTCGTGGGCACCTACATCGCCCGCCGCAGCCGCCATAACACCGGCAGCGCGGTGGACCTCACCCTCGTGCGCGCCGCCGACGGCAAGCGCCTGCGCATGGGCTCGCGCTACGACGAGCTCAGCACGAGGGCCCACACGCTCAACGCGACCGGCCGGGCGCTCCACAACCGATTGGTGCTGGAGCACGCCATGGAGCGCTTCGGCTTTTCGGGCTACTGGCGGGAGTGGTGGCATTTCGAGCGGCCCGCGGCGGGCGCTCCCTACCTGGATCTCAGTTTGGGCTGTTAGGTCGCGATAATGGAGATATGGCCCCTGGACAGGATCTGCTGAGAGTCGCGCTCGCTCAGATCAACCCCACCGTGGGCGACGTCGACGGCAACGCACGCAAGATCGCGGCGCGGATCGCCGAGGCGCGCGACGAGGGCGCGGCGCTCGTGGTGTTCCCCGAGCTGGCCCTGAGCGGCTACCCGCCCGAGGACCTGCTGCTCAAGACCTCGTTCCTGGACCGCGCCGCGGCTGCGCTCCAGGAGCTGGCCGCCCAGACGCGCGGCATCGTCGCGCTGGTCGGCTTCCCCGAGAGCGCCGAGGACGTCTACAACGCCGCGGCGGTGCTGGCCGACGGCGAGGTCGCGGCCATCTACCGCAAGATGTACCTGCCCAACTACGGCGTGTTCGACGAGCAGCGCTACTTCCAGTCCGGCGCCGAGGCCGGGATCTTCGAGCTGAACGGGATCCCGATCGGGGTCACCATCTGCGAGGACATCTGGGAGCCGGGGCCGCCCGCGATGACGGAGGCGCTGGCCGGCGCGCAGGTGATCGTGAACCTGTCGGCCTCGCCCTACCGCGTCGGCTACGGGCACGGCCGCGAGCGGATGCTCGTCCAGCGGGCGATCGACAACCTCGCCGCGGTCGTGTTCGTGAACACCGTCGGCGGCCAGGACGAGCTGGTCTTCGACGGACACAGCGTGGCCGTCGACCAGGACGGCCGCGTCCTGGCCCGCTGCCCCCAGTTCGAGGAGAGCCTCACGCTCTGCACGATCGACCCGCGCGAGGTCGCCTCCGCGCGCCTGCGCGACACGCGCCACCGCGCCAACGTGCGCCGCCAGCGGCGAGCCACGCCCGTCGCCGAGCCGCCGGTCGTCCACCTGGCCAGCCTCGAGGTCGCCGGCGGCGGCGAGACCGTCGGCGGCACGATGGCCGATCTGCTCGATCCCGAGGCCGAGGTCTACGCGGCGCTGCGCACCGGCCTGCGCGACTACGTGGACAAGAACGGCTTCGAGCACGTGGTGCTGGGCATCTCGGGCGGGATCGACTCGGCGCTGGTGGCCCTGATCGCCGCCGACGCGCTCGGCCCGGAGCGCGTCACCTGCGTCTCGATGCCCTCGCCCTACTCGAGCGAGGGCACGCGGGCCGACGCCGCCACGATCGCGGACAACCTGGGGATCGACTTCAGGGAGATCTCGATCGACGCCGCGATGGAGTCCTACGACGCGATGCTGAAGGACTCCTTCGCCGGGCGCGAGCCCGACATCGCGGAGGAGAACATCCAGGCGCGCATCCGCGGCAACCTGGTGATGGCGCTCTCGAACAAGTTCGGCTGGCTGGTGCTCGCCACCGGCAACAAGTCGGAGCTTTCGGTGGGCTACGCGACGCTCTACGGCGACATGGCGGGCGGGTTCGCCGTGCTGAAGGACGTCTTCAAGGGCTGGGTCTACCGGCTCGTGCGCTGGCGCAACGAGCAGGAGGGCCGCGAGCTCGTGCCGGCCAGCGTGCTCGAGCGGCCGCCCTCGGCCGAGCTGCGCCACGAGCAGCGCGACGAGGACTCGCTGCCCCCCTACGACGTGCTCGACGCGATCCTGGCCGGCTACGTCGAGGAGGATCTCGACGCGGTCGAGCTGGTGCGGCGCGGCCTGCCGGGCGACGACGTCGAGCGGGTGATCGGGATGGTCGACAGGGCCGAGTACAAGCGCCGCCAGGCGCCGCCGGGGATCAAGATCTCGACCAAGGCGTTCGGGCGCGACCGGCGGCTGCCGATCACGAACCGCTTCGAGGCTCGTGCCGAGGCTCAGCAGCGCCGCCTGCGCGCTCTTCGCTGAGCGCGGTCCAGACCTTCTTCGGCACGACCATGCGCCACGCGTCGAGCACCAGCTCGCGCATCTCCTCCTCGTCGAGCTCCTCGCAACGGGCGAGCACCCAGTTGAAGCGCATGTCGGAGTCGCGCGGCAGCATGAACTTGTGCGGCTCGGTCTCCACGAGCATGTGGCGCTCCTCCTTGGGGAAGCCGAAGCCCATCACGGTCTCGTCGCGCGAGAAGGCCACGAAGACGATCTGGCCCACTCGGAACTTGACGCGGTCGTGCACGAGCACCTCGTAGGAGCGCGGCAGGTCCTTCGTGAAGGCCCGCACCTGCTCGACGGTGATCACGGCTCAGGCCTTCGGAGCGGGGCGAACGGCCAGCGTCACCCTCGAGAGCGCGCAGATACGGCCGTCGTCGTCGGTGAACTCCACGTCCCAGACCCACGTGGTCCGGCCGCGGTGGCGCGGGGTTCCCTCCGCGTGCACGCTGCCCGCTCGTGATCGGCCGCAGGAAGGTTGTGCTGTTGGACTGGCCCACGGCCAGGTTCCCCGCGGGCGCGACGGCGATCACCGTGGCCCACGACACCATCGTCTCGGCCAGCGCCGCATACGTGCCGCCGTGCACCAGGCCGAACGGCTGCTGCACGCGGCGCTCCACCGGGCAGCGCGCCCGGCAGCCGTCGCCGGTCGCCTCGAGCAGCTCGAAGCCGAGCACGTCGTCGAGCGTCCCCTCCCCCGGATAGCCCGCAAGCTGGCCTTCAGTCACGGGCGAGCACACTACAGTTCGGTGCCCGCAGCGCCCGGCTCGGCCGGGCGCGAAGGGTTAGGCATCAAACATGGCCACTTTCGATCAGCTTTCCGACGAGCAGAGGGCGATCGTCGAGCTCGTCCTGCAGCAGGGCAAGAGCTACGACGAGCTCTCGGACATGCTCGGCATCCCCGAGACGCGCGTGCGGGAGCGAGCCCGCGAGGCGCTCGTCCAGCTCGCGCCGGTCAGCGTGCGCGGGGTCGAGGAGGATTGGCGCGGCCAGCTGGCCGACTACGTGCTCGGCCAGCAGGCGGGCCCCGAGCGACGGCAACGCGCGGCCACCTGCGCCGCTCCGAGGCCGCGCGCAGCTGGACGCGCTCGCTGCTCGATTCGCTCGAGCAGCTCTATCCCAACGGCGACCTGCCGGCGATTCCCGACGGTGAGCGCGGCTCGCGCCGGGCCGCGGCCGCGCCGGCTCGCCCCGGCGCGCCCGAGGGCGCGCAGCGCGGCCCGCTCGCGCCGAGCGCCATGACGACCGTGCAGCGACGCCGCCTCCTCGCGGCGGCCGCGGCCGCGCTGGTCGTGCTGGTCGCGGTGCTGCTGTGGCCCATCGGGCTGCTGACCGGCGACGACAACAACAGCGGCTCGGACTCCAGCGCCAGCAGCAGCCCGATCTCCACCAAGCGCCAGGGCTCGGCGATCATCGCCGAGTCCAAGGGCAAGACTCAGATCCTCGTCCAGGCCGCGGGGCTCACGCCCAGCACGCGTACCACGGCCTACCAGGTCTGGCTCTACGACTCGGACTCGAAGCGCAAGTCGCTCGGCGCCACGGCGACGGACAAGAAGGGCAACCTGCGCGTGATCGGCAACCTGCCCGCTGACTACAAGAGCTGGAAGTACATCGACGTCACGGCGGTCACGGTGACCGGTCAGGGCAACGACCAGCAGGTGAAAACCGGCGAATCGGTCCTTCGGGGCCTGCTCACGCTGGCCAAGAAGCCGATTCAGACCGGCACCGGGGCGAGCGCGGCGACCGTCCTGGCGAGCATCACGCTGCGCCCGCTCCCCAACTCCACCGGGTAGATGCGAACCAGCCCGATGCGCTCCTTCGACCCGCGCCGGGTGGGGAGCCTCGAGTGTCGCGCGTGGGAGACCTACTACCGGCGCAAGTGGGGCGCCTTCCTGGTCGCTTCCGTCGGCCTGGTCAGGTCGGCCTTCCGGATGAGCTGGCCGCGCACGCTGATCGGCGCCTGGCTGGTGCTGCGGGCCAACATGGTGTGGGCGCCCTTCCCGGACAACGACCCCGACAAGGCGCGTGCGCTGATGCGGCGCTTCTACCAGCTGCTGCGCAAGAGCGAGTCGGCGAGCTTCGACCCGGTGCGCGCGGCCGAGCTGGAGGTCGAGTGGTGGCGGGTGCACCGCGAGCACCAGCACGCGGCGATGGACGACCCGACCGAGGGCCTGATCGTCGCCCTGCAGAACCTGTACGCCTACACCTACGCGGTCGACCCGGGCGGCGTGCGCGAGGCCGCGGCGCTGCGCGCCGAGGCGATGGACGTGTCAGACCGGTGGGTGGAGGCCGGCAGCGACCCGGCCAACCCGCTGCTGGCGCAGGAGCGCGCGCTGCTGGTGCGGTCGTACGCGTCGCTGCTGGCCGCCGTGCACTAGCGGCGAGGGCAGCAGCTTCCCCGGGTTCATGATCCCGGCCGGGTCGAGCCGCTCCTTCGCCGCCCGGATCAGGTCGATGCCGACCGCGCCGATCTCGGCGCTCAGCCAGGGCGCGTGGTCGCGCCCGATCGCGTGGTGGTGCGTGATCGTCCCGCCGTTCGCCACGATCGCGTCGCAGGCGGCGGTCTTGACCGCGCGCCACTGGTCGAGCGCCGCGTCCGGCTCCTGGCGGGCCAGGAAGGTGTAGTAGAGCGACGCGCCCGAGCGGTACAGGTGCGACACGTGGCACATGACCAGCGGCGGCGTGCCGCGCTCGGAGAGCGACTTGCGCAGCGCGTCGCCGACCGCCGCGTACAGCGTGGGCAGGTTGCTCCAGGAGGTCGCGGTCTCGAGCGTCTCGACGAAGACGCCGTGGTCGAGCAGGGCGTCGCGCAGGTAGGGCCCCGCGTAGCGGCCGCGCAGCCACGCCTCGCCCGGCCGGCGCCCCAGACGCACGCCGCCGCCGCCGCGCAGCAGCGCGCCCGTGTGCAGCCGGCGCCGCTCGACGTCGTCCTCGTCGCCGTCGAAGCCGATGATCGCGAGGCAGCCGCCCTCGTGGCCGCGCATGCGCAGGTAGGCGCGCCCGGCGCGCTCGGTGGCGCTGCCGGTGGAGGCGAGCGCGAGCGACAGACGCGTCTCGTGCTCGTCGGACAGCCGCACCACGTCGGGCGACGCGTCCGCCTGCTCCATCACGCGCAGCGCCTCGCAGCCCTCGTGGAACGAGCGGAACGACCACCCCTCGTAGCGGCGCGCCCCGGGCAGCGGGCGCACGCGCAGCGTGGCCTCGCAGATCACCCCCAGCACCCCCTCGGACCCGATCAGCAGCTCGCGCAGGTCCGGCCCCGCCGCCGTGCCGGGCACCGCGCGCCGGGCCACCTCCCCGCTCGGCGCGACCAGGCGCAGCCCCTCGACGAGCTCGTCGATCCGGCCGTAGCCGGTCGAGGCCTGTCCGGCGGAGCGCGTGGCCACCCAGCCGCCCACCGTCGAGAACTCGAACGACTGCGGGAAATGGCCGAGCGTGAGGCCCTCGGCCGCCAGCAGGCGCTCGGCCTGCGGCCCGAACAGGCCCCCCTGCGAGCGTCGCGGTGAGCGATGTCCGGTCCACGGCGATCAGGCGGTCGAGTCGGCTCAGGTCGAGCGAGATCAGCGCCGGAAAGCCGTCCGCGACCGCCTCCACGCCGCCCACGACGCTCGTCCCGCCGCCGAACGGGACCACGGCCACACGGGCCTCCGCGCAGGCCGCGAGCAGCGCGCGCACCTCGTCCGCCGACCCCGGCTCCACCACGGCGTCGGGCGCGCCGGCGAGCTCGCCGGTGCGCAGGCGCACCAGGTCCGGGTAGCTGCGACCGGCGGCGTGGCCAACTCGCGCGGCGCGATCGTCGTGCAGGTGCTCCTCCCCCACGACGCCGGCCAGCCGGCCGCGCACCGGCGCGTCGAGCCGCGAGTCGGGCAGGCGCACCTCCTCGAGGGCAACCGGGGGCGTGCCCGCGGACGGGTCGATCCCGAGCTCGGAGCGCAGCAGCGCGAGGGCGTGCTCAGGCACAGCCACGTCGTGGCCGTCCTCGCCCCACCCCCACCACCTCATCCGAACAGCCTCTCCAGGCCCTCCACGGCCCCCTCCACCTGCCGCTTGCCGGCGGCCCGAAACTGCAGCGGCGCAAAGCGCGCCCAGCCGCGCGGCTTCTGCTCGAGCTCGATCGCCACGCGCGTGCCGGACTCCGTCTGCGCCAGCTCGAGCGAGGTCGTGGCCTCCTCGAGGATGCGCTCGAACGGCGAGGCCGCGACCTCCTGGCGCCACACCAGCCGCGTCGGCTCCGTGGCCTCCACACGGCTGTAGTCCATGCGCACGGACTTGCCCTTGGGCGACGTGAGGACCGTCGTCCAGGCCTGGGCCGAGGCGTCCTCGACGCGCGTCACGCCCGGCCACCAGCGCGGCAGCTGATCCGGGTCGCTCACCACCTGCCAGACCTCGTCGGGCGCCCGCGGCACCACCGTCTCACGCCGCACGATCACTCCGAGTCGTACACGAGCAGCGAGTGGATGTCGTAGTCCGCGAGCTGTTCGCGGCCCGCCAGGAAGGCCAGTTCGATCACGAAGGCGCATCCTGCCACGACTCCACCCGCCTGTTCCACCAGCCCGCACAGGGCGCTGGCGGTGCCGCCGGTGGCGAGCAGGTCGTCGTGCACCAGCACGCGCGCGCCGCCCCTCACCGCATCGGCGTGCACCTCGAGCGAGTCGACGCCGTACTCGAGCTGGTACTGGACGGAGACGACCTCGCGCGGCAGCTTGCCGGGCTTGCGCGCGAGCACGAACCCGGCGCCCGCCGCCGCGGCGACCGCGCCGCCCAGCACGAACCCGCGCGCCTCGGCCGAGACGACGTAGTCGACCTCGCGCGAGCGGGCGTAGTCGGCCAGCCGGTCGATCACCTCGCGCAGCGCCTCGGCCTCGAGGAAGAGCGTCGTGACGTCGTAGAACAGGATCCCGGGCTTGGGGAAGTCCGGGACCCGGCCCACGTAGCGGTCGAGGTCCAGCGTCAGCGCGCGAGCTTGCGCAGGTCGCGGATCAGCAGCAGGTGCTTGAGGTGCGACGCGATCGCGGCCAGGTTCTCGAGGGCCTCGACCGCCTCCTTGCGGCGCTCGGGATTGCGCGAGCGCAGCGCCGGGGCGAGGATCTGCTCGAGCAGCGCGGCCTCGCGGTCGGCCGAGGTGCGGAACACGCGCAGGTTGCGCCCGCCCACGCCGAAGCGCTTGAGCTCGGTGACAGCGCGGATGATCTCGCGCTCGGTGTCGTCGTAGAGCTGCTCGCCGTCCTGGCGCTCGCCCTTGATCACCCCGTAGTCCTCGAGCTCCTTGACCAGCGACTGGTCGGCACCGGTGTCCTCGAGCACGTCGTCGAGCCGGTACAGCGAGCCGGGGCCGCGCAGGGCGACGGTGGCCCGCCGCGGACCGCGCGCCTCGGGCACGGGCGGCGTCTCCACCTCGGCCAGGCCGGCTGCCAGCTCCTGGCGGATCACCCGCAGCGGCAGGAACTCGTCGCGCTGCAGGCGCAGGATCGTGCGCAGGCGGTCGACGTCGGCGGGCCCGTAGAGCCGGTAGCCGCCCGGCGTGCGCCGCGGCGAGAGCAGCTTCTGGTCCTCCAGGTAGCGGATCTTCGAGATCGAGATGTCGGGGAACTCGCGCTCGAGCTGCTTCACGACGGCCCCGATCGTGAGCGCCTTCTCCTTGCGCGGCGGGGGGCCGCTGACGACCTCGGTGCTCATCGCTCGTCCAGGTAGGTCAGCTTGTACTTGCCGACCTGCAGCTCGTCGCCGTTCTGGAGGCGATGCGACTCGATGCGCCGGCGGTTCACGTAGGTCCCGTTGAGGGAGCCGAGGTCATCGATGTAGAGGCCGTCGCGGCGCGCCACGAGCAGGGCGTGGTTGCGCGACACCGTCACGTCGTCGAGGAAGATCTCGGCCTCGGGGCTGCGCCCGATCGTCATGCGCTCGCCGGTCACGTTGAAGGCCTCCCCGGAGCGCCCGCCCCCGGCCCGGATCACCAGCGTCGCGCCCTCGTGAGTCACTTCCTCGAGGTCGACCGCCTTCAGGTCCCCGGACTCGTCGACCTGGTAGACCTCGGTCGTGTCGCCGGGCTTCTTGCCGGCTTCCGGCTCGCCGAGGAACGCCCCGCACTTCTGGCAGTAGTTCGCGCCCTCGGCGTTGACGAAGCCGCACTCCGGGCAGTGCACGCTACTCGACGTCTCCCTCCGGGAAGCTCTTGCCGGCGAGGATGTCCGTCAGCTGCTGGACGTCGGCGCCGCTGATCACCGTCTCGCCCTCCTCGTGCTTCTTGCGAAGCCGGTTCACGAGCTCTGCCCGCAGGATGTCGATCTTGCCGTGCAGGATCCGCCGGCGGTACGACACCTCCTGCTCCTCCTCGGTGAGCTGCTGGATGAGGTCCTTCAGCTCCCGGTCGGAGAGGGCTCCGAGATCAGGGAATGTGTCCAAGGCGATCCTTTCGGCAAGTCGGGGGCCAGCGAATATAGCCGATGCTCAAGTAGAGGTTGAGCCTTTGCGCAAGGCCTGGAGACCATCTTGCAGGTACAGAGCGGTCGCTGCAAGGGTGATCGCGATCCCGAAGTAGAGCAACGCCTCGGACACCCAGGTCTCCACGATCATCGCGAGGCCGAGCGCTCCCATCACCGGCCACACCGCCCAGCGCCCGAGCATGTTCACGTTGAGGTCCATGCCGCGGCGGAGTGCCAGCTGCGTGAGCACGAGCATGAACGCCTCGCGAGCGGCGAGCACGGCCAGGGCCCAGCGCGGCAGCAACTCGAACTCCCAGGCCACGATCGCCCCCGAGAGCACCAGCAGGCGATCGGTCAGCGGGTCGAGCAGCGCGCCGAGCCGGCTGTACTGGCCGGTGATCCGCGCCGCCATCCCATCGAACCAGTCGGTCGCGGCGATGAAGGCGAACAGGATCGTCGCGGTGGTGTCCCGGCCGTCGCCCGAATCGAGTGCGAGCACCAGGAAGACGGGGATCAGCAGTATGCGCCCGACGCCGATCGCGTTCGGGATCGTCCATGGATGGAGCGGCTCCCCGCGCCGGGTCTCCGGGGGCGGACCGCCGGAGCGGTCGAGCCCCACCAGCCGGCGGAACGTCAGGGGAGGCTTCGCCACAGCTCCGCGGCCGCCTCGACGGCGCCGTCGAGCGGCAGCGAGCGCTGCTCCTGGCCGCGCCTGATCTGGGCGTCGACCTCGCCTGCCTCGATCCCGCGCTTGCCGATCGTCAGGCGCAGCGGGCAGCCGAGCAGCTCGGCGTCGGCGAACTTCTCGCCCGCGCTGCCGTCGCGGTCGTCGTAGAGCACGTCCAGCCCGGCGCCGCGCAGCTCGTCGTACAGGCCGTCGGCGATCGTGCGCGCCTCCTCGCCCTCCTTCCCCAGCGTGATCAGCTCGACGTCGAACGGGGCCAGCGCCCGCGGCCAGGTGATGCCCTGCTCGTCGTGGAACTGCTCGATCGCGGCCGCCAGGATGCGGGCCGGCCCGATCCCGTAGGAGCCCATCACGACCGGCTGCTCCTTGCCGTGCTCGTCCAGGTAGCTCGCCCCGAGGGGCACGGAGTAGCGCGTGCCGAGCTTGAAGGTGTTGGCGACCTCGATCGCCGGCTCGATGCGGATCTCGGCGCCGCTGGGGTCGCGGTCGCCCGGCTCCACGCGGCGCACGTCGGCCCAGGTCGCCTCGAAGTCGCGGCCGGGCTCGACGCCGCGCAGGTGCGTGTCCAGCTCGTTCGCGCCCGTCACGAGTCCCTGCAGGCCGCGCAGGGCCTCGTCCGCCACCACGTCCACCTGGGCGCCGATCGGGCCGATGTAGCCCGGCTCGGTACCGAACAGGTCGCGCACCTCCTGTGCCTCGGCGGGCCGCGCCGGCGCACCGAGCGCGTTCCGCAGCTTGATCTCGTTGAGACGGTGGTCGCCGCGCACGAGCACCAGCACGGGCCCGCGGTCCTCCACGACCACCGGCAGCGCCTTGATCAGCGCGCCCGGGGGCACGCCCAGCATGGTCGTCACGGCATCGATCGTGGTGGCCCCCGGAGTCTCCACCGGCTCGGGCCCGGGCAGTCCCGGCGGCAGCCCGTCGACCGGCTGCGGCGAGGCGCTCGCGATCTCGACGTTCGCCGCGTAACCGCTGTCCGAGCGCGCGACGTCGTTCTCGCCGGCCGCGCACGGCGCCATGTACTCGTGCGCGCCGGAGCCGCCCATCATGCCGACGTCCCCCTCGACCCGGTACCACTCGAGGCCCGTGCGGTCGAAGATCTTGTCGTACGCCTCGAGATGGAGTCGGTAGGACTCCTCGAGGCCGGCGTCGTCGCGGTCGAAGGAGTACGAGTCCTTCATGATGAACTCGCGCGTGCGCAGCACCCCGGCGCGCGGCCGCGGCTCGTCGCGCTCCTTGATCTGGAAGTGGTAGAGCAGCTTCGGCAGGTCGCGGTAGGAGCGGATCTCGCGCGCCACGTGCGTCGTGATGACCTCCTCGTGCGTCATGGCCAGCACCAGCTCCGCGTCGCGGCGGTCGCGCAGCTTGAACAGCTCGTCGATCTCGTAGCGGCCGGTCAGCTTCCACAGCTCGGCCGGCTGCAGCACGGGCATCAGCAGCTCGGCAGCGCCGATCGCGTCCAGCTCCTCGCGGATGATCTGCTCGGCCTTGCGATGGGCCCGCCAGCCGGCCGGCAGCCAGGTCCAGAGCCCTGCTCCCACCTGCCGCGCCAGCCCGGCGCGCACCAGCAGGCGGTGGGAGGCCGCCTCGGCTTCGGCGGGATCCTCGCGCGTAGTCGGCAGGAAGTAGCGGGAGAGGCGCGTCACGGGGGGCGACTATAACCTCGGCGCGCTAAATCTCCGGCCCAAAACAGCCGATCTATAACCCATGGAGGGCTCGCCCCGACAGCGCTCTGCGCTGCGCATCTGCTGGTGCGTGGCCGCGCGCTGATGGCGATCCTCACGCTGCAGCTGGCCACGAACGCCGCGGGCCCGACGTGACCAAGGCCTTCATCGACTACCTCTACAACTTCCTGCTGTTCGCCGGGGCCGGGTTCTGCCTCTGGCGGGCGGTCGCGATCCGCGAGGAGCGGGTGCCGTGGCTGATCGTCGGCTTCGCGATCGTCAGCTGGACGACCGCGGACATCGTCTGGACGGCGGTGTACGCGGACGATCCGAACGCCCCCTACCCGAGCATCGCCGATGCGCCTCTGGCTCGACCTGGTACCCGGCCACCCTCGTCGCGCTCGTGCTGCTGGTGCGGTCGCGCTTGCGCGACGCCCGCGGCGAGCCTGTGGCTGGACGGGCTGATCGGCGCCGTGGCGACGACCGCGCTCGCCGCCGCCCTCGCGTACGGGCCGGTCATCCACGACGGCAGCGCCGGGGATCTCAGCCCCGCCGTCCTGACCGGACTCGCCTATCCGGTCGGCGACCTGCTCCTTCTCGGCATGATCACCGCGATCTTCGGCCTCACGAGCTGGAACCCGGGACGCGCCTGGGTCGTGCTCGGCCTCGGCCTTGCCCTCAACGCGGTCGGTGACGCCATCTACCTCGTCCAGACCGCCGACGGCACCTGGCAGGACGACTCCTGGGTGAACGCGCTCTGGCCGGCTTCCTCGCTGCTGGTCGGGCTGGCCGCCTGGCAGCCGATCAGGCGCGCCAGCGCCCTCAAGGATCACAGCCTGCGGGTGGTCATCGTCCCCGTCGTCTGCGGCGTCGGGGCCGTGGGCCTGCTGACCTACGACCACTTCTCCAGGCTCAACGGGCTGACGGTCACCCTTGCCGGTGTGACGCTGCTGCTGGTGCTGGTGCGCACAGCGCTCGTGTTCGTCGAGAACCAGCGGGTGCTCGCCCACAGCCGCCGGGAGGCGCTCACGGACCCGCTGACCGGCCTGAGCAACCGGCGCAGCCTGATGGCGGACCTCGAGGACCAGCTGCCCAGGGCGACGCCCGAGCAGCGCGTGGCCCTGGTCCTGTTCGACCTCGACGGGTTCAAGGAGTACAACGACGCTTTCGGCCACCCGGCCGGCGACGGCCTGCTGATGCGGCTGGGCGAGCGCCTCGCCGACGCCGTCCAGGGGCACGGGGACGCCTATCGGCTCGGCGGCGACGAGTTCTGCGTGGTGCTGCACCCCGGTGCGGCCGGTCTGGACGTGCTGGTGGACGCCTGCGTCGCGCGCGCTGGCCGAGCACGGCGAGGGCTTCGAGGTGACGACCTCGCACGGGGTCGTTGAGGCGCCGGTGGAGGTCACGGAGGCGACCGAGGCGCTGAAGATCGCCGACCGGCGCATGTATGCCCGCAAGGGTGACCGCCGCGTATCGGCCGGCCGCCAGTCCCGCGACGTCCTGCTGCGCAGCCTGTCGGAGCGCCAGCCCGACCTGCACGTGCACCTGCGCGGCACCGCCGACCTGGCGCTGACGGTGGGTCGCGAGCTCGGCATGGCCGGCGAGGAGCTGGACGACATGGCCCAGGCGGCCGAGCTGCACGACGTCGGCAAGATCGCCATCCCCGACGCCATCCTGGCCAAGTCGGGCCCGCTCGACGAGACCGAGTGGGGCTTCATGCGCCGCCACACGATCATCGGCGAGCGCATCCTGCTGGCCGCGCCCGCGTTGCGCAGCGTGGCGCGCCTGGTGCGCTCGAGCCACGAGCGCTGGGACGGCGCGGGCTACCCGGATGGGCTATGCGGCGAGGAGATCCCGCTCGGGGCGCGCGTGGTGGCCGCTTGCGACGCCTTCGACGCGATGACCACCAACCGCCCCTACCGCCACCGCATCGGAGAGCCCGCGGCCCTGGAGGAGCTGCGGCGCTGCGCCGGAACGCAGTTCGACCCGCGCGTGGTCGCCGCCTTCGCGAGCGTGATCGAGCGGGAGCTGAGCGCGGCGGAGCAGACGGCGGCGCTGCGGGCGCGGCCTCTGACCCCAGTGGCCTGAGCCGCTCAGGCCCGGGTGAAGCGGCGCCCCTCGGTGGGGCTCGCCGCCTCGTCCAGCTCGATTCGCTTTGCCTTCGGTGCTCCTGCCATCGGGAGCTCCTGGCCGTTCGACAGAGCGTCGCCGGCCGCCGCCGCGGCCTCCATAGCCGCCAGGCGCTCCGGGGTCAGCTCGCCCGCGTTCTCCTCTTCGATCTTCGAGAGCCACTGGGCCCCCTCGGCGGCCTTGCCCTCGTCGACCACCACTCGGCCCACGGACAGCGACTTGTCGATCTCGGCGAACAGCTCGTCCACCAGACGATCCTGGGGCACCTTCCGCAGCGGCTTGCCGTGGGCGAAGATCAGGCCCTCGTTCTTGGCGCCGGTGATGCCGAAGTCGGCGTGCGAGGCCTCGCCGATGCCGTTGACCGCGCAGCCCAGCACGGCGACCTCGATCGGGTCGTCGTAGGCGCGCAGGCGCTCCTCGATGTCCGCCACGACCGTGTCCATGTCGAACTGGAGGCGGCCGCAGGTGGGGCACGCGATCAGCACCGGGCCGCGCTCGCGCAGCTTCAGGGCCTTCAGGATCTCCCAGGCGACCTTCACCTCCTCCTCGGCGTGGAAGGTGGAGAGCGAGATGCGGATCGTGTCCCCCACCCCGTCGGCCAGCAGCGTGCCGAGGCCGACCGCCGACTTGAGCGAGCCCGACCACTTCGTGCCGGCCTCGGTGATGCCGAGGTGCAGCGGGTTCTCGATCCTCTGCGACAGCAGGCGGTTCGACGCGATCGTGTTGGGGACGTTGGTCGACTTGATCGACACCTTGAAGTCGTGGAAGTCGAGCCGGTCCATCAGCTCGACGTGCTCGATGGCGGCCGCCACGAGCGCCTCCACCGGGCTCTCGCGCTCCAGCTCGTGCAGGTGCTTGGGCAGCGAGCCGGAGTTCACTCCGATCCGCAGCGGGATCCCGGCCGCGCGCGCCTTCTCGACGACCTCGCCGGTCTTCTCGAAGCCGCCGATGTTGCCCGGGTTGATGCGCACGCAGTGCGCGCCCGCGTCGATCGCCTTGAGGGCGAGCGTGTGGTTGAAGTGGATGTCCGCGATCACCGGGATCGGCGACTCGACCACGATCCGCTCCAGCGCCCGCACGTCGTCGTCGCGCGGGACCGCGCAGCGCACCAGGTCACCGCCGGCGTCGGCGATCGCGTGGATCTGGCGCATGGTCGCTTCGTAGTCCGCGGTCTCCGTCTTCGTCATCGACTGGACCGCGACGGGCGCCCCGCCGCCGATCTTCACCCCGCCCACGTCGATCTGCCGCTTGGAGGCCATCCCCCCAAGGGTATCTAGGCGTAGAGCGCCTCGATCTCCTTCTCGTACTTCTGGTGGATCGGCTTGCGCTTGAGCTTCATCGTCGGGGTCAGCTCGTCGCCCCCGGGCTCCCAGTCCTTCGCGAGCACCTTGTACCTCTTGATCTGCTCCACGCGCGCCATCTGCTCGTTGGCTGCGGCTACGCCGCGCTCCACCTCGGCCGCGACATCGCCCGCCCAGGCGGGCGCCACGTCGGGGTCGAGCGTGATCAGCGCGACGTTGTAGGGCTTCGTGTCGCCGATCGCGATCACCTGCCCGATCACGGGGCTGGCGGCCTTCACCTTGGCCTCGATGTTGGCCGGCGACATGTTCTTGCCGCCCGCGTTGATGATCAGCTCCTTCTTGCGGTCGACGATCTTGAGGTAGCCGTCCTCGTCGAACTCGCCGACGTCACCGGTGTACAGCCAGCCCTCGGCGTCGATCGCCTCCTCGGTCTTCTCGGGCTGGTTGCGGTAGCCGGGCGTGATCACAGGACCGCGGATCAGCACCTCGCCGTCGTCGGCCAGCTTGATCTCCACGCCGGGCGAAATCGGCCCGACCGTGCCGATCTTGATCCGATCGGGCGGGTTGCAGGTGCCGTAGCCGGTGGTCTCGGACATCCCCCACAGCTCGGCCAGCGGCACGCCGATCGCGTGGAAGAACTCGATCACCTCGCGCGGAGTGGGCGCCGCGCCCACGTTGATCGACTCGATCTGGTCCAGCCCGAGCCCCGCACGGATCTTGGACAGCACCAGCTCGTCGGCCTTGGCGTGCTCGGCGAGCAGCTCGTCCGGGACCGGCTCCCCGGCCTGCTCGAGCCGCACCTTGCGCAGGCCGACGTCCAGCGCCCACTCGGTCGCCTGCTTGCGCGCCTCGTCCTGCTCGCCCTCGATGCCCGCCTCGATGGCGGCCTTGAGCTTCTCGCAGATGCGCGGGACCGCGAAGAACCAGGTCGGCCTCACCTCGGGCAGGTAGGCGACCACCTGGCGCGGGTCCGGGCAGTCGGTGGTGGTGAAGCCGAGCATCATCGGCAGGTAGTGCGAGCAGGCGCGCTCGGCGATGTGCGCCATCGGCAGCCAGGACACGACGCGACCGTCGCTCGGGAACGCGATCACCTCGTCGAAGCCCTGGACGGCCGAGATCAGGTTCGAGTGCGTGAGCTGCACGCCCTTCGGCGGACCGGTGGTGCCCGACGTGTAGATCAGCGTGAGGATGTCGTACGGCTCGACGGCGCGCCAGGCCGCCTCGAAGTCGAATCCGTCCGCGGCGTGCGACTCCACGTCCAGCCGTCCTCGTCGTCCACGACGATCAGGTGCTCGATCCCCTCGAGCTCGCCCACGCGGTCGACGAACGCCTTCTCGGTGACCAGGATGCGCGCCTCGGCGTCCTGCAGCTGGTACTGGATCTGCTCGGCCGAGTAGGTGTTGTAGACCGAGAACGGCGTGGCCCCGAGGTGCATCGCCGCGGCGTCGAACCAGTGGAAGTCTGGCCGGTTCGTGAGCATGATCGCCATCGTGTCGCCGCGCTGCAGGCCCAGCCCGGCCAGCCCCGCCGCCACGCGGCGCACCTTGTCCGCGTACTCCCTCCAGCTGATCGCGAACTCATCGTCCTTCAGGCGCAGGGCGGTGCGATCGGGATGAGCGGCGGCCGTGATCTGGAAGGCCTCGGCGAGGGTGGACGCGTCGAGGCCCGCCGGCCGCTCCGTGCGGCGTGCGGTGCTTACCGTCATGTGCGGAATCTAACGAACTTGGAACCCTTCGCCCGACAGCCGGCCCGATGTCGTTCGAGAGCCCGATCAGGAAGATCACGATCACCAGCATGAAGCCGACCACGCCCGCGCGCTCCATCACCGCGAACGGGACCGGCTTGCGCCTCACCTTCTCGACGATCGCCCAGAAGATGTGGCCGCCGTCCAGCGGCAGGAACGGGAACAGGTTCACGATCGCCAGCGAGAGCGAGATCAGCGCGAGGATGCCGATCACGTCGACGAACTGGTTCAGGATCGTCTGACGGGTGGCCTCGTAGGCGCCGACCGCGCCGGAGATCTCCTTGCGCTGCTGGGGGTCGATCAGGCGCTTGGGCAGCTCCAGCGTGGCCTTGGTGAAGAACCAGTAGCGGTTCGCGGTCAGGTCGAGCGCCGAGCCGAAGGCGAGGTTCTCGCGCGTGTCGTGGAGCCGTACTGGAAGCCGATCCGGGTGCGCTTCGCCTTGGGGTCGTAGACGGGTGTCAGCGAGATCCGATGGCGCGCGCCGTTCGCGGTCGACCGTCAGCAGCACCGGCGTCGCCGCCTTGCAGCCCGCCGTGGGCGGGTCGCTGCGGGCAGCGGTGGGCGGAGATCGCGTCCGTCAGCTCGTCCGGCGCCACCTTCTTGCCGTCGACGGCCACGATCTTGTCGTTCACGTGCAGCGTGCCGGCGGCCGGGTAGCTCTTCTCGATCGCGGCCACGCCGACGTCGTAGGGGCCGACCGCGAAGTAGAAGACGAACAGCAGCACGAACGCGACCACGAGGTTGACCGCGGGGCCCGCCGCGATCACCACGATCCGCTTCCAGACCGGCTGGGCGTGGTAGGCGCGGTCGCGAACCTCCTCGGGCAGGTCCTCCGAGGGGTTCATCCCGCTGATCTTCACGTAGCCGCCCGCCGGGATCGAGCCGATCGCGTACTCGGTCTCCCCCACCTTCTTGCTCACGCAGCGTCGGCGGGAAGAAGAGCGAGAACTTCTCCACGCGCATCCCCACGGCCTTGGCGGCGGTGAAGTGGCCCAGCTCGTGCAGGATCACCAGGACGGCGAAGCCCGCGAACGCGAGGAACCAGCTCACGCGGCCACCCCGCGCGCCACCTCGCGCGCCTGCGTGTCCGCCTCGTAGAGGTCGCTGAAGTGGCGCACCGGCTGCGCCGGCAGCTCCGCCAGCGTCGACTCGATCACGCGCGCGATGCCGGTGAACGACAGCTCGCCGCGCAGGAAGGCGTGCACCGCCACCTCGTTGGCGGCGTTGAGCACGCAGGGCGCCGTGCCGCCGGCCTGGCGGCCTCGCGGGCCAGCCGCAGGCAGGCGAAGGTGCGCACGTCGGGCGGCTCGAAGGTCAGCTTGCCCAGCTCGGCGAGGTCGAGGGGCGCACCGGCACGTCGGCGCGCTCCGGATGGTGCAGCGCGTACGAGATCGGCACGCGCATGTCCGGGTAGCCGAGGTGCGCCAGCGAGGCGCCGTCGTTGAGCTGCACCAGCGCGTGCACGATCGACTGCGGGTGCACCACGACGTCGAGCTGGTCGTAGGGCACGCCGAACAGGTGGTGGGCCTCGATCAGCTCCAGGCCCTTGTTCATCAGCGTGGCCGAGTCGATCGTGATCTTGCCGCCCATGTCCCAGGTCGGGTGGGCGAGCGCCTCCTCGCGCGTCACGCCGTCCAGGTCGGTGCGCCCGCGGAAGGGGCCGCCGCTGGCGGTCAGCACCAGCCGGTCGACGCGTGCCCGGCCGCTGGCCCTCGAGCAGCTGGAACAGCGCGGAGTGCTCGGAGTCGACCGGGATCAGGTGCGCGCCGGTGGCCTCGGCCAGCGCCATGACCAGCTCGCCGCCGACCACCAGGCTCTCCTTGTTGGCCAGCGCCAGGTCGATGCCCTCGCCGAGCGTGGCCACGGTCGGCCCCAGGCCCGCCGAGCCCGACCAGCGCGTTGAGCACCAGGTCGCAGTCGGAGTCGGTGATCAGCTCGACGAGCCCCTCGGCGCCGGCCAGCACCGCGGCGTGCTCGCCGGCCCGGGCGGCCGCGTCGGGATCGGCCAGCGCGATGCGCTCGACGCCGAAGCGGCGCGCCTGCTCGAGCAGCAGCTCCCAGCTGGACGCGGCGGCCAGCCCGACCACCTCGAGCTCTCGGCTGCGCTCGACCACGTCGAGCGCCTGGGTGCCGATCGAGCCCGTGGACCCGACGATGACGACTCTGCGCACCCGGCTCAGTCTAGGAGCCGGCGTCGAGCACGCCGAGGAGCGCCTCGACGACGCGCGGATCCAGCTGCGCTCCCGGCCACCCTGTCGCAGCTCCTGCTCGGCCTGTTCGGCGGCCAGTGCCGGGCGGTAGGGCCGCTCGGTGGTCATCGCGTCGTAGGCGTCGCAGGCGAACAGGATGCGCGCGCCCAGCGGGATCTCCTCGCCGGCCAGGCCGTCCGGGTAGCCGGTGCCGTCCCAGCGCTCGTGGGCGGCGCGCACCAGCGGCACGGCGTCCGCGAGGAACTCGAGGGGCGAGAGGATCCCCTCGCCGATCAGCGGGTGACGCTCGCATGGCGGGGCGCTCCTCGTCGGTGAGCGGGCCGGGCTTGTTCAGGATCGCCTCCGGCACGCCCAGCTCGCCGATGTCGTGGAGGGTCGCCGCGTAGCGCAGCGCGGCCAGCTCCGCCTCGTCCATCTCGAGCCGGCGCCCGACGGCCTCGCAGCGCTGGACCAGCGCGGAGCGGCGTGCTCGGCGGTGGCGGCGACGCGGGCGTCGAGGGCGGCCTTGAGCGCCTCCGCGGTGCCGCAGCTGGGCGCGCTCGAGGCGCTCGTGCAGCAGTCGCCGCGCGCAGGCCGGCGGAGAGCTGGTGGGCGGCCGCGCGCAGCATGCTCGCGTCGCCCTCGTCGAAGGCGCTCGACAGGGTCGATTGAACCGTGATCGCGCCCCAGGGCTCGCCGTCGACGAGCACCGGCACGTCGAGCTCCGAGCGCACGTCCCGCGTGTCAGGCGTGGTGCGTGTAGTCGGGCTCGCGCGTCACGTCGCGAGCGCAGCACGACGCGCCGCTCGCGCAGGCAGCGGCCGACCAGGCCGTGGTCGGCGGGCATCGTGAACTCGGCCAGCTCAGGTCCTCGAACACGCCCAGCGCCCGCGACCATGCTCGAGCAGCCCGTCGTCGCGCACGCGGACCAGCGCGGTCGCCTCGCCGCCCATCGCGAGGTGCACCTCGTCGACCGGCGGCCTCGACCATCGTCTGCCCGGCGGTCTCCTCGGCCAGCCGGGCGCCGAGCGCGTTGGAGAGCTCGACCTGGCGTGCCCAGCGCTCGCGCAGCGTCGCTCCCTTGCGGGCCGAGCGCGGCGGGATCGCCGCGCGCACCAGCAGGGCAGCCTCCACGAGCCCCTCCTCGAGCGGCGCGGTGCGGTCGTCCGCGTACAGCTCCAGCAGCCAGGTCTGATCGTGGTCGGCGGCCGCGGCGGCCAGCACGCTCGTGCGGCCCAGCAGCTCGAGCAGCGCGCGCTCGGCGCGGTCGGCGGTCTGGTCGTCGACGTCGGGCGACGAACGCGCCCGCGCCGGCTTGCCAGCAGGGCCGCGGTGGCCGGGTACTCGTCCACGGAGTAGACCTCGTTGTCGAGCCCGAGGTGCAGGCCCTCGAGGCGCTTGTCGCGCTCGTCGGCGATGGACGACCGTGTGGATCGTGTCGCCGCCGACCGGCGCGAAGGAGATCGCCCAGGCGGCGGTGTTGAGCGCCTCCGAGAGCGCCACGGCCACCGCCTCGATGCGCTCGCAGCGGCCCCTCGTCGAGCCAGGTCGCCGCAGAAGCGCGGCGTCAGCTCGTGGACGGCGTCGCGCACGCGCTCCTGAGTCGTGCGCCGCAGCGTGCGGCGCTCGGGACGCGGCGCGACGTCCGGACGCCCGCGACCCGGCCGTGAAGATCTGGCCGCCGCCGTTGCGCTTGGCCCGGTAGAGCGCGGCGTCGGCGGCGCGCATCAGCTCGGCGAGGGTCGTCCACGCCGCGTCCGAGCGCCGCGGCGCCGCAGGAGATCAGGACGCCGCCGTCCTCCTGCTCCAGGTTGGCGAGGGTCGCGCCGGCCAGCTCGCGGGCGTCCTCGAGCGTCGCCCCCTCCATGACCACGCAGAACTCGTCGCCGGACAGGCGGCCGACCAGGTTGCCCGGACGCGCGGCCGCCGCCGCCACGAGCGCCTCCGCGACGCGCTGCAGCGCGCGGTCGCCGGCGTCGTGGCCGGACTCGTCGTTGATCGCCTTCAGCTCGTCGACGTCGCAGAGCAGCACCGCCAGCGGCGTTGGCGCTCGGCGGCGCGCGCCACGGCGCGCTGCAGGCGCTCCTCGAGGGCGCGCCGGTTGGCGAGCCCGGTGAGCGGGTCCTCGTAGGCGAGTCGCGACACGCGCGAGAACAGCTCGGCGCGCCCGATCGCCACCGCCAGCTGGCCGGCGACGGTCTCGAGGAAGCGCACGTCCTCGCCGCGGAAGCGCGGCTGGCCGGGCGCGGTGGTCGCGTAGACCTCGCCCCAGGCCTCGCCCTCGACGAGGATCGGCACGCCGACCTCGGACTCCTTGCCGAGCCACGTGCAGCCGCTTGGCGGAGACCTCGTCGATGCCCGGGCGAGTCGACGGAGTTGAAGTAGGCGCGGCCCTCGAGCATGAGGCGCTCGGCGGCGCGGTCCTCGCGCAGCGGGTAGATCTCGGCTTGCCGGGTAGCGCTCCTCCCCCGGGCCGAGCTCGCCGACGTTGATGATCGTCCGCAGCGCGGCCGTGCTCGCGCTCCCAGCGGCTCACCGAGAGCGAGGCCGCGCCGATCGCCGCGCGCGCCTCCTCGGCGGCCACCTCGAGCACTTCCTCGAGGTCGTGGGCGCCCGCCGCGGCGGCGGCGACGCGCAGCAGCGCCTCGCGCTCCGACCCTGCCGGACCGGACGTTGGCGCAGCAGCGATTCCCCGGCGGGCTCCACCCCGAGAACATCGGGCAAATGGGTCCGCGGCTTGAGAGAATCGCGCCCGACATGCGCTTCGGCATCTTCTACGAGCACCAGAACCCGCGGCCGTGGGACGCAGCGGCGCTCCGAGCACGCGCTTCTGAAGGACGCGCTCGCCCAGGTCGAGCTCGCCGACCGGCTCGGCTTCGACTACGTCTGGGAGGTCGAGCACCACTTCCTCGAGGAGTACTCGCACTCGTCCGCGCCCGAGGTCTTCCTGGCCGCCGCGGCGGCGCGCACCGAGCGCATCCGGCTCGGCCACGGCATCGTGCAGATCCCGCCGGCGGTCAACCACCCGGCGCGGGTGGCGGAGCGGGTCGCCACGCTCGACCTGGTCTCGGACGGGCGGGTCGAGTTCGGCACCGGCGAGTCGTCCTCGGCGCGCCGAGCTGGGCGGCTTCCTGATCGACCGCACTCGCAAGCGCGAGATGTGGGAGGACGCGATGGACGCGATCGCCCGCATGTTCGTCGAGGAGCCGTTCGCCGGCTGGGACAGCGAGTTCTGGAGCATGCCGCCGCGCAACGTCGTCCCGAAGCCGCTCCAGAAGCCGCACCCGCCGCTGTGGGTCGCCTGCAGCCGGCGCGAGACGATCCAGTTCGCCGCGCGCAACGGCATCGGCGCGCTCTCCTTCTCGTTCGTCGAGCCCGAGGACGCCGGCAAGTGGGTCGAGGAGTACTACGAGCTGATCGAGTCCGACGAGTGCGTGCCGGTCGGCTTCGAGCGTGAACCCGAACGTCGCGGTCGTCCTGCCGATGATGCTGCACGAGGACGAGGCGACCGCGATCGACCGCGGCATCGACGGCGCCCACTTCTTCGGCTACTCGCTGGCCCACTACTACGGCATGGGCCAGCACCCGCCGGGGCGCACCGTCGTCTGGGACGAGTTCCTCGCCAACCGCGACGAGCGCGGCTTCGCGCGCTCGCATCGTCACGCCCGACGCGGCGCCGCTGGCCGTGAAGATCATGCAGCACGGGCTCGGGCTCGCTGCGCGGGGCGATCGGCACGCCGGAGCAGGTGCTGGACCTGTGCCGCCGCTACGAGGCGGTCGGCGTGGACCAGGTCATCTTCGTGCTGCAGGCCGGCCCCAACCGCCACGAGCACATCTGCGAGAGCCTCGAGCTGTTCGCGCGAGCGGGTGATCCCGGAGTTCGCCGCTCGAGCGCGAGCAGCGCGAGCGGCCAAGGCCGAGCGACTCGCGCCGGCGATCGAGCGCGCGCGCTGGCCCGCCGCGAGCCCGCCGCGCCAGGCGCCGCCCGGCTACGTGATCGACGAGGCGGCGGAGCTCGAGCGCGCGGCTCGGCGCGGCGCAGGGCGGCTGCGGCGCCGCCGGCCGAGCCTGGGCGAGGAGGCGCGCGCTCGCTGAAGCGCGGCGGCCAGCAGGCGCATGGCGCGCCTGGTCCGCGGCGCCAGCGACGCCCAGCTCGAGCGCCGCTTCGGCAGCGAGCTGGCCCAGCGCGCGATCTTCACCGGCATGGCCAGGCAGTTCGAGCCGAAGTTCGCCTTCGGCTTCGAGGGCGACATCGCCTACGAGCTGGCCCACCCCGGCAACGGCAAGGCGCCCTCGCGCTGGACGGTGCGCGTGCACGACGGCGCGGCGACGGCGGTACCCGGCGTCGAGGGCTCACCGGCGATCACGTTCAAGCTGAGCGTGCCCGACTTCGCGCGCCTGGTCGCCGAGGAGGTCGAGCCCGCAGGAGCTGCTCTTCTCGGGCGCTTCGGCGTCGAGGGCGACCTGACGCTGGCCACGCGCGTGCCGGAGATGTTCGGGGCGCCGCCGCAGTTCTAGGGCGGTGTAAAAAAGCAGCATATCAGAGGGGAGCGCGCCGGAGGCGCGTGGGCGGCTTGGCCCCCACCCCCTTGCCGCTGCCGTTCTACCCGTAGCCCAGCCCGACGGCCGCGTAGTACCCCACCACGATCGTGAACAGCACCGCGTCCAGGCGGTCCAGCACGCCGCCGTGCGCGCCGAACAGCGTGCCCGTGTCCTTGACCTCGAGGTCGCGCTTGATCAGCGACTCGAACAGGTCGCCCAGCGGGCGCCGTGATCGCGACCAGGAAGCCGATCAGGAGCGCGTCCCAGCCGGTCAGCCAGTCCTGGTAGAGGCCGGCGCACCAGAACGCGAGCGTCCCGCCGACCACGCCGCCGACCAGCCCCTCGATCGTCTTGTTGGGCGAGATCAGCGGCGCGAACGGCACGCGCCCGTAGGCGCGCCCGACGAAGTAGGCGAAGGTGTCGCCGACGAAGGTCGCGATCAGCACGTCGAACACCAGGCCCATGCCGGTGGCGATCGTCTGGCCGTCCTGCGTCGATCGAGAGCTCGCGCAGCCAGATCGCGTGCACCATCGGCCAGGCCGATCCAGAGGACGCCGAACATCGTCGACCGCGATCGCCCACGAGACGTTCGCGCGGCGCGGGCGGACCAGCGCCGAGCAGGAACGTCACGGGGAACGCCGCCACCAGCACCATGATCACGTGGCGCGGCTCGCCGTAGAGCGCCGCGGCCAGCAGCGCGATCAGCGTCAGGAACCCGGCCAGGGCCGGCGGGCGCACCCGCCCCATCAGCGTGTACAGCTCGCCCAGCGCGATCACGCCGAGCACGCAGCAGGCCGAGCGCGAACACCTCGCCGCCCTGCCAGACGAGCACGATCGCGATCGGCGATCAGCGATCAGGGCGACCAGCACCCGCGCCGCGAGGTCCGACCCGCCGCGCTGTCGCTTGCCACGCCCCGCTACCTCGCCCCGAACCGGCGCTGCCGCGCGGCGTACTCCTCCAGCGAGGCCTCGAACGCCTCGCGGGAGAAGTCCGGCCAGAGCTCGTCGCGGAAGACGAACTCGGAGTAGGCGAGCTGCCAGAGCAGGTAGTTCGAGATGCGCTGCTCGCCGCTCGTGCGGATCAGCAGGTCGGGATCGTGCATGTCGGGTGCGTAGAGGTGGCGCCGGAAGTCGTCCTCGGTCTCCCCCGTGAAGGTTCGCGCCGCGTCGACGATCTCCGCCCTGCCGCCGTAGTTGAAGGCCACGAACAGGGTGATGCGCTCGTTGGCCGCGGTCTTCTCCTCGGCCCAGTCCATGCGCCGGATCAGCTCCGCGTCCAGGCCCTCGCGGCGCCCGACGAAGCGCATCCGCACGCCCTCCTCGTCGAGCTCGGGCGTCTCGCGGTCGATGCGCTCGGCGAACATCGCCATCAGGCCCGTCGACCTCGGCCCGCGGGCGCGTCCAGTTCTCGGTCGAGAACGAGTAGACGGTCAGCTCCTCGACGCCGAGCTCGACGGCGTCCTTCAGCCGCGCCTTGACGACGTCGGCCCCGGCCTCGTGGCCGGCCAGGACGGGCAGGCCGCGCTGCTTGGCCCAGCGCCCGTTGCCGTCGGTGATGATCGCGACGTAGCGCGCCCGCGACGCGGCGGTCACACTTCCAGGATCTCTTCTTCCTTGCCGGCGAGCGCGGTGTCGATCTCGCCGATGTGCGAGTCGGTCAGCTTCTGGAGCTCGGACTCGGCGCGGTGCTCGTCGTCGGAGCCGACCTCGCCCTCGCTCTTGAGCTCGCGCAGGTCGTGCATCACGTCGCGGCGGATGTTGCGCACCGCCACGCGGCCCTGCTCGGCGATCCCGTGCACGACCTTGACCAGCTCGCGGCGGCGCTCCTCGGTCAGCTCCGGGATCTGCAGGCGGATCACCTGGCCGTCGTTGGACGGCGTCAGGCCCACGTCGGACTCCAGGATCGACTTCTCGATCGTCTTGATCGAGTTCTTGTCGTAGGGCGTGATCGTGAGCAGCCGGGCCTCGGTGGCGGAGACCTGGGCGAGCTGCTTGAGCGGCGTGATGGCGCCGTAGTAGTCGACCTCGATGCGGTCGAGCAGGTGCGGCGACGCGCGGCCGGTGCGGACGGTCGAGAACTCGGCGCGGGTGGCCTCGACGGACTTCTTCATCCGGGCCTTCGCCTCGTCAAGGAAGTCGTTGATGATGTTCGTTCATCCGCTCCTCACCACGGTTCCCACGCGCTCGCCGCACACTATCCGGTCGATGTTTCGCTCGTCGTCCATGTTGAAGACGTGGATCGGGAGCGTGTTGTCCATGCAGAGCGACAGCGCGGTGGAGTCCATCACGGCGAGCCGCTGCTCGATCGCCTCCTGGTGGCTGATCTCGGGGATGAACTCGGCGGTCGGGTCCGTGCGCGGGTCGGCCGTGAAGACGCCCTCCACCCCGTTCTTGGCCATCAGGATCGCCTCGGCGTCGATCTCGAGGCCGCGCAGGGCGGCGGCGGTGTCGGTGGTGAAGAACGGGTTGCCGGTGCCCGCCGCGAAGATCACGACGCGGCCCTTCTCGAGGTGGCGGATCGCGCGGCGCTGGATGTAGGGCTCGGCCACCTCGCGGATGTGCAGCGCCGACAGCACGCGCGTGACCGCGCCCGCCTTCTCGAGCGCGTCCTGCAGCGCCAGCGCGTTGAGGACCGTGGCGAGCATGCCCATGTAGTCGCCGGTGGCGCGGTCCATCCCCTCGGCCGCGCCGGTCGAGGCCGCGGTAGATGTTGCCGCCGCCGACCACGACCGCCATCTGCACGCCGCGCTCGGTCACGCCGGCGATCGCGCTGGCGATGGCCGCGATGCGCTCGGGGTCGGCTCCGTAGGAGAGATCGCCCATCAGCGCCTCTCCCGAGAGCTTCAGCAGGACACGGCTGAACGCCGGTTCCGTCACTCCTCCCCGACCTGGAAGCGCGCGAAGCGGCGGACCACGACGTTCTCGCCCGTGTTCGCCGCCAGCTCGGCGCGCAGCTCCTCGAGCGTCTTGCCGCCGTGCTTCTCGTCGTTGATGTGCGCCTGGTTGAGCAGCACGACCTCCTCGAGCCACTTGTTGAGGCGGCCCTCGACGATCTTCTCCTGCACGTTCTCGGGCTTGCCCTCGGCCGCCGCCTGCTCGCGCAGCACCCGCAGCTCGGCCTCGCGGTCCTCCTCCGGGACGTCCTCGTCGGAGACGTAGAGCGGGTTGGCGGCCGCCACGTGCAGGGCGACCTCGCGGGCGAAGTCCTGGAACTCCTCGGTGCGGGCGACGAAGTCGGTCTCGCAGTCGACCTCCACCAGCACGCCGATCTTGCCGCCGGCGTGGATGTAGCTCGAGACCACGCCCTCGGCGGCGGTGCGCTCGCCGCGCTTGGCGGCCGAGGCCTGCCCCTTCACGCGCAGGATCTCGATGGCCTTGTCCACGTCGCCGCCGGACTCCTGCAGGGCGGACTTGGCGTCCATCATCCCGGCGCCCGTGCGGTCGCGCAGGGCCTTCACGTCTTGTGCCGAAATGGCGGTGCTCAACTTCTTACCTCGCTAGGAATCGTCGTCGGGATCGAACGTGCGGCGCTCGCGCGGCGCCGCGGCGCCGGCGACCGCCTCGGGCCGGGTGCCGCTCGGGGTGGCGGGCTCGTCCGGCGGAGAAGCCGGCCTCCTCGGCCTCGCGCCGGGCGCGCTCCTCGGCCTCGCGGCGCTCCTGCTCCTCCTGCCTCGCGCTGCGCGCGCTCCTCGGCCTCGCGGCGCTCCTGCTCCTCGCGCTCGCGCCGGGCGGCCTCCTCCTCGGCGCGGAAGCGAGCCGAGCGCTCGCCCACCACGTCGGCGATCGCCTGGATCACGACGCGGCAGGAGCGGATCGCGTCGTCGTTGCCGGGGATCACGTACGTCGACCGGGTCCGGGTCGCAGTTCGTGTCGACCAGCCCGATGATCGGGATCTTGAGGCGCACGGCCTCGCGCACCCCGATCGCCTCGGTCTTGAGGTCGACCACGAACATCGCGTCGGGCGGGCGCTGCATGTCCGCCACGCCGCCGAGGTTCGTCTCGAGCTTGTCGCGCTCGTTGATCGCGCCGATGCGCTCGCGCATCGGCAGCAGGTCCATGCTGCCGGTCTCGGTCCACTCGCGCAGCTCGTGCAGGCGCTTGATGCGCTTCGAGATGGTCTGGAAGTTCGTGAGCAGCCCGCCCAGCCAGCGCTGGTTCACGTAGGGCATGCCGCAGCTCTCGGCGGCCTCGCGGATGGTGTCGCGGGCCTGCTTCTTGGTGCCCACGAACAGCACGGTGCCGCCGCGGCCGGCCAGCTCGCCGGCGAACTCCTGCGCGGTGTGCAGCAGCCGCTCGGTCTTCTGCAGGTCGATGATGTGGATGCCGCCGCGCTCGCCGAAGATGAAGCGGCGCATCTTCGGGTTCCAGCGGCGGGTCTGGTGGCCGAAGTGGACTCCGGCTTCCAGCAGCTCCTTGATGCCTACCTCAGTGGCCAAAGAAAAGACTCCCTTGCGGTGTTCGTGGTGCCTCCCGCCGGTCGGCTCGCGGACCCGGGTCGGTGCCCGGGCAGGGCCGCGGCCGCCTGGTCCGGCGGGTTAGTGGGTCCGTACAGCGGCAAGGATAGAGCCCCAGAAATAAAGCGAGGCGGCTGAAAAGCCGCCTCGCTCTGTATTTCAGTCCCCGTCTGGCCCTCCGGAGACTGGCTCCCGTCTTGCTGCATCGAGCGCACGACGCAGGTCAACGGGTGGTTTGGACTCGCACACGACGATTTCCCCGGTACGTGGATGGCTAAACATCAGTTTCTCCGCGTGGAGGAATTGGCGCTCGAGGCCGAGCTCGCGGCCGCACGCGCGGCCGCCGTATTGCGGGTCGCCGCACACCGGATGGCCGATCGCGGCGAGGTGCGCGCGGATCTGGTGCGTGCGGCCGGTCTCGAGCCGCACCCGCAGCAGCGTGGTGGCGGGCAGCCGCTCGATCACCTCGAAGTGGGTCACGGCCTCGCGCGGGCGATCGCTGCGCGTGGACACGACCGTGCGGCGCGAGCGGTCGCGGCCGATCGGGGCGTCGATCGTGCCGCTCTCGGTCTCCGGGCGGCCCGCGACGAGCGCCAGGTACTCGCGCCGGACCTCGCGGGCGCGCAGGGCGGCGAGCAGCGCCGCGTGGGCCTCCTCGGTCTTCGCCACCACCAGCAGGCCCGACGTGTCGCGGTCGAGCCGGTGCACGATGCCGGCGCGCTCGGGATCGGGCCCGCCCGCGGCCCGGCCGCGCAGGGCGCCGGCGAGCGTGGGCCCGTCGGTGCCCCGGCGCGGGGTGAGTCACGAGCCCCGCCGGCTTGTCCACCACCAGCAGGTCGTCGTCCTCGTAGACGACCTCGATGTCGGGGGCCGCCTCCGCCGCGCCGTCGGCGTCAGCGCTCGTCCTCGACCATCACCACCTGGCCGGCGGCGACGCGGTGGTTCTTGGGCCGCGCCCGGCCGTCCACCTGCACCGCGCCGGCGTCGATCAGCCGCTGGGCGGCCGCGCGCGAGGGGGCGCCCCCGCGCGCGGCCAGGAAGGCGTCGAGGCGCAGGCCGGCGTCCTCGGCGGTCGCCTCTAGGCGCGCCGCTCTCCCCCCTCCACCACCTAGAGCAGGACCAGCACGCCGATCACGATGCAGGAGTCCGCGACGTTGAAGGCCGGCCAGGCGATCGGGTCGATGAAGTCGATCACGGCGCCCTCGCGGGCGCGGTCGGCCAGGTTGCCGAGCGCGCCGCCGAGCAGCATGCCGACCGGCAGCCACAGCCAGGGCTTCTCGCGGTTGGCCACGAAGTAGGCGACGAGCAGGGCGCAGCGAGGCGCCGATCAGGATCGCCACCACCAGGCCGCCGCCCTCGAGCGCGCCGAAGGCGACGCCCGTGTTGCGCGTGTTGGTGAAGTCGAGGCCGGGGATCACGTCGACCTTGTCGCCGATCGCGATGTTCGTGGCGGCGAGCTGCTTGGTCGCCTGGTCGACCGCGACGACGACGCCGGCGGTGGCGACCGCCGCAGCCGGGCCTGACGACCGTCACCCCCGGATCAGGTTGGCGACCACGCTGCTCACGATGATCAGCACGAACGTGGCGACGATCGGGCTGAGGTCGAGCGCGCCGGGGCCCATCCGCACCGGCGGCAGGATGCGCCGGAACAGGTTCAGGTACGGGTCGGTCACGTCCGTCACGAACTTCAGGAACGCGGCCAGCCAGCGGTTGTACGGGCATGCGCGGGATCCAGCTCAGGATGATGCGGATGAAGATCAGCACCAGGTAGACGAGCGCCAGCGTGTTGACGTAGTCGCGCCACGTCCTCGCGGGTGACGGCCAGCAGGGGCTCCATCAGCGGGTCGCCTCCACGACCGCGTCGACGGCCGCGCGGCAGACGTCGCGCAGGCCGTGCTCCTCGAGGGCGATCAGGCCGCGCTCGGTCGTGCCGCCCGGCGTGGCCACGCGCACCTTCACGGCGTCCGTGTCGTAGCCGTGCTCGCGCAGGTACGCGGCGGTGCCGGCCATCGTCTCGACCGTCATCCGCAGCGCCTGGTCGCGCCGGAGCCCGTGGGCGACGCCGGCGTCGGCGAACGACTCGGCCACCAGCGCCATGAACGCCGGGCCGCAGCTCATCAGCGCCATCGCGGGCTCGATCAGCGGCTCGCTGTCGAGCGGGATGATCGCCCCGGCGCGGCCGAACAGCTCGAGGATCTCGTCCTCCGGGCCCTCGGCGGCCAGCCGCCCGGGCACGTAGCAGAGCACGCCCTGGCGCACCTCGGCCGGGATGTTCGGGATGAAGCGGTAGACCGGGGCGTCCGGGTAGGCCGCCTCGAGCAGGGCGGTGTCCGTGGCCGCGAGGATCGAGACGATCGCCTTGGCGTGGCCGGCCACCTGCTCGGCCACCTCGGCCAGCTGCTTCGGGCTTGTGGCAGAGCACCACGACGTCGGCGCGCTCGGCCAGCTCGGCGTTCGACGAGACGGCCTCGCCGCCGAGCTCGGCGGCGAGCGCCTGGGCCTTCGCGGGCATCGACGTCGGCGACGAGCACCGGCTCGCCGATCCCGCGCGCGAGCGCGGAGGCCATGTTGCCGGCGCCGATGAGGCCGATCTTCATCGCCGCGAGACTCTACCGGCGAGTGGCGGGACCGCCGCAGGCGGCTAGGACTGGTTGAAGAAGCCCTTCTCGATCAGCCGCGCGCGCTCCTCGGCGGAGACCTCGACGTTGCGCGGCGTGAGCAGGAACACCTTGTCGGCGATCCGCTGCATGCCGCCGTCGAGCGCGTAGGTGAGCCCGGAGGCGAAGTCGATCAGGCGCTTGGACAGGTCGGTGTCCGTGCCCTGCAGGTTGAGGATCACCGGGATCGCGTCCTTGAACTGGTCGGCGATCTGCTGGGCGTCGTTGAAGCTCTTGGGGATGACCAGGTGCACCTGGATGTCGCCCGCCGCGGCCGTTGCCGCGACCGGGCGCAGCTCGCGCGTCTCCCTCGGGCCTCGCGGCTCGTCGGCGAAGATGTCGTCGATCTCGTCGCGCCGGCGGCGCTGCAGCCGGCGCACGTTCGGCCGGTCGCGGTAGCGGTCCTCGAGCTCGTCCTCGGGCTCGGCCTCGCGGGCCGGCTCGTAGCGCGGTAGTCCTCCTCCTCGGCGAGGCCGAAGTAGACCAGCGTGCGATGCCATGTGTCGCGAAGCGCCATACAGCCGTGCTTTTCGCGCGTAAGCGGGAAACTCCTTGTGACAGTGTAGGACTCGTGGAGCCCGAATCCTTCCAGGTAGTGCGGTCCCTCCCTGGACGGCGGCGGGCTGCTCCTGGACGGCGAGATCGCCGGGCGACGGGCCGCCGGTGGTGCTCCTGCACGGTCTGACGGCCACGCGCCGCTACGTGGTGCAGGGCTCGCGTGCCCTGCTGCGGCGCGGCTATCGCCTGATCGCCTACGACGCCCGCGGTCACGGCGCCTCCTCCCCCGCGCCCGAGCTACGACCTATCCGGACCTGATCGAGGACCTCGAGGCGGTGCTGGCGGAGCTGGGGGTCGACCGAGTGGCGCTGGTCGGCAGCTCGATGGGCGCCGCCACCGCGATGGCGTTCGCGCTGCGCCATCCCGACCGGGTCGCGGCGCTGGTGCAGATCACGCCGGCCTACAACGGCGAGGCGCGCACGGGCAACGTCGACGACGGGGCCTGGGACGCGCTGGCCGCCGGGCTCGAGGAGGGCGGCGTCGACGCCTTCGTGGACGTGGCCCAGCCGGGAGACGCCGCCGAGGGCTGGAGGCAGATCGCCCGGGAGGCGGCGCGCCAGCGGATGGAGCGCCACGAGCACCCGCTCGAGGTGGCCAAGGCGCTGCGGCAGATGCCGCGCTCGGCGGCCTGCGACGGCCTGGAGGCGCTCGCCGGGGTCGAGATGCCGGTGCTGATGGTGGCCTCCCGCGACGAGACGGACCACCTGCACCCGCTGGCGGTCGCCGAGGAGTACGCGCGGCTGCTGCCCAACGCCGAGCTGGTCGTCGAGGACGAGGGCAAGTCCCCGCTCGCATGGCAGGGCGCGCGGCTGTCGCGCGTGATCGCGGACTTCTTCGAGCGCGTGGGCTACCCGGGCAAGACCTAGCCGTAGAGCACGCTGCCGAGCCGCACGATCGTCGCGCCCTCCTCGGCGGCGACCTCGTAGTCCTGCGACGTGCCCATCGACAGCCGCGCCAGGTCGTGCTCGGCCGCCAGCTCCGCCAGGCGCGCGAAGTAGCGCCGGTTGTGCTCGGGGTCCTCGGTGAACGGCGGCATCGTCATCAGGCCGGTCACCGGACACGGGCAGCGCTCGATGTAGCCCGCCAGCTCGCCCGGGTCGATGCCCTCCTTCGACTCCTCGCCGGCCACGTTGACCTGGATCAGCACCTCCCGGGCGGGACTCTGCTCCAGCCGCCGCAGCGCCGACTCGGAGGCGACCGAGTGGATCAGCCGCACGCTCGGCGCGATGTCCTTCACCTTGCGGCTCTGCAGCGCGCCGATGAAGTCCCAGGTGAAGAGGTCGCGGTGGCGCTCCTGCTTGGCGAGCAGGTCCTGAGCGCGGTTCTCGCCGACGAGCTCGATGCCGGCCTCCGCCAGCGCCGGCAGGTCCTGCGCGGCGACGTACTTGGTGGCCGCCAGGATCTCCACGTCGGGCCCGATCCGCTCCCGCACCCGCTCGAGGTTCTCCCTCACCCGTTCAGCACGCACAGCCCGCCCTGCCTTCCGGTCAGCCCCCGGTCGCGCCGGTGGGAGAAGTACAGGTCGGCCTCGCAGCTCGTGCAGCGGTCGATGGTGCCACCTCGCGCACACCGGCCGCCTCCAGCTCGCGCCGCGATCACCCGCCGCAGGTCGAGCATCCGCCCGGCGACCGCGCCCGGCACGTCCTCGAAGCGCTCGGCCACCTCGGGCCCGACCTCGTAGCAGCAGCCCCCCGACGCCGGGCCCGACGGCGGCGGCCGGCGGCGCGTCGAACGCCGCCACCGCCTTCTCGACGATGCCTCCGGCCAGCGGGCGCCAGCCGCAGTGCAGCATCGCGACGCGCTTGCCGTCCGAGAGCGCCACCGGGTAGCAGTCGGCCACCAGCACGAGCAGCCCGATCCCGGCCTCGGCGGTGAGATGCCCGTCGACGCGCGGCAGCTCCTGTCGCCTGGCTGCGCGTAGGCGGCCTGTGGATCCGGCCCCTCCCACTCGCGCAGCTCGGTGCCGTGCACCTGCCAGCCCATCACCACCCGCGCCGGGTCCAGCTCGGCGGCCACGGCGAGCCGCACGCGGTTCTCGATCACGCGATCGCGGCTCGTCGTCGGTGAGGATGCCCAGGTTCAGCGACGCGTACGGGCCCTCGCTCACCCCGCCCTGGCGGGTCGAGAAGATCGCCCGCGCGCCGGGCAGCTCGAGCGCGTCGATCATCGCGCCAGCTCCAGGGCGGTGCGCAGCTCCTCGTCGCGGCCGCGCACGAGGCCGTCCAGCTTGCGCCGCAGCGTCTCCTCGAGCGCCCGGCCGACCGCGGGGCCCTCCGGCACGCCGGCCGCGAGCAGGTCGTCGCCGCCGATCTCGAGCCGCACGCCGCTCAGGTCGGTCACCCAGCGCAGGATCGGCTCCGCCGGCGCGCCCAGCGCCAGCGCGAGCGCCAGCGCCTCGGGCGGCTCGTCGCCGAGCAGGTCGCGCAGCTCCGACGGCGTGCGCTCGCGCGCGCGCAGCTCGGCGACGATCCCCGCAGCGGCCCGCGCCGCGCGCGACACGGCGTCGCGCTCGCGCGGCCTCGAGCTGGAGGTCGGCCACCCAGGGATCGAGCTCCTCGGGCGCGCCGGCCACGAGCGCCGCCAGCGACGCCAGCCCGCGGTCCGCGCCGATCGCCGCCGCCCCGAGCGAGGCCGAGGCCACCAGCTCGGGATCGACCGCGAGCGACTGCGTGAAGGGCACGGTCCAGCCCGAGCTCGCGCATGCGCTCGACCGCGGCGGGCGCCTCGTACTCGGCGAGCAGGTCCATCAGCTCGTCGCGCATGCGCGCGCCGGAGACGGTCGCGAGCGCGTCCGCCGCAACGGCCGCCCGCGCGGCGCGCTCGGTGTCCTCGTCCATGCGGAAGCCCAGGCGCGTCTCGTAGCGCACGGCCCGCAGCAGCCGCGTGGGGTCGTCGAGGAAGGAGCTCGGGTGCAGGATGCGCACCAGGCCGGCCTCGAGGTCGGCCAGGCCCCCGTGGGGGTCGTGCAGCTGGCCGAGCCGGTCGCCGGTGAGCGCGACCGCCATCGCGTTGACCGTGAAGTCGCGCCGGCGCAGGTCCTCGTCGAGCGTGGCCGCGCTCCACGCGCGGCAGCGCCCCGGGCGCGTCGTAGGTCTCGCTGCGGGTCGTGGCCAGGTCGAAGACGAGGTCGGCGCCCGGACGGTGGCGGTGCCGAAGCGCTCGTGCTCGCGCGCCGTGCCGCCCAGGCGCTCCGCGAGCGTGCGCGCCACCGAGCGCGCGTCACCCTCGACGGCGAGGTCCAGGTCGACGGCACTGCCGCCCGCGCAGCAGGTCGCGCACCGCGCCGCCCACGAGGTAGGCGGGCGGGAGCCCCTCGAGCGCGGGCAGCAGGCGGTCCATGCCGGGCAGGCGCCGGATGCGCTCGCGGAGGTCGGCGACGGCGTGCGGTCACGGCCTCACAGTCTCACCGGGATGCCCGCCGCCCGCATCCGCTCCTTCGCCTCCCGCACCGTGTGCCGGCCGTAGTGGAAGATCGACGCGCACAGCACGGCGTCGGCGCCCGCCCTCGGTCGATGGCCTCGACCAGGTGGTCGAGCGTCGCCGGCGCCGCCGCTGGCGATCACCGGCACGTCGACCGCGTCGGCGACCGCGCGGGTCAGCTCGAGCTCGTAGCCGTCCTCGGTGCCGTCGCGGTCCATGCTCGTCAGCAGGATCTCCCCCGCCCCGCGCTCGACGCCCTCGCGCGCCCACTCGATCGCGTCGCGGCCGACGGGCCGGCGCCCGCCCTCCACGTACACGCCGTACGAGCCGTCCGCCTCGCGGCGGGCGTCGATCGCCAGCACCACGCACTGGGCGCCGAACACCGTCGGCCAGCTCGGCCGAGCAGCTCGGGGCGCGCCACGGCGGCGGAGTTCACCGAGACCTTGTCGGCGCCGGCGTCGAGCACCGCCTGCGCGTCCTCGGCCGAGCGCACGCCGCCGCCGATCGTGAACGGGATGAAGACGTCGTCGGCGCAGCGCCGGGCCAGCTCGGCGACGGTCTCGCGCCGCTCGTGCGAGGCGGTGATGTCGAGGAAGACGATCTCGTCGGCGCCCTCGTCCTGGTAGCGCACGGCCAGCTCGACCGGGTCGCCGGCGTCGCGCAGGTTCACGAACTCCACGCCCTTGACCACGCGGCCCTTGTCGACGTCGAGGCAGGGGATCACGCGGCGCAGCAGCATCAGGACATCCAGCGACCGCCTGGCCCTCGGCCACGCCGAAGCGCCCCTCGTAGAGCGCCTTGCCGGAGATCACGCCGGCCAGGTTGACCAGCCGCAGGTCGCGCAGCGCCTCGCAGGTCCTCCAGCGACGCCGATGCCGCCCGAGTAGAGGAAGCGCCCGCGCACGGCCTCGCCGACGCGCCGGACCTCGTCGAGGTCGGGGCCCTCGAGCATCCCGTCGCGGTCGACGTTCGTGTAGACGAAGCGGGTCACGCCGCGCTGTCTGCATGAGGCCGATCGCGTCCTCGCCGCGCATCTGCGTCTCGCGCGTCCAGCCGGAGACGGACACCATGCCCGCCGCGCACGTCGACCCCCACCAGCACGCGCGCGGTGAACGCGGCGAGCGCCTCGTCGAGCAGGTCGGGGTCCGTGAAGGCGGCGGTGCCGAGCACCACGCGCTCCGCCCCGGCCTTCAGCGCGCGCCTGATCGACGCGATCGAGCGCAGGCCGCCGCCGAACTCCACCGGCACGTCCAGCTCGCGCGCGATGCGCTCGACGTGGTGGAGGTTGACCGGCTCGCCCTCGCGCGCGCCGTCGAGGTCGACCACGTGCAGGAAGCGCGCCCCGGCCTCGACGAACGAGCGCGCGGCCTCGAGCGGGTCGTCGGCGTAGACGGTCTCCTCGTCGAAGTGGCCCTGCCGCAGCCGGACGGCCTTGCCGTCGCGGATGTCCACCGCCGGCAGGAGGATCATGCCGCGCTGCGGACGAAGTTCGCCAGCAGGCGCAGCCCGTCGGGACCCGACTTCTCGGGGTGCAACTGCAGCCCGTACACCGGCGGCCGCTCCACCACGCTGACGAACTCGCTGCCGTACTCGGCCGTGCCGAGCACGTCCTCGGCGTTCGCCGGGCGCGGCGCGAACGAGTTGACGTGGTAGAAGGCGCACGGGTCGGGCAGCCCGTCGTTGAGGACGCTGGCGCGCTTCCACGACACCGGCGTTCCAGCCGATCTGGGGCATCTTGGGCGCGTCCAGCTGCTCGACCGGCCCGCGCAGCAGCCCGATCCCCTCGGCGCCGCCCAGCTCGGTCGTCGACTCGAACAGCAGCTGCATGCCCATGCAGAGGCCGATCACGGGCACGCCGGCGGCCACGCGCTCGCGCAGCAGCTCGTCGAGCCCGAGCTCGCGCACGCGCTCCATCGCCTTCGGCATCGCGCCCACCCCGGGCAGCACGATCGCGTCGGCCTCGCGCACGCGCGCGTGGTCGGCGGTCAGCTCCGGCTGGGCGCCCACGTGCTCGAGCGCCTTGTCGACCGAGCGCAGGTTGCCCATGCCGTAGTCGAGGATGGCCACGCGCCGCGGTCCATCACAGCAGGCCCTTGGTGGAGGGCACCCCCTGGACGCGCGGATCCACGGCGATCGCCTGGCGCAGCGCCCGGGCGAACGCCTTGAACGCGACCTCGACCATGTGGTGCGGGTTGGTGCCCGCCTCGACGCTCACGTGCAGGGTCAGCTTGGCGGCGTTGGCGACCGCGCGGAAGAACTCCTCGGCGAGGTCGGTGTCGAAGTCGGCCACGCGCTCGGCGGGGAAGTCGCCGCTCGAAGCTCCGTGTAACGGCCGCCCGGAGACGTCGATCGCGCAGGACGCGCGCGCCTCGTCCATCGGCACGACGGCGTGGCCGAAGCGGGCGATGCCCGGCGCGGTCGCCGAGCGCCTGCGTCGAGCGCCTGGCCGAGCGCGATGCCGGTGTCCTCGACGGTGTGGTGCGGGCCCGGTCTCGAGGTCGCCGTTCGACACCGACGTCGAGGTCGAGCCCGCCGTGGCGCGCGACGCGCGTCGAGCAGGTGGTCGAAGAAGCCGACGCCGGTGCTGCGCTCGCCCGCGCCGGTCCCGTCGAGGCCGAGCGAGAGCGAGACGTCGGTCTCGCCGGTGACGCGGTGGATGTGGGCGGTGCGGCTCACGCTCGGCGCTCCATGGACTCGGCGTGCACGGGAAAGCCCTCGGCGCGAGCGAGGGCGGCGCCTGCGGGGGCGAGGCGGGCAGCCGCCTCGCCGGGCAAGGATACGCGAGCCATGCGGCGCCGGAACGTGGCCGGCGACAGGGCGCTCTGGAAGCGCGCGGCGCCGCCGGTGGGCAGCACGTGGTTGGAGCCCGCGACGTAGTCGCCGAAGGCCGTGCCGGCGCTCGCGCCGACGAAGACGCAGCCGGCGCCGCGTCACCCGGCCGGCGAGCGCCTCGGCCTCGTCGCCCACGAGCTCGAGGTGCTCGGGCGCGAGCTGCTCGGCCAGCCGGCAGCGCCGCGTCGCGCGCATCGGCCGCGAGCCAGCGCCGCAGCTGCCGCGTCCGCGACGCTCGGCCGCTCCGGCGCCAGCCGCTCGACGCGCGCCGACCACGGCGTCGAGCAGCGCCGGCGTCCGGCGAGATCAGCCAGAGCCGGGCTGTCCGCGCCGTGCTCGGCCTGGGCGAGCAGGTCGAGCGCGATCAGCTCGGGATCGGCGCCGCCGCCGGCGACCACGACCAGCTCGCTCGGCCCGGCCAGGCCGTCGATGCCCGACCTCGCCGAACACCTGGCGCTTCGCCTCCGTGCACGTACGCGTTGCCCGGGCCCGACGATCACGTCGACCGTCGGCGACGCTCTCGGTCCCGTAGGCGAGCGCGGCGATCGCCTGCGCTCCGCCCATCCGGTAGACCTCGGTCACGCCGCACAGCACGCACGCGGCGAGGATCACCGGGTGCGCCTGCCCGCCGGGGCCCGGCGGGGCGCAGACGGCGATCTGCTCGACACCCGCGACCGCGCGCCGTGATCGCGCACATCACCACCGTCGACGGGTAGGCGCGCGCGGCCGCCGGGCACGTAGACGCCCGCTCGCGCCGACCGGGACCTCGCCGACCTCGACGCGCTGGCCCTCGGGGAGCTCCACCGCCGCCGGCTCGCGCAGCTGCGCCTCGGCGACCGCCCGGACGTTGGCGATCGCGCGCTGCGAGCGCCGTCGCAGCACGGCCGGCTCGAGCACGCCGAGCGCGGCCTCGAGCTCGCGCGGCGTCGACGCGCAGCTGCTCCGGCGCCGAGCTCGGCGTGGTCGAAGCGCTCCGTGTAGGTCGAGCACCGCGTCGTCGCCGCGGCTGCGCACCGGCGCGCAGGATCTCCGCCACGTCGCTCGCTCCGGCCGCGGCGGCGGCGCCGATCGCAGCCCGGCTCGCCGGCGATCGACGATCATCGCGCCCGCACCCGCTCGACGATCGCGTCGATCTCCTCCGCCTTCAGCTTGTGCGCCACCGGGTTCGCGATCAGCCGCGCCGTGCAGACCGCGATCTCCTCCACCACGCGCAGGTCGTTCTCGGCCAGCGTGGTGCCCGTGGCGGTCAGGTCGACGATGCCGTCGACCAGGCCGGTCAGCGGCGCCAGCTCGACCGAGCCCTTCACCTCGACGATCTCCGCCTGGCGGCCGGTGTCCGCGAAGTGTGCGCTCGGCGATGCGCGGGTACTTGGTCGCGATCCGCACGCGGCCCAGGCGCCGCAGCGCCGAGCCGATCGGGTCGCCGCCCTCGCGGCGCCGCCACGACCATGCGGCAGCGGCCGAAGCCGAGGTCGAGCAGCTCGTAGACGTTGCGGTGGGACTGCTCGAGCAGCACGTCCTTGCCGGTGATGCCGATGTCGGCCGACCCGTGCTCCACGTAGGTGGGCACGTCGGACGGGCGCATCGTCACGATGCCGGCGTCCTCGAACAGCAGCTTGCGGTCGTTGGCGCGCACCTCGCCGGTGTCGACGCCCGAGCGCGTCGAGCAGGTCGAGCGCGCCGTCGAAGCAGCGCGCCGCGCGGGACCGCGATCGTGAGGCTCATCGCGAGCGCCTCCTCGGCGGCCTGGGCCATGTGCACCCGCTGGACGTCGAGCGCGACCCCGCAGGCCGGCAGCGAGCGGCCGAAGCGCCCGAGCAGGTCGTCGTAGCGCCCGCCGCCGCCGAGCGCGAAGCCGACGGCCGGGTCGTAGACCTCGAACACCGCGCCCGTGTAGTAGCCGAGCTCGCGCACGAGCCCGAGGTCGAAGATCACGCGGTCGGCCACGCCGCGCTCGGCGAGCAGCTCGTGCAGGGCGCGCAGCCCCTCGCGGCCTCCGCGACCGGGCCGTCGGCGCGCTCGAGCACCTCCGGCCCGCCGCGCAGCTCCGGGCAGGGCGCACCAGCAGCTCGCGCTCGCGCTCGCCGATCCCGCCGAGTCGCGGACACGCGCATCTCGAGCGCCGACGAGGTCGCGCCGCGACAGGCACTCGAGCAGCGGCAGGTGCTCGGCCTCGGGCACCTCCGAGCGCAGCGAGCAGCCGGCGGTACAGCGACCCGTCGCCGACGCCGACGCGGTGGCGGCGCAGCCCGGCCTCCTCGAGCCCCGCGATCGTGAGCGCCATCACCTCGGCCTCGCCCTCGGGCGCCGTGCGGCGCCGATCAGCTCGATCCCGCCCTGCAGGAACTCGCGCGGCTCCCCGACCCCGCGCTCGGTCGTCGCGCCAGGCGTGCGCGAAGTAGCAGAAGCGCAGCGGAGGCTCGGCCTCGGCGTAGCGGGTGGCGACCACGCGCGCGATCGGGATCGTCATGTCGGAGCGCAGCGCCAGCACGTCGCCCTGGCTCGTCGAAGGTGCGGTAGCGGGCGCCGGCGGCGCGCTCCTCGCCGCGGCGCAGCACGTCCTCGTACTCGAGCGCGGGCGTGTGCACCTCGCCGTAGCCGGCCCCCTCGAACGTGGTCCGCATGCGGCTCGGAGATCGCGCGCAGCTCGCGCATCTCGTCGGGCAGCACGTCGCGCGTGCCCGGCGGGATCGGGTGGCTCACGCGCCCTCCTTGCTACGCCGGCACGCGCTCGAGTGGCCACGCGCTCGATGCGCGCGCCGAGCCCCCGCAGCCGCTCGTCGATCCGCTCGTAGCCACGGTCGATCTGGCGGATGTTGCCGATCTCCGAGGTGCCCTCGGCGCACAGCGCCGCGATGAGCATCGCCATGCCGGCGCGGATGTCCGGGCTCTCCATGCGCTCGCCGTGAAGCCGGCTCGGGCCGCTGACGACCGCACGATGCGGGTCGCAGACGATCACCCGAGCGCCCATGGAGACGAGCTTGTCCACGAAGAACAAGCGGTTCTCGAACATCTTCTCGTGGATCAGGACCAGGCCGTCGGCCTGGGTGGCGATGGCCAGCGCGATGCTGGTCAGGTCGGCCGGGAAAGCGGGCCAGGGCCCGTCCTCGATCTTGGAGACGGCCTCGCCCTCGTCGGACTTCACGCGCAGGTGCTGGCCGGCCGGCACGACCACGTCGTCGCCGTCGAACTCGATCCGGCAGCCGAGCCGCTCGAAGGCGAGCCGGGTCATGCGCAGGTCGTCCGCCACGCAGTCGCGGATGCGCAGCTCGCCGCCGGTGCAGGCGGCCAGCGCGATGAACGAGCCGATCTCGATGTGGTCGGGGCCGATCGCGTAGTCGGCGCCGCCGAGCTCCTCCTGCCCGTGGATGATCAGCAGGTTGGAGCCGATCCCCTCGATGCGCGCGCCCATCTGCATCAGCAGCCGGGCCAGGTCCTGCACGTGCGGCTCGGAGGCGGCGTTGTGGATCACGGTCGAGCCCGGCGTGAGCGCCGCGGCCATCAGCGCGTTCTCGGTCGCCATCACCGAGGCCTCGTCCATGAAGAAGTCGCAGGCGTGCAGCCCGTCGGGGGCGCGCAGCTCGAAGGCGCGCTCGGCGCGCACCTCGGCGCCGAGGGCGCGGAAGGCGTCCAGGTGCGGGATCGAGGCGGCGACGTCCGATCACGTCGCCGCCGGGCGGCGGCATGTCGGCCTTGCCGAAGCGGGCGAGCAGCGGGCCGGCCAGCAGGAACGAGGCGCGGATGCGCTCGGACAGGCCGGGGTCCACCTCGGTGTGGGAGATCCCGTCGCAGCTGACCGCGATCACGTTCTCGTCGCGCCACTCAGCCTGCGCGCCGAGGTGCACGAGCAGCTCGATCATCGCCTCCACGTCGCGGATGCGCGGCACGTTGCGCAGCACGACCTCCTCGGCCGTCAGCAGCGTGGCGGCGAGTGCGGGCAGCGCGGCGTTCTTGTTGCCGGCGGGTACGAGCGTCCCGGAGAGGGGCGCTCCGCCTTCGATGATGAACTTCTCCATGCGCGGGTCCGTCCGGGTACCGGGATCGAGCCGGCGGCCAAGGGTATCGAAGGCCATCTGACCGCAGGTTCGGGCCTGCGCGCCGGATACCCTGCCCGGTGCCTGCCCTCACGCGAAGAAGCCTGGGCCCTGGTCGAGGAATGGGTGCAGAGCGAGTCGCTGCGCAAGCACCTGCTGGGCGTCGAGGCCGCCATGGTCGCCTACGCCGCGCAAGTGGGACGAGGACGAGGAGATCTACGCGGCCACCGGCCTGCTCCACGACCTCGACTACGAGCGCTACCCGGACCTCGACACCGGGCACCCGCGCAAGGCCCTCGAGCTGTTCGAGCAGAAGGGCTACCCGCAGGAGCTGATCGACGCCGTGGCGGGCCACGCCACGCTTTCTCGGCGTCCCGCGCGAGACCCGGATGGCGAAGACGCTCTACGCGGTGGACGAGCTGTCCGGCTTCATCGCCGCCTGCGCGCTCGTGCGGCCCACCGGAATCGACGGCATGACGCCCAAGTCGGTCAAGAAGAAGCTCAAGCAGCCGAGCTTCGCCGCCGGGCGTCAACCGCGACGAGGTGCGCGAGGGCGCCGAGGAGCTCGGCGTGGACTTCGACGAGCACGTGGCCTTCGTGATCGCCGCGATGGAGGAGCGCGCGGACGAGCTCGGGCTGGCCCCGGCCTCAGCCTGAACGCGATGGCGCTGCGGATCATCGTCCTCGAGGGCGACGAGACCGGCCAGGAGCTGCTCGAGCAGGCGCTGCGGGTGCTCGACCCGGCGGTCACCAAGGTCGAGGTCGAGCTGGAGCACTACGACCTGTCGCTCGACAACCGGCGCGCCACCAAGAACGAGGTGGTCACGGCGGCGGCCGAGGCGATGGCGGCGGCGCGCTTCGGCCTGAAGGCGGCCACGATCACGCCCGAGGGCGCGGACGACGTCGGCAGCCCCAACCGCCTGCTGCGCGAGGCGATCGACGGCAAGGTGATCATCCGCACCGGGCGGCGCATCCCCGGCGTGACGCCCGTGGCCGGCGTGCACTACCCGATCGCCGTGGTGCGCATGGCCGTCGGCGACGCCTACGGCGCCGAGCAGTGGCGCGAGTCCGAGGACGGCGACGAGATCGCCTTTCGCACCGAGCGGATCTCGCGCAGCGTCTGCCGCGCGGTGGCCGAGTACAGCTTCCGCACCGCCGAGCACGATCCACGGGCGCGTGTACGGCGGGCCCAAGTGGACGGTCAGCCCGATCTACGAGGGCATGCTCAAGGAGGAGATGGACGCCGCGGCCGAGCGCCATCCCGAGGTCCCCTACTCCCCGGTGCTGATCGACGCCACCTACGCCGGGCTGATCTCCGGCGCCGCCGACGCGCCGCTCGTGATCCCGGCGCTGAACCGCGACGGCGACTGCCTGTCCGACATGGTCATGCCGCTGTTCGGCTCGATCGCCGGGCGCCGAGTCGGTGCTGCTCGCCCTGGACGACGACTACGAGCCGCGCGCCGTGATGGCCGAGGCGCCGCACGGAACCGCCCCGGCGCTGCAGGGCAAGGACATCGCCAACCCGATGGCGATGATCTTCGCGGCGGCGGCGCTGCTGCACTACGCGGGCGAGGACGACGGCCTCGCGCGCGATCTACGAGTCGGTGCTGGAGGCCACGGCGACCGGCGTGCGCACGCCCGACCTGGGCGGCCACGCCGGCACGGTCGGAGTTCACCGACGAGGTGATCTCGCGCGTGCGCACGAAGATCGACATCTGGGCCTCGCTCTAGCGCTGCCGCTCAGCGGCGCTCGCGCAGGTGCGCCCGCCGGCCGCAGCGACGTAGTCGCGGTTCTGGAGCGTACAGCGTCACCACGCCCGCGACCGACGATGCCGGCCAGGTTGATCACGAGCTGCTCGCGCGGCGCCGCAGGCGGCATCCCACTCTCCGTAGGCGGCCGCGACCCCGACGTTCGAGGCGGCCGGGATCGTCGTCACCGAGACCAGCACGCCGATCAGCGCGCCCGACTTGGCCGTACGTCAGCGAGAGCATGCCCGCGCGAGCCGGCCACGAGCGCGACGAAGAAGCTGAGGAAGTCGGGGTTCGAGATGAAGTCCGTGAACTCGTGGGTGCCGTACTGCGTCCGGGAAGGCGCCGACCGCGATCAGCACGAGTCGACGAGCAGCAGCGCGCAGAAGGTGCCGGCCGGGAAGCCCGACGGCCAGGGCCATCAGCGAACGCTTCGCGAGCCGCCGCTGGCGGCGCGACCAGCGCCAACGCAGATCGCGGCGAGCGGGCCGAACTCGGGTCCGACCACCATCGCGCCGACGATCAGGATCGGCTGATCGAGCACGATCCCGACCGCCGCGATCTGCATCGCGGCGATCATGAAGATCGGGAAGCTCACGGACAGCTCCGTCTGCTCGGAGGTCCGCGACTCGACCTCCTCCCAGACGACGGCGTCCGACGGCAGGCCCGGGCGCCGCGTGCTCCGCCTCGCTTGCCACGTCGGAGATCGAGCTGTCGATCAACTCGACCGCGATCGACCCGACGTGCTGGACCTCCAGGTCCTTCAGGTCGGCGATGATCAGGCTGGCGTCCTCGCGGGCCACGTCGCAGAGGATCAGGTCACCCTCGGGTTTGTGGGCCACGTCGGGGAGGTGCACCACGTTGGTCACCCCGGGCGCCGCGCACAGCAGCGTCAGCACCTGCTCGGCGATGTTCCCGGGCACGACGATCCGCAGATGGACCATCAGGCGCCGCGAAGCGCTCGAGGCCCGCGCGCACGCTGCTCGGGCATCTCGCGCTTGCCGAAGTCCTCTGGATCCACGAACACGTGACGCAGCTCGCCCTCGGTCAGCAGCGCGCCGTCCGGCAGGCGCTCGATCGTGAAGGCCGTGGTGATCGACGTGCTGCCCAGGCGCGTCAGGCTGGCGGAGATCTCGAGCTCGTCGTCGAAGCGCGCGCTGTCGCGGTAGCGCATGGCCACCTCGGCCACGACCATGTCCACCCCGTGGTTCGGGATCATCTCGCTGTACGGACCGATCGCGGCCCGCCAGAGCTCGGTGACCGTGTGGTCGAGGTAGGCCAGGTAGTGCGGGTAGAAGACCACGCCCTGGAGGTCGCACTCGGACCAGCGGACGCGCAGGCGGTGGCGGAACGGCTCGGGCATCGCGATGCAGCCTACGTGACCGTCGTTGCAAGAGAAGTTGCAGCAAATCGCGGGTTCCATCCGAGCGCCGCCGTACCTTCCCGAACGCATGTTCCCTCAGCTCAGACAGCGAATCGGGCCGGCGCTCGACTTGATCGTCGAGTTCTCAACGCTCGGCGAGTACCGGCTCGGACGCCGATGGCGTCCTGCGCCCCGCGAGTGCCCTCGCCCCCGCTCCTGAGCGCGTGCCGCAGCTGGGAGGCGCCGGCGACTCCCGTCGCCGGCCGTGCTGCGGTCCGCCGCATCGTCGCGGGCGGAGCGGCCGGCCTAGCGCCGGCCGCCACCCCCGCGGCCCGGCGGCTGCGGGCGGGACGTGCGCGCTGCCGAGGCCGTGCAGGCGCTGGCCTGCCGCGGCGAGCGGCGGCACACGGGTGCCGAGCACACCGCACCGCGCCGCAAGCCACGCCCACGCGTGCGTCGCCGGCGGCGAGCAGCTCTGCCTCGCGGTCTAGTCGACCCGCTCGGCCAGCCACCGGTCGCCCTGGCGGGCGAGGATCGACGCGCGCCTGGCCGTCGGCGCCGCCCGCCACGAAGTGGGCGCGGTCCTCCTCGACGCCGGGGCGGTCGTCCACCAGCACCAGCTGCAGGTCGTCGTAGGTCCAGCCCGGGCGCGAGCCTCGCGCGATCGCCGCGTGCGCGGCTGCCTCCATCGTGTCGCGGTGCCAGCCCCTGTCGCTGCGCCCGCGCCTGCTCGAGCGCCTCGTCGGCCGCCCGCACGTGCCCGTCGAAGGTCGGCGCCTGGTGGCGCGCCCGGGCGCGCACGCCCGAGCACGCCGCCGATGAAGAACAGGATCACGAGCAGGACGCCCGAGGACGATGAGGACGATCGCGAGGGTCGACATGGCGCGAGGCAGTCTAGAACGAGCAGGTCGGGCCGCCCCGAGGGGCGGCCCAAGTTAAATCGGCGGCGACCTACTCTCCCAGGCCCTTGCGAGCCAAGTACCATCGGCGCTGAGGGGCTTAACTGCTCTGTTCGGAATGGGAAGAGGTGTTTCCCCCTCGCTATCACCACCGAAAATTGGCGAGACCGAGCGCCGCCGCCCGGCCCTCGCCGGAGCTTGAAAACTGCACAGCCGGCCGCACTCACGAAGGATCAAAATATCCGTCAAGCCCTCGAACCATTAGTACCGGTCTGCTAAGCGCATTACTGCGCTTACACATCCGGCCTATCACCTGGTGGTCTTCCAGGGGTCTTACTCCCTCAAGGGGATGGGAGAGCTCATCTCGAGGTCGGCTTCCCGCTTAGATGCCTTCAGCGGTTATCCGATCCGGACGTAGCTAACCAGCAGTGCCCTTGGCAGGACAACTGGTACACCAGAGGTCCGTTCATCCCGGTCCTCTCGTACTAGGGACGACTCCTCTCAATTCTCCAACGCCCACGGCAGATAGGGACCGAACTGTCTCACGACGTTCTGAACCCAGCTCGCGTACCGCTTTAATGGGCGAACAGCCCAACCCTTGGGACCTACTACAGCCCCAGGATGCGACGAGCCGACATCGAGGTGCCAAACCGGGCCGTCGATGTGGACTCTTGGGCCCGATAAGCCTGTTATCCCCGGAGTACCTTTTATCCGTTGAGCGACGGCGCTTCCACTTGCTACCGCCGGATCACTAAGGCCTGCTTTCGCACCTGCTCGACATGTCTGTCTCGCAGTCAAGCTCCCTTGTTGCCTTTGCACTCTACGCACGATTTCCAACCGTGCTGAGGGAACCTTTGCGCGCCTCCGTTACATTTTGGGAGGCGACCGCCCCAGTCAAACTACCCGCCTGACACTGTTCACCGCCCGGATTCACGGCGCGGTGTTAGAAGCCCAAAACACCAAGGGTGGTATCTCAAGGGTGGCTCCACAGGGACCGCAGTCCCTGCTTCACAGCCTCCCACCTATCCTGAGCGAGGTGCCTCAGACTCCAATATCAGGTTGTAGTAAAGGTTCACGGGGTCTTTCCGTCTTGCCGCGGGTACTCGGCATCTTCACCGAGACTGCAATTTCACCGAGCCCCTCGTTGAGACAGCGTCCAACTCGTTACGCCATTCGTGCAGGTCGGAACTTACCCGACAAGGAATTTCGCTACCTTAGGACGGTTATAGTTACCGCCGCCGTTTACCGGGGCTTAGTTTCAGTGCTTCGCCGCCCGAAGGCGGCTAACACCTCCACGTAACCTTCCGGCACCGGGCAGGCGTCAGCCCCTATACGTCGTCTTGCGACTTAGCAGAGACCTGTGTTTTTGGTAAACAGTCGGTTGGACCAATTCACTGCGGCCCCCTCGGGCTCCGGCCGCGAAGACCTTCACCCTACCGGGGCGCCCCTTCTCCCGAAGTTACGGGGCCATTTTGCCGAGTTCCTTAACGAGGGTTATCTCGATCACCTTAGTATTCTCTACTTG
>CAVRKM010000008.1:472500-535699 GCA_963722245.1 uncultured Thermoleophilaceae bacterium
GGTGAGGAACCGGGCGGCCTCGCCCGCCGAATCCGTCATGGCGCCAATGCTAGACTGCCGCCGCTCGCTGGGCGCCCGGTGGAGCTCCGTACGGGGCGGTGCGCCTGCACGACGCCTACTCTCACCCGTACGCAAGCGGGAAGCCCTCTACGGGGCGTCCGATAAGCATGCAGGAGCCGCCGACGTCCATCATCCAGCCCTCGCCCACGCACGGGCCGCGCTTCGTGCGTCCGGAGGCAACGGCGCGCCGCCCGAGCCGCCGCGCAGCCGCCCAAGCCGAAGCTCAAGAAGCTGCGGCTCGCGCTGGTCGTGCTCGGCCTGTCGGTGCTCGCGCTGATCTCGACCGTCTTCGGGATGCTGATGGCCGTCGCCAGCGACCTGCCCTCGCTCGAGAACGAGGCCCAGTACCGCGCCGCCGAGAACTCCGTGCTCTACCCGCGCGGCCCCGACTGCCGCAAGCTCGATGCCGGCAAGCTGCCGCGGATCGCCAAGCTGACCGGCAACCACAACCGGATCCTCGTCAACGAGGGCGAGATCTCGCCCAACCTCAAGAACGCGGTGATCGCGATCGAGGACCGCCGCTTCTACAGCACCAGGGCGTCGACTACACGGGCATCGCGCGCGCGCTCTCGCAGGACGTCCTGCGCCGCCAGGCCGCCCAGGGCGGCTCGACGATCACCCAGCAGTTCGTGAAGAACGCGCTGTCGGCCCAGGGCGACCGCTCGGTCTTCCAGAAGCTGCGCGAGGCCGCGCTCGCCTACCACCTCGAGCGCAAGTGGTCGAAGGAGAAGATCCTCACCCAGTACCTGAACACCGTCTACTTCGGCAACGGCGCCTACGGCGTCGAGGCGGCGGCGCGCACCTACTTCGGCGACGGCGACGAGCCCGACGAGCGCGCCGACGCCACCAACGCACGCCGGGCGTGACGGTCGCGCCGCCGCCGACCGCCCGAGGAGGACGAGCCCGACCCCGACGCGCGCGAGTCGCGCGTGCTGTCGCCCGGCCGAGGCGGCGCTGCTCGCCGGGATGATCTCCTCGCCGTCGATGTACGACCCGCTCCAGCACCCGGTCGCGGCGCGCGCAGCGCCGCGACCTGGTGCTGTCGCACATGCTCGACCAGAAGATGATCACGCACGCGCGAGTACGAGGACGCGCTCAAGCAGGCGGTGCCCGAGCGAGGACCAGGTCGACCCGCCGCGACGTCGACTCCGAGTCAGCCCTACTTCACGAGCTGGGTGACCCGGCAGCTGCTCGACCGCTACACGGCGCCGCAGGTCTTCAGCGGCGGCCTGCGAGATCCAGACCACGCTCGACCCGGAGCTGCAGGCGGCCGCCGAGCAGGCGATCAGCGGGCCGCCTCGCCGGCATCGGGCCGAGCGCCTCGCTGGTGGCGATCGACAACAAGACCGGCGAGGTGCAGGCGATGGTCGGCGGCACGGACTTCAACGCGCGGCCGTTCAACCTCGCCACCAACGGCCACCGCCAGCCGGGCTCGTCGATCAAGCCGTTCATCCTCGTCCGCGCGCTCGACGGACGGCGTCGACCCGAACAGCACCTGGGCCTCGCAGCCGAAGGTCTTCCCGGTGCCCGGACTCGCCGCGGCGAGAAGTTCGTGGTGAGCAACTACGAGGACTCCTACCTCGGCTCGGCCTCGCTCTGGTCGGCCACCGCCGACCTCGGACAACTCGGTGTTCGCCGAGCTCGGCCTCAAGATCGGCACCAAGCGGATCGCCCGGCTGGCGCGAGCGGATGGGCATCCGCACCAAGCTCTCGACCAACCCGGCGATGACGCTCGGCGGCCTCGAAGGAGGGCGTGACGCCGCTCGAGATGGCCTACGCCTACTCGACGATCGCCAACGACGGCAAGCGCATGACCGAGCTCGCTCGCGCCCGACAAGCTCGGCCCGATCGGCTTCGAGCGAGGTCAAGGGCGGCACGGCCGGGACGAGAACAACGAGGTCACGCGCCGTGCGCGTGTTCTCCGCAGAAGGTCGGCGACCTCGCGAAGGAGATGCTGCACCTGGTGGTCACGAGCGGCACCGGCAAGGCCGCCCAGGTCGGCGACGAGTACATCTGGGGCAAGACCGGCACGACCGAGAACTACGGCGACGCCTGGTTCGTCGGCGGCAACGACGACCTGACCGTCGCGGTCTGGGTCGGCTACGCGGACAAGGTCCAGTCGATGGAGACCGAGCACGCCGGCGGCCCGGTCGCCGGCGGCACCTTCCCGGCCGAGATCTTCCACGACTTCATGACCTCCTGGCTCACGATCCGCGACGCAGCGGCGCGCCGCCTACGGCCAGCACGAGAAGGACGACGGCACGACCACCGAGACGGCGCCGGTCGCGCCGACGCAGACGGTCGACCCGAACGCCGTCCCCGAGGCGCGAGCAGCCGACGCGAGCACGGCGCCCGACGGACCGCGGCGGCACGGGCGGCGGCGGCCAGGGCAGCCCGACGCCGCCGCCGGCGCCCGAGCCGCCGACCCAGACGCCGCAGCAGCCGCCGACGCCGGCCGAGCCCGCTCCCGACCCCCACCCGCCGCCGCCGACCGGCGGCGACGGCGGTGGCGGCGTGCACGCCGAACAGCCACGCCGGCTAGGCGGCGATCACGCGGCGCGGCGCATCTGCGCCGGCCAGGGGCGCGACACGTGCGGGCTGTCCGCGTCGCAGAAGCGCCACGGCAGCTCGGCCGCCTTGGTGATGCCGATCGCGCTCGCCGATCGACGATCCGCGGCTCGGCGCTCGCGCTCGCAGCACCTCGATCGGCCCGTCGAGCAGCGAGCTGCCGTTCAGCGACAGCCCGATCCCGAGCGCCTGGGTGAGCTTGCCGGGCCCCGAGCAGAGCTCGTCGGTCGCGCTCCAGCCCGCGCCGCGCGCGCATCAGCTCGACCCCGTCGACCGGCTCGAGCGCCCGGATCAGCACGGCGGCGCCGACGCCCTCGGGCTCGCAGACGGCGTTGAGCAGCGAGTGGATGCCGTACGAGAAGTAGACGTAGGCGCGCCCGGGCGGCCCGAACAGCGTCCGCGTGCGCGCCGTGAGGCCGACGTAGGCGTGGCAGGCCGGCTCCTCCATGTGGTAGCTCTCGGTCTCGACGATGCGGCCCGCCGTCTCGCCGTGGCGCACGACGCAGCCGATCAGGTCGCGCGCCACCTCGTGGACCGAGCGCGCGTAGAAGTCGTCGCCGAGCCTCACGCCGGCGCCTCCTCGAGCACGTGGCGCGCCTGGGCGAGCTGCTCGCGCACGCGCGGCGAGCGCCGTGCCGCCCTCGGAGACCTTCGACTCGAGCCACGCGCGCTGCTCGAGCAGCGCGCGGAAGTCCGCCGGCGGCAGCTGCGGGCGCCAGCTCGGCGAGCTCGTCGTCGGTCAGCTCGGACAGCCGCTTGCCGCGCTCGACCGCGGCTCGCACCAGCCCGCCGACGATGCCGTGCGCCTCGCGGAACGGCACGCCCCGGCGCACCAGCAGGTCGGCGACGTCGGTGGCCGCGATCAGCTCGTCGGAGGCGGCCGCGGCCATGCGCTCGCGGTCGAACTCGATCTCGGCCAGCATGCCGCGCGCCACGCGCAGGCACAGCTCGAGCGTGTCGATCGCGTCGAAGAGCGGCTCCTTGTCCTCCTGGAGGTCCTTGTTGTAGGTGAGCGGCAGGCCGTGCAGCACGCCGTGGAGCGTGGCCAGGTCGGCCGACCACGCGCGGCGCCTTGGCGCGCAGCAGCTCGGCCGCGTCGGGGTTCTTCTTCTGCGGCATCAGGCTCGAGCCCGACGCGAACGAGTCGGACACCCGGCAGAAGCCGAACTCCGCGGTCGACCAGAGCACGATCTCGCCGCCGAGCTGCGACAGGTGGCCGGCGCAGGTGGCGGCCGCGCTCAGGTAGTCGAGCACGAAGTCGCGGTTGGAGACGGCGTCGAGCGAGTTCTCGGCGATCCCGCCGAAGCCGAGCTCCTGCGCGACGAACATGCGGCTGGTGTCGAAGTTGACGCCGGCCAGCGCGCCCGCGCCGAGCGGCAGGTCGTCGGTGGCGGTCAGGCAGAAGTTGAAGCGCTGCAGGTCGCGCCGGAACTTCCAGAAGTAGGCGAGCAGGTGGTGCGACAGGTAGACCGGCTGGGCGCGCTGCAGGTGCGTGTAGCCGGGCAGCGGCCAGTCGAGGTGGCGCTCGGCCAGCTCGACGAGCGTGCGCCATCAGCTCGCGCAGCAGCGCCTGGGCGTCGAGCGCGTGGGCGCGCACGAGCATCGCCACGTCGGTGGCCACCTGGTCGTTGCGCGAGCGCGCGGTGTGCAGCTTGCCGCCCACCGGCCCGATCAGCTCGGTCAGGCGCCGCTCGATCGCCATGTGGATGTCCTCGTCGTCCTCGCGCGACGACGAAGCGGTCCTCGTCGATCTCCTCGCGCACCTGCGCCAGGCCGCGCTCGATCTGCGTCCAGGTCGTCGTCGCGCGATGATCCCGCTGCGGGCGAGCATGCGCGCGTGCGCGAGCGACTGCTCGAGGTCGTAGGGCGCGAGCCGGTAGTCGAACGAGATCGACGAGTTGAGCGCCTGGAAGAGCGGGTCCTGGGGGTCGCGGAAGCGGCTCATCGGGTCCGCCAGTCTCTCAGACGCCTAGGATGCGCGCCCATGCGCGCGCTGGTCACCGGGGCAACGGGCAAGGTCGGGCACGCGGTCGCCCGCGCCCTGCTCGAGCGCGGCGACGAGGTCCGGGCGCTGGTGCGCGAACCCGGGCGCGGCCTCGGCGGTGCTCCCGCCGGGCGTCGAGGCGGTGCGCGGCGACGTGACCGACCCCGCCTCGGTCGAGCGCGCGGCGGCGGGCTGCGAGCTCGTCTTCAACGCGATGGGCCTGCCCGAGCAGTGGGTCCCCGACGCCGGGCATCTTCGACCGCGTCAACGCGCGCGGCACCGAGACGGTCGTGCGCGCGGCCGCGGCGCGCCGGCGCGCGCCGCGTCGTCCACACGTCGACGATCGACGTGTTCCACGCCGAGCCGCGGCAGCGCCTTCGACGAGTCGCGAGGTCGCCGACTACCCGAAGGGCACCGCCTACGAGCGCTCGAAGCAGCGCGCCGAGGAGCTCGCGCTCGCGGCCGCCGCCGAGACCGGCATCGAGCTGGTGATCGTCAACCCGGCGGCGGTCTACGGGCCGGGCCCGGGCGGCGCCGCCACGTCGCTCGAGCGAGGCGCTGCTGCGACCGGTGATCGAGCGCAACCGCGCCGCGGTGCCGCTGCTCCCGCCGGGCGGGCATGGGCCTGCGTCTACTCGACCGGCCTGGCGACCGGCCAGCTGCTGGCCGCCGAGCGCGGGCGTGCCCGGCGAGCGCTACATCCTCTGCGACGGCCACATGAGCTTCCGCGAGCTGGCCGCGACCGCGGTGCGCCTCGCCGGCCGCGGCAAGGTGCCGCCGGTGATGCCCGTCGCCGTCGCGAAGGCGCTCGCGGCCGCCGGCGAGGCCGGGTCGCGGCGTCCTGCGCAAGCCGCCGCTGCTCCCCAGGGGCCAGCTGCACTTCTTCCTCTGGGACGCGCGCCCGCAGTCCGCCAAGGCGCAGCGCGAGCTGGGCTGGGTCCCGACGCCGCTCGAGGAGGGCCTGCGCGCGGTGGTGGCGGCGCTTGGCTGAGGTTCGCCGGGCCGAGCCGGCGGACTTCCCGGTCGCCGCGCGCCTGCTCCACCAGAGCGCCGCCGACATGTACGACCGCTTCGCCGGCGGCCGCGAGCGCGCGCTGCGGCTGCTCGAGCGCTCGCTCGCGCCGGCCCGGCAACGCCTCGAGCGCGGAGGTCGTCTGGGTGGCCGAGCTGGACGGGCGCGTCGCGGCCGGCGATGGCCGCGCTTCCCGTCGCGGAGGCGGTCGCGCGCTCGACGCGCCTTCCTGCGGCTGGCGCTGCGCAGCGCGCCGCCCTGGCGCTGGCCGCCGGCGCTGCGCCTGTACTGGGTCGGCGGGCGCGCGGCGCCGACCCCGCCGGCGGACGCCTTCTACGTCGACGCGCTCGCCACCGACGCCGGCGTTCCGCGGCGCGGCGCCGCCCGCGCGCTGCTCGCGGAGGCGGAGCGCCAGGCGCTGGCGCGCGGCCTGCGCTGCGGTCGCGCTCGACACCACCGAGGGCAACGCCGAGCGCGCGCGCGCTGTACGCGCGCGAGGGCTTCGAGGAGGTGGCCTACCGCCCGGCGGCGCGCGGGCTGCCGGGCTTCGTGGCGCTGGTCAAGCCGCTCCGCTGAGCCTCGATCACGTCGCGCGCAGCGCCGCCGACGACCTGCTCGACCTCGCCCTCGGTCAGCTCGCCGAAGAACGGCAGCGCGAGCGAGCGGCGCGCCACGTCCTCGCAGACCGGGAACTCGCCCTCGCGGTGGCCGAAGCGCTCGCGGTAGAAGCTCATCAGGTGGATCGCCGGCAGGTAGGGCTTGGTGTCGACGCCGCGCTCGCGCATCGCGGCGACGGCGGCGTCGCGGTCGACGCCGCGGGGCAGCTGGACCACGTAGACGAACCAGGAGCGCCGGTCGCCGCCCGCGTCCGGGCAGGGCAGCGTCGAGGTCCTCGACGTCGGCGAGCGCCTCGGCGTAGAGCGCCGCGACGCGCGCGCGGCCGGCGAGCAGCTCGTCGAGGCGCTCGAGCTGCGCGACGCCGAGCGCGCAGGAGAGGTCGTCGAGGCGGTAGTTGAAGCCGAGCCGGTCGTGGTCGAGCCAGCCCATGTCCGGCGCGCGGCCCTGGTTGCGCTCGGAGTCGATGCGCTCCTTGGCGCCGGCGTCGGGGCAGACGACCGCGCCGCCCTCCCCCGTCGTGATCTGCTTGTTCGGGTAGAAGCCGAAGACGCTCAGGTTGCCGCGCGCGCCGACCGGCGCGCCGTCGGCGTGGCGCGCCCCGAGCGCCTCGCAGGCGTCCTCGACGATCCACAGGCCGCGCTCGGCCGCCAGCCGCTCGAGCGCCGGCATGTCGGCCGGGTAGCCGAAGATGTGCACCGGCAGCAGGCCCGTGGTGCGCTCGGCGACCGCCGCCGCGGCGGCGGCCGGGTCGATGTTGAGCGTGCGCGGGTCGATGTCGCAGAAGACCGGCCGGGCGTTCTCGTAGAGCAGGCAGTTGGCCGAGGCGACGAACGAGAACGGCGTCGTCACGACCTCGTCGCCGGCCTCGATGCCGGCCGCGCGGATCGCCAGGTGCAGCCCGGCCGTGCCGCTCGAGACCGCGCGACACGGGTGCCCGACGACGCCCGGCCAGCCGCTCCTCGAACTCGCCCAGGCGCGGGCCGAGCGCCAGCCGGCCCGAGCGCAGCGTCTCCAGCACCAGCTCCTCCTCGCGCGGGCCGACCAGCGGCTGCGCGAGCGGGATCACGACGGTCACGCGCGCCGGCCGAGCCGGCGCTGCGACGCGGCCGCGCGCTCGACGCGCGCGGGCAGCATGCCCGCCTCGAGCGAGTCGACCAGCGCCTCCCAGCTCGCCTCGATGATGTTCTCGGACACGCCGATCGAGCCCCAGGTGTCGGTGCCGTCGCTCGCGTCGAGCAGCACGCGCGTGACCGCGCGCGGTGCCCTTGCGTCTCGTCCAGGATGCGCACCTTGAAGTTGACGAGCTCGATGTCGCGCAGGTGCGGGTAGCGCTCGCCGATCGCGTCGCGCAGCGCGCGGTCGAGCGCGTGCACCGGGCCGTTGCCCTCGGCGGTGCGCACGTAGCGCTCGCCGTCGACCCAGATCTTGATCGTGGCCTCGGTCTCGACGCGGCCGTCGGCGCGCTTCTCGACGATCGCCCGCCAGGACTCGAGCCGGAACAGCGGCTCGTAGTCGCCCGTCTCCTTGCGGATCAGCAGGTCGAACGAGCCGTCGGCGGCCTCGAACTGGTAGCCGCGGTGCTCGAGCTCCTTGACGCGCTCGACCACGCGCGCGGCGGTCTCGTCGTCCACGTCCGCGCGCGCGCTGCACCGTGCCCTTGCCGGACAGCTCGGAGATCAGCACGCGGCGGTCGGCGCCGACGTCGGCGGGGTCGATGTGCTCGAACGTGCGCGCGTCGCGGTTGATCCCCGGCCACGTGCATGCCGCCCTTGTGGGCGAACGCGTTGGCGCCCACGTAGGGCTGGTTGGGGTTGGGCGTGACGTTGCAGAGCTCGTCGACCAGGTGCGCGATCTCGGTCAGGCGCGCGCAGCCGGTCGCGCGCCGATGCAGTCGTAGCCCATCTTCAGCTCGAGCGTCGGGACGATCGTGACCAGGTTGGCGTTGCCGCAGCGCTCGCCGTAGCCGTTCATCGTGCCCTGCACCAGCCGCGCGCCGCGCCTCGACGGCCACGAGCGTGTTGGCCACGCCGCAGCCGGCGTCGTCGTGCGTGTGGATGCCGACCTGGCACGCGAGTCGCCCAGCTCGGCGACCACCGCGCGGTGGCCTCGCTCACCTGCGCGGGCACGCGACGAGCCGTTGGTGTCGCACAGCGTCACGTTCTCCGCGCCCGCCTCCGCCGCCGCGCGCAGGCAGCGCAGCGCGTAGTCCGGGTCGTCGCGGAAGCCGTCGAAGAAGTGCTCGGCGTCGTAGATCACGCGCTTGCCCTGCGCGACCAGGAAGCCGACCGAGTCGGCGATCATGCGCAGGTTCTCCTCCGGGTCGACCTGCGTGACCTTCTCGAGGTGCAGCGACCAGGTCTTGCCGACCAGCGTGCAGACCGGCGCGAAGCAGTCGGCCAGCAGCCGCAGCCCCGGGTCGTCGTCGGCCGTCGACGTCGCGCCGCCGGGTCATCCCGAAGGCGGCGATCTCGGCCGTCTCGAAGGTCTCGCGCGCGAGCAGCTCGAACAGCGCCTCCTCCTTCGGGTTGGACGCGGGGAAGCCGGCCTCGATCAGGTGCACGCCGAGCGAGTCGAGCGCGTGCGCGACGCGCAGCTTCTCGTCGACCGAGAGCGACATGCCCTCGCCCTGCATGCCGTCGCGCAGGGTGGTGTCGTAGACCGTGATCATCTGGGGGCTCGGCGCGTGGAGGCTGCGGCATCGCGTCACGTCGCGACGGCACCGGCACCAGGTCGAGCCACTCCGCGTACTGCGGCGCGCGGCCGTGCAGCGCGTCGTCGAAGAGCTCCTGGATCTGGCGGGTGATCGGGCCCGGCTCGCCGGCGCCGATCGCGATGTCGTCGATCTCGCGCAGCGGCGTCAGCTCGGCGGCCGTGCCGGTCAGGAACACCTCGTCGGCCAGCGCCAGCTCGGCGCGCGCGATGTCGCGCTCGACCAGCTCGTAGCCGAGGTCGCGGGCGATCTGGATGCAGGACTTGCGGTTGATGCCGTCGAGGATGCCGGCGGTCTGCGGCGGCGTGTAGATCACGCCGTCCTTGATCACGAACACGTTCTCGCCGGTGCCCTCGCAGACGTGGCCCTTGTCGTCGAGCAGGATCGCCTCCTCGTAGCCGGCCTTGATCGACTCGATCTTGGCCAGCACGGAGTTGAGGTACTGGCCGGACGCCTTGGAGTGCGGGATCAGCGAGTCGGACGAGATGCGCCGGTAGGACGAGACGCGCGCGCGCACGCCGTTGCGCTTGCCCTCCTCGCCGAGGTAGGCGCCCCACTCCCACACGGCGATCATCGCCTCGACCGGGTTGTCGAGCGGGTTGAGGCCCATCGGCCCGTAGCCGCGCCAGACCAGCGGGCGGATGTAGCAGCTCTTGAAGCCGTTGCGGACGATCAGCTCGTGCGTGGCCTCGCGGAGCTGCTCCTTCGAGAAGGGCAGGTCCATGTAGTAGAGCTTCGCCGACGCCTCGAGGCGGTCGAGGTGGTCCTGGTGGCGGAAGATCGCCGGGCCGCGCTCGGTCTCGTAGGCGCGGATGCCCTCGAAGACGCCGGTGCCGTAGTGCAGGGCGTGCGTGAGTACGTGTACCTTCGCGTCCTCCCAGGCGACGAACTCTCCGTTCAGCCAGATGAGGTCCGCGGTGTTCACGTACTGCTCCTAGAGGTTCGCGAGGACCGCCCGGGTGGCGGCCTCTGTGGTTGCGTCGCCGCCGAGGTCCGGAGTCCGGAGGCCATCCCCGAGCGCGCGATCGACGGCGGATTCTAGGGCAGAGGCCTCGCTCTTCCATAGCCAGTCCGTGGCGCAGCATCAGCGCCACCGAGCCGAACATGGCCAGCGGGTTGGCCCTTCCGGTGCCGGCGATGTCGGGCGCCGAGCCGTGCACCGGCTCGAACAGCCCCGGTCCCGAGCCGTCGCCGAGCGAGGCGCTCGGCAGCATCCCGAGCGAGCCGGTGAGCATCGCCGCCTCGTCGCTGAGGATGTCGCCGAACATGTTCTCGGTCAGGATCACGTCGAACTCCGCGGGTCGCGACACCAGCTGCATCGCGGCGTTGTCGACCAGCATGTGCTCGAGCGGCACGTCCTCGCCCTCGCCCGACGCGGTCGACGACCTTGCGCCACAGCCGGGACGTCTCGAGGATGTTCGCCTTGTCCACGCTGGTCACCTTCGTGCGGGCGAGCTCGAAGCCGACGCGCGCGATCCGCTCGATCTCGCCCTCGGAGTAGACGCAGGTGTCGTGCGCGGTGTCGCCGTCGAGGCCGCGGTCGCCGAAGTAGATGCCGCCGGTCAGCTCGCGCACGACCAGCAGGTCGGTGCCCTCGATCCGCTCGCGCTTGAGCGGGCTCGCGTCGAGCAGCGCCGGGCTGGGCCGGACCGGGCGCAGGTTGGCGAACAGCCCGAGGCCCTTGCGCAGGCCGAGCAGCCCCTGCTCGGGGCGCGGCCTGCCCGGGTCGGTGGTGTCCCACTTGGGGCCGCCGACGGCGGCCAGCAGCACGGCGTCGGCGCCCCGGCAGGCGTCGAGCACCTCGTCGGTCAGCGCCGTGCCGTGCGCGTCGATCGAGGCGCCGCCGACCAGCCGCTCGTCGAGCTCGAAGTCGCCCGAGCCGCGCCAGCACGACCTCGGCGGCGGCCATGATCTCGGGGCCGATCCCGTCGCCGGGCAGCGTGACGATGCGCTGGGCCACGGCGCGGAACTCTCCCATACGATCGCCCGCGGTGCGCATCGCACGCGGCAGCGACGACCTGATCTATCTCGGCTTCGTCGCCTTCCTCCCGTTCCCGACGGCGCTGCTCGGCAACTACTTCCACAACCGCTCGCGGTGGCCGCTACGCGTGATCGTCGCGATCGTCAGCGGCCTCGAGGTGGTGCTGTTCCGCCGGGCGCACGACGACGGCCTGCGTGGTGGGCGAGATGCCTGCCGAGGTCTACCGCTGGGGCGTCACCGCCTCGACGCTGCCGGTGCTGTTCCTGTTCGCCTCGGTGCCGATCGCCTTCGTCAGCACGGCTGGCGGTCGCGACGTGGTTCGTGTCGGTGCCGGTGCAGATCCTCTGGCTGAACCGCCGGATGCCGCCGAGCGCCGAGGACTGGTTCTGAACACGACACCGGCCGCCCCGGTCCTCGAAGGTCCGGAGCGGCCGGGTCAAGCCGTCTCCCGCGGCCGCAACAGGTTCGAATGCTGATGCGACCCGGCCCGCTGTGGGGCCGTGCGCGGGTATTGCGCTGGTTCTGTGCGGCGAGCCGCTAGCCCGCGCCGAGGATCGCGCCGACCACGTCCGTCGTGAACGGCTCGGTGCCGTTGGCGACCGCGAGGTCCGGCAGCCCGTGGGCGCGCGCGTAGGCGAGCTCGCGGCTCAGGTCGCCGACGCCGTTCGAGGCCGGCAGCGGCGCGAGCGCGACGGTGCGACAGCACGCCGATCGCCTGCCCGGAGCCGTTCAGGAACCCGCTGCCCGAGTCGCCCGGGATGCCCGGGGTGACCGTGTAGACCGTGCGGCTCCAGCCGTTGCCCTCGGTCTGGACGACGATCGCCCTTCTTGGGGCTCAGCTGCGTGATGCCGAAGCGCAGCGACGAGTTGCCGTAGGAGTAGACGTCGTCCCCGGTCGCCGACGCGCCGCCGACCCCGGTCGGGCCGCCGAAGCCGGGCACCGACGGGTTGACCTTGCCGACGTCGGCCGGGTCGATCTTGACCAGCGCGAGGTCGTTGTAGGCGCAGGTGTCCGGCGTTCGTCTCGCCGCGCGGCCTGCATCGTCAGCCACGAGCTGTAGGCGAGCGTCCCGGGCCGCGAGGCGCCCGTGACGTCGACCTGGGTGCCGAGCGGCAGCGAGCCGCAGGCAGCCGTCGGTGTCGGTCGCGGCGCCGGTGCTCGCGCAGTGCGCCGCCTGGCCGATGTAGGTGTTCCGCCCCGCCGTGTAGATGAAGTTGGCCGTGCACTGGCCGCCGGCGGTGTCCGTCTGGACCCCGGATGGATGGTCGCCGTGGCGGCGGGCGCCCAGGCACGCTGCGGTGCCCGGCGCGACGGCCGCGAGCGGCCGCGAACGTGGTGACGATGTGCTATGAGTACCCGCGCGTTTCTCGACAGTCCTACGGACAGCGCGGCTTTACCCCGCTTCGGCGCGAGAAACCGAAGCCCGACGCCGGCGTCGATGTTGAGCCGGACGTACTCGAGCACCAGCGGCTCGCCGCAGCGGCGCACGCACCTCGCTGCGGCGTACGGGCTCGCGCAGCTCCTCGGGCAGCGCCTCGAGGTGGTTGCCGAGGCAGACCGTGCGGGCGAACTCGAGCGGGTCGTCCGGCGTCGACCGGCCAGGGCTGGAGCCAGCAGCGCACCTCGTCGAAGCCGGCGCGCGCGCAGCCGCGCCTCGGTCTCCTCCGGCGCGGCGAAGTTCCAGGGCCCGCGGAAGTCGGCCAGGTGCTCGGCGTAGGGCGGCTCGGCGGCGACCTCGTCGGCCAGCGCGCCGGAACGCGTCGATGTTGCCCTTGCCGCCGCACTGCGCGACCAGCCGGCCGCCCGGCTTGAGCGCGGCGTGCGAGGCGCTCGAACAGCCGCTCGTGGTCGGCGATCCAGTGGAAGACGGCGTTCGAGAAGACGGCGTCGACCGGCTCGTCGAGCTCCAGCTCGGTGAGGCTCTGGCAGAGGACCGTGGCGCGCTCGGCCCGAGGGCCGCGCGGGCGTGCTCGACCATCGACGGGCGCCGAGTCGACCGCCACGACGCGCCCGTGCGGGCAGCCGCTCGAGCAGCAGCTCCGTCACGCGACCGGAGCCGCAGCCGGCGTCGAGCACGGTCTCGTCGCCGCGCAGCGGCAGCCGCGTCGAGCACCGGCCGCGGCCATCTCGACCTGCGGGCGTCGAGACGCGGTCGTAGGTGGCCGCGTCCCAGTCGCGCCGCTCATGCCAGCGCCGTGGTGACCGGCCCGCCGCGCTCGCGCTCGGCCTCGTAGCGCGTCGATCGCGTCGGCCTGCTGGAGCGTCACGCCGATGTCGTCGAGGCCCTCGAGCAGCCGGCGCTTCGATCTCGGGGTCGATCTCGAACGTGGACCTCGCCGCCCGCCGAACGCGACCTCCTGCTCCTCCAGGTCGATGCGCGCGTGGCCCGGCCGCCATCAGCGCCTTGACGTCCGCCTCGGCCAGCGCGCACCGGCAGCAGGCCGATCTTGGTGCAGTTGCGAGTAGAAGATGTCCGCGAAGCTCGGCGCGACGATCGCCTTGAAGCCGTAGTCCTCGAGCGCCCAGGGAGCGTGCTCGCGCGACGAGCCCGCAGCCGAAGTTGCGCCCGGTCGCGAGGATCGGGTTGCGCGGGCAGGTCCCAGCCGGGCTCCTTCGCCCAGTCGTAGAAGAGGAACTCGCCGAAGCCGGTGCGCTCGACCCGCTTGAGGAACTGCTTGGGGATGATCTGGTCGGTGTCGACGTCGTTGCGGTCGAGCACCGACACGTCGCCCTCGATCGACGTTGACCGGCTCCATCACTCCCACCCCCTGATGTCGACGAAGTGGCCCTCGATCGCGGCCGCGGCGGCCATCTTCGGGCTGACCAGGTGCGAGCGCGCGCCGCGGCCCTGGCGGCCCTCGAAGTTGCGGTTCGAGGTCGAGGCGCACGCGCTCGCCGGGCGCCGCGATGTCCGGGTTCATGCCCAGGCACATCGAGCAGCCGGCCGAGCGCCAGTCGAAGCCGGCCGCGCGGAAGACCTCGTCGAGCCCCTCGGCCTCGGCCTGCTGCCTTCACCTGCTGCGAGCCCGGGCACGACCATCGCGTTCACGCGACGCGGCCACGCGGCGCCCGCGCACGACCTCGGCGGCCTCGCGCAGGTCGCCGATGCGCGAGTTGGTGCACGAGCCGATGAAGACGCGGTCGAGCGTGATCTCCTGCATCGGCGTGCCGGCCTCGAGCGCCATGTAGTCGAGCGCGCGCTGCTCGCCCTCGTCGCGCGGCTCGGGCACCGCCGCGGTCACGTCGGTGACCATCCCGGGCGTCGTCCCCCAGGTGACCTGCGGCGAGAGCTGCGCCGGCGTCGATCACGACCTCGTTGTCGAACTCGGCGCCGTCGTCGGTGCGCAGCGCGCGCCACTCGTCCAGCGGCAGCGGGTCGGGCGCCGCCTCGCGGCCCTCGACCCACTCGAAGGTGGTGTCGTCGGGCGCGATCATCCCGGCGCGGCCGCCGCCCTCGATCGTCATGTTGCAGACCGTCATCCGGCCCTCCATCGAGAGGCCTCGATCGCGCGGCCCGGCGTACTCGATCACGTGGCCGACGCCGCCGGCGACGCCGATCCGGCCGATCGTCCCGAGGATCAGGTCCTTGGCCGTCACGCCGTAGCCGAGCTCGCCCTCGTAGCGGATGCGCATCGACTTCGGCTTGCGCTGCTGGAGCGTCTGGGTGGCGAGCACGTGCTCGACCTCGCTCGTGCCGATGCCGAACGCGAGCGCGCCGAAGGCGCCGTGGGTGGAGGTGTGCGAGTCGCCGCAGACGATCGTCATGCCCGGCTGGGTGACGCCCAGCTCCGGGCCGATCACGTGCACGATGCCCTGGCGGGCGGAGCCGATCGAGTAGATCGGCACGCCGAACTCCGCGGCAGTTGCGCTCGAGCGTCTCGACCTGCACGCGCGAGAGGTGGTCGTGGATCTGGGCCGCGGCGGTCGAGCCGTCGGTCGGCACGTTGTGGTCGGCGGTGGCCAGCGTGCGGTCGGGCCGGCGCACCTTGCGGCCGGCCAGGCGCAGCGACTCGAACGCCTGCGGCGAGGTGACCTCGTGCACGAGGTGCAGGTCGATGTAGAGCAGGCTCTCGGCGACCTCGTGGGCCTCCCAGATCTTGTCGAACAGCGTCTTGGGCATCGCTCAGCTCCTGCGTAGTCCGGCCGCGACGACGGCGTAGAAGCGCGCGTCGCTCGGGCCCTGGGTTCTCGAAGTGGTGCGGCAGGTCGGCGTCGAAGGTCACCGCGTCGCCGCTCGTCGAGGTCGTGGCCGCCGGCCGCCGCAGACGAAGCCGCAGCGGCCCGTCGATCACGACCGCGGTCTCGCGGCTGCCGGGCTCGTGCATGGGCGGGTCGTCCGGCCCGGCCGGTCGACGCGCCCGGGCGCGAGCGTGTGCAGCGACACCTCGGCGCGCAGGCCGGGCAGCGGCGGCGTCAGCACCTCGTAGCTGTGCCGCGGAGCCGCCGCCGCGGCGGCGCTCGTCGGCGCGCACGACGCGTCACGCCGTCCGTCTCGTCCAGGCGCAGCAGCTGCGACAGGCGTCAGCTCCAGGCCGCCGGCGATCCGCTCCGCGACCGACAGCGTCGGGCTGGTCTCGCCGCGCTCGACCTGCGAGAGCATCGGCGCCGAGACGCCGCTGCGCTCGGCCAGGTCGCGCAGCGAGAGGTCCATCGCCTCGCGCAGGTGGCGGATCCGGGTACCGAACGGCGTGACCGTTGACCGACATGAGGCGCTGTACGTTATCACGGACGTTTGTATGTTGCCTGCGTGCTGTCGCCGGGTGCGGCGGCTCCGACCCTCCGCGGCGATCGCACCGAGGCGCTTCGCGTCAGACGCCGCTGAAGCAAGCCGCGAGGAGTCGGGCCGCGAGAGCCGCGCGTGCCTGCTCGCTGCTGTCGCCTCGGAGGTGGCGCGCCTACTGCGGCGGCCAGGCGCTGAGCCTCGAGCCGGCGTCGCGAACAACTCGACCGACCTCTCGATCTGCGACTGGCGCGGCCGGCGGCATGCGCGTGCGAGCTGGTGCTGGACACCGCCCCGCGCGCCCAGCTGCGCTTCTACAACCAGCTCTCCGAGCAGCTCGAGTACTACAACCAGGACCCGCTGCGGCGCCCGTACCAGCTCAAGCACGTCGGCGACGACTCGGCCTACGGCGGCGCCGGCGCGTGGTGGACGCGCAGCAAGAAGCAGCTGATCGCCTACGCCGACAACCGCATCCTGCGGATCCGCGCGCCCGACCGAGCGCAGCGCCGTGCGCGTGGCGCGGCGTCGCCTTCCGGCGGCTCAGCGAGCCTGGCGGGTAGGCCGGACGACGACCTCGTTGAGGCACACGTGCGGCGGGCGCGTGACCGCGTAGACGATCGCGTCGGCGATGTCCTCGGGCTGCGAGCACCTCGCCGATCTGCTCGCGCGACTTGGCCATCGCCTGCAGGACGACCGGGTCGGTGTTGTGGCCCTGGAGCTCGGTGTCGACGAACCCGGGCGCGACCACGGTCACGCGCACGCCCGCGTGGAGCGCCTCCTGGCGCAGCGCCTCCGAGAAGGCGTGCACGCCGAACTTGGTCATGTTGTAGACGGCGGCGCCGGCGTCGGCGCGGCGGCCGGCCACCGAGGACACGTTGACGATGTCCCCTCCCCCGCTCTGCGCGATCAGCGGCAGCGCGGCGTGGGTGCAGACCAGCAGGCCCCAGAGGTTGACGTCGAGCATCTGGCGCCACTGCGTCGGTGTCGGCCTCGCGACCGGGCCGAGCAGCATCAGGCCCGCGTTGTTGACGAGCACGTGCAGCGCGCCGTGCTCGGCGTGCGCGGCTCGATGAACGCGCGCGCCTGCTGCTCGTCGCGTGACGTCGACCTCGTGGATCGACGCCTCGCCCTCGAGCTGCTCGGCGAGCTGCTCGAGCCGGTCGCGGCGGCGCGCGGCGAGCGCGACAGTGGCGCCCGCGCGCGAGAGCGCGGTCGCGGTGGCCGCGCCGATCCCCGACGAGGCGCCCGTGACCGCGGCGACGCGGCCTGCCAGCGGCTGGTCCGCCATGCCGCGCGAGCGATCGGTACAACTACTCCGAGCAGTCGTGACCCGTCTGCATCGCACCGTGAACATCGTCGCCGTGGTGCTCCCGTTCGTCGCGGTGCTGGCGGCGATCCCGATGCTGTGGAACAAGCTGATCGGCTGGAGCGACCTGCTCCTGTTCGGCGGCATGTACTTCGTCAGCACCATGGGCATCACGGTCGGCTACCACCGGCTGCTGACCCACCGCGCCTTCCAGACCTACAAGCCGATCGAGTACCTGTTCGCGGCGTTCGGCTCGATGGCCGTCGAGGGACCCGTGATCGGCTGGGTGTCCGACCACCGCCGCCACCACGCGCACGCCGACCACGACGGCGACCCGCACAGCCCGCACGGCCACGGCGACGGCTTCGGCGGGACGCTGCGCGGCCTCTGGCACGCGCACCTCGGCTGGCTGTTCGACCACCCGACCGCCAGGACGCGGACAAGCACGCGCCCGACCTGCTCGAGGACCGCGGCATGCGGGTGATGCACCGGCTGTTCGGCCCGCTGGTGATCGCCGGCCTGGCGATCCCGTTCCTGGCCGGCTGGGGCATCGCACGGCGAGCTGGTCGGCGGCCTGACCGCGCTGTTCTGGGCCGGGCTGGTGCGGATCTTCCTGGTGCACCACGTGACCTTCTCGATCAACTCGATCTGCCACTTCTTCGGCCGCCGGCGCTTCAGCACGGACGACCAGTCGACCAACGTCTTCTGGCTCGCGCTGCCCTCGTTCGGCGAGTCCTGGCACCACAACCACCACGCCTTCCCCCGCTCGGCGCTGCACGGCCTGCGCTGGTGGGAGCTGGACCCGGGCGGCTGGGTGATCCGGGCGATGCAGCGGCTCGGCCTGGCGTGGAACGTGGTGCTGATCACGAAGGAGCGCCAGCAGCAGAAGCTGTCCGCGGCGGCGCAGGCTGCCCCCGGCCGCCGCGGCGCCGGCGTTTAACTGCGGCATAAGGGTGGCCGGAGCCGCCCGGTCCATGCTCGCACGTAACCGTGCAATCGCGTTAACGTGCGCGCGTAGCCTCAGAGGGCTTCGCGGAGGAGCTCGAGCAGCTCCTGCTCGCCCGGCGGTTGCGGTGTGTTGCCGATCAGAGGGTGCTCCGCGACCGTCGCGGCCACCCTCGGTAGCTGCTGTTCCGACACGCCGAGCGCGGCGAGCGGCGTGTGCCCAGCAGCGGCCGGCCAGGTCGGCCAGGTCCCGGCCGCCCAGCGCGCTCGCGAAGCCGCCGAGCGCCTCGGGCGCGCGCTCGGTCCATCAGCCGCGCGGAGTGCGGCAGCATCACCGCGTTCGTCTCCGCGTGGGGCGTCCCGGTCGTCCCGCACGAGCGTCTGGCAGACCGCGTGGTGCACCGCGATCCCGGTCGAGCCCGAGGCGTAGCCCGCCAGCAGCGCGCCGAGCGCCAGCGCCGAGCGGTCGGCGGCTCGGCGCTGATGCCGTCGGCCAGCAGCGACGCCGCCCGCAGCGCCGCCATGCTCGCGACCGGGTTGGCCAGCGGCGTGTAGAGCGCCTCCAGCGCGTGGGCCAGCGCGTTCATCGCGCTCGCCGCGAGCCCCGGCATCGGCGCGCTCGCCATCAGCTCCGGGTCGGCGAGCACCAGCGCCGGGCCGCACCAGCCGCGCGCCCTCGACGCCCGCGGGCATCCGGTGGAAGCGGCGTCATCTCGGCGCCCGAGAGCGTCGTCGGGATCGCCGCCGCAGCGCGCCCCGACCGCGCCGGCGATCGCCTTGGTCGTGTCGACCACCCGACCGCCGCCGAGGCCGACCAACAGGACGTCCGCGGCGAAGGAGTGGCGCCGAGAGCAGCTCGGCCGAGATCTCGTCGACCTCGCCCCGGCGGCACGTGCACGCACCTCCGTGGCCGCTTCCGTCAGCGCGGCAGGCGCCGCGCGCTCGGTCGTCAGCAGCGCGAAGCGGCTCCTCGACCGGGCCGAGCGGCCCGAACCGGATCAGCCGCTCTCCGTCGCGCCAGGTGAACCGCTCAGGAGGCCGGCGCGGAGCGCGCCTCCTGCTCGAGCACGTGCTCGGCCTCCGCCACGGCGTCGTCGGACAGCGCGTTCGAGAGCGCGCGCAGGTAGGCCTTGCCCGACGCCTCGAGGATGTCCGTCGAGACGCCCGCGCCCGAGGCCAGTGCGCCCGTCGAGCTCGAGCAGCACGGTCACCTCGCCGAGCGCGTCGCGCCCGCCGGTGACCGCGCGACACGTGGAACTCCTCAGGCGCGCGTCGTGGCCGGTCGCCGCGTTGATCGCGCTGAAGAAGGCGTCGACCGGCCCGTCGCCGGTGAACGAGCCCGACCCGACCGCTGCCGTCGGGCAGGCGCACGGCGACCTTGGCGAGCGGCGCGCGCACGTTGGACGCCTCGACCTCGAACGACTCGATCGCGAAGGCGGCCGGCGCCTGCTTCATCTCGTCGGAGACGATCGCCTCCAGGTCGAGCGCGGTCACCTTCTTCTTCTTGTCCGCCAGCTCCTTGAAGCGCTTGAAGGCGGTGTTCAGCGCCGCGCCGTCGACCTCGAAGCCCAGCTCCTCGAGCGCCTTGCGCAGCGCGTGGCGGCCGGAGTGCTTGCCGAGCACGATCGAGTTGGTCTCGAGCCCGATCGTCGTGGCGTCCATGATCTCGTAGGTGGTGCGCTCCTTGAGCACGCCGTCCTGGTGGATGCCGGACTCGTGCGCGAACGCGTTGCGGCCCACGATCGCCTTGTTGGGCTGCACCTGGTAGCCGGTCAGCCGCGAGACCAGCCGCGAGGTGCGGGCGATCTCGCGCGTGTTGACGCTCGGTCCACACGCCCCACGCTCGCCTCGCGCGTGTGCAGCAGCATCACGATCTCCTCGAGCGAGGCGTTGCCGGCCCGCTCGCCGATGCCGTTGACGGCGCACTCGACCTGGCGCGCGCCGGCCTGCACGCCCGGCGAACGAGTTGGCCACGGCGAGGCCCAGGTCGTCGTGGCAGTGGACCGAGGTGATCGACCTTGGCCAGGTCGGGCACCAGCCGGTAGAGCTCGGCGCCACATCTCCGCGTACTCCTCGGGCATCGAGTAGCCGACGGTGTCCGGGCACGTTGATCGTGGTCGCGCCCTCGTCGATGCGCGATCTGCAGCACCTCGGCGGTGAACTCGAGGTCGGCGCGCGTGCGCGTCCATCGGGCGAGAACTCGACGTCGTCGCAGTACTGGCGGGCGTGGGCGACCGCCGCCCGCGCCTGGCCCTTGACGTCCTCGCGCGTCGTCTGGAGCTGGTGCTCGATGTGGATGTCGCTGGTCGAGATGAAGGTGTGGATGCGCGGGCGCTCGGAGTCCTTGACGGCGTTCCAGGCGGCGTCGATGTCCTGCAAGCCGGTGCGCGCCAGGCCGCAGATGACCGGGCCGTGGACCTCGCGCGCGATCGCCTGGACGGCCTCGAAGTCGCCGGGCGAGGCGATCGGGAAGCCGGCCTCGATGATGTCCACGCCGAGCCGCGCGAGCTGGTGCGCGATCTCGAGCTTCTCCTGCTTGTTGAGCGAGATCCCCGGCGACTGCTCCCCGTCGCGCAGGGTGGTGTCGAAGATCTTTACTCGGTCCTTCTCGCTGCGTTCCACGTCCTGCTCCTGTTCGTTGGCCCTACCTGGTTCTCCTTGAGCTTGCGGCTGGCGGCCGCCACGCGTTATTCCCCCCGAAGGGGGAGAAGAAGGAGAAGGCGCAGGTCGGCGAGCAGCGACATGGAGCGATGAAGCGTACATCACAGCTCCAGCACGACCTTGCCGACGTTGCGGCGCTCGTGCAGGTAGCGGTGCGCGGCGGGGCCGTCCTCGAGCGCGAAGGTCTGCGCGACGACCGGCCGGATGTCGCCCTGCTCGAGCCAGCCGGTGAGCGGCTCGACGTACTCGTCGAGCGACTGCTTGGCGTCCCACAGCGCGAGCATGTTGAGGCCGATCACCGACTTCGACTGGCTCATCAGGCGCAGCGACGTTGTGGCGCGGCATCTCCGCCAGCGTGCGCAGCGCCCGCAGCGGGCTGCGCCGCTCGCCCGGACTGGACCTCCGACGCGCCGAAGCAGACCAGCCGCCCGCCGGGCCGCAGCAGCGAGAAGCTCTTGCGGAAGCTGCGCCGCCGATCGCGTCGAGCGCGAGGTCGAGCGGCTGCTTCTCGCCCGCGATCCGGCGCACCTCCTTGACGACGTCGCTGGCCGCGGTAGTCGATCGCGTGGTCGACGCCGAACGACCGGATCGCGTCGTGCTTCGCCGGCGAGGCGGTGCCGTAGACCTCGGCGCCGACCAGCTTGGCGATCTGGGTGGCGGCGATGCCGACGCCGCCGGCCGCGGCCTGGATCAGCACGCGCTCGCCGGCGTGCAGCGAGCCGTAGCGGATCAGGCCGGCGTAGGCCGTCGCGTAGGTGACCGGCATCGCGGCCCCCTCCGCGTAGCTCCAGCTCGTCGGGCAGCGGCACGAGCGCGCTCGCGCCGGTCACGACGAGCTCCGCGTAGCCGCCGAAGCGGCAGCCGCCCATGACGCGCTGGCCGACGGTCAGCCCCTCGACGCCCTGCGCCGAGCGACTCGACCTCGCCGGCGATCTCGTAGCCGACGACCGCCGGCGGCTTGGGCGCCTCCGGGTAGAGCCCGACCCGCGCCAGCAGGTCGGCGAAGTTGATGCCGGCCGCGCGGACCCGCACGCGCACCTCGCCCGGCCGGGAACCGGATCGGGACGCTCCTGCACGCGGAGCACCTCGGGCGGCCCGTGCTCCGTGATCACGAGAGCCCGCATGGCGGGGGATCATCTCAGCCCGGCAGGCGGCTCCGGGCTCGGGGCGCCCATCGACTGGCGCTCGAGCGCGCCGACCCGTGACAGCGCGCGCGCCGCGACGCGTCCCTCGTCGGTGTGGGTGTCGAGGTCGATGTCGATCACCACGAGCCGCGCACCGATCTCGCTCGAGCCACTCGATCACGGTGCCGAGGTTGGCCGCGGACGTGCTGAGGCGGTCGAGCCCGGCCACGACCAGACAGCTCGCCTCGCCCGCGCGAGCAGGTCGAGCGCGTGGTTGAGACCGGGCCGCTCGGAGGTCCGGGCCGGAGTAGGACGCGGACGTCGCCGACGAGCTTGTGCAGCACCATCCCGCGCGCCTCGCAGGCCGCGCTGATCCGGCGCGCCTGGTAGCGCCCCTCGGGGCTGACGACGCGCTTGCGCTCCGGGAAGGTCGTGTAGCCGAGCGCGCGCTCGCCCTCGGCCTGGGCGAAGGAGGGCATCGCCGTTCTCGCGCTCCAGGTGAAGCCCGGCTCGCCGGGCTGCTCTGCGAGCGCCTCCTGAGAGGGCCGCCCGCGCCTCAGCAGCGGCCAGGCGTAGCCGATCGCCGCCGCCAGCAGCAGTATCAGCGAAGCGCCCCCGAGCAGCAGGGTCAGCGACATGACGTGTTGTTCCTCACGCGAGCCGGAATCCCCGCACGAAACATTGCAGCTCCACCCGTCTATCGTGAAGCCATGGACACCGCCTCCACGGCCGGGACGGAAGTCAAGGAGTCCATCCTCGCGGCGGTCGGAGAGACGCCGCTGGTCCGTCTCTCGCGGCTCGGCCGCGAGCTGCGGCCGGCCCTCGTCGCCAAGCTCGAGGCGCTCAACCCGGGCGGGTCGATCAAGGACCGGGTCGCGCTGGCGCTGATCGAGGCGGCCGAGCGCGACGGGCGGCTGCGCCCGGGCGCGACGATCATCGAGCCGACCAGCGGCAACACCGGCACCGGCCTGGCGATGGCCGCCTCGCTCAAGGGCTACCGCGTGATCGCGGTCATGCCCGACAAGATGTCGAAGGAGAAGATCGACCTGCTGCGCGCCTACGGCGCCGAGGTCGTCGTCGCGCCCACCGAGGTCCCGCCCGACTCGCCCGAGTCCTACTACCGCGTCGCGGACCGCCTGACCGCCGAGATCCCGGGCGCCTTCCAGCCGAACCAGTACCGCAACCCCGCCAACCCGGAGGCCCACTACCTGACCACCGGCCCCGAGCTGTGGCGCCAGTCGGGCGGCCAGATCACCCACCTGGTCGCCGGCGTCGGCACCGGCGGCACGATCACCGGCGTCGGGCGCTACCTGCGCGAGCAGAACCCCGAGATCGCGATCGTCGGCGCCGACCCGGTCGGCTCGATCTACTCGGGCGGCGAGGACGCCGTGAAGCCCTACCTGGTCGAGGGCGTCGGCGAGGACTTCTGGCCCGACACCTACGACCCGTCGATCGTCGACCGCTACGTCACCGTCTCCGACAAGGACTCGTTCCTGTGGACGCGCCGCCTCGCGGAGACCGAGGGCATCCTCGCGGGCGGCTCCGGCGGGCTCGCGCGTCTACGCCGCCTACCAGGTCGCGAGCGAGATCGACGACCCGGGCGCGATGGTCGCCGTGATCCTGCCCGACGGCGGCCGCTCCTACCTGTCGAAGATCTACAACGACGCCTGGATGCGCCAGTACGGCTTCCTCGACCGCGACGAGGCGCTGACGGTCGGCGACGTGCTGCGCCGCAAGCACGACGAGGGCGAGATCCCGCCGCTGCTGACCGTCGAGACCCACGCCAAGGTGCGCGACGCCGTCGCGCTGCTGCACGAGCACCGCGTCTCGCAGCTGCCGGTGGTCTCGAGCCAGGACCCGCAGACGGTCGTCGGCTCCGTCAGCGAGCGCGGCCTGCTGCGCCACGCGATGGACGACCCGGCCCTGCTCGGCGCCGAGATCGTCGACGTGATGGAGCCGCCGTTCCCGGCGGTCTCCGCGAGCGACGGCGTGCGCGAGGCCGTCGAGCTGCTCGCCGACAAGCGCGAGGCGCTGCTGGTCAACATGGACGGGCGGGCCGCGGGCATCGTCACGCGCGCCGATCTGCTCGAATCCCTCGCCCGGTGAGCGACGTCCCGAGGCGCCCGCTTCGCCACCCGCGCCGTGCACGCCGGGCTCGAGCCGGATCCCACGTACGGCTCGATCGTCCCGCCGATCCACCAGACCTCGACCTACGTCCAGCCCGCGCCCGGGCGAGTTCGTCGAGGACTACGACTACGCGCGCTCGGCGAACCCCACCCGCGCGGCGCTGGAGCGCGCGCTCGGGGAGCTCGAGGGCGGGCTCGGCCTCGTGCTTCTCGAGCGGGATGGCGGCCACGCACGCGCTGCTGACCGCGCACTGCTCGGCCGGCGACCACGTGATCCTGCCCAGCGACCTCTACGGCGGGACCTACCGGCTCGTCGACAAGGTGCTCAAGCGCTTCGGGGTGAGCCTACGACATGGTCGACCAGACCGACCTCGACGCGCTCGAGCGCGCCCTGCGCGCCGAGACCAAGCTGATCTGGGTCGAGACGCCCACCAACCCGCTGCTGAACGTGGTCGACGTCGAGGCCGTGGTCGCGCGCTCGGGCGGCGCGCTGGTCGCGGTCGACAACACCTTCGCGACCCCGGCGGTCCAGCGGCCGCTGGAGCTCGGCGCCGACGCGGTCGTCCACTCGGCCACCAAGTACCTCGGCGGGCACTCGGACACCGTCGGCGGCGCCGTGATCGCCGCCGACGCCGACCTGCACGAGCCGGTGCGCTTCGTCCAGAACGCGGTCGGCGCCGTACCGGGCCGCTCGACTGCTTCCTGGTGCACCGCGGCCTGCGCACGCTGCACCTGCGCGTCGCCGCCCACACCGAGAACGGCGCCGCGGTCAGCGAGTTCCTGCGCGGGGTGGACGGCGTCGAGGACGTGCGCTGGCCGGCTTCGGCGGGATGGTCTCGTTCCGCCACCCGCGCGCGGCGAGCATCGCGGCCGCGACCGAGATCTTCTCGCTGGCCGAGTCGCTCGGCGGGGTCGAGTCGCTGATCGAGGTGCCCCAGGCGATGACGCACCAGTCGGTCGAGGACTCGGCGGCCGCCGTCCCGCCCGACCTGGTCCGGCTCTCGTGCGGCGTCGAGGCCGCCGAGGACCTGGTCGAGGACCTGCGCCGAGCGCTCGGCTGAACAAGTCTGTATGGCCGAATGTTCGGCGCCCGGCTGACATGGGTTGAGCACCCGGGGGGAACCAGCCGACTACATGGTCATGAGGGCACATGCCGTGGGGGTTCACCGTCCCGACGGTGTACGGCTCGGCCGCTACCTGCCGCTCTCGATAGGCGTGACGATCGCAGTGACCGTGGCCCCGCTCGCCGCGGTCACGCAGCTCGGCCCGGCGCACGGCTTCCTCGAGATCTGCCTGCACGTGGTCGCCGCCGTGACGCTCTCGATGCTGATCGCCCGCGTGCTCGCCGCTCTCTGGACACGCGACGACCAGTCCAGCGACCTCGTGTTCGGCGACCTGCTGCTGTGGGGCTGGATGCGGCGGGCGCTCGCCGAGCGCCGGCTCGACGCCGCCACGCGCGAGCTGGCGGCGCCTCCCGGCACCGACCGGGATCGAGCCGCGCTGCTGCGACGCCTGAGCACCCTGCTCGAGGCGCGCGACCCCTATACCCACGGCCACAGCAGGCGCGTCGCGCGGCACGCCGAGCGCATCGCCAAGGAGATCGGGCTGCCCAGCGGTCAGATCTCCAAGATCCGCGCGGCGGCGCTGGTGCACGACATCGGCAAGATCAACGTTCCGCGCTCGGTCCTGACCAAGCCCGACAAGCTCACCGACGCCGAGTTCGCGCTCGTCAAGCGCCACGCCGCCGACGGCGCGGCGATGGTCGCCGAGCTGGGCGACCCAGAGCTCGCGGCGATCGTGCGCCACCACCACGAGCGCATGGACGGGACGGGCTACCCCGACGGTCTCGCCGGCGGCGACATCCCGCTGGGCGCGCGCGTGATCGCCGTGGCCGACACCTTCGACGCGATCACCTCCACGCGCGCCTACCGCAAGCCCCGCACCCACAGCCAGGCACTCGAGATCATGCAGCGCGAGGCGGGCACCCAGCTCGACGCCGCGGCGGTGGCAGCGTTCACGACCTACTACTCGGCGCGGCGGTCGGTCGGGCTCGCCAGCGTGCTCGCCGCGGCGCCGCAGCGCCTGCTGTCCGGGCTCGGCGGCGCGCAGTCCGGCTTGGCGGCGAGCGTCGCCCCGATCGCGCAGACGGCCTGCGGCGTGGGCGGCGTGGCACTGATCGGGGCCTGCCTCAGCGGCGCCATCGCGCCGCAGCCCACGGCCGACCCCGCCGCCCACCGCGCCGCGGTCGGGCGGCTCGTCTCGACGACCCGGCCTGAGCCCCCACGCGCTGCGACGCAGCAGGCTGCCACGGTGCGCCCGGGCCCAAGTGCGCGCCACGGTCAGGGCCCGTCCGCGCGCGAGCGCGGCGGCACGCGGGCTCTCGAGGCACCCCCCTCGGGGTCCGGCGAGACCACGCAGCCCGGCTCCCGCAGCGGCGCGGCCGAGGGGCCGATCACCCTGCCACAGACCCCTGCCCTGCCGAACGCCCCGACCATCCCGGCGGCGCCCGAGGCGCTGCCCGACGTCGGCGAGACGCTCGCGCCCGTCACGGACCGCGTCCAGCTGCCCCAGCTGCGGGTGCCACAGGTCCAGGTGCCGCTGGTGCAGGCCCCCCAGGTGCAGGTGCCCCAGCTGCCCGCGCTCGGCCTGCCCTAGAGGCTGATCGTCCGGCCCGCCTCGAAGCCGTCGCCGGCCACGATCTGGTCGACGATCTCCTTCGGCACGGGCGAGTCGGCCGTGACGAGCATCACCGCGCTGCCCTGCTCGCCGTCCTCGGGCCGCCGGCCGACGGCCGCCGAGACGATGTTGATGCCGGCCTCGCCGAGCATCGTGCCGACGCGCCCGAGCATGCCGGGACGGTCCTCGTAGCGGAAGATCGCCAGGTGCTGCTCGAGCTGGACGTTGAAGCGCGAGCCCCACGCCTCGAGCAGGTGCGGGTGGTGCTGGCCGCCCAGCGTCGTCCCCACCACGCGGGTGGCGGTGCCGCCGCTGCGCACGGTCACGCGGACGAGGTCGGTGAAGTCGCGCGCCTGCGAGCTGTTCGTCTGGGAGACCGCGATCCCGCGCTCCTCGGCGATCGCCGGCGCGTTGACCTCGTTGACCTCCTCCTCGGTGTGCCCGGCGAGCGCGCCCTTCAGCATCTGCACCGTCAGCAGGCGCGTGTCGCGCTCGGCGATCCGGCCGCGGTACTCGGTCTCGAGCGCGTCGACCGACGTCCCCTCGGCCAGCGCGACCGCGATGCGCCCGAGGTTCGACGCCAGCGGCAGGAACGGGCCGAGCGCCTCCAGGTCCTCCGGCGGCGATCGCCGGCACGTTGACGGCGCTCGTGACGACGCCGCCGGTGAGCGCGGCGACGACCTGCTCGGCGGCCTGGTAGCCGGCGCGGTCGGTCGCCTCCGCGGTCGAGGCGCCGAGGTGCGGCGTGACGACGACGTTGGGGTAGCCGAACAGCGGGTGCTCGGTGACCGGCTCGTCGCGGAACACGTCGAGCGCGGCGCCGGCGACCTTGCCCGAGTCGAGCGCGTCGCGCAGCGCCTCCTCGACGAGCAGCTTGCCGCGCGCGACGTTCACGATCCGCACGCCGTCCTTCATCTTCGCGAAGGCCTCGGCGTCCAGCCAGTTCTCGGTCTCGGGCGTGACCGGCAGGTGGATCGTGATGAAGTCGGCCTGCGCGTAGAGCTGCGTCGGAGGTCTCGGCGCGCTCGACGCCGAGCTCGCGGAAGCGCTCCTCGGCCACGTAGGCGTCGAAGGCGACCACGCGCATGCCGAAGCCGAGCGCCCGCTGGGCGACGAGCTGGCCGATGCGGCCGAAGCCGAGCACCCCGAGCGTCTTCTCGTACAGCTCGACGCCGCTGAAGCTGCGAGCGGTCCCACTTGCCGCCGGTCAGCGAGCCGTGGGCCTGCGGCACCTTGCGCACGAGCGCCAGCAGCATCGCGAGCGTGTGCTCGGCGGCCGTGATCACGTTCGACTGGGGCGCGTTGGCGACCACCACGCCGCGCTTGGTGGCCGCGTCCACGTCGACGTTGTCGACGCCCACGCCCGCCCGGCCGACCGCCTTGAGCCGGTCGGCGCGCTCGATCAGGTCGGCGGTGAGCTTCGTGGCCGAGCGGATCAGGATCCCGTCGAACTCGCCGATGCGCCGCTCGAGCTCGCCGTCCTCCCAGTCGACGCCCAGCTCGACCTCGAAGCCCGCGTCGCGCAGCAGCTGCACGCCGGAGTCGCCGATCTTCTCCTTGACGAGGACCTTCACGCTCAGCGCACGGCGAGGACAACCGGCACGCCCGCCTCGAGGAAGACGCGCTGCGCGGCGGCCACGCCGGCGCCCAGCTCGAGGTCGTGGCCGAGCTCGCGCAGCGTCATCTCGAGCGCCGGCGATCGTCACGACGATGTCGAAGGCGCCGAAGTAGCCGCAGTGGGCGATGCGGGCGATCTTGCCCTTCAGCTGGCCCTGGCCGCCCGCGATCGTGATGCCGAAGCGGTCGCGCATCAGCTTCGGCACCTTCGCCCCGTCGATCGACGTCGGGCAGCGCGATCGCGGTGACGACGTTGGCGTTCTCGTCGGCCTCGCCGAGCGTGTCGAGCTCGAGCGCGCGCGCGGCCTCGCGGGTGGCGCGGCCGAGCAGGCGGTGGCGCTCGTAGACCTGCTCGAGGCCCTCCTCGGCGATCAGGCCGAGCGCCACGTCGAGCGCGCACACGAGCCCGACCGCCGGGGTGAACGGGCTGTCGGGCGGGTCCTTGCGCTGGCCCTTCACCGTGCGCTCCCAGTCGAAGTAGTAGCGCCGGCCCGGGGCCGCGGCGGCCCGCTCGAGGGCCGCCTCGTTGGCGCTCGCGAAGCCGAGCCCGGGCGGGCCATCAGCGCCTTCTGCGAGCCCGCCACGACCACGTCCACGCCCCACTCGTCCTGCGGCAGCGGGACCGCGCCGATGGCCGGACACCGCGTCGACGGCGATCAGCGCGCCGTGGCGGTGGGCGACCTCGGTCAGCTCCCGCATGTCGTTGACGACGCCGGTCGAGGTCTCCGACAGCGTCGTGAAGACGACCTCGACCCCGTCGTGCTCGGCCAGCCGGCGCGTCGAGCTCGGCGGGGTCGACCTTGCGGCCCCACTCGGTCTCCCAGTGGATCGTCTCGGCCCCGTAGGCGTCGCAGAGCTCCGCCCAGCGCTCGCCGAACTTGCCGCAGCTCGCGACCAGCGCGGGCTCGCCGGGGCGCACCAGGTTGGCGACCGCCGACTCCATCCCGCCGCTGCCCGACGAGGCGAAGACCTGGACCTCGTTCGCGGTCTGGAACACGCAGCTTGAGCCGCTCGAGGCACGCGCGCGTAGACCTCGATGAACGCCGGCGCGCGGTGATAGAGCATCGGCTCGGCCATCACCTGCGAGACCGCCGGCGGCAGCGGCGTCGGCCCCGCGGTCATCAGGTACTGCTTGACGTACGGGTCGGCCATCAGAAGTCCTGGTCGATCCAATCCATCATCGAGCGCAGCTCCTTGCCCTCGCGCTCGATCTGGTGGTTCTGCTGCTCGGCGCGCATGCGCTGGAAGTTCTCCTGCCCGGCGTTGTTCTCGGCGATCCACTCGCGCGCGAACTCGCCCGACTGGATGTCGGCCGAGGATCTTCTTCATCGCCTCGCGCGTCGGGTCGCCGATCACGCGCTTGCCGCGGGTGAGGTCGCCGTACTCGGCGGTGTTGGAGATTGAGTAGCGCATGCCGGTGATGCCCTTCTCGTACATGAGGTCGACGATCAGCTTCAGCTCGTGCAGACACTCAAAGTACGCGAGGCGCGGGTCGTAACCGGCTTCGACAAGCGTCTCGTAGCCGGCGCGGACCAATTCGGACACCCCGCCGCAGAGCACGGCCTGCTCGCCGAACAGGTCGGTCTCGGTCTCGTCCTTGAAGGTCGTCTCGATCACGCCCGCCCGGGTGCAGCCGATGCCCTTCGCGTAGGCGAGCACCGCGTCGCGCGCCTGGCCGCTCGCGTCGCGATGGATCGCGATCAGGCCGGGCACGCCGTTGCCCTCGACGAACTGGCGCCGCACCAGGTGCCCGGGGCCCTTGGGCGCGACCATGCCCACGTCGACCTCGGGTCCCGGGTCGATCTGCTCGAAGTGGATCGAGAAGCCGTGGGCGAACATCAGCAGGTTGCCGGGGGCGATCCCGTCGGCGATCTCCGCCTCCCAGACGGCCGCCTGCCGCTCGTCGGGGAGCAGCACCATCACGACGTCGCCCTCGCTCGCGGCGTCCGCGACCGACGCGACCCTCAGGCCGTCGGCGCGGGCCTTGTCGGCCGATGCCGAGCCGTCGCGCAGGCCTACGACGACGTCCACGCCCGAGTCCTTGAGGTTGAGCGCGTGCGCGTGCCCCTGGGAGCCGTAGCCGAGGATGGCCACGGTCTTCCCGTCGAGCTTGGAGAGGTCGGCGTCCTTGTCGTAGATCATGGGCGGTGGAAGATACTCACCGTGCGCACCGTGCAGCATGGAATCGCGCCTCTCGGCGCCGCCCGCGACGGTCTGGGAGCGGGTCTCGACGTTCGAGGGGATCAACGACGAGCTCGGACCTGTCCTGCACATGACCGCCCCGGCGTCGGTGCGCTCGCTCGACCCCGCCGACGTCGTGCTCGGTGAGCGCATCTTCCGCTCCTGGGTGCTGCTCTTCGGCGTGCTGCCGATCGACTTCGACGACCTCACGCTCGTTGCACTAGAGCCGGTGTGGGCTTCCACGAGCGCTCACGGATGCTGTCGATGCGGGTCTGGGAGCACGAGCGCCGGCTGACCCCCGCCGGCGACGGCTGCCGCGTGGCCGACCGCCTGTCGTTCGAGCCGCGCGTGCCGGGCTCGGGCCCGCTGCTGGAGCGGATCGTGCGCGCCACCTTTCGTCACCGCCACCGGCGTCTACGAAGCGCTGTCGGCTAGCCGGTCCCGCATCAGCTTCCCGCCGCTGTTGCGCGGCAGCGAGTCGACGGCGTGGATCGCCTTCGGCACCTTGAACGGCTCGAGGCGGTCGCGCGCCCAGGCGCGCAGCTCCTCCGACTCGACGGGCTCGGCCAGGACGACGAACGCGGTCACCGCCTCCCCCCACTCCGGGTCCGGCAGGCCGGCCACGCCGGCCTCGACGACCGCGGGGTGAGCGAGCAGCGCGCGCTCGACCTCGAGCGGCGCCACGTTCTCGCCGCCGCTGACGATCAGCTCCTTGAGCCTGCCGAGCACCTCGAGCCGGCCGTCCGCGTCGAGCCGGCCGAGGTCGCCGGTGTGCAGCCACCCGTCGGCGGCGGGCGCGGCGGGCGCGACCATCGGCCCGCGCACGAGGATCTCGCCGTCCGGAGCGACCTCCAGCTCGACCCCCGCCAGCGGGCGGCCCGGGCTGCCCGCGACGACCTGCGAGCAGGTCTCGGTCATCCCGTAGACGGGCACGACGGGAATGCCGGTCTCGCTCGCCCAGTCCAGCAGGCCCGCGGGCACGGGGCCGCCGCCCAGGGCGATCGCCCGCAGGCCCGGGGCGCTGCGCAGTCCGGCGTCGCGCAGGCGCGAGAGCATCGTGGGGACGAGCGAGGCGAGCGTCGCCTCCCCCGCCTCGAGCGCGTCCCTGACGCGACCGGCGTCGAAGCGGTCGTGCACGACCACGGTCGTAGCGTTGATCGCGCTGCGGATCAGCACGTTGAGGCCGCCCACGTGGTGCAGCGGCAGCGGGCAGAGCCAGCGGTCGCCCTGCCTCCACCCCGAGCGCGTCGGCGGAGGCTCGCGCGCTGGCGGCGTGGTTGGCGTAGGTCAGCTCGACCTGCTTTGCCACGCCGGTGGTCCCCGACGTCTCGATCAGCGTGTGGACCGCGTCCGGGTCGAATGCGCCGAGCAGCTCGGCGTCCGCGCCGCGCCGCCCGCGGCGGGCTGCGGGGGATCCGCCGGCGGGCCCGGCGCGAGCACCGCGCCGAGGCGCGGCAGCGCGTGCAGCAGCTCGGCGAAGGCGAGCCCCGGCGGGTGCGTGACCCTGACCCGGTCACCCGCGCCCCACCCCGGCCGCGGCGAGCTCGCGGGCGCGGCGGTGCGCCCGCTCGTCGAGCTCGGCGAAGGTCGCCGTGCCGTCGTCGGCGACGATCGCCGCGTCCCCGGGGCGGGCACGCGCTGCGGCGGTCAGCCAGTCGTCCACGTCAGCGCGGACGAATGATCTTGAAGCCCAGCCGGACCGACGTGGAGCGGTTGCCCGCGGCGTCGGTGACCGTGATCGTCGCCCGGTAGACGCCGCGGCGCAGCGCTTCCCGCGCCAGCCGGACGCTGCTGTCGCGCCCGCGACCGAGAACGAGCGCCTGATGCTCGCGGCCTGACCCGGCGGGTGCAGCGCGGCCGGTGGCTCAGCGAGCGCGTGGCGGGCCGGCAGCGCCCGCGCGCGCGCCGGCCCGGCTCGCTGCGCTCGATCAGGATCACGGCCCTGCCGGGCTCCGAGAGGCGGAACCTGAAGCGTCTGCTGATCCGCCGCGCGACCTTGGAACCGCTTGCTGCGTCGATCGTGAAGCGCGACACGCCGCGGGCGGGAGCTGTGGCCGTCGTGCGGGGCGGCGGCGGCGCGGCGGCGGCACCGAGAAGTCCTGGATCGGGGCAGCGTCGTCGGTTCCCCTCGTCGAGGCCCGGAAGCCCATCCCCCGTGCCGCGAAGACCGCCCAGACGCGCTCGCGGTCGCCGAAGCCGCGGGTCAGGTCGGCCTGCAGGATGGCGTTGCGCATGTCGAGGAAGGTCGGGTTGTGCGGGCGCGAGCCGCAGCCCGTCGGTCACGAGGGCGCGGGCCCGCGTGATGCCCTCCGTCCGCCCGTGACCGGCGATCAGGCTGTTGCGCAGGTCCCACAGCGTCTCGACCCAGATCTCGCCGTCCGCGTGCACCTCGGCGCCGCCGAGGATGCGCGCGAAGTCCCCGTAGGTGTAGCCGCCACTGCCAGCAAGCCCACTGCCCGGGACAGGCGGCCGCAGGCGCGCCGACCGGGCAGTCGAACGGCTGGGTGCGCAGCTTGTCGTTCTCGTACTTGCCGAGCCGCAGCTCGCCCGGCGCGCGCGGCGTCGGGCTCGAAGCCCTGCGCGTTGAGCCGGTCGAGCGCGTACCAGTCCGCGAGGCCCTCGTCCATCGCGCCAGCCTGGTAGCCGTTCATGCCCGGCGACCCGTCGGCCAGGGTGACCAGCCGGTTGGTCATCCCGTGGGTGTACTCGTGGTAGACGATCATCGCGTCGTCGGCCGCGTTGACGTCGTTGAGCTGCCCCATCGGCGGGCAGTCGTTCGTCCAGAGGTAGACCTGCATCAGCAGCGGCGTGCGACTCGGCCGCCGGGATCACGAACGCGTTGTTGGTGTGCCGCGCGCAGTCTGGGCCCGTCCTCGCGAGCCGTCGTCGACCTGGCCGATCACGCGGTCGACTCCCTCGAAGCTGCCCGAGCTCGGGCCGAAGCCGATCCCGGGGGCGTCGCGCAGGTGGTCGTGGTAGGCGTTGATGAACCAGAACAGCTGCGTACCGGCCTGGTTGAGATTCACATCCGCCGCCGAACGAGCCGCTGCCCGGCTCCCAGGAGCAGCCGAGCACCGGGCAGAGCTGGCCGGCCGCCGCGGGCCGGGCGTCGTGGGCCCAGCTCCAGTTGTCTGCGGTCTGCGGAGGGATCTGCTGGGCGGGATCGGCCGAGAACCCGAGCGTGTCGTCGTCGGCGTCGTGGTAGACGTGGGCGTTCGTGCCGAACAGCCGCGTCGCGTCCGTTATCCACCCGGCCGGCAGCGTCCGCGAGCTCTGAATGCCGCCGACCGGGGCGCCGGGATAGTTGTCGAACACGTTCGCCGTCGCCTCGCGCACCAGGTTGACCCGGTAGAGGGTCTCGCCGCTGCTCGCGTCCACGACGGCGTCGTAGAAGCGCAGGTCGCCGCCGCGCACCTTCACGCGCCAGGCGAGCCGGTCCCCGAACACCGTCAGGTGGGCGCTCTGGCCGTCGCCGAAACGGGTCAGGCGCTCGCGGCCGGCCGGCGCGCCGGGCGAGCCGGGCACCACCGCGACGCCCGCTGCGCGCCCGGCGGCGAGCAGCGCGTCGAGCGCGGACAGGCGCGGCTCGACCGACGGCACGGCGGGGTCGGGTTGGGCGCCCTCGCCGACGTTGATCAGGCGACCGTCGGGATCGACGTTCGCGCGCAGGCCAGGGCCGAAGACCGGGATGCCGCGGTGGAACTGCTCCCATTGGAGATGTACGAGCCCGCCCGCGGAGCGATAGGAGCGGGCCAGGCGCAGCCCGGCGACGTCGCCCTCGTCGAGCCCGAAGCGCGCCGGGCGGTCGCGCACGTAGTCGAGCGCGACGGTCGCCGGCGGGCGCTCGCTGGGCGCGGTCAGGAAGCCGCTCGCGCGCTCGCGGAGCGGTTCGGTGGCAGGACGGGTGGCGCTCGCAGCCGGCGCCCCTGCCAGAAGCGCGGCCAGCGCGGTGAGGACCAGACCTCGGCGCACGGCTCCATCCAGCGTATCTGCAACGCCGCGGCGCAACGATCGATTGTGGACGAATGGCCCTGGGCCGCCGTTCGCGCGGCCTGCGCGCTGCGGTTTCGGGTCCTTGGCGCCGTGACCGTCCCCCCGGGATACTGGGCGGGCGATGTCGCAAGAGAACGTCGAGGCCTCTCGTCGGATGTGGGATCGATTCCTTGCTGGCGACGTGCCCGGGGCGCTCACCTTCGTGGACGCCGACGTTGAGGTACACGACGTGCCGCAGATGCCCGATGCCAGGGTCCACGTCGGCCACACGGGGTGGCGGGCACAGATCGAGAGGTTCAACGAGGCCTTCACGGACCTGTCCTACGAGCTGCTCGAGTCCATCGACTGCGGCGACAACGTGGTTAGCGTCGTCCACGCCAGCGGCACGGCAACCTCCAGCGGCATCCCCGGAGAGACCACCTACGCCCAGGTGGAAACCTGGCGCGACGGAAGAGTCGTGTCGATGCGGTACTTCATGAGCAAGGACGACGCCGTCGAAGCCGTGGGGCTGTCGGGGTAGCCGATGTCGCAGGAGAACGTGGAGCTAGTCAGGCGCTGGTTCGCCGCGATTGCCGAGGGCGAACTGGCCTCGGATCTGTGGGATGCCGACCTCATCGTCGACAACATCCCGGAGTTCCCGGTCACCGGGCCGTATCGGGGCTATGAGGGCCTGCAGCGCTGGTGGGATGACCTCGCGGAGGTCGTCGAGGGAGCGAGGGTGGAGCTCGACGAGGCGACACGACTTGATGACGAGAGGGTCCTGACGATCCAGCGGCTGATCGGGGACATGGCCTACACCCGGATTCCTGTCGATGCGCCGTGGGCGGCGATTTGGATCGTTCGCCGCGGAAAGCTCTGCCGGGTATCCGGGTATGCCACGCGCGAGCAAGCCCTCGAAGCCGTGGGGCTGTCGGAGTAGCCGACTCGCTCGGCGGTCTGCGGTAGCTGCAGCGGGTCCCGCAGCGGTCCTGATTGGCGCTGCAAAGCGGAGCACCCTTCTGCGCAGGGGCGCCCTGGGCATCTATCGTTTGTGGACGAATGGCCACGTCCTGGACCGAGCAGCAGGCCCAACGCCAGATCGAGCCCGCGGCCGACTGGCGCCCCGGCGGCGGCGACTACGAGGACATCCGCTACGAGCTCGCCGAGGGGATCGCGAAGATCACGATCGACCGGCCGGAGGTGCGCAACGCGTTCCGGCCGGAGACGCTGATCGAGGTCTCCGACGCGCTCGACCGCGCCCGCGAGGACACCGACGTCGGCGTGATCATCCTGACCGGCGAGGGGCCGCTCGCCTTCTGCTCGGGCGGCGACCAGCGCGTGCGCGGCGACACCGGCTACGTCGCCGGCGGCGCGCACCGTCGGCCGCTTCCACGTCACCGACCTGCAGGTGCAGATGCGGCGCACGCCCAAGCCGATCGTGGCGATGGTCGCCGGCTACGCGATCGGCGGCGGTCACGTGCTGCACGTCGTCTGCGACCTGACGATCGCGGCCGACAACGCCCGCTTCGGCCAGACCGGCCCGCGCGTCGGCAGCTTCGACGGCGGCTTCGGCGCCAGCCTGCTCGCCGCCCAGGTCGGCCCGAAGAAGGCCAAGGAGATCTGGTTCCTCTGCCGCCAGTACGACGCGCAGGAGGCGCTCGACATGGGCCTCGTGAACACGGTCGTCCCGCTCGAGGAGCTCGAGGAGGAGACCGTGCGGCTGGTGCCGCGAGATGCTCGAGCTGTCGCCCTTCGCGCTGCGCCTGCTGAAGGCGAGCTTCAACGCCGCCGAGGACGGCCTGACCGGCATCCAGCAGCTCGCGCACGACGCCAACCTCCTCTTCTACGCGAGCGAGGAGGCGCAGGAGGGCCGCGACGCCTACCGCGAGAAGCGCCGGCCCGACTTCGGCAAGTTCCCGAAGCGACCGTGAGCGGCGCGGTCGGCCGAGCGGCGGCCCCGCGTGGCACAGTCAAGCTGTGGCTGCTCGCGGCGCGCCCGCGCACGCTGCCGGCGGCGGTCGCGCCCGTGCTCGTGGGCACCTCGCTGGCGGCGACCGAGGACGACTTCAGGCTGCTGCCCTTCCTGGCCGCGCTGATCGGCAGCGATCTTCATCCAGATCGGGACGAACCTCTCGAACGACTACTCGGACGCGCGCCGCGGCGCCGACACCGAGGAGCGGCTCGGGCCGGTGCGCGTGACCGCCGGCGGGCTGATGCCGCCGAGGCGGGTGCTGGTCGGGACCTACGTGGCGTTCGGCGTCGCGGTGGTGGCCGGCGCTCTACCTGACCGCGGTCGCCGGCTGGGAGCTGCTCGTGGTGGGCGCGGCGTCGATCCTCGCGGGCGTGCTCTACACCGGCGGACCGCGACCCTACGGCTACGAGGGGCTCGGCGAGCTGTTCGTGTTCGTGTTCTTCGGCATCGTCGCGGTGGTCGGCTCGTACTTCGTGCAGACCGAGGACCTGCGCTGGGAGGCGTTCGCGCTGGCCGTGCCGGTCGGCCTGCTGGCCTCGGCGATCCTCGTGGTCAACAACGTGCGCGACATCGACACCGACCGGCGCGCCGGCAAGCGCACGCTCGCGGTCAAGCTCGGCCGCGACCGCGCGCGGCTGCTGTTCACGGCGATGGTGATCGCTCGCCTTCGCGCGCGCCGGCGGCGACCTGGGCCTTCGGCGGCCTGTCGCGCCTGGCTGCTGCTCACGCTGGCGGCGCTCCCGCTCGCCCCGCCGCTGATCGAGACGGTCTCCACGCGCACCGACGGGCCGTCCCTGAACGGGGCGCTGGCCGGCACCGGCCGCCTGCTCGCCGTGTTCTCGCTGCTGCTGTCGGTCGGCGTGCTGCTCTCGTGAAGCGGACGCTGCTGCGGCTCTCGATCCCGCTTCCGCGAGCCGTTCGTGACCTCCGGCGGCGTCGTCAGCGCGCGCGAGCTGGTGCTGCTGCGCCTGGAGGCCGCCGACGGGACCGTCGGGCTACGGCGAGGCGGCGCCGTTCGAGCCCTACGACGGCGTGCCGCTCGAGCGCGCGCATCGCCGCGCTGAGCGGCGGCGGCGGGGCGGCGGCCGCCGCAGGCGCGCGCCGCCGAGGAGATGGCCCGGCTCGACCTCGAGGCGCGCCAGGAGGACCGCCCGCTCGCCGAGCCGGCGCGCGACGCGCTGCCCGTGAACATGACGCTGCCCGGCCGGGCCGCCCGACGAGGTCGCGCGAGCGCGCCGCGCGAGGGCCTGCGCGCCGGCTACGCCTGCTTCAAGGTCAAGGTCGGGCTGCCCGACGACGCCGAGCGCGTCGCGGCGGTGCGCGAGGCGGTCGGCCCGTGGCCCGCGCTGCGCGTCGACGCCAACCGCGCCTGGTCGGTGGACGAGGCGGTCACGGCGATCCGCGCGCTCGAGCGAGTACGACCTCGAGTTCGTCGAGCAGCCCTGCCGCAGCCTCGACGAGCTGCGCCAGGTGCGCGGCCGCGTGTCGACGCCGATCGCCGCGGACGAGTCGGTCGCGACGGCGCGGCGCCGTGCGCCGCGCCGTCGAGGCCGAGGCCTGCGACGTGGTCAACGTGAAGCTGGCGCGAGCGCGGCGGCTTCAGGGCGGCGCGCGAGGCGCTGCGGGTGGCGCGCGCGCAACGGGCTCGGCGCGTTCCTGTCGAGCACGCTCGACGGCCCCTGGGGCATCGCCGCGGCGCTGCAGCTCGCCGCCGCCGAGGACGTCCAGCTGGCCTGCGGGCTGGCGACGCTCGAGCTGTTCGACGCGCCGCTCGCCCGCGCGCTGCCGGCGCCCGTCAACGGGACGCTGAAGGTGCCGTCGGCGGGCCCGGGCTGGGGTCGACGACGAGCGCCTCTCCAGGCCGTCGCTCGTCGACGAGGCTGTCGCGCCTAGTCCCTCAGCTGCCCGCGGATCTCTCCGTTCGGGTAGGTCGCGCTGTGGACGTTGGCGTAGGCCACTCCGGCCCGGATCGCCCGACGAGCTCGTCGAACTCCATCGGGTCGATGCCCTGGCCGCGGGGCCGACGACGTCGGCCGGCCGGATCGTGCCGCTGATCTTCGCCGGGGCCGGCGGGCAGGCCTGCGTGCCGGCCGGGCCGTTGCCGAGGTTCGAGCACAGGAACACGCTGATGCCGCCGTTCACGGCGCGCTGGCCGAGGTGGATGTGCGCCTGCTGGACCGCGCCGGTGAGATGGGCGTAGCTGAGCTCGAAGCGGATCTCCTCGCTGCTCGTGCGCACGCTTGCGCCTGGAACTTGCCGCTGGCGTCGGTGGAGATCGCCGGCACCTCCTGGTAGCCGGTCAGCCGGGTCCGCACCTCCCGCTCGCCGCCGGCGAGGGCCGTCGTGGTTGCCACGGCCGCGACCGCCAGGACCGCGACCGCGCCTGCGAGATGAATGCGCCTCCTCCTCATGCGTCGGCATACGCAGCGCTCGACCCGCCCAGGTTCGCAGCGGAACTCCTCGAGCAGCGTCGCCACGCGCTCGGGCTGCTGGAGCTGCGGCGCGTGGCCGGCGTCCTCGACGATCTGGCGCGCGCGCGCGCGGGCGCGGTGTCGGCGATCTTCTGCGCCGCGCTCGCGTAGCCCTCGTCGCGGCTGCCCGCGATCGCCAGCACCGGCAGCTCGAGCGTGAGCAGCTCGTGCCAGACCGGCTCGAGCACGCCCTGGCCGGCGCTGCGCAGCAGGCGGCCAGCTCCGCCGGGTCCTGGGCGCAGGCGGCCCGGGCGCTGCGCGCTCGACGAGCGTCTCGGCCTGGTCGGCGAACAGCGGCTGGCGCTCCCAGACGGCGACGACGTCCTCGATCGGCGCCGCCTCGATCCACGACGGCCAGCCGGTCGTCGGCCTCGGCGCGCGCCGAGCGCTGCGGCCGGGTCCTCGATGCCCGGCGGTCGCCCCGACCGTGACCAGCCCCGCGTAGCGCGCCGGGTCGCGCAGCGCGGCGCGCAGGGCCAGCCGGCCGCCGAGCGAGTAGCCGACCAGCAGCGCGCCCTCGCCCGCCGCGGCGATCTCGCCGAGGCGGCCCTCGAAGGTGTGCTCGCGGTGGTCGAGCAGGACCGTCGGTGCGCGCGCGAGCCGCTCGCGCGACCGGCGCCCACGCCGCGGCGGGCTGCATGAACCCGGGGATGAACAGGACCGGTGGCGCCATCGGCCCTGGATTCTGACGGCGCCGGGTAGCGTCTGCGCCGTGGAGCCGATCAACCGCACCTACGCGCCGGTCCAGGCGTTCGTGGACGAGCTGGTGCGCTGCGGGATGCGCCACGCCGTCACGTCGCCCGGGCTCGCGCAACGCGCCGCTCGTGCTCACGCTGGCGGCGCGCGACGAGCTCGAGGCGGTCTCGGTGCTCGACGAGCGCTCCGCCGGCTTCTTCGCGCTCGGCATGGCGAAGGCGACCGGACGGCCGGTGGCGGTCGCCTGCACCTCCGGGACCGCGGCCGCGAACCTGCACCCGGCGGTGATCGAGGCGCGCGAGGCGCGCGTGCCGCTGATCGTGCTGACCGCCGACCGCCCGCCCGAGCTGCGCGAGGTCGGCGCCGGCCAGTCGATCGACCAGCTGAAGCTGTACGGGGACGCGGTCAAGTGGTTCGTCGAGGTCGGCAACCACGAGCCCGGCCGCGAGACGGCGATCCACCACCGCGCGCTCGCCTGCCGCGCCTAGTGGACGGCCGCCGGCGAGCGCCCCGGCCCGGTCCACCTCAACTTCCCGCTGCGCGAGCCGCTCGCCCCCAGCGCCCGAGCCGCTCGACGCCGACGACTGGGAGGGCCGCCCGGACGGGCGTCCCTGGACCGAGCTGCGCGAGCACGCCGCCGCGCCCCACGCCGACGACGTGCAGGAGCTCGCCGCCCGCATCGCCGGGACGCCGCGCGGCGCGATCGTCTGCGGCCCGACCGTCGGAGGACGTCGCCGAGCCGGCCGCCCGGCTGGCCGCGGCCGCCGGCTGGCCGCTGCTCGCCGAGCCGACCTCGGGCGTGCGCTGCGGGCCCCACGACCGCTCGCACGTGGTGGCGCACTACGACGTGCTGCTGCGCGCCGGGCGCTTCGCCGACGCGCACGCGCCCGGCCTGGTGCTGCGCGTCGGCGACATGCCCACGTCGAAGCCGCTGCGCGCCTGGGCCGCGCGCGCGGCGCAGGTCGTGCTCGACCCGCACGCCGCCTGGCACGAGCCGACCCGCGCGCGCCGAGCTGCTGCTGCGCAGCGCCGCCGCGCCGGCGCTCGACGCGCTCGCCGCCGCCGTCGAGCTGCGCGGCCCCGCGCGCCGACCCGGACTGGCTCGACGGCTGGCGCGCCGCCGACGCCGTCGCGCCGCGCGGCGCTCGCCGAGGCGCCGGACCCGTTCGAGCCGAAGCTGCTCGCCGCGCTCGAGCCCGAGCTGCCCGACGGGGCGATCGTCTGGCTCAGCTCCTCGATGCCGGTCCGCGACGTCGAGGCCTTCTTCCCGCAGTCGCCCAAGCGGCTGCGCTTCCTCGCCAACCGCGGCGCGAACGGGATCGACGGCGTCGTCTCGTCGGCCGCCGGCGCCGCGCTGGCCGCGAGCGGCTCGCCGGCCTGGCTGCTGACCGGCGAGCTGGCGCTGCTGCACGACCTCGGCGGGCTGCTCGCCGCGCGCCGCGCCGGGCGCCGACCTGCACGGTCGTCTGCCTCAACAACGGCGGCGGCGGGATCTTCGACTTCCTGCCGGTCGCCGAGCACGCCGACCGCGCGCGCCTACGAGGAGCACATCGCCACGCCGGTCGCGGTCGACCTGGGCGCGCTCGCGCCCGAGGTGAGGGAGATCCGCACCGACCGCGCCACGAACGTCGAGCTGCACCGGCAGGCGGTCGAGCGCGTCGAGCGAGCGCCTCTAGGGCCGTGCCGGCGAGTTGCCCTGGGTGCCGCGCGGCGCGTCGACGACCGGCGCGTGCCCGGCCCGCAGGCGCGGGTACTTCTGGTCCTGGAAGAGCGACCGCGGCGCCACGAAGCAGGGCGGCGCGGCGTTGCCGCCCGAGCCGGACGGGTTGCGCTGCTCGCCGCCGCTCGGGGTTGCAGTCGAAGCTCTCGATCACGCCGAGCGGGATCGCGCGCGGGTAGGCGTTCGGGGCGACGTAGGCGTTGCCGCGCTCCCATGGCGGCCGCGTGGTGCGCTGCTGCAGCGAGCGGCTGTCGATGATCGCCATCTGGGGCAGGTAGTGCTCGCCGGCCCCGTTGGCCGCGGTAGCCGCCGACGCCCGTCCCGGCGAGCGTCGCCGCGCCCGCCGTCAGGAACTCGCTGACCTGGTTGCGGCTGAAGGACAGGTAGGCCAGGATCGGGTTGAGCTCGCGCAGGAACGTGTGGGTCGAGGCCAGCACCGGCTCGGCGCCGCGCAGGAAGCGCGTTGGCGGCGGGCACGCCGGTCGCCGAGGCGTCCACCAGCGGGCCGACCTCGTTGAACAGGTGCTCGAGGTCGGGCGACAGGTCGCCGAGGTCGCGCACCGTCGGCGCCAGGTCGTCGGCGGGCTCGCGCAGGTCGCGCACGAGCGGGTCGGTGTTGCGCGCGAAGTGCTCGAGCCGGCCCACCGTCGTCCTCGTCTCGCGCAGGAAGGTCGGCAGGATCTGGAACGTCTCGGCCAGCGCGTCGTCGCGCGAGGAGAGCGCCGAGAAGGTCGCCTCGCCGTTCGTGATCAGCGCCGCGCAGCTGGCCGTTCTCGCGCGAGATCGCGTCGAACGTGCGGCCGGTGTCGCGCACGACCCGGCGCAGCGCGACCTCCTGCTCGTCGAGCGGCCGCAGCAGGTCGGCGCCGCCCTTGAAGAACGGCGCGGCGTTGCCGAGCGAGTCGTTCAGGTCGGACGCGAACTCGCCGCGTGGAGGCGATCCCGGCGTCGTGCAGCCACTCCTGGAAGTAGCGCCGCGTGCGCGGGTCGAAGGCCCTGAACACCTCGTCGAGCTCGACGGTGTCCTGCACGTTCGCGTCGTGCAGCATCCCGCCGTCCGGGAGGTCCTCGCTGTCCGGCTGGCCCGGCGACAGCTCCACGTAGGTCTCGCCGAGCAGGCTCTTCTGGCGCAGGATCGCGCGCGTGTCGATCTTGATCGGCGCGAAGCGGTCGTCGATCTCGATCTCGGCGCGCGTGCTGCGCCCGCCCGGGCCCAGCTCGGTCGACCTGACCTTGCCGACGTTGACGCCGGCCATCCGCACGTCCGCCTCCTTGGCGAGCAGGGCGGCCTCGGGGAAGTCGGCCTTGAAGCGGTAGCCCTGCGCCTTGAGCGGCAGCACGCCGCCGAACGAGACCCACAGGAACAGCAGCAGCGCGAACACCGACAGCGTGAACAGCACCATCGCGGCGATCCTTCCGGTGCTGGGCGGGTTCTTGTTCATGGCGTCGGCGTCTTGAAGTTGCAGGAGCCGAACCCGGTGGCGAGCAGGTTGTCGATCGGGCTGCCCGGCTGGATGGTCGTCCCCGGGCCGCCGATCAGCTGCTGGACGAGGCCGGGTTGGTCTCGGACGTCTCTCCAGCACGGGGCCGATCACCGAGGCCTGGAGCACCGGCCGGCGACGCCGCAGATCGTCACGCGCCGGACCACGGTCCCTGCGCGTCGGCGGTGTTGAAGCAGCGAGACCCCGTTCTGCGAGGTCCAGGCGAGCCAGTACAGGAAGCCCTCCTGGCGGGCGCGCTGCTGCGGCGATCGAGAGCCCGCCCAGGCCCTCGGCGCCGCCCGGGTTGTAGGCGCCCATGTTGAAGAAGCGGTTGGTCTCCTCGAGCGAGGTGGTCAGGTCCGGCGTCGCCTTGGCGAGGTCGTTGGCGGCGACGCGCAGGTCGTCGGTGAACGGCGCGGCCGCGCGCACGAACGGGCGGATCTGGTCGCGCAGGACCGGCGTCGTCGCTCTGAAGAACGGCGTGAGCGCCGCGTTGGTGGCGGGCAGCTCGCGGATCGGCTCGCGCAGCGACTCGAGCGTGCTCTGCAGCAGCCGGCGCGAACTGGCGCACCTCGGCGAGCGCGCTCTCGGTGGCCCGCAGCGAGCCGGGCAGCCGCGCGACCGAGGTCGAGATGTTGCTGCCGACTCGCCCGCGAGCGTGCCGAACACGGCGCCCGACGCGCTGACCAGCCGGCGCAGCTCGCCCGGGCGCCGGCCGAGCTCCTGCATCAGCAGGCCGTAGCGGTGGATCAGCCGCTTGAGCGCCACCCGCCGCGAGGCGGTGGCGCGCGTGACGCGCGCCAGGTCGCGGTGGACCGGCTCGAGGCGCCGGAACACCTCGCGCAGGTCGCCGCCGCGCCCGCGCAGCCCCTTGCCTGCGCCCGACGACCAGCAGCTTCAGGTAGGGGCGCGTGTCCGAGTCGAGCGCGGCGTAGATCTCGTCGGGGTCGACGTCGGGCAGCGTGTTGGCGACCGAGATGCGCCCGCCGTCCGGCAGCACCTGGCCGGTGCCCGGCGTGACCTCGAGGAACATGTCCTTGAGCGCGGTCTTGGGCCGCAGCAGCGCGGTCGCGTCCTCGCGGATCAGGTTCGTCGTACTCGTGCTCGAGCTCGACGTCGACGACCGCGACGCCGTTCTCGACCTCGACGCCCGAGATCGCGCCCGACCTCGACGCCCGGCCACCCGCACGGTCTGCCCCTGGCCGGGCTCGACCGCCTGGGCGTTCTGCGAGCTCGATCTGGATGTGCTTCGGCGTCGCCTCGACGAGCGGGAAGCGGAAGCCCTGCTGGTTGAGGATGTAGACCGCCACCGCCAGCGCGAGCACGATCAGGCCGAGGACCGCCAGCGAACTCGCGGTAGTGCTTGCGGATCGCGAGCATCATGGCGACACCGAGGTGAGCGCCGGGTCGAGGGCCGAGCCGCTCGGGGCGGCCAGGTTGGGCGGCTGCTGCGTCTCGCAGGCCACGTCGGGGCGGTGCACCGGCGGCGTGTTCGGGTTCGGCGGCGCGGCCGGCTCGATGCGGCCGGTCGTGAGGTTGGTCGGGTTGACGCCCTGGATGTGGAAGACCGGCGTGTTGGCGTCGTTGTCGCGGCTCTCGCCGGCCAGCCCGACGAAGCTGCGCATGATCTGGAGCGCACCTGCCTGCCCGAGTTGCCGGCCTCGATGCTGGGGATCGGCGACTCGAAGAACGGCACCAGCACGGAGCTCGTGCACGAGGACAGCGCGCGCAGCTGGCGCAGCGCCGGGATCAGGCGCTTGTTGAGCTTCACGAGGCTGGGCACCGCCTGGCGCAGGTCGGCCGACAGCCCCTTGAGCTCGTCCTCCGACACCAGCCCGCGCGCCTGCACGATCCACGGGATCGCCGCGTCCAGCGTCGGCACCGACGAGCGCACGCCCGGGCAGCGCCTCGCGCGAGAAGGCGCGCAGCGTCGGCAGCGCGTCGTTGAGCGCGCCGAGCGCCGGGTAGCCCACGCGCAGCATGTCGCGCAGGGCGGGCACCGACTCGGCGAGCGCGGTGTCCTGGCTCGCGATCGCGCCCGCGGTCGTGTTGAGGTCGGTGACCAGGTCCGGACAGCGCCTCGCGGGTTGTCTGCCAGCGCCGCGGCCACGCGCTGTCTGGTCGCGCAGGACCGCGCGCAGGTCCTTGGTCGGCTGCTCGCCGAGCAGCGCGTCGTTGGTGATCGCGCCGAGGCGATAGGCCGGCTCGAACGTACGGGATCGCGCGGTTGAGCGCCTGCGCGCCGCCGCCGTCGAGCGCCGTCGGCGTACTCGCGCAGCAGCGTGCTGCAGGTCGTCGCGCGTGTCCGCGTCGAGCACCGACAGGACCTCGCGGCAGCGTCACCGACGGTGGTCGTCTGGCGTGACCGGGCATCGTCGAGCCGTCGTCCAGCTCGCCGGCCGACGGCGAGCCCGGCTTGAGGTCGACGAAGAAGTTGCCCTCGAGCAGGATCCGCGGGCGGATCTGCAGCGCTCGCGTCGCGTTGCGGATCGGCAGCGCGTCGTCCTTCAGCTCCATCGTCACCCGCGCGGCCGGCTCGCCGTCGCCGGTCGCCTCGATCTTGGTGACCTTGCCGACCTCGACGCCCGGCGATCCGCACCGGCGCGCCCGGCTTGAGGTTCTGCGCGTCGCGCACGACCGCGTTGAGCTCGTAGGGGTTCGCGAACGGGTTCGACTTGGTGAAGCCGAAGTAGCCGGCGACCACGATCACCACCAGCGTCAGCACGCCTGCCCGGAACGCGTTCACGGGACGTCCTTCAGGTTGCTTGATGCCGAGCTGGCGTGACTTGTAGGTGCCGCCGGCGAGGCCGGGCGTGTTGCCGTCGACCACCACGTGGCTGCCGCCGCCGATGAAGTTGGGCCGGCCGGTCGTCGGCGGGCCAGCGCGCCGTCGGTGACAGCCGGTTCGGGTAGCCGGTCTGGCCGCTCTGGCAGTCGGCCCGGCCCTTGCGAGTCGATCGCCGGGCCGCGGGTACTGCGCTGTGCAGCGCCTGCAGCCGGGGCCGCTCGTTCGGGTCCTTGTCGGTGGGCACGTCGACCGGCCGCATCGACTCGCGTCGAGCCGAGCGTGTTGGCCTGGGTGAGGTCGGCGAGCTTCGGCCAGGATGCGCTCGTCGGTGCCGCCCGGGCACGGCCTCGGACAGGTGCGTGCCGAGCGGGTTGAAGAAGTAGACGAGGTAGTTGCAGACCGTCTGGTAGGGCGCGACGTGCTCGAGCGCCGGCTTCGAGACCTGCGACCGCGCGGCGCAGGTCCTTGAGCGCGAGCAGCGTGTTCGGGGTCTCGGACAGGTACTCGAGCGCCTCGAACAGATCCTGGAGGTCGTCGCTCAGCTCGGGCGTCTGCTCGAAGGCGGGCACGCCGGCGGCGAGCGCGCCGTTGATCAGCGGCAGCGCGCGCGGCAGCTCGGCGACGCCCGGCTGGAGGCGTCGCGAGACGTCGGCGAAGCGCGCCAGGAACGGCGTCTGGACCCGGAACGAGGCGGTCGCGGCCGTCGAGCGTCGGCGGCGTCTCCTCGATCGTCTCCTGGAGCGCCGCCGGGTCGCGGTTGAGCGCTGCGAAGGTGTCGGCCAGGTCGGCGAACAGCTGCGCCTGGACCTCGGCGACCGGGGCCACCTCGGCGGCCGCCGCGCCGAGCGCCGGGATCAGGTTGCGCAGCTCGCTGCGCGGGCTCGACAGGTTGCGCATGACCGGGGTCAGGTGCACCAGGAACGGCCGCAGCTGCGCGGATCGTCTCGTTGATGTCGGCGCCGCGGCCGGCGAAGGCGTCGCCGAACCCGAGCAGCGCCTTCTGCGCGTCCCGGCGGGTGCGCGGGCCGAACGTCGAGAGCACGTCCTCGAGCTCGGGCGCGGGCGGCGTGGCGTTGCGCAGCGGGATCGTGGCGCCGTCCTCGAAGGTCTGCTCGGAGCGGCCCGGCAGCAGCTCGACGTACTTGAGGCCGAGCGCCGAGCGCGGCCGCACGCCGAAGCTGCGTGTCGACCGAGAGCGGCTCGATGTCCTTGTCGAGCTTGAGCTCGAGCAGGGCGACGGAGCGCTCCTGGCCGTTGACCGTGGCGCCGCACGCACGGTGATGTCGTCGACGCTCCCGACGCGGAAGCCGCCGGCCCGCACCTCGTTGCCGGGGACGAGCTTGGCGCCGTTGGGGACCTCGACGTTGCAGCTTGTAGGTCGGGACGAACGGCAGCCCCTGGTTGGCGTTGTAGGAGATGAACACCGCGACGATCACGAGGAGCACGGTCACGGCCCCGATCAGCACCGGGCTGGCGGCGAGCTGTCGTCGCCGCGTTCCTCATGGGCCCAGCAGGTAGTCGGTGAGCGCGGTCGTGGTGGCGTCGTCGGGCGGCGCGGGCACGGCGCGGCGCCGCGGGCGCGGGCGTCGCCGCCGCGGACGGCGTTCAGGGTCGGGTCGGGCGTCGTGACGCCCGGCTGCGTCGGGCCGAGCCACTGGTTGCAGCTTCCATTCGTCGGCGGCTCGGCGTTGTTCGCGTAGGCGACGCAGCTGCGTCGGCTCGATGACCCCCAGCCGCAGCACCTTGCCGACGTTGTCGAGCGCGTTGGTGCCGAGCGCCTGCCAGTAGAAGTAGTTCCAGATCGCCTCCATGCCGGTGAAGCCGCCGCTGCCGGACGCGATGTGGGTCTTGTCGGGCGCCGGCGGGTCGGTGGCGGCGGCGCGCTCGTCGGGCTCGACCGCGCGGTCGCGCTCGTCGATCGTCTGGAGGAACTGGCGCAGCGGCTTGGCCAGGCCGGGCGCGTCCTTCGCCGAGCAGGCGCAGCTCGTGGATCTCCTGGAGCTCGCGCTGCACCGCGCGGCGGCCGACGACCGATGCGTCGCCGAGCGCCTCGAAGGCGGGCGTGCCCGCCGCGGCGAACGGGCGCAGGCGCGTCAGGAAGGTGCTCGAGGCTCGGCGAGGCGGCCTCGAGGTCGCGCAGCACCGGCGTCTGGGCCCGGGCCAGCGTCGCCGAGCTGGGTGGCGTACGGCTGGAGCTCGCCGAGGAAGGCGGGCAGGTCGCGGAACGACGCGGCCAGCGCGTCGCGGCGGCTCGCGGCGGTCTCGGCGGTCCGCCCGGCCTCGCGCACGAAGCGGCTGACGTCGCTCTTGCGCGCCTCGAGCGCGCCGATCACGCGGTCGGCGTCGGTGATCAGCGACCTGATCGTCCTCGTCTGGCGGCCGAGGATGCGCAGCGTCTCGCTCGTCTCGCGCAGGCCCGGGCGCGGCGCGCCGGATGGCGTCGTTGAGGTCGTCCGGGCGCCCGGCCAGGCCGGCGCCGAGCTCGCCGACGATCAGGCGCAGGCGGTCGCGGTAGGGCCGGCGCAGGATGTTGTTGACGAGGTCGAGCCCGATCGTCGAGGTGGTCTGGCTGACCGGCACGCGCCCGCCGTCGGGCAGCCGGCGCGGCGACGTGCCCGGCTGGCAGTCGATGAAGTACTCGCCGATGAACGACTGCGGGCGGACCTCGCAGCGGCGCGTCCGAGCGCAGGTCGGCCAGGCCCGGCTCGGTCACCTTCGGCCTCGACGACGGCGAGCGGGTGCGCCTGGCCCTCGAGGTGGACGTCCCCGGTCTTGCCGGCGCGCACTCCGGCGATCTTGAAGTCGCCGCCCTTGGCCAGGCCGAAGGCGTTGTCGAGCACGATCTCGTAGGTCTTGGCCGCCGTCGTCGCCGCCCGAGGCGCCGAGCGCGAGCGCCGCCGCGACGCAGGCGGCCACCACCGCCGCGATTGCGACGGCGCGCCTCACGGGCCCACCGACCTCTGGCTCGGGTCACAGTCGAGCTGCGCCGCCTCGGCGGCCGACCAGACGTTGGTGCCGTCGGCTGCGCGGCCGCTCGTTCGCGCCCGGGCAGCGGCGGAACTGGCCGGTCTTCGGGCCAGACCCGTAGAGCAGCTCGGACAGGTTGATCCAGGCGCGCGAGTAGCCGCCGAGCGCGTCGTAGCCGCCGGTGGTCGAGAAGTCGTCGAGCCAGCCGACGAAGTCGGGCGTGTACGGCCGGGCGAACGCGATCGTCGGCGCGGCGGCGTGCAGCGCGGTGGTCGTCGGCGGGGAACGCACCTGGCCGGCTGGCACCGTTGACGTTCTGGTTGTCGAGCGCGATCCGGCGTGAGCGGCGGGAAGCTGTTGATCAGCTCGATCAGGTCGTTGGCCGACCCGGGCTGGCTGATCGTGCGCGAGAGGTCGCGGACGGTCGGCTCGGCGTCGGCGGCGAACGGCGCGCCTGGTCGAGGAACGGGCCGAGGCGCCGGACGCCACCGGCTTGGCCGCGTCGACGAGCGGGTCGACGTCGTCGAGCGCGGCGCGCAGGTTCACGAAGGTCGTGTTGGCGCGCCGCAGGAACGGCGGCAGGCGCTCGATCGAGTCGCGCCAGCGCGGCCTGCTGGCTGCCGAGCGCGCCGAAGGTCGCGTTCAGGTTCGACACGACGCCGGTCAGGTCGTCGCGGCGGCGACGCCAGGGCGTTGACGAGCGTCCCCGAGTCGACCAGGAAACGCTTGAGCAGCCGGCTTGTCGCGCGTCAGCTCCTCGAACAGGCGAGCGCCGGTCGACAGCGCCGGGTTCAGGTAGTGGATGCCGCGCCGCAGCTCGGGCGTCCGCGGCCGCGCACCGTGTCCGCCTGCCCCTTGATGACGTCCTGCAGCGACGCGCGCGTGTCCTTGTCGAAGAGGGCGAAGACCTCGTCGAGCTCGACCGCGGTCGGCGGTGTGGTCGGTCCCGATGTGGCCGCCGTCCTCGATGTCCGCGCCGCTCGTGCGGGCCGAGCTGCAGGTCGACGTAGCGGTTCGCGATACCGGACAGCGAGGTGGGCCTGATCGATCGCCTGCGTGCCCTGGCGCAGCGGCGCGTAGTCGTCGTTGACGGAGAACGTGATCTCGGCGGTCCCGCTCTGCGAGACGTCGATGTCTTCGACGGTGCCGACGGTGACGCCGGCCACGCGCACCTCGCTGCCCTTGACGAGCTGGCCGGCGTTGACGAACTCGGCGGTGACCCGGTAGCCGCCACCGCCGCCGAACAGCAGGACGACGATCCACGGCGCGATCACGATCAGGCCAGCGACGAGCACGCGCACGACCGGTGCTGCCCCGTCGCCTCGCCCGCTCATCTCGTTCCTCTACCCCTCCTGTGGTCGCCATCACCGGGTCCGGGCACGCTGCGGCTCACGAGAGCAGCGGCAGCAGCGCCTGGAGCTTGACCTCGCTTTCCGCCAGCTCCTGCGGCCGGCACCGAGTCTCGGACGATTCCGCAGCCCGCGTACAGGTGCGCCACCGATCCGCGCAGCAGCGCGCAGCGCAGCGCGACGCAGAACTCGCCGTCCTCGGCGAGGTCGGTCCAGCCCACCGCGCCGGCGTACCAGCCGCGGTCGAGCCCCTCGAGCGCCGGAATCAGCGGCAATGCGGCCTCGCGCGGCTCGCCGCCGACGGCCGGCGTCGGCAGCAGCATGCCGGCCAGCTCGACCGCCGGCAGCGGGTCGGCCAGCTGTGCCCGGATCGGCGTGGCCAGGTGCTGGACGTTCTGGACCTTCACCAGCACGGGCTCGTCGGCCGCCGTGACCCACACGCTGACCGGCTCGAGCGTGCGCTCGATCCGCCGCGCGACGATCGCCTGCTCCTCGCGGTCCTTGACGCTGCGCAGCAGCTGCTCGCCGAGGTGGTCGTCCACCGACGGGTCGGCGCTGCGGCGCGTGGTGCCGGCCAGCGCCACCGTCTGGGCGCGCGCGCCGTCGCGGCGCACGAGCAGCTCGGGGCTCGCGCCGACGAAGGCGAGCTCCGGGGTGCCGACGCACCAGCAGAAGCAGGCCGGGAAGACCTCGCGCAGCGCGCCGAGGACCGCGCCGGGGTCGTGCGGCGTGGCCGCGTGGGCGCGCACCTCGCGCGCGAGCACGATCTTCTCGAGCTCGCCCGCGCCGATGCGCTCGACGGCGCGCTCCACCGCCTGCTCGTAGTGCGCCGGCGGTGCGGCGCTCGGCGACCCGGGTGCGCTCGACCGGGTCGGGGTCGATCAGCGGCATCGTGGCGGGCTCGCAGCTCCTCGAGCGCGCGCGCAGGACGTCGTCGACGGCGGCTGGGCGCTCGTCGCGGCTGCACCACCACGCGAGACCGTCAGGCGCGCCTCGCCGCGGTGGCGCGCCAGCGAGACCTCGGGCAGCACGAGCGAGGCCGGGCGCGAGCGACGACCACTCCGGCGTGCGCGCCGCCGTCGGCGGCGAAGGCGAAGCCGCCGACGAAGACCGGCCCGGCGGCCGCCGGGCGGTCGGGGTCGCGCGCGGCGTCGTCGGCGAACGCGCGCCGTGCCGAGGTCGCGCGCGCGCACGGCGACCTCGCGGAAGCGCCCCGGCCCGCGCGCCTCGAGCGCGACCGCGCTGCCGAGCCCGGCCAGCACGAAGCCGTCGCGGTCGGGCTGCTCGAAGCAGAAGAAGCGGTCGTCGGCGCGCCGCGCGCGCCAGCACCGCCGCCGACAGGTCGAGCTCGGCCGGGATCGCGACGGTGACCGCCGCCAGCGCGGCGCCCGCTCGCGCCGCGCGCGCTCGAGCGCCCGTCCACGCGGCGCTCGAGCGCTGCGCGCGCCTCCTCGCTCAGCGCGAACGGGCTCTCGGCGCGGGTTGCCGTGAACGACACGCGCTACAGGATGACGGTCTGGGGCCCTCGGCGCCCTGCGTGGCCCTGTCGGTCAGCTACGTCGTGCCGCGCCCGCGCGAGACCGCGATCTCGCCCGTGCGGACCATCTCGATCAGGCCGAACGGGCGCACCAGCTCCTCGAACGCCTCGATCTTGTCGTCGGTGCCGGTCACCTCGACCGTCACCGAGCGCTTCGAGACGTCCACGGTCTTGCCGCGGAAGATGTCCGCGTACTGCATGACCTGGGCGCGCGTGTCGCCGTCCTGGCCGAGATCTTGAACAGCGCCAGCTCGCGGGCGACCGTCTCGCCCGGCTCGAGGTCGCGGATCTTGATCACGTGGACCAGCTTGTGCAGCTGCTTGGTGACCTGGTCGATCGGGTGCGCCGCGCCGTCGACGGTGAGCGTGATGCGCGAGATCGAGTCGTCGTCGGTCGGGCCGACCGCCAGCGAGTCGATGTTGAAGCCGCGCCGGGCGAACAGGCCGGCGATGCGCGCCAGCACGCCCGGCTTGTTCTCGACGAGGATCGACAGGACGTGCTTGCGGCCGGTGCGGCCGCCGCCGCTGACCTCGAGGTCCTCGAGGTTCAGGACTTCCTTGGTTCCGGGCTCACCCATCGGAGCGGCCCGGCCGCCTTGGCGCGGCCAAGGCTTCGGCCTGCGCCGGACTGCCGGGCGGTCGCGGCATGGCTCAGCCGACCATGTCCCGGGCGGCCTGGCCGGCCGGGATCATCGGGTAGCAGTTCTCCTCCTTGGTCACGCGCACGTCCACGAGCACCGGGCCGTCCTCCGCGAGCGCGGACCGGAAGGCGTCCTTGAGCTCGGCCTTCTCGGTCACGCGCATGCCCTTGGCGCCGAACGCCTCGGCCAGCTTGACCCAGTCGGGGCTCGCCGCCCATCTCGACCGACGAGTAGCGCTTGTCCCAGAACAGCTCCTGCCACTGGCGGACCATGCCCAGGTAGCCGTTGTTCATCAGGAACACCTTGACCGGGATCTTCTCGTCGACGCAGGTGGCGAGCTCCTGGACGTTCATGATCAGCGAGCCGTCGCCGGCCAGGCAGACCACGTCCTGGTCGGGGCAGGCCACCTTCGCGCCCATCGCCGACGGCAGGCCGAAGCCCATCGTGCCGAGGCCGCCGGAGTTGATCCACTGGCGCGGCCGCGTGAAGTCGTAGTACTGCGCGGCCCACATCTGGTGCTGGCCGACGTCGGAGGTGACGATCGCGTCGCCGCCGGTCGCCTCGAACATCGCCTCGACCATGAACTGCGGCTTGATCTCGGAGTCCTCGGAGTCCTCGTAGCGCAGCGGGTACTTCTCCTGCCAGCCGTGGATGCGCTGCCACCAGCCCTCGAGCCGCGCCGGGTCGGTCTCGAGCGCGCGGTACTCGGCGGTCAGCTTGGGCAGGATGTTCTTCGCGTCGCCGACGATCGGGATGTGCGCCGGCACGTTCTTCGAGATCTCGGCCGGGTCGACGTCGATGTGGATGAACTTCGCCCGCGGCGCGAACTCGGACAGCTTGCCGGTGATGCGGTCGTCGAAGCGGGCGCCGATCGCGACGATCAGGTCGGCCTCGTCCATCGCGTAGTTGGCCGTGCGCGTGCCGTGCATGCCGAGCATGCCGAGCCACTGCTCGTCGTCGGCCGGGAACGCCCCCAGGCCCATCAGCGTGCAGGTGACCGGGAAGTTGTCCGACAGGCAGAGCTCGCGGAGCTCCTGCGCCGCGTCGGCGTTGATCACGCCGCCGCCGCCGTAGATCACCGGCCGGCGCGCGTTGGCCAGCGCCTTCGCGGCCAGCCGGATCTGCTTGGCGTTGCCCTCGGTGGTGGGCTGGTAGCCGGGCAGGTGGACTTGGTCGACCGGCTCGTACGGGATGTCGGCGCGCGAGAGGTCCTGCGGCATGTCGACCAGCACCGGGCCCGGGGCGGCCGGTCGGGCGATGTGGAACGCCTCGTGGATCGCCTTCGGGATCTCGCGCGGGTCCTGGATCAGGATCGAGTGCTTGACGATCGGCATCGTGATGCCGGAGATGTCGGCCTCCTGGAAGCCGTCCGTGCCGATCAGGTCGGTGCGCACCTGGCCGGTGAGGAACACGGTCGGGACGCTGTCCATCATCGCGTCGGCGATCGCGGTGACCAGGTTGGTCGCGCCGGGCCCGCTCGTGGCGAGCGCCACGCCGACCCGGCCGGACGCCTTGGCGTAGCCCTCGGCGGCGTGGCCGGCGCCCTGCTCGTGGCGGCACTGGATGTGGCGGATGCCCGCGTCGTAGAGCGCGTCGTAGGTCGGGAGGTTGGCGCCGCCCGGGATGCCGAATACGTGCTCGACACCCTCGGCCTTGAGGCATTCCATGATGGCGTCGACGGCTCGCATGACCTGACCTGCTCCTTTCGGGGACGGAAGGACAAGCGAGTTTATCGGGCCGGAATCACCTCCTCGGGCCATTCCAGATCGCGCCCGCAGCGCGTGCAGACCTGCTCGTAGAGCGGCATGCACCTTCCCGCACTCCGGGCAGCGCGCGCCTGCGGCTCGCGGTGCTCGACGCGGTAGCAGCAGCGCGGCGATCGTGCCGAGCAGCGGCAGCACGACGCCGACGAGGAACCAGATGAAGAACGAGCTGCCCTTGAGCTTGCCGATCACCCCGGCCGACAGGCCGCAGAAGAAGGCGAGGACGACGTACTCCACGCGCGCTACCCGCGTCAGCGGAGGACGCCGATCGCCCAGACGACCGCCACGACCGCGACGACGACGACCACGATCCACGCGACCGCCGCGACGAAGCCGAGCACGACCTTGAAGAGGATGAAGGCCGCAACGACCAGCACCACGATGGCGAGCAGCTTGCGACCGGCGTCCGCGACGAATTCACCCATGGCTTCCCATTCTAGGGAGCGCCAGCCGCTCATCAGAGCAATCTGGCGGGGCGGGTCGGCAGGTAGCGGTCGAGCCCCGGCAGCGGCACCGAGCACATCACCCAGCTCGGCCAGTAGACCCGGAAGCCGAGCCGGCGCAGGCGGTCGCAGCAGCCACCAGCGAGTCGGTCGTGCAGAACACGCCGACGCTCTCCGGCTCCTGCGTCTTCGCCACCCGGTCGAGCGCGGCGAGCACCACCGGCACGAGGTCCTGCGCCTCCTCGCCGACGGCCGGGCCGATGTCGCCGTCGGAGCTCGACCCAGCAGAGCGCCGGTCGCCTCGCCGCGCTCGGGTCGACCGTGGCCAGGCAGGTGCGCGTGCGGCCGAAGAACTCGTGCAGCAGCGGGCGCTCGTGGCCGATCGCGGGCGGCTCGAGCCGCTTCCACTCGGCCACGGCGCGCTCGGGGGTGAGCACGTGCACGGCGGCGGCTCGGTCGCGTCGATCTCCTGCGAGCGGCGCTCGAGGTACTCCTCGCTGCGGTGGCGCATGTGCCAGTGGCCCGCTGACCGGCATCACGCCGAACTCGGTGTAGAGGGTCAGGTCGGCGGGCGCGGCCGATGCCGAGCACGACGCGCCCCAGGTCGGGCGTCGGGCGACCGGGCCAGCAGCGCTCGAGCAGCGCCCGCCCGACGCCCAGGCCCCGAGTGCGCGGGCGCGACCAACAGCTCGGTCAGCTCGTCCATCGCGCCGAAGCGCGCGATGCGCGCGTAGCCGACCATCTCGTCGCTCGTCCTCGCAGATCAGGTAGCGAGCCGTCGGCCTGGGCGACGATGAACTCGAGCAGCCGCGCTCGCGCTCCCAGCGGTCGGCCAGGTCGTCCTCGGCGCGCTGATGCTCGCGCGGCAGCAGGCCGCGCTCCTTGCGCGAGGCGTCCAGCGCGGCCTCGGCCAGCTCGAAGGTGGCGCGCAGGTCGCGCGGCGCGTCCCTCGCGGAACGAGAGGACGCTCACCGGATCGCGCGCTTCTTCCTGACGGTCCTCGAGCGACGGCCGGGTGGCCGAGCTGACCGAGCTCGGCGGAGGCGCGGCCGAAGAACAGGCCGACGGTCCAGTCGACCGCCAGCCGCACCTGGCGCGCCAGGCCCGGCATCATCGCCAGGTGGTAGGTGCGCGCGGCGAACCAGGCCGGGAAGCCGCGCAGCCGCACGCCGAGCATCGTGGCGACCGCCTTGTGCTGGCCCATGTCGACGAACACGCCGAGCGTCCGGTAGCGGAACGGCTTCGGCCTGTGGCCGCCGAGCGCGGCGGCGACGTTGTCGGCCACGCGCCGCCCCTGGCGGATCGCGTGCTGGCAGGTCGGCGGGCTGGGGCTGCGGCGGCGCTGGCCGGGTCGGGCACCGCGGCGGCGTCGCCGATCGCCCAGACGTTCGTCGCTGCCCGCGCACGCGCATCGTGTCGTCGACCTCGATGCGCCCGCTCGGCGCCGAGCGGCAGCCCGAGCTTCGCGACGACCGGCGCCGGCTTCACGCCGGCCGTCCAGCAGAGCAGCTGCGGTGGGGACCCGCTCGCCGGTCGACAGCGTCACCGAGTCGTCGTCGACCGCGTCGAGCATCGTGCTCGTGCGGATCTCGATGCCGCGCCCGCGCAGCTCGCGGGTGGCGAACTCGGCGAGGCTGGCGGGGATCTCGGGCATGACGCGCTCGCGCGCCTCGACCAGGATCCAGCGCGTGCCGATCATGCGGCAGCGCGGGTAGCGCTCGATCACGTCGGCCACGTAGTCCTGCAGCTCGGCGATGCCCTCGAGCCCGGCGTAGCCCGCGCCGACGAAGACGAAGGTCAGGTAGGCGCGCCGCTCCTCGTCGTCGGGCAGCGACTCGGCGATCTCGAGGTTGAGCAGCGCGCGGTTGCGCAGCGCGATCGCGTCGGCGAGCGTCTTGAAGCCGAGCCCGTGCTCGGCCAGGCCGGGCACCGGCAGCACGCGCGAGACCGAGCCGAGCGCGACGATCAGCTGGTCGTAGTGGAGCGTCTCGTCGCGGCCGTCGACGCGTCTCGACGTGGATCTCGTCGCCGGTCCGGGTCGGCGCCGGTGACGCGGCCGAGGCGGATGTCGGTCCAGTCGAGCTCCTCGCGCAGCGGCACGACGACGTGGCGCGGCTCGAGCGAGCCGGCGGCGGCGCCCGGCAGCAGCGGCGTGTAGAGCAGGAAGTTGACGTCGGTGACCAGCGTGATGCGCGCGCTGTGCGCGGGGCAGGCGGCGCTCGAGCCGGCGCGCCGCGTAAAGCCCGCCGAAGCCGCCGCCGGCGATGACGACGTCGTAGGCCACAGCCGCCGAGGCTAGCGCGACCCGGCCGCCGGCAGCCGCGCGGCGCGCGCGGGCCTCGTCGAGGGCCGGGCGCATCCGCTCGGGCAGGCGCCGGCGCACCCGCCACGGCGCGCCGGCGAAGGCGTGGTTGGCCACCGTGGCGAAGCCCTCCTCGTCGGTGCGCAGCGCCAGCAGCAGGTGCGCGATGCGGTCGGACGGCGGCAGCTCGGAGTCGGTGGCGCGCGACGCAGAAGCAGTGCACGCGCCGGCCGCCCGGGGTGACCAGCAGCGCGCCGGCCTCGCCGACGAGCCAGACGCCCAGCTCGCCGCGCTCGAGCGCCAGGCCGGTCTCGCGCTGGAGCTCGCGCTCGTCGTGGCCGAGCAGGTCGCCGAGCAGGCCCTGCGCGACCGGCTCCGCCTGCTCGTGGCGCGGGCCCTTGGGCGCGCCACGCTGGCGCCGCGGAACGGCGTACAGCTCGGGGATGATCCAGGCGTGCGCCGCGGCCACCAGCGCCACCGGGGCGGCGAGCGGCTCGAGCCAGAGCATGCCCGCGCCGGCGGCGATGAACGGGACCGTGTAGAGCAGCGTCCAGGCGTGCCAGATCCGCCCCCAGCGGCGCAGCCAGCGCTGCGTCGGTGCGCTGCGCGCCACGGGACCGAGGCGAGCTCGGGCAGGGCCTGGCCGGCGGTCACTCGAGCGGCTAGCCGCCGGCGATCGGGCGGCGCATGATCACGAGGTCCGCCTCGCGCGGCAGCTCGCGCACCTGCGTGGCCTTGCCCGGCCCGTCCGGGACCGTGCCGATGTAGCCGAGCTCCTGCTGCGCGCGGAACTCCCCCACGGCCTCGTCGAAGGCGGCGTCGTCGGCCGCGGTCCACTCCGCCAGCGTCGAGTGTCCAGTGCCGTCCATGCGGATCAGTTCGCGGACATAGCTCGGGCCTCCGCCTCGGACGATCACTGCGCATGACCGCGACGGTACGCGCCCTGGGGTAGCGAGCGTCCTGCGTCCGGCCCCGGCGAGGCGCTCGCCTAGCCCCGAGCCGCTCGCGGATCAGCCGCTGGACCTCGCCGCCGTCGGCGCGGCCCTTGGTCTCGCGCATCACGGCGCCGACGATCGCGCCGATCGCCTGGTCCTTGCCGGCCCGGATCTTCTCGACGGCGTCGGCGTTGTCGGCGATCGCGCGGTCGACGATCCCGCCCAGCTCGTCGCGCCCCGGCCACGCCGAGGCCGCGCTCGACGATCGCTCGCCGGCTCGCCGCCCTCGAGCGACCGGGCAGCGCGAGCACCTCCTGGCGCGCTCGCGCGACGACCTGCTTGTCCGCCACCAGCGCCACCAGCCGCGCGAAGGCGGCGGGCTCGAGCTTGGTCTCGCCGGGGTCGCGGTCGCCGAGCGCCGCCACCAGGTCGTTGACGCCAGTTGGCGAGCTGGCGCGGGTCGACGCCGTCCGCCGCCGAGCGCCGCCTCGTAGAAGTCGCCCAGCTCGGTGCGGAAGGCGAGCAGCCGCGCCGTGCTCGGCGGCAGGCCGAGCTCGCGCTCGAGGCGCTCGGCGCGCGCCGCCGGCAGCTCGGGCAGCGCCGCGCGCGCGCGCTCGAGCATCGCCTCGGTCGGCGCCAGCGGCACCAGGTCGGGCTCGGGGAAGTAGCGGTAGTCGTGCGCCTCCTCCTTCGAGCGCAGCGAGGTCAGCGCGCCGCTCACGCGGGTCGAAGTGGAGCGTCTCCTGCTCGACCTCGCCGCCCTCGCCGAGGATCCGCTCCTGGCGCTCGATCTCGGCCTCGATCCCGCGCTCGAGGAAGCGGAACGAGTTCATGTTCTTCAGCTCGGTCTTCGTGCCGAGCGTCGGCCTCGCCGGCGGGGCGGATCGACACGTTGGCGTCGACGCGCAGCGAGCCCTCCTCCATGTTCACGTCGGAGACGCCGATCCGGCGCAGCGTCGCCGCAGCAGCCGCGCCGAACTCGGCCGCCTCGGCGGCCGAGCGCAGGTCGGGCTCGGTCACGATCTCGACCAGCGGCGTGCCGCCGCGGTTGAAGTCGACGACGCTCGCCTCGGCGCCGTGGATGCGGCCCGAGCTGCCGGCGTGCACGAGCTTGGCGGCGTCCTCCTCGAGGTGCACGCGGTGGATGCGCACGTCGCCGAGCCGGCCGTCGCGTGCCGAGCGGGATGTCGTACTGGCAGATCTGGTAGCCCTTCGGGCAGGTCGGGATAGAAGTAGTTCTTGCGGTGGAAGATCGACCGCGGCGCGATCTCGCAGCCGAGCGCCAGCGCGATCATCAGCCCGAAGTGCACCGCCTCGGCGTTGGTCACCGGCAGCGTTCCCGGGTGCGCCAGGCAGACCGGGCAGGTGTGCGTGTTCGGCTCGTCGCCGAACGACAGCGCGCAGCCGCAGAACATCTTCGTCCGCGTCGCGAGCTGGACGTGGATCTCGAGGCCGATGACGGGCTCGTAGCTCGGCACGCGTCACGCGGCACCCCCTCGAAGCCGATCGCCTGCTCGAGCGCGTAGGCGGCGTCGAGGATCCTGTTCTCGCTGAACGCCGGGCCGGCGATCTGGAAGCCGACCGGCAGGCCCTCCGGACAGCCCGCCGGGATCGAGATCGCCGGGATGCCGGCCAGCGGCATCGGCACGGTGAAGTAGTCGGACAGGTACATCGCGAGCGGGTCGTCGGTGCGCTCGCCGAGCTCGAAGGCGACGGTCGGCGAGGTCGGCGTCACGATCAGGTCGACCTGCTCGAAGGCGGCCGCGAAGTCGTCGGCGATCTTCGTGCGCACCTTCTGGGCGCGTGCCGTAGTAGGCCTCGTAGTAGCCCGACGAGAGCGCGTAGGTGCCGAGCATGATGCGCCGCTTGACCTCGTCGCCGAAGCCCTCGGCGCGCGTCTCCTCGTACATCGAGAGCAGGTCGTCGAAGTCCTCGGCGCGGTGGCCGTAGCGGACGCCGTCGTAGCGGGCCAGGTTGGCGCTGGCCTCGGCCGGCGCGATCACGTAGTAGGCGGAGATGCCGTGCGCGCGAGTGCGGCAGCGTCGACCTCCTCGACGCTTGCCGCCGAGCTCCTCGATCGCGTCGAGCGTCGGCTCGAAGACCTCGCGGCCACGCCGGGCTCGATGCCCTCCTCCGTCGAGCCCCGGCGGCACGCCGAAGCGCATGCCGTCGAGGCTCTCCGCGCTCGGCAGCGCGACGTCTCTCGGGAGGCCCGAGCGAGGTCGAGTCGCAGGGGTCGCGGCCCTCCATGTGCGCGCAGCAGCAGCGCGGCGTCGGTCACGTCGCGCGTGAGCGGGCCGCCTGGTCGAGCGAGGACGCGAAGGCGATCATCCCGTAGCGCGAGACCGCGCCGTAGGTGGGCTTGAGCCCGACGATCCCGCAGAGCGAGGCGGGCTGGCGGATCGAGCCGCCGGTGTCGGTGCCGATCGCCCACGGCGCGAGGCCGGCCGCCACGGCGGCGGCGCTGCCGCCGCTCGAGCCGCCCGGCACGCGCGTCGCGGTCCCACGGGTTCTGCACCGGCCCGAAGCCGGAGTTCTCGTTCGACGAGCCCATCGCGAACTCGTCCATGTTGGTCTTGCCGAGCACGGCGGCGCCCGCCTCCGGCAGGTTGCGCACGCTGGTGGCGCGTGTACGGCGGGCCGGTAGCCCTCGAGGATGCGCGAGCCGGCCGTGCTCGGCACGCCCTCGACGCAGAAGAGGTCCTTGACCGCGAGCGGCACGCCGGCCAGCGGGCCGCGGCGTCGGCGGGCGTCTCCGTCGGCGACCCAGAGGAAGGCGCCGAGGTCGTCGGCGGCGGCGCGCTCGCGGTAGAACTCGAACAGCTCGGCCGCGGACACCTCCCCGGCGCGATCCGCTCGCGCCTGGGCGCGGCGGTGAGGTCGAGCAGGTCGCTCACGACCGCCCGGGCTCGGGACGCGGAAGCCCGCCGTCCGCCGCGTCCGGGGCGCCCGTCGAGCACCTGCTCGCGCGGCAGGCTCGGACGCGGCTCGTCCGCGCGCAGCACGTTCTCGAGCGCGACCACGTGCGAGGTGGGCTCGACGCCGTCGAGGTCGAGCTCGTCGATCTTCTCGATGTGCTCGAGGATCTTGGACAGCTCGCCGGACATCCGCTCGATCTCCTCGTCGGTGAGCGCAGGCGCGCGAGCCGGGCGACGTGCAGCACCTGGTCGCGGTCGATCATCGCCGGCGATTCTAGGTAGCTCAGCTGCCGAAGCCGGCCCGGTCGACGACCCGCCGCTCGTGCGTGCCGACGCCGATCGTCCGCTCGCCCTCGCGCACCTCGACGTCGAAGCGCAGCTTGCGCTCGTCGACCACCTCGCCCAGCCGCGCGCGTGCACGGTGCACGTGCTCCCCTCGCCCGCGCGCCGCCACGTGCTTGATGCAGACCTCGAAGCCGACCGTCGCCTTGCCGTCGGGCAGGTTCTCGAAGGCGAGGATCGAGGCGCAGCGCTCCATCATCGAGATCATCCCGGGCGTCGAGAGCACCTTCACGCCGATCGTGCCGCCGACGTCGGTGAGCAGCCGGCCCTCGACGCGTGAACTCGTCGCGTGCGCTCGATGCCCGGCTCGATGCTCACGGGCGCGGCGCCGGGATTGCCTCGATCGCGGGCTGACTCGGCGTCGGCGCGCACCTCCTCGCGCATCGCCATCACGGAGCCGACCCCGATGCCGGCGGCGCCGACCAGGCCCAGCCAGAGCGCCCACTCGCGCCCGCTCGCCCCGTCGGGGACGTCGAGCATCCGGAACAGCACGAGCAGCACCCCGACGATCGCGGCCAGCCGCGACCAGCGCCGACAGGGCGATCGGGATCGCGGCCACCCGCTGGGTCGCGGTCACGATCGCCAGCAGGACGCCGGTGGCCGCCACGAACGCCAGCAGGACGTCGATCGCCGACAGCGACTCCCAGGCGGTCGCGCTGTCCGGCCCGTACCAGGGCAGGAACAGCGACGACGAGCAGCGCCACCCCGGACGCCGCCGCCACCCATTCGCCCGCGCGCAGCCTTCGCAGGTCCATCGCGCTGGCAGAGTATCCGGACGATGCGAATCCGTGCGCAGCCGGCCGACCGGCGCCGGCAAGGGACCCGGCGCCGCCGCCCCCGGCTCTGAGGGAGTCGCCGGAGGCGGGCGGGCCGGATCAGGCAGGGCCGCCGCGGGGGAAGCCGTGACCCTGCTGCACGCTCGGACGGTGTTTGCCGGCGACCCGCTGGGACGCTACGTCCGAGCAGCAAGAAGAATCCCACCGGCCTGCACGACCCAACAGTGGGGGCGGCCGCATTCCCGGGGTACGGTTAACCGTACCTTCGCTCAGGTTTGCCGGCGCGCCGCTCGCACGGTGTTCACGAGCAGCATCGCCCGCGTCATCGGCCCCACCCCGCCGGGCACCGGCGTGATCGCCCGCGCCCGCTCGCTGGCGGCCTCGAAGTCGACGTCGCCGACCAGCCCCTCGTCGGTGCGGTTGGTCCCGACGTCGATCACCACGGCGCCCTCGCCGACCATCTCGCCCGTCACGAGCCCCGGCGACCCGACCGCCGCGATCAGCACGTCCGCCTCGCGGCAGACCGCGGCGAGGTCGCGCGTGCGCGAGTGGCAGTGCGTGACGGTCGCGTTGGCCCCCAGCAGCAGCTGGGCGAGCGGCTTGCCGACGAGGATCGAGCGGCCGATCACGACCGCCCGCGCCCCCTCCAGCTCCGCGCCCGCCTCGCGCAGCAGCTCCATCACGCCGGCCGGCGTGCACGGCACCATGGCCTCCTCGCGGTCCTGCATGAGCAGGCCGGCGTTGACCGTCGTCAGGCCGTCGACGTCCTTGCGCGGGGTCGATCAGCGCGATGAACTCGTCCTGGTCGAGGTGGTCCGGGCAGCGGCAGCTGGAGCAGGATCCCGTGGACGCGGCAGTCGGAGTTGAGCTCGCGCAGCAGGCCGGCCAGCTCGTCCGGCTCGACGTCGCCGGGCACCTCGTGGTGGAAGGACTCGATGCCGACCTCGGCGCAGTCCTCCCGCTTCATGCGCACGTAGATCGCCGAGGCCGGATCGTCGCCCACCAGCACGGTCGCCAGGCCGGGCGTGACGGGCAGCTGCTCGACCTCCTGCGCCACCTCCCGCTTGACGCGCGCCGCTACGGCCTTCCCGTCGATGATCACGGGCGGGCAGCCTACTCAGGCGCGCTTCTTGAGCGGCGCGTAGTCCGCCATCAGCTTGCGCTCGGAGCCGTCGGCGGCGAAGCGCACCACGACCAGGCCGCCCGGCTCGACGCCGATCACGACGCCCTCGGCGAACTGGGCGTGGATCACGTCGTCGCCGACCGCGAAGATCGCGCCCGGGCCGGTCGGCTCGGGCGGCGCGGCGCTGGTCGCGCCCCAGGTCGAGGCCGCCTCGCGGCCGACGGGACCCTGCTCCTCGCGGTCGGTCAGGTCGATCGGGATCTCGTCGATGAAGCGGCTGCGCAGGTTCCAGTCGCGGTTGCCGAACAGCGCGCGGGTGCGCGCGTAGGTGAGGTAGAGCTCGCGCTTGGCGCGCGTGATGCCGACGTAGGCGAGCCGGCGCTCCTCCTCCAGGTCGCCCGACTCGATCGAGCGCGCGTGCGGGAAGACGCCGTCCTCCATGCCGATGATGAAGACGGTCGCCGAACTCGAGGCCCTTCGCGTTGTGGAGCGTCATCAGCGTCGACGAGGCCCTGCTCGTCGCGCAGGTTGTCCTGCTCGGAGAAGAGCGCGATCTGCTGGAGGAACTCCTCGACCGACGGCTCCTCGGCGGTGGCGTCGTACTCGCGCGCCACGCCGACCAGCTCCTCGAGGTTCTCCAGGCGCACCTGGGACTCGACCGTGCGCTCGGCCTGGAGCGCCTCGGTGTAGCCGGTCTCCTCGAGCGTCTCGGAC
>CAVRKM010000009.1:0-336860 GCA_963722245.1 uncultured Thermoleophilaceae bacterium
CCACCACGGCATTCGGGCCGTGGGGGTCGACCGGATCGTGGCCGAATCCGGGGTGGCCAAGATGAGCCTGTACCGGCACTTCCGGTCGAAGGACGAGCTGGTGCTCAGCTTCCTGCAGGAGCGCGAGCGGCGCTGGACCAACGAGTGGCTGCGCGCGGAGGCCGAGCGCCGCGGCGCCACGGCGGCGGAGCGCATGCTCGCGATCTTCGACGTCTTCGGCGAGTGGTTCGTGGTCGACGACTTCGAGGGCTGCGCGTTCATCAACGTGCTGCTGGAGTACGACGACCGCGAGAACGCCATCCGCCAGGCCACCGTCGAGCACCTGCGCAACATCCGCTCGTTCCTGCGCGAGCTCGCCACCGAGGCCGGCGCCTCGGACCCGGAGGCGCTCGCCCATCAGTGGCACATCCTGATGAAGGGGTCGATCGTCGCCGCCGGCGAGGGCGACCAGCTCGCGGCCCGCCGCGCCCGCGAGATCGGTCAGCTGCTGCTCGAGCGCGAAGCGATCGCTACCTAACTCACACCAAGCTGCTCGGCCGCCATGCGCGTGCCCTCCACGCGGCTGCGCATCTTCTGGAACGCCACCTCGCGGGCGAAGTCGGGCGAGCCGTGGTTGGGCTTCTCATCGATGCTGAACGGCGAGAACCCGCAGTCGTCGGTCGCGCCCAGGCGCTCCTTCGGGATGAAGTCCGCCGCCCGCACGAGCGCGTCGCAGACCTCCTGCGGGCTCTCGACACGCGGGTTCTGCGGGTTGATGACGCCCACGTAGCAGACCTGCGGCACGCCGTTCGCGTCGTCCCGACTGTGCTCGCCGATCGACTTGTACACCGGGTCCTTGTCCCGCTCGCTGGCGAGCTGGATCAGGAAGTAGCCGGCGTTGATCTTGAACATCTGGGGGAGCAGGTTGTTGTACGGGACGTCGGCGCTGTGGACCGAGTCGCGGTCGCCGCCCGGGCAGGTGTGGATGCCGATCCTCGTGCGGTCCTCCGCTGAGAAGCGGTCGAGCACGCGGTTGTTGAGCTCGATGAAGTGCGGCAGCATGCCCGCCCCGGTCCACGGGTTGCGCGGATCGGCGCGCGTCGCGAGCCGGCCCTCGGTGAAGTCGACGGAGACCCTCTCCGCGCCCGCCTCGAAGGCGCCGCGGATGTCCTTCTCGGTCTCGTTCGTGAGGTCCTCTTCGAAGCGCTCGCGCGGGTAGTCGGGCACTTCCTCCTCGAGCGGGTAGAGCAGGGCCAGCATCGAGGGAGCGATCACCGCCTGCTTCATCGGCTTGTTCGCGTACTTGATCGACTTCTTCAGCGTGTCCGCCGCGTAGGTCTTGTAGCGGAACGGTCCGCCGGTCAGGCGCGGGAGCTGGCGGTGGTGGCCATCCGCGAAGATCGCGAAGTACTGGCCACCGGTGGGCGCGAGGTTGTCGGCCAGCCCGGTGCCGGCGAGCGTGTCCGTGATCGGATAGGTCGCGAAGCTCGACCAGCGCTGCTCGCCGTCGGAGACGATCGGGGAGCCGGTGGCCTCAGCCTGCTCGATCGAGTCCTTGACGGCCGCGTCCTGCTCGGCCTCGAGCTGCCCCTGGTCGATCGTGCCGGCGTCGTAGTCGGCGTAGGCCGCCTGCAGCTTGGACGGGCGGGGGAGCGAGCCGACGGGCTCCGTGGGGATCCCGGTGGCGGTCCTCGGGTCGTAGGCCATCCTGCTCTCCTCATCTAGACAGACCGGTCTACATCCATCCGAACCCAATCAGAGCCGGGCCGCCCCGTCAACACGCTTTCGTCACGATGTCGCGCGTGGCAATCGACTTCGAGGCCGAGGGGCTGCTCGACGGGATCGAGGACGAGCGGGCACGCGCGGCGCGCATCGAGCTGCTGCGCGCGCTGGAGCGGGACGGCTTCTCGCTGGAGGAGCTGCGCCAGGCAACCGCGGAGGGGCGCCTCGCGCTGCTGCCCGTCGAGCGCGTGCTCGCGGCCGAGCAGCCGCGCTACACGCAGGTCGAGCTGGCCGAGCTGACCGGACTCGACGTCGACTTCCTCGCTGAGGCGCGCCGCGCGCTCGGCGAGCCCGCGATCGACCCCAACGCGCGGCTGCTCACCGAGGACGACCTCGAGCTCTCGCAGGGCGCGGCGGCGCTGCTGGCCGCCGGCCTCGACCGCGAGCAGTTCCTCGACCTCACCCGGGTGATGAGCAAGGCGATGGGCACCGTGGCGGCCGCGTTCGTCTCGACATTCGGCGAGGCGATGCTGCGCCCCGGCGACACCGAGCTGGACGTGGGGCTGCGCTACGCGGAGACGTTGCGCAACCTGGTTCCGCTGGCCGCCCCCACGCTCAGCCACATGCTGAACCTGCGCATGCGCGAGGTGCTCCGGAGCGCGGCCGTCGGCGAGGCCGAGCTGCGCAGCGGGCACCTGCCCGGGGCCCAGCGGGTCGCGATCGGGTTCGTGGACATCGTCGGCTTCACGCGCCTCGGCGAGGAGATCCCGCCCGAGGACCTGGGCGAGCTGGTGCGCAAGTTCGAGCGCTCGGTCGAGGAGGCAACCGAGTCGCCCGTGCGCCTGGTCAAGACGATCGGCGACGCCGCCATGCTCGTGGCCCCGACGCCGAAGCCAGTGCTCGACACGGTGCTCGACCTGGTCGAGGGGTCACGCGACGGCGACCAACTCCCGCTGCTGCGCGGCGGGCTGGCCTCGGGCGAGGCGCTCCAGCGGGTCGGCGACTACTACGGGCGACCCGGTGAACCTCGCCTCGCGGCTGACGTCGTTCGCCCGCCGCGGCAGCGTGGTCGCCTCCAAGGACGTGCACGACGCCGTGCCGGAGGGCTATGCCTGGTCGTTCGCGGGCAATCGCCGCTTCAAGGGCGTCGCCGAGGAGGTGCCGGTCTACCGCGTGCGCCGGGCCGAGCCGGGCGCTTCGAGCTAGGCGTTCGCCGGCTCGGCGCTGCCGAGGCCGGCGGCCTGGCGCAGATCGTCCGCCTTGTCCGTCTTCTCCCACGTGAAGTCGTGGTCCTCGCGGCCGAAATGGCCGTAGGCGGCCGTCTTCTGGTAGATCGGGCGGTGCAGCTGCAGCGCCTGGCGGAACGAGCCGGGACGCAGGTCGAAGTGCTCGTCCACCAGCCGCGCGATCTCCGAGCGGGCGATCTTCTCGGTGCCGAACGTCTCCACCATCACCGACACCGGGTGCGCAACGCCGATCGCGTAGGCCACCTGCACCTCGCACTTGTCGGCCAGGCCCGCGGCGACCACGTTCTTGGCCACGTAGCGCGCGGCGTAGGCCGCCGAGCGGTCGACCTTCGAGGGGTCCTTGCCGCTGAACGCGCCGCCGCCGTGGCGGGCCATCCCGCCGTAGGTGTCGACGATGATCTTGCGCCCGGTCAGCCCGGCGTCGCCGACGGGGCCGCCGATGACGAACTTGCCGGTCGGGTTGACGAGGAAGTTGCGCCCCGAGTCGTCGAGCAGCTTCTTCTCGTCGTACAGCTCGCCGGGCAGGATCGGGTGAACCACGTGCTCCCACAGGTCGGGCCTGATCAGCGTGTCCGCGTCCACCCCGTCCTTGTGCTGCGTGGAGATCAGGATCCGCTCGATCTCGATCGGCAACCCGTTCTCGTAGCGGATCGTCACCTGCGTCTTGCCGTCCGGGCCCAGATAGCCGATCTCCTCGGCGCGGCGCACCTCGGCCAGCCGGTGCGCGAGCTTGTGCGCCAGGGCGATCGGCATCGGCATCAGCTCGCGCGTCTCGCGCGTCGCATAACCGAACATCATCCCCTGGTCGCCCGCGCCCGCCACGTCGAGCTCGTCGTCGTCGGCCGGGTCGGTGCGCGCCTCGTAGGCCTTGTCGACGCCCTGAGCGATGTCGGGCGACTGCTCGTCGATCGCCGTGAGCACGGCGCAGCTGTCGCAGTCGAACCCGTACCGGTGCCCCGAGTAGCCGATCTTGCGAATCGTCTCCCGCGCGATCTTGGGGATGTCCACGTACACGTCCGTCGTGATCTCACCCGAGACGACGACCAAGCCGGTGTTGACCAACGTCTCGCAGGCGACCCGCCCGTCGGGGTCCTCCGCCATCACGGCGTCGAGGACGCCGTCGGAGATCTGGTCGGCCATCTTGTCCGGATGCCCCTCGGTGACCGACTCCGAAGTGAACAGGTACTCGTTGTCTGAAAGCGGCTGCGTCGTCATAAGAGCCGGGAAGGGTACTCAGTCGGAGCGGCCGCGGCTCGTCTTGAAGTCGATCACCAACGGCACGCCCTCCAACCGATATCGCTCGCGCAGCCGGTTCTCGAGGAAGTAGGCGTAGTCGCGGGTCACCTGGCCGCGGTTGTTCACCTGTATCGCGAGGCGCGGCGGGCTCGTCTCGAACTGGGCCATGTAGTACATGCGCAGGCGCTTGCCGCGCACGGCGGGCGGCTCGCGCAGGGTCTGGAGGTCGCCCAGGAAGCGGTTCAGCTCCGGCGTCGGGATCCACTGGCTGGAGCGATCCGCGAGCGACAGCGCCTCGGCGACCAGCCGCTTGAGCCCGCGCCCGCTCTGCGCGGACACGGCCAGCACCTGCGGGCGCTGGCGCAGCTTCTTGGCGATCCGCGCCTTGGCGTCCTCCAGGTCGGTCTGCGTCACGTCCCACTTGTTCAGCGCGATCACGGTCGCGCACTTCTTCTTCATCGCCATCTCGGCGATGCGGAAGTCCTCGCTCGTCACACCCTCGGCGGCGTCGCAGACCACGATCGCCACCTGGGCGCGGTCGGCGGCCTGCTCGGAGCGCAGCTGCGCGTAGTAGTCGATCGAGCCGGCCACCTTGGTCCGACGCCGCAGCCCGGCCGTGTCCACCAACACGACCTCACGGCCCTCGAACTCGATGCGGGTGTCGATCGAATCGCGCGTGGTCCCGGCCGTCGGCGTGACGATCACGCGCTCCTCGCCGAGCAGCCGGTTGAGCAGCGACGACTTGCCGACGTTCGGACGCCCGATCAGCGCCAGCCTGGTCGCGTCCTCGACCACGCCCGCGTAGTCGGGCAGGCGCTGCACGATCAGGTCGAGCAGGTCACCGGTGCCCAGGCCCTGGGTGGCGGACACTGGCATCGGATCGCCCAAGCCGAGCGCGTAGAACTCGGACGCGAGCCCCTGCTGGGTGCCCTCGTCGACCTTGTTCGCGACCACGATCGCCGGCACCGGCCCGCCGCGCAGCTCCTTGGCCAGCTCGGCGTCGCCGGGGCGCAGCCCGGCGCGCGCGTCGACCACGAGCACCGCCAGCTGGGCGTCCGCGAGCGCGGTCAGCGCCTGATGGCGGATCTCGTCGGCCAGCTCGTGCTCCCCGGCGAGGTCCACGCCGCCGGTGTCCACGAGCGTGAACCCCAGCCCGTTCCAGTCGGCCTCGACCTCCTTGCGGTCACGCGTCACGCCGGCCTGCTCGTGCACGACCGTCTCGCGCGTGCCTGACAGGCGGTTGACCAGCGTCGACTTGCCGACGTTCGGGTAGCCGAGGACCGCGACCTTCGAACGCTTCATGACGCCTCGTGAACCAGCTGCGCGATGCGCTGGACCACCTCGTCCAGCGACATCCCGGTGGTGTCGAGCGCCAAGGCGCCGGGCGCCATCTGGAGCGGTGAGTGCTCGCGGCCCTCGTCCCGGGCGTCTCGCAGGGCCTGGTCGCGCAGGACGGTGTCGATGCTGGTGCCGAGCTCGGCGGCGCGGCGGCGAGCGCGCTCCTCGGGACTGGCCGTCAGGAAGATCTTCACGGGCGCGTCCGGCGCGACGACGGTGCCGATGTCGCGGCCCTCCACGACCCAGTCGCCCTCGCCGAGCAGCTCGCGCTGCTTGCTCACCAGCGCCCTGCGCACGCGGTCGTTGGTGGCCACCCGCGTGGCGGCCTCGGACACCTCGGGCGTGCGCAGAGCGTCGGTCACGTCCTCCCCGCCCACCAGCACGCGGTCGCCCAGCTCGATGTCGAGGTCCTCGGCGTGGTCGGAGGCCGCGCCGCCCTCGCGCAGCGTCAAGAGCCCGACGGCGCGGTACATCGAGCCGGAGTTGAGGTAGGTGAAGCCGAGCGCGCGCGCCAGCGCCCGCGCCACGCTGCTCTTGCCGGCCCCCGCGGGACCGTCGATGGCGACGACCATGGGTGAGAGGCTAGTTAGCCCAGCAGGGCCGCGAGATCCAGCTCGAAGCCGGGATAGGACACGCCGGCGGCCTTCATGTCCAGCACCTCCACACCCTCCTCGGAGGCGAGCCCCGCCACGGCGCCGAGCATCGCGAGCCGGTGGTCGCCGCGCGAGTCGATCGTGCCGCCGCGCAGCGGCGAGCCGTCGCCGCGCACCGTGAAGCCGTCCTCGGTCTCCTCGATGTCGGCGCCCAGGCCGCGCAGCCCCTCCACCACGGCCGCGATCCGGTTGGACTCCTTGAAGCGCAGCTCGCCCGCGCCGCGCACGACCGTCTCCCCGTCCGCGAACGCGCCGAGCAGCCCCACCAGCGTCAGCTCGTCGATCGCCAGCGGCACCTCATCCGGCTCGACGACCGTGCCCTCCAGGCGGCTCGAGGCAACGTCCAGCTCGCCCACCGGCTCATCGGCCGCCTCGGTGCCGGGCTCCTCGAGGTCGCCCAGGATCACCGCGCCCATGCGCTCGGCGATGCGGAAGAAGCCGGTGCGCGTCCAGTTGAGGCCCACGTCCTTGACCACCACGCGCGACCCCTGCACCAGCGTCGCCGCCGCGACGATGAAGGCCGCCGACGACGGGTCGGCCGGCACCGCGATCTCGTCCAGCTCGAGCTCGTCGACCTGCCGGACCGTCGAGCGCAGGCCGTCCTGCTCGAAGGGCACGCGCGCCCTGCGCAGCAGGCGCTCAGTGTGGTCGCGGCTCTGCGAGCCCTCGACGACCGTCGTGGAGCCCTCGGCGAACATCCCGGCGATCAGCACGCACGACTTGACCTGGGCGCTCGGCACGGGCAGCTCGTAGAGGATTCCCTGCAGATCGGTCCCTCGCACGGTGAAGGGCGGGAAGCGCCCCTCGCTCGCCTCCACTTCGGCGCCCATCCGTGTGAGCGGCTCGGCGACGCGGTCGACCGGGCGGCGCCGGATCGAATCGTCGCCGTCCAGGGTCCACGCGCCGCCGGGCTGCCCCGCCAGCCATCCCGGCAGCAGCCTCATCAGAGTGCCGGAGTTGCCGACGTCGAGCAGGCCCCCGGTCGCCTCCAGCGGCGCGTGCAGGCCCACTCCGCGGATCAGGATCCCGCCCGGACCGTCGTCCTCGACGGCCGCTCCCAGCTTGAGCAGGGCATCGAGCGTGGAGCGCGTGTCCTGCGACTCCAGGTAGTTGCGCACCGTCACGGGCTCGTCCGACATCGCGGCGAAGAGCGCGGCTCGGTGGGAGATCGACTTGTCCGCGGGCGGCGTGTAGTCGCCCCGCAGCGGGCCGGTCGCCGGGTCGAAGCGGGTCACTGTGCCGCCACTGGGAAGCCGAGCTCGCCGATCAGCGTGGTCGCGCGGGCGGCCTGGTCGTCCCCCGCGATCCAGAGCGTCATCGCGCCCGACCGCATGTCGGATGCCGGCGCCAGCGCCAGGTCGACGATGTTCACCCCCGCCTTGCCGAGCTCGAGCGCCACCTGGGCGACGATACCGGGACGGTTCGGGACGGTGAGGCGCAGCTCCTGCAGCGGCGCGCCGGCCGCGCCGGACTCGAGCAGGGCGCGCCGGTCGTCGCGGGCGCGGTCGTTCCAGTCGGCCACGTCGCCCTCGGCCAGCAGCGCCTCGACGCGCTCCAGCTCGCGCCGGAAGGCGCCGATCTCCTCGGCGATGGCGACTCGGTTGGCACGGTAGATGTCCGTCCAGATCTCGGTGTTCGCGCCGGCGACGCGGGTCATGTCGCGGAAGCTCGGCCCCACGTGGCGCAGCGCCTCGCCGTGATCGGCGAGCCGACCGGCCGCCTGGGAGGCCAGCACGTTGGCGAGCACGTGCGGGAGGTGGCTGAACACCGCCACCATCCGGTCGTGGGTGGCCGGGTCCACCGCTATCGGGTGGGCGCCGATCTCCACCACGAAGCGGTGCAGCCGCTCGTACAGCAGGCCGCCCGAGCGCGGCAGCGGCGTCAGGTACCAGACGGCGCCCTGGAACATGTCGGCCCGGGCGTGCTCGACGCCCGCGGTCTCAGCCCCGGCGATCGGGTGGCCGCCGACGAAGCGCTCGTCGTCGATGCCGGCCAGCAGGCCCTGCTTGGTCGAGCCGACGTCGGTCACGACGCAGTCCGGGCCGGCGGCGTCCAGCGCGGCGCGCACCAGCTCGGGCAGCGCCCCCACCGGCGCGCAGGCGAAGCACAGGTCGGCCCCCTTCACCGCCGCGGCGATCGAGTCGGCGGCCCGGTCGATCGCGCCCAGCTCGAGGGCGCGGCGCAGCCGCCCGGGGTCGCGGCCGAACCCCACCGTCTCCGCGTCCTCGATGTGCTCGCGGGCGGCGAGCCCGATCGAGCCGCCGATCAGGCCCACGCCGAGGACCGCGATTCTCACCTCATCCCCGTCGGCGCGCCTGCACCGCCGTAGCCAGCTGCTCCAGCACCTCTGAGGTCGTGTCCCAGTCCATGCAGGCGTCCGTGATCGACTGCCCGTAGCGCAGCTTCGCGCCGCCATCGTGATCCTGGCGCCCGGCGACCAGGAACGACTCCAGCATCACGCCGACGATCGCGGCGTTCCCCGCGGCGATCTGGGCGGCGACGTCCGATGCCGCGGCCGGCTGCTGCTCGTGGTCCTTCTTGCTGTTGTCGTGCGAGGCGTCGATCACCAGCCGCTCGGGCAGGTGGGCGGCGCGCAGCCTCGCCAGCGCCCCGGCCACCTCGTCCGCGCCGTAGTTGGGCGCCCCGCTCCCGCCGCGCAGGATGATGTGGCAGTCCGGGTTGCCGCGCGTGTGCAGGATCGCCGGGCTGCCCTCCACGTCCACGCCGACGAAGGCGTGCGGCACCGCCGCCGCCCGCACGGCGTCGACGGCCACCTGCACGTTGCCGTCGGTGCGGTTCTTGAAGCCGACCGGCATCGACAGCCCGGAGCCGAGCTGGCGGTGCGTCTGGCTCTCCACGGTGCGCGCTCCGATCGCCCCCCAGGCGACCGTGTCGGAGATGTACTGCGGCGTGACCGGGTCGAGCCACTCCACGCCGACCGGCATCCCCAGCCCCAATACGTCGAGCAGCAGCCCGCGCGCCAGGCGCACGCCCGCGTTCACGTCCCCGGACCCGTCGAGGTGGGGGTCCGTGATCATGCCCTTCCAGCCGGTGGTCGTCCGCGGCTTCTCGAAGTACACCCGCATCGCGATGCAGAGGTCGTCGCGCAGCTCGGCCGCCCGAGCGGCCAGGCGCCCGGCGTACTCGCGAGCGGCGTCGACGTCGTGGACGCTGCACGGCCCGACGACCACGAGCAGGCGGTCGTCGTTGCCGTCGAGCACCGAGACGATGTCCGACCGGCCGCGCAGCACCACCTCGGCCTGGTCGTCGGTCAGCGGCAGCTCCTCGAGCAGGCGCGCCGGCGTCGTGACCGGCACGGTTCGCTCGATGCGCAGGTCGCGAACCTGTTGGAGATTGCGGGTCGGGGTCATGGTTCTGGCAAGCCTTTCAGAGACGTATTCGAGTCCGGCGGGTGCGGTACTGCTCGAATCGGCGTCCGGCTGGCATCTTGCAGACTAGAAGCGGCCGTGGAGTGGGCTCAGCCGCGTGGCCGGACGCCTATGTAAATCGCCAATACCAGTACGCGCGCCGACCGGCGCCCGAGCGGGCGCTTGAGAGGCTGGTCGGCTTGGCGTGCCAGGACATCGTCACGACTTGTAGCAGGTGGACCTAGCCCTGCGCAACCGCTCCGCGCACCCGCAGGGAGCCCTCCAGGTCCTCCGCGGTGAACCCGCCGAGCGCCTCGCCGGAGGTCGTGTACCGGTACAGCACCACCGCGAAGATCTGTTGCAGCGCGCTGCTGAGAATCACGCCGACCGCGAACAGGATCGCCCCGAGGCCGATCAGCACCGCGCCAGCGCCGACCCCGGCGCTGCCGGAGTCGGACAGCACCACCACGCCCACGACGCCGATCGCCACCGCCGGCAGCATCACCAGCAGGAACACGCCAAAGCCGATCGCCGCCATGCCCACGATGCGCCCGCCCCAGTGCTCCTTGAACAGCGTGGCCGAGCGCTTGATCGCGGTCACCGGGCCGGCGTCCTCGAGCGCGATGGCCGGGATCGCGAGCAGGCTGACGACGCTCCAGGCGCCTCCGACGAGCGCGGCGGCGATGCCGGCGAGCTCCGAGCGCATCTCGAGTGCCCGCAGCACGATCGAGAGGATCGCGTTGATCAGCGCCCAGCCGGTGATCGCGCCGAGCTTGCCCGAGGCCACGCGCAGGCCGCCGGAGAGGCTCACGGGCTGGTCGCGCAGGGCCCCGTCGGCGGCCACTGCCAGGCCCACGCCGATAAACGCGGTGATGAAGCAGAGCAGGTAGATCGCCACCGCGCCGACCATGGCGCCGGGGACCGTGTCGCCGCGGTCGACGAGGTAGGCGGCGGCGAGCGCCGGCGGCCCCACGATCACGACCGCCAGAGCCGCCCCGAGGAGCGGGAAGGCCAGCAGCGACCGGTTCGAGCGAAGGATCTGCCAGCTCTGCCCGGCGAGCGCCAAACCGCGCTTGAGTCGGCCCATCGCCGTAGCGTAAACGCGCTAGAGCAGCGAGTCGAGCGCCGCCAGGAAGCGGTCGTTCTCGGGGCGGGTGCCGTAGGTGACCCGCAGGCGCCCCTGCTCGCCGAGCGCCGCGCCGGCGCGCACGATCACGCCCTGGGCGGCCAGCCCGTCGACGATCGCGTCCTCGTCGCGGTCGCCGAGCGAGACCCACGAGAAGTTCGCCTGGCTGTCCGTGGTCTCGAGCCCGCGCTCGCGCAGCTCGGACTCCACGTGCACGCGCTCGATCACGTTGCGCTCCACCCGCCGCTCGACCTCGTCCTGATGGTTGAGCGCCTCGACGGCGGCGGCCTGGGCGAGTGCGTTGACCGAGAAGGGCTGGCGCACGCGGTCGACCGCGAGGCGGAAGGACTCCGGGCAGAGCGCGTAGCCGGCGCGCAGCCCGCACAGGCCGTACACCTTCGAGAAGGTGCGCAGCAGCACCAGGTTGGGGTGGCGCCCGAGCAGGTCGAGCGAGTCGTCCGGGTCCTGGAGGGCCGAGAACTCCACGTAGGCCTCGTCGACCACCACGGCCACGTGCCTGGGCAGCTCGCCGACCCAGGCGTCGAGCGTCGCCGGCGTGAGCGCGGTGGCGCTGGGGTTGTTCGGGTTGCAGACGATCACCAGGCGCGTGGCCGCCGTGACCTCGGCGGCCATCGCCTCGAGGTCGTGCTCGCCGGCGTCGTCGAGGGGGACCGTGATCGCGGTCGCGCCGGACATCGCCGCCAGCTGCGGATACATCGAGAACGCGGGCCAGGCGTACACGATCTCGGCACCCGGCTCGAGCATCGCGGCGGCCGCGGCGAGCAGGATCTCGCAGGAGCCGTTGCCGACCGCCACGTTGCCGATCGGCACGCCGGTGCGCTCGGAGATCCGGCGCCGGAGCAGGGACTTCTCGGGGTCCGGGTAGCGGTTGAGCGTGCGCAGCTGCGCCTCCACCGCCTCGATCACCTGCGGGTGCGGCGGATAGGGCGTCTCGTTGGACGCCAGCTTGACCAGCTCGCCCTCGAAGGCGTAGGTGGACGCCGCCGGGTAGATCGGGATGTCCTCGATGCCTCGGTTGAACTCGATCATTGCGCCCCCTCGAGGTCGCGGCGCAGCGAGACGGCGTCGCGCAGGTACACGTGGTTGGGCGGCTCCGCCGGATCGGCGTAGTAGTGCAGCAGGATCCGGATCACGCGCGGCAGGGAGCCGGGCACCTGCATCTCGCGGGCGCACAGCAGCGGCACGCTGCTGAGACCGAGGTTGCGGGCTGCCACCGCGGGGAACTCCGCGTCGAGGTCGGCCGTGCAGGTGAAGATGCAGCTGACCATGTCCTCCGGGTCGATGCCGTTGCGGCCGATCAGCTCGTGCACGAGCTCCTCCGTGGCGGACAGGATCGCGTCCGGCTCATTGGCCTGCACGGTAATGGCGCCCCGGAGCGCTCGCAGTTGCACGGCGCGGGATTGTGTCAGGGAGCGCGCGTGCGCCCGATGGCCGCGCGACGCAGCCGCTCCACCTCGGCTTCCTTGAGGCGCCGGCTCCTGCCGCGCTCGAGCCCGCGCAGGCCGAGCGGGCCGAACGCAACCCGCTCCAGCTCGACCACGCGGTGGCCGACCGCCTCGCACATGCGCCGCACCTGTCGCTTGCGGCCCTCGCGCAGCGCGATCTCGAGCACCCCGGGCGCCACCTGGCGCACCCGCGCGGGCGCGGTCTTGCCGTCGTCCAGCTGCACGCCCTCGCGCAGCGCCTTGAGCGCGCTCGGCGAGAGCCTGCCGGGCAGGACCCTGGCCCGGTAGACCTTCTCGACGCCGTAGCGAGGATGGGTCAGCAGGTCGGCCAGCTCGCCGTCGTTGGTGAGCAGGATCAGCCCGGTCGAGTCTGCGTCGAGCCGCCCCACCGGGTACAGCCTCCGAGGCGAGCGCACCAGCTCGACCACGGTCGGGCGGCCGTGGGTGTCGCGCGCCGTCGAGACCACGCCGGCGGGCTTGTTGAGGGCGTGGACCTCGCGCGGCTCGGGCGCGACCGGCTGCCCGTCGACCGCCACGGCGCTGGAGGCGTCGACGTCCGTTGCCGGATTGGTCACGACCTCGCCGCCAACGGTCACCCGCCCGTCGGCGATCAGGCGCTCAGCGGCACGCCGCGACGCGACGCCGGCATGGGCCAGGAACTTGACGAGGCGCACGCCATGCAGCCTCGCAGGCCAGCGGGCCCTGGGAAGGGGCGCAGCCGCGGCTGCCACCGGCAAGCCAATCATCAACGGGGGTCCGGGGGCGCGAGCCCCCGGATGCCGATCCAGTCACTAAAGCGGGCGCAGCCTGCGGACGTGACGCGGCCGCCCGGCCTTCACGGCGTACATCGCCGCGTGGGCTGCCAGCAGCGCCTCGTCGACGGAGTTCATCGTCTCCGTGAAGGGGATGAAGCCGACGCTCGCCTCGATGCGGTGATCGCCCGGAGCGCGCGCCTCCTCCGGGATCGCGTCCTCCAGCGCCTGGCAGACGCGCTCGGCCTCGGGCGGCTTGGCCCGCGGCAGGAGCACCCCGAACTGGTCGCCGCCGATGCGCGCGAGCAGGTCCGTTTCGCGCAGGCGGTTGCTCAGCGTCTGAGCGACGCCGTAGAGCACACGGTCGCCCGCCCGCGGGCCGTGCTGCTCGTTGATCGATCGAAAGCCGTTGAGGTCGAGCACGATCAGCACCCCGCCGAACCCGTAGCGGCGGCCGTGCGCCACGTGGCGCTCGAGCTCCTTCTCGAAGCGGCGCCGGGTGAGCAGGCCGGTCAGGGCGTCGCGGTCCACGAGGTCGTGCAGCTGCTCCTGAATGCGGGCGCGCTCGGCGGTGTCGACGCCGGTCGCGATCACGTAGGCCACGTCGCCGGCGGGGGCCGACAGAGCCCGCTTGGTCCAGGACACCGAGCGCAGCTCGCCGCCGCTAGCGCGCACGTTCAGATCCACCTCGACGGGCGCGCCGCCGCTGGCCGCGCGCGAGAGCGCCTCGCGGGCGGCGAAGTGCTCGCCCTCGGGAATCGCGTCGAACCAGGTTGCGCCCTCGGGGCGCCATGCGCCTTCCCAGTGGGCAAGCCCGCCGTCGAGCGTGACCACCGCCGTCAGCGTGGCGGCGGCATCGAGCACGGCGTCGAGCGGGCGTTCTGAGACGGGCACGACGTCGCGCGAGAGGTCCGGCATTGCACTTCAACCCTCGGCACGCGCAGCGCCTACCTTTAGGCGCGTGGATCTCGCGCTCCTCGACGATCGGCTCGCCGCCCGCGGCGAGCCCTCCTTCCGCTCCCGTCAGGTGTGGGACTGGGCGGCGCGCGGTGCCGGCTCCTACGAGCAGATGACCAACCTGCCGTTGGAGCTCCGCGCAGCGCTCGCCGCGGAGGTGCCGTTCTCCTCCCTGCGACACGTGCGCGAGGCGCTCGCCCGCGACGGCACCGCCAAGGCCCTGTTCGAGACCGGCGACGACCGGCCGGTCGAGACGGTCCTGATGCGCTACCGCGACGGCCGGCGCTCGCTCTGCCTGTCGAGCCAGTCCGGCTGTCCGCTCACCTGCACGTTCTGCGCGACCGGCACGATGAAGTTCGGGCGCAACCTGACCGCCTCGGAGATCCTCGACCAGGCGCTCCACTTCAGGCGCACCGATGCCGTCAACCACGCGGTGTTCATGGGCATGGGCGAGCCGCTCATGAACCTCGACAACGTGCTCGCCGCCTGCGCCCGCCTGCCCGAGCTGGGTGTGGCGACGTCGAACACGGCGATCTCGACCGTCGGCTGGATCCCGGGCATCGAGCGCATGGCGCACGAGGGCCCGCCGGTGCGGCTGGCGCTGTCGCTGCACGCAGCCGACGAGGCACTGCGCTCAGAGCTGATGCCGGTGAACGACCGCTACCCGCTGGCGGACGTCCTGGCCGCCTGCCTGCGCTGGCACGAGGCGCGCCGGCGCCAGGTGTTCGTCGAGTACCTGATGCTCGACGGGGTCAACGACCGCTACGAGCAGGCGCTCGAGCTGGCAGCCGCGCTCCAGCCTCGAAAGGCGTTCAAGGTCAACTTGATCCCCTACAACCCGACCGACGCCGAGTTCCGCGGCTCAGGCCGTGACGCGATCGCCGCGTTCCGCGCCGCCCTCGAGGAGCGCGGCGTCCGCACCACCGTCCGACTCACCCGCGGCCGCGACATCGACGCCGCCTGCGGGCAGCTGGCCGCCCGTGGCGGCGAGCCAGGAGCCGGCCAGGATCATGATCAGCCCGGCGCCGGTGGCGACGGTGAAGCGCTCGTCCAGCAGCGTGATCCCGTAGACGATGCTGAAGCCGGGCGCGAGGTAGCCGACCAGCGAGGCCTTGGCCGGGCCGTCGCTGGCCACGAGCGAGTAGAAGATCACGAAGGCGAGGCCGGTGCAGAGCGCGCCGAGCGTCGAGTAGGGAGGCCGTGGCGGCGAGATCGGGTGCGTGCGAGGGCGCCGCCGAACGCCGCGAACGGCGCCATCAGCACCGCCGTGGTCGCCGTGGTGGCGCCGACCATCGCCACCGGCTGCACGCCGCGCACGTGGCGCTTCACGAACCAGGCGCCCACGCCGTAGCCGAAGCTCGCCAGCACGACCATCAGACCTCCGGCGAGCGCCGACAGGCCGCCGCCGGCGTCGACGCCCAGCAGCATCGTCACGCCGGCGATGCCGATCGCCACGCCCGGCGAGGCTCACCCGCGAGGCGCGCTCCGCGCCCTCGAGGGCGAACGCGAGCAGGAACGTGAAGATCGGCGCCGTGGCGACCAGGATCCCCGTGAGCGAGGAGGAGATCTCGCGCTCGCCGGCGGCGATGAGCAGCAGCGGGCCGCCCATCTGCACGACGGCCAGGACCAGAATCGGCCCGACGTTGTCGCGCAGGCCGCCCAGCGCGCCGGCGCGGGCCGCGATCGGCAAGAGGACCAGGGCGGCCAGCGCGGTGCGCACGAAGACGATCACGGTGGGCGCCATGTCGTCCTCGAGGCTGACCTTGATGAACAGGTACGACGCGCCCCAGAGGGCGGACAGCACACCGAGCAGCAGCCAGGAGCGTCGCGACACGGCCGCCCAGGATCGCAGAGAGGCTGGTATCAGTCCAAATGAAAACGTCTAGTGGGCACGATAAGCTGGCCTTATGCTCGACGTTCGCCGAATGCGGGTCCTGCGCGAGGTCGCGTCGTGCGGCTCGTTCTCCGCGGCGGCCGAGGCCCTCAACTTCACCCAGTCGGCGATCTCGCAGCACGTGGCCGCCCTGGAGCGCGAGACCGGCACCCAGCTGGTCGAGCGTGGCCGCCGCGGCGTGCGCCTGACGGACGCGGGCCGGGTGCTGGTCAGCCACGCCGACGCGATCCTGGCCCGGATCGACTCCGCCGAGGAGGAGCTGGCGGCGCTGGCCGGGTTGCGCGGCGGCCGGATGAGGCTGATCTCCTTCCAGAGCGGCGGCGCCACCTTGGCTCCGCGCGCGGTGGCCGCCTTCCATCAGCACCACCCGCACGTCGAGCTGTCGATGCAGGAGGCCGAGCCCGTCGAGGCCGCCGAGCACCTGCGCGCCGGCGACGCCGACCTGGCGCTCGTCTACGACCACCCCGCCGTGCCGGTGCTGGGCGCCGGACCTGGAGCTGATGCACCTGCTCGACGACCCCTACGAGGCCATCCTGCCCGCCGGACACCCGCTGGCCAAGCGGCGCCAGGTGGCGCTCGAGCAGCTGGCGAAGGAGCCCTGGGTCGGCTCGAGCGACCTGGGCGGCTGCCGGCGCATCATGGAGATGCTCTGCCGCGAGGCCGGCTTCGAGCCGCGCGTGGCGTTCGAGGTGGACGAGACGACCGCCGTCCAGGCGCTCGTGGCCGCCAACGTGGGCGTGACGCTGCTACCGCGGCTGGCGCTGTCCGCCGTCCACCCCGGCGTGGTCGTGCGCAAGGTGAGCGACTCGCCGATGCGGCGCGTGTGGGCGGCGCGGCTGGAGGGCGCGTACCCCTCGCCCGCCGCCGACGCCATGCTGCAGACGCTCCAGGACGTGGCGGAGGAGTTCCGCGAGGCGAAGCTGGAGCTGGCGGGGTAGTTGGCTCCGTTGGCGGCGGCCGCGCCGGCGTAAAAAGCAGCAACCAGGGGCCGTCGGGCCCTGGTGGGGCTGGTTCATGCCGCTATCGGTGCCGCAAGCGACCCACCCCCGACCCACGCTCGGGGGTGAGGCATGTTCCAGTGGCTAGGGCGGCCAAATCGCACCCGCCCACCTCAAGCGACGGGGGTGGGCCGACTTGTGCGGGGCTCCCCTGGTTGCTGCCGTTGGCCGGCGCCCAAGACGCCGCTAGAGCCCAGGCGTCGTCTGCGCCCGCTGCTCCCCGGCCCGCAGCAGCCGCTCGCGCAGCTCGCCCTCCTCCTCCGGAGACGGGTCGAAGGCGGCGGGGTCGGGCAGCGCGTCCAGGCCGGAGAGGCCGAACAGCTTCTCGAACAGGTCGGTGGTGCGGTAGAGGACGGCGCCGAAGCGCGAGCGCCCCGACTCCTCGATCAGGCCGCGCTCCAGCAGCGTGCCGACCGCCGACTCCGAGGCGACGCCGCGGATGCGGGCGATCTCCGGGCGCGAGACCGGGCGCAGGTAGGCGACGATCGCGAGGCACTCGGCCTGGGCCTGCGTGAGCGGCGGCGTGCGCGGCTTGGCCAGCAGCCGCCGCGCGGCGCGCTCGGCGATCGGGTCGGTGGCCAGCGTGAAGCCGCCGGCGACCTCGCGCAGCACCACCCCGCGGAAGCCCTCGGCGTAGTGCTCGCGCAGCCGCGCCAGCGCCTCCACGACCTCGCCCTCGGACACCTCGCAGGCCTCCGCCAGCCGCTCGACGGCCACCGGCTCGGCGGACAGGAACAGCAGCGCCTCGACGGTGCGAGCCAGGTCGTTCACGTGCGCCACCACCGTGATCGGGCCGAACGGCACGTCCTGCTCCCACTTGGCCTCGCCGGCCTTGTAGAGCTCGAGCAGGGCGAACAGGGTCACGGCCTCGGTGAGGCGGTCACCGCCCTTGACGGCCTCGTCGAAGGAGAAGCGGCTGCCGGCGGCGAGCAGCTCGCGCAGGTGCGCCAGGCGCTGCTCGACCGACACGGCCGGGCGCCGCACGTGGCGCAGGTCGAGTGGTGGCGGCACCTCCAGCAGGCCGCCGATCGCCTCGGCCAGCCGCAATGGGTCGTAGGCCGCCTCGGCCGCCTCGATCGACACGCGCCGCAGCTCCGGCGGCAGCGGCGCCGAGCGGTAGCGGAAGCCGTGCTCGGCCTCGAGCCGCTCGCGCAGGTGCTGGGCCGCGCCGCGGTAGCGGTGGTACTCGAGCATGCGCGCGAGCAGCTCCTCGGCGGCCTCCTGCGGCTCGAGGTCGAGGCCCTCCTCGTCCTCCTGGGGCAGCATCAGGCGCGACTTCAGCTCGAGCAGCGCGGCGATCAGCACGAGGAACTCGGTGGCGGCCTCCAGGTCGAGCTCGCCGGCGCGCTCCAGGTGCTCGACGTAGGCGAGCACCACCTCCGCCAGGTCGACCTCGAGCAGGTCGATCTCCTCCCTCAGGACGAGCGTCAGGAGCAGGTCGAAGGGCCCGTTGAAGACCTCCAGGTCGAGGTCGAGCGTCGCCAGGGACATCGGCCGGAAGCCTAACCGCGTACTAGGCGGAACCGACGGGCCCGATGCCCATCGCGCCGCGCACCTCGGCCATCAGCGGCTGGGCGATCGCACGCGCCCGCTCGGCGCCATCCGCCAGCGCGCGCTCCAGGGCCTGCTCGTCCGGGCGCAGTTCGGCGTAGCGCTCGCGCACGGGGGTGAGCAGCTCGACGACGCTCTCGGCCACCGCCGTCTTGAACGCCCCGTAGCCCTCCCCCTCGAACTCGCGCTCGATCTCCTCCGGCGTGGCGCCGCGCGTGACGGCAAGGATGTCGATCAGGTTCGATATGCCCGGCTTGTCGGGGGCCTTGACGATCTCACGGCCCGAGTCCGTCTCCGCGCGGCTGAGCTTGCGGCGGATGGCGTCCGGCTCGTCGTCGATGTAGATCAGGCCGGCCTCGGTGCCGTAGCTGGTCGACATCTTGCTGGCGGGGTCCTGCAGGTCCATGATTCGCGCGCCGACCTTCGGGATCACGTGCGCGGGCTCGACGAACACCTCCGCGTACGTCGAGTTGAAGCGCCGCGCGATCTCGCGGGCCAGCTCGATGTGCTGGCGCTGGTCGTCGCCCACCGGGACTTCGTCCGTGCTGTAGAGCAGGATGTCCGCGGCCTGCAGCACCGGGTAGAGGAACAGGCTCGAGCGCACCAGCTCCTTCTCGCGCTCCGACTTGTCCTTGAACTGGTGCATGCGCTGCAGATCGCCATAGGGGGTGACCGAGCAGAGCAGCCAGGTGAGCTCGCTGTGCTCGCGCACGTCGGACTGGCGGAACAGGATGCAGCGCTCGGGGTCGAGGCCCGCGGCGATCAGCATCGCTGTCGTGTCGAGCACGTATCCCGGCAGCGCCTCGGGGTCGTAGGCGACGCTCGTGGCGTGCAGGTCCACGATGCAGTAGATCGCCGGGTCCGCGCGCTCCTGCCCCTCCAGGTAGCCGCGGATCGCCCCGATGTAGTTGCCGAGGTGCTTGCGGCCCGTGGGCTGGATGCCGGAGAAGATGCGCACGGCCGGGCAGTCTAGGCAGCGACCACGACCGCGATGCGCTCGACCGCGTTGTTCGAATAGCCCTTGAGATTCCAGGGCGGGTCGAGCGGCTGCGTGTTGGCGGCGGCGTCGGTGGCGCGCGAGCAGAGCACGTGCTCGCCCGGCTGCGCGTCCCAGGCGAAGCGCCACCCGCGCCAGGCGGCGGGGCCGAGCGGCTCGTCAAGCTCGGCGGGCGCGAACGTCGCGCCGCCATCGGTCGACACCTCCACCCGCTCGATCGGCCCCTGGCCCGACCAGGCGCGGCCGGTGAGGGTCGCCGGGCCGGGCTCGAGGTGGCGCTCGCGGCTCATGAAGTCGGGCACGCCGGGGGGCACCATCAGCGACCGCGGGAGCATGCGCGTGACGGGGTCGCCGGGCTCGCCGTCCGCGTCGTACATCCGGTAGGCGACCGTGTTCTGGTAGCCCTCGAATGGCTGCTCCAGCAAGGTCACGCGGGCGAGCCACTTGACGTTGGTCATGCCGTACCAGCCGGGCACGACAAGGCGCAGCGGGAACCCGTGCTGGGGCGGCAGCGGCGCGCCGTTCATCTCGTAGGCCAGCAGGGCCTCGCCGGTGTCCCCGAGCGGCAGCGAGCGCTCGTAGGACTGGGGCCGGCCGTCCTCCAGTCCGCGGTCGAGGCCGGTGAGCAGCGCCTCCACCGCGCCGTCGCGCACGCCGGCCTCTTCGAGCAGCGGCGCCAGCGGCGTGCCGCCCCACTCGGCGGTGCCGACCGCCTCCGTCAGCCAGGGCTGGCTGATCGGGCGCGGCTCGAGGAGGGCGCGGCCGTTGCCGGCGCACTCGAAGGTGATGGGCATGGTGACCCGCTCGCGCGCCTGGAGATCCGCGAGGCTGAGGCTCAGCGGTCTTTCCACGGCACCGTCCACCTCGAGCGTGAAAACGGCGGGATCCACGGCCGGGATGTCGTAGTGGATCAGCAGGTAGTGCAGGCCTGCGGGGGTGATGTCGTAGCGAAGCGCCTCGAGCGGCAGCGCGTGGTTGCGCGCGGCGAGACGCAGCTCCGCGGGGGTGACCCCCTCAGCTGCGACGGTGCCGTCCGGGGCGTCCATGGCCGCGATGCTAGCCGGGGGCTGGACGATTTATCCCCCCGCGGTGACGGAAACTCGTCCCGGCCCCGCTTGGGCTACTCGTCAGCGGCGCTCGGAGACCACCGCACCACCGGCCGCTTCGCCGCCGCCGCCTCGTCGAGCCGCCGCACCGGCGTGGTGTACGGCGCGTTGCGGGCGATGTCCGGGTCCGAGGCCGCCTCTTCCAGGATCGCCCTGACCACGTCGGCGAATCCGTCCAGGCGCTCGCGGGTCTCGGTCTCGGTCGGCTCGATCATCAGCGCCTCGTCCACCAGCAGCGGGAAGTAGACGGTCGGCGGGTGCACGCCGTGGTCGAGCATGCGCTTGGCGAGGTCGAGCGTGCGCACGCCCAGCTTCTCCTTGGCGCCGCGGCCCGAGAGCACGAACTCGTGCATGCAGGTGCGGTCGAACGCGATCGGCAGGTACTCGGCGATGCCCGGCTCGGCCAGGCGGGCCTTCAGGTAGTTCGCGTTCAGCACCGCCACCTGCGAGGCGTCCTTGAGCCCGTCGGCGCCCAGGGAGCAGATGTAGGCGTAGGAGCGCACGAACACGCCGAAGTTGCCCTGGAAGCCGCGCAGCTTGCCGATCGACTTGGGCCGGTCGTGGTCGAGCACGAAGCGCCCGGCGCCGTTGTCGCCGCCCCGGCGCAGCACCTGCGGGATGGGCAGGAAGGGCTCGATGCGATCCGACACCGCGATCGGCCCCGCCCCCGGCCCGCCGCCGCCGTGCGGCTGCGTGAAGGTCTTGTGCAGGTTGTAGTGAACGATGTCGAAGCCCATGTCCCCGGGCCGCGCGATGCCCATGATCGCGTTCAGGTTGGCGCCGTCGTAGTAGAGCGTGGCCCCCGCGTCGTGCACGATCCGGGCGATCTCCTCGATGTTGCGGTCGAACAGGCCGAGCGTGTTCGGGTTGGTCAGCATCAGGCAGGCGACGTCGTCGGTCGCCTTGGCGCGCAGGTCGTCGAGGTCCACCCCGCCGTCGTCGGCCGTGCCGACCTTCACGACCTCGTAGCCCGCCATCGTCACGGTCGCCGGGTTGGTGCCGTGCGCGGTGTCCGGCGTGAGCACCTTCGTCTTGTGCTCACCGCGATCCTCGTGGTAGGCGCGCGTGAGCAGCAGCCCGGCCAGCTCGCCGTGCGAGCCCGCGCTCGGCTGCAGCGACACGTGCGGCAGGCCGGCGATCTCCGCCAGCGCGCCCTGCAGGCGCCACATCAGCTCCAGCGCGCCCTGCGCGTACTCGGGGTCCTGCAGCGGATGCAGGCGCGCGTGCCCCGGCAGCGCCGCCACCCGCTCGTGCAGCTTCGGGTTGTGCTTCATCGTGCAGGAGCCGAGCGGGTAGAAGCCCTCGTCCAGGTGGAAGTTCTTCGAGGACAGGGTCACGTAGTGACGCACCAGCTCGGGCTCGCTGATCTCGGGCAGCTCCGCCGGGCGCTCGCGCACCTGCGAGGCGGGCAGCAGCTCCGACACGGGCACCTCGGGCACGTCGAGCTCCGGCGCCACGAAAGCCCGGCGCCCTGGGCTGGAGCGCTCGAAGATCGTGACCGCCTCGTCGCCGGCGCGGGGATCGAGCTCGGTCACGCCGCCACCCCCGCGCGCTCGCCGACCAACCGCGGCCAGCCTGTCGATGTCCTCACGCGTGCGCCGCTCGGTGATCGCCACCAGCAGGCCGTCCCCGTACTCGGGGTAGTCGCGCCCGAGCCGGTAGCCCGGGTTGACCCGCTCGGCCCGGGCCCGCTCGAACAGCGCGTCCAGGTCGGGTACGCGCACGGCGAACTCGCGCACCACGGGCCCGGGGTTGATCGCCTCGAGCCCGAGCGCCTCGCGGGCGTGATGGGTGCGACGCAGCATCAGCTCGGCCAGCTCCACCAGGCCGCGCTTGCCGAGCCAGCTCAGGTAGACGACCCCCGCCAGCGCGTTGAGCGCCTGGGCGGTGCAGATGTTGTGGGTCGCCTTCTCGCGCCGGATGTGCTGCTCGCGCGTCTGGAGCGTGAGCACGAAGCCGCGCTTGCCGTCGAGATCGCGCGTCTCGCCGGCGATGCGGCCGGGCATCTTGCGCAGGAAGCGCTCGGCGGCGGCGAAGAAGCCGAACGAGGGGCCGCCGAAGTCGAGCCGGTTGCCGAGCGTCTGGCCCTCGCCGACGCAGATGTCCACGCCCTGCTCGCCGGGCGGCTTGAGGATGCCGAGCGACAGCGGGTCGGCGGCGCAGACCACCAGCGCACCGGTCCGGGCGCCGGCCTCGGCCAGCTCGCCCAGCTCCTCGACGGTGCCCAGGAAGTTGGGCTGCTGCACGAACACCGCGGCGGTGTCCTCGTCGACCGCCGCGGCCAGGGCCGCGACGTCGGTCGCGCCCTCGCCTGTGAGCGGGACCTCCTCGACCTCCATGCCGTAGCCCACGGCGTGCGTGCTCAGCGCGGCCCGCGAGTGCGGGTGCAGGCCGCGGCTGGCGACCAGCTTGGTCCGGCGCGTCTCGAGCTTGGCGAGATAGCCGGCGGCGGCCACGGCGCTCGGGCCCTCGTAGACGGACGCGTTCGACACCGGCAGGCCGGTCAGCTCGGAGATGGCGGTCTGGAACTCGAACATCACCTGCAGCCCGCCCTGCGAGATCTCGGGCTGGTAGGGCGTGTACGGGGTGAGGAACTCCGAGCGCGACAGCAGGTTGTCGATCAGCGCCGGCACGTAGTGGTCGTACATCCCGGCGCCGAGGAAGCTGACCTCGGCGTCGGCGTGGCGGTTGCGCGCCGCCAGCGCGGCGAGGTGGTCGTGCACCTCCTGCTCGGACAGGCCGGGCGGCAGGTCGATCTCGCGGTCGAGCCGGACCGACTGCGGGATGTCCGCGAACAGGTCCTCGATCGAGCCGACGCCGATGGCGCCGAGCATCGCCTCCAGGTCCTGATCGGTGATCGAGGTGTATCGGCTCAAAGAAGGTCCTGGTAGGCGGCCACGTCGAGCAGGGAGTCGACCTCGGAGGGATCGGACAGGCGCACCTTCACGAGCCAGCCGTCGCCGTACGGGTCGGCGTTGATGTTCTCGGGGCTCTCGGCGAGCGCGTCGTTCACCTCGACGACCTCGCCGGAGAGCGGCGCGAAGACGTCGGAGACCGCCTTCACGGACTCGACCTCGGCATACGTCTGGTCCTTGGCCACCTGCGCGCCCACCTCGGGCGGGTCGAAGAACACGACCTCCCCGAGCGCGTCCTGGGCGTACCAGGTGATGCCGAACGTGGCCTGGTCGCCCTCGATCCGCGCCCAGTCGTGCTCGGCGTGGTACTTGAGCTCCTCCGGATAGCTGGCCTCAGCCACTGTCTGCCTTTCTGTAGAGCGGTTTCTCTCGGACCTCCGCCGGGCGTGCCTTGCCGCGTACGTCCACCTCGATCGCCGTGCCGGGCTCGGCGTCGGCGACCGGCACGTACGCCATCCCGATGCCGATCTCGAGGCAGGGCGAGAGCGTGCCGCTCGTCACGACGCCCGCGCCGTGCGGCGCCGCCACCGGGTTGCCCTGGCGCGGGATGCCGGGGCCGGTGAACGCGAACGGGACGAGCCGCTGGGCGGGCTCGACCCCGGCCAGGGCCTCGGACCCGATGAAGCCCGTGTCGAGCTTGCAGCACCAGCCCAGGCCCGCCTCGATCGGGTTGCGGTCCTCGGACAGGTCGTTGCCGTAGAGGTGGAAGCAGACCTCGAGGCGCAGCGTGTCGCGCGCGCCCAGGCCGGCCGGCCGCACGCCGCGCTCCAGCAGCGCGTCCCAGACGGCCGGCGCGCCGTCCGGCGCCAGCAGCAGCTCGCAGCCGTCCTCGCCCGTGTAGCCGGTGCCGCAGACGAGCGCGTTCACGCCGGCCAGCTCCAGCTCGGCGGTGCGCATGCGCGCCGGCAGCTCGCCGCTCGCGATCGAGGCGAGCGCGGCGCGGGCGGCCGGGCCCTGCACGGCCAGCATCGCCCAGTCGGCGTGGGCGTCGTGCAGCTCGACCTCGAACCCGTCCGCGTGCTCGCGAAACCAGGCCAGGTCATGCTCGTGGTTGGCGGCGTTCGTGACGGTCAGGAAGCGCCCGCCCGGCCGAGCCGGTAGGTGAACAGGTCGTCGAGCACGCCACCGTCCTCGCGGCAGAGCACCGAGTACTGGGCCCCGCCCTCGCCCAGCTTCGTCACGTCGTTGGACAGCAGGTGCTGCAGGAACGGCTCCGCCTGGGGGCCGGAGGTCTCGATCTGTCCCATGTGCGAGACGTCGAACATCCCCGCTGCCGTGCGTACCTGCACGTGCTCGGCGCGAATGCCCTCGTACTGCACCGGCATCTCCCAGCCCGCGAAGGGAACGAGCTTCGCGCCGGCGGTCCGGTGACGGTCGAACAGGGGTGTGCGGCGGAGGGTGTCGGTGGCCTGACCCAAGCGCTTCAAGAGGCTACCTGTCACCCCGCGAGGATCGCCGCAGCCACCGCCAGGGCGACCTCGGCCCGCGTGCGCAGCGATGCGGCGCCGACCCACTCGCCCGGGGTGTGGGCCCCTCCACCGCGCGGGCCCAGGCCGTCGACGGTGAGCTGAACCGCCTGGGCGATGTGGCTGGCGTCGCTGGCGCCGCCGCGCTCGGAGGCCACCAGCGGGCGGCCCAGGCGCTCCGCTGCGTCCTCCAGCACGCCGACGGTCGCGGCGCGCGTGTCCATGCCCGGCCAGGCGCGCACGCAGCGTCGATGCGATCGACACCCCGTCCACGTCCTTGGGCACAGCGGCGAGCACCGGCCCGAAGGCGGCCAGGTCGTCGGCTCGCAGGTCGGACACCAGGCGCCCGTGTGGCGGGACCACGTTGAACGCCTCACCCGAGTGCAGGATGGTCGGGACCGCGGTGAGCCGATCGGGGCCGGACGGGTCGCTCAGGGCGGCGATTCGCTGCGCGACCTGGGCGAGCGCCAGCAGCGCGCTGCGGCCCCGGTGCGGCGCGGATCCAGAGTGCGCCGGCAGGCCCTGGGCCGTGATCTCCAGCGTGCCCGCGGCCTTGCGCTTCACGATCACGGCGTCGTGGCCCTGCGAGTCGACCTCGCCCGCCTCGAAGCAGAGGCAGGCGTCCCAGCCGCTGAAGCGCTGCGTGTGGGCGAAGGGCACGGTGCGCCACTCCTCGTCGTTGACGAGCAGCACCGCCGCCTCGGCGTACAGCTCCGGGCGCCCCGCCAGCTCGCGCATGACCCCCAGCGCCAGCGCCACGCCGCCCTTCATGTCGACGCTCCCCGAGCCCAGCAGGCGCTCCCCGTCGCGCGTCAGGGCGCGGTGGCCCTCATGGGATACGACCGTGTCGAGGTGGCCGAGCAGCAGCAGCCGGCGCTCGCCCGTCCCGCGCAGCCGGCCGAGCAGGTCCGGGGCATGGCCTTCGGTCGAGCACGCGATCCGCTCCGGCTCGGCCTCCGGCGGCAGGAACGCGACGCAGAGCGCCACGGCCTCCTCCGCGCCGGCCACGTCGCCCGAGGGCGTGGAGACGCCGACGAGCGCCTCGAGCTCGCGCTCGGCCGCGAGGGCCAGGCGCTCGGCGGCGTCGATCATCGGATTGGCTTCACGAAGTGGAAGCTCGTGATGCGCATCCCGGTGTTGAGGTAGAGCCGGTGGGCGTCGAGGCGATTGGCCTCAACGCCCGAGTCGAGGTGCACCGCGGCGCAGCCGAGCCGCTTGGCCTCCTCGGCGCACCACTCGAGCAGGGCACGGCCGTGGCCGTGGCGACGACCGTCCGGATGCGTGGAGAGGTCGTCCACGTACACGACGTGCCCCCAGGCGAGGTTGTTCAGCTCGCGAAAGCCGGCCACCGCGACGCAGCGCTCGCCGTCGAAGGCGCCCACTATCCGGTAGCCCTCGGGGCGCTGCACCTCGTCGACGCGGCGCACGAACTCGGCCTCGTCCTCGTAGTGCGTGCGCAGCGCCCGCATGGCCTCGAAGGCCCGCGCGGTCTGACCCGCCTCTATCTCGCGGAGCGTGCTCAGTCTTTGAGGAACTCGGGCACGTCGATGTCGTCGTCCGAGATCTCGAGCGATTCCCGCTGGCGGTCGTCCATCTTCACGTCGCGGCGGCGCGGCTCGCGCCTGCGCCCGGTCGAGTCCTCGGTGAACAGCGGCAGGCGGCTGGGCCGCTCGAAGCCGGTGGCGATCACCGTGACCCGCACGCTGTCGGCGAGCGCGTCGTCGACGACCGCGCCGAAGATGATGTTCGAGTTCTGATCCGGCCGCGCCCTGGATGATCTCCGCGGCCTCGTTGACCTCGAACAGGCCGAGGTCGGTGCCGCCGGTGATGTTCAGCAGGATCCCGGTGGCGCCCTCGACCGACTGCTCGAGCAGCGGGCTCGAGACGGCGTTCTTGGCCGCCTCGGCGGCGCGGTTCTCGCCGGACGCCTCGCCGATGCCCATCAGGGCCGAGCCGGCGTCCTGCATGATCGTGCGCACGTCGGCGAAGTCGAGGTTGATCAGCCCCGGGGTCGTGATCAGGTCGGTGATGCCCTGGACGCCCTGGCGCGAGCACGTCGTCGGCCTCGCGGAAGGCGTCGAGGATGCTGGTGCGGCGCTCCACCACGGCGAGCAGCTTCTCGTTGGGGATCACGATCATCGTGTCCACCTGCTCGCGCAGGCGGTCGATGCCGTCGACGGCCTGGCGCATGCGCTGCGAGCCCTCGAAGTCGAACGGCTTGGTGACCACGCCCACGGTCAGCGCGCCCACCTCCTGCTTGGAGACCTCGGCGATCACGGGCGCGGCGCCGGTGCCGGTGCCGCCGCCCTCGCCGGCGGTCACGAAGACCATGTCAGCGCCCTTGAGCGCCTCCTTGATCTCGTCGCGGCTCTCGTTGGCGGCGCCGTAGCCCACCTCCGGGTCGGCGCCCGCGCCGAGCCCACGCGTGAGCTGGTCGCCGATCTGCAGCTTGATGTCGGCGTCGCACATCTGCAGCGCCTGCGCGTCCGTGTTGACAGCGATGAACTCCACGCCCTTGAGGCCTGCGTCCACCATGCGGTTGACGGCGTTGGTGCCGCCGCCGCCAATTCCGACGACCTTGATGACGGCCAGGTAGCTGCCCGTGTCCATGAGGGTTGTTCCCTTCTAGCTTCCCTGAAGCTCAAGCGGTTGTCGAGGGTTCTCGACTACCGCAAGCATCGGACTGTAGGCGGGATTCCCGACATGTGTCAACCGTTTCCGCAACAAATCGTGCAGGCCAACTCTCGACCATGAGTCGAGAGTTGGTATAAAGCTCGACTTGTAGTTGAGGGTTCACGGAGCGGCCACCGCACCGCCCCCGGCGCCGGTTGTGAGCGGCTGCGCGGGCTGTGTGGGAGGCTCGGCGGACGGCGTCGTGGGCGCTGCGGCCGCGTCGGTGGGCGCGGAGTTCGGAACGGCGGACTCGGCGCTCGACGGTGTCACGGCGCCCGCGTCGGTCGAGCTGGCCGGCGGGACGGTCACCGCTGTGCCGGCCGGCGCGACCGGGGTCAACGTGGTCGCGGCGAGGCCGCCGACGGCCGGCCGGTCGGGGATGCGCAGGTCGACGTAGCTCGCGCCGCGCGCCTCGAGGTCCGCCAGCACGCGTGCGGCCGCCGCCCACTTCGCCCGCAGCTGGATCGCGGGGCCGAAGATCAGCTCGGGGCCGTCGCGCAGCTCGGCCACGTAGCCGTCGTCGCCGCGGCGCACCACGTCGGCGATCCGGCCCCGCAGCACGGCGGGCGCGCCGCCCGCCACGGCGGCCGCTCCCAGCGCGCCGCGGTCCACCAGGAACCCGGTACCGAGCGCGCCGTCGACGGTGACGGTGGGCAGGCTGCCCTCGACCTTCACGCCGCGCAGGATCGTCCCGTCGCCCGCCACCGGCACGCGGCCGGCATCGCTGACGGCGATCGCCGCCGGCCGGTACTCGACCACCTTCACGCTCAGGCCGTGCGGGAAGTCGGGCTGGACGTCGAGCCTGCGCACCACGGGATAGCCGGCGACGGCGCGGTCGAGCGCCTCGCGATCCACGTGCAGCGTCGTCATCGAGCGGCCGGCGGTCGTCAGCGCCGCGCGGATGCGCGCGGCGTCCGCGCTGGTCACGCCCGTGACCTGCACCCGCTCGACCGCGCACCAGCGACGAATCGCGCAGCCAGAAGTGGTAGCCCGCCGCCAGCACGAGGCACGCGACCGTCAGCGCGATCAGGCGCCGCTTGAGCCGCGGCGAGAGCCGGCGAACGGCGCGCGCGGCGGCCCGCCGCGGGGAGATCCGCCGCCGGGCGGCGGCGGTCGCGGCGTTCACGACTCACCCCAGAGCGCCGACGCGTCCACGTCGCCGAGGAACTGCACCTCCGGCTCGAGCTCCACGCCGAAGCGCTCGCGCACGCGGCGCCGGCCCTCCGCCATCAGGGCGATCACGTCGGCGGTGGTCGCCTCGCCCATGTTCTCCACGAAGTTCGCGTGCTTCTCGGAGAAGCGAGCGCCGCCGACGGCGAGCCCGCGACAGCCGGCCTCGTCGAGCAGGACTCCCGCGCTGCGGCCCTCGGCGCGCGCGTCGTCGGGGTTCTTGAAGGTCGAGCCGAACGTCTTGATGCCCGACGGCTGCGCGGCGCGGCGCTGCGGCGCGCATCTCGGCCAGCGTCGCCTTTACGCGCTCGGGCTCCGCCTCGGAGAGGGCGAAGGACGCCCGCGCCACGACCTCGCGCGGGCCCAGGTTCGAGCGCCGGTAGGCGAAGCCGAGCTCGGCCGGATCGCGGCGGCCGAAGCCCTCGGGCGTGGCGATCTCGACCCACTCGAGCACCCGCGACAGGTCGCCGCCGTAGGCGTTGGCGTTCATCTTCACGGCGCCGCCGACCGTGCCGGGGATGTTGACCCCGAACTCGAGGCCGCTCAGCCCCGCGCGCGCGGCGCGCGCGGCGGCCTGCGGAAGGCGCGCGCCGCCGCCGCAGAGCAGCCGGTCACCCTCCTGCTCGATCGTGGCGAGCGCGCCGTCCAGCTTCATGACGAGTCCTCGGAATCCAGCATCGGCTATGAGCAGGTTCGAGCCGGAGCCGACCACTCCTACCGCGATCCCGCTCGGCATCCGCCCAGGTCAGCAGCTCGACCAGGCGCTCGAGCGAGTCGGGGCGGGCGTAGAAGTCGCCCGGGCCGCCCGTGCGGACGGTCGTGAGGCGCGCCAGCGGGTAGTCGCGCTCGCACTCCGGCGGGCGGCGCGGTCATCCCTCGCCCGCCAGCGCCACCGCCACCCGGTCCACGTCTCCCGCGCCCAGCATCACCAGCAGGTCGCCCTCGCCCAGCTCGGCGGCCAGCATCCGCTCGGCCTGGTCGAGCTGGGGCAGCCACCACACCGGCCGGCCGCCGGCCGCGTCCGCCGCGGCCTGCGCGACCAGCAGGCCGCTCACGCCGGGGTAGTCCTCCGCGCGCTCGCGCGCCGGGTAGACGTCGACGACCACGACCAGGTCAGCGAGCGCGAGCGCGCGCCCGAAGTCCCGTGCGAGCAGCCGCGTGCGCGAGTAGAGGTGCGGCTGGAAGCACGCGACCAGCCGGCGGCCCTGCGCCAGCGTGCGGGCGGCCTCCAGCGTCGCGCGCAGCTCGGTCGGGTGATGGGCGTAGTCGTCGTAGACGAGCGCGCCCCGCGGCGTGTCGCCGCGGCGCTCGAAGCGCCGGCCGGCGCCGCTGAAGTCGGCCAGCGCGGCCGCGGCGTCCGTCACGTCGCACGCCGGCAGCGCGGCACGCCGCCAGCGCGGCGAGGGCGTTCAGGACGTTGTGGCGACCCGCCACCGGCAGCTCGACCGTCGTGCCCTCGACCTCGAAGCGCGAGCGGCCCGGCAGCAGCTCCAGGCGCTCGGCGCGCAGGTCGCCGTCGTCGATGCCGACGCGCACGACCTCGCCGGCCAGCTCGACCCCCGGCCCAACCACGCGCAGCTCGGCTGGCTCGGCGAAGGCCGCCATCGCCTCCTCGAGGTCTCCCAGGCTGGCGTAGGTCGCGTGGTGGTCGAGCTCGACGTTGGTGATCACCGCCACGTCGCGCGCCAGCTTGAGGAACGAGCGGTCGGACTCGTCGGCCTCGATCACGGCCCACTCCCCCGCCCCCCACGCCGCGTTGGTCTGAGCCGAGCGCAGCTCGCCGCCGATCAGGAAGGCCGGGTCGCGCCCGGCGCCGCGCAGGGCGTGGGCGGCCATCGAGGCGGTCGTGGTCTTGCCGTGCGCCCCGGTCACCGCGATCGTGCGCTTCATGCGCGACAGCTCGCCGAGCAGGTCGGCCCGGTGCAGCGTGGTCGCGCCCGCCGCGCGCGCGGCGGCCAGCTCGGGGTTGTCCTCGGGGATCGCCGTGGAGACGACGACCTCGGCCCCCGCGGGCAGGTTCACCGCGTCGTGGCCGACGGCCGTGTCGACTCCCGGCCGCGCGCAGCCGCTCGAGCGCGGGCGAATCCACGCGGTCGGAGCCCGACACGCTCGCGCCGAGCTCCCGGGCGACGAGGGCCAGGCCGCTCATGCCGGCGCCGCCGATCCCGATGAAGTGCAGGGTGCGGCCGGCAAAGGGCGCTTCGTCCATAGCGGGCGGACGATAGCCCTAGCCGTCGACGGCGCTGCGCGAGTGCAGCCACCCGCCGATCTCGCGTGTCGTCGGCTCCGGGAAGGGGTCGCTCACGTCGAGCTTGCGCGGAGCCCCCAGTCGCCACCCGCCACCCGCTCGCACCACCTCGGTGGTCAGCTCCGCGTAGGGCCCGGCCAGACCCTCCGTGCCGAACCCGAAGGTCAGCTCGGCCCCGAGCACCGTGCTGGCCAGCCCGCGACCGCGCGACCAGGCGCCGGTAGTCGTTGCGGCTCACCTGGCTCTCGTGCGCCTCCAGCGCGTGCTGGATCTCGGCCGAGCCGGTCCTCGTCGTGCTCGACGACCGTCGTGGGGAACGGCAGCGCCCCCCACAGGCCCCAGAGCCACAGGCGGTCGGGCCCGGCGCCGGTCTCGAGGGCCGCGACGAGCGCGCGGCCGACGCTCTCGTGGAACGGATGGCGGTCGTGAGGCGACGGGCCGACGACGAGGTCGACCGGCCGTTCCCGCAGGAGCGCCTCCAGCTCAGCCGCGAGCGGCTCGCTCGCCACCAGCAGCCCGAAGCCGGCGCGCCGGCACGCCTCCTCCAGCTCCGCCCGGCGCGTGGAGGCCTCCTCCGGGCGGCCGAACGAGCAGGCCACCGTGACGATCTCGTGGCCGGCGTCGCGCAGCGCCATCAGCGTCGCGGGCGCGCCGATCAGCTCGTCGTCGGGGTGCGGCGAGACTTGAAGGACGAGCATCAGCCCGCCAGCGCCAGCAGCTCGTCGGCGATCCGGTCCGCCGCGTCCGGCCGGGCGACCGCCCTCGCCGCCTTGGACATCGCGGCCAGGCGCTGCGGGGCGCCGAGCAGCGTGCCGACCTCGCGCGCCAGCCGCGGCCCGTCGAGCTCGGCGTCCGGAACCACCACGGCCGCGCCGGCCTGCTCGACGAAGCGGGCGTTGGAGGTCTGGTGGTCGGCCGTCGCGTACGGGTAGGGCACGAGCACGGCCGGCAGGCCGGCGGCGGCCAGCTCCATCACCGAGCCGCCCGCGCGCGCCACGACCAGATCGGCGGCGGCGAGCGCGTCGGCGAACGGCTCGATGTAGGCGTACAGGTGGTAGTGCGGCGGCCGGCCCAGCTCGTCGAGGCGGCGGCGCAGCTCGTCGTGGTCGCGCCGCCCGCTCGCGTGCAGCACGGCGCACGGCGAGGCCGCCCCGAAGGCCTCGAGCGGCGGCGTCGTTGAGCCGGCGGGCGCCGAGCGAGCCGCCGAACACGAGCACGCACGAGCTCATGCGGGCCGATCTCGAAGCGGGCGCGCGCGGCCGCGCGGTCGGCGCTACCGGTGGCCGCCGGGACCGGTCGCCCGCTCAGCACCCACCGCGAGCGCCGCAGGCGGCGCTTCTCGATCGGGAAGGCCAGGAAGACCCGCTTGGCGAATGGCGCCAGCAGCCGGTTGGTCACGCCCAGGTGGCTGTCCGCCTCGGTCAGCACCAGCGGCAGCCGCAACAGCCGCGCGGCCACGCCGACGGGGCCGGCCACGTAGCCGCCTCCGCCCAGCACGGCGTCGGCGCGCAGCCGGCGCAGCAGGCGCACGGCCCGCAGCGTCGCGCCCGCCGCCAGCAGCAGCGCGAGGGCCGCGCGCACGGGATGGCGGCGGTCGAGGCCGCGCACGCGCACGCGATGGAACGGGTAGCCGGCGGCCGGGACCAGCTCCGCCTCCGCCCGCTCTCCTCCGATGAACTCGACGTCGGCGCCGCGGGCCCGCAGGGCGTCAGCTACCGCGAGCGCCGGCACGACGTGCCCCGCCGTGCCGCCCGCTGCGATCACGATCCTCGGCATCGCGTCCTCCATCGATCGCCTCGAGCCGCGGCTTGCCGCGCGCCCGCCGGCCGCCGGTGGCGGCCACGTTCAGGAGCAGGCCGGTCGCCCCCATCAGGACGATCAGGTTCGTGCTCCCGTACGACAGGAACGGCAGCGGCACGCCGGTGAGCGGCGCCATGCCGAGTACGGCGAAGAAGTTGAGCGTCGCCTGGCACAGGATCAGCGAGGTGATCCCGGCGGCGAGCAGCTTCGAGTGCAGGTCGCGCGCCATCTTGGCGGCGCGCAGGCCGGCGTAGCCGAGCATCCCGTAGAGCCCGATCACGCCGAAGATGCCGACCAGGCCCAGCTCCTCGCCGATCACGGCCAGGATCATGTCGGTGTGCGCCTCGGGCAGGTAGAAGATCTTCTGCACCGACTCGCCCAGGCCGACCCCGAAGAAGCCGCCCGAGCCGATCGCCGTCAGCGCCTGCACCGCCTGGAAGCCGGTGTCGCCGGCGTCCTTGAACGGGTCGATGAACGAGGTCAGCCGCTCGCGCCGGTACGGCTCGATCAGCGCGAACAGCACGGCCAGCGCGACCAGCGACCCGAAGATCCCGCCCAGCAGGCGCACCGGGGTGCCCGCGGCGATCAGCAGCGTGCCGATCGCGAGGCAGATCACCAATCGCCGTGCCCATGTCGGGCTGCTTGAGCAGCAGCAGGCAGGCAGCCCCGACCACGATCAGCAGGGGGTTGAAGAGGCCCTTGAGCGTCTTGGTGGCGCGTGGGCGGGCGGCCAGCGACTGGGCCGCGTAGAGCACCAGCGACACCTTGAGCAGCTCCGAAGGCTGGAACTGCAGCGGGCCGGCGCCGAGCCAGCGCGTCGCGCCGTTCACGGTCACGCCCACGCCCGGCAGCATGACCGCGGCGGTCAGGACGAACGAGGAGATCAGGAGGATCGGCGTGAGCGCCTTGACGACCTTCAGCCCGTGGCGCGAGGCGGCGTGCATCACGAACAGCCCGATCACCCCGCACATCAGGTAGCGCTTGAGGTAGAAGGACGGGTCGCCTGTTCCGCTCAGCAGCGACTCGGCCGAGCTGGCCGAGTAGACCATGACCGCCCCGAAGGCGAGCAGGCAGAGCGTGGCGGTGTACAGGATCGAGTACTCCACCGGTCGCTTGCGGGCGGCGCGCGCAGCCATCCGGCATCTCTTCGACGCGCCGGCTGGGATTCATTCACGCGAAACGAGGGCGCGAAAGCGGTCGCCCCGCTCCTCGTAGTCGCGGAACTGGTCGTACGACGCGCAAGCGGGTGAGAGCAGCACCACCTCGCCGGGCTGGGCGGCCGCCCGGGCGGCCTCGACGGCGGCCTCGAGGTCACCGCAGCGGTGCAGCGGGACGCCCGCGTCGGCGAGGTCGGCGGCCAGCCGCTCGGCCGCCTCGCCGATCAGGTAGCAGGCGCGGCAGCGCTCCGCGATCGGCTCGCGCAGGGCCTCGAAGCCGCCCCCCTTGAGGCTGCCGCCGAGGATCACGTGCACGCCGGCCGCGAAGGACTCGATCCCGTGGGCGGCCGAGGAGACGTTGGTGGCCTTCGAGTCGTTGACGTAGAGCACGCCGTCCACGGTCCCCACCTCCTCGAGGCGGTGGGGCACGCCGGCGAAGCCGCGCAGCGCCTCGGCCACCGCCTCCGGCGCGACGCCCGCGGCCCGCGCGACCGCCGTCGCGCCCATCGCGTTCTCCAGGTTGTGGCGCCCCGCGCAGGCGGATCTCGGCGGGCGGCAACGGCAGCTCCCCGATCGGCACGCGGCGCCCGTCCCCCGGCAGCTCGATCCAGTCGGGCGCGATGGCGACCTGCTCGGGCGTCTGGCGGGCGAACAGGCGCAGCTTCGCCTCCCGGTAGGCCTCGAAGGTGCCGTGACGGTCGAGGTGGTCGGGCGTCAGGTTCAGCAGCAGGCCGATGTCCGGAGCCAGCTCCACGGCGTCCTCGGCCTGGAAGCTCGACACCTCGCACACGATCGTCGCGGCGGGATCGACCTCGCCGACGAGCGCGGATAGCGGCGTGCCGACGTTGCCGGCCACCGCGACCGGCAGCCCCGCCGCGCGCCAGATCGCGCCGAGCAGCTCGACCGTGGTGGTCTTGCCGTTGGTGCCGGTGACGGCGACGAAGCGGTTGGGCAGCAGCCGCCAGGCCAGCTCCAGCTCGCCCACGACCGGCACGCCCAGCTCGCGGGCGCGGGCGATCACGGGCGCCTCGTTCGGCACGCCCGGGCTCTTGACGACGCACGCGGCCCGCTCGAGCAGCTCGAGGCCGTCGCTCTCCAGCACCGCCTCCAGGTCTCCGGGCACGTCGGGGCGGCCGCTGTCCACGCCGAGCACCTCACCGTGATCGCGCAGCATGCGCGCCGCGGCGACCCCCGAGCGCGCCAGGCCGACGATCAGGTACGGCCCGGCCGGGAGGGGCGGGCGCCCCATGGTCAAGGCGTGATCGACTGCTGGTAGAGCGTGAAGCCGATCGCCGAGCAGATCGCGGCGACGATCCAGAAGCGCAGGATGATCTTCGTCTCCGACCAGGCCAGCAGCTCGAAGTGGTGGTGGATCGGGGCCATCAGGAACACGCGCTTGCGGAAGCGCTGGAAGGCGATCACCTGGATCACGACCGAGAGCGCCTCGATCACGAAGATGCCGCCGATCAGCACCAGCAGCACCTCCGTGTGGGTCACGACCGCCAGCCCGGCGATCGCGCCGCCGAGCCCGAGCGAGCCCGTGTCTCCCATGAACACCGACGCTGGGAACGAGTTGAACCAGAGGAAGCCGACGTTGGCTCCCACGAGGCAGGCGCACAGCAGGGCGAGGTCCTTCTGGACGTCGCCCGTGGTGATGAAGGTCATCGCCGTGAAGGCCAGGAAGACGATCGCCGCGCAGCCGGCGGCGAGGCCGTCGAGCCCGTCGGTCAGGTTCACGCCGTTCGTGGACCCGGCCAGGACGAGGAAGATCAGCACCGGGTAGCCGATGCCGAGGTTCACGGACGCGTCGACCACGCGCAGGTCGAGCGTGTCCGGGAAGCCGAGGTACTCGGTCACGGCCAGCCAGAGACCGATCGCCGTCAGCGCCTGCACGAACAGCTTGGTCTTGCCCGAGACCCCCAGCGAGCGGCGCTTGCGCAGCTTGGTCAGGTCGTCGACGAAGCCCAGGCCGGCCATCGCCAGCGTCGTGCCCAGCACGCACAGGCTGGCGGCGCGGTAGTCGCCCAGGATCAGGAACGGCACGCAGACGGCGAGGAAGATCACGATCCCGCCGATCGTGGGCGTGCCCGCCTTGCCGTGGTGGCCGGCCGGACCCTCCTCGCGGATCTGCTGGCCGAACTCCTTCAGGCGCAGGTAGTCGATGAACCTCGGCCCCAGGAACATGCAGATGAGCAGGGAGGCGAGGCCCCCGATCAAGATCTCCCCCATGGCTTAGGCCAACACCCGTTCCAGGCCCACCGAGCGGGACCCCTTGATCAACACCCGATCGCCCGGCTGGGCCAGCTCCTCGAGCAGCCCGGCCGCTTCCTCGGGCGTCGCGACCGGGTGCGTCTCGCCGTCGAACTCCTCCGCGTAGCCGAGGGCTCCCTCCCCCACCGGCACCAGCACGTCGATGCCCAGCGCCGCCGCGTGGGAGCCGATCTCGCGGTGGTAGCCCTCGGAGCCGTCGCCCAGCTCGGCCATCACGCCGAGCACCGCCACGCGACGCGCGGCGTCGCTCTCGGCAAGGTGATCCAGGGCGGCCCGCATCGACATCGGGTTGGCGTTGTAGCAGTCGTTGACCACGGTAACGCCGCCCGGGAGCTCCACGACCTCGCCGCGCAGCGACGAGAAGCGGACGCTCACGCTACCGCCGACGGGCACGTCCAGCGCCCGCGCCGCGGCCACCGCGGCCAGCGTGTTGAGCAGGTTGTGCGGCTCCGAGTAGGCGAGGTCCAGCCGCACCAGCTCCTCGCGCGCCTCGATCTCGGCCCGCCCGGCGTCGAAGGCCAGCAGCCGCACCTCGCCGCCCGGGCCGAAGGTCCAGGTGTCCAGCTCGTCGCGCAGGTGCTGGTCCAGCAGCGGCTCGCTGGCCGGCACCACGCAGGCGGCGCCCGGACGCAGGTCGCGGATCAGCTCGGCCTTGGCGGCCGCCACGCGCTCGACCGTGCCGAGCAGCTCGAGGTGCACCGGGCCGACGTTCACGATCACGCCCACGTCCGGCTCGGCGACCGCGACCAGCTCGGCGATCTGCCCCTCGCCGCGCATGGCCATCTCCAGCACCAGCGCCTCCGTCCCGCGCGGCGCCTCGAGGATCGTGAGCGGCAGCCCGATCTCGGTGTTCCAGTTCTCGCGCGACGCATGGGTGACCAGGCGCGGGCCCACCAGCGCAGCCAGGATGTCCTTGGTCGAGGTCTTGCCGGTCGATCCCGTGACCGCGAAGACCTTGGCGCCGAGCTCGCGCCGCCAGGCGCGGGCGACGGCGTGCAGCGCGGCCAGCGGATCCTCGACCGAGATGACGGCCGCGCCGCTGCACGCGGAGTGACCCACGCTGTCGGCGGCCGCCGCGACCGCCGCGGCCGAGCGCTCGCGGTCGACCACGACGCCCCAGGCGCCGGCGTCGAGCGCCGCGACTGCGAACTCTCCGCCGTGCGCGCCGGCGCCCGGCAGGCCCACGAACAGGTCCCCGGGCTCGACCTCGCGCGAGTCGATCACCGCTCGGACCGGTCCGGCGCGCTCGGGATCGCCGGCGGCCAGCGCGCCGCCCGCGAGCTCTGCGACGCGCGCCGCGGACAGGTCGATCACGCCCGACCCCCCGGGGTCGCGGCACCGGCGCGCGCCCGCAGCGCCTCGCGCGCGACCTCCACGTCGTCGAACGGCTCCTTGCGGCCGTCCTCGAACTCCTGCCCCTGCTCGTGGCCCTTGCCGGCGATCACGACCACGTCGCCCGGCCCCGCCGACTCGATCGCCAGCGCGATCGCCCGGCGCCGGTCGGTCACGCGCTCGGCCCCCTCGCCGGCGCCCTCCATGATCGCGTCGACGATCGCGTCGGGCGCCTCGCTGCGCGGGTTGTCCGACGTGACGAGCACGCGGTCGGCCAGCCGCCGCGCGGCGTCGCCCATCAGCGGGCGCTTGCCGCGGTCGCGGTCCCCGCCGGCTCCGAACACCACGTGCAGCCGCCCCTCGGTGAGCGGGCGCGCGGCGCGCAGGACGTTCTCCAGGGCCTCCGGGGTGTGCGCGTAGTCCACCAGCACGCCGAAGTCCTGGCCCTCGTCGACCGGCTCGAAGCGCCCCGGCACGCGGCCGAAAAGCGGCAGCGCGGCGGCGATGGTCTCGCCCGGCACGCCCAGCGAGTGCGCCGCCGCCACGGCAGCGAGCACGTTCTGGACGTTGAACAGCCCCGGCAGCGGGGAGGCCAGCAGGAGCTCGCCGTCCGGCAGCTGGCAGCGGAAGCGCGAGCCCATCAGGTCGAAGTCGACGTCGAGCGCGCGATAGTCGGCCTCGCGGTCGATGGCGAACGTCGCGCAGTCCACCTCGGCGGCGATGCGGCGACCGTAGACGTCGTCGGCGTTCACGATCGAGATCCCTGGGGGCTCGAACAGCCGCCGCTTGGCCGCGTAGTAGGCCTCCATCGTGTGGTGGAAGTCGAGGTGGTCCTGGGTCAGGTTGGTGAACACCCGGCAGGCGAAGTGGATCCCGTCCACGCGCCCCAGCTCCAGCGCGTGCGAGGAGACCTCCATCGCGCAGGCCCGGTCGCCGCCGTCCAGCATGGCGCGGAAGGTGCGCCTGCAGGTCGATCGCCTCGGGCGTGGTGCGCTCGACCTCCTCCTCGCGCCCCGCCACCACCCGCTTGACGGTGCCGAGCAGCCCGCAGGCGCGACCGTCGGCCTCGAGCAGATGGCGCACCAGGAACGCGGTGGTGGTCTTGCCGTTGGTGCCGGTCACGCCGACCACGTCCAGGTCGGCGGTCGGGTCGCCGTAGAAGCGGACCGCCGCGGGGCCCATGGCGGCGCGCGCGTCCTCGACGATCACCTCGGGCACGCCCAGGTCGAGTGGGCGCTCGCACACCAGTGCGACCGCGCCGCGCTCGACGGCGTCCGGTGCGAAGTCGTGCCCGTCGGACTTGAAGCCGCGGACACAGAAGAACAGCGCCCCCGGCCCAACGCCCTGGCTCGAGTAGGCGAGTCCGGAGATCTCCACTTCCGGCGCGCCATTCCCCATCAGCTCACGCAGGGTCATGGAGGCCTCCAGCCTACTCAGGCGGGATCTTCAGATACGGCAGGGCGAACTCCATGATGCGCTCGAAAGCCGGCGCCGCGACGGTTCCGCCGTAGATGTCGCCGCGCGGCTCGTCGACCATCACCGAGACCAGCAGGCGCGGGTGATGCGCGGGCGCAAAGCCGATGAAGGAGGCCACGAAGTCGGTCTTGGAGTAGGTACCGTTCTCCGGCTTCTCGGCCGTGCCGGTCTTGCCCGCCAGCGTGTAGCCGGGCACCGAGGCCTCTGGGGCGGTGCCGCCGGCGGCCAGCACGCCCTCGAGCATCTTCGATACCTCGCCGGCCGTGCGGGCGGAGATCACGCGCTGGCCCGGCTTGCGGTCGCCGGCCACGATGTAGGGCTCGCGCTTGACGCCGCCGTTCGCGATCGCCGTGAAGCCCGCCGCCATCTGGATCGGGGTGACCGACAGCCCCTGGCCGATCGACATGTTGCCGAGCGAGGAGCCGGAGTAGTGCTTCACGTTGAGCACGATGCCGCGCTGCTCGCCGGGCAGGTCCACGCCCGTGGGCTTCGAGAAGCCGAAGCGACGAACCCAGCGGTCGAAGCGGGTGTCGCCGAGCTTGAGGCCGATCATCGCGCTGCCCACGTTGGAGGAGCGGGCCAGGATCTGGGCGACCGTCAGCGGGCCGTTGCCGCCCTCGTGCGCCTCGCCGATGGTGCGGTCGGCCACCTTCAGCTCACCCGGTACGTTGAGCATCGTGTCCGGCCGGATCAGGCCCTCCTGGAGGGCGCCGGCGACGGTGAACGCCTTGAAGGTCGAGCCCGGCTCGTAGTTGAACTGGATCGCGCGGTTCTGGAGGGCGTAGTCGGGCGCCCCGGCCGGGTCGTTCGGGTCCACGCGCGGCCAGTTGGCGAGCGCGAGGATCGCCCCGGTGCGGGGGTCCATGACCACGGCCGTCGCGCCGGCGGGCTGGTAGGTCTGGCCGACCTCGCCGAGCACCGCCTCCACGCGCTCCTGAATCGCGGCGTCGAGCGTGAGCTTGATGTCCTCGCCCTCACGAGCGCGATCGGTCTCGACGAGGCTGACCGGCTGGCCGATCGCGTCCTTCACGACTCGGCGCCGGCCGTCGTGCCCGCCCAGCGTGTCCTCCTGCGAGTACTCCAGGCCGGCCAGGCCGGTGTTCTCGGAGCCGACCTCCCCGAGCACCTGCGACGCCAGGTAGCCCTGCGGATAGCTGCGCTTCGGCTCGATGACCGTCTCGATCCCCTCGATCTTGAGCTGCGCGATCTGGTGACCGACAGACGGATCCATCTTGTGGCGCAGGTAGACGAAGGTCGACTTGCGGTCGCTCAGCTTCTTGAGCAGCTCGTCCTCGGACACGCCCAGCAGCGGGGCCAGGCGGGCCGACACGCGCGCGGGGTCGTCGATCAGGAACGGGTGGGCGAACACGGTGACCGCGTCCTCTGAGACGGCCAGCTCCATGCCGTGGCGGTCCACGATCGTGCCGCGCCGCGCGGGCACGACCATGTCCTCGACCTGCTGCTGGACCGCGCGCGCGCCCAGCGAGCCGGCCTTGACGGTCCCGATCCAGGTGGCGCGCGCGGTCGCCGCGCCGAGCAGCACCAGGAAGAGGGCGAACAGCAGCCCGATCCTGCGCTCGACCAGGCGCACCCGCTAACCCGTGGGCGAGGCCGCCGTCGCGGAGGTCGGCGGCGTGGTGGTTGTCGGCGGCGGGGTCGTGGTGGTCGGCGGCGTGGTGATGGTCGTCGGCTCGGGCGCGATCGGGTCCGGCGCGACCGTCGGGTCCGGCGCGATGATGCGCTTGGAGGCGGTGCGGGCGTCGATCGTCGGGTTCGACTTCAGGTAACGGACCCCGGCCGGCGCCGGGAGCACGAGGCCGAGCTGGGCGGCCGCCTCCTGGATGCGCTCGCTGTTGGCCAGGCCGGCCACGTCCTTGCGCAGGCCCGCGTTCTCACGCTTCAGCTCGGCGGCGTGGTCGGCCATGTGCGTGATCTCGCGGTTCATCCGCAGCAGGTCCACGTTGAAGAACACGATCCCGGCGAGCAGCACGCCGACCAGCCCGATCCACGCGCGCCCGGAGAGGAGCGCGTCGAGCATCCGGGCGCCGAGCGGCAGCGCGACCCTGCCGGCGGCCGTGCGCGGGGCGGCCTTGCGAGCGGGCCGGCGCGGCGTGGGCTTGGCGGGAGCGCGACGTGGCGCGGCCTGTCCGGAGGCGCGCCGGGTCGGGCGCTTGGCGGGGGCCGGCTGGCGCCGGGCGGGCGCTTGGCGCGCCGGGGCCGCGGCGCGGCCGGCGGTGGTGCTGGCTGGCGCCGGGGCGGCGGCCGCGGCGGCGCGAGCCATCAGGCCTCCTCCCCCGGGCGGATGCGGCGGGCGGCTCGCAGGCGACCCGACTTGGCGCGTGGGTTCTGGGCGACCTCGCCGGGGGTGGGTGCCACGGCGCGCCCGGTGAGCAGCTCGGCCTCCGGCTCGTGGCCGCAGACGCAGACGGGGAAGTCGGGCGGGCACACGCAGCCGCGTGCGCGCTCGACCAGGAAGCGCTTAACGCGCCGGTCCTCGAGAGAGTGGAAGGAGATCGCCGCCAGGCGGCCGCCGGGGCCCAGCAGATCCCATGCCAGCGGCAGCGCACGGTCGAGCGAGTCGAGCTCCCCGTTCACGGCGATGCGCACCGCCTGGAAGACGCGCTTGGCCGGGTGCCCCCCGCCGAACCTGCGCCGCACCGCAGCGGGCAGCGCCGCCTCGATCGCCTCGACCAGCTCGCCTGTGGTCTGAAGCGGCGCGCGCCGACGGCGCCGGACGATCTCGCGCGCGATCCGGCGCGCGTTGGGGTCCTCGCCGTAGCGGCGGAAGATCTGCGCCAGCTGGCGCTCGTCCCAGTCGTTCAGCACGACGCGCGCGTCCAGCTCCTGGCTGGGGTCCATGCGCATGTCGAGCGGGGCGTCGTAGGAGTAGGAGAAGCCGCGCTCGCGCGCGTCCACCTGCATCGAGGAGATGCCGAGGTCGAGGTAGACGACGTCGGCCACGAGGCCCTCCTCGACCAGCACCTCCAGGCCCTCCGCGTAGTCCATCCGCAGGAAGCGGGTCTCGCAGGCCACCTCGGCGGCCAGCTCGTCGAAGCGCGCCTCGGCGGCGGGGTCGCGGTCGATGCAGACGAGCGTGCCGGTCGTCCCCAGCCGGTCGGCGACCAGGCGCGCGTGGCCCCCCGCGCCGAAGGTGCAGTCCACGGCCGTCTCGCCCCTTGTCGGGGCCGTCAGGTCGATCAGCTCGCCGGCGAGCACGGGGACGTGGACGGAGGTCATGTCAAGAAGGATTGCCAAGGCGCTCCGTCACCTCCCCGATCTCGGCGTCGAGGGCCTCCTGCACCGAGCGCCAGCGCTCCGAGCCCCAGACCTCGAGGTGGTCCCCCACGCCGACCACCACGACCTCCTTCTCGATCGCGGCGTGCGCGAGCAACGGCGCCGGCAGCGTGACCCGGCCGCTCGCGTCCAGCTCGATCTCGAAGGAGTTGCCCTGGTAGAAGCGGCTGAGCTTGCGGTACTCGGAGCCCATCGGATTCAGCTCCCCGAGCGCGCGCTCGATGATCGACTCGTGCGTGTCCGGAGTCCAGATCGCCACGCAGGGCTCGGGATCCTTGGCGAGCACCGTGCCGCTCGAAAAGGACGCGCGAAACCGGGCCGGGATGCTGAGCCGGTTCTTCGCGTCCAGCGAATGCTCGAAGTGGCCTCGAAACGCCAATTTGCATGTCCCAGAAAGAGTTAGACCGGAGTGGCGGAGTGGGAGGAGCCCCGCCACTCCGGTCAGTTGATGGGCGCCACCCTAGCCCACTTTCTCCCACTACGCAACACCAGGCCCCACTTTTCCGTCCGATGGCGCCCCGACATCCGTCCAGGGCGCCCAGATTCGGCTCTCTAGAGCGGCGTGCGCGGTGGGAGGACGGCGATGACGAAGACGCCCCGAGCCGTCCCCGGTGCAAGGCGTGTTGCGTCTGAAGGGGTGGCGCCGCAACCCGGACGGGGGTGGCGCTGTTGGGAGGGGGACAGCAACTCGACCGCGGGAGGTCTCCAATGCACCGCTTTCTCCGCACGCCTTCGCCCTCGATGGTGGTGGCCTGCGCAGCCCTGTTCGTCTCGCTCGGCGGCGTCTCCTACGCCGTGGCGACGATCGACTCGGCCGACATCGTGGACGGCTCGATCCGCAACCGCGACTTCAAGGACGGCACCCTGCGCGGCCAGGAGGCGAAGCCCGACGGCTTCGGCCCCAACGCGATCAAGGAGCAGGCGCTCGACGCGACCAAGCTCAAGCAGGTCCCGTCGGCGGTTGCCGCGGACGGCGTCGTCCGCCAGGCCGTGATCTCGGACGTGGGTGCGACGGTCCGGGGGCGGGGCGTGTCCTCGAGCGCCCAGACCGGGATGGGCCAGTACCAGGTGGTCTTCGATCGCGACGTTCGGCAGTGCATCTACTCGGCGACCCTCGGCGACGAGTCCGCCTCCGGGCCGGGCACCGGCCAGATCGCGGTGACGTCAGCGGCGTCCAACGTGAACGGGGTCCGGGTGGTTACCCGCGACAGCAGCGGGACGCAGTCGAACCGCTCGTTCCATCTGATCGTCAGCTGCTGAGCGCCCCGGCGACTCCCCCGCCACCCACCAGGGCGGCGAGGAGCGCCGCGGCCACCAGCAGGAGCACGGACGGGACCAGCAGCAGGGCCACCACGAGCTGGATCTTCGGGCTCGCCCGGGCCGCCTCCTCGCGCGCGTGCCGGGCGAGCGCGAAGCGGGCGTCGCGGGCCTGCGCAGCGAGCGTGTCGGCGAGCGGGGCGCCGTGACGGCGGGCGCGCTCCAGCGCGGCTGTCAGCGCCTGGACCTCGGGCAGTGGCGCGCGCTCGGCCATGGACGCCAGCGCGCGCTCGAGCGGGACGCCGAGCGTGACCTGCCGTCCCACCGCGCGCCACTCCTCGGCCAGCGGGCCGCTGGTGCGCTCGCCGACCGTCCGCAGCGCCTGCGCGAGCGAGCTGCCCGACTGCACGCCGACTCTCAGCAGGTCGAGCAACGGCGGCAGCTCGTGTCGCATCCGGCGGGCGCGCTCGGCCGCGCGCCGGGCCAGCCACAGGTCCGGCGCGAGGAAGCCGGCGACCGGAGCGGCGGCGATCGCCGCGAGAGCGAGCCGGCCGGGCGCCGCGGCGCCCGCCACGGCGCCGAGCAACCCGGCCACCACGGCGGAGGCGAGCTTGGCCGCCATCAGCTCGCGCGAGCCGAGGCCGGCGGGCCGGCCCGCCGCGGCGATGCGGGCTTCGAGGTCGCGGGGAGCGTCGGCCCGGGGCGACCGGAGGCTGGTCCCGGTCCTCACGAGCAGCCGCAGGAGGCGAGGCGCCGGGTCGCGAGCCAGCTCGTGCGCCTTCCGAAACGGGAAGGAGGCAACCAGACAGGGCACCGCCCGCTGCCGCGAGCGCGGCCGCCAGGCCCGCCAGAGCCGCGGCGACGCTCACCAGCGTCACCCTCCCCAGCCTGCGGATCAGCAGGGCCGCCAGCACCTGCAGGAACAACGCGATGCCGACCAGCCACGCGGTCAGGAACGAGCTCCAGAGGCCGCTGAGGCAACCGGGGCTGGCCAGCTCGGCCAGCACCGCGCCGCCGAGCGGCAGCGCCACGACGAGCACGCCGGTGAAGCGCGCCTGGGCCGTCGCCGCCCTCAGCTCGCCCTCCAGGCGCGACTGCTCCTCCATCGAGTGTGCGCTCTCGCGCAACAGCCGGGCCAGGTCGCCGCCCGCCCGTCGCTGCAGCAGGCAGGCCGCGACCACGGTGTCCAGCCGCGGGGATCGCACCCGGGCGCGCATCGCCTCGAGCGCGTCGTCCGTCGGCGCGCCCACCGCGAGCTCCGCGCACGCGCGGCGCAGCTCGTGGCCGGCCGCACCCCCGACCGAGCGCGTGGCCTCGCCGAGGGCGCCGCGCAGCGAGTGGCCGCCGGCCAGGGCGTCCGCCACGGCGAGCGCGACCGCCGGCACGCCGGCTTCGACGGCCCGGCGGAAGCGTTCCCGGCGGGCGCGCAGCAGGCGCGCCACGAGCCAGGGGCCGCCGGCCCCGACCGCCAAGCCGCCGAGCGGCCCGAGCGTGGCCCAGCCGGTTCCGAACGCGAGCGCGGAGCCTGCGAGCAACAGCCGTCGCCGCTCCGCCACACCCGGATCGCGACCCTCGCGACCAACGGTCACCACGGCATCCACGAGGCCCGCGACGCCCCGGGCGAGGCGCGTGCCCCTGGCGACGAGCTCCCGGGCGAGCAGGTCGCTCGCGGCAAGAGCGGCGCAGAAGCCCGCCAGAGCGGCCGACGCGGCGGCGGGCGTCATGTTCGGCCCTCGCGCCGCAGCCGCTCGATCCTCTGCGCCAGCCGCCCCGGTCCCGGTGCGCGCGGCTCGCCGCCGCGCCGGTAGAGGTCGCGCACGCCGGCACCCCCGGCCGCTCGCACCACCTCGGTGACCGACTGCACCGCGCGCGAGCCGTCCGGCAGCCGCGCCTGGTGAACGATCAGGTCGATCGCGCTCGCGGCCTGCTCGCGCACCGCCTCGTGCGGCAGCCCGACGCCCGCCATCAGCGCCAGCGTCTCGACGCGCCGCAGCGCGTCCTCGGGCGAGTTGGCGTGCACGGTCGTCAGCGAGCCGTCGTGGCCGGTGTTCAGCGCCTGCAGCATGTCCAGCGCCTCGGCCCCGCGCACCTCCCCCACCACGATCCGATCGGGCCGCATCCGCAGCGCATTTCGCACCAGCTGGCGGATCGTCACCTCGCCGCGCCCCTCGAGGTTCGCCGGCCGTGCCTCCAGCCGCACCACGTGCCGCTGGCGCAGCCGCAGCTCGGCGGCGTCCTCGATCGTCACGATCCGCTCCTCCCCCGGGATCGCGCCCGAGAGCGCGTTCAGCGTCGTCGTCTTGCCCGACCCCGTGCCGCCGCTCACCAGGATGGACGCCCGCGCCGCCACGCTCACCGCCAGCAGCTCCGCCAGCGCCGCCGGCAGCGTCCCGTTGCCCACCAGCTCCCGCAGCGAGAACCCCTCCCGCCGGAAGCGCCGCACGGTCAGGCACGCCCCCGACAGCGACAGCGGCGGGATCACCACGTTCACGCGCGAGCCGTCGGGCAGCCGCGCGTCGCACAACGGCGAGGCCTCGTCCACCCGCCGCCCCAGCGGCGCGAGGATCCGCTCGATCGCGTGCATCAGCTCGGACTCGTCCCGCGAACTCCACGCCGACCCGCTCCAGGCGCCCGCGGCGCTCCACGTAGACCGCCCGCGGCCCGTTCACCATCACCTCGTCGACCGAGGGGTCGCCCAGCAGCGGCTCGAGCGGGCCCAACCCGGTCGCCAGCACCACCACTCGCTCGATCAGAGCCGCGCGATCGGCCTCGGGCAGCGCCCCGGCCTCGCGCTCGACCAGCGCACGCACCTCCTGCTCGAGCGAGCCGCCCGCTTCACCGTCACGCGCGCGCTCGACCAGCCGGGCACGCAGCGCCACCGCCAGCTCGTCCAGAGAGTCCATTTGGGCGATGAAGGACGGCGAGCGGCAAGCTCGCCCCCCGAAGAGCGGACCGTGGCGCTAGAACCAGCGCGCGAAGTGCCGCGCCAGCTTGAAGCCGTGCTCGTTGGTCTCGTTCACGCAGCGCATGCCGTTGCGGTAGCTCGTGCAGGTGATGCTTCCGCGCTTGATCGACTGTCGGTAGCCCAGCACCTTCTTGCCGCCGAACACCGTGTCGCCCGCGCACACCCAGCGTCCGAAGCCACGGCGCTCGACCGTCAGCCCGAATCCCCAGTCCACCGGACACGAGCGCGGCTTGGGCGGCGGCTTCCAGGAGTGCTCGCGGATGTCACAGCGAGCGCCCGAAGCCGAGAGGGCGCACCCGATGTTGTGCGAGGGCGACTCGAAGAAGACGGCCGCGCCGGCGGGGCCGGCAGCGACGGCGGAAGCCACGAGGGCCAGCAGCAAGGCCCTCATCGCACGTGTACCCAGTGCGCCTTCGAGGGCGCGCCGTTCTGGTCGGTCACGAAGAGCATGTACCAGCCCGAGGGCACCAGTCCTGCACTTGAAGGAATAGTCACATCCAGCCCGTCCCCGTTTCGACGCGTGTCCAGCTTGATCGATCGCTGCTCCACGTCCGTCACGTGGGTGACCGCGCTCGGGCGCACCAGCCGCGCGGATCGGACCGCCCCCACGGCCGGGATGCCGAACCACTCGGTGCTGCCGCGGTCGATCTGAACCGGCCCGCTCGCGATCTCCGGCCGATCGCCCTGGAACAGGTAGGGCGGCGAGTAGATCTCGATGCGCTTCTCGAACGTGCCCGGTTTCGTGTTCTGGGCGTCGGAATAGAGCGGGTCGCTGCCCAGGGTGATCACACGGCCGTCGGGCAGCAGCAGCGCCTCGGAGTGGTAGTCGCGCCCCACGGTCGGGTCCGCCATGCGCGTGATCTGGTTCGACTGCGGGTCGTAGATGTGGCACAGCAGGAGATCGCTGTCGTTGGCGCCGCGGTAGCCGGTCGAGCCGCCGGTGATGACGACCCTGTCATCCGGCGTGATGACCATGTTCGGGTAGCGCACCGGCTGCTCCAGGTCGGGCCCGGGCGCGAAGTGGGGCTTCGCGGCGTTCAGGTCGATCACGTCCGTGCGCGCGGTCGACCGGTCGGAGTCGCCGACCCCGCCGCCCCCGGCGATCATGTAGCGCTGGTCCTGCGCCGGCGGCAGCAGCACGCTGCCGCTCGTCTCGGTCTGGCGCGGGTCGCGCAGCCCCGGCACCTTCTCGAACGAGTTGTCGCTCAGGTCCCAGATGCCCGGATCGCGGCCGACCGTGTCCGAGCCGTAGCCCGCGTTGCTGCCCGTGTAGAAGAGCTTGCCGCTCGGCATCAGGAACAGCGACGGGTAGGTCGGGAACGTGCGCTTCAGCTGCGGCTGCGCAGCCCACTGCTTGGTCGCCGGGTCGTAGATCTCGTTGTCGCCCTTGATGATGCGCCCGAACTGGTCGAGGCCCGACACCGACAGGACCCGGCCGTCCTCGAGCCCCACGAGCGTCGGGTACCAGCGGGCGAGCGTCATGTTGTCGACGCGCTCGTACTTCTCCGTCGCCGGATCGAACAGGTACGACTTGTCGTCGCCCCAGTAGTCCTGCTTCGCGCGCGTCAGGGAGGTCGCGACCCCGTACAGGTCCGCGCTGTCGCGATGCGTGCCGCCGATCGTGAACTGGGTGGAGTGATCGATCACCGACGCGCGGCCCTCGTGCGCCGCCTCGACCCACACCTCCGTGGCGCTGGCGGTCACCTTCGCGGTCCCGTCCGCGGCGAGCGTCTTCACGGCCGGCTTGACCACGACCTGCTTGGTGCTGCGGAAGGCGATCCCGTGGGGCGACAGGAACTCCGTGCCCTTCGGAATGGTCACGGGGCGGCCGTCGGGCGACTCGTCCTTGACCGTCATCACGCCCGCCGCGTAGGTGACGTTCTGCCTGAGCTTCTCGTAGCGCCTGGTCCCGCCCGCGATCAGGAGCTTGCCGTCGGGCAGGAACACGTGCCCGGCGCAGAACATGTCGCTGGGCGTGTGGACGCGCGTGAACCGGTCGGTGTCCGGATCCCAGAGGATCGTGCGGAACTTGCCGGCGTTGAACTGCTTGCGGTCGTTGCCGGAGCCGGCCACGATCAGCACCTTGCCGGTGCGCAGCAACGCCGCGTGGATGGCGTTGACGCGCATGTCCTCCGGCACCGACAGCATCGACCAGTGGCCGTTGCGCTGCTTGTAGCCCTCGCTGTTGATCTTGTACTCGTGCAGGGCGTTCTTGCCCGCGGACACGAGCGTCGGGCCGTTGATCGCGATCAGCCCACCCGCGACCAGCAGGGTGAGCAGCCCCTTCAGCAGGCGCGGGCTCACGCTTCAGCCTGGTCGTACAGCTGCCACTCGGACGCCGACTCCGGGCGCTGCCCGAACTGGTGCCCCTGCGGCGGCTGGAACCGGACGACCACGTGGTGCTTGCGGAGGCCGCGCTTCAGCTCCCGCACCGGCTGAGGCTCGTCGGGCCTGCGCTCGGCCGGGCGGCGCTGCTGGGCCGCCACCTCGATGAGGCGATCGAAGCGCACCACCTGGTGGAGCCTGCGCCGCCCGCGCTCCGGCCAGGAGCGCGCCGCCTCGGCCGCCACCGGCATGAGCGGCTCCTCGCGGACCGGAACCCGCGGCAGGTCCGGGGCCGGCACCCGCGGCAGGTCCGGCACCGGCCGCAGGTGCTCGCGGCGGGCCGGCGCGAGCGGCGGCGCGGCCGGCCGCACCGGAGCCGGCTCGGGCTTCGGCTCGGCCACGCGCTCGGCGCGCCGCTCGCGGAACAGCTCCACGCGCCAGATCGCCACCGGCAGCAGGCACACGACCAGGGACACGAACGACCACGCCCGCATCGAGAAGTGGTGGTGGCCGAACGCGAACGACAGCGCCAGCGGCACCCCGAAGACCATCGCCCAGAGCAGGTGCTTGCGGAAGGTGATCAAGCTGTCGCGGGTGCCGGCGTCGCCCTTCGGGGTGGTCACGAAGCCGTTCGAGCGCCGCAGCGCCACCGCGGCGAGCGAGGCGGCATAGATCGGCGCGGACAGCGCCGAGATCAACATCCCCTCCACGCCCGCGGAGCCCTTCTTCTCGTGCGGGCTGACGTTGTGCCGGCGGTTGAAGAAGTAGAGGCCGACCTGCAGCGCCGCCGCGTCCACGTAGAGCATCAGCCACAGGTGCGCCGGCACGACCACGCCCCCGGCGCCGAGGGCGAAGTAGAGGATCGCGTTGACCGAGCCGAGGATCCACGCGATCGCCGCGGTCGGGTAGTAGCACGTGAGCAGCACGTAGTGAACGAGCGCGCGCGGGCCGAGCCGGTGCGCCGTGCGCCAGAAGCGCCGGGCCATCACCTCGTCGGTACCGCGCGACCAGCGGTCCTGCTGGCTGAAGTAGTCGGTGAAGGACGCGGGGCCCTCGCCCACGGAGACCACGTCGGGCGTGTACACCGACGTCCAGCGGGCGGCCGTCTTCGGGTTGCGGGTGCTGTGGAGGACCAGGCTCGTGGCCATGTCCTCGGTGATCGAGTCCTGGAACCCGCCGACCTGGCGCAGCGCGGTCAGGCGCAGCGCGTTGTTGGTCCCCACCAGCATCGGCGTGCGCGAGCAGTTGCCGGCCCGCTGCAGCAGCGAGTGGAACAGGAACTGCTGCGACTCGGCGGAGCGCACCACGAAGCCCTGGTAGTTGCCGTACACCTGCGGCCCGACGACGAACGCCACGTCGGGGTCGCGGAAGTACCCGAGGAAGCGCTCGGCGAAGTTCGGCAGCGGCACGTGGTCGGGGTCCACTCCGAGCATGAACTCGTAGCGATCCCCGTGGGCTTCGAGCCAGGCGTTGTAGTTGCCGTGCTTGCTCTTGGCGCGATGCGGCCCCTTCGGCTGGTTCCAGCGCTCAACCCCGCGGCGGCTGAAGTGGTTCACGCCGAGCTCGGCGCACATGCGCCGCACCTCCGGGTCGTCGCCCTCGTCGAGCAGCCAGACGTCGAGCTCACCGTTGTGCCGGACCTTGAGCGCCGCCTCCAGGGTCGGCCGCAAGAGCTCCAGCGACTCGGCCTCCGGCACGATCGTCGTCAGGAAGGCCACCCGCTGCCCCGCCGGCGGTCGCACCGGCACGGGGTCCCGCGCGAGCAGCGTGGCGCGGCACAGGGTCGCGACGTTGAGGAAGGCGAACCACCCGATGATCCCGGTGGTCGCCGTGACGATGATCGAAGCGACGTTCACCAGCAGGTCGTCGCCCAAGCGCGGCCAGTGACCCGGGAGCATCAGCCAGGTCAGGAAGCCGCCGACGAACAGCAGCGCGATCAGCACGAGCAGGGTGCTGCGAACCGGCCGCGAGCCCTCGAGCCGGCGGAACTGCACGCGGTATGGCCCCTCCGCGGGCGGCTCTCTGAGCGGCCCGGCTATGTGGCTGTGACGCTCGTAGTCGTAGAGGCGATTTTGCAAGGGAGAGGCGGCTTGGGTTGCGATCAGCGACGAGCGGACCCCGCGTCTCGCGGGGCCGTGAGGGCCAGAGGTTTAGTTGTTGGGCGCTCCTGCCTTTTCGCTGGCGAGGAGGTTTCGGCGGCGCCGATTGAAAAAACTGCTCATAACCTTGGTACAACGGTCCCGGCCGGGCGTCAAGCGGTTGGGCCACATTGGAGGAAGAGCCTCGACCGGCCCTAGCCACCCGGGTCTATGCTCGACCGGGTGTCCGCGGTACGTGCGCTAGTGCTGGTGCCCATCCTCATGGGCCTGATGAGCTGTTCGTCGGGCGAGCCGAGCGCCCCCGCGCGCGAGCCGGCGCAGCCCGCGAAAGCGGGCTCCAACCCACTGGCCGGGCAGCAGCTCTACGTCGATCCGGGGAACCCGGCGGCCCAGCAGGCCCGGCGCTGGCGCGCCGCGGGCCGGGGCGCCGACGCCGAGGCGATGGCCGGGCTGGGAAAGCGCCCCACCGCCCGCTGGCTGACCGATGCGAACGCCGTTACTGCGCGGGCCAGGGAGATCACCCAGAGGGCCGCGCAAGGCCGGCCGGACCGCCGTGCTGGTGGCCTACCACGTGCCCGGCCGCGACTGCGGCAGCTACTCCGCGGGCGGATCGGGGTCGCCCGAGGCCTATCGAGACTGGGTGCGCGGCTTCGCGCGCGGGATCGGGCCGCGCCGCGCCACGGTGATCCTGGAGCCGGACGCGATTCCACAGGCGGTGGTCGAGAGCTGCCTATCCGAGGCGTCGAAGGCCCAGCGCTACGCGCTGCTGGCCGACGCCGTGCGGACGTTCTCAAAGCTCCGAAACGTCGCCGTCTACATCGACGCGGGCAACCCCGGCTTCGTCCGCCCGGTCGGGCGCCTGGTGGCGCCGCTGCGCGCCGCCGGCATCAAGGCCGCCGACGGCTTCGCCCTCAACGTGAGCAACTTCTTCCGCACCGGTCACGTGATCCAGTACGGGCGCGCGCTGTCGCGCCGGCTCGGGGGCGCCCACTTCGTGATCGACACGTCCCGCAACGGCAACGGGCCGAGCTTCCACGACGACCCGGGCGGCCCCAAGTGGTGCAACCCGCCAGGGCGCGCGATCGGCCGCAGCCCCACGACCAGCACCGGCCAGCGCAAGGTGGACGCCTACCTGTGGGTCAAGCAGCCGGGCGCCAGCGACGGCACCTGCCGGGCGGGCGCGCCGCCGGCCGGCCACTGGTGGCCGGATTACGCCCTCTCACTCGTGCGCAACTAGCGCTGCGCGTACCCTCCGGTGCCCATGGACCTGACCCTCCTCGGCCTCGACAGCCCCACCGAGACGCGCACCTTCGAGAAGGGCCGGTTCGAGGTCTACGAGGTCGGCCCGATGACGCTCGGCCGCGCCACCTACGAGCCGGGCTGGCGCTGGTCGGAGCACGTCGGCGAGGGTCTCTGCCAGGTGGAGCACGTGGGTCTGGTCCTGTCCGGGGCGGCCGCCGTGAAGATGGAGGACGGCACCGAGCGGGTCATGCACGCCGGCGAGTTCTTCTACGTCCCGCCCGGCCACGACAGCTGGGTCGTCGGAGACGAGCCCTACGTCTCGCTCCACATCATGGGCAGCGAGGGCTACGCGGCGGGCTGAATGCGACTCCACGACTATCCGTCGTCCGCCAACTGCTACAAGGTGCGGCTGCTGGCGGCCCAGCTCGGCCTCGACTACGAGCGCGTGAACGTCGACATCTTCGGCGGCGACACGCTCACCGACGACTTCGCGCGCCTGAACCCGGCCCGCATGACGCCGGTGCTGGAGACCGAGGACGGCCCGCTGCCCGAGTCGAACGCGATCCTCGTCCACCTGGCCGAGGGCACCGAGCTGCTGCCGGACCAGCCCGGCCCGCGGGCTCAGGTGCTGCGCTGGCTCTTCTACGAGCAGGCCGAGGTCCAGCCGGGCATCGCGGGGCTGCGCTTCCGGCTGCTGACCGGCCGGCTCGACCCCGACCACCCGTCCGTCCCCGCCCGGCAGGCGACAGGCGCGGCCGTCCTTCAGGTTCTCGACGACCATCTGCGCGAGCAGCCGTTCCTCGTCGGCGGGCGCTACTCGATCGCCGACATCTCCCTGTACGCCTACGTGCACGTGGCCGACGAGGCCGCCTTCGACCTGGGCGCCTACCCGGCCGTGGGCGAGTGGGTCGCGCGGGTCGAGGCCACGCCCGGGTACATGAACGACCTGCAACCGATGCCGCCGAACTCGCAGCTCGGCGTGAGCCGCGGCATCTACGGGTAGCCGAGACTCATATGCCCCCCAAGTCGATCTGGAACGGCACGATCAGCTTCGGCCTCGCGCACGTGCCCGTGAAGCTCTACTCGGCGACCGAGTCCAAGACCGTCAGCTTCCAGGAGGTGCACGTGAGCGACGGCGCGCGCATCGAGCACCGGCGAGTCTGCTCGAAGGACGGCCGGGTGGTTCCCTACAAGCAGGTCGTGAAGGGCTACGAGGTGTCGCCGGACGAGTACGTCGTGCTGGACAACGACGAGGTCAAGGCGGCCGCCGGCGCGCGCGGCAAGGTGATCGAGCTCGAGGACTTCGTCCCGGAGGGCGAGATCGATCCGATCTTCTTCGAGAAGACCTACTACGTCGGCTGCCGCGAGGAGGCCGAGGCCTATCGCGTCCTGCTCGCCGCGCTGGAGCGCACCAGCCGGGTCGGCATCGGGCGCTTCACCTTCCACAACCGCGAGTACCTCGTCGCGGTGCGGGCGCTCGACGGGGTGCTGGCGCTGCACACCATGCGCTTCCACGACGAGATCGTCGAGGCCGGCGACCTGGACGTGGCCAAGCCGGGCAAGGGCCCGAGCAAGCGCGAGGTCCAGATGGCCGGCCAGCTGGTCGAGTCGCTGCACACCGAGTTCGACCCCGACGACTACGAGGACACCTATCGCGAGGCCGTGCTCGACCTGATCGAGCGCAAGGCCAAGGGCGAAGACCTGACGCCTGAGGAGCCGGAGCCCGAAGAGGAGCCCGCCGACCTGACCGCCGCCCTGAAGGCGAGCCTCGCCTGAGCATGCCGCGCACGCTCTGGAACGGATCGCTGTCATTCGGGCTGGTCAACGTGCCGGTCAGCCTCACCAGCGCGGCGCGCGACCTGGACCTGCACTTCCGCCAGCTGCACAAGAGCGACAGCGCCCCGATCGAGCAGCGGCGCTACTGCTCCAAGGAGGACGTCGAGGTCGAGTGGGAGGAGGTCGCCCGCGGGTACGAGCTCGACGACGGCAAGCAGGTCGTCCTGACCGACATGGAGCTGGCCTCGGTGCAGCCGCGCAAGACGCGCACCATCGACATCGAGTCGTTCGTCGACGTCGGCGAGGTGGACCCGATCTACTTCGACCACCCCTGGTTCCTGCTGCCTTTCGGGGAGAGCGAGGGCACCCGGCGCGCCTACCAGCTGCTGGTCAAGGTCATGGAGTCGACCGAACGGGCCGCGCTGGGCCGGTTCGTCATGCGCACCAAGGAGTACCTCGTGCTCGTGCGCCCGCGCGACGGCCTGCTGTCGCTGACCACGCTGCGGTTCGCCGACGAGGTGCGACCCGCCGACGCGGTCGCCCCCGGCGGGCGCAAGCCGACCAAGAAGAAGGTCGACCAGGCCGTGGCCGTGATCGAGGCGCTCGCCGCCGACTGGGACCCGGGGGGCTACACCGACTGCTACCGCCAGCGCCTCGAGCGGGTGGTCAAGGACAAGAAGAAGGGCAAGAAGATCAAGGCGCCGGCGGAGCCCAAGCAGCCCAAGCCGGCCCCGGACCTGATGGAGGCGCTGGAGGAGACGCTGGCCCGGATGGGCTAGTCCGGGAAGCTCTCGGGGTCCTCGACGGCGCGCCGGTACAGGGCGTCGTCGATGTTGCGGCCGGTCACGATCAGCACGACCGGGCCGTCCGTCGGCGCCTGGCTCAGCGCCGCCAGACCCGCGCCGGTGGACCCCTCCACGCGGATGCCGGCGGACGCGAAGGCGCCCAGGGCCTGCGCGATCGCGCGCTCCGACACCTGCACGAACGGCGTGCCGAGCTCCACCAGCTCCTCTACCGCGAGCGGCACGGCCACGCGCACGGCCAGGCCGTCGGCGAACGTCTCGCAGACGTCGCACTCGACCGGACGGCCGGCCTCGACGCTCAGCGCCATCACGGGCGCGCCCTTGGACACCACGCCCAGCGCCCGCGCCGCCGCCCAGGCCGCGCGCGACGCCGATCAGCAGCGCGCCGTTGCCGACCGGGACGATCGTCAGCGCCGGGGCCTCCCCCAGCTGCTCGACGAGCTCGCGGCCGATCGCGGCGTAGCCCTCGAACTGGGCCGGCTCGGCGCCGTCCTCGAAGAACGGCAGCCCGTCGCGCTCGGCGTGGGCGCGAGCGGCGTCCTTGGCCTCGTCCACGTCGGCGCCGGCGGGGCGCACCTCGGCGCCGAGCTGCTCGAGCAGGTCCAGCTTGGCCCGGCTGGCCTGGTCGGGCACGTAGACGACCGCGCGCAGCCCGGTGCGCTGCGCGGCCCAGGCCGTCGCGGCGCCGTGGTTGCCGGTCGACGCGGTGATCACGGCGCTCGCGCCGGCGTCGCGGTAGCGCTCCAGCGAGGGCAGCGCGCCGCGCCATTTGAACGCGCCCAGCTCGTGGGCGTCCTCGCGCTTGAGCAGCAGCTGCCGGCCCTGCGCCAGCGTCGGGCGGAGCGTCCTCGAGGGGAGTGGCCATGCTCCTCTAGTCTCGCGGTTGTGAGCACGACAGTGGATCCCGCCCTCCAAGCCGCCGCCTGGGATCTCGAGCCGCTGGTGGAGTCGAACGGCGCCGCGGGCGTGGAGGAGCTGCTCGGCGAGGCCCGCGACCGCGCCGCCGCAGTTCGCGGAGCACCACCGGGGTCAGGTGGCCGACCTGGGAGCCGACGGGCTGGCGGACGCGATGCACGAGCTGGCCGCGATCTTCGACCTGGCCGGCCGGGCCGGCTCCTACGCGATGCTGAACTTCGCGCTCGACACGACGGACCCCGCCCGCGGGGCGCTGCTCCAGCGCGCGAGCGAGCTGGGCGCGGCGATCGAGACGCAGCTGCTCTTCTTCGAGCTCGAGTGGAACCAGCTGCCCGACGAGCGCGCCGAGGAGCTGCTCGCCGGCGACGGGCTCGACTTCTGCCGCCACCATCTGCGCACCCTGCGGCGCTACCGCCCCCACCAGCTCACCGAGCCGGAGGAGCGCGTGATGACCGAGCTGGACGTGACCGGCTCCTCGGCGTTCCGGCGGCTCTTCACCGAGCAGATCTCGTCGATCGACGTCGCGCTGCCCGACCTCGACGAGCCGGCCTCACTGGAGGTGGCGCTGAGCCGGCTCCAGCACCCCGACCGCGACCTGCGCGAGCAGGCGGCGCGAGCGACCACGCGAGGCGTTCCGCCCGGGCCTGCGCACGCGCGCGTACCTGTTCAACACGCTGCTCGCCGACAAGGCGACGAAGGACCGGCTGCGCGACTACCCGCACTGGCTCGCCTCGCGCAACCTCGCCAACGAGGCGAGCGACGAGTCCGTCGAGGCGCTGATCGAGGCCGTGGCCGGCCGCTACGAGCTGGCGCGCCGCTGGTACCGCCTCAAGGCGGGGCTGCTCGGGCTCGACCGGCTCGCGCTACTGGGACCGGGTGGCCCCGCTGACCGACGACGACGAGCACGTGCCCTACGACGAGGCGCGCTCGATCGTGCTCGACTGCTACTCGGGGTTCTCCGCCGAGCTCGGCGAGGTGGCCGCAGGGCTTCTTCGCGGACGGGTACATCGACGGCCCGCCGCGGCCGGGCAAGCGCGGCGGCGCCTTCTGCTCGTACACGGTGCCCTCGCGCCACCCCTACGTGCTGCTCAACTACACGTCGCAGCCGCGCGACGTGCTCGTGCTCGCCCACGAGCTCGGCCACGGCGTGCACGCCGCGCTGGCGCGGCCGCAGGGCATCTTCCAGTTCACGACGCCGCTGACGCTGGCCGAGACCGCCTCGATCTTCGGGGAGACGATCGTGCTCGAGCGCGCTGCTGGAGCGCGCACCGGACGCGGCCGCGCGGCTGTCGCTGCTGGCCGGCTCGCTGGACGGCGCGGTCGGCGCGGTGTTCCGCCAGGTGGCGATGAACCGCTTCGAGGACAGGCCGTCCACTCGGCGCGGCGCGAGGAGGGCGAGCTGCCGCCGGAGCGCTTCGCCGAGGAGTGGCTGGCCACGCAGGCGGACCTGCTCGGCGACGCCGTCGAGCTGCACGAGGACTACGGCCTCTGGTGGTCCTACATCCCCCACTTCGTCGACACCCCCGGGTACGTGTACGCGTACGCCTACGGGCACCTGCTCGCGCTGTCGGTCTACCGCCGCTACGAGCAGGAGGGCGATGGCTTCGTCGACTCCTACCTGGAGCTGCTCAAGGCCGGCGGCTCGCGACCGCCCGAGGAGCTCGGGCCAGATCGTCGGGCGTGGACCTGTCCGACCCGGGCTTCTGGAGCTCGGGCCTCGACCTGATCGAGCGCCAGCTCGAGGCCGCCGAGCGCGCCGCCGAGGAGGCCGGTCGGACGGCGTGATCGACTCGGTCGAGGAGCGGATCGCGCTCCCGGTCGGCGAGGTGGCCCTGGCGCGCCCGCGCGACGCCGAGGCGCTGCTCACCGAGGAGGGCTTCGAGAAGGAGGAGTTCCTGCCCTACTGGGCCGAGCTCTGGATCGAGCGCCGTCGCGCTCGCGGACGACGTGGCGCGCCGCTCGCTGCGCGGGGCCGCCGTGCTCGAGCTGGGCTGCGGCCTCGGGCTGCCGAGCATCGCCGCGGCGTTGGCCGGCGGGCGAGTGCTGGCCACCGACTGGTCGCCCGACGCCGTGAAGGCCACGGCCGCCAACGCGGCGATGAACGAGGTGCGGCTCGAGACCGAGCGGGTGGCCTGGGCGCGCGCCCGACGCCATCGTCGAGCGAGCGCCCTGGCCCTACGTGATCGCCTCCGACGTGCTCTACGAGCCGCGCAACGTCGACGCCCTGCTCGAGCTGCTGCCGCTCCTGGTGGACAGGAAGAGCCGCGTGCTGATCGCGGACCCGGGCCGCAGCCCGGCGAAGGAGTTCCTCGAGCGGGCGGCGGCGGGGCGATGGCACGTGCGCACGACGGGGAGCTCGCGCAGCCCGCGGGTGTCGATCCATCGTTTGCGGCGGCGCTAAGCGGAAACCGGCAGCTCGGCCAGCGCCACGTACAGCTCCCGCGCCGTCGCCTCGCCGAGGCGCAGGCTCTCCAGCCGGTAGCTCTCGTTGGGCGCGTGGAAGGCGTCGTCCGGTAGCGCGAAGCCGCTCACGATCGACGTGATCCCGCGTTCGGCCAGCACCGCCAGCAGCGGCAGGGTGCCGCCGATGCGCACCAGGGCGGGCGCCGTGCCGCAGGCTCGCTCGAGCGCACCCTCGGCCAGCCGCATCGCCGGGTGGCCGGGGTCGAACAGCGCCGGCTCCGCGCGCTCCAGCTCGATCTCGACCTCGGCTCCCGGCGGCGCCGCCGCGCGCAGCAGCCGCTCCAGCTCCGGCGCCGATCTGCGCCGACTGCTGGCCCGGCGCGAGGCGCATGCTCACGTGGCCGCGCGCCACCGACGGCACGATCGTGCGCGGCTCGCCCACCTCGATCATGTTCACGTCGACAGCCGTGGCGGCGCCGGTGCGCTCGTAGTACTCGTCGCCGGCCCCGGCGGTCACCTCGACAGCGCCGACCGCGGCGATCGCCGGCGCCCCCGGCGGCAGCCGCTTCCACGACTCTCGCTCCTCGGCCGCGACCGGCGCCACGCCCGCCGCCAGCTCCGGCCGCACCCGGCCCTCGGCGTCGGGGGCGACCTCGGCGAGCATCGCGATCAGCACGTGCGCCGCGTTCAGCACGGCCCCGCCGTACATCCCCGAGTGGAGGTCGCGCCGGGCCGTGCGCACCTCGACGCCGGCAGCGACCAGACCGCGCGTCCCGACGCGTGATCGCCGGCGTGCTCTCGTCGACCATCATCGAGTCGAACACGATCGCGCAGTCGGCCTCGTCCTCGCCGGCGCGCAGGCGCTCGAGCACGGAGCTGCTGCCGACCTCCTCCTCGCCCTCGACGAGGAAGCGCACGTTCACCGGCAGGTCCCCGGCGCGGGCCAGCTCGCACGCCACGTGCAGCAGCGGCAGGAAGTTGCCCTTGTCGTCGGCGGCGCCGCGCGCGTACAGCCGGCCGTCGCGCTCGGTCGGCTCGAACGGCGGGCTGTCCCAGAGCTCGAGCGGCCCGGCCGCCTGCACGTCGTAGTGGCCGTAGGAGAGGACGGTCGGAGCGCCCGGCCGCGAGGCCCGCAGCTCGCCGACGGCCATCGGGTTCCCGCCGTTCAGGCGCACGGCCTCGGCGCTGCCGCCGGCCGCCTCGATCCGCTCGCAGACCCAGTCGCAGGCGCGCCCGATCGCGGCCGCGTCCCCCTCGCCGGTGGACACCGACGGGATCCGCAGCCAGTCGTCGAGCTCCTCGCGCAGGGTCGCCATCGGCGCCCATCTGTCGAAAGTAGAGTCGTCGCCATGCGGCGTCTGTTCCTGCTCGTGTCGGCGGTCGTGCTGGTGGACACCATGTTCTTCGCCGCCGTGGCGCCGCTGCTGCCGCACTTCGCGGACGAGCTGGACCTCAGCAAGACGGCCGCCGGAGTGCTCACGGCGGCCTACCCCGCCGGCACGTTCGTCGGCAGCATCCCGGCCGGCTGGCTGGCCGCGCGCTGGGGGGTCAAGCCGACGCTTCTGCTCGGCCTCCTGCTGCTCGGCATCACGAGCCTCGTCTTCGCCTTCGCGAACACGATCGAGCTGCTGGACGCGGCGCGCTTCGTCCAGGGCATCGGCGGCGCCTGCATGTGGGCGGCCGGCATGTCGTGGCTCGTGTCGGCCGCGCCGCCCGAGCGGCGCGGCGAGCTGATCGGCTCGGCGCTGGCGGCGGCGATCGTCGGCGTGCTGTTCGGACCGGTGCTGGGCGGCGCCGCGACCGTGGTCGGCCAGGAGGTCGTGTTCAGCGGTGTCGCGGTCGTAGCCGTCGCCCTGGCCGTGTGGGCATGGACGACGCCCGGGGTGCCGCCCGAGGCCAGCCTGGGGGTGCGGGCGGTGATGCGCGCCCTGGCCCGTCGCGACGTGCTGGCCGGCTTCTGGCTGTTCACGCTCCCGGCCGTATTCGCCGGATCGCTCGAGGTGCTCGTGCCGCTGCACCTGGACGACCTGGGCGCCAGCGGCGCCGCGATCGGAGCGATCTTCCTGGTGGCGGCGGGCTTCGAGGCCGTGATCAGCCCGATCGCCGGGCGCCTGTCCGACCGGCGCGGGCGGCTGGCGCCGATCCGCGTGGGGCTGATCGGGGCGGTGGCGATGGCCGTCCTGCTGCCGCTGCCGGACGAGGTGCTGCTGGTCGCGGCCGCGCTGGTGGTCGTCGTGATGTCGCTCGGCACGTTCTGGGCGCCGGGCATGGCCCTGCTCTCCGACGCCTCGGAGCGGGCCGGGCTCGATCAGGCGGTGGCGTTCTCGATCGCCAACCTGGCCTGGGCGCTCGGCCACGTGGTGGGCGGCGGCGCGGGCGGCGCTCTCGCCGACGCCACGTCGGACGCGCTCGTCTACGGGCTGCTCGGGGCCGTCTGCGCGATCACGCTCGCCGGGGTGATCGCGCTGGGGCGCGGCACCCAGGTGCGCTCACCGGCCACGCCCTAGGGGCAGTTCGGCCAGGGCGCGGTGCCGGAGCGGCGGTACAGCTTGAGGGCGCGGCGGTCCTGCTCGGCCTCGGGGGCGTCCACGGGATCGCCGTCGCCGCCGAGGTTGTGCCAGGTGCTGACGCTGAACTGGTACTTGCCGCGGTACTGCCCGCCCGGGGAGACCGCCCGCGGGTCGCCGCCCGATTCGCACTCGGCGATCAGCCGAAGGGTGCGCGGCAGCCTCACGCCGCTCGTCTCGCGCTCGACCGACCCGCGCGCGAACGGCTCGAGGCCGAGCGCGTCGCGCGTGTCCGGGCCGACCACGCCGTCGGCGCTCAGGCCCTTGCGCTTCTGGAAGCGCTTGATCGCCCGCTCGGTCTGGGGGCCGAAGACCCCGTCCGCGGCAACGCCGAGGGCGGACTGGATCTTGCGAACAGCCGCGCCGCGGTCGCCGCGCTTGACCACCACCGTGTCGGACGCGGTCGACTGCTTGGCGGGGGCCTTGGCCTTGCCGCTCTTGGGCGCCGCGGCGCCGCCTCCGGCCGCCGACGCGCCGGCGGTCGCGCAGAGCAGCGCGAGCACCACTAGGCCGACCGCGAACAGCGGACGGCGCACGGCATCGACAGTCGCTTGCAACGTCTTCACTCCCTTTCCGATGCCTACGAGGTGAGCTGACGGGCTCGCGCCGGAAAGTGGCGCTACGCAACAGGCGGCGTGCGATTCGCCCCTGCGGCCTGGGGCCGCTGGTGGTTCCCCCGCCTTTCGCCGTCGGGACGACGAAAGCTCGGCAAAATCAATTGCTGAGGGGGGTATACAAGCAGATCGGGTGGCCGCGCGACCTAGCGAGCGGCGCCGAGCAGGTCGTCGACGATCGTGACGATGTCGACGGGCCGGCGCACGAAGCGCTTGGGTATGCGCCTGCGGGCCGGGGGCACCGGCGGCGGCAGCTCCCCGGTGACCTCGCGCAGCGGCGGGCCGCTCGGGCCGCCGGTAGTGCAGCCAGAGGCCGGCGGCGACCGCTCCCAACACGAACGGAGCGGAGCGTGCGAGCAGGCGACGAGCCACGTTCGCAGACTACCCTCCGGTCCCGATGGATCTCGGCCTTCAAGGCAGGGTCGCGCTCGTAACTGCCGCATCGAGCGGGATCGGCTTCGGGATCGCCCAGGCGCTGGCCGCCGAGGGCGCCTCGGTGGCGGTCAGCTCGCGCTCGAGCGAGCGCATCGAGGCGGCCGCGGGGAGGATCGGCGCCCGCCCCTACGTGTTCGACTCGATGGACCTCGACGCGGCTCCGCGGCTGATCGACGACGTCGAGGCGGACCTCGGGCCGCTCGCGATCCTCGTGACCAACACGGGCGGCCCGCCCGGGGGCGAGCCGCTCGAGTTCAGCCGCGACCAGTGGGAGGACGCCTACCGGGAGCTGATCCTGTCGCCGATGGCGTTGATCGAGCGCGCGGTGCCCGGCATGCGCGAGCGTGGATTCGGCCGCATCCTGAGCGTGTCGTCGAGCGCGGCACGCGAGCCGATCCCCGCACTGCTCCTGTCGACGGCCCATCGCAGCGCGCTCCTGGCGACCTTCAAGCTGCTGTCCGGCCGCCTGGCCGCCGACGGCATCACGCTGAACACGCTCCTGCCCGGCCGCTTCGGGACCGACCGCCTGCTCCACCTGCACGGATCGATGGACGCGGCCGAAGCGGCCGCCCGCACCGACGTCCCGATCGGGCGGCTCGGCACCATCGAGGAGATCGGCGCGGCCGGGGCCTTCCTGTGCTCGGAGCGGGCGAGCTACATCACCGGCGTGGCCCTCCCGGTGGACGGCGGGCTGGCGCGCGCGACCTGATGCTCGGCCTGCCGGATGCCACCCGCGTCTGCCTGTTCGACCTCGACGGCGTGCTGACCCAGACCGCCAAGGTCCACGCGGCGGCCTGGAAGCAGATGTTCGACGAGTACCTGCACTCGCGCGACGAGCCCTTCCACGAGTTCACCGAGAACGACTACGAGGACTACGTGGACGGCATGCCGAGGGAGGACGGCGTGCGCTCCTTCCTGAAGTCACGCGGGATCGAGCTCGACGAGAAGGCGATCACCGAGCTGTCCGATCGCAAGAACGAGGTCGTCCAGCGCCTCATCCACGAACAGGGCGTGGAGGTGTACGAGGGCTCCGTGCGCTACGTGAAGGCGGTGCGCGACGCCGGCCTGCGCAGGGCGGTGGTGTCCTCGAGCGCCAACACCCGCGACGTGCTGCACGTGACGGGGATCGCCGATCTCTTCGAGGCGATCGTCGACGGCGTGACGATCGAGCAGGAGGGCCTCAAGGGCAAGCCCGCCCCGGACACCTTCCTGGCCGGGGCGCGCGCGCTGGGCGCGGAGCCTGGCGCCGCGGTGGTCTTCGAGGACGCGCTCGCCGGCGTCGAGGCCGGCCGCGCCGGGAACTTCGGCTTCGTGGTGGGCGTCGACCGCGTCGGCCACGCCGACGCGCTGCGCGAGCACGGCGCCGACATCGTCGTGTCGGACCTGGCCGAGCTGCTCGGGTGACCGCCCCCTCGGACGAGCCGCGCCCGTGGGAGATCGTCGAGAGCGAGCTCGACCTGAACCTGCTCGCCCAGCGCGAGTCCGTGTTCGCGCTCGCGAACGGCCACATCGGCCTGCGCGGCACGCTCGACGAGGGCGAGCCGCACGGCCTGCCCGGCACCTATCTCAACGGCGTCTACGAGACGCGGCCACTCCCCTACGCCGAGGCCGGCTACGGCTTCCCCGAGGACGGCCAGACCGTGGTGAACGTGACCAACGGCAAGCTGATCCGCCTGCTGGTCGACGACGAGCCGTTCGACATCCGCTACGGCGAGCTGATCTCGCACAGGCGCGTGCTCGACATGCGCGCCGGCACGCTCGAGCGCGAGGTCGAGTGGTGCTCGCCCGCGGGACAGACCGTGCGCGTGCGCTCCGTCCGGATCGTGTCGCTGGTGCAGCGCGGTATCGCGGCGATCCGCTGGGAGGTCGAGGCGGTCGGCGACCCGGCGCGGATCGTCGTCCAGTCGGAGCTGGTCGCGAACGAGCCGCAACCGCAGGCGCAGTCGGAGGACCCGCGCGCGGCGGCCGCGCTGCGGGCGCCGCTGGTCCCGGAGTTCGCGGGCGCCCGCGGCGACCGCGTGACGCTGATGCACCGCACGCGCGCGAGCGGCCTGCTGGTCGGCGCGGCGATGGACCACGTCGTCGAGGAGCCGCAGGACGCGCCGACCCAGTCCGAGGTCGAGGACGACCTCGGGCGGATGACCGTCGCGGCCGACCTCGAGGTGGGCGCCAAGTTGAGGCTGGTGAAGTTCCTCGCCTACGGCTGGTCGAGCGCGCGGTCGCTGCCGGCCGTACGCGACCAGGTTGAGGCCGCCCTCGTGGAGGCCCGCCAGACGCGGCTGGGACAGCCTCGTCGCCGGCCAGCGCGAGGTGCTCGACGACTTCTGGGCGCGCGCGGACGTTGAGCTGGAGGGCGACCTGGAGATCCAGCAGGCGGTCCGTTTCGGGCTCTTTCACACGCTGCAGGCCGGAGCCCGCGCGGAGCAGCGGGCGATACCCGCCAAGGGCCTGACCGGCCCCGGCTACGACGGGCACGCGTTCTGGGACACCGAGGGGTTCGTCCTGCCGCTGCTGACCTACTCGGTGCCGTCCGCGGCCGCCGCGGCGCTGGCCTGGCGTCACTCCATACTCCCGCTCGCACGCGAGCGCGCCCAGCAGCTGAACCTGCGTGGCGCCGCCTTCCCGTGGCGCACGATCGCCGGTGAGGAGTGCTCCGCCTACTGGCCGGCGGGCACGGCGGCCTTCCACGTGTCCGCCGACGTGGCCGACGCCGCCATCCGCTACGTGCGGGTCACCGGCGACCTCGACTTCGAGCGCGACATCGGCGTCGAGCTGCTGGTGGAGACCGCTCGGCTCTGGCGCTCGCTCGGCCACCACGATGACGGCGGCGGCTTCCGCATCGACGGCGTCACGGGGCCGGACGAGTACAGCCCGGTCGAGGACAACAACGTCTACACGAACCTGATGGCCCAGCAGAACCTGGAGGCGGCCGCCGACGCCGTGGAGCGCCATCCGGAGCGGGCGGCCGAGCTGGACGTGCAGGACGAGGAGGTCGCCGCCTGGCTGAAGGCGGCTCGCGAGATGCGCGTGCCGTACGACGAGCAGCTCGGCGTGCACGCCCAGTCCGACGACTTCACGCGCCACCAGGCGTGGGACTTCGAGGCCACCGGCGACCGCTATCCGCTGCTGCTGCATTTCCCCTACTTCGACCTCTACCGCAAGCAGGTGGTCAAGCAGGCCGACCTCGTGCTCGCGATGCACGTGCGCGGCGACGCCTTCACGGCCGAGCAGAAGGCGCGCAACTTCGACTACTACGAGCGCCTGACCGTGCGCGACTCGTCGCTGTCGGCCTGCACCCAGGCGGTGATGGCCGCGGAGGTCGGCCACGTGGAGCTGGCCTACGACTACCTCGCCGAGGCGGCCCTCGTCGACCTGGACGACCTCAACCACAACACCCGCGACGGCGTTCACATCGCATCGCTGGCGGGCGCTTGGATGGCGTGCGTGGCCGGCCTCGGCGGCATGCGCGACCACGGCGGGCGGCTGACCTTCGCGCCGCGGCTGCCCGAGGACCTGACCCGGCTGGCTTTCCGGCTCTGCCTCGGCGACCGCCGGGTGATCGTGGAGGTCGACCGAGAACGGGCGACCTACGAGCTGTCGTCCGGCGACCCGCTCGAGCTGGCCCATCACGGCGAGGCGTTCGTGCTCGAGCCGGGCTCGCCCGTGACGCTGGCGGTGCCGCCGGCGCCGGAGCTTCGCCCCCCGCAGCAGCCGCCCGGCCGCGCGCCGCGCCCGCGCCACGGGCACGGCGACGGCTGAGGCACATCCGGCTGGCGGGCTAGCCGGCGGCCGGCGCGTCGCCGAGCAGCACGCGGTTGCGGTCCCAGCGCTCGATCTCGCAGCCGTTGCTGCGCTCGAAGCGGGCGTCCACGGGCTTGCCGCGCAGCTCGCCGTGGACGCGGGCGACCGCTGGACCGCCGTAGATCTGCGTGCAGGCGGTGCCCGAGGGCACGGGCTCCAGCTGGTCCGCGCCGAGGCCCGCCAGGCTGCGGCAGGTGGCGTCGGCCGCCTTCGGGCCGAGCCGCTCGCAGCGGATCGTGCGGCGGCGGGCGGGGCCGGCGTGCCGTCGGCACGCACGGTCACCGTGAGATCGGCCACCAGGTCCGCCTGCGAGGCGCTCGGCTCGGACGCGTCGTCGCCCCCGCAGCTTCCGAGCAGCAGGGCCACGACGCAGCCGACTGCGGTATCGCGGACTCTCACCCGGCCAAGTGTGGCGGAGCTGCTGCGCGACGCGGGCACGCGCCACGCAGCAGCGCCTGTTCCTTAGGCAGCGGCCAGCGCCGCCGGCTGCGGCTCGAGCGCCAGCTCGAGCACCTCGTCGATCGTCATGACCGGGTGGAACGTCATCTCCTCGCGGACGTCCTCCGGCACGTCGTCGAGGTCGCCGCGGTTGCGCTCGGGCAGGATCACGTCGGTGAGCCCGGCCGCGTGCGCGGCCAGCACCTTCTGCTTGAGGCCGCCGATCGGCAGCACGCGGCCCTGGAGCGTGACCTCGCCGGTCATGCCGACGGTGTGGCGCACCGGGCGCCCCGACAGCAGCGACGCGAGCGCCGTGGTCATCGTGACGCCCGCGCTCGGGCCGTCCTTGGGGATCGCCCCGGCCGGCACGTGCACGTGGAACTCGCGGTCGTCGAAGCGGTCCTCGTCGATGCCGAGCTCGTCCGCGTGGCCGCGCACGTAGGAGAGCGCGATCCGCGCCGACTCCTTCATGACGTCGCCCAGCTGGCCGGTCAGCACGAGGCCGTCCTTGCCCTTCATGTCGGTCGCCTCGATGAACAGCACGTCGCCGCCGGCGCCGGTCACGGCCAGGCCGGTGGCCACGCCCGGCACCGCCGTGCGCTCGGCCGCCTCCTGGAAGAAGCGCTGGCGCCCGAGGGCGTCGCGCAGCTCGGCCTCGTCGATCGAGACCGGCGCCTCCACCTGGCCCGAGGCCAGCTTCGTCGCCGTCTTGCGCAGCAGCGTGCCGAGCTCGCGCTCGAGGTTGCGGACGCCGGCCTCGCGCGTGTACTCGGTCACGACCTGGCGCAGGATCGCGTCGCCGATGCTCGACCTCGTCCTCGCGCAGGCCGTTGCGCTCGCGCTGGCGCGGCCACAGGTAGCCGCGCGCGATCGCGACCTTCTCGTCGGTCGTGTAGCCGTCGAAGCGGATGATCTCCATCCGGTCGAGCAGCGGCGCCGGGATCGTCTCGGCCACGTTCGCGGTGGCGATGAACACCACCTGCGACAGGTCCAGCTCCACGTCCAGGTAGTGGTCGCGGAACGAGTGGTTCTGCGCCGGGTCGAGCACCTCGAGCAGGGCCGCGCTCGGGTCGCCGCGCCAGTCGGCGCCGACCTTGTCGACCTCGTCGAGCATGATCACCGGGTTCATCGTCCCGGCGTCGCGCAGGGCGCGGACCAGCCGGCCCGGCAGCGCGCCGATGTAGGTGCGCCGGTGACCGCGGATCTCGGCCTCGTCGCGCACGCCGCCGAGCGACATGCGCACGAACTCGCGCCCGGTCGCGCGCGCGATCGACTCGCCGATCGACGTCTTGCCCGTGCCGGGCGGGCCGATCAGCGTGAGGATGGCGCCGGAGCGCTTGTCCTCCTCGATGCCGCGCTCCTGGCGCAGCTTGCGCACGGCGATGTACTCGACGATGCGGTCCTTCACGTCCTCGAGTCCGGCGTGGTCGGCGTCGAGCACCTCGCGCGCGTGCACGGGGTCGAGCCGCTCGTCGGAGCGCTCGGACCACGGCACGGCGATCAGCCAGTCGAGGTAGGAGCGGATCATCGAGGCCTCGCCGCCCTGCTCGCCCATGCGCTCGAGCCGGCCCAGCTCGCGCTCGGCCTGCTCGCGGACGGCGTCGGGCATGCCGGCCTCCTCGATCTTGGTGCGGTACTCGTCGACGACCGAGGCGTCGTCCTCGTCCAGCTCCTTGCGGATCGACTCCATCTGCTTGCGCAGGAAGTACTCGCGCTGCTGCTTCTCGGCGCCGGACTGGACGTCGTCGCGGATGCGCGCGCGCACCTGCAGCTCGGCCAGCCGCTCGCGCTGGAGCTTCAGGGCCAGCTCGAGCCGCTCGGTCACGTCGAGCGTCTCCAGCACCTCGACCTTCTGGTCGTAGGTCAGGTCGGGCGCGTAGCCGGTGGTGTCGGCCAGCACGCCGGGCTCGGTGATCGAGCGGACGAAGGCGGCCACGCGGCCGTCGTCGCCGCGCAGCTCGAGCATCTCCTCGACCACGGCGCGGTACTCGCGCTCGAGGTTGCGGGTGCGCCCGTCGACGGGCTCGTCGTCGGGATGCGGCTCGACCTCCACGCGCAGCGCGCCGGTGGCGTCGGTGCTGGCGGCGCCGATGCGGCCACGGTGCTCGGCCCTCGAGCGCCACGGCTCGGCCGCCGCCGGGCAGGCGCACGCGCTCGACCACGTTGGCGACGGTGCCGACGCTGGCGAACTCGTCGCCCTTGCGCGGCACGAGCACCACGCGCTCCTCGTCGCCGACGTCGATGGCTAGCGTCACGGTCATGTTTGGGAAGACGACGGAGTCGTCCACGGGGACCAGCAAAAGGTTTTCCATGTGGTTCTCCATGCTTACGGATCGTAAGTAAGTTTAGAGCACCGTCGAACGATCGCCCAGGCCCGAGTAGCGGGCGGCTCGGCCGCCTGCGCGGGTCCGGGTAGCGTGCCGGAGCAGCACACCGCACAGCCGGAGGTTGAGAGATGCCGAAGAGGACCGCGAGCGCCGCTGGGACGGCTCGCTGCAGGAGGGCAACGGGACGATGCGGATGGCGAGCGGCTCCTACGAGGGGCCGTACTCGTTCCAGTCGCGCTTCGAGGAGGGCGACGGCACGAATCCCGAGGAGCTGATCGCGGCCGCCCACGCCGGATGCTTCTCGATGGCGCTGTCGGGCGACCTGGGCCGCGCCGGCCACGACGCCGAGAGCGTCGAGACGACCGCCACCGTGCACCTCGAGAAGGTCGAGGCCGGCTTCGGCATCACGCGCATCGTGCTCGACACACGGGCGCGGGTGCCGGGGATCGACGCCGACGAGTTCCAGCAGGTGGCCGAGGGCGCCAAGCGGAACTGCCCGATCTCGCGGGCGCTGGCGGCGGTCGCCCTCGATCGAGCTGAACGCCGAGCTGGTCGGGTGAACGACGACGCCGACGCCGCCCGCGCCGCCGCGGCGGCGGCCGCGGTGGCGCTCGTGGAGCCGGGCATGACGATCGGGCTCGGCTCCGGGCGGGCGGTGTGGAAGGTCGTGGAGCTGCTGGCGGCGCGCGGGGCGCCCGTGCGCGCGGCCGTCGCTTCGGTGCGCACGCAGGAGCTGGCGCGCGCGGCCGGCTTCGAGCTGGTCGAGCTGGACGGCACGCTCGAGCTGGACCTGGCGCTGGACGGGGCGGACGAGGTCGACGATCGGCTGCGCCTGATCAAGGGCGGCGGCGGGGCGCTGCTGCGCGAGAAGATCGTGATCTCCGCGGCGCGCCGCTTCGTGGTGGTGGCCGAGGCGTCCAAGCGGGTCGCGCGGCTGGGCGAGGGGTTCCGCCTGCCGGTCGAGGTGGTGCGCTTCGGCTGGCGCGACACACGCCGGCGCCTGGCGCAGCTGCTCCCGGACGCGGAGCAGCGGCTGCTCGACGACGGCGAGCCGTACGTGACCGACGAGGGCCACCTGATCCTGGACTGCGCGCTGCCCGCCGTCGACCTGGACGGAGCTCGCGCGCGAGGTGAAGCAGGTGCCCGGAGTCGTGGAGCACGGCCTGTTCATCGGGATGGCGGAGCGGGCGCTGCTCGGGCAGCCGGACGGGACGGTCGAGGTCCTCGCACCGGGCGGCTAGGCATCAGAGCCGCCCTTCGCTCACGACGGAGGCTCCCGACCCGCCGGCGGTCGCCCGGTGGCCTGACCAGCAGACGGACCTCGCCGGCGAGGTTGGCCGCGGCGGTCAGATAGACCGCCTGGCGCGCACCGACCCGCAGCGTGGCGAGCGCGGTGGGCGCCGCGCCGGCCGCGGCGTCCGCGGCCGCCAGCTTGCTCCTCGCCGCCCGCCCGCAGGCCGAGCAGCTCCACGTTCTCGAGCGCCACGAAAGTCCGCCCGGCGCCGTCCTCGGCGCCGGCTCGTGACGAGCACGTCCACGCGCGCGCCCGGCTCGGCGCCGGCCAGCGCCCCTCCGCCCGCCACCGCCAGCTCCAGCGCCCGCTCGCCGGCGCGCAGCGGCCCCGGGCCGCCGCGTGAGCCGCCGCCGAGCATCCCCGCGGTGAGGTAGCCGCCGGCCGCCACGGGCACGGCCGTGCGGGCGCCCGCGAGCTCACCGGCCCCGCCGAGGGCGTCGGGCGGCACGAAGCGCGCCGGGACGCGCCGCACGGCGAGATCGCCAGCCCGCAGCCGCCGGTCGGCCGCGCAGCTCGCGCTTGGCGACCACCACCGAGACGAGCGAGCCCACGGCGGCCTGCGCCCGCCGCTCGCGCTCGCGCACCTGCGACGCGGCCAACCCGCCGCAGACGAGGGCGAAGCAGAGCAGCAGCAGCCCGCGCCGCCGTGCGCCGGTCATGCCGCATGGCGACCCCGTGGATCGCCCTCCGCCGGCAGCTCGACGATCGTGCGCGTGACGCCGCCCTCCTGCGACACGCTCACCCGGCCGCCGAGCTCACCCGCCGCGCGTTTCGCGATCACGACGCCCCGCCCGCGCCCGGCCCGACCGCCCTGGCCCTCCGGTTTCGACCGGTTGACCAGCTCGAGCCGCGCCACCCCGCCCTGCCGGCACGCCCGCACCTCGACCGGCCCCACCCCGTGCTCCGCGGCGTTGGCGATCACGTTCGCCAGCACCTGCGCGAGCCGGCCCGGCTCGAGCTCCGGCGGGCGGCGGCGACTGCGCCCCGCGTGCCTCGGACAGATCCGCGAGCGCGGCGGTCATGCGATCGAGCTGGAGCTGCACGGGCGGCGGCCGCTCGCGGTCGGCGGCCAACCCGATCGCCGTGACCGCGCCGCGCAGCTCGTGCTCGGCGTCGGCGACCAGCTCCAGTCGGCGCCAGAGCGTGCAGAGGGCAGCCAGAGCGAGCGCCCAGCCGCTCCAGCCGAAGGCGATCAGGACGGCTTCCTCCCAGCTCACAGCGCCTCCGTCAGCTTGTAGCCCACGCCGCGCACGTTCACGATCCAGGGCCGCGCGGAGGGCTGCAGCTTCCTGCGCAGCCGGTAAGCGTGCGCGTCCAGCGTGCGCGTGTTGCCGGGCGAGAGGTAACCCCAGACGTCCCGAAGCAGCTCCTGCTTGCGGTACACGCGCGTGGGCTGCTCCGCCAGCGCCTGCAGCAGCGCGAACTCCTTGGCGGCCAGCTCGATGCGCCGTCCGGCCAGCCGGACCGCGCGCGTGGACGGGTCGAGCGTCAGCTCCCCCACCCGCACCACGCCCCGCGCGCGGCGCCCCTCGGCGCGGCGCAGCACGCGCCCGCATCCGCGCCAGCAGCTCGGCGTACAGGAACGGCTTGCAGACGTGGTCGTCGGCGCCGCGGGCGAAGCTGCGCACCCGGTCGGCGTCCCCGGCCCGGCCGCTCAGCACGATCACCGGCAGGTCCTGGTCGATGCGCGAGGCGAGCCCGTCGGCAGCGCGCACCCGATCGAGCAGGGTCAGGCCATTCCCGTCCTCCAACCCCAGATCGAGCACCACCAACGACGGCTGGCGCACTTCGATCGCACGCAGACCCTCTCCCACGCCGCTCGCGCACCGGCCGCCGCGGAAGCCGTCCGCGGTCAGGTTCTCGATCAGGAACGCCCGTGTCGCCTGGTCGTCCTCGACGACCAGGACGGAGCGGCTTCCTGCAGTCGGCGTGTTGTCCACATCACGAGAAGGCCGGTCGGCTCGAGCCTCGCCCCGGGCGCGCGCCAATCGCTTGCGAGTCGCTTACGGGCCCCATCCGGCGCCGAGTGGGCCGGCGGCGATCGTCGACTCGCGCAGGAAGCGCCGGACGATCGTCGTGCGCCAGTTCGTCGGCAAGCACCTTCAGCGCGACCGCTCGCCACTCTCCCCCTGCTGGGCCAGGTAGACCGCGCCACCGGAGCCCTCGCCGATGAGCTCGATGATGCGGTAGCCCGCGAGGACCGAGCCGGTCGGGAGCTGCCCGCGCATCGCATGAGTCTCGCCCACTTGCAGGTGTCGCGGGGCACACGACTGCAAATCGGGTTGCAGACCTCTCGGCGCGGAAGGAATCGGCCGTAGGATGACGACGCGCCGGCCTCAAGCCCGCCCTCTCGATCATGGACACAGCAAGACGCGGCAACTACGAGTCCGGCTCCGATTACGTCCTGGAGTACGGCGAGCTTCGATTCACGTTCAACGAACGTGACTTCACCGAGCGCGTGGAGCAGGCGGCCGCGAAGCTCGGGTTCGTGGCCGGCCCGCTGGGAGACCACGAGCGCGAGGACCTGGTCAACCTCGCGGTCAACGGCGAGGTCCCCGAGCCGCAGTCCGAGCTGGGCGAGCACATCAACTTCTGCTGGGGCGACCTCAACGGTCCCTCCGAGCGCTCGCTCGTCCATTGGATCCGCCGGCTCGTCTTCCGCGGCGCCTGGCTCGACCAGCGCGTGATGGAGGGCGAGCTCGAGGTCGTCTTCGACGACACCACGCACTCCTTCGGGTACGCCCAGCCCGACCGCAACTTCGAGCTGATCGAGCTCTCCCCCGAGCCCAGCTGGCGCGCGGTCGGCTATCGCCGGTAGGCTTCTCGCAGCCGCGCTGCAATTTTCCTGAGGAGGAGAGGATGCGCAAGCTGCTGACGGCCTCCCTGGCCGTCGCCCTGATCGGACTCGTGGCCGCCCCCATGGCCAGCGCCAAGGAGCGTCTGCTGACGCTCTACTCGCCGAAGATCGACTCCCTGCCGTACGTGCACGACACCCACCAGGTGACGCTCAAGGCGGACGGCCTCGGCGCGCCCAAGCAGCCCGGCTACATCCTCGGCTTCAAGGAGATGGCGCTGGTCGACTCCAAGGACCCGAAGGCCAAGCCGCTCCCGATCGCGAAGATGATGGTCCACCACTTCCTCTACTTCGCGCCCGGGGCGCGTGGACGAGGGCCCGGGGAGCTGCTGGCGAGGCGCCGGCTTCATCGGCGGCCGCGGCGAGGAGCATCCGCTCGGCCATCCCCAGATGACGCTGCCGAAGAGCGCGCGCGACAACTACGGCATCACCAACCGCAAGGCGGACGGCACGGCGCCCGACTGGTCGCTGACCGCGATGGTGATGAACCACTACAAGCAGCCGAAGAGCTTCTACGTCCGCACCCGGGTCTGGTACACGACCGAGCCACGCAAGTCGATCCTGCCGGTGGTGATCGGCAACTGCGCCCAGCTCGCCAACGGCATGTCCTACGACGTGCCGGGCGGCGGCAAGAAGGGGTCCAACTACGTCAACTCGAGCGACTGGGTCGCGCCGTTCAGCGGCCGCATGCTGGTGGCCTCCTCGCACCAGCACGGCGGCGGCAAGTACCAGACGCTCGACAGCCGCACCTGCAAGCGGCGGCTGTTCAAGGCGCCCGTCTACCACGGCCTGCCCAGCCATCCCTACAACTCGGTCCGCCCCATCCTGCACGAGCCCGGACCGATCGGGACCGGCGCCTACGCCACGGCGGAGGGCATCCCGATCGTCGAGGGTGAGGTGCTGCGGCGCACCGCGGTGCACGACGACCACAACCTGCACGTGGCCGCGATGGGCTTCTGGGCCACTTGGTTCGTGGCGGACGACTCGGTCAAGCGCTGCGGCAAGATGCCCGACGACGTCGTCGAGATCAACAAGCCGAAGCGCTACGACAAGACGCCCAACTACGACCTCGTGGTGCCCCAGCTGTCCAAGCCGAAGGGCGTGTTCAGCGCGTTCGACGGGACCGCTCTGGAGGTCGGCGACGAGTACTTCCGGCCGGGCAAGATCACGGCGAAGGTCGGGCAGCCGATCACGTGGAACTTCGGCGGCGCGCGACCGCACAGCGTGACCGTCGCCAACGGGCCGCGCGGCTTCTCGTCGGTCTACTGGGGGCAGCGCACGGGCAGCTACACCGTGACGCCGACGGTGAAGGGCACGTACAGGCTCGTCTGCCTGGTGCACCCGACGACGATGGCGGAGACGCTGGTCGTCAAGTAGGCAGCAGGACCACTCGCGCGGTCGCCCAGCGCAGCAGCTCCTGGTCGTCGCCGCCGGCGGCGAGGATCGTGAGCGTGCCGCCCTCCTCGGTCGCGCGGCCCGCGCCGAAGACCCGTCGGCGCGTGCCCGGCGGCAGGCCCAGCAGCGAGTCGATCACGACCACCGCGTGCCCGCCCCGCTCGACCTGGCGCTTGGCGCGCTCCACGGCCAGCTCGGCGGCCTGCGCCTGGGCCTCGGGGGAGCGCTCGAAGCTGCCGCCCACCACGGGCGGGCCGAGCTCGCGCCAGCCCGCGATCTCCTCGGGCCGCACGCCGGCGAGCGCGATCTGAATGGAGACGTCCTCGCCGAGGCCCTTGACGGCCTCGCGCAGCAGCGTGGTGGCGCCGGCCCCGGGCGGCCCCATGACCGCCACGCGCGAGCCCTTGCCGTACGAGACGCCCTGCAGCTCGCCCAGGTTGTCGGTCGGGAACACCGCGGTGAGCTCGCCGAACCAGGGCCGCTGCTCGGGCGGCTCGGCCGTCGGCGCCGTTCACGGTCTCCACGCGGATGAGCGACGGATGGCGCTCGTTGCGCCGCGGCGGGCGCACGGGACCGCTGATCTCGTCGCCGGAGCGCAGCTCGCAGCGCCGGATCTGGGCGGGCGACACGTACACGTCGCCGCGCGACTGGCCCGCCGGGTCGAGCCGCAGGAAGCCCGAGCCGTTGGCGAGGATGTCGAGGGGGCCGGTGAGGATCTCCTCGTCGGAGCTCTCGTCCTCGACCTCGGGCTCCTCCTCGACGACGTCCAGCTCGCCCTCGGCGGGGTGATCCTCCTCGTCGCTCGGCGGGACCCTCGAGCGACTCCTCCGAGGGCACCTCGTCCGGCTCGGCCTCGTCCTCGGGCGCCGCGGGCTCGGAGACCTCCTCGCCGCCCTGGGCGTCGAGGATCGCGCCGATCAGGTCACCCTTGCGCTTGCTGCGGAATCCCTCCAGGCCGAGCTCCGACGCGATCGCGTGCAGATCGGCGAGCGGGCTGGATTCGAGGTCTTTGCGCTGGAGGACCGTCATAGGGCGAGGACCCTAGCGAGCGGACCGGCCGCCGAGCCGTCAGCTGTCCTCGCGCACGGCGTCCAGGACCAGCTCCATCAGGCCTGCCAGCGCCTGGTCGACGTTGGCGTTCTCGATGATCGCCACGCTCTCCGAGCGGGCGCGCTCCCAGAGGTGGTCCTGCAGGCGCCTGATCTCCTCGAAGTGGGCGAGGTAGCGCTCGGCGGGCCGGATCCCCGGCCGCAGGGAGAAGTGGCCGCGGTGCAGGTCCGGGTCGTCCACGACCACGAGCGCCTCGACCAGCACGCAGCGCTCGCGCACGCGCGGGTGAACTCCGCCCGGCACCACGTGCACGCCCTCGACCACGACCGGCTTGCCCTCCGCGGCGGCGCGCTCGACGATCGCGGCGATGCCGGTACCGACCCGCTCGGCCTGGTCGCGGTAGCCGGAGATCCCGCCGACCTCGAAGGCCGAGCCGTGGACGGTCGGCATCGCCTCATGGGTGAAGAAGGCGCGGAGCACCTGGCGGATCACGTCGGTCGCGATCACGCGGTTCACGCCCAGCCGAGCGGCGAGCATCGAGGCCAGCGTCGACTTGCCGACCCCCGTGGTGCCGCCGATCAGCACCACGAGCGGCCGGTCCAGCCGGTCGAGGCGCCGCCAGCGCCGGTAGCGCCCCGCGGCCGTCTCGCCCTCCTCGGCCAGCAGCACCTCCTCGACCAGGGAGTGCAGCGCCTCCACGTCGATCTCGGCCTGGCCGCGCTCCGCCAGCCGCGCCTCGATCAGCCGGGCCAGCTCGAAGGAGCGCTCCTGCGAGAGCGCGGTCGCGGACAGGGCCTGCGCCATCAGCCCCTTCGAGTAGGGCAGGCCGTGGCCCTTGTGGACGACGATGGTTTCGCGATCAGGCATCGGCGAGCTCCAGCAGCGCATCATCCACGCCGACCGGTCGGTTGCGCACGAAGACCACGCGGGCCCCGTGCTCCGCGGCGCGGCGGGCGACGGTGTCGATGGCGGCGGCCTTGAGCTCGGTGAGGTAGACGTCGCAGCCGGCCGCCGCGGCCCGATCGAGATCGGCGGCGAGCGCCGCCCGCCGCGCCAGGTTCGCCGACGCGACCAGCGGCTCCACGCCCTGGCAGCCCGGAGCTCCGGTCGTGAACAGGGCCACCCGCGCGCCGTCGGGCAGCGGCTCCGCGGGCTCGGGCCGCAACGAGAAGCGCAGCGCGCCCGGCGGCGCCACCGCGCCCTCGTGCGCGAGCAGCAGCTGTGCCCGCAGCGGCGCGTACTCCGCCAGCGGCTCGGGTGGCCCCGGCCCGATCACGCAGACGGTGCGGTCCACCTCGACCGGCGGGATGCACGAGCCCGACCCCTCGAAGATCAGCGCCCCGGCACCCGGGAGCGACGCCGCGAGCTCGGCGCCGGCCGGCACGTTGGAGTCCCACGGAGCACCCGCCAGCCCGCCGCCGACGCGCCGACACCCGACCGTGCGCACGCCGGCGAGCACCGCGTCCTCGAGGTAGTCGGAGGCCCCGTGGCCCCCGCGCTCGACGATCTCGAGCAGCTCCGCCAGCCCGGTGTCGGCGGCGGCCACCGTCGGCTGCGCCGGCCCGCCGCGCCCCATGCAGACGATCACCGGGTCGAGCTGCGCGCAGCAGGCCGGCCCAGTGTCCGGCCACCGCGGTCTTGCCGGTGCGCTTGCCGGTCCCGATCACGGCCAGCTTGGGCCCCTCGAAGGCGACCGGCGCGTACTCGGGCGGATCGAGCCGCAGGCCCGGCCCCTCGAAGCGCAGCCCGAGGTGCAGGGCCAGCGCCGCCAGCCGCAGCTTCGCGCTCGGCGGCAGCACGGGCTCGTCGGCGAGGTCCACCACCGTGTCCGCCGCGGGCGCGAGGCGCCGCAGCGCCTCCTCGGGATCGGTGTCGACCGGGCGCCCGTAGACCTCGTCGAGCGGCCCCGCCGGCAGCTTCTCCTCGCCGCCGCAGAAGATCACGCCGGCCAGGTCGAGCCGCTCGAGCGCGTCACGGACCGCCGCGGGGTGGTGCTCGCCGTCGATCAGCGCGATGACGCCCACGCGCTAGCCGTGGGCGGTCTCGCCGAGCAACGACTGGTCCTTCTCGTACTCGTACGTGCGCGGGTCGAACGAGATGATCGCGTCCCGCTCGTGGAAGGGGTACTTGCGGAACACGGTGACCCGCTCCGAGCTCGCCTCGATCACGTTGTAACAGGGCTTGGTCTTGCCGCGCAGGCGCGTCGTCGAGACCGTGCCGGCGCTGACGACGAACAGGTTCTCCAGCCGCCACGCGTAGGGCACGTGCTTGTGGCCCGACAGCACCAGCTGCACGCCGGCGCGCTGCAGGCACTCGAGCGTGTCGCCGGCGTCGTGCACGATGTTGCGCTCGCGGCCGGTGCCCGGGACCGGCAGCAGGTGGTGGTGCAGCACGAAGATGCGCAGGAAGGCCTCGTTCGCCCCGAAGCGCTCCTCGATCCACCCGTAGCGCCCGCGGCCGATCACGCCGTGGTCGAGGTCGGGCTCGGTCGAGTCGACGGCCACGATCGAGATGCCGTCCGTGTGCAGCTCCGACCTGCGCTCGCCGAACAGCTCCTCGAAGTGCACGTAGCCGACGTTGCGCGAGTCGTGGTTGCCCGGGATCACGATGATGCGCTCGCAGTCGATCCGGTCGAGGTAGTCGCGCGCCAGCTGGTACTCGCCGCGCAGGCCGTCGCTCGTCAGGTCGCCGGAGACGACCACGACGTCGGGCTGCAGCTCGTTGACCTCCACGAGCGCGCGGTCGAGCAGGCTGGGCACGAAGTGCGGCGAGCCGCAGTGAGGGTCGGACAGCTGGGCGATCGTGAAGCGGTCGCTCACGCGGGCTCCCGGCGCAGTGCCGGATCCAGCTGCAGCTCGCGGCCCGCGCCGTTCGCCAGCGCCGCGCGCACCGCCAGGTAGTCGCGCGCGGCCGCGACGTCGTGCACGCGCAGGATGCTCGCCCCGGCGTCGGCGGCTACCCCCACGGCCGCCAGGGTGCCCGCGTCGCGGGCCGCCGGGCTGCGGCCGGTGAGCGCCCCGACGAAGTCCTTGCGCGACACGGCCACGAGCAGCGGGCGGCCCAGCTCGGAGATCTCGGGCAGGCGGCGCAGCACCTCGACCGACTCGGCCGGGCTCTTGGCGATGTCGATGCCGGGATCGAAGATCAGCCGCTCCTCCCCCACGCCGTGCTCGCGCGCCACCGCGGCGCGCTCGCGCAGCAGCTCGATCACGTCGGCGACGACGTCGGCGTAGTCGGGGAAGGCCTTGACCTTGGGCGGCGCGCGGGTGTGCGTGATGACCAGCTCCGCGCCTGTCTCGGCGCACGCGTCGGCCACCTCGACGTCGCTCAGCCCGCTCACGTCGTTGACCATGGACGCGCCCGCGGCCAGCGCCGCGCGGGCGACCGGTGCGCGCCAGGTGTCGACCGACACCCTCAGCCCGTCCGCCGCGAGCCGTTCGATCAGCGGCACGACGCGGGCGCGTTCCTCCTCCACGGGGACGGCCGGGCGATCGGTGCGCCCCGACTCCCCGCCGACGTCGATGATCGCCGCGCCCGCCTCGGCCAGCTCGTGGGCGCGCTCGACGAGGGCGTCGAGCGGCTTCTCGCCCTGGCGGTCCGAGAACGAGTCGGGCGTGGCGTTGACGATGCCCATCAGGAGCGGAGCGCTCATGCGGCCTCCGCCGGCACGACCTCGCGACCGGGAACGAGCCCCTCGCGCCGCGACACGTCCGCCCAGTCGCGCAGCTCCTGCTCCACGCGCGCTTCGTCCCAGCCCAGCTCGCCCGCCATGGCCCTGGCCGCGCGGCGGGCGCCGTCCGAGTCGGGCGCGCACAGCACGCGGGCGTCGAGCAGCCCGAGCCGGGTGCGGCGCAGCAGCACGTCCGCGACCGAGCGCGCCTGCTCGTGGCCGGCCGCGAACGCCGCCTCCGCCGTGATGTCGGGCAGCTCCGGGCTGATCCGCGTGGCCAGCTGCGGGGCGGCCGCGGCGAGCCTCAGCACGTCGCGGGCCGCGTGCCCGTAGCGGGCGGCCAGGTGGGCGCGGCTGCCCTCGTCCACGCCCGGGACGTCCGGCAGCGACGCCGCGTCCTCGGGCAGGCCGATCGGGATCTCGTGCGTGCGGCAGGGCGCCTCGCGCCCCTCGCGCTCCACGATCCGGTCGACCGCGGACTTCGCCATGCGCCGCCAGGTGGTGAACTTGCCTCCGGTGATCGTCACCAGCCCCGAGCTGGTCTCGTAGAGCTCCGCGCGCCGCGAGATGTCGACCGACTTCTTCGGGTCGCCCGTGGAGATCAGCGGGCGCACGCCCGCGTAGGCGCCGGTCAGGTCATCCGGGGTGACCGAGGTGCCGAAGTAGCTGTTGACCGCGTCGAGCAGGTAGGTGATGTCCTCCCCCGAGGCGGGCACGTGGTCGAGCGGGCCCTCGTAGTCCTTGTCGGTGGTGCCCACCAGGGTGCGTCCGAGCCAGGGCAGCACGAACACGGTGCGGTTGCCGCCGGCGGGCACGATCACGCCCACCTCCACGGCCAGGCGCTCGCGCGACAAAGTCACGTGGGTGCCGCGGCTGGGCCGGATGCGCGGCATCTCCTCGTGGGTGTAGAGCTCGTCCGGGCGCAGCTGGTCGGCCCAGACCCCGGTCGCGTTGATCACGTTGGCGCCGGCCACCTCGAACTCGCTCCCGGTCTCGGTGTCGCGCGCCAGCACGCCGACCGCCCGCCCCTCCTTCTCGACCAGGCCGGTCACGTCGCAGCGGTTGGCGATCACGGCGCCGAAGCGCTCGGCCTCGCCCAGCACGCTCAGCACCATGCGCACGTCGTCGGTCTGGCAGTCGTAGAAGAGGTACGCGGCGGTGGGGTTCTTCTGCGCCAGCGCCGGAGCCAGCTCGATCGCTTCGGCGCCCTCGATCGTACGGTGCCGGTCGGGGCTCCACTCCGCGTCGTCGTCGCGGCCCCGCCGCCAGGCCATGACGTCGTACATGTTCAGCCCCACTCCCAGGAGGCGATCGGGGCGCTTGCCTTCGAAGCTCGGGACCAGCATGGGCAGCGGCGTGACCAGGTGGGGCGCCAGCTTCACCAGCAGCGAGCGCTCTAGCAGCGCCTCGCGCACGAGCCCGAGGTCGAAGTTCTGGAGGTAGCGCAGGCCGCCGTGGATCAGCTTGGAGGAGCGGCTCGAGGTGCCTGCCGCGAAGTCGGTCCGCTCGAGCAGCGCCACGCTGTACCCGCGCGAGGCCGCGTCCAGCGCCACCCCGGCGCCGGTGATGCCGCCACCGACCACGACCAGGTCGAACGAGTCCCGTTCGAGTGAGGCGAGCGCATCGGCGCGCGGGATCACGGCAGGAACGTTACGTAGTCGCCGGGCGGGAGGCGCTCGGGCGCCTCCTTGTCCTGCCGCGGCGGGCCCAGGTGGATCAGGCCCAGCACCCGCTCCTCCGCGGGCACGCCGACGGCCGCCCGCCCCTCGGCGGAGCGCAGCACGGCGGGCGTGCGCCAGTACCCGGCGAGGCCGCGGGCGTGCGCGGCGAGCAGGAGGTACGAGATCGCTGCCGCCACCGCGCACAGGTCCTCCTCGTCCTGCTCGGCGTCGTCGGAGCGCACCTGGCTGGCCACGACCAGGGTGGGCGCGCGGTCGAGCTTGGCCGCCGCCTCGTCGCCGGCCGCCCGCTTCAGCTGCGCCAGCGACTCGGGGCCGAGCACCCGAAAGCGCCACGGGTTGGTGAGGTTGTGGTTGGGCGCCCAGCGCGCCAGCTCGAACAGCTCCTCGAGCAGCTCGCGCGGCACCGGCTCGGCCCCGTAGGCCTTGTGCGTGCGGCGCGTGCGAATGGCGTCTTCCAGCTCCACCCGCGCGACGCTGGAAGGGCGCGAAGCGCGCGGTCTCGGCGACTGGATGTCGCCGTCGTTTTCAGACGCCGGGCGGAGGTACGCTGCCAATGGCTACCGGAACCGTTCTCGTGACAGGCGCTTCGACCGGCATCGGCGAGGCGACGGCGCTCCACCTCAAGGAGCTCGGCTTCGATTCGGTCGCCGCCGTGCGCAAGGAGGAGGACGCGGAGCGGCTGCGCTCGCACGGCGTGCGCACGGTCAAGCTCGACGTGACCGACGCCGGCGTCGATCGCGGCCGCGCGCGGCGAGCTCGGCGACGGGCCGCTCGCCGGACTCGTCAACAACGCCGGCATCGCCGTCGCGGGGCCGCTCGAGTTCCTGCCGCTCGACCAGCTGCGCCTGCAGCTCGAGGTCAACGTCGTCGGCCAGGTCGCCGTGATCCAGCAGTTCCTGCCCGCGCTGCGCGCCGGGCGGCGGGCGCATCGTCAACGTCAGCTCGATCGGCGGGCGCGTTCGCGCTGCCGCTGGTGTCGCCCTACAACGCGTCGAAGTTCGCGCTCGAGGCGGATCAGCGACTCGCTGCGCCGTGAGCTGCACGGGCAGGGCGTGGACGTGATCGTGATCGAGCCCGGCGGCGTCAAGACGCCGATCTGGAAGCAAGAGCAACGAGCCGCGGACGAGATCGCAGCAGCAGATGCCGCCCGAGGTCGAGCGCCTGTACGGAACGATGATCGAGGCGGTGCGCCGCGCGACCGTCAAGATCGCGCAGGAGACCGGCATCGAGCCGCGCGAGGTGGCGCGAGGTGATCGGCAGGGCGCTGACGGCGAAGCGGCCGCGCACGCGCTACCTGGTCGGCACCGACGCGAAGATCCGCGGCCCGCTCGCCAAGGTGCTGCCCGACCGGCTGATGGACCGCGCCGTGGCGCGGCGCCAGCTAACCGGCTAGCGGCGCCAGGCGAAGGCGAACGCCACGGGCTGGCCGCGCAGGCTGGCCCACTTCGGCTTGAGCTCGAGCCAGGCGTCGTCGATCAAGCGCTCGCGCAGCTCGGCGAGCTGGAATCCGGCCGCGAGCGCGGCGTCGGTGTGCTCGCTGAGGAGGTGCAGGTGCGTCTCGATCGCCACCGGCTCACCCGACGCGCTGTCGAAGTGGGTGGGCATCCCGGCGGCCATGATGAAGTGCGGGTGGTAGCCGACCAGCACGTAGGACGCGCCCGGCTTGGCCAGTCGGTACGCCTCTGCGTAGAGCGGGCGCAGGTCGGCCAGGTGCTCGTCCACGAGCGAGGTGACGACCACGTCGTAGGCCTCCGAGGCGAGCCCGGTCGAGGCGACGTCGGCCTCGACGAGCCGGCGATGCACTCCGCGCGAGCGCGCCACCTCGAGCATCTCTGGTGTGAGGTCCACGCCGTCGATCGCCTCCACGCCGTGCTCGTGCAGCCAGATGCCCGTGCGCCCGGTGCCGCAGCCCAAGTCCGCGGCCTCGCCCGCCCAGGTCACCCGCCGGAGCGACTCCAGCAGCTCGATGTCCATGGCGTCCTCGACGGTCTGCTCGTAGGTGTCGACCCACTCGCCGTAGCCGCTGCGCACGTCGACCGTCCGGTATCCGCGGGTGTCGAAGTCGGTGAAGTCCGGCATCGGATCAGTCGAGGCGGTGGAGCAGCGAGTCCGCCTGGCGCCGCTCCTCCTGCTCGACGCTCCAGTCGGGGTCGCGCTGGTGCGCCACGCTCACCTCGGCCGAGGTGGGCAGGCCGGCGGGATCGGGCCAGCTGGCCGGGTCCCACAGCTTCGAGCGCACGAAGGCCTTCGGGCAGTGCGCGTAGACCTCCTCGGCCTCGACCACGATCGCGGTGGCCGGCGGCTTGCCGACCGGCGTCAGCCGTTCGAGCAGCTCGGGCCGCGCGGTCACGCGGGCGGGGCCGTTCACGCGCAGAGTGGTGTCCCGGCCCGGGATCACGAAGATGACGCCGACGCGGCCGGTCTCGACGATGTTCTCGAGCGTGTCGAGGCGCCGGTTGCCCGTGGCGTCGGCGATCGCGAGGTGGTGGTCGTCGAGGACGGTGACGAAGCCGGGCGACCCGCCGCGCGGGCTCACGTCGGCCTGACCCTGCGCCGAGTAGGTCGCGACGAACAGCATCGGCGCGGCGGCGATCAGGCGGCAGGCCATCTCGTCCAGGTGGCCGATGTCCTTGCGCACCGCCCGCTCCATCGCGGCGTCGTAGAACTCGCGCAGCTCCTCGACGTGGGTGAGCGCGCCTTCGAAGGGGTCGTCGAGGTCACGGCCGTTGACTATGCCAGAGCCCCGTCAGGACGCTGCGGGGCCCCGACGGAAGCGGCGCGGGATCAGCCGGCGACGCAAGAGGACGAGCGCGGCCAGAGCGGCAGCAATCACGACGAAGACCGCCCAGCCGGGCACGCCTGTGCCCCCCTGGTTGCTGCTGTTCGTCCGGTCGAGCTTGAGCGCCGCGGCTTCCGACGGCGGCTTCGGCCCCGGCACGAGCCGGGCCTTGGTCTCGACGTCAGGACTCGGGTCGGCCGTCTGTGCGGGGTTCTGCTCCTTCGCTTTCGGCGCCGCCGCCGGCGCCACCGCCGGCTTTGGCTTGTGACGCTTCTCCCGCGCCACCGCCGCGATCGGCAGTGGCTTACGCTCGAGGGCCATCAGCGCCTGGGCGGTCACCCACACCGGGGTCTGGTTGCTGGTCGACGAGTAGGAGACGCTGCCGTCCGCGCGCTGCAGGCCGCGCAGGTAGCCGAGCGCCCGCGTGAGCGTGGCCCCGCTCGCGCCGGCGGCGACCAGTCCCTGGATCGCGTAGGCCGTCGACTGGGTGTTGGACGGCCGTCCCTTGAACTGGCCGAAGCCGCCGTCGTCGTTCTGGTTGGCGCGCAGCCAGGCTACGGCCCGCTGGGTGGCGGCGCCGCGCTGGCGACCCACCACCGCGAGCGCCTGGAGCGTCGCGCCGGTCATGTCGCTGTCGCTCGTGGAGGCCGGCGCGACCGCGAAGCCGCCGTCGTCGTTCTGCGCGGCGACCAGCCAGGTCACGGTCTTCTTGCCGGGCGACACGCCGGCCGAGCGCAGCGCCAGCACCCCGAACGTCGTGTAGCTCACGTAACCCGCGATCGAGCCGTCGCCGCGCCGCTTCCCGAGGATGGTCGCGAGCAGATCCCTGCCCCCGAAGTCGCGCGGCGACAGCCCGGCGGCGCTGAGCAGCAGGACCGTTCGCTCGACCTCGCCGATGTCCCTCACCGAGCGCCCGTCGCGGGTCACGTAGGCTGCCAGCGAGCGCCCGCCACGCCGGTGCAGGTCGCGCGGGTTGTGACCGGCCGCCGCGAGACCGAGGCCGGCCCAGCCGCTGTAGAGCCGGCTCGAACCCTGCCCGGGAGCGGCGCCGAACCCGCCGTCCTTGTTCTGGGCGGCGGCCAGCCAGTGCTCTGCTTTGCTCGCGGGCGAGGCGGCCGCCGGGGCGACCAGCAGGAGCGCGATGACCAGCGCGGCGGCGGCGCCCGCCGGGGCCGGCCAGCGCACCTCCAGGCGACGGCGGTAGCGGCGGAGAGCGCGGATGAAGACGGGTCCGATCAACAGGCAGAACACCACGTTCCCGATCGCGTGAGCGAGGTTGTAGGGCAGCGACGTGGCCGACAATGCCAGGTAGGAGTCGAGGTCCTGGTGGGCGGCCAGGGTGAGTTGGTAGAGGTCCATCCACGCGCCGAAGGCCAGCCCGGCGAGCCCGCACACGACCGCCAGCAGCAGTCGCCCGGGCTCGCGGCCACGCAGGAAGCGCGCGAGCACGGCTCCGGCGATGCCGACCGCGCCCCAGCCGACCATCTGCCACGGCGTCCACGGCCCCTGCGAGAGGAAGATGTTCGACACCAGCGCGGCGATCGCCCCGACCATGAAGCCCGGCACCGCACCGAGGGCGTAGCCGGCGAACAGCACGATGTCGGTGGTCGGCTTGACGTTCGGGAACGCGGCGAACGCGAGGCGGCCCACCACGGCGAGCGCGGCCAGCGTCGCTACCAGGGCCAGCACGCGCGCGGGCGGCTTGTCGCGCTCGTACCACCCGAAGGCGGCGGCGAGGCCCAACCCGAGCACCACCAGACAGGCGAGCTGCCAGCTCACGGCGTCACCCCCGGCCGTTCGATCAGAGTCGCGGCCTGCTCGGGCAGCAGGGCGGCGCCGCCGGTGACGCGCGCGACCTCGGTGGAGAAGTGACGGCCGCCGCCGAGCACCTCGGCGGGCGCCGCGTCGGCGATCGCCAGCCCCTGCCCCAGCAGCACGACGCGGTCCGCGAACGACGCGGCGAACTCGGTGTCGTGCGTGGCGATCACGACCGCGGCGCCGCCGTGCGCGAGCTCGTCGACGCGACCGACGAGCGCGTCCTTGTGCGCGCGATCCATCCCGCGCGTCGGCTCGTCGAGCAGCACCACCGCCGGGTCGCCGGCCAGCACCACCTCCAGCGCGAGGCGCTGGCGCTCGCCGCCGGACAGGTCGCGCGGGTTGACCTGCTCGCGGCCCTCCAGCCCGGCCGCCGCGACGCCCCGTGGGCCGGCGTCCTCGACGGCGTGCTCGTGGATCAGGTAGTCGCCCGGGTTCTGCAGCAGCAGCGCCACCTCGCCGGCCCGGTCGATGCGACCGCGGGTCGGCTCCACCAGCCCCTTGGCCAGGCGCAGCAGGGTGCTCTTGCCGGCGCCGTTGCGGCCCATCAGCGCCACCCGCTCGCCCGGGCGCAGCTGCAGGTCGAGGCCGCGCAGCACGCTCGGGCCGTCCTCGATCTCGAACCAGACGCCGCGCAGGGCCAGCGCCGCCTCGGGGCGGTCGTCGCGGCGCAGCAGGCGCTTCAGGAACCCGTTGCTCTCGGCTGGCGTCGGCTGCGGCAGGAGCTTGATCCCATGCTCTCGCAATCCCGCCCGCGCCTCCTTGACCGAGGCGGGGCGCTCGGGCAGCCCGGCGAGCGAGAACATGCGCGCGCCGGGCGTGGCGAGCACCGGCATCGCGTCGGAGGCCCAGGCGAGGTGCTCGCGCGGCGGCGCGTCGCAGGCGATCCGGCCCTCGACGAGCGAGATCACCCGGTCGGCCGCGGGCAGGCAGCGCTCCAGCCGGTGCTCGGCCACGACCACGGCGGTGCCCCAGTCCTCGTTCAGGCGCCTCAGCAGCCAGACCAGCTCGTCGCCGGCGACCGGGTCGAGCTGGGAGGTCGGCTCGTCCAGCAGCAGCAGGTCGGGCCCGTGGACCATCGCGGCGGCGATCGCCACGCGCTGCAGCTCGCCGCCCGACAGGGTGTCGGTGCGGCGCTCGAGCAGGTGACCGATGCCGAGCGACAGCGCGGTCTCCTCCACCGCCCGCGCCACCGCCGCGGCCGGCTCGCCGCGGTGCTCGAGCGGCAGCTCCAGCTCCCCGCGCACGCCGCCCATCACGACCTGGGTCTCGGGCTCCTGGAAGACGGTTCCGCACACGGCGGCCAGCTCGCCGGGGCCGTGGTCGCGCACGTCGAGGCCACCCACCAGCAGCCGCCCGCTCGCCTCGCCGCCGTGGAAGTGCGGCACGAGCCCGCAGAGCGCGCGCAGCAGCGTGGACTTGCCTGACCCCGACACGCCGGCCAGCACGGTGAAGGTGCCCGGCTCGAGCTCGAGCGAGATCTCGTGCAGCGATACGGCCGACCGTGCCTCCGGGTAGGCGTACGAGAAGCGCTCGGCCACCACCAGCGGCTCAGCCACGCGCCACCCCCAGCCGCGCTGCACGGCCCATCAGAGGCGCGCCGCCCAGCACCACCAGCGCGCTCGCGAGGGCGAGCTCGGCGGGGCCGACCGTCACGTCCAGGGTCGGATACGCCTCCACGTGCCCGACCCCCGCGAGCGCGCCGGCGATCGCCGCGGTCGAGATCGCCAGCGCCGCCGCGCCGATGCGCAGGTCGTGGCGCGAGACCGGGCGGCGACGCCGCGCCGGCCGCCCCGCGAGCGAGTAGCCGCGCACCTCCAGCGCCGCGGCCACCTCGACGGCACGGTCGAGCGCCCCCGCCAGCGCCGCCCGCGTCACCGCCAGGCGACCGGGCGGCTGGGGCCGGCAGCGGGCGGCGTCGCCCATACGGCCCGCGTCGCGGGCGAGCACCGGCACCAGCCGCGTGGCGAGCGAGGCGGTCAGCGCCGAGCGGTAGGAGATCCGGCGCAGCGCCTTGAGCAGCTCGTCGGGATCGACGGCGGCGGACATCAGACCGCCCAGCGCGGCTATCAGCACGACGATCCGCATGCCGTTCATCAGGCCTTCGACCGTTGCCTCGAGCGTCACGTCCCAGCGCCGGCCGAGAAAGGTGTCGCCGCGCAGGAGCACGGTGTTGCCCTCCTGGTAGACCAGCGCGTTGACCACGGCGACCAGCAGCGCAAACGGCAGCGCCAGCCGCAGCGAGCGGCCGACCTCCCGCCCCACCCCGGCGGCTTTGCCGGCGATCAGGATCCCGGCGATCGCGCCGCTCAGGATCAACGGGTTGCGGTAGAGCGCACCCACCAGCGCGAACGAGCAACAGAAGGCGGCGCCCACGCTCGCGCGAGCGGAGTGAAGCGCGCTCGGACGGCTGCGGTAGGCGGGGATCAGGGTCATGGTCGCTCCAGCGGAAGCTTCTCCACCGTACGCCCGGTCACGGCCACCGCGAACGCGTCGCGCAGAGCGTCCTCGCGCAGGGCCCGCACGCCGGCGGCCAGTCCCTGCTGGTCCAGCGAGGTCACCAGCCAGACCAGCTCGTCGGCGCGCGGGCGCATCGCCGCCACCAGGGCGGTGCCGTCGCCGGCGTGGACCGTGCGGGCGACGTCGCCGTCCGCGTCGAGCAGGTCGAGCGAGCGGCCGTCCTTCGAGAAGCGGGCGAACACGCCGCTGCGCTCCGGCCCGTCCTCCAGGGTCGAGCCCCCGCGCACGATGCGGGCGCGCGGCCAGCGGGCGACCACCAGACGCGTGACCTGCTCGGTCCCGGGCGCACCAAGCGACGATCCGGAGACCGGCACGTGCGCTCGGTCGAGCGTGTCCTTGGCGGCGCGGCACGGATCGGACTCGGCGTCGTCGCACTCCACGCGCACCGGCCGGCGCCTCCCCTCCCATCCGTTGAGGAAGGGCTCCGGAAATGCGCCGACGATCGCGGGCACGCGCATCGCTGCGTCCCAGTCGCGGTAGTCCCATTGCACGCGGTCGCCTGGCATGAGCTCGTACTCTGCGGCGCCGACCCCGGCCTCCACGCCGTTGACGAAGAAGAACCAGTCGCGCATCCCGCTCGCGCCGGCGCCCTTCAGCCCGTCGATCTCGTCGACGAAGCGGCCCCCGAAGCGGGTCTTCACGTCGAACTTCGCCTCGGTCAGGCGCATCACGGTCTGATCCTCGCGCAGCGTCTTCGTGCGGGCGGCCGCGACCTCGGTGTGGCCGAAGTCACGCGTCACGCGGACGACGGCGCCGCCCTCGCGCTCCTTGCCCGGCCCGACGCCGCAACCACCGAGCACCAAGGCGGCGGCGAGCAGTGCCGCGACCCGTTTCACGGCACCTCGACGCGCTCCGCGAACGACCGAACGAGGCCCCGCTTGCTGGCCACCACCGAGTAGCGCCCCGCCGGCAGGTCGAGCCGGGCCACGCCGCTCGTGTCCGTCTGCGCCGACCGTCCGCCCGCGCTCACGGTGGCGTCGGCGACGGCCACGCCCTTCCCCGCGTCGTCGTAGCCGCGCACCGTCGCCGTCAGCGTTCCCGACTCCGTGTGGAGCTTGGCGTCGAGCGTGCGCTGGCAGCCCCCGTCATGCAGGCGGCAGTAGAACCAGGTGACGCGCTGGCCGGCTCGCAGTCGGCCGCGCCCGAAGGGCCCGCCGGGATCGGCGGCTCCAGCCGTCGCCGCGCGCCGGCCGACCTTGTAGACCCAGCCGTTCTGGCCGCGGTTGGCGTCACCGCCGATCGCCCGGACGAACAGGCCGCCGCCGTCGCTCGCCTTCAGCGAGCAGCTGCCGAAGTCGTGCAGCCCCAGCTTGCCCGGCCTGCTGCGCACGAGCGCGGCGAGGGCCGTGCCCCCGCCCGCAATGCAGCGGCGACCGCCGACGCTCACCTTGGCCGCGCGCGTCGAGACCTCCGCCTTCGCCTTGGCGCTGCCGTCGCGGAAAACGACCAGCTGGCTGATCTTGGGCGGGGCCGCTCCTGCGGGCGACCCCACCCCCACGGCCAGAGCGACCGCGATGATCAGCGTCCGTCTCACGGTTGCGGTGCCACCGCGTCGAGCTCGACCGGCCCGCCGCCCAACGTCCGCAGACGCAGCAGGTGCGAGCCGGCCTTCAGCCGCGAGCTGGTCCAGAGCACCGTGCGCGGGCCGGAGCGGCCACGCACGCGCAGCGTGCGCGACTTGCCGTCGAGCGTCACCCGCAGGCGACCGCCCTTGGCGAGCTTGCGGCCGATCAGAGAGACCGAGCGGCCGGTGAAGCGCAGCGTGGCGGTCGCACCGGCCTCCTCGGCGCGCACGACCGTGTGACCCCAGGCCGAGGCCGAGCGGCTTCGCTTCCAGTCGCTCGACAGCTTCCATAGGCCGCGGTCGCGGTCGTCGACGGGCAGCACGAGCGGGTCGGTCACGATCGCGGTCCGGTTGGCGGCGCGATCCACGGCGGTGATGCGGAACTGGTAGGCGCTGCCGGAGTCCCCGCGGAAGTGCACGCCGGTGAGGGCGGTGCGCTCCACGAGCGGCTCCCAGTCGCCGATGGCACTGGCCTTGACGCCGTCGTTCAGCTCGCGCACATCGACGGAGTAGTACGACACGCCGGCCCCGTTGGCGTCGCTGGCCTGCCAGGAGATCAGCAGGGTGCGCGAGCGCCCCCGCTCGCTGGCGAGCCGCCGACCTGGCAGGCTCGGGGCGACGCTGGGCCCGGCCTTGTCCGTCGAGGTGCACGGGTCGGCGCCGGGCGGGTCGACGCAGACCACGAGCGTGTTGGAGCGAATCGCGTCGGCACGGTCGGCCTTGACGCGGTAGATGCCAGCGTCGGCGAAGCTGAGCGTCGCCTGGCCGTCGGCGCCCGTGGTGGCGCCGCCGACGGTCGCGCCGGCCTGGGCGATTCCGGTTTGGCCGTCGACGACCTTCACGGAGATCCCCTCACCGGGATGCGTCGCGTTCGGCCCGGTCAGCTGGAGCAACGGCGAGGTGGTGAAGTCCTCGTAGGCCCAGACGATGTCGTCGCCCTGGTTGACGCGCTGGCCGCACCCGCCGAAGTCCGCGAAGTGCCAGTTGCGCCACAGGGACCAGTAGTGGGTGCTCGGGTCGATCGCGTCCGGCCCGATGCGTGAATAGGGGAAGTAGTCGCTGAACGTCATGTCCCAGGTCCCATCCCAGGTGAAGCCCCCCAGCTTGGCGGCGTCGTCGAGCGCGGTCGTTGCGGTGGGCCCGGCGGTACCACCCACGCTGGTGCCGTTGCAGACGCGCGGTGTGTTGGCGTCGGCCGCCGTGCTCACGAGGTGCTCGTCGGTCGTCACGGGACCATCGAAGATCGTGGTAGTGACGCCCTCGACGCGGACGTTGACTGTTACCGGCGCCGCAGCGGCGATCGGTGCGGCTGCGCCGACAGCGGCGATGGCGAGGGCGACGGGAAGCGCGCCCCGGATGCGATTGGTCATATGAGCCACCCTTTTCCTCGAGGGTCGTATGGCGGACGACCGGGGCCAGGTCTCCTGGCTTGGGGCTCAGCGCCGCACCTTCCCGGAGCGCCGGAGGCACTCCAGTGGCATCAGCGACGCATCTGCGCCCGTTCACAGTGGCGGGACCGCGCCGGCTTCGCACCGGACTTCCCTCGACCACCGGTCGATGAACGGAGCAAGCATACCCCCGCCCCCAAACGAATCGCCAAGCCCCGCTAGAATCGCCGGCCGACGAGCCGCCATCGTCTAGGGGACTAGGACGCCGCCCTCTCACGGCGGAAACCGGGGTTCGAATCCCCGTGGCGGTACCTCAGGAAGCCCTGCTAACGCGGGGCTTTCGTCGTTCATTGAGCGATGTGTGGACCACGCCGTGGACCAACCGAGCGCCGTTCGAACGTCGCCGCGGCTCCTATTGACCGCCGGCCCACGTTCTCCTGGGACAGCGCCTACTCGGACAGCCCTACGGCTTCGAGGGCCTGTTCTCGGTCAAAGAAGACTCGGATGCGCTTGATCCTGCCGTCAACGAGGTCATAGACGTTGCCGGTCTCCGCATCTGTCGAGATCCCACTCGCTCGCCCGCTACCGGTCAGTTGCATGAACGCCAGGACCCGATCGGTGCCGACCGCTTCCAATCGCTCGAACCCGATGTTGAAGTCAGGATTGAAATCGGCGATGTCCGCGAAGAAGCGCCGAATGCCATCAGCGCCCTCAAACGACGCTCCAGCGACGTCGGACGTAGGCGTAATCCAGATGAGTTCGACGTCGTCGGTGCAGCAGGCGAGGTATCCGCCGATATCCCGCTGATTGATGGCCGCAACTGCTCGTTCGACGATCTCCACGTTCTCCTGCGACATCGCCTACTCCGACAGCCCCACGGCTTCGAGGGCTTCGGTGCGGTTGAAGTAGGTCTGCTCGCGGATCACCCGTCCGGCCGAGAGTGTGAAGAGGTCGGCGTAGTCACTATCGGGCGTGGCCCCGCTGCTGAGGCCGCCGCGAGGACCGGGGACGCCGCGAGCGGGTCTCCAGCTCGGCCGAGGCGCGGCAGCCTGCTCGGCGCCCTGGCCGACGAACCGGACGCGGTCGGCGAACGGCGCTCTACACCGACCAGCGCCGCGGCGGGAACTCAGGGAGTTGCGCTGGTCGGATCATCGACCTCGACGACAACGTCATCAAGATGTGGCGCAGGCTCGATGCGACGGCGGCAAAGTCGCGCCGACCAAGACGCAGGATACGGCGACCGCGAGCGAGCCGCTCCTCTCGACGCTGAGGACCGACCTGCTCGAACACAAGCTCCGCACCGGGCGCGGCGGCAGCGACCTCGTCTTCGGCCGCACGGCCGGCCTGCCGTTCGTCCCCTCAACCGTCAGGCGCCGCGCCATCGACGCGTGGGAGGCGGCTGGGCTGGAGCCCGATCGCGCCGCATCGAATGCCGTGGATCGGGCCGGGGTCGTCGATGGTCCGTTGCGGACCGGTGGTCGATCTGTGCTCCAGACTCATCCAGCGATCAAACTCGGCGGGCACTGGCCTCGTCGTCGACCAAGCGACATTCGTCTCGCGACATCGCCCGCGCAGTATCTCTGGGGCAGGTGTGCCGGCGCTAGCTGGCCGCGGGGCGGGTTCGTGCCTCACGTGGCTACGAAGCTGACGCAGTCGCCCTGGTTCTTGAAGGTTCCGAACGCGCGCCAGCCGCCGCTCTTGCACTGGGCCTTGGAGGTTGGGAGGGCGGGGGCGTGACGAGAGCTACTCGCAAGGCCGGTCGATCTCGGCTCGAGCAGGTCCTCGCCGGGATCCGGGGTCAGGTTGTCGATTTTCGTTGGAGTCCCCGTGGCGGTACTCGACGAAGCCCGGCGAGCGCGGGGCTTTCGGCGTTCCTAGGTCAACGCGTGGACCACCGGGCGGACCATTCAGCGACTCGAAGCATCGTGGCGACCCGCGCCGGGTGACTGCCGCTCAGGGTTCGGCCGCCACCTGTGGCCGAACCCTGGGGACGGCAGATCCAGCTTCAGGTCGCGCCAGGGCGGGTAATGCTTTGGCCCCCCGAAGCAGGCAAAGTCGTACTGCGAGACCGCGTGGCTGTTGCCGTTCGCGGTCGAGGGCGTTCCCTCGCTCCCGGCATAGTGAGATTCGGCGTTTGCGAAACCACCGGTACTGAAGCCGGGCGGTGGGTTCGCCCTGGGCGACTCACACGAAGCGTTCGGCTGCCCCGCGACTGCCGGGGCGGCGACGCTCAGACAGGCCGCCACGACTGGGATTACGAGAAACCTACGCATTGCGACCTCCCATCCAGACGGTGTATGGACTGGGTCGACGGGTGGTACGTGCGCGCCTCCCAAGGTTCAATCCGCTGAGCACAACATCCCGGTGCGATGTGCTCGACGGCGGTCGACGGCGATGCGCTCGCCATCCGACGGTCCGCTCGGCCTCGGCGCAGCCGCTCCTGATCTTCCGGAGGTGGGCCTGAGCGAGGAGCGAGACCTCGCGCGAAGAGGAGCCGGCCCTCGTCGTGCACCTCATGCAACTCGACGCTGAAGTCGGGGAAAGCGCCGAGCAGTGGCGGTACTGCTGGACTCGCACTCGCTCGGGCACGAGTCGCGTAGGCTCGCCGCCATGTCCGGCGTGGACTTGACCGCACACGAGTTCCGCGAGCTCTTCGATTCGGTTTCCAACTGGGGCCGCTGGGACGACGACGGGGAGCGAGGTGCGCTGAACCATCTCACCCCCGCTCGGGTAGCCGCGGCTGCCCGGCTCGTTCGGAGCGGAGTCACGATCACGCTCAGTCAACCGCTGGAGACCGAGGCCCGGATCGACGTTCCGGAGCCCGCCGACCACCACATGACGATGCTGCCCGACGTCGACATTGGGTCCGGGTCCTTGCGTTTCGCCAAGGACTACGTCGGGCTCGACTACCACAACGAGGGCCATAGTCACATCGACGCCTTCTGCCACGTCGCGTTCGACGGGTTCCTCTTCGACGGCAAGCCCGAAGGGTCCGTTACCGAGCTGGGCGCCCAGGCAGGGGCGATCGACGTCCTCAAGGACGGGCTCGTAAGCCGCGGCGTCCTGCTCGACGTGGCGCGAGCGCGCGGGATTCGCTGGATGGAGCCGGGTGACCACGTGTTCCGCGAGGACCTCGAGGCCGCGGAGCGCGACCAGGGTGTGTCCGTCGGACGTCGGCGACGTCCTGCTCGTCCGCACGGGTCACACGCGGCGCCTGGCCGAGCTCGAGCCGTGGGACACCACGAAGGCGAAGTCGGGCCTGCACCCGACGACCGCCCTGTTCCTGGCCGACAGGCGGGTCGCCGCCCTGGGATCGGACGGCAACAACGACACGGCTCCGAGCACCACGGAGGGAATCGGGTTCCCGATGCACGTGCTGGCGCTCAACGCCATGGGCGTGCATCTGTTCGACTACTTGCGGTTGGAGGATGTCGCGCGGCACTGCGAGGCCGTCGGGTGCTGGGAGTTTCTGTTCGTCGCCGCTCCGCTGCGAATCGTGCATGGAACGGGATCGCCGCTAAACCCCACCGCGGTCTTCTGAGCGGTCGTGGCCCGCACGCCCGAGCCGCGAGAAGCCGGATCGCAAGGCCAGGTCGTCGGCGAGGCCCGCTGGCCGATGGCATCCGCGGTTGTGACCGCGATGGTCCTGACCGTCCTGCTCCCCGAGGGGGAAAGGACGCTACCGGTGTGGGTGCTGCCGCTCATCGAGGGCATCCTGCTCGTCGCTCTGATCGCCGGGGACCCCGGCGCGATCGATCGCCGCTCGAGGCTGCTGCGGGTCCTCTCGATCGCGCTTGTCGCCATCCTCGTGGTGGGCGCGCTTGGGGCGACGGTGCAGCTCATCGACGTCCTCATCGGCGGTGGCCACGAGACGAACTCGGCCACCGAACTGCTCGAAGCCGGCTCGATCGTCTGGGTCGCCAACATCATCGCGTTCGCCCTGCTCTACTGGGAGCTCGACGGCGGTGGCGCGGCGGCTCGCGCTCACCACTCGCGCAGCGACGTCGACTTCGCGTTCCCGCAGCAGATGAACCCGGAGCTCGCGCCGGCGGACTGGCGCCCGGAGTTCATCGACTACCTGTATCTGGCCTTCACGAACGCGATGGCATTCAGTCCCACGGACGCCATGCCGATCGCGCGCTGGGCCAAGCTCGCGATGATGGTGCTGTCGGTGAGCTCGCTCGCGATCCTCGGCCTCGTGATCGCCCGCGCCGTGAACGTGTTCTCCTAGGGCGCATCCGCTAGATCACGGGCGTCAGTGGCTCCCGCCCTTCGACCACGGCGATCACGTTCTCGGCGCACAGGCGCGCCATCGCGTTCCTGGTGGCGGCCGTGGCGGATCCGAGGTGTGGCAGGAGGACGGTGTTCGGCAGCTCTCGCAGCTCGTCTGGCACGTTTGGCTCGTCCTCGTAGACGTCCAGGCCGGCCGCGCCGAGATGGCCCGTGCGCAGCGCATCGATGAGGGCCGTCGTGTCGACCACCGCGCCGCGACTCGTGTTCACCAAGACCGCTCCTCGCCTCATCCTCGCCAAGGCCTGTGCGTCGATCAGGTGTCTGGTCTGCTCGGTGAGGGGCACGTGGAGGCTGACGAAGTCGGAGGCGGCGAGGAGATCCTCGAGTTCGCGGCGCTCGGCGCCAGGCGGCGGCGAGGCGTTCGAGCGGGACGTGAACGACAGCTGCACGTCGAAGCAGCGGAGCAGCTCCGCGACGCGCCGGGCGATACGTCCGAGGCCCACCAGGCCAACGGTTGCGCCCGCCAGCTCACGGCCGAGCAGGTCCGCATCGGGGTCCGTCCATCGGCCCATGCGGATCATCGCGTCGGCCTCGGCGATCCGCCGTCCGGCTGCAAGCATCAACGCCACTGCGAGCTCAGCGGTGGCGTTGGTGAGCACGCCCGGAGTGTTGGTCGCGCGCACGCCACGCTCGCGGGCCGCGCCGAGGTCGATGTTGTCGTAGCCGACCCCGAAGTTCGAGACAACCCTGAGAGATGTGCCGACGGCGTCCATCAGCTCCTGGCCGACCTGGATGCTCGGGTCGGCGACGAGCGCCACCGACCCGGGAGCATGCTCCTCCAGCCAGCCGGTGTCGGCTCGCTCGCCGCGCGCCTCGACAACGAAGTGAGCTCTCAGCAGCTCGATCCCCGCAGCCGGCAACGCGGCAAGAACGACCACTTTCGGTCGGCTCGTCACTCAGAGGCCTACGCCCAGCCGGCCACGTCAGCGCCGCCCTCGTAGCTCATGCGCGAGGCGAAGCGCACCAGCGCCGGGTGCGAGGCGATCTTGCCCGCGGCCAGTGCCTCGCCCTGGGCGAAGGCTGTGGCCCGATCGACCAGTCCGGGTGGCGCGAAGGAGAACACCTCGGCCACGTGGGCGAGATCGGCCACCGAGTTCATCCGCATCAGGACGAGGTTGTCGCACTGCGAGAGCACGTTCTCGTGGATCTTCTGCGGTCGCTGCGTGACCACGATCAGGTAGAGCCCGAACTTGCGACCCTCGCCCGCGATCCGGATGGCGTCCTCGGTCGCCAGAGCGGCGAGGGGATCGGCGGACTCCGCGGGGCAGACGTTCTGCGCCTCGTCGATCACGATGGCGACCGGCTCGCGTCGCGCTCGTTCGCGCCACAACCGCTCCAGAACGGCGCCCGCCGTGAGGGTCTGCTCCTCGCGGGTGGCAAGCGAGCCGAGGTCCACCACCAGGCACCGCGGGCCGGCCGGGCTCACGAGCTCGTCCATCAGCGACTCACCCTCCGGGCCGGGCCAGATGCCGAAGCGGTCGATCCCGAGGTTGCGCGCACGCAGCTTCAGGTCCTCGGCCGGCGACTTTGCGAGATCCTCGAGACTGCGGATCGACTCGTCCTCGAGCAGATCCAGGAGCTCTCCGTACTCCGCGCGGTCGGCCAACGGGTCGAGGCGCAGCAGGCCGGCCTGGTGTACGGGGCTCAGCTCGCGAAAGCGGACCCTTATCGCGTCCGGGCCGCTGTAGCCGCTGCGGACCTGCACCGACGCCGCGGCGTCGCGGTAGCGCTCGTCGTCCACGCGCGGCTCGCCGAGGCGCACGTAGTCCGAGTTGGGGTCGAGCACGACGACCCTCAGGTTGGTCTCCATCAGCAGGCGCTCGAGCAGCACGCCGAGGGAATAGGTCTTGCCGGAGCCCGATTGTCCGCACAGGAACGTGTGGCGGCCAAACCCGCCGGCGTCGAGCCGGAACGGCACGCCAGGGACGAGAGCGAGCTCTCCCACGTCGAGCTGCGAGCGATCGGGCCGCGTGGCCTCGAGCCACGCGCCCACCTCGTCGGCGGTGGCGCGACGCACCGAAGCATCGTGGAAAGGGCCCTCGTCGCCCTGGAGGATGACGCCGTCCCCCGCGCCCAATCGGATGCGGATCTGCCCGACCCCCGGCGCGGTGGTGTCCTGTTGGCGGAGCTCGAGTGACAGCAGCTGGCCCAGCCGGGTGGAGGACTTCCCTTCGATCGCCACGTAGCCACCCGGCTCGAGCTCCAGCCCGTGCAGCGATACCTGGAAGCTGAAGCGCCGGCCGTCCACGGATGTCGCGAGCGGCAGCAGCGCCGCTTCGAGCGCTTCGCGCGTCCCGCGATACTCCTCGAGCGAATCGCGCAGGTCGATCACGCCGCGATCCTACGCGGCTCAGGGCCGGATCGGCGCCGCGTCCTGGATCTTCAAGGGGCTGACCGCGACGCCGTCGCTCCACCTGCCGTTGGAGCGATGCTGGCGGGTGTTGCCCAGCGCGTATCTGCAGTCGGTCCCGTCATAGGCGCAATCGCGCAACGCGTCCCAGACCTTCCAGCAGAAGTTCCAGTCGTACGCATCGGCCGCGCCCTTCCTCGCCGTGCACACGCCGTGCTTTGACGAGAGCGCGGGACTCCCGTGCTTGTCGGCGTGCGTGAGCACGAGGTCCTTGTTCTTCTTCGGGATCTGCCGCAGCTTCGGGAAGATCGCGTTGCAGCTGCCGTTGCCCCTGTTCGGCTCCGAGATGACGCCTTCGGCTCCTGAGTGGCACTCGAGCTTGACCGTCGACGGGATGCCCGACAGGGAGTCGTCCACCGCCGGCTCGTCGAAGCCGGTGAAGCCGCCGTCGTGTGGGTCGTCGAGGAAGATCGCCCTCGGCGTCGGCAGGTGCAGCGACCTGTACCGGTTCGCGAGGTTCGCCGTGATGACGCCGCCGAAGGAGAAGCCGAAGTAGCTCGCCTTGCCGAGCCGGGGCTGCACCCGCCTGGAGTTCGCCCGCAGGTATGCAACGGCACCGCGGATGCCCTTCACGGCCGAGGTCATGCAGGGCTCGATGTCGAACGGGCCGGGACAGGGGACCGCCACGTCGGTCTGCCAGCGTGGGTAGATGACGATGCTGCCCCTCCGCACCGTGTGGCGAATGAACTCGTACATCTGGTCGTAGCCGGAGAACTCGTAGTAGCCGTGCATGACGATCGCGAGCGGCGCCTTGGCCGGCCGTGGCTTGACCGGCTCGAACACGTACCACGCGTCGGCGCCGCTCCCACCCGAGCTCACGCGCCAGCCGCGGTGGGGGTAGTCGCTGCCCCCCGGTCCCGACTTCGGTTGAGGCGGTTGCGTTACCGCTGCGGCGGCCCCCGCCAACTCGGGTCCGGTCAGCAGCGCCAAGGCGCCCACCAGGACCGCGACCGTCAGCGTGTACACCGGACCGACTGTACCCCGGGGAAGTGGCGCTGCATCTGGTCCCACCGCCCCACCGAACAGCCCATCGCGATTAGGCTCGCGAGATGAACGCCCAGGCGGCTGGGGCCGGCATCCGCGGCCTGAAGGGCTCTCGCGCGCCGCTCGTGGTGGCGGCGGCGATCTGCGTCGCGTACGTCGCCACCCGCTTCCTCTTCATCCACCGCTTCCCCTACTTCCTCGACGAGGGGACCTACGCGGTCTTCTCCAACCGCGCCGCCCACGCGACCAAGGACCTCTTCTACTCGTTCACGATCGGGCGCGAGCCGCTGATGTTCTGGCTTGGCATCCCGTGGATCAAGCTCGGCGTGAACCCGCTGGTGGCGGTCCGCGTCGTCTCCGCGATCGCCGGCTTCCTGACGCTGGTGTGCGTGGGCCTGCTGGCCCGCCGCCTGGGCGGCCTCGCCGCCGGCCTGGCCGCCGCCGCTCTCTGCGTCGTGCTCCCCTTCTTCCTCGTCCACGACGGCATCGGGATCATCGAACCGCTCGTGACGCTGGTGATGGCCGCGGCGCTCTACCTCCAGGTTGAGTTCGCCCGACGCCCGGACCTGCGCGTGGCCGTTCTGCTCGGGCTCGTCCTGGCCGCCGGGATGCTCACCAAGGAGAACACCAAGCCCGCGCTGGCGCTCCTGCCCCTGAGCCTGCTCTGCTTCGACTGGGACGCCCCCGACCGCGCCGAACGGCTCAAGCGCTGGCTGATCGGCGTCGGCATCGCCGCCGTGATGGTGGTCGCGGCCCTGTTGCTGCTGCGCGCCTCGTCCCTCTACCACCTGTATCAGGAAGCCCGCAAGGACCCGCTGCTCTATACCGTCCGCCCCGTCGGCGACGTGCTGCGCCACCCCTTCGCCGAGATCGGCAAGACCTGGGCGGCGTACCGGCCCGCGTTCGGCGGCTACGTGACCATCCCCTTGATCGGCGTCACGCTCGCCGGTGCCGTGCTCGGGCTGCGCCGCCAGCCACGCCTCACCGCGGTCCTGCTGGCCTGGATCCTCGTGCCGCTGGCGGTGTCGATGCTGTTTTCAACGCTCCCCTACCCGCGCCACGTGCTGTACGTGATGCCGGCGGCCATCGCGCTGATGGCATACGCGTTCGTTGAGGCCGTCCAGTGGGCGCGAACGGCGATGGCGCCGCGCACGGCGGCGCTCGTGTCCGCGGTGGCGGTCGCGGCGCTGCTGACGCCCGCGCTCCTGCTCGACGCCCGCGTGCTCGCCCACCCCGACACCGCCCGCTACCCGGGCACCGACGACGTGCAGTACGTGACCGGCACCGGGGGCGGGAGCGTGTGGCCCGCCGTGGCGGACGCGGTGCGAGCGCACGCCCAGGGGCCGCAGGTGCCAATCCTGACCACTCGTTCCTATTCCCAGGTGCTCGAGATGCTCCTCGGCCCCGACCCGCGCTACGTCTTCGTGGCGGGCAACTCGCCGCTCGCCCCTCAGGCCCAGTTCAACCTCGACGACAAGCAGATCCCCTACTACGACCCCGACGCGGCGAAGGTCGTCGAGGAGGGCAACTTCGTGCAGATCGGGCGCTACGCCCGGCCTCGTGGCGGCGCTGTGCTGACGCTGTCCGAGCGCCGGTAACGCGACGTTCACGGCGCTTTCACGCCCCGATAACGGGGTTCTGGCCCAGTCGGCCGACACTCCAAGAGAGATGGAGACAACTGGCAGGCTTCTCTTCGTCGCCGTCGTCACCTGTTATCTGCTCGGCCGCATCCTGGGAGGCGCGGCGGCCCCGGCGGAGGTCGTCGTCTACGGCGTGACCGCCGCCTTCGGGCTGGAGTACCTGGTGGCGTCGTGGGGCGGTCTCTGGCAGCGCGGCTGAGCGCTTTCGGGATAGTCGCTCCGTGCGGTAAATTTTGGGTGTCGTGGATGCCCGCCGTACAGACGTTCTCAAGGCCTCCCCGAGGATGTTCGAGTCGGACCTCCTCGACCGGCTGTCTCGCGTGCACCCGGCCGTCCCGCCGCTGATCTTCCTGCCCACCTCGGCAGTCCTCTTCGTGATCGGAGCCAAGCAGCTCACCACGGCGGAGACGGTCGCCCTGGTGGCATCCGGTTGGGTCTTCTGGACGCTCATGGAGTACTGGATCCACCGGATCGTGTTCCACTTCGAGCCAGAGTCCGGACCGGGCGCGCGCTTCCACTGGATCATCCACGGCGTGCACCACGACCACCCGAACGACCCGCTCCGCCTGGTGATGCCGCCGTCGGTCAGCGTGCCCCTGGCGGCCGGGTTCTACGGGCTCTTCGTGCTGGTGCTCGGCACCGACGCCGGCAACGTCTTCGCGGCCGGGTTCCTGCTCGGCTACCTCGTCTACGACATGACGCACTACTACCTGCACCACTTCACGCCGAAGACCCGCTTCGGCAGGGTGATGCGGGAGCTGCACATGCGCCACCACTTCCAGGACGACACGCGCGGGTTCGGAATCAGCGCCCCGTTCTGGGACTACGTGTTCGGCACGCCGCTGCGGCGCGGGCGCTAGCCCGGGAACGCAGGAGCCCCGCCGAAGCGGGGCTCGCGAGTGCGGCTGAGAGGATTCGAACCTCCACATCCCAAAGGACACAGGCACCTGAAGCCTGCGCGTCTGCCAGTTCCGCCACAGCCGCGTGCGTCGCCAAGCCTAGCGTGAGCCCGCCCGGGAATAGAGTGCAATACCGAGCTAACGAGAAGGAGCTGAGATGCCGTACGAGGTCCCGCCGCTTCCCTACGACTACGCCGCCCTAGAGCCTCATATCGACGAGGCGACGATGCGAGTCCACCACGACAAGCACCACCAGGCCTACGTCGACAAGGTCAACGCCGCCCTCGAGGGGACCGAGTGGGCCGACCAGCCGATCGCGGACGTGGTCGACCAACCTCTCCCAGATCCCCGACGACAAGCGCACCGCCGTGCGCAACAACGGTGGCGGGCACTACAACCACAGCCTCTTCTGGGAGTGGCTGTCGCCGGACGGCGGCGGCGAGCCCGACGGCGCCCTGGCCGACGCGATCAACTCGGCCTTCGGGTCCTTCTCGGACTTCCAGGACAAGCTCAAGAACGCCGGCGTCAACCAGTTCGGCTCCGGCTGGGCCTGGCTCGTGCACGACGGCTCCAGCCTCGCCGTCCTCTCCACCGCCCAACCAGGACAACCCGATCACCGACGGCAAGACGCCGCTGCTCGGCGTCGACGTCTGGGAGCACGCCTACTACCTGAAGTACCAGAACCGGCGCCCGGACTACCTGGACGCGATCTGGAACGTGGTCAACTGGGCGAAGGTGTCGGAGGGCTACGCGTGCCCTGAGTGGATGACTGGATCGGACACGCGCGCGAGACGCTCGAGCGCGACGGCTACCGGCTGAGCGCGCCGCGCTCGGCGGTCGTGGAGACGCTCGCGACGCTCGGTTGCAGCGTCACCGCCAAGGAGATCGCCGACCGCCTGCGCGAGCGCGGCGAGGACGTCGGCGTGGCCTCGATCTACCGCACGCTCGACCTGCTCGACCGGCTGCGCCTGGCCCGCCGCGTGGACGCCGCCGAGGGCGTGGCGCGCTACGAGCCGGTCGACCCGAGCGGCGATCACCACCACCACCTCGTCTGCGAGCGCTGCGGCGAGGTGACCGCTTTCGAGGACCGCGAGCTCGAACAGGCGATCGAGCAGCTGTCGCGGCGGGTGGACTACGCGATCGACGCGCACGACGTGACGCTGCGGGGCGAATGCCCCGTGTGCCGGGCAGCCGGCTAGGCGCGTATCCACATTTGCCAGGGTCCGCGCCCCGGGGTACTGTCCCGGGCTCGGTATGACTGGCCCGCTCTACCGGCTCGGTGGCTTCTGCAGCCGCCATCACTGGCCCGTGATCGGCCTCTGGGTCGCTGCCGTGATCGCGATCGCCGTCGTCGCCAACGTCGTCGGCGAGAAGACGAGCGACAACCTCACGCTCCCGGGCACCGGCTCGACCAACGCCCAGAACCTGCTGTCGGACCACCTGCCGAGCCAGGCCAACGGCACCAACCCGGTCGTGATGAAGGCCGAGACCGGGAAGGTCACCGACTCGAAGAACAAGCAGGCCATCGAGGACACCGTCAAGTCGCTGCGCAAGGTGGACGTCGTCCAGCGCGCCGTCAGCCCGTTCAGCGAGGCCGGCAAGAACGCGATCAGCAAGAACAAGAAGATCGCCTACATCTCGGTCACGCTGACCGAGAACCAGGGCGACCTCACCGACGAGGAGGCCCAAAGCGTCGTCGACGCCGAGACCCCGGCCAAGGACGCCGGGCTCAAGGTCGCGACGGGCGGCTATCTGGGCCAGGCGGTCTCCAAGGCCGACACCGAGTCGAGCGAGGCGATCGGCCTCGCGGCCGCCGTGGTGATCCTCCTGTTCGCCTTCGGCACGGTGACGGCGATGATCCTGCCGATCGTCACGGCGGTGCTCGGGCTGGTCGGCGTCGCTGGCGATCATCAAGCTGCTCGGCCACGTCATCCAGGTGCCGAGCGTCGCGCCCACGCTCGCGACGATGATCGGCCTCGGCGTCGGGATCGACTACTCGCTGTTCATCGTCACGCGCCACAAGCTGCAGCTCAAGGACGGCATGGAGGTGCGCGAGTCGGTCGCGCGCGCCGCGGCCACGGCAGGCGGCGCGGTGGTGTTCGCGGGCATCACGGTCGTGATCGCGCTGGTCTCGCTGGTCTTCTCGGGCATCCCGTTCGTCGGCAACATGGGCTACAGCGCCGCGGTCGCCGTGCTGATCGCGGTCATGGCGGCGATCACGCTGCTGCCCGGCGCTGCTCGGCGCGCTCGGCGAGCGCATCCACTCCCTGCGCGTGCAGCTCGGCAAGACCCACCCCGACGACCACCAGCCCCACGGCTGGGCGCGCTGGGCGCGCGGCGTCGTCAACCGCCCGTGGCGCTCGCTGGTGGCGAGCGTCGCCTTCCTGCTCGTGCTGGCGCTCCCGGTGCTCAACCTCGAGCTGGGCGCCTCCGACAACGGCGAGCTGCCCAAGTCGACGACGGCCCACCAGGCGTTCGACCTGATGACCGAGGGCTTCGGCCCGGGCTCGAACGGGCCGCTGCTGATCGGGGTCGAGCTGGGCTCCCCCGCGAAGCCCGACCAGAGCCAGATCAACCAGGTCAACCAGAAGCAGGACCAGCTCAACCAGCAGATCGCCGAGCAGGAGCAGCAGCTGGAGGCCACTGGCGTGCCGGAAGCCCAGGCGCAGCAGCAGGTCGAGCAGCAGACCGCGTCGCAGTCGCAGCAGCTCGCCCAGCAGAAGAAGCTCGCCGAGTCGCCGGCCACCGACACGCGTCTGACCGACCTCGAGAACGCGATCAAGAAGGACCCGGGCATCAAGTCCGTCTCGCCGGCGACGGTCGACAAGAAGGGCACGGTCGCGGTCTTCACCGCGATCCCGACCACCGCACCCTCGAACCCGGACACGATCGACACCGTCAACCGGCTGCGCGACACGGTGGTGCCGAACGCGATCAAGGGCAAGGACATGACCGTCTTCGCGGGCGGCCAGACGGCCGGCTACATCGACCTCGCCGCGCGCATCGCCGACAAGCTGCCGCAGATGATCCTGATCGTCGTCGGGCTCAGCTTCATCGTGCTGATGTGCGCCTTCCGCTCGCTGCTGGTGCCGCTCAAGGCGGCGATCGCGAACCTGCTCTCGGTCGGCGCCGCCTACGGCGTGGTCACGTTCGTCTTCCAGGAGGGCCACGGCGCCTCGCTGATCGGGCTCGACGGCTCGGTGCCGATCGCGAGCTACGTGCCGCTGCTGATGTTCGCGATCCTGTTCGGCCTCTCGATGGACTACGAGGTGTTCCTGATGACGCAGATCCAGGAGCACTACAAGGAGGACGACGACCCGCACAAGGCCGTCGTGGACGGTCTGGCCAACACCGGCCGGGTGATCACCTCGGCGGCGCTGATCATGGTCTGCGTCTTCTCGAGCTTCGTGCTCAACGGCAACGCCATCGTCAAGGAGTTCGGCGTCGGGTTGGCGGTGGCGATCGCGATCGACGCGACGGTCGTGCGCTGCCTCGCCGTGCCGGCGATCATGGCGCTGATGGGCGACGAGCGGCGTGGTGGCTGCCGAAGTGGCTCGACCGCATCCTGCCGCCGATCAGCATCGAGGGCGGCGACTACTTCGAGCGCATCGACGCCGAGCAGCGCGCCGCCGAGCCCGAGCCGGCCGTCAGCGGCTGAGGTCGCAGCTCACGCGCCGCCGGACATGCCCTCGACGAGCGTGGCGGCGTTGTGGCGGATCGCGCCGAGGTAGGTCTCGCCGCTCGAGCCCTCGGGGCCGAGCGTGTCGGCCCAGAGCTGCCCGCCGACCTTCGGCGCCGGCCTCGCGTGAGATCGCCTGCTCGAGCTTCTGCAGAGAGCGCGGCCTCGGGGAAGATCGCCGCGCACACCCTCGCTCTTGATCTGGTCGACGAGCTGGCCCACGTCCTTGGCCGACGGCTGCGCCTGCGTCGACAGCGACGGGATCACCGCGCCGATCACCTCGATGCCGTAGCGGTCGGCGAAGTAGCCGAGCGCGTCGTGGGTCGTGACGAGCTTGCGCTCGGCCGGCGGCACCCGCTCGATGCAGCGCGCCATCTCGGAGTCGAGCCGGCGCAGCTTGGCCGTGTAGGCGGCCGCGCGGCGCGCGTAGCCGGCCCGGCCGTCGGGATCGACCTTGTCAGGGCGTCGCGGATGGCCGCGACCGCGAGGATCGACGTTGCGGGGGTCCTGCCACCAGTGCGGGTCGTCCCCCTCCCGCTTGACCGAGTCGATCAGCGTCACCTGGTCGGCGTCACCGCCGGCGTTGTCGACCATCTCGTCCAGCCAGCCGTCGAGATCGCCGCCGGAGCGGAAGACGACGTCCGCCTTGGCGATCGCGGCCGCGTCGCTGGGCCGCGGCTCGTACTCGTGAGGGTCGGAGTTGGGCCGCAGGATCGACGTCGACGGAGACACGCGCTCGCCGCCCACGTTGCGCACGAGGTCGGCGACCTGCGTGGTCGTGGCGACGGCGGTGACGCCGGCGCCGGACTGCCCGCTCGTCGCCACAGCCGGCCACGAGCAGGAGCGATCAGGAGAGCGAGCAGGGGCGGCAGGCGACGCACGGCGGCGCAGACTACACAGCTGAGAATGATTCTCAGTTCGGCGCCGTGCGCCGTTCACATCTCGCCGACGCGCGAGACTCCCGCCCCGGATGGACGCGAGCTCGTCGCCTCTGCGTGTGGTGCTTCGTCGTCGCCTGCGCCGGCGGGACGCTCGGACTCGTGCTCGGCAACATCCGCCTGCCGGCGGTCCTGCTGGTGGCCTCCTCCCCCGCCGCCGGGGCCGGGGCGAACATCGGCGTCTCCGGCGTCGCGGCCTTCGCCGCGGCGCGTCGCCCACATCCGCGCGGGCCGCATCAACTGGCGCCTGTTCGCCTGGATGGCGCCGCCCTCGATGGCCGGCGCCGTCGTCGGCGGCCTGATCTCCGGCGCGATCCCGGACACGGCGCTGCTGCTGGTGATCGGCGCGACGCTCGTCTACTTCGGCGTCGACCTGCTGCGCCGCAAGCCGCGCCCCGCGAGAGCGGCTCGGGCGACGGTCTCGACGTCCGCGCCGCCGTCGTCTCCGGCGCGCTGATCGGCCTGCTCGGCGGCCTCGTCGGGCTGATCCTCGGCACTCTGCGCATGCCCGCCCTGCTGCGCTGGGTCGGCGAGGTGCCGGCTCGGGCCGTCGGCACCAACCTCGCCGTCGGCTTCTGGGTCGGGCATCGCCGGCGTCGTCGGCCATCTGCCCGGCGGCGTCGACTGGACCGCACTCGGCGTCGGCGCCGCTGCCTCGGTCCCCGGCGCCCTGATCGGCGCCCGTCTCACCGGCCGCCTGAGCGAGCAGCAGCTGCTGCGCGGGATCGGCGCGATCCTCGTCGATCGCCGGCATCGCCACGGGCTTGCAGGGCGTTCTGTAGAGCACGCTCGGTTCAGGTAGCCCGCGAAATCAGCCGATATTCACCTTGATGGCGGCCGCAGTGCCCCCAGGCGCGCCCAGCTCCCAGCACGAGGGTCCCCCGAGGGGCGGTTGCTGCGCGCCTTCCTGACCCGGACCGAGGACTACGCCTACGCTGAGGGACGCCGAGGGTCGCTTCCAGATGGCATCCGCTCGCGCTGGCCCGCTCGCTCGGGCTCGCTCGGGCCGAGCAGCTGGTCGGCAGAGCCGGTGCCCGACCGACCTGATCGCCGACGAGGAGACCGCCCTCCTGACGAGCGGGGCGAGGTCGTCGGCATCTTCGGGATCACGGCCGATCACCCCGATTCCGCGAACCGGCTGCGCAAGATCATCGAGACCCAGCGCGACGTCGCCTCCGCCGACCTCGACCTGGAGTCGGTGATGGGGCTGCTCTGCGAGCGGACGCCTCGAGCTGACCGGCGCGGAGGGCGCCGCCGTCGCGCTGCTCAGGGACGGCGAGCTGCGCTTCGGCGCCTCGCGGGGGTCGCCCGACCACCCCGTCGGCGAGGTGCTCAGCCTCGACCAGAGCCTGGGCGGGCTGGCCATCCGCGACCGGCGCTCGCTGATCACCCACGACGCTCGCGACGATCCCCGCGCCAATCAGGATCGCGTGCGGACGCCACCGGCGTTCGCTCGATGGTCGCGGTGCCCCTCCTGCACGCCGGCCAGCCCGGTCGGCACCCTGCTCGTGCTGGCGCAGGCCCGGCCAACGCCTTCGACGACGCGGACGTGCGCACGCTCGAGCTGCTGTCGGTCGTGATCTCTGCGGCCATGAGCCACGCCGCCGAGTTCAGGAGGGAGGTCGAGGCCCTGAACCGCTTCCGCACCGTCTTCGAGGGAGCCTCGGTCGGCATCGTGCGCGCCCGCGCCGACGGGAGCGCGCGCGAGGTGAACGAGGCGATTCTGAAGATGCTCGGCTACACGCCCGAGGACCACTCCACGCGCGAGCTTCGACCTCTTCACCCACCCCGACGACCTGGAGCGGCACGCAAGGAGCTGATGGGCCAGCTGATGGCGGGGGAGCGCGAGTACTACGACCACGACAAGCGCTACGTCCGCAAGGACGGCAAGGTCATCTGGGTCCACGTCCGCGCCTGGCTCGAGCCGCGGGTGGAGGGCGAGCCGCGCACGGCGATCGCGATGATCGAGAACATCAACGAGCGCAAGCTCGCCGAGATCGCCCTGCGCGAGAACAGCGAGCGGCTCGAGCGCTCTGGTCGAGACCCAGCGCGACATCGCCTCCGCGGGCGTGGACCTCGACGGCGTGATGAACCTGATCGTGGAGCGCTCGCAGGCGCTGACCGTGGCCGAGGGCGCGATCGTCAGCATGATCGACGGCGACGAGCTGGTGGTGGGCGCCGCGTCCGGCGTCGTGTCCCAGTGGTCGGCAACCGGCGCCCGCTGGAGCAGTCCATCGCGCGGCTACGCGTTCGAGGCCCGCGACACGCTGCTGATCGAGCACGCCGAGGGCGATCCGCGCCTGTACAGCGGGTTCGCCGAGACGGTGCGCGACCGCTCGCACATCTGCGTCCCGCTCTTCCAGGGCGAACGTCCGGTCGGCGCGCTGAACGTGATGACCACGTCCGACGGCCCACGCCTCGGCGAGGACGACCGCCGCACGCTCGAGCTGCTCGCGGTGGTGCTCGGCATCGGCGCTCAGCCGTGCCGCCGAGTTCGAGGCCAAGCGCCGGCAGGTGGAGACGCTGGCTCGCTTCGAGGCCACCTACACGAGCGCCCTCGCCGGGATCATGACGCTCGACACCGAGGGCGAGATCGTCGACGCCAACCCGGCCCTCCAGGCGCTGATGGGCTACGACGAGCAGGAGTTCGCCGGCACGCGCGCGATCGACTACGTGCACCCGGACGACCGCGAGGACCTGCTCGCGCGTGTATCGACGCAGATCGGAGTCCGACGAGCGAGGCCCTCCACGCTCGAGCACCGCATCCTCTGCAAGGACGGCGAGGTGCTCTGGGTCAACAGCTCGGTGTCGTTCATCCGCGACTCGGACGGGCGCCCCGCCATGTCGGTCGCTGATGGTCCAGGACATGACCCAAGCGCAAGACCGCCGAGCAGGCGCTGCTGGCCCAGGCCGAGCTGAACGAGCACCAGGCCCGCCACGACGCGCTCACGGGCCTGGCCAACCGGACGCTGTTCGGCGACCGCATCGAGCGCGCGCTCGAGGCCGCGCAGCCGAGGGCAGCCAGGTCGCGGTGATGGTCCTGGACCTGGATCGCTTCAAGGAGGTCAACGACTCGCTCGGGCACCACGCCGGCGACGACCTGCTGCAAGCAGGTCGCGCGCCGCTTGTCGGCGTGCTGCGCAGCTCGGATCCGGTCGCGCGGCTCGGGGGTGACGAGTTCGGCGTCCTGCTTCCCGATGCTGAGCGGCGACGCGGCGTGACCGCCGTCGTCGAGAAGCTCATCGAGGCGATGCAGGAGCCGATCACCGTCCAGGACCTGCCGCTGGTGGTGGAGGCGTCGATCGGAGTCGCGCTCTTCCCGGACGACGGCCTTGACGTCGACACTCTGCTGCGCGCCGCCGACGTCGCGATGTACACCGCCAAGGAGGAGATGACGGGCTACGGCTTCTTCGACGGCAACACGCACCAGCTCGACGTCGCGCGCCTCACGCTCGTCGGCGAGCTGCGTCGCGCGCTCGAGAAGCGCGAGCTCGTGCTGCACTACCAGCCCCAGGCGCTGCTCGGCGACGGGTAGGTGCACGTCGGTCGAGGCGCTGCTGCGCTGGAACCACCCCGAGCGTGGCCTGATCGGCCCCGACGAGTTCATCCCGCTCGCCCAGCAGACCGGCCTGATCCGGCCGCTGACGCTCTACGTCATCGGCGAGGCGCTCAGCCAGTGCCGGGCGTGGGAGCGCGAGGGCCTCGCGCTGTCCATGGCGGTCAACGTCTCCGCCCGCAACCTGCTCGACGTGGAGTTCCCCGCGCAGGTCAAGGGGCTGCTGGACGCGTGGGAGCTCGACGCGGCGCGCCTGTCGCTCGAGATCACCGAGGACGCCGTGCTGACCGACCCGGTGCGCACCAAGGCGATCCTCGAGGAGCTGGCGGGGATGGGCATCCGGCTCTCGATCGACGACTTCGGCACCGGGCTACTCCTCGCTGGCCTACCTCAAGCGCCTGCCGATCACCGAGATCAAGATCGACCGCTCGTTCGTGATGGGGATGGCCACCGAACGAGGACGACGCCACGATCGTGCGCTCGACGATCGACCTCGGCCGCAACCTCGGGCTCGAGGTCGTGGCCGAGGGCGTGGAGAGCGAGCCGATCTGGAACGAGCTGCGCGAGCTCGGCTGCACTATCGCGCAGGGGTACTACCTCAGCCGGCCGCTGCCGCCCGACCAGCTGGGCGCCTGGCTGCTGCGCCACAGCGCCGCGCACGGCGCCGTCCGGGTGTCCAGCTAGCTGTCGCTGGCCTCGTAGGCGCGGTCGGCGACCAGATCGCGTGCACCCTCGTCCGTGAGCTCCATCTCTGGGTGGCTCTCGTCGGCGTGTGCGCGGACCTGGCTGGCGAGATCGTCGTCGTTGCCGCCTGCAGCGTCTGGCCGCAGTCGCAGTCGAGGACTCTCATAGGTGACGTGTACCCCTTCACAGGCGCTTCACGTCATCTGACATGAGTCGGCTACAAAAGGCCTGCAAATGAGCCCATACCTTGCGGCCATGCGACGCATCGACCGCCGTCACCTGCTGCCCGGGGCGGCCGCCTTTGCGGCCGCTCTTCTCGTTGCGCTGCTCGGCCTGAACGCGGGCGCCGACCAGCCCGACGCCGACCGCGCCCGCGGGCACCGTCGAGCTCCAGCTGCTCGGGGTGAACGACTTCCACGGCCACCTCGAGCCGCCGGAGCCCGGACGTCGGCGGCGCGGCGTGGCTGGGCGCGTGGCTCGAACCGCGCGGCGACCTCGCATCCGCGACCGCACGATCCGCGTGCACGCGGGCGACATGGTCGGCGCCTCGCCGCTGATCTCGAGCCACTGGCACGGACGAGCCCACGATCGAGGCGACCAACCTGATGGGCTTCGACGTCGGCACGCTCGGCAACCACGAGTTCGACGAGGGCGGCGCCGAGACGCTGCGGCTGGTGCACCACGCGCACTACCCCTACGTCGCGGCCAACACCGTCGACCGCGGGACGGCGGCGAGCCTGGTCCTGCCGCCCTACAAGATCGTCGAGCGCGACGGCGTCGAAGGTCGGCTTCATCGGGGTCACGACCACCGACACGCCGTACTTCCTGCTCTCCGAGTTCGCGCGCCAGTTCCGCTGGACCGACCTCTCGGACACGGTCAACCGCTACGTGCCCGAGCTGCAGCGCCAGGGCGTCGAGGCGATCGTCGTGCTCGCCCACGCGGGCGCCTTCCAGGAGGGCGACAACGCCGCCGGCGAGATCGTCGACGAGGCGCGCCAGATGGACCCGGCCGTCGACGTGGTCGTCGCCGGCCACACGCACTCGCGGCTCAACCTCGACGTCGGACGGCAAGCTCGTCGTCGAGGCGCTCTCCTACGGGGTCGCCTTCGACCGGGTGAAGATCACCGTCGACCGCGCGACCGGCGACGTGGTCTCGAAGTCGGCCGTCGTCGATGCCCACCCGCCACGCGGGCATCAAGCCCGACCCGGACCTGCTGAGCCTGGTCGAGAGCTACCGCGAGCGGGTGGCGCCGCTGGCGAACCGGGTCGTCGGCTACGCCGCTCACGAGCTCGACAACGAGGCCGTCGACCGAATTGCGGTGGACGCCCAGCGCGCCTTCGCCGGCGCCGACATCGCCTTCCTCAACCCCGGCAACACCCGCTCGGACATCGACGCCGGTCCGATCACCTACTCCGACGCGTTCGAGGTGCAGGCCTACGAGCACCCGGTCTGGCGCTCTACGCATGGCGGGCGCGACCTGCTCGCGCTCAGGCCGACCAGCCCGGCCTGCTCGTGTCCGGCCCGCGCGAGCTCCGCCCGGACGTCGTCTACACGGTCGCCGTCAACGGCATCGTGGCCGAGCGCGGCGCCCTTCGACCACGGGATCGATCGCGAGAAGGTCGGCACCGACCTCGCAGGCGCTGGTGGCGTGGCTGCAGCGCCACCGGCGCGTCTAGTCCCTCACGCCGGCCGCAGCAGCCTGAGGGCCACCGCCGGGAAGAGCAGCACCGAGATCACGCCGCCTGTGACCAGCGCGGCGGCCGCCGCCGAATCGAGCTTGCCGATCTCCACGCCGATCTGGGTGGCGGCGACGATGAACGACAGCGAGGTGGCCTGCAGCAGCCCGGCCGAGAGCGCCTCGCGGCGCGGCACGAAGCGCCGGTAGATGAGCGCGGGCGCACCGCGGACCAGCAGCAGGGCGAGCACGGTGAGCGGCACGAGCACGACGGTGTCGAGCGAGTCGAACAACGAGTCGAGATCCAGCCTCACTCCACTCACGACGAAGAAGACCGGGATGAACACGCCGAAGCCGATTCCCTCGAGCTTCGTCCTGCAGGCCGGTGCTGCGCACGGCGTGCTCGCGGTCGAGCAGGCTGACCATCGCACCGGCCAGGAAGGCACCCAGCACCACCTCCAGGCCGAACTCCTCGGACATGTAGACCAGCACCACCAGCAACAGGAACGCGATCCGCACGCCGATCTGGGCGCTGGTGCGCTGCAGGCGCGTGACGGTCGCCTTCAGCGCGGCCGAGCCGCGCGCGCCCGCGATGACCAGGCCGATCACGGCGACCACGCCGAGGAAGAGCAGCATCAGGACGAGCGTCGTCTCGAAGCTGGCGCCGGACGACGAGAAGAACAGCGACAGCAGGACGACCGTGGTGAAGTCCGCGATCGAGGCGGCGGCGATCACGAGCTGGCCGAACGGCGTGCCCGTCTGGCCGGCGTCGTTGAGCACCGCCACCACGATTCCGAACGACGTGGCCGCCAGGATGATCGCCACCAGCAGCGGGGCATCAACGAGCTCGACGGCGTCGAAGATCAGCGCGACGGCCAGCGCCAGGCCGAGCGAGATCAGGAAGGCGGCGCCGACCAGGCCGAGGTGCCGATCGTCGTGCGCATCGAACGCGATCTCCAGGCCGGCCAGGAAGAAAAGGAACACGAGGCCGATCGACGCGAAGACGTCCAGCGGCGCCGTGGCGTCGATCAGGTCCAGCGCCACCGGCCCGATCACGATGCCGGCGACGATCTCGCTCACGATCGGCGGCACGTTCGGGAGCGGGAGCAGGTCGACCAGCAGCGGAGCCGCCGTCGCCGCGGCGAGCACCAAGACCAAGTCCGTGTAGTCGAGCCCGTGGATCGGTTGCGGAGGCTACGATCGGCCCCGGGTGGAACAGCTGTGGGACGACATCACGCGCGCCTATGACCAGCACATCCAGGTCCCGGGCAAGGAGACGCATTTCCTGATCCTGATCGCCTTCGTCTGCTCGTTCGGGTTCATCCGCACGAGCGCGCACATGATCCGCGCGCAGGTCTCGTGGTGGCCCGGCAACGTCGAGACCAAGGGCGGCACGCACGTCCACCACCTGGTCTGGGGGATCCTGCTGCTGCTGTCGATGGGCTACCTCGGAATCTCCACCGACCTACCCAGCCCCTGGTTCGAGTTCGTCGCGATCGGCTTCGGCATCGGCATGGGCCTGACGCTGGACGAGTTCGCGCTCTGGCTCAACCTCTCGGACGTCTATTGGTCGGACAAGGGGCGCCAGTCGATCGACGCGGTGGTGGTGACCACCTCGCTGCTCGTGATCGCGGTGCTCGGCCTGGAGTTCTGGGTCGACGTGTGGGACGCCGTGCTGGTGCTGGCGGGGACACAGGACAACCACGCCTGGGTCGCCGTCCCGATCCAGCTGCTCGGCGTGGCCCTGGCGATCGTGTGCTTTCGCAGGGGGCGCAAGTTCGCCGGCTCGTGGGGCTGTTCGTCCCGCTGGTGGCGCTGGTCGGGGCGGTGGTCCCGCGCCGAGAACCGGCGAGTTCCACCGCTTGACCACTCGCGTCTCGCGCTCGTAGCCGAGCACCGAGAGCGTGCCGGTGCCGAGCGCGAGCAGGGCCCCGGCCTCCGGCTCGAGCCCGATCCAGCGCGCCGCCAACACCCGCAGCACGTGGCCGTGCGCGAACAGCGCGACGTCGCCCGTCTCCGAGCGACGCGATCACGCGGTCCACGCGCCGCGCCGACGTCGGCGGCCTGCTCGCCGCCCGGGCAGCCGTCGCGCCAGAGGTACCAGTCCGGCCGCGACTCGCGGATCTGCGCCGTGGTGATCCCCTCGTACTCGCCGTAGTCCCATTCGCGCAGGTCGTCGGTCGTCTGCGCCGAGTCGCCGAGGCCGGCAAGCCGACAGGTCTCGAGCGCCCGCTGGAGCGGGCTCGACAGCACCTGCGCGAAGCCCCACTCCGCGAGCGCGCCGCGCAGCAACTCGGCTTGCGCGGCGGCCGTTCTCGGTCAGCGGGAGGTCCGTTCGTCCGGTGTGGCGCCCGTCCCTGCTCCACTCGGTCTCGCCGTGGCGGACGAGCACGATCTCCATGCGGGGCGACCTTACCGGCATGGGTTATGCGTTGACACGACCTGAGTGAGTTGGGCATAGTCATTAGATCGCAGCACGGACGCGGCGATCGTTCCATCCGTCGATCAGACCTCCGAACTGCACCGCACCGCCATCACACTCGCGCTGTTCGCACTCGTGGCGGCCGGCTGCGCGGGCGGGGCCACGGACCCGCCCACCGACGTCACCGACCAGGCGGCGACGCTGCGCGCCCACGGAACCGCCGGCGGCAAGCCGACGCAGTACTGGTTCCAGTACGGCACGTCGACCTCCTACGGGCACGTCGACCCCTCACCGCGACGGCGGCTCGGGCACCGACACGAAGAACGTGTCGGAGCGGGTCACCGGCCTCAGTCCCGACACGCTCTACCACTTCCGCGCGTGCGCCTCGAACGCCGACGGCTCGGGCTGCGGCACCGACGCGACCTTCCGGACCGGCTCGCCCGGGTTGCTGCCCGGCTTCCAGGAGACCGTCGCCTTCAGCGGGCTGACCCAGCCGACCGCCGTGCGCTTCTCGCCCGACGGCCGCGTCTTCGTCTCCGAGAAGAGCGGGATCATCAAGGTCTTCGACGGCCTTGGCGACACCACGCCGACCGTCTTCGCCGACCTGCGCACGAAGGTGCACAACTACTGGGACCGCGGCCTGCTCGGCCTCGCGCTCGACCCGGATTTCCCGGCCAAGCCGTTCATCTACGTCCTCTACACCTACGACGCCGCGATCGGCGGCACCGCGCCCGGCTGGGGCACCGCCGGGGCGAGCGGCGACCCCTGCCCGTCGCCGCCGGGACCGACGACCGACGGTTGCGTCGTCAGCGGCCGGCTGTCGCGGATCCAGGCGAACGGCAACCAGGCGGGCCCCGAGCAGGTGCTGATCGAGGACTGGTGCCAGCAGTTCCCGAGCCACTCGATCGGCGACCTCGAGTTCGGCGCCGACGGCGCCCTCTACGCCAGCGGCGGCGAGGGCGCGAGCTTCGACTACGCCGACTACGGGCAGTCGGGCAACCCCAAGAACCCGTGCGGCGACCCGCCCGGCGGGCGGGCGGGCGACCAGACCGCCGCCGACCGCCGAGGGCGGCGCGCTGCGCGCCCAGGACATCCGCACCGGCGGCGGACCCGACCGGGCTGACCGGCACGGTGATCCGAGTCGACCCGGACACCGGCGCAGGCGCTCCCCGACAACCCGTCGGCGTCGAGCGCCGACCCCAACGCGCGCCGGATCATCGCCTACGGCCTGCGCAACCCGTTCCGCTTCACGATCAGGCCGGGCACCAGCGAGCCCTGGATCGGCGACGTCGGCTGGGACGACTGGGAGGAGATCGACCGCATCCCCAAGCCGCCCGGCTGGCTCGAGAACTTCGGCTGGCCCTGCTACGAGGGCAGCGGCCGCCAGGCGCGGCTACGACGCGCTCGACCTGAGCCTGTGCGAGAGCCTCTACCCAGCGGCGCCGTCGCGCGGCCGCCGTACTACCCTACAGCCCACGGCGCCAAGGTCTTCCCCGAGGAGTCGTGCCCGACCGGGCAGCTCCTCGATCTCCGGCCTGGCCTTCACCCCGCCGGGCAGCCCGTGGCCGGCCGAGTTCGACGGCGCGCTGTTCTTCGCCGACTACTCGCGCGGATGCATCTGGGTGATGGAGCGGAGCGGCGGCGACGCTGCCCGAACCCGGGACGGATCAGAGCCTTCCGGCACCGTGCATCGGGCGCGGTCGATCTCCAGTTCGGCCCCGGCGGCGACCTCTTCTACCCGGACCTCAACGGCGACCTGATCAGGCGCATCCACTACACCGCCGGGCAACCAGGCGCCGCGGGCGGTCGTCAGCGCCACCCCGACGAACGGCGCGACGCCGCTGCACGTGGACTTCAGCGCGACCGGCTCGAGCGACCCGGACCCCGGCGACACGATCACCTACGACTGGGACCTCGACGGTGACGGCGCCTACGACGACGCCACCGGGCCGACGGCGCAGTTCACGTACCCGACGCGGGCAGCTACCTCGCCGGCGTGAGGGTGACCGACGACCACGAGGCGTCGGCGACCGACGCCGTCGCGATCTCGGCGGGCAACACGCCGCCGACGGCCACGATCACCTCGCCAGCACCGGGGCTCACCTGGAAGGTCGGCGACCCGATCACCTTCAGGGCTCGGCCACCGACGCGCAGGACGGCAACCCTCCCGCCGAGCGCCCTGAGCTGGAAGCTCGCGCTCCAGCACTGCCCCTCGAACTGCCACGAGCACACCGTGCGAGACCTGGTCGGCGACGGCGAGCGACTCGTTCGGGGCGCCCGACCACGAGTACCCGTCGTACCTCGAGCTGACCAGCTCACCGCGACCGACAGCGGCGGCCTGACCGACACGCGGACGATCCGGCTCGACCCGAAGACCGTGACGCTGTCGTTCGCGTCGAACCCGAGCGGGCTGACGCTCACGTCTGAACGGGACCAGCCTCACCACTCCGTTCACCAAGACCGTGATCCAGAAGTCGGACAACGGCCTCGTGGCGCCGACGCCGCAGACGCTGCCGTCGGGGACCTACGACTTCACGTCGTGGTCGGACGGCGGAGCGCGGGTGCACCCGATCACCGCGAACGCGAACGGCACCTTCACCGCCACGTTCACGAAGCGCTAGCTGAGAGGATCGCGGCGATGCTGGCCGCGCCCCCACCGGCTCCACCCGTGGTGCAGATCGGCCCCGCGCGCATCGTCGTGGCGGGGCGTGGGGCCTCGGCGGTGGTCACGCGCGACCCGGTCCGGATTTCCTTCCGCGACCGGCACGGGCGTACGGTGCTGGCGCAGGTCGCGAACAGGCGGCCTCCACCGCTCGTCGAGCCGGTCACCGTCGATCCGGAGCCGGGCGGGGTCGATCTGCTCCCGGAGACGACCCTGTACGCGCCGCTCACGTTCACCGTCGGGCAGGAGCAGATCGAGCAGTACCCGGGCCCGGGGCCGTTCGTGGGCGACCTCATGCAAGCGCAGCGCAGCGGCGTGCAGTACTCCGCGCGATCGGTGGTCGGCGCGCACCGCACCGGCGCGGGAGTGCGGCTCGTGCTCTCGACGAACGACCCGACCGGGCGGCGACTGCTCGTGACGATCCGGCCGCAGCGGCGCCGGGTCGATCCGCGTGTCCGTGCGGCCCACGCCCGACGCCGGCGTGGCGGTCGTGGCCGACTCGTTCGCGTCCGGGCGCCAACGAGGCCTTCCACGGGTTCGGCGGCCGTCACAACGCGATCGACCAGCGCGGCAACGCGCTCGAGAGCTTCCTCAACCAGACCAACCTCTCTGCGGAGGCTCCGCCGGGAGCGCCGGAGCCGCGCGACCGGTACATGTCGCCGAGCGGGCCGACCGGCGCCTATTTCGTCCAGTCCTCGTTCGTCTCGTCGCGCCCGTACGGGTTCCTGTCGCTGCGCGACGAGCTGACGCGCTGGCGCATGGCCTCGGACCGGCCAGACGCATGGCAGGTGGCCGCCTCCGCCCGCGGGCTCGACTACGTCGTGGCGCCCGGCCGCGCCCCGCGCGCGATCCGCACGCTCACCGGCCTGAGCGGGCGCCAGCGGGTGCCGCCGCGCTGGGCGCTGCGCCCGCAGCTGGACCGGCTCGTGCGCTTTCCGCCGCAGTCACCCGCGACCTATCTGGGCGAGGTGCGCCGTGACCTGGATCAGATCCGGCGCCATCGCATTGCCGGTGGGCTCGTACCGGATCGAGGCTTGGGAGTTCATCCCGCGTCCCGTCCTGCGGCGCCTGATCGCCCGGTTCCGCGCGAACGGAATCCGCGTGCTGCTCTACTTCCGCGCGTTCGTCGGCCGGGACGCGATCGGCACCGACCGCCCGGAGCTGCTCGACGAGGCGATCCGCCGGGGCTACGTCGCGACGCGAGCCGACGGGCAGCCCTACGTGTTCCAGTCGAACTTCTTCACCGACGCGGCGATGATCGACTTCACCGACCCGGCCGCGCGTGCGGTGGTGGTCGCGGCGCATCCACGAGGCCCTCGATCTCGGTGCCGACGGGTTCATGCAGGACTTCGGCGAGCAGGTGCGGCTGGACATGCACTTCCACGACGGCTCGACCGGTCTCACCATGCACAATCGCCTCCCGGTGCTGTTCCACCGCGCGACGCGCCGGGCGATCGACAGCTACAGGACAGCGCACCCGCGCCACGGTCAGGTGTACTTCTTCACCCGCTCGGGCTACTCGGGGCTGCCGGGCTCGGTGCGGTACGAGAACGCGACCTGGCCGGGCGACGAGCCGACGGACTGGTCGCGCTCCGCCGGCCTGGCGGCGCAGGCGCCGGACATGCTCAACCGCGGGATCGCCGGCGCGTACGGATTCGGCACTGACATCGGCGGCTACTTCGACGTGGGCCGCACGCCGACGACGAAGGAGCTGTTCCTGCGCTGGGCGGAGTGGGCGGCGCTCACGCCGATCTTCCGCCTGCACGGCTCGGTGGCGGCGGGCACGCACACGTCCCGTGGACCTACGACGCCGAGACGGTGCGGATCTATCGGCGACTCTCGCGACTTCACATCGCGGCCGCGCCGCTGATCGCGCGCCTGTGGCGGCACGCCGCCCGCACCGGCTTGCCGATCGCCAGGCCGCTCTGGCTGGCGGTGCCGGGCGATCGCAGGGCGGCTCGCCAGGACCAGGAGTGGATGCTCGGCCCGAACGTGCTGGTCGCACCGGTCGTGACGGAGCACGCGCGCTGGCGAGCGGTCTACCTGCCGCGCGGGTGCTGGGTCGAGCCGGAGACCGGGCGCCGGCTGAGCGGACCTGGGTCGCGACGGGTCGCGGCGCCGCTGGGCCGCCTGCCCTACTTCTTCCGCTGCGGCACCCGGCCCTTCGCCGCCTCCGGAGCCTCGGCCTCGGACTCGTAGGACTCGACCCGCCGCACCAGCGTCCGAACTTCCTTGGTCAACGCGAGGATCTGACGGGAGAGCTCGAGCAGGTCCTTGTTCTGGTGGTCCTCCTCCTGGACCGTCTTCCACTGCTCGTCGGCGATCACCTGCCGCTTCGCGTCTGCGCGGTTCTGACTGATCATCACGAAGGTCGAGAGGAAGATCGCCTCGAGCGAGACGATCATCGTCAGCAGGCCGAACGGGTAGTCCTCGACGCCGAAGCCGATCCAGCACCCGAACCAGATGATGTGGAGGTAGACGAACAGCATCGAGCCCGAAAAGGTGGTGATCTTGTCGGCGACGCGGTTCTGCCTCGCCTCGGCTCGCTGCTGCTCGTGCTTCAAGAGCGCCGGATTGATCGGCTCCTTGAGCTTGGGGACGGGAACGAGAAACCCGTGGAGCCGCCCGTTTGGGTTCTTCGGACCGGCTGGTGCGGTTGTCGGATGGCTTGCCATCGCGGTTCCTTCCAGAAGGGGCCCCGTGCCTCGGCACAGGGCCCCTCGGATCGCTACGTCACCCGCCGCCTAGCTCCGGTCCGCCGTGACCGACCGGCCGCTGTGGAGCTTCGACTTGAGCTCCGCGATCTTCGCCTCGACCTTCTCCTTGCGCTCCTCGCGCCGCTCCTCGTGCAGCTTCTTGCGGGCCTCCGCCTTCGCGGCGCGCTGCGCTTCCTCAGCGGCGGCGATCTCCGCCTCGACGTCAGCGAGCGACAGTCGGAGGACCGTGCCGTCCAGCCTGCGGATGGCGGCATCGATGACCTCGGGACTCTGCTCGTCGACCTCGGCGACAACGGAGGGGTGGCCCACTCGCACGGTCCGCGACATCTTGCTCAGGACCGAGTCGGTCTCATCGAGGTCATCCAGGTCGAAGAGCGAGCCGATCAGGACACCGGTCGCTCCACCGAGCAGGACGCCGATCGGACCGCCGAGGATCCCGACGATCAGACCGACGATGCCGCCGGTCGCGGTGCCCTCGTAGCCGATGTCGCCGACCTCGTCCTTGATTGTGATCGTGCCGTCCTCCTGTCGCACCACGACCGCCGCGCCCTCGAGCGCCACCTGGCCCTGCCCATCGAGCTCCTTGAGCGTGGTCAGGGCCTCGTAGGCCTCAGCGTCCTCGGTGAAATTGATGGCGAGTACGTTTTCCATCGCGCTTCCTTTCGGTCGTTTCCGTTCTCGACAAGGACGGTAGGACCGGCTCGGTGCACGTCAGGCGGCTGCGGCCACAAAGTTCGGCGCTCGCGCTGTGACGAGCCGACACCTCGGAGTAGCATCGACAGCCGGAGAAGATGGCTGCCGTGGCCACGCACGCGACTACTCGATCGGCGGTGCGCGAAACCGCGGAGGAGCTGCTGCAGACCACCCCCGAGCTGGGGCGGGGAATGGCCCAGCACCTCTCGTCCGCGATCCCGGAGATCAGCGAGATCGAGGACGACGAGCTCCGCGCCGAACTACGTGCCAGCTCGGACGCCAATATTGGCCAGGTCCTGCGGATGCTCGCGCACGGCGCGCGAGTCGCCGACATCACGGTCCCCCACGAGGCACTGGACTTCCTCCGCGGAAATGTCCGCCGCGGTCTTCCCCTGGCGGTGGTGCTGCGCTCCTATCGTCTCGGTCACGCCTGGCTCTGGGAGAAATGGTCAGAGGCCTTGCAGGAGCGCGTCGACGACTCGGGCGAGCTGGTCGCCGGCCAGGATGAGAGCGCGGCCTTCATGTTCGCCTACGTCGACCGGATCTCGGGCGCTCTCGTCGAGGAGTTCGGCACCGAGCGCGAACAAATGCTCCGCAGCGCCGAACAGCTGCGGGTGGAGACTGTCCGGACGATCCTGAGAGGCGATCCAATCGACACCGAGGCGGCCTCGCGGCGCCTGGGCTACGAGCTGCGTCGGCACCACGTGGCGATGCGTGTTTCGAGCGGGGCGAGCGAGGTCGAGGGGCTCGAGCGCGCCGTCGGAGAGGCGGCTGCCGCGCTCACCGGCGGAGATCCGCTGGTCATCGCCTCCGGCGCTGCGCGATTCGACGTCTGGTGTGGCTCATTCGATCCGCCGGCGACAGACGCCCTCCAGGGCTACGAGCCACCACCAAGGGTCCTCGTCGCCTTCGGGAAGCCCGGCGAGGGGGTAGCTGGTTTCCGCAGCTCCCACGAGGAGGCGAAGCAGGCGGCGCGCATCGGCGCCCTGATAGACGATTCAAGACCCTCGGTGACGAGCTACGCCCGCGTCGAGCTCATCTCGTTGCTGGCCAGCGATCTGCCCCGAGCCCGCGCATTCGTCGCCAGCCAGCTCGGCCCACTGGCCAGCACGGGCGGAACGGCGGAGCGGCTGCGCGAAACGGTCTTGGCCTTCTTGGTTTCAGGGGGAAGTCCCACCCGCGTGGCGGAGGAACTGTTCGTTCACAAGAACACCGTCGCCGAGCGCATCAAGCGGGCCGAAGAGATGCTCGGCCGCGGGGTCACTGAAAGCCCGGTCGAACTCGAGGCGGCCTTGACGCTCGCGGCCGGGCTTGGCCCGGCGGTGCTCGAAGACTCCGAGGTCGGCTAGGGCGTCAGAGCACGGCCGCGGCGCGCCGTACCCAGCTCTCCATCCCGAGCTCGCGGTAGGTCGCGCCTGCCTCGCCGAGCAGGTCGGCAGCCCGGCTCCGGTCCTCGTCGCGCCCACGGGCCACGAGCATCGCGGCGAGATCGTGCTGGACGTGCGCCAGCCACGGTCGCGCTCGCATCCTGCGCTCGATCTCCAGCGCGGCGGCGAAGTGCCGTTCCGCGTCGTCGTATTGCTCGAGGGTGCCGGCCAGCACTCCGAGCCCGCGCGCAACCGAGCCGAAGCTCGCCTCGACGGGCGCTTCGGCATAACGGTCGCCGTAGGGGGCCAGGACCTCGTACAGCTTGGCCGCCCCGTGGCGGTCGGCGAGCGAGGCGCAGGGGTCGGGGAGCAGCATCATGCCGAACAGCCACTCGGCGTCGACGTGCTCGTTGGCGAGGTCGCGCGCCAGCAGGTCGTCCAGCGCCGTGCGCGTCTCGCGCTCGAGTCCGAGCTCCGCGTAGAGATGGGCGAGTGCGCAGCGGAACCGCAGCAGCGCGGGGTACTCGTGCACGGATCGCCGAATCGCGTCCTCGAGCTCGGCCAGCCGGCCCTGGGCTCGGCGCAGCACGAAGAGCGCCAGCCGCTGCGAGACGACGGCGTTCCACGCCTCCGCCGTCCGGCCGACGGCAACCGTCTCCGCGATCAGCTGCTCGGCCGCCTCGAGCTCGCCCTCCATCAAGGCGACCATGGTCCGGGTCGTCCCCAGCGCCCAGCGCTGCGCCGGCTGGCGCAGCTCGCCCGCCACGTCGCTCAAGCTGACGAGCTCCACGTCGACGGCGGCTCGATCGGCCAGCGACCAGCCGACATGGAGGCGGTGGTCGTGCGCCCCGAAGAGGAGCTCCCTGTCACCGATCTGCTCCGCCAGCAGTGCTAGCCGCTGGCCGGCGGCGATCAGCTCGTCGGGCGAGTCGGGCCCCTCGACGGCCACGAACCATCCCTCCAGCGCGTAGGCCAGTGTCGTCGGGTCGCCGCTCCGGGTGGCGATCGCCACACCCTCGTCCGCGAGGCGGACCCGGCGTTCTCGGGAGGGCTCGTCGCGACATGCCGCCGCCAGCCGGGCCAGCAGCCGGACCCGTGCGTGGCTGTCACCATCGCCGACCGCCGCGAGTGCCCGTTCGAGCAGAGGCACGAGCGCGTGGTCGCTGCTCGCCCGCGCCCAGCCGAAGCGCCCACCGTAGGAGAGCGCCGCGTGGGCGAGCCGATCTGGCCAGCCCTGCGCTTCGGCGAGCGCCGCGGCGCTGCGCAGGGCCTGCTTGGCATCCGAGCCGCGACCGGCGCGCATGAGCGCGTCGCCGAGCGCCAGGAGCAGGTCGCAGGTCCGTTGTGCGTCGGCCGGACCCCGGGACTCGAGCAGGTCGAGCGCGCTCTGGTAGTGCTGGGCAGCCTCCTCGTGGGCGAGCTGGGCGGCCGCCCGATCGCCCGCGCGGACGGCGTAGCCGACGGCCTTGCCCGCGTTGCCGGCGCCGGCGCGCAGGTAGTGGTGGGCGAGCTCGGCGACGTGCGGCTCGAGATTGCTGACGTAGAGGTCCTCGAGTGCCTCGCCGATCTGGCGGTGGAGCCCGACGCGCCGCGTCGGCGGGATGCCCTCGTAGAGGGCGTCGCGGATCAGCACGTGCGAGAACCGCAGCCGGCCGCCGGCGTCCGGGATCTCACCGACCAGGCGGGCGTCGATCGCCTCCTCGAGCGCCGTGAACAGCTCGTCCTCGTCCAGCGCGCTGACCTTCGCCAGCGCATCCAGGTCGAATTCCCTTCCGAGCACGGAAGCGAGCGCGAGTGCCTGCCGGCAGCGGTCGGACGTGCGCTCGAGACGCCGCCCGATCGCCTCGCTGACCCCTTCGGGAACCGGGAGCCGGTCGGCCTGCTCGAGGCCGCTCTCGTCGGCGAGCAGCCGGGCCACCTCCCCGGCGAACAGCGGGTTGCCGCCGGTGCCGTCGTGGACCCTTGCTGCCAGGTCCTCCGGCAACGGCCCGCCCTGCCGTGAGCTCGAGCAGCCGATCGGTGTCCGATCGTGCGAGTCCCTTCAGTGCGACGCGCTTCGTCCCCGGCGTCCGGGCGAGCTCCGCGAGCGCCCGAGCCAGGTCGGGGCCCACCTCGGTGTCCCGGTAGCACCCGACGACCAGAATCGGCCGTTCCGCGACCTCCCCGGCGACGAAGAGCAGCAGCAGGAGGGAGGAGGCGTCGGCGGCGTGGAGGTCGTCCAGGAAGACCGCCAGCGGGCGCGCGGATGCGGCTCCCGACAGGAGCGCCGCGACGGACTCGAAGAGCCGAAAGCGAGCGCTCGCCGTGTCGGACGCACGCGGCTCCGGGAGGTCCGGCAGCAGGTCGCCGCAGCTCCGGGAGGATCGCGCTGAGCTCGGCGGCCTCCGCGCCCACCCAGGAGCCCACCTGCGCAGGGTCGGCCTCGCGCAGGCAGCGCCGTAGCGCCTGCACCCACGGCCAGTAGGCGGGTGCCCCGCCTGCCTCCCAGCAGCGGCCGGACAGCACCTGAACGCCTCGCCTGCGCGCGTGGCCGGCGAGCTCCTCCGCGAGCCGGCTCTTCCCGATGCCGGGCTCGCCGGCGACGAGCGCCACTCCGCCCCGACCGCCCAGCGCACGATCGAGGGCGTCTCGGAGGATCGCCAGCTCCCGCCCTCGGCCGACGAGCGCCTCGGGCCCGGACTCGGACTCGGTTGTGGCCGCGCCGGCGATCGAGACCGGGGTCCTGCGCGAGGACCGCCCGCTGCAGCTCCTGCAGCTCGCGCCCGGGCTCGATCCCGAGTTGCTCTACCAGGACACTGCGCGCGTCGGCGTACGCCTCGAGCGCGTCCGCTTGGCGCCCAGAGCGGTAGAGGGCGAGGATCAGCAGCGCGCGGAGGCGCTCGCGCAGAGGGTTGTGGAGGACCAGGCCCTCGAGCTCTCCCGCCAGCTCCGCGTGCCGGCCCAGCTCGAGCTGGGCGGCGAGGTGCTCCTCCAGGACGGTCGAGCGCAGCTCTTCGAGTCGAGCGATTTCGCCCTGGGCAAACGAGGCGTAAGTCACGTCCGCGAGCGGCGGCCCGCGCCACAGCGCCAAGCCCTCGGCCAGCAACAGCACCGCGTGCTCGGTCGCTCCCTCGTGGAGCGCCGCTCGCGCCTCCGCCACGAGCGCCTCGAAGCGCCGGAGGTCCAGCTGGCTCTCACCGAGGCTGAGCTCGTACCCGGGCGGTCGCGTGATCAGCAGCCGGGCTTCGTCGCCGTCCGCGCGGCCCGGTTCGAGGGCTTTGCGCAGCCGTGAGACCGCGACCTGCAGCGCGCGCATCCCGTCCTCCCCGGAGGCATCCGGCCAGAGCTCATCGACGAGCTGGTCGCTGGACACCACCTCGTTGGCGTGCAGCAGGAGCAGCGCGAGCAGCGAGCGCTGCTTGGCGCCACCCAGCGGGAGGCGCCGGGACCCGTCGCTCACTTCGAGCGGGCCGAGAATGCGGAAGTCCAGCGGTCGGGTCAGCACCGGAACGTAACACGGCTCAGCAGGGGGTCGCAACGGCGCTGTTAGGCATCTGTAGGACGGCTGTAGGCGGCGCGATCGAGGGTGCCCGCGACAGGAGAAGCTCCCCACCCCAAGGAGGTAGAGATGTCACAGCTCGTCAACTCCCAGGTCGCGGTCTCGCGCCCCTTCCCGGCCCAGCGCCGGATCCTGATCGCCGCGCTGCTCGCCGTGCTGGTCGCGGCCCTCGCGGTGGTGATCGTCACCGCCGATCGCGATGGCGGCGCGACCGCTCCGCCGGTCGCGACGGCGAAGGCCGCGCTGCGGCCGGGCGGAGGTCCGGAGGAAAGCGTCGTGGCGGCGACGGTCACGCCCGCCACCGTGGCCTCGCGTCCCGACGAGAGCGCGGTCGCGGCCGCGATCGGGTCGGCGTCGCAGCAGCCGCCGGCGCACTGGTCCCATCCGGATGAGGCACAGGTCGCGGCGACCATCGCGCCGTAGCCCTTTGGGGAGCAAAGCCGGGGCGCGCTCCGCGCGTCCCGGCGACTCCCCCTCGTTCGTATCGGGGCGACTGGTTCAAGTCCGCATCGCGATGGGCTTCAAGCCCCCGTCTGCATCTCACTTGCGTCTGAGATGAGGGCCCGGAGCGGCGTCACCGTGTTCGTGGAACGCCTTGTCGATCTCATCGAGCGCGCCCACGTCCCCGTGGCCGTACACGGCCAGGAGCTTCAGCACGCCCGCGAGCGTCCAGCCCATCTGCTCGGCGATCACACGCGGCGGCAGCCCCAACGTCGCGTGCAGGTAGTGCACCGCGTAGTGCTTCGTGGCCAGGTAGAAGTCGAACGCCAGACCAGCGCGCGCGAGCACCTTGCCCAGTAGCCCGACAGCGTGGGCTGCGACTCGGCGCTTTGATGCCGCCGCGCCAAGAAGTCTGAGGCGTCCCAGTCGGATCTCCTCGGGCGGCGGGTCCGCGCAGCTCCTGTTCGCCCTGGGGTGGGGCTGGCATCACGCCGCCCGCGGACGCTCCGGTGGGCACTGCCCCATCGGATGGTTGCCGCCGCACCTGCCGCATTTGAAGATCCAACAGGTGGCTGGCTTCGGCTGCGGCCTGTCCTTGGGCCGTTCGTCGAAACGCCGCTGCTTGACCTTCGACGTGCTGGCCATCACAGGATCTTCAGCGCGGCCGCGAGCCGCTCGACGGCGTAGCCGGCGTTCGTCTCCATACGCACGTTCTGCTGGTTGGTCAGGCCGCCGTCCGCTTCGAACGAACGTAGCTCGACCGGCGACACGTACAGCCGCCCGAACGCCTGGCTGTCGAGCAGCGCCGTCCCCGCGTTCTTCCAGACCCGCACCTGGAGGTCGTACGGCGACGGGGCCGCCGCACCGGCGGCGAACACGTACATCGCCTCGCTGCCGGATGTCTTGAGCAGGTCGAGCGTTTCGGCGCCGGCCGGGTCGATTGCCAGCACGTCGGGGTTGTAGCCCTGACCGGCAACGACGGTTGCTCCGCGGCACCCCTCAGGGCTGACCGCTACAGGAGATGACGGGCTATCCGCCGAGGCGGTACCTGACCGAAAGTCTAGACCATCGGTCGAGGGTTACCCAGTGCCCACGCTAGGTTGACGGCGCCGGGCGCCTTCCGGGGACCGCGCTTATGGACCAGACGATTCGGCCGCGAGGCGATCCAATTGCTCGTGCAGTGCCGGCAGGAAAGTGGATCGCGGCGTAACCGATTCGATCAGCTCGACCGATTCGCTGTAGTGGCCGGCGATGCCCGCGATGGTGATTCCTATGCGCTCCTCGATCGCCTGGCCGGACTGCCCGATGCCCCGGCGCAGCCCGATGATGTCTGAGAGCTTGTCGGCGGCGAACACAGTGACCGCCAGTTCTCCGCCGGCCCTGACCTGGGCGCGAAGCGCCGCCTTTCGCATCTCGAACGAGTCGATGGTCGCGTCCTCGGTGAGCGCCATGACGAACGAGGCGATCTCCTCGCCCATCTTGCCCCGCAGCTCGTCTGTGCTCAGGCTGCCGCGCTCGACAGAATCGTGCAGAAGCCCGACCGCGACAAGCTTCTCGTCGAACGCCGCCTCGTGGAGGAAGGTTGCGACCTCGGTGACGTGATCGAGGAACGGGCGACCGTCGGTCGGGCGGCGCTGGTGGCGGTGGGCCGATTCGGCGAGGGAGTAGGCGCTCGCCAGGAGAGGCGAGGCGGTGACCCAGGCGGGCGGCGCGACGGGAATGGGTTTGCCCGCGGAAACAAACGGTTCTCGGCGGGGCTCCAAGCGGCAATAGGTCTAACAGGATCCGCGCACTCGCACAAATCGTGCAACAGCTGTGCAACACACGTGAAACAGATCCCCGGGTAACTGGATCGGGCATCGTCGTTTCGCTCGCCCCAGGCTGAGTGGGCGCGCGTCGGCGTCCCGTGCGAGGACCAGCGATCTTTAGAGCGCCAGCAGCGGTAGAGCAGGCGGCGCGCCCCCTCTCCTGTGCGTCTGACTTCGCCGTCCCCATGCGTCTTGGGTGCGTCTCAGTTGCGCGCACCGGGTGCGTCGCCATGCGCCCCTATGCGAACCGGGACCGCATAGCGATCCCGGTTTGCGTCGCTGTGCACCCCTATGCGCTCCTGGGGCTTGAGTCGGGGCGACTGGATTTGAACCAGCGACCTTTCGGCCCCCAGCCGAATGCGCTACCAAACTGCGCCACGCCCCGGGGACTGGGAGTCTAGATCAGAGCTTGCGCTCGGGCTTGGCGATCCGCAGGTAGGCGAGCCCGACGACCACGATCAGCGCGAGCACGATCGTCGCCGCCCACACCTGGTAGAAGGGCGCGCCCGGCGGAGCGAGGGAGGCGCGCGGCCAGGCGATGTTGACCGTCTCGAAGCTCAGCCAGGCGACCGCGGCGACGTTCAGCACCAGGCCGGCACGACCGAGCCGCACGCGGCCGGCGGGCACCCAGGTGCCGCGCACCCTGGCGATCAGGGCCCCGAGGGCGACCAGCAGGAACGCCACGTAGATGCCGGCGGTGCCGAAGATGATCAGGCTGCCGATCGCCGTCGAGTCGAGTCCGAGCAGCAGGCCCAGGCAGGCGATCACGGTCGTGGCGACCAGCGCCCCGCGCGGCGTCTGACGCCGATCGACCTGGCGCAGGAAGCCCGAGGCGGGCAGTACCCCGTCGCGCGCGACCGAGTAGATCGAGCGAGCCGTGATGCTCTGCGCCGCCATGCCACATGCCAGGAAGCCGACCAGCACGATCGCGGCGAAGGGCTTCATGGACCAGGAGCCGAAGGAGGACACCACAGCCGTCGTGACCGGATCCACGTCGTCCCCTGCGACCACCGCGGCGGGGTTGGGATGCGCGAGCGTCACCGCGAAGGCGTTCAGGATCACCAGGGCGCCGACGCTCAGCAGCGCGAACCACACCGCCCGCGGCACGTGGCGGGCAGCTTCGTGGGTCTCCTCGGCGGTGGCCACGCACGCGTCGAAGCCGATGAAGACCCAGCCACCCACAGCCATGGCCGCGAGCAGCGCGGCGAAGGTGGACCCGCCAGAGAGGGACTCGGCGCCGAGCGTGTCCCAGAGGATCGAGAAGTCCTGCTGGCGGAAGGCGAGCAGCAGGATCAGCCCGATCCCCACGGACGCAAGAGCCTCGGCCACGATCCCGGCTTGGACCGCCCGCCGGAGCACGTCGATGCCGAAGGCCCCGACCAGCGAGCACACCACTACGAACACCATGCCGGTCAGCACGATTGCGTTGGCGGTCGGAGCGATGCCCAACAGGGTCAACGCCCACGGGGCGCCCAGGTAGGCGATGGTCGTATTCGCCACCGCGAACGCCCAGAGCGCCACCCAGCCGTTGAACCAGCCGTAGCGCGGTCCGATCGTACGCCGGCTCCACTGGTAGGCGCCGTTGGCGATCGGGAACTCGGAGGCCAGCTCGGAGTACACGCACAGGAGCAGGCACTGCCCGGCGAGCGTCACCGGCAGCACCCACACCCACGCGGGCCCGGCGACGGTCTCCCCCACCAGGACCACCGCGTACAGGCCGACGACGGGGCTGATGGCGGCAAAGCCCATCGCGACGTTGTCGAAGACCCGCAGCCCGCGCCGCAGCTCCTGGTCGTAGCCCAGCTCGCGCAGGCGGGCGGTGTCGGCGTCCACCGGGGACACGCTCGAGGCCATGGGGCAAGCTAACCGACTGAAGCGGGCGGAAGCAGTGGAAAGCTCCTACTCCGACAGCCCGGCCGCCTCGAAGGCGTCCGCTCGGCTTCCGTACGCGGTGAACCCGGCCATCTTGCCGTTCCTGAACCGGGTGACCTGCCAAGTGGTCTGTTCGATCGGTAGGCGAGAGCTCGCGCCCCGGCCCGCCATCCGGATCTCCGCGATGACCGTGTCGCCGTGGTCAGTCGTTCCGACGACCTGCGGGTGCCAGTCCGGGAAGATGCTGAACGCGTCCTCGATGTAGCGCCGCACTCCGGCGTGACCGAAGTAGACGGTGCCCTCGACGCCCATCAGGTAGCTGATCATCTCGACGTCAGCCTCGGAGTCGCGAATGCACGCCTCGATGTCGCGTCGCCTCATCGCGTCGTACCAGCGATAGACGAGCTCCACGTTCTCCTGCGACATCGCCCGCCGAGTATCTCGCAGGCCAACCCTTTGGTCGTCGTCGAGAATGACGCGATGAACGATGCGCCGAACAGCACAGGCGAGAACGTCGAGGTTGTCGAGCGGTTCGTCGCCGCGTTCGACCGACGCTGGCCGGCGGAGGACGAGCTCGCCGAGCTGGTCGGTCCTGACATCCGCTTCACCGAGCGGCCGAACCTGATCAACCCGGGCGGGAGCGAGCGCGACGGCGCGGCAATGCGCGCTGGGCTGGAAGCGGGGCGGCAGCTGCTGGCCTGGCAGTCATACGAGGTCCGCGACCACGTCGTGAGCGGCGACACCGTCGTGACACGCATGCGCTGGAGCGGTGAGCTCGCCGTGGATGCGGGACCTTGGCCCGCCGGAACGCGGATGAGTGCCTGGTGCGTGGCCCACTACCGCCTCGCGGCAGGCCGAATCGTTCGCATCGAGCAACACGACTGCTACGAGCAGCCTTCGCCGCCGGAGGGGTGAGGCCTGGAGCTAAGCGGGCGGAGGGGATCGAACCCTCACTAAGAGCTTGGAAGGCTCTTGTGCAGCCGTTACACCACGCCCGCGCGTGTTGAAGGTCTCAGGATCCTAGCCAGCGCTTGGGATTCTCGACCATCATCTGGTTGAGGTCATCGTCGGACATCCCGCGTTCCTTGAGGGTGGGGATGACCTGACTCGAAGAGGAACGTCATCGACCAGTCGGGCACCTCGTTGGCCTTGAGGTAGTCCTGGACCTCGCGCGGGAACCAGTCGATCGACGAGCAGTAGTCCTGGGAGATGAACATGCGCTCGGCGTAGCCCGCTCGAGCAGGGCGATCACGGTCGCGTTGCGCTGCTCGGTCGGCAGGAAGAGGTCGAGCCCGTAGCGGTCCATGCCGATCCAGCAGCCGGTCTCGAGCAGCCGCTCGATGTAGTCGAGGTCGTCGGTGTCGCCGGTGTGGGCGATGTGGACGGTGCCGGTGTCGACCCCCTCCTCGGCGAAGATCCGCATCTGCTCGAGGCCCGTGCCGCTGGACGGGTGCGAGTGGGCCATGATCGGCTTGCCGGTCTGCTTGGCGGCGCGGGCGGCGGCGCGGTGGACCTTCTCGACGTTGGGGGTGACGCCCTCGGCGTCGGCGGCGCACTTGATGAACGCCGGCTTGATGCCGGTGCCCTGGATGCCGTGCTCGATCTCGTGGACGAAGATCGCGGCGACGCCGTCCTCGTCGCGGTTGGCGAGGAACTGCGGGAGGTGGTCGTAGGTGTAGATGCCCGGTGGCGAGCACGACGTTGATGCCGCTCTCGTCGGCCACCCGCTTGCTGAAGGCGGCGTCGCGGGTGAGGAACATCGCGCTCGGCTCGACCACGGTCTGCACGCCGTGGCCCTTGACGGCGTTGGCGTCGGCGAGGGCGGCGTCCCACTCGGCCTGCTCGTCGTAGAGGTGCGGGAACTGGAAGCGCCCGGCCTCGTCGGTGGTCCTGAAGTGCTCGTGGATGAGGGTCAGGCCAAGCTCATCGACATCGATGGGCCCGCCGGTGGTCTCGACTGTCGGCATGGCGGAACGCTATCGCCAGCCGGGCTCGGCCCGCCGCGGCTGCTCGTCGGGGGCCAGCGCGATGCCGAGCAGGACGCCGGCGGCGGTGACCACGAGCGCGATGACCAGGCGCACGAGGAACGTCCCGTCCACCCCCTCGCTGAAGGCGGCGATCAGGGCGAGCAGGATCGGGAAGACGAGCGGGAGCCACTTCCAGACGCCGATGGCGGCATAGCCGAAGCCCAGGCCGGCGAGGAAGAAGATGAGGTAGGGGACGACGGCCATACGAGAGTACGGGGCAGCCAGGATTCGAACCTGGGACCACCGGTTTTGGAGACCGGGACTCTAGCCGTTGAGCTACTGCCCCCGGCCTCGGATTCTAGGCGTCGCGGAGCCATCACTCCGTCTACAGGCGATGCAAACATATGTTCGCTCGATGCGACGGCGCCCTCACTCGGACTTCCAGGCAGCAATGGCCCTGATGGAAATCGGCCGGGGCGATCGTGAAATCGCCCGCACCACAGGCATCCCCCGGCCCACTGTGAGCGCCTGGCGTCATGGCCGCGGGTCAACGCTCCACCGCCGGATGGCGAGCGCCTCCCCGGAGTGGCGTCCCTCGGCACCTCGCGCCTACTGCTACCTCCTTGGCGCCTACCTCGGAGATGGCTGCCTCGGTGTTCAGTCGCAAGGATCGGCGTGCCTGATCATCGTCCTCGACTCGAGCTACCCAGGGATCGTCTCCGAGGTCGAGGTAGCCATCGGTCGCGAGTTCCCAGACGCCTCTGTGCGACGCCATCGGGTGAACGGCGAACACGCCGTCCGGGTCCACGCGCGCCATCCGGCGCTGCCGTTCGCGTTCCCTCAGCACGGCCCCGGTCGCAAGCACCTTCGCCCGATCTCGCTTGTCGATTGGCAACTTGAGCTGACCCGGCGACATCCGCGCGAGCTCCTGCGAGGCCTCATCCACTCGGATGGATGCCGCACCGTCAACCGCTTCACCACACGGCTGCCGAGTGGGCGCGTGGCGAAGTACGAGTATCCGCGCTACTTCTTCTCGAACCGGTCCGGTGACATTCGCGGCATCTTCTGCGATCACTGCGACCTGCTTGGCATTCGCTGGACGCAGTCGAACCCGCGCAACATCTCGATCGCGCATCGCAGGAGCGTCGCTCTCTTGGATGAGTTCGTCGGTCCGAAGACCTAGACGGTCCATGCGGGCGGAGGGACTCGAACCCCCACGCTCTTTCGAGCACCAGGACCTAAACCTGGACTGTCTACCAGTTCCAGCACGCCCGCCAAACCCGGGCAATCCGGGGTCACAAAGGGTATTGTCAACCTCGATGGCCGACACGGTCCTCGTGCATCCCAACCGGGACAAGGCGGAGTCGAAGGCCACCAAGGCGATCGTGGTCCTGCTGCTGATCGCGAGCGCCGCGCTGATCCTGATCGTCACGATCGGCGGCTGGTCCGCGCTCCAGGGCGCGCAGATCGTCTCCTTTGTCTACGCGGCGATCCTGCTCGGCATGGCCTTCGTCGTCAGCCGCTGGAACCGCGGCGTGCTTCCGGTGGCTGCCGGCTGCGCGATGCTGTTCTCGGTGATCGCCGCGGTCGCCGGCCCGGCCTGGTTCGATCGCGACAAGGCGGGCTTCGACGACCCGACGCTCGACCCGTCGATCCTCGGCCTGCTCACGCTCATCCTCGTTCCGGTCCAGCTGCTCTGGTCGCCTTCGCGATGCGCGGCTTCCAGCAGCAGTGGAACGTGGAGGTCGAGGTGCGCGACGACGCCGAGCGGCGACGCCGGCCCGGCCAGGTCCAGCCCGCCTAGGCGGGCGCCCGCTCACGGCCCTACCATCTGCACGTCACGCCCGGGTGGCGGAATGGCATACGCGATGGCCTCAAAAGCCATTGTCCCTCGTGGACTTGTGGGTTCGAGTCCCACCCCGGGTACTGAGCGCGCGCTCTAGGCTGCGTCGTGACGTTCGGGCAATCGCTTCTCACCGCCGCCGTCGTGCTGCTGCTCGTGTACGCGACCGCCGTGCTCGTGCTGGTCGCGCTCGGCCGTGGCGCCGACGCCCGGGCCCTCGCGCGCTTCGTCCCCGACTGCGTCGTGCTCTTCAAGCGCCTGCTCTCCGACCCGCGCGTGGAGTGGTGGCGCAAGGCCCTGCTCGTCGCTGGTGATCGTCTACCTGGCCTCGCCGATCGACCTCGTGCCGGACTTCATCCCGGTCGCCGGCCAGCTCGACGACGCCATCCTCGTGGTGATCGCGCTGCGGGTCCTGCTGCGCGGCTCCGGCCCGCGCCTGCTCGCCGAGCACTGGCCCGGGCCGCGGCAGTCGCTGCTCGTGATCCTGCGCTTCGCCTACTGACTCAATCGAGGCCGTGCTTCTCGGCGGCCCAGGCGCAGCGTCGGCTCGTCGAGCGGCAGCAGCGGGCACGAGCTCCTGCCACGAGATCGCCGCGAACCGGAACCGCTCGGATCGGCGCCGACCGCCTCGTCGAGCAGCGCCGGCCAGCCCGGCCACTCGCCCGTGGGCGCGAAGTAGGGGTTGTCGGCGTCGTAGACGAGCGCCAGCACCGCGGGGCGGTCGGGCCCGCCAGCGCCCTCAGCGCCGCCGCGTGGCGCACGACCTCGTAGACGGGGCTGATCGGGCACGGCGCGCCCGGCTCGCGCGGGCCCAGACCGAGGACGTCGGCCGCCGCCTCCCAGTAGGCGCTCGCGCTGCTCGACCCGGCGCGAGCAGCGCTCGCCCTCGAGCGGTCCCACGCCGTCGCCGCGGCACAGGCAGGTCGCCGATGCCGTGCTCGCGCCACTTGGTCTCGATGCCGATCAGCACCGCCGGGTCGTCCACCAGCACGTCGAAGCTGGTCTGGCGCGGGCGCTCGCCGAGCAGCGCCGGGTCGACCACGTGCGCGAACTCGATCGACGGGACGTCGCTCGGCGGCGGGCGGCAGCGGCGCGAGGGCGTCCCAGAGCCAGCCGAGCGACGGGATCACGGCTGGCCGCGACGCCGAGCAGCCCGACGCCGAGCATCTGGCTCGACTTGCGCGGACAGGTGGTGGCGCTGCCAGGGCCTGTCGGGGATCGCGTCGGCCGGCGCCTCCCAGCCGGGCGGCAGCGCCGCGACGAGGTCGCGGGCCGACGTGCGCTGCTCGCCGACCAGGTCGGGGTGGTCGCTCGAAGTAGCGCGCGTAGCGGGTGCCGAGGCGCCGGTCGTAGCGACGCCAGGCGGGCCTGGCACTCGGCGTCGATGGCGGCGCGCGACCAGCGGCGAGCGGGCCGGCGGCCGGAGCGGGCTTGGGCGGGAGCGGCGCGGCGGGCTCGACGGAGCGGGCTCGGGCGCGGAGCGGGCTCCGGCGCGCGGGGCGCTTGCGGGGCGCCGGCGCTCGGGCCGAGCGGGCGCCGCAGCCGGAACTCTCCTCCGGCACGGCCCGCTCGGTCCGCCGCCACCGCTGTCCCCGCTCCCCACGCGATCCCCGCCGTGCAGAGCAGGCCGAAGAACACGCCCAGGCGCCGGCCGGTCTCGTAGGCGGTGTCGCCCGGGTCCGCGACGGCGATGTCGGGGACGTCGATCAGGCGGTAGACGATCAGCAGCGCCGCCACGCGCGGCCGCCCCGGCCGCCGCCGCCACCAGCGCCGGCGGCGGCGTGGACACCAGCGCCACCACCAGCAGCACGATCGCCAGCGCCGCGGCCACCGCCAGCACGACGTCGATCGCTCCGAACGCCTCCCAGGCGCTCAGGTTGTCCCGACCCGAGCGATGATCACCTGCCCCGTGCCCGGCACCCGCGCCCGGCCGTCCAGCCCGAACCACGGCAGGAACATCACGAGCAGCAGCAGAACCCCGCTCGCACCGGCCAGGAGCTCGCCGGGGCCGGGGCGTCGCGAGGTCATCGGGCGGAGACTCTAACCGCGCTCGCCATACTCCCCAGCCGGTCATGAGCACGAGGGAGCGAAGGGCTCGACCCGCTCGCCGAGCTCGACGCGATCGTCGACCTCGGCCGGCGCGCCCCCGGCAGCGACGCGGAGCGCCGCACCGCCGCGCATCTGCGAGCAGCGGCTCGCTGCGCTCGGTCGCGACGCCGAGATCGAGTCGCTCTCCGATCCACCCGCGCTGGCCGCTCGCCTACGCGATCCTCGCCGCGGCCGCCGTGGTGGCCAGCGTCCTGTCGGTCTACGTCCCCGTCGCCGGCGCCGCCGCTCGCGCTGGCCGCCGCGCTGCTCACCTTCCTCGACGCCGGCTTGCTGGTGCCGACGATCCGCCGGCTGTTCGGCCGGCGCGCCTCGCAGAACGTCGTGTCGTGGGCGGACTCAGCGGCAGGCCAGGCGCGATCGTGCTCGTCGCCCACTACGACGCCGGCCGTGCCGGCCTCGCGCACAACGACGCCACGGCGCGGCGCAAGGCCGCCCTCAGCCGCCTGGTCCGCCGCCCGATCGGCGGCCTCCAGCCCCTCTTCTGGGCCGAGCTGGGCGTGCTCGCCTGCGCGCTCCTGCGGCTCGCCGGCCTCGACGGCACGCCGCTCACGGTCGTCCAGTTCGTCCCCACGCTCGCGCTGATCGTCGCGGTCGCGTTGCTGGTCGACATCGCGCTCGCCGGCACGCGCGCGGGCGAGAACGACAACGCCTCGGGAGTGCGTGGTGGTCATGCGGCTCGTCGAGACCCTCGGCGGCGCGCTCGAGCACTTCGACCTGCACGTCGCTGTTCACCGGCGCGCAACAAGGCCGGCGCCGCCGGCATGCGCGCCTTCCTGGCCAAGCACCACGAGCTGGCCCGCGACACCACGGTCTTCCTCAACGTCGACCAGGTCGGCTCGGGCGCCGTCCGCTACTCCCGCCGCGAGGGCGCCCTGGTCACGCTGCGATCGCACCCGCAGCTGGTCTCGATCTGCGACCAGATCGCCGAGGACGAGTCCCGGCGCCGGCCCGCTCGTGAGCCGCTCGGCCAGCGACGCCTCGGCCGCCACCGCCGCCGGCTTCGCGGCGATCACCGTCACCTGCCGCGACGGGCTCGACTACGCCTCGGGGCGCGTGGACGAGCAGGCGCTCGAGCGCGCCGAGGACTTCTGCGTCGAGCTGATCGAGCGCCTCGACGCCGAGGTCGGTCCGAGCATCGTCGCGCCGGTCGAGGCGACGGCCCTCAGCGAGCCGGAGGCGACGTGAGCTCCGCCGCCCGCTCGGCGAACCAGTCGAGCGCGGCGGGGTTGGCGAGCGAGTCGCGGCTGGCCACCTTGGCGGGATCGCCGCCCTGCAGGATGCGCTTGACCGGCACCTCGAGCTTCTTGTTCGAGAGCGTGCGCGGCACCTCGTCGATCCGGTGGATCGCGTCCGGCACGTGGCGCGGCGAGCAGTGCTCGCGCACGCGCTTGCGGATCTCGGCGGCCAGCTCGTCGTCGAGCTCGGCCGAGGTCACGACGAACAGCACGATGCGGTCGTCCACGTCCACCACCAGCGAATCCTGGACCTCGGACACGCCCTCGATCGCCGAGTAGAGCTCGCTCGTCCCCATGCGCACGCCGCCGCGGTTGATGGTCGAGTCCGAGCGCCCGTAGATGACCGCCGACCCGCCCGCGGTGATCTTGATCCAGTCGCCGTGGCGCCAGACGCCGGGGTACATGTCGAAGTAGCTGTCGCGGTAGCGCTCGCCGCCGGGGTCGTTCCAGAAGAACAGCGGCATCGACGGCATCGGCTTGGTGATCACGAGCTCGCCCACCTCGTCGATCAGCGACCGACCGTCCTCGTCCCACGCCTCGACCGACGCCCCCAGCGCGCGCGCCTGCAGCTCGCCGGCGCGCACCGGCAGGACGGGGCACGCGCCCACGAACGCCGTGCACAGGTCGGTGCCGCCGCTGGTGGAGAACAGCCACACGTCGCCGAGCTTCTCGTAGACCCACTCGAACCCCTCGACCGGCAGGGGCGAGCCGGTCGACCCCATGCTGCGCAGCTCCGGCAGCGCCGGCGGCTCCACCCCCGCCTTCATGCAGGCGCCGATGAACCCGGCGCTCGTGCCGAAGCACGTGACCCGAGCCTCGCGCGGCGAACTCCCACAGCCCATGGGGGTCGGGCTGACCGTCGTAGAGCACGATCGCCGCCCCCGCCAGCAGGCCCGCCGACGAGGAAGTTCCACATCATCCAGCCGGTCGTCGTGTACCAGAAGAAGCGATCGCCCGGCCCGAGGTCCGAGTGCAGGTTCATCTTCTTGAGGTGCTCCAGCAGGATCCCCCCGTGCCCCTGCACGATCGCCTTGGGCAGGCCGGTCGTGCCCGACGAGAACAGCACCCAGAGCGGGTGGTCGAAGGGCACGCGCTCGAAGACGAGCTCGGCCGGCTCGGCGAGCAGGTCATCCCAGTCCGACGGCACCATCACGGTGTGCTCGAGCGTGGGCAGTCCCGCCTCGATCTCGCGCACACGCTCGCGCCGGTCGAAGTCGCGCCCGCCGTAGCGATAGCCCTCGGTCGCGATCAGCACCTTCGGCTCGATCTGAGCGAAGCGGTCGACCACCGTCGGCGTGCCGAACTCCGGCGCGCAGCTCGACCAGATCGCGCCGAGGCTCGCCGTGGCCAGGAAGGCGACGACCGTCTCGGCCACGTTCGGCATGTACGCGACCACGCGGTCGCCGCGCCCCACTCCCAGGCGCCGCAGCCCCGCGGCGCAGCGGGCCACCTGGTCGCGCAGCTCGTCCCAGGACAGCTCGGCGAGCGGGCGCGACTCGCTCGCGTGCACGATCGCAGTCCCGCGCGCCGCCGCCCCGGAAGAGGTGCTCGGCGTAGTTGAGCTCCGTGCCCGGGAACCACTCGGCGCCCGGCATCTCCGACCGCGCCAGCACGCGCTCGGGCGCCGGCCCCACGTCGTACAGCTCCCAGATCGAGCGCCAGAACCCCTCGAGGTCCTCTACCGACCAGCGCCACAGCTCGTGATAGTCCGAGTAGCCGAGCGACTCCATGTAGCGCGCCATCTTCGAGCCGGTCAGCAGCTCCGCCGGCGGTTCCCACAGAAGCTCTCCCTCGCGCGCCATTGGCGGAAGATCCTAGGGCGCCCCGGGTAGGTAGCGCTCATGCAAAGAACCTTGGTGACCGGCGCGGCGAGTGGAATCGGGCGAGCGATCGCCGCGCGTTTGGAGGCTGACGGCACGCAGGTGCTCGCCGTGGACCTCGAGCCGGACGAGGACGGGCCCGGCGAGCCGTTCGAGGCCGACCTGACCACGCGCGAGGGCAATCGCGCCGCCGTGGCCGCGGCGATCGATCGCTTCGGCGGCCTCGACGGGGTGGTCGCGAACGCGGGCATCCAGCACGTGGCGCCGGTGGAGGAGTTCCCCGAGGACGACTGGGACCGCCTGATCGCCCTGCTGCTGACCAGTCCCTTCCTGCTGGCCAAGTACGCCTGGAGCGCGCTGCGCGAGGCGGACGATGGGCGCTTCATCGTGATCGCCTCCGCCCACGCGCTGGTGGCGTCGCCGTTCAAGGCCGCCTACGTGGCCGCCAAGCACGGCGTGCTCGGGCTGGTCAAGACGCTGGCGATCGAGGGCGCCGACGACGGCGTGCTCGCCAGCGCCGTCTGCCCCGGGTTCGTGCGCACGCCGCTCGTGGAGGCGCAGATCGCCGATCAGGCGCGCGCCAACAACGTGCCCGAGGAGCGGGTGCTGAACGAGGTGATCCTGCAGCCGCACGCGGTCAAGCGGCTGATCGAGCCCGAGGAGGTGGCCGAGGCCGTGGCGTTCCTGGGCGGCTCGGGCGGGCTCGCCTTCACCGGAGCGGCTGTGCCGATGGACTTGGGCTGGACCGCGCGCTGAGCCGCGCCTCGCGCTCGCGCCGGCGGTCGTCCTCGTCGTCCACCAACGGCCCCAGCAGGGCTCGGCCCAGCAGCGGCGCGACCCCCATCACCAGGAACGTCGCGCGCCATGACCCGTGCGCCGCGAGCGCGCCCAGCGCCACCGGGACGACCGCTCCGGCCGCTCGCATCAGCGTGTTCTGCATCCCCATCGCGCGTCCGGCCTGGGCGCCGCCGGAGATCTCGGCCGCGGCGGTGAAGGACAGCCCGTTCCAGCTCATCGCGAGCACGCCGCCACCCATCAGCAGCGGCACGAGCACGGCGTCCGGGGCGTCGGCGAGCGCTGCCGCCGCGAGCAGCAGGACACCGGCGCCCACGGCCAGCCGCCGGAACGGCGCGATCCGCTCGTCGCGGATGTCGGACCAGCGGCCCGCGAGCACGCGCGCGACCGCCCCGCCCAGCTGGACGAAGCCAAGCGCGACGGCGGCCGCCGTGGCCGACCAGCCGCGCTCGGTGTACAGGTAGAGCACGAGCAGCGAGGTGAGCCCGATCTGGCCGACGATCATGAGCGCGCTGGCCAGGCCGAGCCGCCAGATGCGCGGGTCGCGCGCGGCCGGCGGGGACGGCGGCGCGGCGGACTGGCGGGCCGGCGGGTCGCGCAGCCAGATGCGGCGATCACCGACGAGAGCACCAGCCCGCCGGACAGGACGAGCAGCGCGGTGTCGAGCGAGAACGCCGCCGCGATCGTGGGCAGCGTGAACGAGCCGGCGGCCGTGCCGAGCTGGACCGAGGTCTGGCGCAGCCCGAGCGCCAGCCCGCGCTCGTTGCGCGGGAACCACCCGAACACGGCGCGGCCGCTGCCGCCGGTCGCGGCGGCGGCGAACAGCCCCGCCGTGAACACGCCGACCAGCAGCGCGCCGTAGCTGTCGGCGAGCACGACCGTCGAGAGGGCCAGACCGCCGATCGCCGGGCCGATGGCGAGCACGGCGCGCTCGCCGACCCGGTCGACCAGCGCCCCCCAGGCGTACACGGTCAGCACCGTGCCGAAGCCGAAAGCGGTGAACACGCCGGTGACCTGCACCAGCGAGAGCCCGAAGGACTGCTGCAGCGCCGGGCTGAGTGCGGGCAGCCCGCCCTGCGCCGCGGCCATCGCCGCGGTCGAGGCAGCGCCGATCGCCAGCACCGCCCAGCGGTACCGAGGCGGCGGGGAAGCGGTGTTCACCCCTACGAATCTAGACGGGCGTGACGGGATTCCGCTTGGCCGGCCAGGAGCGGTCGCGCGACGCGTAGGCCGCGAACCGCCTGATCAGGTCGGAGCGCAGGTCGGCCGGCTGCACCACGGCGTCGATCACCAGCTCCGAGGCCAGGTGGAGGATGTCGATCTCCGCCTTGTACTCGGCGCGCAGCTCCTCGGTGCGCCGCTCGCGCTCGGCCGGGTCCTCGATCGCCTGAAGCTGGTTGTAGAAGACGGCGTTGATCGCCGCCTGAGGACCCATCACCGCGATCTTCGCGTCCGGCAGCGCGATGCAGGCGTCCGGCTCGAAGGCCGGGCCCGCCATCGCGTACAGGCCCGCGCCGTAGGCCTTGCGCACGATCACCGACAGCTTCGGGACCGTCGCCTCCGAGACCGCCGAGATCATCTTCGCGCCGGCCCGGATGATGCCCTGGCGCTCGACCTGCGTCCCGATCATGAAGCCCGGCACGTCGGCCAGGAACAGCAGCGGCAGGTTGAAGGCGTTGCAGGTCCAGATGAAGCGGGCCGCCTTGTCGGAGGAGTCGACGAACAGCACGCCGCCGCGCTGCTTGGGCTGGTTGGCGACGATCCCGATCGCCCGCCCGTCCAGGCGCGCGTAGCCCACGATCAGCTCCTTGGCCCAGCGCTTGTGCACCTCGAGGAACGAGTCGGCGTCCACGAGCGCGTGGATCAGCTCGAGCATGTCGAACGGCTTGTTCTCGTCCGTCGGGATGGCGGGCAGCTCCGCGGCCGGCTCGGCCGGCGGGGCCGGCGGCGGGTCCTCGCGCCAGTTGACCGGGAAGTAGCCGAGGTAGCGCTTGGCGAGGTCGATGCCCTCCTCGTCCGACTTGACCAGGAAGTGGCCGCACCCGGACACGCTGGTGTGCATGCGCGCGCCGCCCATCTCCTCCAGCGTCACCGTCTCGCCGATCACCATCTCGGCCATTCGCGGCGAGCCCAGGTACATCGAGGAGTTGCCGTCGCGCATGATCACGATGTCGCAGAAGGCTGGGATGTAGGCCCCGCCGGCGGCGCTCGGGCCGAACAGCACGCACACCTGCGGCACGACGCCGGACAGCTTCACCTCGGTGTGGAAGATGCGGCCCGCGCCGCGACGGCCGGGGAACATCTGGACCTGCTCGGTGATGCGCGCCCCGGCGGAGTCGACCAGGTAGATCATCGGCACCAGGTGCTCCAGCGCCTGCTCCTGGATGCGGATGATCTTCTCGACGGTCTTGGGACCCCAGGAGCCGGCCTTGACGGTCGGGTCGTTGGCCATCAGGGCGACCGGCCGGCCGGCCACGGCCGCCATCCCGGTGACCACGCCGTCGGCCCCGAAGCCCTCCTGCTCCCAGTTGGCGAGCAGCGCGTCCTCCACGAAGGTGTCCGGGTCGACCAGGCGCGCCACGCGCTCGCGCACGGGCAGCTTGCCCTGCTCCTGCGACTTGTCGCGGTGGCGCTGCGGCCCGCCGCCACGCGCGCGCTCGAGCGCCTGTTCCAGGTCGGACATGGCCCGGATGAATCTACTAAGGCCGCCCCGCCGCTTAGCGGGCGCCGCGCAGCTGGCCGCGCAGCCAGCGGCGCACGAGCGTGTTGCGCACGTGCACCACTCCCGCGCCGATCGCCGCTCCGGCCGCTCCGAGCGTCAGCGGGGCCATCGGCGAGCCGCCGACCATGAGCAGGCCGATGCCGATGCCGGCCTCGGCGCCGATGATCGCCGCGACCATCTCGCGCGGAGCTCGCCGGCGTGGTTGGGGGCGTCGCATGGGCACAGGCCTTCTACCCGGTCCGCCCGCCTCCTCTCCGCTGGGCGCCCTATTGCAGAGCGGCCGGTAGCCTGAGCGCCATGTCACTGGTCCGAACAGAGGACCGCGGCGCGGTCCGCCACATCGTCCTCAACCGTCCCGAGAAGCGCAACGCCCTCAACGGGGAGATGATCTCCGAGTTCGGCGCCGCCATCGAGGCCGCAGCCGCCGACACCGACGTGCGGGTGCTCGTGGTGCGCGGCGAGGGCGCCATGTTCTCCTCCGGGATGGACCTCAACGACCTGCGCGACCTGTCCGAGGACGCCAGCCAGCTGCGCACCTTCCGCCGGCCGCTGCTGGCCTGGTGGAACCTGCTCGAGGAGATGCCGAAGCCGACGATCTGCCAGATCCACGGGGCGGCGCTCGGCGGCGCGTTCGAGCTCGCCCTGGCGTGCGACTTCCGCACGATGGCCGAGGACGCGGTGGCCGGGATCATGGAGGTGCGCATCGGCCTGCTGCCCGACGTCGGCGGCTGCTCGCGGCTGCCGGCCGTGGTCGGCCTCGGCAACGCCAAGGAGCTGATCATGACCGGGAAGGTGATCGACGGGCGCGAGGCGCATCGGATCGGCTTCGCGAACCGGATCGCCCCGTCGGCCGACCTGGACGGCGCAACCGACGCCCTCGCCACGGAGCTGCTGGCCTGCGCCCCGCGCGCGGTCGGCCTGGCCAAGCGGGTGCTGGACGCGGCCGCCAAGCCGGCGCTGGCGCTCACGCTCGAGCAGGAGGTGGCGGCCCAGGAGACGCTGGCCGTCAGCGAGGACTTCGCGGAGGGCGCGCGGGCGTTCTTCGAGAAGCGCGACCCGGACTTCGCGGGGCGCTAGCAGCCCATAACGGCAGCAAGCCCGGATGCCGTGATCCGGGCCTGCGCCAAAGCTGAGGTCGGGTCCGGGGGAAACCCACATCTGTGCCGAAAACCGGCCTCAGAGCCTTCCCCTATTGGGTACCAGGAGACCAAACGAGGTAAACGTCACTTCGGCGCCCGGGCGGCCCACGCAACCGCCACCGCGGCCACGAGCGAGAGCGCGCCCGCCACTCCCCACGCGGCCGCGTATCCGATCGCCGACGAGAGCAGCCCGTAGGCCGCCGGGCCCGACCGCCGCGCCCACGTAGATCCCCGACTGGGAGATGCCGGTGGCCGCCCCCGGCGCCTCGCGGTGCAGGTCGACCACGGCGAGGTTGAACAGGCCGGGCCACCCCCAGCCGAGCGCGAACGCCACGAACACGCCCGCCACGAACGGCGCGGGCTGCCCCACGGCCAGCAGGGCGAAGCCGCCCGCGCCGGCCACCAGCAGCGCGACCATCGTCGAGAAGCCGTAGTCGCGCCGCCGGTCGGCCCGGTGTCCCACCAGGATCCGCACGACCAGGCTCGACGCGCTGCCCGCCGCGGACAGCGCCCCCGCGGCGCCCTCGGCGATCCCCACGTCCACCGCCGACGCCACCAGGTAGGCGCCGAGCGCGCTCGGCCCGGAGGAGGCGAGCGCCGCGCCGACGGCGGTGATCACCAGCTTCCGGCTCGGACGCGGCGCCCGAGCGCGCTCGGGCGGCGCCGCGAAGCTCGACCCCGCCCGCCCCACCACCGGCCGCGACGGCCAGCACGGCGCCGGCGCAGATCGCGAACGTGGCCCGCCACCCCAGCGGCAGCGCCAGCACCGGCAGCGCCAGGCCGCTGACCAGCACGGCCGTCGGGATCGCCGACTGCTTGATCCCGAACGCGAGCCCTTGGCGGTCGAGCGGCACCTGATCGGCCATGAACAGGTTGATCGCCGGCTGGCAGATCGAGTTCACCAGCCCGGCCGCCGCCAGCAGGCCGAGCAGGATCGCCAGCGACTGCGCCACCAGCGCCACCAGCAGCAGCACCACCGCCGTGCCGATCACGCAGCCGCGGATCGTCCGCAACGCCCCCGCGCGCTCCCCCAGGCGCCCGCCCGGGCCGGCCCCGACCGCGCCGGCGGCAAAGAAGACCGTCACCCCGGCGGCGACCGCTCCCACGCTCACGTCCAGGTCCGCCCGGATCTGCAGCGCCAGCGAGCCGACCAGGAACCCGGGCAGCACCGTCGCCGCTCCGGCCGCGATCGCCAGCGCGGATGGCCGCGCCAGGCTCGGTTGCGCCACGCCCGCCACGGCGGCGCGCTAGGCGGAGACCGCGATCGTCTCGGCCGCGTTCACGCAGGCCTCGACGCAGCCGATGTCCACGTTCGCCGGCGTGTCGCTCGGCAGGTGGTAGTTCGGGAAGCCGCCGTCGCGCACGCTCAGGATCGACAGCGCGGGCAGCCCGCGCAGCGCGGCGAGCACCGGGTCGGTCCACGCGCCCAGCCGCCAGCGACGCAGCCCCGCGCGCTCCGCGGCGGCCACGTCCTGCTCGCGGTAGCGCACCGGCCAGAGGCCGCCCTCGGCCTCGAGGACGACGGGCTCGCCCGAGCCGATCGTGTCGAGGCCCAGCACCAGCGTCCGCTCCGGATCGAGCTCCTGCGCCTCGATCCAGGCGCGCCATCCCGCCCATCCCCGACTCCTCGCAGCCCGGGATCAGCGCGATCACCTCCAGCCCCGCCGGCCGCCTGTCGGCGAGCCGCCTCGACCAGCTCCAGCACGCCCGCCACGCCGGAGGCGTTGTCGTTGGCGCCGGGCACCACCGGGCTGCGGGCCTGATCGGCCACGAGCGCGAAAGCCAGGCCCAGCACGGCGGCCGGCAGGCGGCGCAGCCCCAGCGCGGCGGTCGCCAGCGCCGCCTCGGGCAGGAGCGCCAGGGACGCCCGCTTGCCGCTCTTGGCGGCGGCGCCGTCGCCCAGCCGGCTCAGGCGCGGGTCCCACATCAGGCCGGTCCGCGCGGCGTCGTGGTGGGCGACCAGCACGACCGTCCGCTGCTTGGCGCCGAGGGCCGGCAGCCGCCCGACCACGTTGTAGCCGGTGCCGCGCGGCAGCAGCCGGCGCAGCCACTGCATGCGACCGGAGTACTCCAGCTCGAACGAGGCCAGCGTGGCAGCCGCGAGCAGGCGCCGGCGCCCGAGCGCGGCCAGCGCGCCCACGGCGAAGTGGATCCCCTGTGCCCACGCGAACGTGCCCTGGTAGCCGAACGGCTCGATCCGAACGTCGACCGCGCCCTCCTGGCGCAGCCGTCCCGCCACCCACTCGGCCGAGCGCTGCTCGCCGGGCGACGCCGAGCCACGCTCGATCGCCGCGAGCGCCTCGATGTCGGTCCTCAGCCTCGGTGCCAATCCACCGGCCCCGCTGTCAGCACGTGGCTCCCCAGCGGTCGCCCCAGCACGCCGCTGCGCCTCGCGCGCGCAGGCGACCAGCCGCTCGAGGTCGATGCCGGTGTCGTGGCCCATCTCGTGCAGCATCGAGACGAGGTCCTCGCTGGCGATGTTCCCGGTCGAGCCCGGCGGCACCGGGCAGCCGCCGAGCTCGCCGAACGACGACTCGAAGGAGCGCACCCCGGCGCCGAGCGCGGCCACCACGTTGGCCAGCCCCTGCCCGCGCGTGTTGTGGAAGTGGGCCGTCAGCTCCACGCCCAGGTCGAGCCCGTCGAAGAAGGACGCCACCTGGGCCGGGTTGGCCATCCCGGTGGTGTCGCCGAACGCGATCTCCTCGCAGCCGGCGCCGACCAGCCGCCGCGCGATCGCCAGCACGCGCTCGCGCGGCACGTCGCCCTCGTACGGGCAGCCGAAGGCAACCGAGATCACGCCCTCGCAGCGCAGCCCCTCGCCGCGCGCCCGCTCGATCACCCGCTCCAGCCCGGCGAGCGACTCCTCGATCGAGCGGTTCACGTTCTTGCGGTTGTGCGTCTCGGAGGCGGACAGGAAGAGGTTCACCTCCGCGAAGTGCTCTCGCACCGCCAGGGCGCTCTCGAGCCCGCGCTCGTTGGGGATCAGCACCGACACCGCCACGTCGTCGGGGATGTCGGCGCGCCGAAGCACCTCGGCGCCGTCGGCCAGCTGCGGGATCACGTCGGCGCGCACGAAGCTCGTCACCTCGAGCCGGCGCAACCCGGTGCGCGCGAGCATCTCGACCAACCTGCACCTTGTCGTCGGTCGCGATCACCTCGGGCTCGTTCTGAAAGCCGTCGCGCGGGCCGACCTCGCGGATGGAGACCACGTTCAGATTCTGGCAAGCCCCCCGCTGACGCCGAGGGCCTGGCCGGTGATGTACGAGGCGTCGTCGGAGGCGAGGAAGACGATCGCCGCGGCCACCTCGTCGGGCTGGCCCAGGCGACGCAGGTTGGTCGAGCCCACCATGTTCTCGACCAGACGCTTGCCGAGGTCGCCGAACGCCTCGGGCGCCGCCATCAGCAGCGGCGTATCGATCGGCCCCGGCGCGATCGCGTTGGAGGTGATCCCGTAGCGCGCCGTTCTCGATGGCGATCGCCTTGGTGAAGCCGATCACGCCCGCCTTCGCGGCCGAGTAGATCGCGGAGCCGCTGGACCCCACGCGCCCGGCCTCGGAGGCGGTGTTGACGATCCGCCCGCGGCGGCGCTCCTGCATGCCCGGGAGCACCGCGTGGGTCACGGCGATCACGCCGCGCAGGTTGACCGCGAGCACGCGATCCCAGAGATCGGGGTCGGTGTTCGTGAAGAAGCCCCACTCGTCGTAGCCGGCGTTGTTGATCAGGGCGTCGATCGGCCCGAGCTCGGCCTCGGCGGCGTCCACGGCCGCTCGGATCGACTCCTCGGAGCGCACGTCCAGCTCGTAGGCGGCGCCGGTGATCTCGTCGGCCACCTCGCTGCGCGCCCTCCAGGTTCATGTCGGTCACCGCCACGCGCGCGCCCTCGGCCGCGAGGCGCCGGCAGGTGGCGGCGCCGATGCCGGACGCTCCGCCCGTGACCAGCGCAGTGCGATTCTCGAGTCGCAAACCGCGCGCCAGCCTACGTCATACGATCCCGGCAATGTCCCTACGCATCGGCTACAAGGCCTCGGCAGAGCAGTTCGGCCCGCGCGACGCTGCTCGACTTCACGATCGAGGCGGAGCGCAGCGGGTTCGAGCTGGCCGGCGTGTCGGACCACTTCCAGCCCTGGCGCCACACCGGCGGCCATTCGCCGGCGGCCCTGCCCTGGCTGGCGGCGGCGGGCCAGCGCACCTCCGACATGGTGCTGGGCACGAGCGTTCTCACCCCGACGCTGCGCTACCACCCATCGGTCGTCGCGCAGGCGTTCGCCACGCTCGGCTGCCTCACGCCCGGGCGCGTCTTCCTCGGCGTCGGCACCGGCGAGGCGATGAACGAGACGCCGGTCACCGGCGGCGAGTTCCCGGGCCGCAAGGAGCGCCGCCTGCGCCTGGCCGAGGCGATCGAGCTGATCCGCCGGCTCTGGAGCGAGGAGCGCGTGGACTTCGAGGGCGACTTCTACCGCACCCGGAAGGCCACCATCTACGACCGGCCCGACGAGCCGGTGCCGATCTACGTGGCGGCCTCGGGTCCGCTGGCGGCCAAGCTCGCCGGCCGCGTCGGCGACGGCTTCATCTGCACGAGCGGCAAGGACCCCGCCCTCTACGACGAGCTGCTGGCGAAGGTGGTCGAGGGCGCCGAGGGCGCCGGACGCGACCCGGCCGCGATCCGGCACATGATCGAGATCAAGGTGTCCTACGACCGCGACCGCGAGCGCGCCTTCGACGAACACCCATCCCTGGGCGGCGCTGGCGCTCAAGCCGGAGCAGAAGGAGGGCATCGAGGACCCGATCGAGATGGAGCGGGTGGCCGACGCCAACCTCGACCAGGCGCCCAGCCGCTTCATCTGCTCGAACGACCCCGAGGAGGTCGTCGAGAAGATCGGCGTGTACGTCGAGCACGGGTTCGACGGAGCTGCTGCTGCACGCGCCCGGCACCGACCAGTCGCGCTTCCTCGAGCAGTTCAGCGCCGACGTCCTCCCGCTGATGCGGGATAGATTGCGCCCATGAGCCTCGAGGGTCGTGTCATGTTCATGTCCGGCGGCAGCCGCGGGATCGGCCTCGCGATCGCGATCGGGCGGCGCGCGACGGCGCCAAGGTGGCGCTGATGGCGAAGACCGCGGAGCCGCATCCGAAGCTGCCCGGCACCGTCTTCACCGCGGCGGAGGAGATCGAGGCGGCCGGCGGCGAGGCGCTGCCGATCGTCGGGCGACATCCGCGACGCCGAGGCCGTCGAGGCGGCCGCGGCCCAGACCGCGGAGCGCTTCGGCGGCGATCGACCTGGTGGTCAACAACGCCAGCGCGATCAACCTCGCCCCCATGCGCGAGCTGCCGGTCAAGCGCTTCGACCTGATGCAGCAGATCAACGCCCGCGGGACGTTCGTCGTAACGCAGGCATGCCTGCCCTACCTGCGCGAGTCCGACCACGCGCACGTGCTCACGCTGTCGCCGCCGCTGTCGATCGACCCGCGCTGGCTCGCCGGTCACAGCGCCTACACGCTCTCGAAGATGGGCATGACGATGATCACCCTCGGGCGTCGCGGCCGACGAGGCCGAGGCCGGCATCGCCGCCAACTGCCTCTGGCCGCGCACGATCATCGCCACCGCCGCGGTGCAGAACCTGCTCGGAGGCGACGAGGCGATGGCCCGCGCCCGCACCCCGGAGATCCTCGCCGACGCCGCCCACGCGATCCTCGTCCGCGACCCGCGCGTCCACGACGGGCAACACCTTCATCGACGACGAGGTGCTGGCGGAGGCCGGCATCACCGACCTGAGCGGCTACGCCGCGGCCGACTCCGACCTCGTGCTCGACATCTTCGTCGACGGCTGGCCCGAGGGCGTCCCCGCCTGACCGTCGTCCTGCTCTCCGGGGGCACGGGCGGCGCCAAGCTCGCCCGCGGGCTGCTCGACGAGTGCGACGACCTGGTCGTGGTCGCCAACACCGGCGACGACGCCGAGGTCTACGGCGTGCACGTGTCGCCCGACCCAGACCTGGTCACGTACTGGCTGGCCGACGAGATCGACGAGCGCGGCTACGGGCTGCGCGGCGACACCTGGCGGGTGATGGACGCGCTCGAGGCGGCCGGGCGGCCGGCCTGGTTTCGGCTCGGCGACCGCGACCTCGCCATGTGCCTGATCCGGACCGAGGAGCTGCGCTCCGGCCGGCGGCTGACCGAGGCGCACGCCGCCGTGGTCGCGGCGCTCGGCGTGGAGGCGCGCGTGCTGCCGATGGCCGACGAGCCGGTGACGACGCGCGTGCGCCACGACGGCCGGATGCTGCCGTTCCAGGAGTACATGATCGTGGAGGGTGCCGCCCCGCCGGTGGAGGGCCTGGAGCTGGACGGGCTCGAGCGGGCCCGGCCGACCGCCGACGTGCTGGCCGTGCTGGCCGAGGCGGAGCTGATCGTGATCGGCCCGTCCAACCCGGTGATCTCGATCGGCCCGATCCTCGCCGCTGCCGGGGATGCGCGAGGCGGTCGCGGGCGCCCCGGCGCCGGTGGTGGCCGTCAGCCCGTTCGTGGACGGCCGCTCCGTCAAGGGGCCGAGCGAGCACTTCTGCGCCTGGGCGGGCATCGAGACCAGCGCCGCCGGGCATCGCCCGTGCCTATGCGGACGTGATCGACGCGGTGGTGGCCGACGAGCCCGTTCCGGACCTGCCGCACCTCGTCGTCGACACGCTCATGGACGGCACCGACCGCATGCGGCAGTTGGCACGAAAGATCCTGGAGTTTGGGCGTAGTCTCGCCGCCTGAAGGACAGGCTGTCCGGCGCTTCGCGCTACTCTCGCCGCGACCCCGCTTCGGTCTCCGATGAGCACCATCGCGATCCTTCCAGTGAAGAGCTTCGGCGCTGCCAAGCAGCGCCTCGCGGCCGCCCTCGGCGCGGGTTCGCGTCAGGCGCTCGCGCAGGCGATGTTCTCGGACGTGATGGCGTCGCTGCGGCGCGTCCCGGGCCTCGATTCGGTGGTGGTCGTGACCGCCGACCGGGTCGCGGAGTCCGCGGCGCTCGGCGAGCGCGTGCAGGTGCTGCGCGACACCGCGCAGGCGGGGCAGTCGGCCGCGGCTCTGATCGGCATCGAGTACTCGCTCAGGCGAGCGGCTTCGACCGCGTCCTGCTCGTGCCCGGCGACACGCCGCTGCTCGACCCCGGCGAGGTGGCCGCCTTGCTGCGCCGGGGGCTGGACCAGGGCATCGGCGCGCTGATCGTGCCGGACCGCCACGGCGAGGGCACCAACGCCCTGCTGCTCAGCCCTCCGGATGCGATCGAGCCGAGCTTCGGTCCCGGCAGCTGCGAGCGACACGTGGCGGCGGCGCACGCGGCGGGCGTGGCGTGCGCCGTCGAGCGCGTGCCCACGCTCGCGCTGGACGTCGACACCGGCCAGGATCTGGAGCTGCTGGCCGCGACGCTCGAGGGCCGGCGCGGCCATGCGCCGTCGACGCGCGGCGCGCTGCGCCAGCTCGACCGCTCGCAGGCGTGGCGCCGGCCGCCGGTGCCGGCCTGACGCCCCAGCTCTCGGCCAGCGCACTCGAGGCGCTGCCCGACGTGGGGACCGGCGACGACCTCGCCGCGCTCGTCGAGGCGGCCGCGCCGCCCGACCTGGGCGATGGCGACGTGCTGGTGATCGCCCACAAGGTCGTGTCGAAGGCCGAGGGGCGCGTGCGGTCGCTCGACGACATCGAGCCGGGCGAGCGCGCGCTCGAGCTCGCGGCGGAGCACGACAAGGACGCCCGGCTCGTTCAGGCTGTCCTGGACGAGTCGGCGGAGCTGCTGCGGGCCCGCGACGGCGTGTTCATCTGCACGACTCGCCACGGGTTCGTGTGCGCGAACGCGGGCGTCGACCAGTCGAACGCCTCCCGACCCGGCGAGCTGATCCTGCTGCCGACGGATCCCGACGAGTCCGCGCGGCGGCTGCGGGCGCGGATGTCGCGAGCTGCGCGGCGTGCGGCCCGCGATCGTGGTGGCGGACTCGTTCGGCCGGCCCTGGCGACTCGGCCAGACCGACGTGGCCATCGGTGCCGCCGGGCTGGTGGCGCTCGACGACTGGAGCGGCCGCCCGGACGGCTACGGCCGCGAGCTGCGCGTGAGCGCGATCGCCATCGCCGACGCCGCGGCCGCGGCAGCCGACCTGGCCCGCGCCAAGGACTCGCGCCGCCCAGCCGTGCTGGTGCGCGGGCTGGCGCGGTACGTCACGACCGAGGATGGGCCCGGCGCGGCGGTCCTGCGTCGAGCGCCCGAGCAGGACCTGTTCCGCTAGCGGCCGCCCTGTAGCGTTGAGACATGGCCACGCAGGAAGTCACGAACGTTCGCTTGCTGGACAACTACGTGGGCGGCAAATGGACGCCGGCCACGTCGTCGGAGCAGCTGCCGGTCACCAACCCCGCCACAGGCGAGGTGCTCGCGCGGGTCCCGCTGTCCTCGACGGCCGACCTCGACACCGCCGTGGTCGCCGCCCGCGAGGCTCTCCCCGCCTGGCGGGCCGTGTCCGTGATCGAGCGCGCCCGCCGGCTGTTCGCGCTCCGCCAAGCGGCTCGACGCCCGCCGCGAGGACCTGGCCCGCTCGGTCACCATGGAGATGGGCAAGACGATCGTCGACGCCCGCGCCGAGGTGGCGCGCATGATCGAGATGGTCGAGGCCGCGCTGCGCGGTGCCGACGACGATGCAGGGGCGCATCCTCGAGGATGTCTCGCGCAACGTCGACGCCGAGACGGTCCGCCAGCCCGTCGGCGTCTGCGCCGCGATCGTGCCGTTCAACTTCCCGGCGATGGTGCCCTTCTGGTTCCTCCCGTTCGCGATCGCCTGCGGCAACAGCTTCATCCTGAAGCCCTCCGAGCAGGTGCCGCTGACCCAGCAGATCGCCTTCGAGCTGCTCGACGGCCTCGACCTGCCGCCCGGCGTGGTCAACCTCGTCAACGGCGGTCGCGAGGTCGTCGAGGGCATCCTCGAGCATCCCGGCATCGACGCCGTCTCGTTCGTGGGCTCAGCGCCCGTCGCGCGCATCGTCTACGAGCGCGCCGCCAAGGCGGGCAAGCGCGTCCAGGCGCTCGGCGGGGCCAAGAACCACATGGTCGTGCTGCCCGACGCCGTGACGACAAGACCGTCGACGGCATCATCGGCTCCGCCTTCGGCGCCGCCGGCCAGCGCTGCATGGCCGGCTCGGTCGTCGTGACCGTCGCCGAGGCGCACGACAAGCTGATGCCGCCCCTGCGTGAGGCGGCCGCCGCCCTGCACGTCGGCGACGGGCTCGACGAGGCCACCCAGCTGGGCCCGGTCGTCTCGCGAGCGGGCGCGCGAGCGCATCGTGGCGGCGATCGAGCAAGGCCGTCGACGACGGCGCCCGCCTGGCGCTCGACGGGCGCGAGGCCGCGCCGGCCGCGGGCTGCTACCTGGGCGCGACGATCCTCGACGAGGTCGACCCCGACACCGACGCCGCGCGCGAGGAGATCTTCGGGCCGGTGCTGTCGGTCGTCCAGGCGGCCACGCTCGACGAGGCCATCGAGCTCGTCAACGCCTCGCGCTTCGGCAACGGGGTGTCGATCTTCACCGAGTCGGGAGCGTCCGTGCGGCGCTTCCGCCACGAGGTCCAGGCCGGCATGATCGGCGTCAACATCGGCGTCGCCGCCCCGGTCGCCTTCTTCCCCTTCTCGGGCTGGAAGGACTCGTTCCTCGGCGACGTGCACGCCCACGGCACCGACGCCGTCGACTTCTACACGCGCAAGAAGACCGTCACCAGCCGCTGGTTCTCGAGCGGCCAGGGCACCGGGCCCTACTTCGTCGAGAGCTAGGCGCGCGCCCCGCGGAACGGACCGGTGATCTCGTAGATGGCGCCCGGGCCCGGGAGCAACTCGCTCTTCGGGAAGGCGCGCTGCGAGGAGACGTACATCCGCGTGCCGCTCGGGTCGAACATCACGCCGGTCAGCTCCGAGCCGCGGTGCTGGGGCCCGGTGACCGACAGGAACCTCGACACGCTGCCGTTCGGCTCGATCACTCCGATATCGATCTCCTCGGTCGCGATGTCCTCGCAGACGAACACCTCGCCGGCGCGCGAGCCCGGTCATCTGGTCGACGCGCAGCAACGGCGCGCTGCGCCGAGGCGAGCCCGTCGTAGACCACGCGGATGCGCTCGCGCCTGGTGTCGTAGGCGTGGACGCGGTCGTCGGCGGTGGTCGACACGTACAGGGTGTGGCCGCTCGAGCCAGATCCCCTCGCCGCGCTTGAAGCGGGTGCTGCCGGGCACCTGCCGGCGAGTGCTCTCGCGCGCCGCGGACGGGTCGGGCACCTCGATCCACTCGACCGCGCCGCCGCTGCCCACGCGGGCGATCTCGAGCAGCCCGGCCGAGAGGTCGGGCCAGCGCTCGCGGCGTGAAGCGGTAGAGGCCGCCGTCGATCAGGTCCTCGGTCATGTAGACGCAGCGCGCGCGCGGGTCGACGGCGGCCGCCTCGTGCTTGAAGATGCCCATCGCCGGGTGCACGACGCCGCTGCCTGCGCCCCGACGGGTCGCACTCCCAGACCCGGCCGTCCTCGATCTCCTCGCAGGAGAGCCAGGTGCCCCACGGCGTGCCGCCGCCGGAGCAGTTCTGGGTCGTGCCGGACAGGATCCGGTAGGCGTCGCGCACCTGCGCCGTCGCGGCCGATCCGCAGCGCGGAGGCGCCGCCGACGAGGTGTCTCGGAGTTGGAGACGAGCACGAAGCCGCCGCCCCGGTGCGGGGAAGGTGGCCATGCCGTCGGAGGCGATGTGCCAGCGGTAGTCGGTGCCCGCCACGACCTGGTCGCCGCGGGCGACGATGCGCGACCGGAAGCCCTCCGGCAGGCGCACGCCGTTGGCGTCCGGGGCCGCGCAGCGGGCCGTAGCCGCGCCCGCGCCGCAGCGGCCGCGACTCGGCCGAGCCGAACAGCTGATCCCAGAAGCCCGCGCCGAGCGAAACCGCCGCGACCCCTCCGACTCCCAGCCCGATGAACTCGCGTCGCGCATCCGGGACCTCAGGGTGGCAAAGCGGCCCGGACGGACCGGTGAAGAAGGCGCGAAGAAGCCGTGAACGGGCTGTGATCCGTCCGAGGGGCTCAAACTGCAGCAACCGGGAGGGGCGTCTGACCGGGGGGCTGGCGAGTTTTTCGATAGCGGAGATCGCCCGCCCCCGTGCGGACGAGCCTCTTGGTCGCTGAGTTCGAGCTACGCAGCTACCGGCAGCTCGTAGCGCCGCCGGATCCCGTAGAGCGTGTCGCGCTCGGCCGCCGGCCGGCCGGCGGCCCAGGCGGCTCCGATCAGGTCCTCGGGGTCGAGCTCGCACCCCGTGCTCGGAGCCGGCCATGCGGGAGATCGACTCCTCCATCAGCGTCCCGCCGAGGTCGTTGACACCCCAGCGCAGCGCCTCGGTCGCCAGCGTCGAGGCCCATCTTGACCCAGCTCGCCTGGAGGCTCGGGATCGTCTTGCCGAGCGCGAGCCGGAAGGCCGCCGTGTGCTTGAGGTTCTCCTCCCGCGAGATCTCCTCGATGCCGTGCGTGCGGCCGAGCATCGTGTGGAACGGGATGAACGAGAGCGGCACGAACTCGGTGAACCCGCCGGTGCGCTCCTGCAGCTCGCGCACCACTCGCATGTGCTCGGCCAGCTCCCAGGGCTCCTCGATGTGGCCGAACATCACCGTCACGGTCGAGCGCACGCCGGCCGCGTGGCACGCCTCGATGACCTCGACCCAGCGCCCCACCGGCAGCTTGTTGGGCGAGATGCGCTCGCGCACCCCGTCGTGCAGCACCTCGGCGGCCGTGCCCGGGCGTCGAGCCCGAGGCCGGCCGTCGCGCAGCCGCTCGAAGACCTCGGCCAGCGGCAGGTCGGCGGCCATGGCGTCGACCTCCATCGGCGAGTAGGCGTGCAGGTGGATCTCCGGCGCCTCGTCCTTCGCCACCCGCAGCCAGCGCTCGTAGTCGGCGATCGTCCAGTCGGGATGGATGCCCGACTGCATGCAGATCTCGGTGGCGCCGAACTCGACCGCCTCGCGCACGCGGCGCGCGGAACTCCTCCTCCGAGTGCTCGTAGGCGTCCGGCGAGCGCCTGCCCTGCCCGAATCCGCAGAACGCGCAGCCCACGATGCAGATGTTCGAGACGTTGATGTTGCGGTTGACGACGAACGTCACGGTCTCGCCGGCCAGCTCGACGCGCAGCTCGTCGGCCGCCTGGCGCATGTCCTCGATCGCCTCCGGGCGCGTCTCCGCGAACAGCGCCGTCAGCTCGTCGTGCGACAGCGCCGCGCCCTCGCGGCCGCGCGCGATCGCGCCGGGCACCAGGTCGCGCCGGATCGCCCGCTCCTCGCGCCGGCCCGAGCCGCGCCGCGGGATGAACGACCAGAAGCGCAGCTTGACCACGTCGAGCACGCCCTGCTCCATCCAGTGCGGGTCCATGTACTGCGGGTAGACGCACAGCCGCTCCGTGAGCGCGTAGCCGCGCGGCTGGAGCTGCTTGCGCATGCGGTGCACCGACGGGAACGGGTGCTCGGGCGAGATGTGGTCGCCGTTGGCCGACAGGCCGCCCAGGTCGGTCGCGCCCTCCTCGACCAGCGGCAGCCACCAGTCGGACAGGTTGGGCGGGATCTGGATGCCCACGTCGGGCATCAGCCGGCGGCACTCGCGCACGAGCGCGCGCATGTCGTCGAGCGAGATCGGCGTCGCCCAGCGCGGGCAGCGGCGCCGGCTCGCCGTGCGTGGCCGAGCGCTGCGCCTCGTCGGCGATCTCGGCCGGCTCGGCCCCGTAGTAGCGCGGGTGCGGGACGAAGTTCTGCAGGATCACCTCCTGCAGGTGCCCGTGCTCGCGCGTGCACCTCGGCCAGCGCCTCCAGCGCGGCCACGCGCTCCTCGGGCGCCTCGCCGATCCCCACCAGGATCCCGCTCGTGAACGGGATGCGCAGCTCGCCGGCCGTCCGGATCGTGTCCGAGCCGCAGCCGCCGGGTGCTTGGTCGGCGACCCCTGGTGCACGACCAGGTCCGGGTTGACCGACTCCAGCATCAGCCCCTGCGACGCCGTCACCTCGCGCAGCCGCGCCAGCTCGTCGCGCGAGCAGACGCCCGACGTTCGTGTGCGGCAGCATCCCGCGCTCGAGCGCCCGCTCGCAGGCCCAGGCGACGTACGAGATGAAGTCCTCGTGGCCGTACTCGGCCAGCCGCGCGGCCACCTCGGCGTTCACCTCCGGCTTCTCGCCGGTCAGGACGAGCAGCTCCTTCGCGCCGCGCCGCGCGGCGTCGTCGAGCAGCTGCTCGACCTCGTCCGGCGCGTACAGGTGCGCGCGGTGCGTCGCGAACGCGCAGTACTTGCAGTAGCACCGGCACGTCCGCGACAGCGACAGCGTGAAGTTCCGCGAGAACGTGACCCGCCGCACCGCTGTCAGTCTACGGACGCGGGTTGTCGGCTAGCCGACGGGCTCGGCGCCGCCGACGCCCTTCGCACCGGGCTCCGACGAGGATCTGGAAGTAGAGGAAGCCGGCCGACCAGCGCTCCGACCAGCGGGGCGACCACGTAGACGAGGATGAAGGTGCCCGCGCCGCCCCAGTCGCCCGACACCAGCGCCGGGCCGAAGGCGCGCGCCGGGTTGAAGCCGGCGCCGGTCAGCGGGCCGAACACCATCACCGCCATGCCGAGCGCGGCGCCGATCGCGAACGCGGCCCACTCCTTGGTCGCGCGCGGGTTGACGGCCACGCCGATGATCGCCCAGACAGGAAGAACGTGCCGAGCCCCTCGCACGACCATGCCGGGGAGGATCTTGCCGTCGAGCACGTCCGAGACCGCGACGGCGCCGTAGTTCGACGCCGCGCCCTCGTCGAGCAGCAGCGCCTTCGTGAGCAGCGCGCCGGCGATGGCGCCGAGGAACTGGAGCACCGACGTAGATCGCCGCGTCCGGCGGCTTGATCTGGCGCAGCATCGTCATGGCGGCCGTGACGGCGGGGTTGAAGTGCGCTCCCGAGACCACCGCCAGCGTCTGGATCAGCACGAACAGCACGAACACGTGCACCAGGCCGATCACGGAGAAGTCGATGAACGGGTTCGGGTTGCAGGCGCGTCGGCGCGGTGACGTACACCGAAACCACAGCCGTGATGAAGAAGACGAGCAGCAGCGTGCCGACGAACTCGGCGATGTATGCGGCGGGTCCGCGATCCTGCACCTTCAACCTCCTGTCGAACTGGCTGGATCCGTCGACGTAGGGTTCGACGCTCGTGCGCCGGATTCCCCTTGTCCTCGCGGCGATCGTCGCTGCTGGCCGGCTGCGGCGGCGAGCGAGTCGCCCGGGCGCCGCCACGCTCGCGCTCGACTTCCAGCCCAACGCCGTGCACGCCGGCATCTACTGCGGCGAAGGACCTACGCGTGCGCGTCCCCTCGTCCTCCACCGACTCGCTCAAGCTGCTTGCCACGGGCCGCGCCGACATGGCGGTGGTCGACATCCACGACCTCGGCCTGGCGCGCGAGCGCGGGGCCGACATCGTCGGCGTCGGCGCGCTGGTCCAGCGCCCGCTGGCGGCCGTGATCGCGCGAGCCGACATCGAACGGCCGCGCGACCTCGAGGGCAAGCGCGTCGGTGTGACCGGGCTGCCGTCCGACGACGCCGTGCTGCGCGCCGTGGTCGAGCACGACGGCGGCGACTACTCCAAGGTCAAGCGCACGACGATCGGCTTCAGCGCGGTGCCGAGCCTGATCGCCGGCAAGGTCGACGCTGTGGTCGCGTTCTGGAACGCCGAGGGCGTGGCGCTGCGCCAGCGCGGCGTGCGCACGCGCGAGTTCCGCGTCGACGAGTACGGCGCGCCGCGCTACCCGGAGCTGGTGCTCGCGGTGAAGCGCGCGGACGCTGGCGGGCGCAACGGAGACGCTCGCGCAAGCTGGCGGCCGGCACCCGAGCGCGCGCTCGCCGACCGCGAGGCGACGATCGCCGCGCTCGTCAAGGTCTCCGGCGCCGACGAGCCGCTGTCCGCGCTCAGCTCGACGCGGTCGCCCCCGCGCTGCTGCCGCCGATCCGGCTCGACCGCCGCGCCCTCGAGCGGCTGGGCGCGCTTCGACACCCGCTTCGGGATCCTGAAGCGGCCGCCCGACGTGGCCCAGGCGTTCCCGCGCTAGATGCGCCCGGCGCCGAGCGCGCGCCGGTCGAGGCCCGGCACCAGGTGGCGCAGCTTCGGCACCAGCGCCGTAGAAGCGCGGCACGTACACCTCGCGCCGGCCGCCGGGGCCGGCCGCGACGATCGCCTCGGCGACCTTCTCCGGCGTCGACACGACCCAGCGCGTGCGCGGCGCTGGCGCGCAGGCGGTCGTGCGGGAAGCCCTCGGTCGAGATGAACCCGGGCAGGACCAGCCCGACGTGGACCCGGTGCGCCTCCTCCTCGATGCCCAGCGACTCGCTCCAGCCGGCCAGCGCGAACTTCGAGGCCGCGTAGGCGCCGTTCTTGCGGACGCCCGACCCGGCCCGCGACCGAGCTGACGTTCACGATCGAGCTCGGCGCCGACGCGCGCAGGATCGGCAGCAGCGCCTCGGTCAGCCGCACCACGGCGTCGAAGTTGACCTCCATCGTGCGGCGCACGTTGTCGTAGCCGCCCTCGCCGAACGTCGAGCGCCACTCGGCGCCCGCGTTGTTCACGAGCAGCCCGAGCTCACCGCTCCGCCCGACCGCCTCGCGCACCCGCTCGGGCGCGTCCGCGCGCGGTCAGGTCGGCCGGCACCGCCACGGCCTCGCCCAGCTCGTCGGCGAGCTGCCTCGAGCCGATCGGCGCGGCGCGCCACCAGCAGGACCCGCCAGCCCTGGCGCGACGAGCAGCTCGGCGGTGGCCTCGCCGATCCCCGACGACGCCCCCGTCACGACCGCGAGCCTCAAGGCTCGAAGCAGCCTCTCGACCAGGCTGCACCGCGTCGCGATTCATGCGCGAGCGCGGCACGACGAGGTCGTAGCCCAGCGCCTCGGCGCGCCGGCGCGTGTCCTGGTCGGTGTGCAGGTAGTAGGCGACGGTGGGGACGCCCTCGGGCGGGGCGGGCACCTCGCCCTCGGTCAGGTCGACCACGGCGACCTCCCCGGCCTCGCCGCGCACGACCTCGTGGCCCGCGGCGCGCAGGGCGCCCTCGACCTTCGAGCCGAACAGCAGGTCAGGCGAGTGCAGCGCGACCCGAGCCACGGCTACTGGGCGCGGCGCTGGCGGAACTCCTCGCGCACGGACTCCGGGCCGGCCCCACATCTGGGTCACCTCGACCCGTCCCGTGCGCGCCTCGCGCAGCACCAGCTCGCCCTCGATGCCCTGCGGCGTCGAGCAGCGCCAGCGTGCCGTGCACCGTCTCGGCGGCCGCGGCGTGGCCGAACTCGTTCGCCGCGCGCAGCGCGCCAGTGCCAGTCGTGCTCGGAGTACGGCATCGCGTTGATCTGGACGAGCAGCGTGGCCGCCTCGACGTAGCGGTCCTCGTCGACGATGCGCAGGTCGAGCTCGAGCTCCGTCCAGTCGGGCGGCAGCGAGTCGAGCACGGCCTGGAAGTCGTCGGCGAGCGGCATCGCCGGGAACCTTATCCCGCGGCTAGCCGACGAACGTCTGGCCGAGCAGGAACAGGTTGAGCGCGATGATCATCAGCGCCACCACGCTCGCCAGCGAACGTCGTCGCCGCGCGTGTTGCGCAGGCTGCCCATCACGTCCGCGCGGCGCGTGAGCAGCACCAGCGGCACCAGCGCGAACGGGATGCCGAACGAGAGCACGACCTGGCTGATCACGAGCGCGTCGGTCGCGTTGACGCCCGATCGCGAGCACGACCAGCGCGGGCAGCATCGTGATCAGGCGGCGCAGCCAGCAGCGGGACCGAGCGGCGGATGAAGCCCTGCATGACGACCTGGCCGGCGTAGGTGCCGACGCTCGAGCTCGACAGGCCCGGACGCCAGCAGCGCGACCCCGAACGCGATCGCCGCGCCGTCGCCGACCTGGTCGCGGAAGCCGTCGTAGGCGCCCTCGATCGAGTCGATGTCGGTGACCCCGTGGAACAGGGCCGCGGCGACGAGCAGCATCGAGATGTTGACGACGCCGGCGATGCCCATCGCGATGCCCGACGTCGAGGCGCTCGAAGCGCAGCAGCTCGCGCCGCTCGGCGTCGTCGCGCGGCTGGATGCGGCCCTGCGTCAACGCGGAGTGCAGGTAGATCACGTGCGGCATCACGGTCGCGCCGAGGATCCCCGTGGCGAGCAGGACGCTGTCGGTGCCGTCGAAACCGGGCACGAAGCCGGCGGCCGCGCCGCTGGCGTCGGGGCCGGCCTGGACGACCTCGTAGAGGAAGCCGAGCAGGATGACCCCGAGCAGGCCCGGCGATCGTCGTCTCGAAGCGGCGGTAGCCGCGCGTCTGGAGGCCGAGGATCGCGAACGCGATCACGGCGGTGATCAGCCCGGCGACGAACAGCGGCACGCCGAACAGCAGGTTGAGCGCGATCGCGGCGCCGACGAACTCGGCCAGGTCGGTGGCCATGGCGATCAGCTCGGCCTGAATCCAGAGACCGATCGACGCGCGCCGGGGGAAGTGCTCGCGGCACAGCTCGGGCAGGTTCCGCCCGGTGGCGATCCCGACCTTGGCCGACAGGTACTGGATCAGCATCGCCATCAGGTTCGCCGCGACCACGACCCACAGCAGCAGGTAGCCGTACTTGGAGCCGCCGGCGATGTTGGTCGCGAAGTTGCCCGGGTCGACGTAGGCGACCGCGGCGACGAAAGCCGGGCCGAGCAGCGCCAGGCCGTAGCGCAGGCGCCCGCGGGCGCGCAGCTGCTCGAGGGCGCTGGGCTCGGGCGGCGCGGGCAGCGGCTCGACCACGACCGCCGATCCGCCCGCGCCGCTCGGCGACCTCGATCGGCTGGTTCACTCGGCCACGGTCCGCATGGCATGCGTGAGCGCGCCGCCGAGGACGTGCGAGCTGCTCGCCGAACACGACGGTCAGCGGGCCCTCGAACGGCTCGCGCTGCGACCACCTCGAAGCGGTCGCCGGGGGCGATCCCGCGGTCGGCCAGGTAGCGCAGCATGTCCGGGTCGGAGTCCGACACGCGCACGAACGACGCCGCGCGCCCCGGGCTCGAGGTCGGCGAGCGCGCGCGTCGGCGTCTCGTCGATCTCACCGTCCGCGGTCGGGATCGGATCGCCGTGAGGGTCGTGCGTCGGGTTGCCGAGCTTGGCCGCGATCAGCTCGGAGAGCGCGGGCGAGATGGCGTGCTCGAGCACCTCGGCCTCCTCGTGCACGCGGTCCCACGACATGCCGAGCGCCTCGGCCAGGTAGAGCTCGAGCAGGCGATGGTGGCGCAGCACCTCGAGCGCCACGCGCTCGCCCGCCGGCGTCAGCTGCACGCCGTGGTAGGGCTCGTGCTCGACCAGCCCCATCGACTCCAGCCGCTTGACCATCGCCGACGCCGACGCCGGCGAGACCTCGAGGCGGTCGGCGAGCGCGGAGGTCGAGACGGGCAGGTCGTCGCGCTGCGCCGAGCGACCAGATCGCCTTGGCGTAGTCCTGGACGGCGTTGGAGATCTGCGAGCGGACGGCCATCAGACGCTCACCAGCAGCCCGGTCGCGTACATCACGACCAGCCCGGTCAGCAGCCCGCCGGTGGTCAGCGGGTTGAGCAGCCGGCCGTCGCCGGCGCGGATCCCGGGCGCGATCTGAACGATCACCTGGGCGATCGCCCCGGCGCCGATGCCGAACATGACCGCCGCGACGCTCGGGTGGAACGCCGAGGCGCCGATCCAGGCCCCGAGCACGGCGGGCGCGCCGGCGATCACGCCGAGCAGGACCAGCGTGCGCGGCCGGGCCGTGCCCGAGCGTGCCACCGGCGCCACGATCGCCAGGCCCTCGGTGGTGTTGTGCAGGGCGAAGCCGACGACCAGCGCGGCGCCCAGCGCGAGCGACCCGATCGCGTAGGCCGAGCCGATCGCGAGGCCCTCGCCGAGGTTGTGGAGGCCGATGCCGAGCGCGACGAGCATGGCGGCGCGCTCCCCGAGCGCCGCGGCCTTTCCGCTCTCGCGGGCCCTTCACGCGACCGCGCAGCCAGGCGTCGACGCCGGCCAGCGCCAGGTAGGCGCCGACGGCGCCGAGCCAGACCAGCGCGCCGCCGCCGAGGGCCTCCGGCCCCTCGCCTGGCGAGCTCGCGTGCCCTCGAGCAGCGCCTCGATCGCGAGGAAGGCGAGCAGGCCGACCGTGAATGCGAGCAGGAAGCGGATCCAGCGCGGGTCGACGGTGCGAAGCCAGGGCAGCCAGAGCATCCCGATCGCGACCGGGATGATGCCGACGTAGAGCCCGATCAAGGCCATCAGGCCGTAGAAGCCGAGGTCCGCGTCCGGGCGTCTCGACGGCTGTCTCGATCTCGTGATCGATCGTTGCGCCGGTGGCCGTGAGCAGCATCACCTCATAGCTCTCGCCCTCGATCCAGGGGTAGAGGATCTTCACCTCGGAGCCGCCGAGCCGGCCGATCTCGTCCTTGGTCTGGGTGAAGTCGGTGAAGCCGTCGTTGACGATCGCCTGCTTGATCTGGACCGGGTCGGCGCCGTCGTTGCGCAGGTGCAGCTCGATCTCGCCGGGACGCAGCACGGTCCGCTCGACCGTCAGCTCCTCCTGCGGGACGCCGATCCGATCGAGGCCCGGGCGCGTCGAGGGCCACGAACAGGCCGATCGCGGCGGCGAGCACCACGACCGGGATCAGGCCGGTCAGCCAGGCGGGCGGCGGGCGGTGGCGGCCTCCATCAGGCCTGTACCTCGGCGGTCGGAGGACGCAGGTGTGCGAAGGCATTCGCGTCATCCGACGACCTCGAAGAAGCCCATCCACCCGAGCTCCGCGAACTCCGAGACGTGGGCGTGGAACATGTACTTGCCCGGCGTACGGGAAGCGCAGCTCGAGGATGCCCGCGCTCGCCCTGACCCTGGATGACCGTGTCCGTGAAGTCGCGCGGCTCGAGGCGTGTGCCGGTCGGGTAGTAGTCGAAGAAGTTGGCGTGGACGTGGAACGAGTTGAGCGGGTCGAACTCGAGCGCGTTGACCAGGTAGATCCGCACCAGCTCGCCGCGCTTGACCTGGACCGGCTCGTCCATGTACGCGAACGCCACGGTGTTGACGGCGTAGACCTCGTTCGAGCGGTCGAAGTTCGTGTCGAACCCGTTCATGACCATCACGAGCTCGTCCGCCGGCGCGCGCCCGGCCTTCGGGTCGATGATGAAGGCGCCGTACAGGCCCTTGGCGATGTGCTCCGCCAGCGGCGTGGAGTGGCAGTGGTAGAGGTGGAGCCCGAACGGCGAGGCTTCGAACTCGTAGACGTTCGACTCGCCGGGACCGATGTTGCCCGGGCCGATGCCCGGGATGCCGTCGCTGAGGTCGCGATGGATGCCGTGGAAGTGCATCGTGTGCGGGTGCTTGGAGCCGTTGACGAAGCGGATCCGCAGGCGCTCGCCCTCGCGGGCACGCAGCGTCGGGCCGGGCACGCGCCCGTTGTAGGTCCAGGCGGCGTACTTGACCCCCGGCGCGACCTCGATCTCGCGGTCCTCGGCGACGATCTCCCACTCGCGCACGCCGCCCCTGACCACGCCCTCGTCGAAGTCGCGCAGGATCGCCTGCGGATCGAAGCCGTTGCGCGCGTGATCCACGCGGCCGACGGCGCCCAGGTGCCCCGAGCCGCCATGGGCAACGTGCGTGGTGCTCGACCGCGGCGTGCGCCGCGGAAGTGCCGCCGTGCAGTCCCTGATGCGGGATCAGCTCGTGCAGGACGGGCAGCGCGGCGCTGGTGGCGGCGGCCCCGCCCAGCAGCTTGCGCCGCGAGACTTTGTCCTCCCACAGCTTTCGCATAAGTCGCTATTGAAGCATGTTTTAGACAAGACTAAAATTATCGCAACCGAGCACCCTCCGACCCGTGAGTACGATCGACCTGTGATCGCCACCAGCGAGTACGAGCTCGTCACGGAGTCGGCGGGCCTGGTGGAGCGCCCGGCGCGCGCCATGTTCGTCGTGCGCGGCGCCGAGGCGGCCGACTTCCTGCAGGGCCAGGTCTCCAACGACGTGGAGGGCCTCGCCCCCGGCCAGGGCTGCTACGCGACGATCCTCAACCACAAGGGCAAGCTGCGCACCGACCTGCGCATCCTGCGCGGCGTCGACTTCTTCTGGCTCGACACGGAGCGCGATCGGCCACGCCGTGCTGCGCCACATGCTCGTCACCTACTCGCTCGGCCGCGACGTGCGCTGGGAGGACACCGGCGCCGAGCACGCGCTGCTGTCGCTGATCGGCCCGGCCGCCGACGACCTGATCGAGGACCCGCCCCCCGCCGCCGAGCACTCCTTCGTGGACACGGGCGCCGGGCCTGTTCGTGCGCACCGACCTCGGCATAGACGTGCTCTGCTCCACCGCGCGCGCGGAGGAGCTGCGCGCCGAGCTCGGACTCGAGGAGGTCTCCGAGGAGGTGGCGGAGTGCCTGCGCATCGAGTCTGGGCGCCCGCGCCTCGGGCTCGACATGGATGCCGACACGATCCCGCAGGAGGCCGGCATCAACGAGCGCGCGGTCGACTTCGACAAGGGCTGCTACGTCGGCCAGGAGACGGTGGCGCGGCTGCACTACCGAGGGCAAGCCGAACCGCCACCTGCGCGGCCTGCGCCTGTCCGAGCCGGCCGAGCGGGGCGCCGAGATCCTGCTCGGCGAGAAGGTCGGTCGGCCGCATCGGCTCCGCCTGCGTCTCACCGCGGCTCGGGCCGATCGCCCTGGCCCTGGTTCGGCGCGAGGCGGCCCCCGGCGACACTGTGCTGGTGGACGGCGTGGAGGCGCAGGTCGCCGAGCTGCCGTTCGAGCGTGGCTGAGCCGCGCACCCCGACCAGTCGCCACGGCCTGTCGCGCGAGAGCCCGCTGCTCGGGTACGACCCGCACGCGGGCGCGCTCGACATGCCGCCCGAGTCGGCGCCGCCCGCGCAACCGCCGGCCCGGCTGCGCGACCTCCGCGAGCTGGTGCCGCCCGCCGACCCGGAGCGCCAGCTCGACGACTGGGGCCGCTCGCAGCGGGTCATGGACGCCTTCGAGCCGCTTGCTCGACTTCTACTACCACCACTGGTTCCGGGTCGAGACCGAGGGCGTGGAGCACGTGCCCGGCGACGGCGGCGCCCTGATCGTGTCGAACCACTCGGGCGCGCTGCCGCCCGACGCCCCGATGATCATGCAGGCGATCCGCCACGAGCACCCCGAGCCGCGCCCGCTGCACATGCTCGGCGAGGACTGGTTCAAGGGCTACCCCGGGGCCGGCATGCTGACCAACAAGCTCGGGCTGGTGTCCGCCCACCCGGCCAACGCCCAGCGCCTGCTGCACGACGAGGGCGGGCTGGTGCTCGTCTTCCCCGAGGGCCAGAAGGGCTCGCGCAAGCTCTACTGGCAGCGCTACCGCCTGCGGCGCTTCGGGCGCGGCGGCTTCGTGCGGACCGCGATGCGCGCGGGCGTGCCGATCGTTCCGGTCGCCGTGCTCGGCGCCGAGGAGGCGATGCCGATCTTCGCCCACGTGCCCGCTGCTGCAGCGCCTGACCGGGCTGATCTACTTCCCCGTCAACCACGCCTTCCCGCAGTTCGGTCTCGCCGCGGCGCTGATGTACATGCCCGCGAAGTTCAAGATCCGCTTCCTGGAGCCGGTTGACCTGTCGCGCTACGGCCCGGACGACGCCGACGACCTGGCCCTCGTCCAGGACATCGGCGAGGGGGTGCGAACGAGCATCCAGCTGGAGCTGGATGCGATGAGAGCGTCGCGAAGATCGGTCTGGTTCGGCTAGGGTGGCCGCAGCCATGGGGGGACGAGTCCTGGCCACATTCGGCGTCGCCGCGATCTTCGTCGCCGGGTGTGGAGACGAGGATTTCGAGAACAAGGCGCGCGCCCCGGTCAGGTTCGAGTTGAGCGGGGTGATCGAAAAGGACAAGGTCACGGTGTCGCCCTCGCGCCACCTCGGCGCCGGCCCGTTCGAGATCACGATCTCCAACCAGACCGGCGAGCGGCACACGGTCACGCTCGAGGGCGAGTCGATCAAGGAGTCGGCCGGCTCGGTTGATCCCGCCGACACGCTGACGATCAAGCGAACCCTGGACCCCGGCACCTACGAGGTGCGCGCCGGCTCCGAGGAGGCGGTCCCCAAGGAGATCAAGCCGGCGGTGCTCGACATCGGCGCCGAGCGCAAGGACTCGAACTCGGACTTGCTGCTGCCGTAGGCGCGCCTAGAGCGCCAGCTGGTCGTCCGTCGGCGCTTCCGCGGGCTCCGCGTCGGCCGGGCGCACCAGCGCGTCGATCTCCTCGAGGTACGCGCGCACGCGCTCGGCCATCGCCTCGACCAGCCCGTAGGCGCCCTCGACGTTGCGCTTGGCCCCGGTCAGCTGCTGCTTGATCTTGCGCTCGTCGGTCAGCGCCGCCAGGGCGCGCTCGATCGCGCTGCGCAGCGCTCCCGCGTCGATGCCGTCCGCGTCCGAGCGCTTCATCAGCACGCGCGCCCGCGCCAGGCGGTAGCCCAGCTCGAGCGCGAGCGGCCCGGCGTCCGGGTCGAGCGCAAGCACCAGCTTGTCGCCGTTGTACTCGCGCAGCGGCTCGAGCTTGGCGGGCACCTCCTCCTCGGTCGGCACCACCAGCACCGCGAAGTCCGCCGAGCGCTCGGCCATCGCCTTGTCGAGCTCCGCCAGCGCCCCGGGCCGCGACAGCCGGCGGTCCTTCGCCTCGATCACGATGCGTCCCCGCGCCGGCCCGTTGCAGGCGTCGAGCGAGACCACGATGTCGCCCACCTTGCCGGTGGCCTCGGTGACGTCGCCGACCGCCTCCGCGTCGTCGCCCTGGGCGCCGGCGATGCGGTCGACCGCCTCGAAGACGGCCTCCTCGAAGCTGCGCCCCTTGGCGGTGCCGCGCTCGCGCTCGGCCTCGACCTCATCGAGCTTGTCCTTCTCGTCGCGCAGCGCCTGCAGCTCCTTCTGGAGCTCGCCCAGCTTCTGCAGCAGCGCCCGCTGAGTGGCATCCGACCGGCTGGCGGCCTGCTGGATCTCGCGGACCGCCGCGCTCTTGAAGTCGGCGAGCGGGTTGCGCTCGTCGGCCGCCGAGAACTGGCGCACCAGGTCCTCGCGGGACTTCGTGAGCGTCTCGGCCACCGCCTCGCGCACGCGGTTCTGGACCGAGACCGCGCTGCCGTCGCCGAAGCGCCGCTCCAGCTCCTTGGCGAGCTGACCGTCGTCTTCGCCGAAGACCGCGGCGAACTGCGTCTCGAAGAACTCGGCGATCGTGCGCGCCTTCTCGGTGAACTCCTGCTGCACGTCCTTCGAGGCCTTCTCGAACTCGGTCTTCACGAACTCGGCGTTCGCGCCGGCCTGCTCGCGATCGAGCACGCGCGCGCCGATCTCCACGGCGTCGCGGACGACCCTGACCGGGTCGTCGCCGTTCTGCTCGCGGTCGCGCACGAGGCGGACGGCGCATTCGTCCTCCACGACCAAGCCGTCGACGACGAGCCGATCGCCGATCGTGCGCACGTGTGCCTGTCTGAGCGGGGTGGCTGCTTCCATCGAACCACCCACCGTAGGCCCACCCCCCGACGGAACGGGATCAGGCTTGCAGCCAGGCTTCCGGGAAGACCTTCGGCGTCTGCCCGGGTAGCCCGGGGCGATCCGCCGGGCGTGCTCGAGCGCGGGCCGGCCGGCGAGCAGCGGGGCCGTGTCGTCGAGCGTGGCCAGCAGCGCCGTCGACGCGGCGATCTGGTAGTCGGCGACGTTGGGCTCGGCGCCTCCGATCGCGCCGGCGCGCAGCAGTTCGTCGACGTGGTCGAGCAGCCTGGGCAGGCTCGCGAGGTCCGCCCGCACGTGCTCGTCGTCGGCGTGGTTGGCCCGTGACGCCGCCCGGACCACGGGTCCCCCCATGCGCACCGCCACCGCCACCGGGACGCCCAGCTTGGCCCCCTCGAGGTAGGTCGCCATCCGTCGAGCGATCGCGTCCCAGCGCGTTCCAGACCAGGCGGCGCGGCACCGGCTGAAAGACCTGGTCGCCCCACCCCTCCGCCTCCTCGACGGCCCGCCGGGCGTCCGGGTCGCGCGGGAACAGCGGCGGCTCCGGGCGCAGCTCGTCGAGCGCGACGGCGATCGCGCGCGTGCCCTGCACGCGCTTGCCGTCCAGCCGCATGGCCGGCACCGTGATCCCGGGAAAGCCGAGCACGCGCAGCACCCCGCGGTGGACCACGGCGACCAGGTCGACGCGCCGGTACGTCGATGCCCTTGCGCCGCAGCATCAGTTCGGCGGCGAAGGTCGGGTGCGACCCCGGCACCCCGAAGATGGTCGCCTTCTTCACGGCAGCGATCCTACCCGGTGGGCAAATCCATGCGTGTCTGCAATACTTGCATGCATGCACGCATCTGTTGACGCCGACGCCTTGACCGCCGCGCAGACTTCCAGCGACGCGGTCGCCGGCGACCTCGGCATCCTGATGAAGCACCTGCTCGTGTCCTCGAGCCGCGACTTCTTCTCCGCGGTCGAGCAGGCCGGCCTGACCTTCACCCAGGTGAAGTGCCTGCACCTGCTCGGCGACGCCGAGGAGCCCCGCCCGCTCAACGCGCTGTCCGAGACGCTCGGCCTGTCCGGCCCGGCCATCAGCCGCGCCGTGGACGGCCTCGTCCAGCGCGGCGAGGTCAAGCGCACCGAGGACCCGCGCGACCGCCGTTCCAAGCTTTTGACCGTCAGCGCCCGTGGCCGGCGCACCCTCGATCGCTTCGTGGCGATCAGGTACGCCGGCATCAAGCGCTTCATAGAGGAGCTCACCGACGAGGAGCGCCAGGCGCTCGCGGCCGGCGTGGGCCCCATCGCCAGGAGACTCGACTCATGACAGACCGCATTCGCCTCAACGAGGGCAATCGCCGCTGGTGGACGCTGGCCGCGATGTGCTTCGCCCTCTTCATGATCATGCTCGACAACACGGTCGTGAACGTGGCGCTGCCGTCCATCCAGGACGACCTGGGCGTCTCGCTCTCCGGCCTCGAGTGGACCGTCAACATCTACACGCTCACGTTCGCCGTCCTGCTGGTGACGGGCGGGCGCCTGGGCGACATCCTCGGCCGCCGCAAGATGTTCCTGTTCGGCGTGGTCGTGTTCGCGGTGTCCAGCGCGGCGATCGGGTTCTCTCCAGGCGAAGGCTGGCTCGTCGCCGGCCGAGCCCTTCAGGGCGCGGGCGCGGCATTCATGATGCCGGCGACCCTGTCGATCATCACCGTCACGTTCCCGCCCGAGGAGCGCGGCAAGGCGATCGGCACCTGGGCCGGCGTATCGGCGCTGGCGCTCGCGATCGGCCCGGTCGTGGGCGGCGCGCTCGCCGAGTACGTCTCCTGGCGAGCGATCTTCTTCCTCAACCTGCCGGTCGCCGTGGGAGCCGTGGTGGTCACGCTGTTCGCGACGCACGAGTCGCGCGACGAGACCAGGCAGCACACGATCGACTGGCCCGGCATCGTCGCGCTGTCGGTCGGGCTGAGCGCCCTCGTGCTCGCCCTCGTGGAGGGCAATGCCTGGGGCTGGGGCTCGACCAGGATCGTCGCGCTGCTCGCCGCCGCCGTTGGCGGAATCGTCGCATTCGCTCTGATCGAGCCGCGCGTGCGCGAGCCGATGGTCGAGTTCTCGCTGTTTCGGTCCAGGACGTACCTGGGCGCGAACTTCGTCGCGTTCGTCGTCTCCTTCGCGATGTTCGCGATGTTCTTCTTCACCGCGCTCTACATGCAGAACATCCTCGGCTACTCCGCCGTCCAGGCCGGAGTGCGCTTCCTCCCGAGCACGCTGATGATCGTGCTGATCGCGCCGCTCGCGGGACGGCTCTCCGACCGCGTCGGCCCGCGGCCGCTGATGGTCACCGGGCTCACGCTGACGGCTTTCGCGCTGTTTCTCCAGACGCGCATCACCGTCGATACCGGCTACGGGCTGCTGCTGCCCGCGTTCGTGGTGATGGGCATCGGGATGGCGCTGGTCATGTCGCCGATGTCCACCGCGGCCATGAACTCGGTGGCGCCCGAGAAGGCCGGCGTGGGTTCCGGAATCCTCTCGATGAGCCGGATGGTCGGCTCGACCTTCGGGGTGGCGGTGATCGGCGCCCTGTTCCAGCATCTGGCGCGCAACGAGCTCGCCGACAAGCTGGCCGGCACGGGCGTGACGGCCGGGCAGCGAGAGCAGCTCGTCCATAGCCTCGGGGCCGGTAGCCAGGGCGGCGAATCGCTGCCTCCTGCGGTCGTGAGCGCATCGCACGACGCCTTCGTCCACGCCTTCGCCAACGGCATGTGGCTGTCGGCCAGCGTCGCCGCGGTTGGAGCGCTGGTGGCCTTCTGGCTGATCGCGCCGAAGACCGCGAAGCAGCCCGACCCGGCCCGACTGCCGGAGGCTACGGCGGAGGCGATTTCGGCGAGCTAAAGCGGACGCGGCCGCGCGAGCGGGCCTCCCCCGGGCCGCGCTAGCGCAGGCGGATCGCCTCGCAGCTCGCGGGGCGGTCCGCCGCGTCCGCCAGGAGGCGATCGAACCCGGCGCCGCACCTGACCGTCTCCGCCCGGCCGTCGGCCGAGCGCAGGCGATCGGTGTCGGGGCCGCCGTCGAAGCGGTCCAGCCCGCGGCCGCCCACGATGCGGTCGCCCCCGGGCCCGCCGAACAGGCGATCGTCGCCGGCGTCGCCGAGCAGGATGTCGCCGCCGGTGCCCCCGCGCAGCAGGTCGCGGTCGGGCGCGCCCTTGAAGCGCGGCCCCTCGGCGCCCTTGAGCAGGTCGCTGCCGCCGCGCCCCTCGATCAGGTCGTCGCCGGCCAGTCCCTGGATCACGTTTCGGGCGCCGTTGCCGCGCAGGATGTCCGCGCCGTCGCCGCCCTCGAGGCGCTCGATGGAGCGCAGCGTGTCGCGCTCGCCGGCCGCGCTCAGCGCCGTGCCGGCGGCCAGGTCGGCGCGCACGCGACGGCGCTCGTCGCGGTAGGTGGCCTCGTCGCTGCCGCCGCGGCCGTCGAGCAGGTCGTCGCCCGGGCCGCCCTGGAGGAAGTCGTCCCCCCGCCCGCCCGTGACCCGGTCGTTCCCGACCTCGCTGCTGACGAAGTCGCCGAACAGCGCGTTCACGCGCGTCCGGCTCCCCGCGAGCACGTCGGAGCCCGGGCCGCCGTCGATGAAGACCGTGAAGCCGCGCAGACGCACCGCCGAGGCATCGACGCTGTCGTCGCCGTCCTCGGCGTACACGTCCACCGAGTTCGCGAAGTCACCGACCGGGTTGCGGCAGACCACCTCGCCGCCGGCGCCGGCCTGGCAGCCGTCCCCCGGCGTGAGCGGCGCCCCGGCGTCCCGGAACACGACCGTGCGCATCTTCCCAGCGGACTGTCGGGTGGTGACCGTCACGCGATTGGCCTCGCCGGGGGCCGCGCTCAGGGCGAACGAGACGGCGGTGCCCTCCTCCTCCGTCTCCTCGGAGACCGAGACCGTGGCGGCGGAGGCAGCCTGGGCCAGCAGCACTGCCAGCGCCAGGGTCAACCCGATGCAGGCGGATCGCACAGGCGGAACGTAGCCGGAGGCACGGCTGTAATCTGCCCGGCCATGGCCGTAGACGTGACGAAGGTATCGGAGCTCGACGTCGAGCCCGGCACGCTGCCGGAGACGATGGCCGCCTGGGTGATCCGCGAGGAGCGCCAGGGCGAGCCCAGGGACGCCTTCCAGCTCGAGGAGGTCGAGGTACCCGAGCCGGGCGCGTTCGAGGTGATCGTCCGCGTGATGGCCGCGGGCGTGAACTACAACAACGTCTGGGCCGCGCTCGGCCAGCCCGTGTCCGTGATGCGCTACGGCGACCACCCGGAGTACGGGCACCACATCGGTGGCTCGGACGCCTCGGGCGTCGTCTGGAAGGTGGGCCCCGGCGTAACGCGCTGGAAGCCGGGCGACGAGGTCGTGATCCACTGCAACATGGCCTCGTACGAGGACAAGGAGGTCCACGGCCTCGACCCGCTCGCGGCGCCGAGCCAGAAGATCTGGGGCTATGAGACCACCTGGGGTTCGTTCGCACAGTTCACGAAGGTCCAGGCGCAGCAACTTCTCCCCCGTCCCCGGAACCTGTCTTGGGACGAGGCCGCCTCGTACGGGCTCGTCTACTTCACCGCCTACCGCATGCTGCTCACCCAGTGCGAGCTTCAGGCCGGTCAGCGCGTGCTGATCTGGGGAGCCGCCGGCGGGCTCGGCGTGTTCGCCACCCAGATCTGCGCGCTCGCCGGCGCGCAGGCCGTGGGCGTGGTGTCGAGCGCCGAGAAGGGCGAGCTGGTCAAGCAGCTCGGCGCGGTGGACTACATCGACCGCAACGAGTTCGCCGGCATGATGCGCAAGGGCGGCGAGACGCCCGAGCAGGAGAAGGAGCGCTTCGGGGTCTCGCGCGCGTTCTCGAAGCGCGTGAAGGAGATCCTCGGGGACCAGCCCGACATCGTCTTCGAGCACGTCGGCAAGGCGACCTTCCCGACCTCGGTGTTCACCGTGAAGCCGTTCGGCAAGGTCGTGATCTGCGCGGGCACCACCGGCTTCGAGCTCGACTTCGACGTGCGCTACCTGTGGATGCGCCAGAAGCGCATCATCGGCTCGCACTTCGCCAACGCCTACGAGTGCAACAAGGCGAACGAGCTGATCGAGTCCGGCCGGATCCGGCCCGTGCTGTGGCGGACGCTCGGCTTCGACGGCGTCCCGGAGGCGCACCAGCTGATGCGCGAGAACAAGCACCTCGGCAAGATCGCGATCCTCGTCGGCGCCGATGGCGAGGGCGAGGGCAAGACGGAGGAGGGGCCCGGCGCGATCCGGGCGGAGGTGGGCGCGTGATCCTCGTGCACATCCCATGGGCCGTGAACCCGTTCCGCGGCGACAAGTTCGCCGAGGGGTGGGCGGCCGCCGCCGAGCTGGTGCTCGACTTCGGCGCGGTCTCCTGGGGCTTCTACCGCTCGCTCGACGGGCGGCTCGACTTCATCCAGGAAGCCGTCTTCCCGAGCAAGGCGCACTGGGAGCGCTACTGGTACTCGGAGGAGCTCGCGGAGATGCGTGTCCAGCTGCAGGGGTACTTCAACGTCCCGGTCCTGCCGGAGCTCTACGAGATCGTCGGCGAGGGCCGGGCGCTCAGCCTTGCTCCAGAGGAGCCAGCGTGAGCCCGTGCCCGCCGAGCTGCTCCCAGTAGTGCTCGGCCAGCTCGCGCGCGCCTGACCAGACGATCGCGCGCCCGCTGCTGTGGATCTGGTTCGCCAGCGCCATGCCCTTGTCGTAGCTGACGCCGGGCAGCACCGTCGACAGCGCGTTGGCCACTCCCTCGAAGGTGTTGTGGTCGTCGTTGAGCACGATCACTCGCCAGTGGCCGCCGAGGCCGGTGTCGGAGGGGCCCGAGACGCGCGGCTTCTCGACGGTCTGGGTCATTCCGCTCGCTTGCGCCAGTAGCGGGCGAGGCCCATGTAGGCCTGGTCGGGCGGGATCGCCTGCTCGAAGGCCTCGACGGTGGCCGGATCGGTGTTCTGCCCGATCCCCTCCTCGAGCGCCGCGATGAAGCGCTCCTCCCCGTCGAGGCGGGCCGAGTCGGCGGCCTCGATCAGCGCCGAGCGCACGCGGTGGATGTGATCGGCGACGTCCGTCACCTGGCCGAAGTGGGTCAGGCAGAGCGAGTGCGGGTTCCAGGAGGCGATCGTGTGGAGCGAGTCGAGCCAGGCCTCCACGTCGATGTCCGGCGGCGGCGTGGGCGCCACCGTGTGCTCGTAGGGCGGGATGCGGACGCCGGCCACGTCGCCCACGTAGGCGTCGCCGTTCTCCTCGTTCAGGTAGCTCACGTGATGGGAGGCGTGGCCGGGCGTGTACGCGACCCGGAAGCCCTCGACCGTCTCGCCGCCGCGGAGCGGGTGGATGCGGTCCTCGGGCACGGGCGCGACCTCGCCCCAGAGCTCCCACATGTCGTCCCCGTACAGGCGCCCGGCGCTCTCCAGCAGCTTGGAGGGATCGACGAGGTGCGGCGCCCCGACCTCGTGCACGTAGACCTGCAGCTCCGGGAAGCGCCGGCAGAGCACGCCGGTCGCGCCGGCGTGGTCGAGGTGGATGTGGGTCAGCAGCAGGGCGCGCGGCTTGGCCGGCCCGAGCTGGTCGAGCAGCGTCTCGACGCAGGACGCGGGGCCCGGGTCGACGATCAGGCCGCCCACCTCGTAGGCGCAGATGACCCGGTCTCGTCCCAGGTGCATGACGTCTATGGCACGAGACAAAGTGAGCCGACCATACAATTCTCGGAGTGAGTGAGCACCATTTGCCCGAGCGCGACGCCCCCTGGGTGATGCGCACGTACGCCGGCCACTCCACGGCACGGGAGTCGAACGAGCTCTATCGCAGGAACCTGGCCAAGGGCCAGACCGGCCTCTCGGTCGCCTTCGACCTGCCCACCCAGACCGGCTACGACCCCGATCACGAGCTGTCGCGCGGCGAGGTCGGCAAGGTCGGGGTCTCGATCGCCCACAAGGGCGACATGCACACCCTGCTCGACGGCATCCCGCTCGACGAGATGAACACGTCGATGACGATCAACGCCACCGCGGCCTGGCTGCTCGCCCTCTACATGACGGTGGCGGAGGAGAACGGCGTCGCGCGGTCGTCGCTCCAGGGCACGACGCAGAACGACATCATCAAGGAGTTCCTCTCGCGCGGGACCTACGCGTTCCCGCCCGAGCCCTCGATGCGGCTGATCGCGGACATGATCGCCTTCACCGTCGACGAGGTGCCGAAGTGGAACCCGATCAACATCTGCTCGTACCACCTGCAGGAGGCCGGGGCCACGCCGGTGCAGGAGATCGCGTACTCGCTGTCGACCGCGCAGGCGGTGCTCGACCGGGTGCGCGAGCGCGTGCCGGAGTCGACCTTCCCGCGGGTCTTCGGGCGGATGTCGTTCTTCGTGAACGCCGGGATCCGGTTCGTGGAGGAGCACGCCAAGCTGCGCGCGATGGGCCAGCTGTGGGAGGAGATCGGCCGCTCGCGCTACGGCGTCGACGACGATCGGTTCCTGCGCTTCCGCTACGGCGTGCAGGTGAACTCGCTGGGGCTGACGGAGTCGCAGCCGGAGAACAACATCATCCGGATCGTGCTCGAGGCGCTGGCCGTGACGATGGGGCGCGACGCCCGCGCCCGCGCCCTGCAGCTGCCGGCCTGGAACGAGGCGCTGGGGCTGCCGCGGCCCTGGGATCAGCAGTGGTCGCTGCGGATCCAGCAGATCCTGGCCTACGAGACGGACCTGCTCGAGTACCCCGACATCTTCGAGGGCTCGAAGGTGATGGACGGGTTGGTGTCCGAGCTCGTGGAGGGCGCCCAGGCGGAGATGGCGGTCGTGGCCGAGCGCGGCGGGGCGGTGGCGGCCGTGCCCTACATGAAGACGCAGATGGTGGAGTCGCACCGGGAGCGCATGCGCCGGATCGAGACGGGCGAGCTGGCGGTGGTCGGAAAGAACGTGTTCACGGAGGCCGAGCCGTCGCCGTTGCAGGAAGGCGAGGACGGGGGCATCCTGCGAGTCGATCCGACGGTGGAGCGCTCCGCGATCGAGGCCCTCGGCGCGTGGCGCAACGAGCCGCGACCAGGCAGAGGTGGACGCTGCCCTGGATGCTCTCCGCTCGGCGGCCGCCGATCCCGACACGGAGAACATCATGCCCTCCGACGCTGGCGGCCGCCCGAGCGGGGGCGACCACCGGTGAGTGGTCGGAGGCCCTTCGCTCCGTGTTCGGGGAGTACCGGGCGCCCACCGGGGTGGCCGAGGCCGCCGCCGCACCCTCGGACGACTCCCTCGCCGCCCTGCGCGAGCGGGTCGAGCGGGTGTCCGAGGCGCTTGGGCGGCGGGTCAAGATCCTGGTCGGCAAGCCCGGGCTGGACGGCCACTCCAACGGCGCCGAGCAGATCGCCGTACGCGCGCGCGACGCGGGGATGGACGTCGTCTACGAGGGCATCCGGCTGACGCCCGCCCGGATCGCCCGGACGGCGGTCGACGAGGGCGTGCACGTGGTCGGGCTGTCGATCCTGTCCGGCTCCCACGCGCAGCTGATCCCGGAGGTGCTGCGGGAGCTCGAGGAGGCCGGCGCGGACGTGCCGGTGGTGGTCGGCGGGATCATCCCCCCGGCCGACGAGGCCGCCCTGCTGGAGGCGGGCGTGTCGCGCGTGTACACGCCCAAGGACTTCGAGGTCAGCCGCATCATGGGCGACATCGTGGAGCTCGTGGCGGAGCGTCACGGCGTGGCCGCCACCGTCTCGTAACTTTTCGCGCAACATTTCCGATGCGATCGTGTTGACGCGGCCATGAAGCCCGCCCTCGCTCTCGCACTGGCCCTCGGCGTCCTCCCGCTCGCCGGCTGCTACCAGGTGGGGGCTGCGGGCAAGACGAACCGGATCGAGCTCGTCGGCTCGTCCGTCGTCGACGGCTACAAGTTCGACCAGTACCGAAACCTCTCGTATCCCTGCAGCATCTCCGGCTACCAGACGTTCGTGATCGGGACGAAGGTGGGCTCGTCCGACACGCAGACGCGGCCGCTTTGGGTGCGCATGCGCGGCGGCGGCGTCGGCTACTTCGACTCCAACGGGAACGCCGCAGCCCTCCGCCGGCAACAAGTCCGAGGAGTCGGCGGCCACCTCGATCGGCTTCGTGAGGGACACCGGCCTGATGGCGCTCGTGCGCGCCGACCCGGCCGCGTTCCGGCTGCTGTCGGTGTCGATGTGCAACCACGACATCTACTCCGGCGGCGATCAGCCCGACCCCAACAACCCGAACACGCTGCCCGACGGGTCGGGCCGCACGGTCAACGGGCTGTTCGCGACCAAGGCGGCGATCCAGTTCGCGCGCGCGAAGTACCCGACCGGCAAGTTCTTCCTGCACGGGACGAGCGCGGGCTCGGCGGGCGCCCTGTCGGTCTCCTGGGGTCTCCAGGAGCAGGGCATCCCGCCCGCCGGCTCGGTGGTGGACTCGGGCCAGGTGAACATCGAGTGGGAGATCGCCCAGCACGAGCAGGGCGTCTGTCCCGGCGGCGGCCCGCGCGGACCCGAGGCGCTGGCGGCGATCAAGGCCCGCACGCAGTATCAGCTGGCCGACATCAAGAACGAGCCCGACAAGCTGGTCAGCCGCGGCGAGCTGACCGTGCCGCTGCTGCACACGTGGAGCAGCGCCGACCCGAACACCTGCGGCGCGACGCCGATGTCGTGCCCGCTGCGTGACGGGTCGACGGCGACGCTGGGCGCCGCCAACTGCGCCCACGAGCCGCTGCGCGCCGCGATCGCGGGGCTCGGTCCGGGCTCCCGGTCGCGCAACCTGCGCGTGTGCGTGAGCCCGGCCTCGGCGCCGGGCAGCTGCGCCACGCACGTGGTGACGAACAAGGACACACCCAACACCGACCCGGCCGAGCCCGCCGACTACAACGCGGCGATCTTGGACTGGGTGCACGCGCGGCTGGGCGACCCCTAGCCCCGGGGGCGCGGTGGCGCCGCGAGGCGCTTACAGCAGCGATGAAGGGTGGACGGCCACGCGGCGCTGAGCGGGGGGTTCCGGAAGTTAGTCAACCATGGGTTGACAAAGTTCCGGGACCCCCGCGTGATGCGGTGATCGGCGATCTCGCGAGGCGACAGCACGGCGTGGTCAGCCTTCACCAGCTGCAGTTGGCCGGGCTCGGACGGGCCGCCGTGGCGAAACGCGTCGCGGCCGGGCGCCTCTACCGCATCCACCGCGCCGTCTACGCCGTCGGCCACGACCGTCTCACCGCCAATGGCCGCACCATGGCCGCCGTGCTCGCCTACGGGCCGCGCGCGGTCGCGAGTCACCGCAGCGCGGGTGGTCTTCATGGCCTCCGACCAGACAATCGCGCGACCACCGAGATCGCCCTACCGCAGCGCTCGGCTCGCTCGCGGCCGGGTGTCCACGCCCACGCTTCCCCAACGCTCCGCCCCGGCGACGTCACGAAATGCGCCGGCATTCCGTGTACCAGCGTCGCTCGCACGCTGCTCGACCTGGCCGACGTCGTCCCGCCGCGGCAACTCGAGCGGGCCGTGGAGCAGGCCGAGGTGCTGCGTGTCTTCGATCTGGCCGAGCTGGAGGACGTGCTGGCACATGCCAACGGCCGCCGCGGCGCGGGCGTGCTGCGCTCCGTGCTCGCCGGGCTCGTGGACGAGCCTGGGCTCACCGCGAGCGACCTCGAGGACCGCTTCCTCGACCTGTGCCGCACGGCCGGCATCCCCACGCCGGCTGTCAACCAGTGGATCGCGATCGACAGCGGCCCACCCGTTCGGGCCGACTTTCTCTGGCGCTCCAGGAAGCTCATAGTGGAGACCGACGGCTGGGGCTCGCATGGCACCCGGCAGGGCTTCGAGCGCGATCGCCATCGCGACCAGCGCGTGCGGCTGGCCGGCTGGGAGCCGGTTCGGTTCACCCGCCGCCAGGTGCTGCACGATCCGGGCTGGGTCGCCGCGACCACCGCCGCCCTGCTCGCCCGCTAGCGTGCCCCGCCCATGGCCGCCGCGGACCCAGCCGAGCTCGGACGCCGCCTGCGCGAGGGCGACCGGTCCGCCGCCCCGGCGGCCCTGAACCTGATCGAGGACCGCTCCCCGGCGGGGCGCGAGGCGGCCGGCGCCCTGCTCGCCGAGGTCTCCCCCGCCGCGCTCGGTGGCGAGGCGCCGGCCCATCTGATCGGCGTGACCGGGCCGCCCGGGGCCGGCAAGTCGACGCTGCTGTCGGCCCTCGTGGCGGTGTGGCGCGGCGCCGGGCGAACCGTCGCCGTGCTGGCGGTCGATCCGTCCTCCAAGCGATCCGGCGGCTCCCTGCTGGGCGACCGCGCCCGGATCGAGCACGACCCCAAGGACGACGGCATCGTGATCCGCTCGACCGCCGCCGGCGGCCGCCTCGGCGGGCTCGCCGCCGCCACGCGGGAGGCCGCCGACGCGCTCGCTCCCGCCTTCGACGTGGTGGTCGTGGAGACCGTTGGCGTGGGCCAGTCGGAGACCGACGTCGAGGAGGTCTGCGACACGGTCGCCGTGGTGGTGCAGCCGGCCTCGGGGGACGTCCTTCAGTTCCTGAAGGCGGGGATCATGGAGGTGCCCGACGTGCTCGTGGTGACGAAGGCGGATCTGGGCGACGCCGCCGAGCGCGCGCGAGCCGATCTGAATCAGGCGCTCGCCGCGCTCGGCTCGAGCGACGTGCCGGTGCTCGCCGTGTCGTCCGTCCCCCCGCCCAGCGGGGTCGAGGCGCTGGCCGCCGAGCTGGACGCCCACCGGGAGCGGATCCACCTGCCCGATCGGCGCATCCGCGCCCGCCGCCTCTCGGCGCTGCGCGAGCTCGTCGCCGAGCACGGCGAGAGCGCGGTGCGCGCGCTCGGCGGTCGTCGCGAGGCGCAGCGCCGCCTCGAGACCCTCAACCCGGGCGCCTCGGTCGCGGAGCTGGTCGCGGCCCTGGACGAGGCACGCGCGTGAGCCGCCGCCGGGAGAGGCGCGGCGAGCGGCCGGCCCAGGACAGCAGCTCCTTTCCAGGCGGGGCGCCCGGCCGCCGCCCTCCGCGTATCCCCTTCCTCGCCCAGGCCGGCATCCTGATAGCCGTCTTTGCGATCGTCTCGTTGATCGCCGATCTCGCCGGCGCCGCCAACCTCGGCGTGGCCCTGGGAATCGGTCAGATCGCCTTCGCGCATCGCGCTCGTCGTCGTGATCGTCAAGACGTAGACGACCGGCGGGCGCCGAGCCGTATCCTCAAGGCGCGGATGAATGATCGAAGGGATTCGTGGACGCCCGCGGGCCAGGCCGAGCGGTATGACCCGCTGCCGGGCTTCCTCCTACTGCCGGCGCGCGGGTGGCGCACCCTGTCGCCGCGGGGCCGCCGCATCGTGGCGACGCTGGCCGTGGCGGGCTTGGCCGCGATCGCCGTCGCGTGGCCCCAGGTGCAGCGCGACAGGCGCGCGGGCGAGGCCGAACGCGCGGCGGCCGCCGCCCAGAGCCGCGCCCACAGCCTGCGTGTGCTGAGGGAGGATCAGCGCCCCCGCCGTGCCGTTCTGCCCCAGTCCCTCCGCGCTCGGCTCAGCCCCGGCGAAGGCCTCGAATCTCCCGTGGCGGCGGGCCTGGTCGCGGCCCGGCTCGAGTCGGCGATCACACGCGACCTGCGCGCCCGCATCGCCGCCGGGAAGCTGGAGGGGCCCCTGCTCGCCACGAGCTGCGACCCGGTCCGCGTGCGCTCCCGGCTCGGGGCCAACTACAACTGCTTCGCCCTCAGCGACCGCACCCGGTCGGCCGGGCGGGTCATGGAGTCGGGCTACCGCTTGAGCGCGCGCGCCGAGCTGCCGGCCGGCACGCTCGCGTGGTGCAAGGAGAACCCACGTCCGCTGCACCCGACCAGCTTCGTGCTCTCCATTCCCATCTCGGGCGACTGCCGCTAGGCGAGCAGCGCCTCGGCCTCGGCGAGGTCCTCCGGGGTGTTGACGCTGCGTACCAACGCCGCCGGCAGCGCCACGCGCACCGGGTCGAGCGACTCGATCGTCCGGGTGAGCGGCGCGTCTGCGGCCGCCGCCCGCAGCAGCTCTAGCGCGGCGGGCGCGTACAGCCCCAGCGTCGGCTGGAGCACGCCGTCGGAGGCCGCCACCACCGCCGGAGCCGAGCCGGCGGCCTGCAACAGCGTCCGGCAGGCGTCGGCCGTCACGAAGGGCATGTCCGCGGCGCACACGAGCACGGGCCCGCCGGCCGTGACGAGCGCGTGCACGATTCCCGTGAGCGGGTGGCGCGGCTCGTCCGGCTCCTCCCAGCGCTCGGTGCCGGGCAGCTCGGGCAGCTGCGTGTCGCGCTTGCAGACGATCGCGACGCGGTCGCAGACCGCGCCCAGCGCGGAGGCCGGGTAGGCCGCGAGTGGCCGCCCGGCCACCGGCGTAGCCGGCTTGGAACCAAGCCCGAGCCGGCTGCCCGACCCGCCCGCGAGTAGCGCACCGATCACCCGCGGGCAGGCTAGCGACGCGGTAGGCTCGCCACCCCGTGGGCCTGGGCGCTTTCATCGCGGTCGGCAAGTCCCTGGAGACCGCCCTGCAACGCGTCGAGCTCGCCGAGCGCCTCGGGTACGGGTCCGCCTACATCACCCACATCGCGGGGCGCGACTCGGCCACGGCGCTGATGGCCTACGCGGCCCGCAGCGAGCGCCTCATGCTCGGCACGGGCGTCATGCCGATCTACTCGCGCACCCCGGTCGCGACGGCCCAGTCGTTCGCCACGCTCGACGAGTTCTCCGGCGGGCGGGCGATCATCGGGCTGGGGGTGTCCCACCGCCCGGTCGTCGAGGCCTGGTACGGCCAGTCGATCGACAAGCCGCTGCGCGAGATGCGCGAGTACGTGGGGGTGGTCCGGGCGATCCTGCGCGGCGAGGACCCCCCGCAGGGCGAGCGCTTCGCCTCGTCCTTCCACTTCATGGGCTACGAGCCGCGCCCCGACATCCCGATCTACCTGGCCGGCCTCTCCCCGGGCATGCTTTGCCTCGCGGGCGAGATCGCGGACGGCGTGGTCCTCTGGCTCTGCAACCCCGAGTACATCCGCCAGGTCGTGGTCCCCACGGTGGCCGAGGGCCGCGCGAAGGCGGGCAAGCCGCCGGAGGGCTTCGACATCGTGGCGGCCGTGCCGTCCGCCGTGACCGGCGAGCCCGCCCAGGCGAAGGCCCAGCTGCGCTCCGAGCTGATCCCGTACTTCTCGCTGCCCTTCTACCGCAAGATGATCGAGCTCTCCGGCTTCGCCGACGACATCGCCGCCTTCGACCGCGACGGGCAGGAGGCGATCTCCGACGAGTTCCTCTCGGGCCTCGCCGCCATCGGCACAGCGGAGGAGTGCGCCGCCACCGTGCGCCGCTACGCCGACAGCGGCACGACCTCGCCCTGCATCGGCGGCGTCTCGCGGACGGACTTCGACACCACGCTCGAAGCGCTGGCAGGCAGCATCTAGGAACACGAGAGTTTACGTTTCTCTCCGAGCGGGGAGAAGCCGATCGAATGAGGAGGGCGTCCCTTGCCGTGGTGCTGGTCGCCGGTGCGCTGTTCGCGCCGAGCGCCAACGCGGCCGACGTCTACAGCTACGCCGGCGGCTGCTACGCGCTGCGTGACGCGTCCGCCAACCGCTACGTCGCCCGCGACTCGCTCGGCTACTCCGCCTCGGCCACGAGCGTCGCCGCGGCCACGCCGTTCCGCATGCAGGCCACCGCGCTCGGGCGCTACCTGCTCTACGGGCCCGACGGCAAGATGCCGGCCACGGCCGCTCTCAACACGCTCGCCCCCACCGCCACGCCCGGCCCCACCGCCGACTGGAAGGTCGAGGACGGCGGCACGACGGTGCGCCTGACCAGCTTCTCGACCGGCAAGCAGCTGGCCGTCGGCGCCCTCGGGCGCCTGGCCCAGGGGGCGCCTGCGACCTGGACGTTCCAGCCCGCCCAAGGCTGCGCGACCTTCCCGGAGGTCGACGTCAACGTCACCGGAACGCCCTTCAAGGGCTCGAGCCCGACGGCGCGCGTGCGCGGCTTCCTCGACGACCACATCCACCTCGGCGCGTTCGAGTTCCTCGGCGGGCGCTTCCACTGCGGCCGGCCCTGGAGCCCCTACGGCGTGACGGTCGCGCTGCGCGACTGCCCCGACCACTACCCCAACGGCGCGGGCGCGGTGGTGGAGAACGTCATCTCGACCGGATCGCCGGTCGGCACCCACAGCCCGGAGGGCTGGCCGTCCTTCACCGGCTGGCCGCGCGACGAGTCCCAGACCCATGAGGGGACCTACTGGAAGTGGATCGAGCGGTCCTGGCGGTCGGGGCTGCGGCTGATGGTCAACGACCTCGTCGAGAACCGGGCCCTCTGCGACCTCTACCCGCTCAAGAAGAACGACTGCAACGAGATGGTCAGCGCCTACAAGCAGGCGCAGGACATGCACGACCTGCAGGACTACATCGATGCCCAGTTCGGCGGTCCCGGCAAGGGCTTCTTCCGGCTGGTCAGCAGCCCGACCGAGGCGCGCAAGGTCATCAACCAGGGCAAGCTCGCCGTGGTGCTCGGGGTCGAGGAGTCGGGGGTCCTCAACTGCGAGCAGTTCAACGGGACGCCGAAGTGCGACGCCGCCCAGATCGACCGCGAGCTCGACAAGCTCTACGCGGCAGGGGTGCGGTCGCTGTTCCCGGTGCACAAGTTCGACAACGCCCTGGGCGGGACGAAGTTCGACAGCGGCACCACCGGCGTGCTCGTCAACACCGGCAACAAGTGGGTGACCGGCCAGTTCTGGGCGGCCAACCACTGCGACGACGCCGACCACGACAACACGCCGACCCCGATCGGCAACGACCAGGCGCAGCTGATCTACACGCTCTTCGGCCCGGTCCTCACCCAGCCCCTGTTCCAGGGCCAGCTGCCCGTCTATCCGCCCGATCCGCTCTGCAACCCCAAGGGCCTCACCCCGCTCGGCGAGCACCTGATCCGGGCGATGATGAGCAAGGGCATGATCGTCGAGACCGATCACATGAGCGCGAAGACGCGCCAGCAGACGCTCTCGATCCTCGAGGCGACGAAGTACCCCGGCGTGATCTCCAGCCACTCCTGGGGTGACCTCGGGCAGCCAGAAGCGGATCGAGAAGCTGGGCGGGCTCGTGGGTCCGATCTCGAGCGTGGCCACGACGTTCGCCGACGAATGGCGCGTGGCGCGGGCCAATCGCAACACGCAGTTCTTCTTCGGGACGCCGTTCGGCTCGGACATCAACGGGCTGCACGCCCAGCCCGTGCCGCGTCCAAACGCGGCGCAGAACCCGGTCCGCTACCCGTTCCGCTCGTTCGACGGCGGCAGCGTGATCGACAAGCAGCACTCGGGCACGCGCGTCTACGACGTCAACACCGACGGCGTCGACCACTACGGGCTCTACCCGGACTGGATCGAGGATCTGCGGCAGGTCGCCGGCAACCAGATCGTGGACGACATGGCCAACGGCGCCGAGGCATATCTGCAGCTGTGGGCGCGCGCCCAAGCGGCCGCGCACTAGCGAAGGCCATAATGGACGCATGGAGGGATCCGCGCAGGAGTCCGTGGGCACGCAGTCGAGCTGGCTGCGGTGCTATCGCTGCTGGTCGCAGAACCTAGAGGTGCAGCTGCACTACGAGGGCATCTTGAAGGTCGACGCCGACACGGGAGAGGCTGTCGAGCCCGTGGAGGAGGTCCAGGAGGCGGTCGTCCAGTGCCTCGACTGCCTGCACGACCAGCCCCATCTCGCCCTCACCTTCTACGAGGAGAACGGGCGCCGCGTGTCGCGCGTGGAGCCGGTGGAGGACCGCTGGGAGCGGATGGTCACCGGCACGCCCTGGGTCGCGTCGTGCACGGTCACCGTGGACGCCGACCAGGTCGAGTCGTGCTCGGGGCCGGAGGCGGCCGAGTCGCTGGCGTTCGCGGCGTTCGGCGACCACGGCACGCGCGAGTTCTTCACCCACGTGCGCTTCCACAAGCACGAGGACGAGCGCATCGTGATCCACATGCTGGTCGAGCTCTACGCGCGCTCAGCGGACGAGGCGACCGAGGTCATGGAGACGGCCGCCCGAGGGGCGCTGACGATCACGTCGCTGGCGGAGGAGTCGCGGCCGCCTGCGTCGACGGCCGACGAATCGCACTAGGAAGTCAGGACGATCCCGCGCTCGGCCAGCGCGTCGATCTCGGAGGTCGAGCGCCCGAGCTCCTCGAGCACCTCCCTCGTGTGCTGTCCCAAGAGCGGGGGCGGCGCCGGCGCCTTCGTGGTCACACCCCAGATCGGTGAGCCAACCAGGTCGAGCGGGCCGGCGCTCGGGTGCTCGACGGTCAGCGTGGCCGGGCGCCCGGCGGCCGCCGCCGCGGCCAGCGCCTCGGGCACCGTCCTCACCTTCCCCACCGGCACCCCGGCGGCGTCCAGCTCCGAGAGCCACTCCTCGGCCGGCCGCTCGCGCAGCCGCGCCGCCAGCATCGGGATCAGCTCGCCCCGGTGCTCGACCCGGGCGGCGTTTGAGACGAAGCGCTCGTCGGCGGCCAGGTCGTCGAGCCCGAGCACCCGGCAGAGCGCCCCGAACAACCCGTCGTTGGCGGCCGCGATCGCGATCTGCCCAGAGGCCGTCTCGAAGGTCTCGTAGGGGACGATGTTCGGGTGCGCGTTGCCGTAGCGCCCGGGCTCGGCGCCGGTGACGAGCGCGTTCTGCGCCACGTTCACCGTCCCGGCGAGCCCGCTGTCGAGCAGGGGCACCTCGATCCGCGCCCCCTCTCCCCCGTGCAGCCCGGCCAGGATCCCGGCCGCGGCGTGCAGGCCGGCGAGCACGTCCACGAGCGCCACGCCGACCTTGTAGGGCTGGCCGTCCGCCGGCCCGGTGATCGACATCAGCCCGCTCTCGGCCTGCGCCACGAAGTCGTAGCCCGGCCGTCCCGGCGGCTCGCGCTCGGAGCCGAAGCCCGTGATCGAGCAGTACACGACCCGCGGGTTGCGCTCGCGCACCGCCTCGTAGCCCACGCCCAGGCGGTCGGCGCCGCCGACCTTGAAGTTCTCGATCACGGCGTCCGCCCCGGCGCACAGCTCGAGCGCCAGGTCGCGCCCCTCGGGTTGCGACAGGTCGATCGCGCACGAGCGCTTGCCGCGGTTGACCGACAGGTAGTAGGCAGCCTCGCCGCCCGCGAACGGCGGGCCCCACGAGCGCGTCTCGTCGCCGCCGGCGGGGCGCTCGACCTTGACCACGTCCGCGCCCAGATCGGCCAGCACCATCGTGCAGTACGGGCCGGCCAGGACCCGGGACAGGTCGACCACGCGCACGCCGCGAAGCGGCTGCAAGGATGCGTCCGATGAGCTCATCCCGGACGGGCATCCTGACAGGCGCCGCCGCGGGGGTCGCGGCTCTGGAGCGGGCCGGCGTGGAGCTGGCCTTCGGGCTGCCCGGCGTGCACAACCTCGCGCTCTGGCGCGCGCTGGGCGAATCGCCGATCCGCCTGGTCGGCGTGCGCCACGAGCAGACCGCCGCGTACGCGGCCGACGGCTACGCCCGCGCGACCGGCCGGCTCGGCGTGGCGCTGACCACGACGGGGCCCGGCGCGGCCAACACGCTCGGGGCCGTCGGCGAGGCCTGGGCCTCGCGCCAGCCGATCCTGGTGATCGCCACCGACATCCCGACCCGCGTGCGCCGCCCGGGCGTCTGGCGCGGCACGCTTGCACGAGGCGACCGACCAGGCGGCGATGTTCGAGCCGGTGGTCAAGCGCACCTACCGCGTGACCGCCGCGGACGAGCTGGCCGGGACGCTCCAGGCGGCCGCGCTGGAGGCGATGACCCCGCCGCGGCGCCCGGTCTACGTCGAGATCCCAACCGACCTGTTGAGCGCCGAGGCAGGCGCCGGTGCCGGGCCGACACCAGCGGCTTCCGCCGCCCGTGAACCGGACGACCAGCACGTGCGCCGCACCCTCGAGCTGCTCGAGCACGCGCGCCGCCCGCTGATCTGGGCGGGCGGCGGGGCGCTCCAGGCCGATGCGGGAGAGGCGGTCGCGCGTCTCGCGGAGCGGCTGGTGGCGCCCGTGATGCTCACCTACTCCGCGCGCGGCCTGCTGCCGCCGGACCACGCCTGCCTGGTCGAGGCAACCCCGCACGTGGAGCGGGTCGGAGCGCTGTGGGACGAGGCCGACGCCGTGATCGCCATCGGTACCGACTTCGACGGAATGATGACCCAGGGCTGGAAGCTGCCCCAGCCGCCCCACCTGATCTCGATCAACGTCGACCCCGCCGACGCCTCGAAGAACTACCTCCCCGACGTGCTGGTCGAATCCGACGCCGCCGAGGGCGCAGCCGCCCTCGCGGAGCGCATCCCCCAGCGCGGCGGGCTGGACGCGCTCGCGCAGCGCGTGCGCGACCTGAACGCCGAGGTGCGCGCCGAGCTGGCCGAGACCGATCCGGAAGCGATCGGCTTCGTCGAGGCGATCGAGCGCGTGGTGCCCGCGGAAGGCGTGGTGGTCTGCGACATGTGCATCCCCGGCTACTGGCTGGGCGGCTTCCATCGCACCCCGGCGCCGCGCAAGCTGACCTACCCACTCGGCTGGGGGACGCTCGGCTGCGCCTTCCCGCAGGGAGTCGGCGCCGCGCTCGCCGGCCCCGCCGTGACCGTGTCCGGCGACGGGGGCTTCCTCTATGCGTGCGGCGAGCTGGCGACGATCGCCCAGGAGCGCATCCCGTTGACCGCTGTGATCGTCGACGACGGCGGCTACGGCATGCTGCGCTTCGACCAGGACCTCAAGGGAGACCCTCACGACGGCGTCGACCTGCAGACGCCCGACTTCGTCGCCCTGGCCCGCTCGTTCGGCGTGCGCGCCGACGAGGTGGAGGGCCTCGGCGAGCGCTTCGAGGCGATGCTCGGCCACCACCTGCGCCTCAACGAGCCGACCGTGCTCGTGGCGAAGGCGGGACTGCGCCCGCCGCCGAACGTCTCGCCCCGCTGGTATCGCAGATGATCCAGCGCGCCCGGCGCGACGAGCTGCTCGAACAGGCGGCCGAGGCGTCGCGCACCGGACTGCGCGCCCGCCGGCAGCGCATAATCGCCGGCGCTCGGCCGATCCTGCACTCGGCGGTGGCGGCCTCGCTGGCCTGGCTGGTGGCCACCGAGGTGGTCGGCCACCCGAGGCCCTTCTTCGCGCCGATCTCCGCCGTCGTCACGCTCGGCCTCACGGTCGGCCAGCGCCGCCGCCGGGCGATCGAGCTGGCCATCGGGGTCTCGGTCGGCATCGCGATCGCGGACGCGCTGGTGGTGGCGATCGGCACCGGCACGTGGCAGGTCGGCGTGGTGGTGGCCCTGGCGATGGCCGCCGCCACGCTCCTCGGCGGCGGGCCGCTGCTCGCCTCGCAGGCGGCCGCCTCGGCCGTGCTGGTGGCGACGCTCCAGCCGCCCAGCGGCGGGGTCGACTTCGGGCGCTCGCTCGACGCTCTCGTCGGCGGCGGCTGCGCCCTGCTGGTCAGCTCGCTGCTGCTGCCGGTGAACCCGCTCCGGCTGCTGCGCGAGAGCGCGGGCCCGGTGCTCGACAACCTGGTGGAGGCGCTGGAGCAGCTGACCGAGGCGCTCACCACCCGCCGCCCCGCCGCAGCCGACGCCGCGCTGCTCGCGCTCGCGCGCGCCGAAGGGGTCCACGACGGTCTGGTGGACACGCTCGAGACCGCCGGCGAGGCTGTCCGGCTGTCCCCGCAGCGGCGCGGAGCGCTGAGCGGGTTCGACCGCTACGCGGTGGCAGTCGGGCAGCTGGGGCGCGTGATCGAGGACGTTCGAGCGCTCGCGCGCGGCTCGATGCGGGCGATCAACGTCGACGACTCGGTCCCACCGGAGGCGGTTCAGGCGATCGACGAGCTGGCCGCCGGCGCCCGCGCGCTGAAGGAGTACCTGGACGGCCACGATCCCGAGGCGGCCCGCGCGGCGGCCGTGCGCGCCGCGGCGCTCGCCAACGCGGTGCTCGAGTCGACCGGGAACCTCTCGGCCGTCCACATCGTCGGCCAGATCCGGCTATCGGCCGCCGACCTGCTGCGCGCCACCGGCCTCCCGCGCGAGGAGGCCCAGCACGCCGTGCGCACGGCTCAGCTCAGCTCGAGCGGCACCGCGCCGCGCACGTGAACCACGCGCGTCGGGCCCAGCTCGGAGACCCGCGCAGCCGGGTTGGGCAGCGTGTGCCCGTGCAGCAGCCAGCCCGGCCGGTTGCGCTCGACCCAGGCGCGCAGCGCGGGTGAGCCGCGGTGGGCCCGGTCGTCGGGCTCGTCGTTGACACCCTCGGGCGGCGAGTGGGCGAGCAGCACGTCCGCGGGCGGCAGCCGCGCCACCAGCTGCTCCGCCTCCTCCTCGGTCCACTCGTTGCCGCCGTGCGGGCTGTAGCGCGGCGAGCCGCCGAAGCCGGAGAAGCTGAGGTCGCCGACCGACGGCGAGCCTCAGGTGCAGGTCCTCGACGCCGATCGCCTCCAGCGCGTCCGGCGCGTCGTGATTGCCGCGCACGCCGAGCTTGGGCAGCTCGACGTCGGCGAGCCCCTCGGTCCAGGCCGGCTCGAGGTCGCCCAGCACCAGGATCAGATCGGGCGCCGAGGGCCTCGACCAGCTCACCGATCGGGCGGTGCGGCGGCGCGTCGGCGAGCGCGAGCGCTAGCAGCGCGCTAGTCCCAGGCCAGCCGGAAACCCATGTCGCCGGTCAGCTCGGCCACGTCCATCTGGGCCTTCTGGAGCTTGCCGGCGTAGTCCCAGTTGAGCGACTGCCAGCGGGTGAACTGGTCGAGCACCCAGATGCCCGACTGGCGGCTGCCGTTGCCCGACTTGCCGTTGCCGCCGAAGGGCAGGTGCGCCTCGGCGCCGGACGTCGAGTTGTTGACGGACACCATGCCCGCGCTGACCGCCGAGCGGAACTTGAAGGCCGACTTGGGGTCGTTCGTGTAGATCGCCGACGAGAGCCCGTACCCGTGCCCGTTGGCCAGCTCGATCGCCTCGTCGAAGTCGCCGAAGCTGGCGACCCCCACGATCGGCCCGAAGGTCTCGAGCCGGTAGATGTCGTCGTCGGCGGTCACCCCGTCCACGATCGTCGGGTGGCAGAACAGCCCGGCGTCGGGATCGCCGACGAAGCCGGCGCGCGGGTTGTCGCTCGTGATCCGGCCCGGTGGCGCTGGAGCCGGAGATCGAGTGGTGGTCGCGGATCAGCTCGAGCCAGCCGAGGAAGCGCTCGGCGAAGCGCTCGTGGATCATCGGCCCGTACAGCACCTCGCCGAACGGGTCGCCGATCGCGGCCTCCTCGACGAGGCCCGTGAAGCGGCGCATGAACTCGTCGTGGACCGACTCGTGCACCAGCACCGTGCCGAGCGACGTGCAGCGCTGGCCCGCGGTGCCGAAGCCGCTGAAGAGCGAGCCCTCGGCGGCCAGGTCGAGGTCCGCGTCCGGCATCACCACGAGCGGGTTCTTGCCGCCCAGCTCGAGGCAGGGCGACTGCACGTGGCGGCCGCACAGCTCGCCGATCCGCGAGCCGACCTCGGAAGACCCGGTGAAGCCGACCTTGTCCACCAGCCGTTCCGTCAAAGCGCCGCTCCAGGCCCTCGAACGCGGACGGGCCGTCGCACTGGACCAGGTTGAGCACGCCGTCGGGCAGGCCGCCGGCCAGGAACAGCTCGGTCAGCGCCTGGCCCAGCGCGGGCGCGTACTCCGCCGGCTTCCAGACGACCGCGTTGCCGCACAGCAGGGCCGGGACCAGGTACCAGGACGGCACCGCGACGGGGAAGTTGCCGGCCGTGATGATCGCCGCCACGCCGACCGGGTTGCGGAACGTGAACAGCTGCTTGTCGGGCAGCTCGCTCGGCACGGTCTGGCCGTACAGGCGGCGCCCCTCCGAGACGAAGAAGTCGCAGGTGTCGATCACCTCCTGAACCTCTCCCAGCGACTCCGGGTAGGGCTTGCCGATCTCGCGCGTGAGCAGACGCGCCAGGGCCTCCTTGTTGTCCTCCACCAGGCGCCCGATGCGCCCGATCGCCTTGCCGCGCACCGGCGGCGGCGTGGCCGCCCAGCCGGGCTGCGCGGCGCGGGCCGCGCGGCACGCCTCCGTGTAGTCGTCGGCGTCCGCCGAGCCAGGCCTCGCAGACCAGCTCGTCCAGGTTCGCGGGGTTGCGCGACTCCACGCGGGTGCCGCCCTCGCGCTGCTTGCCGCCGATGATCGAAGCGACGCTCCTCGTCTCCGTGACGCTCATGCGCCCAAGCGTAGCCGTGTCCGACTAGACGTCGGCGTCGGCGTTCAGGAAGTTCCAGTTGCCGGCGTCGACGAGCGCCTGCTCGCGCTCGGACGTTCCCGGCACGTACACGTGGAGGCTGCTGTCCTCCGTTCGGCGGACGAACCCGAACGCCCTCAGGCGCCGGGTCAGCAGGCCCTGCACACCCAGGTGGATCAAGCTGATCGCAATCGCGCCCTGCTTGCGCGCGTCTCGGATCAGCTCTACGAGCAGGGCGTCGAGGACGTCCTGGGACGGCTGGAAGACGATGTCGATGACGTGGCGGATGCCGTTGCGCTCGCGATAGACGGCGTAGGCCGCGACCTGCTCGTCAGAGCCGACCAGCGCAAAGGTCCGGTAGATGCCCGCCTCTCTCGCCATCTCGTACTTCCAGTTGAGGAGCTCGGGGTTCCGCTCGCTGGTGATGGTGCCCTGCCGCCAGGTGGTCTCCCAGACCTCGGAGAAACGATCGTCGAACGCGGCCGGCCGCTCTACCCGAAACGCGCGCCGGCGCCGGTGGAGCCGCTCGCGCGAGAACACGGACAGCAGCGGGTCGGCAGCGACCCGCCCCACGCCGGCGACAACCCGGCCGCGGCCGTACTGCTCGACGAGGATGCGGCTGCGCAGGACCTTCACGAAGCGCGTGAGCCGGCCGAGATCGACGTAGCCGACGCGCCTCGTTATCGGCTCTGAGTGCTCGTTCGGATAGCCGTATGCGCAGGCAAGCCCGTGTTCGCCGAGCGCTGCCACCGCGGCGCGCTGGAGCGGCACCGCCGGCCCGAGCCCACGGTGTCCGTCGTCGACGGCGAATTCCCCCGCCACCGCCGCCGGCACGAGCTCGCCGAAGACCCGCAACTGGGTCGGAAAGATCGCCGCCATGCCGACGAACGAGTCCGACTGCGAGTCGCGAGCGAGGTAGAACTGAGGCGGCCCGAGCGGGCTGTCCTCGAAGTACTTGGCGTAGCGCGCCTCCCGGTCCCCCTGCACCGCCGGCGGCAGGTTGCGGTAGCCGAGGGCCAGCACCTCATCCCTGTGCTGCCGCGGGTCCCCCGGCACGATGGAGTACCGCGGGGCCGCTCGAACGTCCGTCATCAGCCGACCTGGTCCTCCAATCGCGCGAGCTGGCTGCGGAGCGCCTCCGGCAGCCGGTCGCCGAACTTCGCCAGGTGCTCGCGCACCTGCGGCAGCTGGGCGGCCCAGGCCTCGGGATCGAAGCGCACGAGCTCCTCCAGGGACTCGCGCGAGACGTCCAGGCCCTCCGTAGGCAACGCCTCCGGCGTGGGCAGCCGGCCGATCGGCGTCTCGATGGCCCCGGCGTCGTCGTCGCAGCGGCGGAAGACCCAGGCCAGAACGCGGCTGTTCTCGCCGAACCCGGGCCAGAGGAAGCGGCCGTCGTCGTCCTTGCGAAACCAGTTGACCATGAAGATCTTCGGCAGCTCGGCGCCCTCGCGCTCCCCGACCTCGAGCCAGTGGGCGAAGTAGTCGCCCATGTGGTAGCCGCAGAACGGCAGCATGGCCATCGGGTCGAAGCGCAGCGCGCCCACGGCGCCCGCCTGGGCCGCCGTGGTCTCCGAGCCCATGATCGAGCCGAGGAACACGCCGTGCTCCCAGTCGAGCGCCTCGTGCACCAGCGGCACCACCGAGGCGCGCCGCCCGCCGAACAGGATCGCGTCGATCGGCACGCCGGCGGGGTCCTCCCACTCGGGCGCCATCGACGGGCACTGGGCCGCGGGCGTCGTGAAGCGGGCGTTGGGGTGCGCCGCGGGGGGCTCGGAATCGGGCGTCCACTCCTCGCCGCGCCAGTCGATCGCGTGCGCCGGGGGGTCGTCGGTCAGGCCCTCCCACCAGACGTCGCCCTCGTCGGTGAGCGCGCAGTTGGTGAAGATCGAGTTGGACGCCACCGTGGCGATCGCGTTCGGGTTGGTCTTCTCGCCCGTGCCCGGCGCCACGCCGAAGAAGCCGGCCTCGGGGTTGATCGCGTAGAGGCGGCCGTCGCGGCCGAACTTCATCCAGGCGATGTCGTCGCCGATCGTCTCGACCTTCCAGCCCGGCAGGGTGGGGATCAGCATCGCCAGGTTGGTCTTGCCGCAGGCCGACGGGAAGGCGCCGGCGATGTGCTTCGACACCCCCTCGGGCGAGGTGACCTTGAGGATCAGCATGTGCTCGGCCATCCAGCCCTCTTCGCGCGCCATCGCGGACGCGATCCGCAGCGCGAAGCACTTCTTGCCGAGCAGGGCGTTGCCGCCGTAGCCGGAGCCGTACGACCAGATCTCCCGGGTATCGGGGAAGTGCACGATGTACTTGTCGTCGGCGGCGCAGGGCCACGGCACGTCCTCGGCGCCGTCCTCGAGCGGCATCCCGACCGAATGCAGGCAGGGCACGAAGTCGTCGTCCCCGAGCGCGTCGAGCGCGGGCTGGCCCATCCGGGTCATGATCCGCATCGAGACCGCGACGTAGGGCGAGTCGGTCAGCTGCACGCCGACGTGGGCGATCGGCGATCCGAGCGGCCCCATCGAGAAGGGCACCACGTACATGGTGCGGCCGCGCATGGCGCCGGAGAACAGCCCCTTCAGCTGGGCGCGCATCTCGTCCGGGTCGCGCCAGTTGTTGGTCGGCCCGGCATCCGCCTCGCGCGGGGTGCAGATGAACGTGCGGTCCTCCACCCGGGCCACGTCCCCGGGGTCCGATCGGGCGAGGTAGGAGTTGGGGCGCTCGGCCTCCGAGAGCCGCTCGAAGGTCCCTGCCTCGATCAGCTTCTGACAGAGGTTGTCGTACTCCTCCTGGGACCCGTCGCACCAGTGGACGTCAGCGGGCTTGGTCAGCTCGGCGACGCGGTCCACCCAGTCCAGCAGGGTGGTGTTGGTGGTCGCGGCGGTGGTGGCTTGGCTCATTGGGGGCGCGTCTTCTCCTTTGTATGAACGAGCTAAGCGTAACCCCGTCTGCCTAGACTGGGGCGCACCATGACGCGACTCCACGCGCACCCGATTCGCGTCGTGCTGCGCTTCGTTGCGTCCGTGATGATGGTCAGCGGGCTGCTTCTGCTCTCGGATGCGGGGATAACCCTGCTCTGGCAGGAACCCGTCTCGGCCTACTTCTCGGAGCGCCAGCAGGTCAAGCTCGAGAAGGCCCTGATCGACCCCCCGGCGCGCGTGGTCCGCAAGGAGCCGCTGCGCGGCGACGCCATCGGAAAGCTCTCGATCCCGTCGATCGGCGTGTCCGAGTACGTGGTCGAGGGCACCGACGCCGACAACCTGCGCAAGGGACCCGGCCACTACCCCGACACCCCCCTCCCGGGTCAGTCCGGCACGTCGGCGATCGCGGGGCACCGGACCACCTACGGAGCGCCCTTCCGCAACCTGGACAAGCTGAAGCGCAACGACCGGATCGTGGCGGAGCTGCCCTACGGGACCTTCGTCTACCGGGTCGACCGCACCCAGGTAGTCGACGACAGCGCGCTCTGGGTAACAAAGCGTGTTGGCCACGATCAGCTTGTGCTCACCGCCTGTCACCCGCTTTACTCAGCGGCGCAGCGCATCGTGGCCTTCGCGAGGCTCACGGAACGACGCCCAGCCAAGGTCAGGAAGGCCTAGACGACCAGCTGCACGACGGACGAGTCCTCCACCTTGGAGGCGTCCCTCGACTCGAACCACCTCATGAGCACTACCAAGAGCACCACCGAGACGGCCAGAACCGCCAACCAGTACATGACCTTCCACACGATCTGCATCGGGCTGCAAGCATAGGCGGCAGACTCAACCTTTTGGCTTCCCTGCCGACAGAAACAGCAGTGACTCGACGAGCCGTGATCCTCGCCGGCGGCAAGGGATCCCGACTGGGGCCCTACACGACGGTTCTGCCCAAGCCTCTCCTTCCCGTGGGCGAGCGCGCCATCCTCGACGTGGTCGTGCACCAGCTGCGCGACTGCGGCTTCGGGGACATCACGCTGGCCGTCGGGTACCTCGCCCACCTCGTCCGGGCCGTGATGGGCGACGGGTCGCGTCACGGTGTGCACATCGGCTACAGCGAGGAGACGGAGCCGCTCGGCACGGTCGGCCCGCTGGCGGAGATCGACGACCTCGACGACACCTTCCTGGTCATGAACGGCGACGTGCTGACGGCGCTCGACTACGGCCACCTGATGGACGTGCACCGCGACACCGGCAACGTGCTGACGATCGCGTCGCACCGCCGCGTGGTGCGCACGGAGTACGGCGTGCTGCACTTCTCCAACCAGAACGGCAACATGCTGAACGTGTCCGGCTTCGAGGAGAAGCCCGAGATCCCGTACGTGGTGAGCATGGGCGTATACGTCCTGGAGCCCGCGGCGCTCGACTACATCGAGCCGGGCGCGTACCTCGACCTTCCCGACCTCGTGCTGCGGCTGCTCGCCGAGGGCCGCCAGGTGGGGTCCTATCTTTACGACGGATACTGGCTCGACATCGGACGCCACGAGGACTACGAGAAGGCGCTGATCGAGTTCGAGCAGCTGCGACCGATGTTCTTGCCGGAACGCGAACCACAGACGGGGACTGCACAGTGAAGGTACTTGTGACGGGTGCCGCCGGCTATGTCGGCGGTGAGCTGGTGGACGAACTGCTGGAGGCTGGGCACGAGGTGCGCGGCCTGGACGTGCTGCTGCACGGGCAGGAGGACGTGGCCGAGCGGCTCGACTCGCTCGGCGTGGACCTCCAGCGCGGCGACGTGCGCGACGCCGAGGCGCGCAAGACCGCCCTGGAGGGCGTGAACGCCGTAGTGCACCTGGCCGCGATCGTCGGCGATCCGGCCTGCGGGCGCGATCCGGAGCTGTCCAACGCGGTCAACGTGGAGGGCACCGCCGGCATGGTGGCCGACGCCAAGGCCGCCGGCGTGGAGCGCTTCCTGTTCGCCTCCACCTGCTCCAACTACGGCCGCATGGCCGATCCGACCGTGCCGATCGACGAGACCGGCGAGCTGCGCCCGGTGTCGCTCTACGCCGAGCAGAAGGTCGCGATGGAGCGGTCCCTGCTCGAGGGCGACACGAACGGCCTGTCCGCCACCTGCCTGCGCTTCGCGACCGTCTACGGCGTGGGCCACCGCATGCGCTTCGACCTCACGGTCAACGAGTTCACGCGCGACCTCTGGGCGGAGCGCAAGCTCGATGTCTTCGGTGAGACCTTCTGGCGCCCGTACGTGCACGTGCGCGACGCGGCGCGCGCGGTGGCGCTCGTGCTGGCCTCGCCGCGCGAGAAGGTCGCCGGGCGCGTCTTCAACGCCGGCCACTCGGACGAGAACTACCGCAAGCTCGACCTGGTCGAGATCATCACCGGGCAGCTCGGGCGCGGCGACGTGTCGTACGTGACCAAGACCGAGGACCCGCGCGACTACAAGGTCTCCTTCGAGCGCATCAAGGACGAGCTCGGCTTCGAGCCGCTGCAGCGCGTTCCGACGGGGATCGAGGAGCTGGTCGGGGCGCTCGAGGAGGAGCGCTTCGGCGACCCGTTCTCCCCCCGCTACTCCAACATCGGCTGATGAGCGACGCCCCGCTGATCCCGCTCTTCGACGTCCAGCTCGAGCAGCGCCACATCGACGCCGTGGCGGACACGCTGCGCTCGGGCTGGCTCACCATGGGCCCGCGCACCCAGGAGTTCGAGCGGGTCTTCGCCGAGCACCTCGACTGCAAGCACGCGATCGCGCTGGCCAACTGCACCGCGGCGCTGCACCTCGCCTACCTGGCGGCCGGCGTGGGCCCCGGGGACGAGGTGGTCGTACCGGCGATCACGTTCGTGGCGACCGCCGCGGCCGCGCGCTACTGCGGGGCCGAGCCGGTCTTCGCCGACGTCAAGGGCCCCCACGACCTGGGCATCGACCCCGAGGACGTCTCGCGCCGCATCACCGACCGCACCAAGGCGGTCTGCGCGGTCCATTACGGCGGCTACGCGGCCGATCTGGCCGCGCTGCGCTCGATCTGCGAGGACGCGGGCGTGGCACTCATCGAGGACGCCGCCCACAGCCCCAGCGCCACGCCGCTCGGCGACTCGCGCAAGCTCGGCACCCACGGGCAGTCGGGCTGCTTCTCCTTCTTCTCCAACAAGGTCCTGTCCTGCGGCGAGGGCGGCCTGCTGGCCACCAACGACGACGGGGTGGCCGACCAGGTGCGCAGCCTGCGGTCGCACGCGATGACCACCGGGACCTGGGACCGCCACCGCGGCCACGCGCCCGGCTACGACGTGGTGGACGTGGGCTACAACTACCGCATGGACGAGCCGCGCGCCGCCCTGCTGACGGCGCGGCTGACCGGGCTCGAGGACGACATCGCGACGCGGCGCCGCCTGGTGCACCGCTACCGCTCGATGCTGGCCGACGTGGAGGGCGTGACCGTCCCCTACGAGGACGCTGAGGTCGACGTGTCGTCCTGCTACGTCATGCCGGTGATAGTCGACGACCACGAGCTGCGCGACCCGCTGCGCCAGTTGATGCTCGACGAGCGCCGCGTGCAGACGAGCGTGCTCTATCCGGCGCTGCACGAGCTGAGCGCCTACGCCGGATCCACGGGCGAGCTCCCGCACAGCGAGTTCGTGGGCCGCGCGGAGCTGACCCTCCCCCTCTTCCCCACGCTGTCCGAGGACGATCAGGACCGCGTTGTGTCGGCCCTCGCGGAGGGCATGCGCAGCCTGGAGCGCGCTAATGTCGTCCGAGCGCGTTCATAGCCTGAGACGGAGCAAAAGTCCCCAAATAGCGGGAATGGTCGGCGCCTCGTGACTACGTGTAACGAGGCGTCGATGTACGTTTATGTAGGTTCTGAACAAGTTCAGGTAATGACTGTGAACTTGTTTGACGCCAAGTTGATTCCCGTGTTACCAAGGTTCTGAGGCCAGTTCCGAAGGCTCGCAGGGGAACGGATGAGCATTCAGCTGGATTCGAAACTAATGGGACGGAATCGAGACAAGGAGTTGGCTGGTCCAATGACGCGATTTAAGAAGCTTCTCGCGGTGATGGGAGCAACCGCGTTGCTCGCATTCGCTGCTCCGGCCGCATTCGCCGGCCAGTCGGGTACGGAGGGCTATGGCGGCTCCAACGTCGTCGCTGGCCTCGAGCAGGGTGGCGGTGGCGACACCGGCGCTCCGGTTCAGGCCGCTCCGGTGGTTCAGGCCACGGCGGACGAGGGTGCAAGCCTTCCGTTCACCGGTGCCGACCTCGGTGTGCTCGCTGCAGCCGGCGGTCTTCTGCTTGGCCTGGGCCTCGGCCTGCGCCGGCTGACGCACCGACCGACCGCCTAGGCAATCGGCAAGACAACCAGTTTTCACGAGCCCGGCAACCGCCGGGCTCGTGTCGTTCTAGGAGACCCCGAGCTGCTCCACGTTCTCTGGCGGGCCCGCGCCCTCCACGAGGCGCTCGTAGAGCGCCTCCAAGCGACGCACCATCAGGTCCACCGTGAACTCGCGCCTGCGCCGCTCGCGGGCCGCCTCGCCCATGCGGCGGGCCCCCTCGCGGTCGGTCAGCATGCGCCTGATCGCCGCGGCCAGGCCAGGGACGTCGCCGGGCTCGGCCAGCAGGCCGTGCACGCCGTCCTCGATCAGGTCGGGGACGCCACCCACGCGGGTCGCCACGATCGGGCGAGCGGACTCCATGTATTCCATCACCGCAAGCGGGCTGCCCTCGAAGGCCGACGACGAGACCGCCACGTCGAGCGCCGCGATCACGTCGGGCCCGTCCGAGCGGTAGCCGAGCATCAGCAGGCGGTCCTGCACGCCGAGGCTGTGGACGAGCTCCGTCAGCTCGCCCCTCAGGGGGCCGTCGCCGGCGAGCAGCACGCGCAGATCGGGGTCCTCGCCCAGCAGCTGCGCCGAGGCGCGTATGAAGACGTCGAGCGCCTTCTGCGGGCGCAGCACGCTGACGGTCCCGATCACGGGCGCCCCGGCCGGGATCCCCAGCTCCGCCCGCACGTCGGCGCCGGTCGGGGGCGGCGGGGGCGCAATCCCGTTCGGCACGTGCAGGATCTTCTCGGGGTTCACGCCCTCGATCTCGATCATCTTGCGTTGGTCGTCGCGCGAGACCGCGATGAAGACGCTGCTGCCGCGGCCGATCACCTCGCGATCGACGAACCGCCGCACCGGGCGCCCCTCGAACGACCAGGTGTGCTCGTGCGCAACTATCACCGGCACCCGTGCCAGGCGCCCGATCACGGTGCCCCAGAAGTTCGAGCCGAACATGTGCGCATGCAGCACCTCGACGCGCTCGCGCCGCAGTATGCCCCGCAGGGACAGCCATTCGTGTAGGTCGGTCGCGCTGCGGCGGCCGAGCCCGACGTAGCGCACGCCGGCCGCATCCATGCGCCGCTCGGCCTCTTGGACGGACTCGAGCTGTAACCCGTCCCAGTACCGGCTCGCGCAGAAGACGCTCTCGAAGCGCGATTGGTCCAGGCGCATGGCGATCTCCATCGCCACGCGCTCCGCGCCCCCGCCCAGGTAGACCAGCTGGTCGGTGAGTGTCAGGACCTTGATGCGGCGCACGGCAGGCGGGCAACCCTACAGGCCGAATCTGACTGTACGGTTCGGGCAGTGGCATCGGAAGGCGTGGGCGCCGACAGCGTCAGCAGGAACGCGGCCTTCGCGATCGCCGCCCGTCTTTCGACCGCCGCGATCACGGCGTTCATCGCCCTCTTCCTGGGACGCAAGCTCGGCCCCCAGGTGTACGGCTACTTCGCCCTGGCCATGTCGATCGGCACGGTGTCGACCTTCCTCGCCGACCTCGGCATCACGAGCGCCACGCCGCGCTTCCTGGCCGAGCGCCGCCACCACCGCGCCGGCGTCACGGCAGTGCTCGGCGACGCGCTGCGGCTCAAGGCATTCGCCGCGGTCCCCGTCTCGGTGGCCCTGTTCGCCCTGGCGGGCCCGATCACGGATGCCTTCGACGCCCCCGGCGCCGAGTGGCCGCTGCGCGGCATCTCGATCGCCGTGCTCGCCCAGGGCTTCTTCCTGTTCGTGCTGGCCACGTTCGAGGCGCTCGGCCGAATCGCCATCAACCTGCGCGTGGTCGCGCTGGAGAGCGTCGTCGAGGGCACCTCGATCGTCGTCCTCGTCCTGCTCGGCGCCGGCGCCACCGGAGCGGCGTTCGGACGCGCGATCGGGTACACGGTCGGCGTCGGCGTCGCGGCGGGATACCTCTGGCGCGTGGTCGGACGCCCCCGCCCCGGCGCCGGCGACGTCAGCGGTCTGCGTGTGCGCCAGATCCTGGCCTACTCGGGCGCCCTGCTCATCGTCGACGCGCTGTTCCGCGCCTTCGCCCAAATCGATGTGCTCTTGATCGGCGCGATCCTGGGCGGCGGCCGGGCGGTCGGCCTGTTCGACATGCCGATGCAGCTCGCCTGGTTCCTGCACTACCCGGCCGGCGCGATCTCGACGGCGGTCGCGCCACGGATGGCGCGGACGCCGGATGCGGAACCCCAGATCGGCACGTTCATCGACGCGATGCGATGGATCACCGCACTCCAGGGGATCTTCCTGGCACCGATCATCATCTGGGCCGAGCCGATCATGACCACGCTGCTGGGCGACGAGTTCCGCAAGTCCGGCGACGTCCTGCAGGCGCTGGCGCCGTTCGTGCTGCTCTCGGGCCCCGCGCTGCTCGCCTCATTGGCGGTCAACTACCTGGGCGCGGCCCGGTCGCGCGTGCCGGTCGCGATCGCCGCCCTGGGCATCAACGTCGTCTGGGACGTGATCTTCCTCTCGAAGATGGGCATCGTCGCGGGCGCCATCGGGACCGACCTTGCCTACGCTATCTGGGTGCCTGCCCACCTCCTGATCCTGCGCCGGCTGCTGGACCTGCCCCTGCGCCCGATCGCCCTCGACTTCCTCCGCGCGGCCCTCGGCGCGGGCGTCGCCTGCCTGCCGCTGGTCGCGCTTGGGACCGATCCAGGCCTCGCCGTGCTGGTGCTCGGCTGCTTGCTCGCCAGCCTGGTGTACGCGGCCGTTTTGCGGCTCACGGGGGCGATCGGTCCTGCCGATATAGGCCGCATGCGTGAAATCGTCGGACGTCGTATTGCGTGGGTGTCCCCGCGATGAGCCGCCAACCCTCCGTCAAGCGCGCCGCTGGCGGGCACTCCGTGCCCGTGGAGGCGCAAATCGGGCCACTCACCCTGGTCAAGGAGCAGGCCACCGAGCGGGCCGACCTCGAGACAGCCTTGGCGCGGATCCCCGAGGCCGAGGCCTTCCTCGACCGCCAGCTGAAGCGGATCGACCCGTTCTTCGGCCTCCGCCCGCCGGCGCGCGTGCTCGACGTGGGCGCGGCGCAGGGAGTGACGCTGACCGCGATGGCCAAGCGCGGCTTCCAAGCCGTCGGCGTGGAGCCCTGGGCGCCCGCGATCGAGGTCAGCCACCAGCTCGCGCATGCCTGCGGGGTGCAGCTCGACATCAGGCCGGGCGTGGCCGAATCGCTGCCCTTCGAGGACGAGTCGGTCGACTTCGTCAACGCCTACTCGGTGTTGGAGCACGTGGACGACCCCGACCTCGCCCTCCGGGAGGCCTTCCGCGTCCTGCGGCGGCCGGGCGCCTTCCTCTTTTCGACGGTGAGCGCCATCAGCCCGTTCCAGGCCGAGATCGCCAGCTTCCCGCTGTTCCCCTGGTATCCGCCGCCGCTGCAGCGGCGCATCATGACCTGGGCCACCGAGAAGCGGCCCGCGCTGGTCGGCAACACCACCCGCCCGGCGATCCACTGGTTCAAGCACCGCGAGGTGCGCAGGTCGCTGCACGAGGCCGGCTTCGCCGAGGTCGTCGACCGCTGGCAGCTGCGCCGCGGCGAGCGCGACGGCGCGCTCGGCCGGGTGATCGACCTGGCCGGCTCCAACCGCGCCGTGCGGCTGGCCGGCGACGTCGCCGCGTCGGGCATGGAGTACCTGGCGGTCAAGCGCTAGCGCGCCAAAGCGCGATTCGATGACCTACGCTCAGACCGTGCTTCGCCTGGAGAGAGTTCCACTGGATGGCGTCGAACCCGCCATCGAAGCGCAACGGGGGCGCAATGTCTTCCAGACGCGCGAGTGGCTCGAGTTCGTCGCCCGCACGCAGGGGGCCGAGCCGGTCGTCTTGCACTTCGAGCGCGAGGGCGTAGCGGTCGGCGCGTTCACCGGGCTGATCGTCCGCCGCTTCGGCGTGCGCATCCTCGGCAGCCCCTTCCAGGGCTGGATGACCGGCCCGATGGGCTTCACGCTGGCGCCGGGAGAGGACCGCGCGGAGGCCGTGAGGGCGCTGACGCGGTTCGCGTTCCGCAACCTCGGCTGCCTGCACGTCGAGTTGATGGACAGGCAGTCGTGCTTCGAGGAGCTCGACGGAGTGCGTGCCCGGCTGGTCGAGTTCCGAACCTTCGAGCTCGACCTGAGGCAGAGCGAGGAGGATCTGTTCGCGGGGATCAAGAGCTCCTGCCGCCGCGCGATCAGGAAGGCGGACAAGGAAGGCGTGCGCGTCGAGGAGGCCCACGGCGTCGAGTTCGCCGACGAGTACTACGAGCAGCTGCTCGACGTGTTCGAGCGTCAGGGCCGCCGGCCGCCTTACGGGGTCGAGCGGGTGCGCGAGATGATCCGCTGCGTAGAGCCGAGCGGCAACCTGCTCATGCTCCGTGCCGTGGCGCCCGATGGGGAGCGGATCGCGACCGCCCTGTTTCCCGCCTGCGAGGACTTCGCCTACTTCTGGGGCGGCGCGAGCTTCACCAGCCACCTGTCCCTGCGCCCCAACGACGCGATCTTCTGGCACGCGATGAGGCACTTCCGCGAGCGCGGGGTCGCGCGCCTCGACCTCGGCGGTGGCGGCGACTACAAGCTCAAGTTCGGGGCCACGGAGAAGCGGATCCCGTACGTGCGCAAGTCCCGCGTGCCGGGGCTGCTTTCCCTGCGCGACCTGGCGGCGTACGTCTACAAGCGGCGCGCGATGCGCGGACAGCGCCGCCCCCTGGCGCGAAACCCGGGGGGGCGCAATGCGGTCGGCCTGAACATCCTCGCCGCCGAGCCGCTCGTCGACGGCGCTCAATTCTTCATCGAGCGTGTGGCCTGGGCGGTCCCGTCGCTCGCCCTGCTCTAGCGAGCCGGGTGGCTCGTCCAGCAGCTACAGCTCTCGCGATCCTGGCAGTCGCCGCGCTCTGCGCCTGCGGCGCCGACGCCACCGACGCGCAGGCGACGCGCGGCTGCGACCGGCTCGCCTCGCCGGGCCATCGCGCCGTGCAGCGGCTCGTCGACTCGCTGCGCCCGGGCCAGGTCGGATGCCTGCGCGAGGGCACCTATCGCGGCTCGGTGATGATCCGCCACTCCGGGGAGCCGGGAAAGCCGATCACCCTCCGGCCGCGCCCGGGCGCGCGCGCCCGGCTGGTCGGCCCGCTGACGGTCACACGGCGCAGCGCGCACGTCGTGGTGCGCGGGCTCTACCTCGAGGGCAGCAAGCGCCCCGGGGTGCCCAGCCCGATCGTCAACGGCCGCCAGATCCTCTTTCTCGAAAACGACGTGACCAATAGGCACACGGCGATCTGCTTCGCGCTGGGCAACCCTCGTTTCGGGGTGGCGCGCGACGTGACGATCCAGCGCAACCGGATCCACGAGTGCGGCCAGCTCCCCGCCACGAACCTGCAGCAGGGCGTCTACGTCGCGGTGGCCCGCGGCACGCGCATCATCGGCAACTGGATCTACGAGAACGCCGACCAGGGGGTCCAGCTCTACCCGGACGCTCGCGGCACTTACGTGGCCGGCAACGTGATCGACGGCAACGGCGAGGGGATCATCTTCGGCGGCCTGCCCCGAGTCGTCGCCCGCGACAACCTCGTCCAGGGCAACGTGATCAGCAACTCGAGGATCCGCAACAACGTCGAGTTCCACTTCGAGGGGCCGGTCGGGACGGGCAACGTCGTGCGCCGGAACTGCATCGGCGGCGGGGCCGGCGACAACGGCAACGGCGGCATCATGCAGCCAGAGATCGGCTTCACCGCGCGCGACAACGTCGTCGCCCAACCCTCCTTCCGCGGGCCTGGGGACTACCGCCTCATGCCGGGTAGCGCCTGCGCGCGCGTGTTCAGCGGTGACCCGGCTCGGGTGCCGGGCCCTCCGCGCTGAGCCGACCCTGCAGCTCGCGCCTGGCGATCTCCAGCATCACCGGGCCTAACGCCAGCAGCAACCAGAGCTGCTTGCCGTAGTCGCGCGAGACGAAGAAGTAGGCGGCGAACAGCGCCGTCATCGCCACCACGGTTGCGCGCGCGATGATGTCCAGCTCGCGGTCACCCGCGCGCGCGGCCACGCGATGCGCCTTGAATGCGCACACGAGCGAGAACAGCAGGATCGTCATGAACAGGGCGAAGCCCACGATCCCCAGTTCCGCGAGGATCTGGAGGTAGGTGTTGTGCGCGACCTTGGGCGTGTCGACGATGAAGTCGTCGCGCACCAACTTTCCGGGCTCGAGCAGGTAGTGGATCGAGGAGGTGGTGAAGTTGCCCGACCCGACGCCCTGGATCGCGTTGGCCCGCACCATCCGCAAACCCACCGTCCAGATGTCGACGCGGCCGGTGCCGCCCCCGGGGTGGGTCACGCGCTCGCGTACCGAGTCCGGGGCGATCGTGGCGAAGTAGAAGACGGTCACCAGCACCGCCGCCGCCGCGGCCGCCAGCATCGTTCCGCGCCGCCGGCCACCCAGGACGACCGCGGCGATGAGCGCGACCCCCAGGGCGATCAGTCCGCCGCGGGAAGAGGTGAGGAAGAGCGTGAACAGGCATACGACGGCGGCGGCGGCGCAGGCCATCCTCAGCAGCGGCTTGCCCCGCGCGGCGACCCCCAGCGCGGTGGCCAGCGCAAGGCCGGCAACCATCGCCGCGGCGGTCTCGTTGGGGTCGCCCCCGGCGCCGGCGAGCCGGCCGATGTCCTGCGGCGGCGGCGGGACGATGATCCCGTAGATGCCGGAGAGAAACGCGCCGATGACGAAGGCGCCCACCACCCACAGCAACTGCTCGCGCGTACGCACCGCGGCGAAGACGATCAGGAACAGCATCGCGTTCGGGAGGTAGCGGGTGAACCCGAGGATCGCCGCGCCCGGGGCCTCCGCCCAGATGGCGCTGATCAACGTCCAGCCGAGGAACAGCAGCAGGACGAACAGGAAAGCCGGGTGGCTGAAGATCCGCTCCCGGTGCTCGCGCTCGCCCGCCGTCACCAACGCCAGCCAGGACAGCATCAGCATCACTCCCAGCAGCTTGGGCGCCGACAGCGCGCCCTGGACCGGGAGCACCGTGTCCAGGAACGACAGCACGGCGAAGATGCAGACGCCCGCCGCGAGGTTGCCGAGCGCCACCACCACGAAGACGATGGCCAGGACCAGGCCGACCGCCACGGGCGGGCTATAGCCGGCCAGGACGCCGACCACCAGCGCCGCCGCGAACAGGGCCGCCGCGAGGATGCGGTTGGGGAGGAGCTCAGCCCGCGCGGTCACGGGGTCTCAGGCGCTCAGCGCTCGGTCGACGAAGCCGAGCTCTCAGAGGTGGACTCGGAGACGGAGGACGAGGTCTTCTGCTCGAAGCTCACGAGCCAGTCCGACTGCGCGTTGCGCCGTCGCTGAGCCTCGCGGTAGTAGCTCGACTCCTCCGGGCCGGGGCCGCCGACGACCACGAATCCGGCCGGCTTGATGCCGTTCTGGTCGAGCAGGTCGCCGAGGTGGGCCAGCTGGCTCAGGTTGCTCGAGCCGAGGCGCGTGACGAGCACCACGTCGTCCACCTGGCGCGCGAGCGGCATCGCGTCGATCACCTGGGTGAGCGGCGGCGAGTCGAGCACCACGTAGTCGGCAAGGCGCTTGGCGTCCTCGAGCAGCGCCTGGGCGGCCGGCAGCGACAGCACCTCCGCGAGCCAGTCGTCGGCGCGGTCCACGAGCAGTGCGCAGAGGTTGTCGCCGAAGGGCGGCGCCAGCACCAGCGCGTCCTCGAGCGCCACGTTGCCGAGCAGCACGTCCCCGATGCCCACGCGGGCGCGCACGCCGAGGGCCTCGCCGACGGTCGGCCGGCGGAAGTCCGCCTCGATCAGGATCACGCGGTTGCCCGCGAGCGCGAGCGACGAGGCGAGGTTGATCGCCGTGGTTGTCTTGCCCTCCGAGGGCGATGGGCCGGTGACGAGGATCGAGCGGCTATTGCCGTCCTCGCGGCGCTGGGCGGCGAGCATCGTGCGCAATGTGCGGAACGACTCCAGCGTGGCCGCCGACAGCTCGCCGGGCGGGAGCGCGCGGCGTTCGCGCTCGCGCGGCCCGATCCCGAAGCGCCGCTTGCCGAGCGTGAAGGTGGGCGCGCGCTTCTCCTTGGGCACGCGCGCCAAGATGGGCAGGCTGTAGAGCTCACGCAGCTGCTCCTCGCGGCGCAGGCGCGGGTCGAGCGCGCTCATCGCGAAGGCTCCTCCGACTCCGAGGATCAGCCCGGCGAAGATGCCCGCGAAGATGGTGAGGGCCGGGCGCGGCGAGAAGGGTGAATCTGGCGCGTCGGCACGCGTCTCCACCGACATCGTCGGATCGCCCGACTGGCTCACGCCCTGCAGCTCCGCGATGTTCGCCTCGAGCTGAACCGTGGGCTGCCCGGTGTCCTTGGCCTTCTGGAGCTCCGACTGCAGCCCGGTGATCTGCTTGTCGGCGGCGGCGCGGACGACGGCGGAGCGTTGCGCCACCACGCCCTCGGCGAACCCGTTCGCGATGTCACGCGCGAGGTCGGGCGAGTCCGCCTGGGCCGTGATCGCGACGATGTTGCTCTGCGCCACCGGGGCGGCGCTGACCTGCGTCTGCAGCGAATCCGCGCTCTGGTCGAGCCCGAGCTGCTGCTTGACGCGTTCCGCGACGTTGCGCGATGTGACCAGCCGCGCGGCCGTCTCCACGTCTCGGGTGGGGTCGCTCGACTCGCGGATCAGGGGAAGGGCGTTGAGTGCTGTGTCGTCCCTGCTCGCGGGTATGACCAGTAGATCGGTCTCGGCCTTGTACTTCTCGGTCGCGACGACGAGGTAGGACGCCGCCATCAAGGTTGTGATGAGGGTGACGAGCGCGATCAGCCCGGCGCGCTCGCGAAGCACGCGGAAGTAGCGCTGGAGACCTGCGCTCTCGGCTTGCGGGCGGCGCCAACCTGCGCTCGGACCCTCACGAAACGCTTGTGTATCGGGCGGATTCATGCGACTACTATGGAAGCAGCCCTCGAAGCGTCTGTGCGTCGGTCAACGCCGCGACGATCGCTGCCGATAATAGGTCCCGACGCCATATGAAGATCGTTCGCATCCACGTTGCTCTTGTAATCGGCGCGGTCGCCGTGCTTCTTGACCCCGCCACGGCATCTGCCGCGGCGGACAGCCACGGCTTCGTCGGGCACAGCGCCAAGATCGCCATCTTCATACTGGGGGGTATAGCAATCGCGGCTGTGGCGGCCGCCGCTATCGAGGTCACCTTCCGCACCGTGCGCGAAGGAAAGTGGAGCTCCGACACCGCTCCGGTCCTCAGCGCGCTGACCGCCCAGCGCTACTACACGCGCGTGCTCTACGGACTCGCTCCTGCCGCGGTGGCGTCCGGGATCGCGCTCGTGCGCGGGATCACGATGTCGGCGGTCGTGTTCCTGTTCGCGGTGATGACCCTCACCGCGACCGCCATGCGCGCTAAGGAGCGCCCGCTTCGGCTGATGCCGATCGCGCGCGTGGTGTTCAACGCGGCCGTGCCGACCGCCGGGATCGCCGTGGCGCTCATCCCGGCGGCCTTCGGAGAGGCGCTGATCGGCCCCCACACCGCCTTGGCCGCGCTCACCGGCGCGGTGACCCTCACCTTCCTGGCGGACTGGCTCGAGTCGCGCTTCGAGGCCGACCGGCCGGTCTGGACCGCCGTGATCGGCAGCGCGTCCTTCGCCAACAAGCTCGCCTCCGAGATCGAGGACACGGGCATCCGCGGCTACAAGGTGGTGGGCTACATCGGCGAGGAGCTGGCAGGACAGCCGGCCAAGGTGCCATGGCTGGGGTCGCTCGAAGACGTGCGCTCCGCCGTACGCCAAGAGTCGATCGACCTGCTCGTGATCGCGCCACAGTCGCGCCGCCTCGAGATCTTCGAGCGCGCAGCGCGCGAGTGCCTCGACCTGCAGGTCCGGATGATCGAGGCGACGGCTCTCTACGAGGGCCTGCTCGGCCACGTCCCGATCGGCACGATCAACTCGGCGTGGTTCCAGTTCATCATGCACCCGCGGTACTCGCCCTCCTCCCCGCTCTCCAAGCGCGCTCTCGACCTGCTCGTGTCCGGCATGATGCTGCTCTGCGCGCTGCCCTTCATGCTGCTCTGCGCGATCGCCATCAAGCTCGAGGATCGCGGCCCGATCTTCTACCGGCAGCGGCGCGTGGGCGAGGAGGGGCGCGAGTTCGACATGCTCAAGTTCCGCATGCTGCGCCCCGACGCGGACGACCTCTGGGGCTCGATGACCGAGGACGAGCTGCTCACCCACACCGGCCGGTTCATGCGCAAGACCCATTTCAACGAGCTGCCCCAGCTGTGGCAGGTCTTCAAGGGTCAGATGAGCCTCGTGGGGCCGCGCCCCGAGCCGCCCGAGCTGGTCAACGAGCTATCGGGGCTGGTGCCGTACTACGAGCGCCGCGCGCTGGTCAAGCCGGGCCTGACCGGGTGGGCCCAGGTGCGCTGCGGCTACGCGGGGAGCCGTTTCGGCACCGCGTGGAAGATGTGCCACGACCTGTACTACATCAAGCACCGATCGGCGGCCTTCGACCTGCTGATTCTCCTGCAAACGGTCCACGTTCTCGTCGAGCGCGACCGGGAGGAGCAGCTCCCGGCGAAGGACTTCATTCTCGGCGACACGATCGAGTTCGTCGGCCACTGACGGCCAGCTACTGTGGGCTGAAGTCATGGTTGACGTGAGCGTCCTAACGCCTGTCCTCAACGAGGAGGAGCACATCCGCGAGGTGACCGCGAAGATGCTCGCTCAGCGCTTCGACGGGGCGATCGAGTTCATCTTCATCGACGGCGGCTCCGGGGACCGGACCTCCGAGATCCTGCTCGAGCTGCAGCAGGCCGACCCGCGCGTGCGCATCCTCGAAAACCCGATGCGCAACACGCCGGCCGGGCTCAACATCGGGCTCGCCAACGCGCAGGGTGCCTACATCGCGAGGATGGACGCTCACACGCTCTATCCGGAGGATTACCTCGCGCGCGGGGTCGCCCGCCTGCGCCGTGGCGACGCCGACCACGTCAGCGGCCCCCAGCTGGCGCACGGGGAGGGCACCTGGTCGCGCCGGGTCGCTCTGGCACTCGACACGCCGCTCGGCCGCGGCGGAGCGCAGTTCCGACAGGCCTCGAACGGCGAGATCGAGGTCGACAGCGGCTTCACCGGCGTCTGGCCGCGATCCGTGCTGGAGGCGCACAGCGGCTGGGACGAGGACTGGCGCAACGACCAGGACTCCGAGCTGGCGGCGCGCATCCGGGGGGGCGGCGGGCGCATCCTGTGCCTGCCCGAGATGAGCGCGAGGTACATCCCGCGCGACAGCCTCAAGGCGCTCGCCCGCCAGTACTGGCGTTACGGCGTCTACCGGGCCAAGACCTCCGGGGCCCATCCGGAGAGCATGCGCCGCTCCCACCTGCTCGCTCCGAGCCTCGCGCTCTCGATGGCGTTAGCGATCCTCCCGCTCGGCCGCTTGCGCCGGCTCGGACGCCTGACCGTGGCGGCGTGGTGCGCGACGGTCGTCGGCGTGGCGATGGCCGAGGCCTGGCGGGCCGACACCTCTGTCGAGCTGGACGCCACCGCCGCGGACGTGGCCGCCCTGCCGGCGGTCTTCGGCGCCATGCACCTGGCCTGGGGCTTCGGGTTCCTGTTCGGCTGTGCCCGCTTCGGGCCGCCGGTGCAGGCGCTCCGCCACCTGGTGCGCCGGACCCGGGCGTGAGCGCGCGCCCGCTGCGCGTCGCCGTCTACGCGGACAACTGGTACCGGCCGACGGCGGACGGTGTCTACGCGGACCGCTCGCTCGTCTTGTTCATCGCGGGAGTGGCAGCGGCGGCCGAGCACACGATCCTGCTCGGCCAGCTCGACCCGGAGCTGCCCCGCGCGCACTACCGCGTGCCCGACCACGTCGAGTTCGTCGGCCTGCCCCCGTATTCGAGCATGCTCAGCCTGCGCGCGCCGCTGGCGATGCTCGGGTCCCTGCGCACCTTCTGGCGGGTGCTGTCGCAGGTCGACGTGGTCTGGCTGCTGGGGCCGCACCCGCTCTGCCTCGCCTTCGCGGCGCTCGCCGCGCTGCGCGGCAAGCGCGTGACGCTCGGCGTGCGCCAGGACTTCCCGACGTACGTGCGCACCCGTCACCCCGGCCGGCGGCTGGTGCACCTCGCCGGGGACCTGCTGGAGGGCTCCTACCGGCTGCTCGCCCGCCGCGCGCCCACGGTGGTGGTCGGCCCCGAGCTGGCCGCCAACTTCAGGCGCGCCCGCCACCTGCTGCCGATCTCCGTGTCGCTGGTGCGCGACTCAGACATCGCCGACCCCGCCGAGGCAACCGGCCGGGCTTGGAACAGCGAGCACACGGTGCTGAGCGTGGGCCGGCTGGAGACGGAGAAGAACCCGCTGCTGCTGGCCGACGTCCTCGCCCGGCTGATTGAAACCCTGCGCAGGCGGCCGAGCCGCCCGCTCGGGCCCCAGGAATTGGCGCTTCCTGATCTGCGGCGAGGGCCCGATGGAGGGCGAGCTGCGCAGCCGCCTGCGCGAGCTGGGCGTGGAGGACCGGGCCGAGCTGCTCGGCTACCTCCCCATCCACGGCGGCCTGATGGACCGCTACCGCAGCGTCAACGCGTTCCTGCACGTCTCCTGGACCGAGGGGATGCCGCAGGTGCTGCTGGAGGCCTTCGCCGCCGGCACGCCCGTCGTCGCCACTGCGGTCGGCGGCGTGCCCGAGGCGGCCGGCGACGCCGCCCTGCTGATCCCGCCGGGCGACCCCGACGCCGCCGCGGCAGCCCTGGCCCGGATCGCTGCCGAGCCGGAGTTGCGCCGCCAGCTCGTCTTGAAGGGAATCGAGCGTGTACGCGGAAGGACCCTGGAAGCCGAAAGCGCTCGTGTAGCGCACTTCTTGGCCGATCCGGGCGGTTCCGTCCAGGCCGGCTGATAGAGGTTCCGGCCATAGGTTTGCCGAGTCGCCCCGGTCCGCGGGGCGAGCGGGGGATCCACTTATTGGGGCCAATCGCCTGTTCAGTCAGGCGGCGCGCTGCTCTCAGGCGCGAGCCCGTCAGCTAACCCCGTAGGCCTTCAAAGGGAGAGCCGGTTGAGACACGCCAGGGTCGTGTTCGTGGTTGCGCTGCTCGGGTTCTGCGGAGCCCCCGCGGGTGCTGCCGCCTCCGATACCCCGGAGACGCTCATGATCGCCAAGATCAACGCCGCCCGCGCGAACCAGGGCGGGCTGCCGCCGCTGCGGGCCGCGCGCAGCCTCCAGCGGTCGGCCGGCGCCTTCGCGCGCTGGCTGGTGGGCCACGACCAGTTCCAGCACCGGCCCTCCGTGTCGGTCACGCGCAACTACCACCACTGCGGCGAGGCGCTCGCGATGCACTACTCGCTACAGGCGCAGGTGGGAAACACGCTCGGCTCGTGGCTGAAGTCGCCCACGCACCGCGCGCTGGTGCTGACCAACTCGATGAACCTGGTCGGCGTGGGCCACGCGAGCGGCCGCTCGGCCGGTCAGCCGCGCACCGTGTGGGTCATGCAGGTGGCACACCGCTGAGCACGGGAGCCTCGGTCCCTACTCGGTCGGCTTGCGCGGTACGAGCACTGCGCGCTTGAACTCCGCCACCAGGGTGCCGTCCTCCTTGAACACACGCGTGTGCACGCGCACGATGCCGCGGTCCGGCTTGGACTCCGACGGCCGCACGTCGAGCACCTCGCTCTCGGCGAACAGCGTGTCGCCGTGGAAGACGGGCGCCGGGTGGGAGAGCTCCTCGGTGGCGAGGTTGGCGATCGCCTTGCCGGAGACGTCGCTCACCGACATCCCCAGGGCGAGCGAGTAGACGAGCGGGCCCACGACCACGTTGCGCCCCTGCTGCGACTCGCGCGCGTACACGTCGTTGAGGTGCAGCGGGTGGTGGTTCATCGTGATCAGGCAGAACAGGTGGTCGTCCGCCTCCGTCACGGTCTTGGCCGGCCAGTGCTTGTAGACGGCCCCGACCTCGAACTCCTCGAGGTAGCGCCCGTAGGGGTGGGCGCCGGAGGCCTCGCGGGCCGCCTGGTCGGTCTCGATGCCTTGAGTGGTCTCTGTCATGCGGCCGGCAATCCTATCCAGTCGGCCAGGCCGAGCCCGCGGGGGGATTCGTCCAGAGCTGGCTGGCCCGGGCGTTTTACAGCAGCAATAAGGGGGTGGGCCCTGGCAAAGGGGGCCCACGCTCGGGTTTTCTTGGGGTGGGATCCGCTTGCGCCTCCATGCGGCGAACTATGCGGCCCACCCCGGAGTCCGGATGAGGGGTGGGCCGAGTTGAGGCGCCACGCGAGGGCGAAGCGCGCCGACGCTCGATCGGGGCGGGGGTGTGCCGAGTTTTCCAGGGGCGGCCGGGCTCAACCCCATTACCGCTGCCGTTTACCCGCGCCGGGCCAGAGCCGGCTGCCACGCAGCCGCCGCATCGCCCGCGAGACCTTCATTCGGAAGCGGCGCTCGTCGTCGCCGTGGTAGATCCCGACCCGGGGCCAGGCGAGCGCGCGCTCGGGGTGCAGCCGGGCCGGGAGCGTCCCGGCCGCCGCGTAGCCGGCCGCCCCCGCCGCCTCCACCACGCGCTCGTCGTAGTCGCCGTACGGATAGGCGATCGTCGGGCAGGGCCGCCCGAGGCGCTGCTCGACCTCCTCGCGCGATCGCTCCAGCTCCTCGCGCAGCGTCGCGTCGTCGAGAGTCGTCAGGTGCGGGTGAGTGCGCGTGTGCGAGCCGATCTCCCATCCGGCCTCGGCCAGCCCGCCCAGCTGGTCCCACGACATCGGCAGCAGCTCGCGCTCGTGCTCGCCGCCGAGCCACTGCTCGATGCCTTCCCAGGACAGCGGCCGCTCGGGCGTGTCCAGGTAGGCGGTGGGCGCGTAGACGGTCGCCGGGAAGCCCGCCTGGTCGAGCAGCGGCTTGGCGAGCTCCAGCACGGAGAGGTAGGCGTCGTCGAACGTGATCGCGACGGTTCGCCCGGAGCGCGCCCGTACGGCCTCCTCGAAGGTCGCGCCCCGATAGCCGGCCCGCCCGAGCAGCTGGAGCTGTCGCTCGAAGGCCTCCGGGGTCACCGACAGCGGCGCCGGGAACCGCTCGCTGACCGCGTGGTAGCAAAGAACGAGCACGTCGGGCATCGCGCGAACGATAGATTGACTGGCCGATGCGAAACCCACGTGACTTCTTCAAGCCGCTGGCCGTCGACGCACCCGAGCCGCTCCGCGAGATCCCCTTCAAGCCGTCGCGGATGATCCATTTCCTCGACTTCTCGAACGAGAAGATGGCCGCCAAGGCGCCCGACATCGCGCGGCAGACGGACATCCTGCTCGGCAACCTCGAGGACGCGGTGCCGGTGGATCGCAAGGAGGCCGCGCGGCAGGGGCTGATCGACGTCGCGCGCACGGCGGACCTGGGCGACACCGCGCTCTGGACGCGCGTGAACAGCCTCGAGAGCCCGTGGGTGCTGGACGACCTGACAGAGCTGGTCACCCAGATCGGCGACCGGCTGGAAGTGATCATGGTCCCGAAGGTCGAGGGCGCCTGGGACATCCACTACGTGGATCGCCTGCTCGCCCAGCTCGAGGCGAAGGCGGGCATCGAGCGGCCGCTGCTGGTGCACGCGATCCTGGAGACCTCGCAGGGCGTGGTGAACGTCGAGGAGATCGCCACCGCCAGCCCGCGCATGCAGGGCATGAGCTTCGGCCCGGCGGACCTGGCCGCCTCGCGTCGCATGAAGACCACTCGCGTCGGCGGCGGCCACCCGGGCTACCGGGTGATCGAGGATCCCGACCCCGACGATCCGGAAGCGCCGCGGGCCACCGCGCAGCAGGACCCGTGGCACTACTCGATCGCGCGCATGGTCGACGCCTGCACGAGCGCCGGGATCCTGCCCTTCTACGGCCCCTACGGCGACATCCGGGACACGGCCGGTTGCGAGACCCAGTTCCGGGCGGCGTTCCTGCTCGGCTGCGTCGGCGCGTGGTCGCTGCACCCGGCCCAGATCGAGATCGCCAAGCGCGTGTTCTCGCCGGACCCCGAGGAGGTCGCGTTCGCCAAGAAGGTGATCGAGGCGATCCCGGACGGCCGCGGCGTGCACATGATCGACGGCAAGATGCAGGACGACGCCACCTGGAAGCAGTGCCGCGTGATGGTCGACCTGGCCGAGCAGCTGGCCGCCAAGGACCCTGACCTGGCCGAGGCCTACGGGTTCGAGCCGGTCGGTGCCTAGCCGGGGATAGCGCGCGCGATCACGCCGCCGTCGCGCCGGGCGCGCCTGGGCAGTCGGCGCAGGAACGCCAGCCCGGGGCGCGGGTCGCTGAGCGAGACGATCCCGTGCGTCGTGTTGGGCTGCGGCAGCAACCCGGCCAGCGCGGCCAGGCGGTCGCCTGACTTGAACTGGTGCGCGAGCGAGCGGATGTCGTCCTCCGAGCGGAAGCGCACGCCCACCCGGTAGGCGTCGAGGTTCAGCGGGCGTCCGAGCAGGGCGTCGACCCAGATGGCGGGCAGGTTGACCCCCGCCGCCACCGCAAGCCCCAGGGACGTGTAGAGGCGCGGGTTCACCTCGACCAGCACCAGCCCGGCGGCCGACTCGATGAAGAGAAGGTTGAAGACGCCGCTCCAGCGCAGGCGCGCCATCAGCGCGCGGGCCCGGTCGCTCAGCCCGGGGGTCGGGTCGATCGTCTCCGCGTACGACATCGTGCCGCAGCCGGCCGGCCAGGTGCGCAGGCCAACGGCATGCACCTCGGCGACCAGCTCGCCGTCCCAGGCGACCCCGTTGACGCTGAGCAGGCGTCCCTCCACGTGCTGCTGCACGATGCCGACGCCCTCGGGGAGCCTGGCCAGAGCGACGATCAGCTCGTCGCGATCGTCCACGCGGCGCGACCCGAAGCGCCGCAGGCGACCGTCCACCGGCAGCTCGGAGCGCAGCGGCTTGACGACGACCGGGTAGCGGACGGCGGCCGTGTCGGCGAAGCCCTCGACCCCGAGCACGCGCGCCGACAGCACGTCGATGCCGATCTCGGCGGCCTCGGCAAGCGTCTTGACCCGGTCGGTGGCGTTCGCCGTGATCGCCGGCGAGCAGGTGCCCAGCGCCACGTCCAGCGGGAACAGGTCGCGGTGGGCCGCGAGCGCCAGCAGGCCGCCCTCGGTGCCGGGGAGCACGACGCGGGCGTCAGCGCGGGCCGCGCCCTCGGCGACAGCCCGGGCGAAGCCCTCCGGGTCCTGGCGGGCGTCGGGCACCTCGACCACGCCCGCGGCCGCGCGCGAGCGCGCGCCGTAGGCCCCGGCGGAGCTGACCGCCGCCCAGGGCTCGCGGCCGGCGGCGCTCAGCGCGCGCAGGGCCGCAAGACCACCGCTGTGCTCCGTTCCTGTGACCAGAACCCGCATAGTCCGCGGAAAGTACCCGGGCGCCCCGCAAACCAGGCATCGGTAGGGTTCCGCGCCGCAAATGCGGTTCTACGAATACGAAGCTCGCGAGATCGTCAAGCGGGCCGGAATCCCCGTCACCGACTTCGGCTTCGCCACCAGCGCCGGCGATGCCCGCTCGATCGCGGAGCGGATCGGCGGCCCGACCGTGATCAAGTCCCAGGTGCTGACCGGCGGCCGCATGAAGGCCGGTGGCGTCCAGTTCGCCGACACGCCCGACGAGGCGGCCGAGCACGCCGAGACCGTTCTCCAGCTGGAGATCGGCGGTCACATGCCGCGCGGGGTTCTGGTGGATCCCAAGGCGCAGGTCAAGCAGGAGTACTACGCCGGCGTGGTCTGGGACGGCACGCGCAAGCGGCCGCTGATCCTGTTCAGCGACATGGGCGGGATCGACATCGAGCAGGTGGCCGAGGAGCACCCCGATCACGTGGGTCGCGGCCACTTCTCCACCCTGCTGCCGTTCTCCGACTACCAGGCCAAGCAGGTGATCGCCGCGGCGGGCGTGAGCGGCAGCGAGCTGAACCGGCTCACGCCGATCGTCGCGCGGCTGGCCCGCCTGTTCGTGGAGCGCGACATGACGCTGGCTGAGATCAACCCGCTCGCCCAGCTCGAGGACGGCAGCTTCGTGGCGCTCGACGCGCACATGGAGATGGAGAACGAGGGGATGCCGCGCCAGCAGGAGCTGCTGGCGGAGCTCGGCATCGGCGCGGACGAGGGCACGCGCGAGGGCCACGAGCCGACCCCGTTCGAGGCGGCGGTGAAGGCGATCGACGCCGCCGACCATCGCGGCGTGATCCAGGGCAAGGACACCGGGTTCCACGGGAACCTCGGCCTGGTGATCGGCGCGGGCGGCGGCTCGCTGACGCTCACGGACGCCGTGCGCGCCCACGGCGGCCAGCCGGCCAACTACTCGGAGATCGGCGGCAACCCGTCGGTCGCGAAGGCCTGTGGCCTGGCCAAGGCGGTGCTGCAGAAGGAGGGCGTGGAGAAGATCGCCGTGATGATGTCGATCGTCTCCAACACCCGTGTGGACATCGTGGCCCGCGGGGTGATCAAGGCCTGTCTGGAGCTGGGCAAGGACCCCGCCGAGACGATCGCGATCTTCCGCATCCCCGGCGCCTGGGAGGAAGAGGGCTTCAAGATCCTCGACCGCTACGGGGTCGAGTACTGCGACCGCTCGGTGTCGATGCACGAGGCGGCCGGGCGGGCCGTCTCGAAGATCCAGGGGGCCGCGGCGTGAGCATCCTCATAGACGCCGACACGACCTTCATCGTCCAGGGCATCACCGGGCGCGAGGCCGTGAACCTCACGCGCGAGTGCCTCGACTACGGCTCGAAGATCGTGGGCGGCGTGACGCCGGGGCGCAAGGGCCGCGACGTGCACGGCGTGCCGGTCTTCGACACCGTCCAGCAGGTCGTCGAGCACAACGGCGGACGGGTGCCGGACGGCTCGGTCGTCACGGTTCCGCCCGCGTTCACCAAGGACGCCGTGCTGGAGGCCGTGGATGCCGGGATCGGGCTGATCGTGATCGTGACCGAGCGCATCCCGCGCGGCGACGTGGCCCAGATGGTCGAGGCCGCCGACGCTCGCGGGGCCCGCATCATCGGGCCCAACTGCCTGGGGCTGGTCGTGCCCGGCGTGGCGAAGATGGGCGGCATCGGCGGGCCGGCCAAGAACACCGAGCAGGCCTACCAGCCCGGCAGCGTCGGGGTGATGTCGCGCTCCGGCGGCATGACCACCGAGATCTCCTCCACGCTGACCGCCGCCGGCCTGGGCGTCTCGACCGCCGTCTCGATCGGCGGGGACGCGATCATCGGATCGACCTACGCCGAGCTGATGCCGCTGTTCGAGGCCGACGAGCAGACCGAGGCGATCGTGATCTACACCGAGCCCGGCGGGCGCATGGAGGCGCAGCTGGCCGACTGGGTTGCCGAGAACGACTCGCGCCTGCCGATCGTCGCGTTCATGGCGGGCCGCTTCATGGACGACGAGGAGATGAAGGGCATGTCCTTCGGCCACGCGGGCACGATCGTGGAGGGCAAGGAGGACACCGCGACGGAGAAGATCGCGCGCCTCGAGGCCGCCGGCATCCCCGTGGTCGAGCGCATCGACGCGATCCCGGACGCCGTCCGCGAGAAGCTGGGAGCGCCTGCCTGATGCCGGGGCTGTTCATCGACGTGGAGGTGGCCGACAGCGTCCGCGGCGACGCCCAGCTGGCGAAGAAGCTCGAGGAGGTCTGCCCCGTGGACATCTTCGCGGCGACCGACTCCAGCGTGGAGATCCGCGAGCAGCAGCTCGACGAGTGCGTGCTGTGCGAGCTCTGCCTCGAGGCGGCGCCCCCCGGCACGGTGCGGGTGATCAAGCTCTACGACGGCGGTGCAGCGTTGGAGCGTCGCTGACCAACCCGGCTGTCACCCCGGAGCTGTACCGGGAACGCATCGGCGGCAGCTTCCCCGGAGATCTCGGAATCGAGGTGGTCAGGATCGAGGATGGCGAGGTGGAGGGACGGCTGGTCGTCGATCGGCGCCACCTCCACCCCGGCGGCTACGTGCACGGCGGCGTCTGGGTGGCGTTCGCCGACAGCGTGGCGGCCTGGGGCACCTATCGCCACCTGGCGCAGGGCCACAGCTTCACGACCGCGGAGCTGAAGGCCAACGTGTTCGCGGCGGGGCACCCCGGGGACGTCCTGCACGCGCTCGGCCGCCCGCTGCACCTCGGGCGCCTCACTCAGGTCTGGGAGGTGCGCATCCGGCGCAACGACGACACGCGCAACGCGGCGTTCTTCACCTGCACCCAGATGGTGAGCGCTACCGGCCCCGCCTGAACAGGCGGCGGCGCCCCTTGGGCTCCAGCGCCTTCAGCTGAGCACGAAGGAGGTGGTGCTGGGCCTCGAGGGCGCTCGCCGTGGCGCGCGACTCCTCGAGCGTCTCCTCGGCCTGCTGGCGCGCCGAGCGCTCCCGCTTCAGGTTGGCCTCGACATGCTGGCGGCTGCGGCGCTCCTCCTCGAGCGCCTGCTGCGCGGCCTGCGCGGCGTCGCGCTCGCGACTGGCCGCCTTGCGCGTCTCATCCAGCTTCGAGCGGAGGATCCCCAGCTGCCCCGACTGCTGCTCCAAGCGCGTCAGCAGAGCGCGCGGCGAGAGGTCCGTGTCGGCCTCTTTGCCGTTCTGACGCTCGAAGCGCCCCGACTTTCCTCGCGCCGGGCGGCTGCTCGAACGATTGGGCTTGGTCGGGCCGGCCTTGGCCTTGTCCTCGCCGCTGACTCCATTTTTTTCGGCATCTTGCACGCGGTCTTGCATTGGAATCCAGGATAGACCGAGATTGCCGTACGCGGGGCAATATGGCGCGGACGATGTGGAAATCCGCTTTAAACGCGGGCGCGGCGGCGCTGAATGACGTTCCCGAGCAGGGAAATCACGGCACGGTCGCCGGTGACCTTGACGTCGCCACGGTCATAGGCGCGCGCCCAGTCCTCGAGCGTGCCCTCGGCGGCCAGCTCGTTGAAGCGCGGCCGCGCCACGGAGATGTCTATCCGGGCGTCCGCGGCGGGATCGCGGTCGACCTTGGGGCCGGGGACCTCGACCCGCCAGATCGGCACATCGGCTCCGTGCGCGCGCAGCTCCAGCTTCATCACCAGCTGGAGCTGGCGCAGGGCCGGTAGCTCCGCGCGCAGGCGCTCGATGGCCTGCGCGATCAGGAGCTTGGTGTCGGCGGCAGACACGCCGCTTAGATCTTGTTGCGCTGGAGGAGCTTCTTGCCGATCACCATGCGCTGGATCTCGGAGGTGCCCTCGCCGATCAGGAGCAGCGGAGCGTCGCGGTAGAGCCGCTCGATCTCGTACTCCTTCGAGTAGCCGTAGCCGCCGTGGATCCGGAAGGACTCCTCCACCACCTCCTTGCCGGTCTCGGAGGCGAACAGCTTGGCCATGCCGGCCTCGAGGTCCGAGCGCTCGCCGGCGTCCTTCATGCGGGCCGCCTTGAGCGTGAGGAGCCGGGCGGCCTCGATCTTGGTCGCCATGTCGGCGAGCTTGAACTGGATCGCCTGGTGCTCCGCGATCGGCTTGCCGAAGGTCTTGCGCTGTTGCGCGTAGCGGAGCGCCAGCTCCAGCGCGCGCTGGGCTATCCCCACGCCGCGGGCGGCCACGTTCACCCGGCCCACCTCGAGCGCGTCCATCATCTGCCCGAAGCCCTTGTTCACGCCGTTCTCCTCCCCGCCGAGGATGCGGTCGGGGCTGCTGATGTAGCCGTCGTAGACGAGCTCCGTGGACTCGACGCCCTTGTAGCCCATCTTCTTGATCTGGGGCGGGACCGTGAGGCCTTCGTTGTGCTCGGCGCCCGGCTCCTTCTCCGTGATGAAGCAGGTCATCCCCCGGTGGGGCGGATCGGCCTTGGGGTCGGTCTTCATCAGCACGAACACCACGCCCGAGCGGAGGCCGTTGGTGACCCACATCTTCTGGCCGTTCAGCTGCCAGTAGCCGTCGTCGAGCTTCTTGGCCGTGGACTTGATGCCCTGGACGTCGGAGCCGACCTCGGGCTCCGACAGCGAGAAGGCGGCGCGCAGCTCGCCGGTGGCCATGCGCGGCAGGAAGGTCTGCTTCTGCTCGTCGGTGCCGAACTTCATGAGCAGGTAGGAGCCGATGAAGTGGGTGTTCACGATGCCCGAGACGGAGATCCAGCCGCGCGACAGCTCCTCGACGATCATCGCGTAGGTGGTCAGGTCCAGCCCCATTCCGCCGTATTCCTCGGGAATCGTGACCCCGAACAGCCCGAGCTCCCGCATCTGCTCGACCACGCCATCGGGGAACTTGTCCTCGTGGTCGTGCTCCTCGGCGATCGGGATGACCTCGTTGTCGACGAACTGACGCACCATCTCGGTGATGGCCTTCTGCTCGTCGGTCTTGTCGGTAAGGCCTGTGGCTATCGCCATTGCTTAGGGCAGCTCCGTGTCGTTGACTCGCGAGTCAAGAACGATACTGCGCAAACAAGGCGATGCCGCGCTTGCTCAGTAGCCGCGCGGGTGGCGCGCCACGAACGCGTTCGACTTGCGCAGCGTCTTGCTCCAGCGGGGGCCGGTGCGCGGGCCCGGAGCGTTGCTGTCGTGCATCGAGGTGTCGAAGCGCAGGCCGGCCACGACGAGGTAGGCGTGGCTGCCGGAGGCGTAGACCGTGATCCACTGGCCCGGGCCGTCCTGGCCCCAGTCCATCAAGGCGCCGGAGGGCAGCGGGGAGCGCAGGAAGCGCCCGCCGTAGAGGGCGAAGGACGTGGAGCCGGAGCAGTCGTAGCCCTTGTCGAGCCGGCTCGAGAAGGGCTTGTGCCCGCCGCCGTAGATGTAGGGCTTCTCGACGAGCTTGTTGGCCGCCGCGATCACGCGCTTGACGCGAGTGGGCGCCGAGGCGGGCGCGAGCACGCGCCCGTTGACCAGCGTCGCCTCCTCGGGCGGCGGCGGGGGCGGCTCGAACGTGGCGCCGCCGCTGGTCGGGGTGTCCGCCGCGGCCGTGCCGGCGAGGGCAGGCAGCATCAGACACGCGACCGCAACTGCGGCGCAACGGAACGATGTCTTGAAGCTAACTGAAGGCGGCATTCTCTTTCGAACGCCTGCGGGGTTAGCTGACGGGCTCGCGCTGAAAGAGCTTGCGCGCCTCCTCAAACTGAAAGGAAGTTCGCCCCAGTGGCCGTTAGGCCACCTTGGTTCCCCCGCTCCGCGTTACCACGGACTCGGCGTGACGGCGAGGCTACCAGATGTTTCGGAAACGTTGCGCAGCTACTGAGTTGGTGCGCATCTACACCAGTTCGGCGTGCCGGGCCGGACTCCTGCTCGGCGCTCGCGGCCGCCTGCTTCGCGGCTCGCCGCCCTCGAGCCGCAGCAGCGCCCACGCGATCAGGGCGATCAGGGCGGCGGCGATCGCGCCCACCGTGAGGTAGGCGATCAGCTTCAGGACGCCCGGCACGTCGCCCTTCTGCTCGCGCTGCAGGACCTTGACGTCGCGCACGAACGGGCGGGTGAAGCTCGTCCGCGCCGGCACCTCAGGAGCGGGTATGGCGCGGTCGCGCGGCAGGTAGATCGGAACGGCGACCAGCGAGTTGCCGGTGTGCACGCGCACCATGGCCTTCCAGCCGTCGTGGACGGGGATCGGCTCGGTGGTGCGGTAGAGGCCGGGCCCGATCCGCCTCAGGTCGCTGACCACGCTGCCCCCGCCCTGCCAGGCGGTCACGTTCGCGAAGTGGGCACCCTCGATGCCATCCGCGGGGTGGATCCGAATCGTGGCCTGCACGTTGCGCCCGCCGGTCGAGGGCAGGTCGGTGAGCGTGACCGCCGCGCTGGCGGGACCGTCCGACGAGATCGGCAGGCCCCACGCGATCACCGCCACGAGGGCGAGCAGGCCGGCCAGCGCGGCTCGGTGGCCGCCGCGCCCCGCGCCGCGGGCGGTCCGGCTGCATCGGCCGCGCCAGCGCGCCGCCCACGAACCCTCCGACGGTCCCGGCGGCCACGGCCGTCAGGAAGCCCGCGATGGCAGCCTCCGGGAGCAGCGAGTCGGGCCAGGGCAGCGGCATCCATACGTGGCTCCAGCCCCACTCGGCGGCCAGGCCGATGGTCCCGATCAGCACGCCGGCGAGCGCGCCGGTAGCCACCGGCGAGCGCCCTGCGGCCCGGGCGAAGGCCACCTCCACGAGCAGCGCCTCCACGATGTAGAGCGGGAAGTGCGGCATCGTCTGGCCCCACACGCCGCCGACCATCAGGCTGATCAGGCCGCGGATCAGCACGAAGCCGAGGACGGCCAGCAGCGCTCCACCGCGGCCGAGGTACACGCGCGCCGTGACCAGCCCGATGCCGGCCGCGAGCATGATCAGGACCGGGTGCAGCACCTCGCGGAACTGCGGCACGCTGAAGTCGAACTCGCCCTGGAAGGTCGACAGCGCGACCAGGAAGCTGCCGGCGAGCAGGCCGCGCCTCAGCAGCACGAGCGGGCGCGGGTGGTGGCGCTCCGGATCGCGGCCGAGCTCGCCGATCGCCTCGGACTGGAGCGCCATCGCGCCGAGCGTGGCCATCGAGGCGCCGCCGATCAGCATCAGGTGTGTGGGACCCCAGAGCGTCACGTCCTGGCCGAACAGCCGGTGCCAGAGGTCGTCGAGCGGGAAGCCCGTGAGCGCGAACGCCCCGCAGACGGCGATCACCGCGCCGCCGACCGGCGCCCACCACCCCGCGCCGAGCGATACGGCCGTACGGCTCGGCCGCTCCCCCGCCAGCGCGGCCGACAGCACGCCGGACAGGAGCACGCCGTAGAGGCCCAGCAGGATCAGGTAGTGGGCAGGGTTGGCGAGCGGGCCGGGGTCGCGCCCGTTGTCGATGTGAAGCGAGATGTCCCAGTACATCCCGAGCACGGCCGTGAGCAACGCTCCGTTCAGCAGGGTCAGGGGAAGGGCCGCCCAGGGCGGGAGCCCGGTCAGGCGCTGGGTGGCGCGCCCGGCACGGTCGAGCCAGTCGATCCGGCCGCTGCGGTGCCCCGCGATCAGCACCGCGATCAGCGCCGTGGCCACCCCCGCAGCCGCGGTCGCGCCGATCGCCTCGCCGAGCGCCGCCCCGCCGGCGGGCTCCCCTCCGGTGGCCTGACCTACGAACGTCATCGTGCTCATGTGCAACTCTCCCTGCGCATTCACGCTTCCCGGTTGACGTTCGAGTTCCCGGTCAGCAAACTTACTGAACATTCAGTCAGCGATATGTGAGGACGCTCACACATCGTCTTAACCGGACAAGACCCAAGCCCCCAGACTTGAGCACCACCCCACGCAAGCGCCTGACCGGCGAGGAGCGCCGCGCCGCGATCCTCGACGCCGCTCTGGCCGTCTTCGCCGAGCGCGGCTACCACTCGTCGTCGATCGACGACATCGCGCGCGAGGGCGGGATCTCGAAGGCGCTCATCTACGAGCACTTCGCCTCCAAGCAGGATCTCTACGCCGAGCTGCTCGAGCAGCACGCGGGGGAGCTCTTCTCCGCGCTCGCCGAGGCGATCTCGGAGGCGGGCAGGTCCGGGTCCACCCGGCTCGCCGTCGGGATCGACGCCTTCTACGGCTTCGTCGAGGAGCACCGCGTCGCGTGGCGCATGCTGTTCCGCGAGGCCACCGACCCCGAGGCCGTCGCGGTGCTCGACCGGATCACCGCCGAGGTCACCGCCTTCGTCGCGGGCGTGATCGCGGAGGACCCGGGGGTGCGCCGGGTCGAGGACGACCAGTCCACCCGCGAACACGGCGTGCAGGTGCTCGCGCAACTGCTCGTGGGCGCCCTGCAGTCGCTCGCAAACTGGTGGTCCGATCACCAGGAGCTGCCCCGGGAGCGAATCGTGGAGATGACGATGGACTTCGCCTGGCTGGGGCTGCAGCGCCTCAGCCGGGGCGAGCGCTGGCACACTGCCTCTTCGTGAACTTCGCCCGCGACGTGGTCGACGCGGCGGACCCGCGGCGGCTGGCGCTGGTGGCCGTGTCGCGCGATGGCGAGCGGCGCGAGATCTCCTTCGGCGAGGTGGCCGACCGCTCGGCCCGCCTCGCCGGGACGCTCGCGGCGCGCGGCGTGGCGAGCGGCGACGCGGTCATGACCCTGATCGGCAACCGGCCCGAGTGGGCGTACGCGATGGTCGCCTGCTGGCGGCTCGGGGCCGTGCCCCAGCCCTGCACCGAGCAGCTGCGGCCGGCCGACCTGCGGGCGCGCATGGACCAGGTGGCGCCGCGCGCGATCGTGGCGGACGCGCGCAACGTCGACCTGGTCGGCGCGGCCGGCTTCGAAGGCCCCGTGCTGGTGGTGCCCGACGGGCGCCTGTTCGAGGCAGACCCGGCGCCGCCCGCGGAGCTGGATCCCGAGCACGCGGCGCTGATCGTGTTCACGTCGGGCACGGCCGGCGAGCCGAAGCCGATCCGGCACGGCGCGCGCTACCTGGACGGCCAGCGCGTCCAGGCCGAGCATTGGTACGGGGCGCGCGAGGGTGATCTGTGCTGGTGCACCGCGGCCAGCGGCTGGTCGCTGTCGGCACGCAACGCCTTCGTGGCGGCCTGGCTGCGCGGTGCGGCGGCCCTGCTGCACGACGCGCGCTTCGAGGCGGACGAGCGGCTGGACCTGCTGGAGCGGGAGGGCGTGACCGTGCTCTGCATGTCCCCCACCGAGTACCGGGCGATCGCCAAGCGCGGCGAGCTGCGCCCGCTGCCGGCGCTTCGCCACGCGGTCGCGGCGGGCGAGCCGCTGAACCCGGAGGTGGTCGTGACCTGGCAGGAGCAGGTCGGCGTGTCCGTCCACGACGGCTACGGGCAAACCGAGACCGGCCACCTCACCGGCATGCCGATCGGGCCGCCGGTCAGGCCGGGTTCGATGGGCCGGCCGCTGCCCGGGTTCGAGGCCTGGATCGAGCACGGCGAGCTGGTGATCGACCCGGCCACGGTGCCGACGTTCTTCGTGGACGGTGACCGCGAGCGCCCGTGGCACACCGGCGACCGCGTCTCGCAGGACGAGGACGGCTACCTCTGGTTCGAGGGCCGTACGGACGACGTGATCATCTCGGCCGGCTATCGGATCGGGCCGTTCGAGGTGGAGTCGGCGCTGGTCGCGCACCCGGCGGTGGCCGAGGCGGCCGCCGTGGCGGCGCCGGACGAGGTTCGCGGACAGGTGGTGCGGGCCGTGGTGGTGCTGCAGCCGGGCTTCGAGCCTTCGGGGACGCTCGCCGGCGAGCTCCAGGAGCACGTCAAGGGAGCGACGGCGCCCTACAAGTACCCGCGCATCGTCGACTTCGCCGACGCGCTGCCGAAGACGCCGAGCGGGAAGATCCGACGGGCCGCCCTACGCGAAGGGGTCGAGTGACACGAGGTAGCGGCGCAGGAGGGGGTCGATCACCCGCCAGCGCCCGCGCGACTCGTGCTCGACGACGCCCGCGTCTCGCAGCAGCTTGAGCACGCGATCGCGCACCCCCGGGTGCAGGCGCCGCGGCAGGGGCTGGTCGGCGGCGACAGTCCGCGCCACGAGCAGCCCGTTCTTGTGCAGCAGCCGGATGCGCTCGACGATCTGCTCCATGGTCGGCCGGTCGCCCTCGAGCGCGCGCTCGAAGCCGACCTGCACGAGGTCCAGGTCGATCTCGTGCGTGTCGAGCTCGAGCGAGACGAGGTGGACCTGCTGGGCGATCCGCATGGTGGCGCGCGGATGCCCGCCGCCGAGCTCGACGATCTGGGCGAGGGCGGCGTCGGCGACCTCGCAGCCGTCGGCGGCGAAGCGCTCGCGCAACCCGCGGCGCCACTCTTCGGGGACGATCGGCCGCAGCGCGTAGAAGCTGCCGAAGCCGCTGAACGCCCGGCGCGAGGGCGCGAACAGGTCGCGCATGACGTGCTCGATGCTGCCCGCGAACAGGTAGCTCACCGAGGTCGTGCGCTGGAAGACGGCCCGCATGCGGTTGGTGACCGCGTCGGGATCGCCGTAGGGGCGGCGAGCCGAGGCCACCTCCTGGAACTCGTCGAAGAACAGCAGCAGGCGCCGGCCGTCCGCCCGCGCCACGCGGTCCGGCAGCTCCAGGGCAAGGTCGAGCGCGCGCTCGGGGTCCTGCGCGGCGAGCCCCGGCGTGAGCGCCACCTCGACCCCCTCCCCCAGCTCGCCCACCAGCTTCACGACCGCCCGCGCCTGGGCCGCGGACAGCGCGGCGCGCCCGGCGCTCCGGGCACGGCGCAGCACGCGGTGGGCTGCCGAGCGGTTGGCGATCACAGCCGTTGCCAACGCCTCGGCCAGCTCCGCCGCGTCGGAGACGCGGAACAGATCCAGCTTGGCGACGTAGGCGCCCTGGCGCCGCGCCCGCGTGAGCGCGGCCTCGCACACGCTCGTCTTGCCCGTGCGCCGCGGCCCGGCCACGATCAGGTGCGTGCCCGCCTCGAGCCGGGTGGCGATCTCGCGCACGTCGTCGCGGCGGCCGATCAGCTGGCTGGCCGGTATGGGAGAGTCGGACGGGAAGAGGTCGCCGCTAGCCTGTCTCATCGACGGACAGTTTACACGGAATCCGTGTAAGAGCACATGGTTTCTGTGTAATCCGACGAGACCGGCTTGCGGCCCATATGGCCGGGTAGCCTCAGAGGCGTGGCCAACCATCTCGCCGACGAGACGTCGCCCTACCTCCTGCAGCACAAGGACAACCCGGTCGATTGGTACCCGTGGGGCGAGGCGGCGCTGACGCGAGCGCGCGACGAGGACCGGCCGATCCTGCTCTCGATCGGCTACTCCGCCTGCCACTGGTGCCACGTGATGGAGCGCGAATCGTTCGAGGACGCCGACACGGCCCGCCTGATGAACGAGCTGTTCGTGTGCATCAAGCTCGATCGCGAGGAGCGGCCCGACCTCGACTCGATCTACATGGAGGCCTGCCAGGCCATGACGGGATCGGGCGGCTGGCCGCTCAACGCCTTCCTCACCCCCGAGCAGGTGCCGATCTACGTCGGCACGTACTTCCCGCCCCAATCGCGCATGGGGATGCCGAGCTGGCGCGACGTGCTGCAGGCGGTGGCCCAGGCCTGGGACGAGAAGCGCGACGAGATCCGCGCCGGCGGCGACCGCATCGCGGCCCGCCTCGAGGGCGGCGCCGCCCTGCGCGCCTCGACGGAGCCGCTGCGAGAGGACCTGTTGGACACGGCGACCGAGGGGCTGCGCGCGCAGTTCGACGCCGCCAACGGCGGCTTCGGCACCGCGCCGAAGTTCCCGCCGGCCTCCGCGCTCGAGTTCCTGATGCGCCGCGGGGAGCTCGGGATGGTCGCCCAGACCCTGCGCGCGATGGCCTCGGGTGGGATGTACGACCAGGTCGGCGGCGGCTTCTCCCGGTATTCGGTGGACCCGTACTGGCTCGTCCCCCACTTCGAGAAGATGCTCTACGACAACGCGCTGCTTGCGCGCGCGTATCTGCACGGCTGGCAGCTGACCGGCGACGGGCTGTTCCGGCGCGTCGCCGAGGAGACGCTCGACTGGGCGCTGCGCGAGATGCGGGCCCCCGAGGGCGGGTTCTTCTCCGCGCTCGACGCCGACTCGGAAGGCGTGGAAGGCAAGTTCTACGTGTGGAGCGTCGAGGAGCTGCGTGCCGCGCTTGCCGACGAGCCGGACGCCGACGAGGCGATCGCGTGGTTCGGCGCGACCGACCGCGGCAACTTCGAGGGCGCCAACATCCCCGTGCGCGGCCCGGGCGAGCCCGAGCGCCTCGACGACTGGCGGAGCCGCCTCTACGAGGTGCGCTCGAAGCGCGTCTGGCCGGGGCTCGACGACAAGCGCCTGACCGCCTGGAACGCGCTCATGATCTCCGCGCTGGCGGAGGCCGGCGCGGTGCTCGAGCGGGCCGACTACCTCGAGGCCGCCGCCGGCTGCGCCGAGTTCGTGCTCGGCTCGCTGCGCGACGAGCAGGGGCGGCTGCTGCGTACCTGGAAGGACGGTCGCGGGCGTCTCAACGCCTACCTGGAGGATCACGCCTTCCTGCTCGAGGCGCTGCTCACGCTCTACGAGTCGAGCTTCGAGCCGCGCTGGTTCGCGGAGGCGCGTGCCCTCGCGGACACGACGATCGAGCGCTTCGGCGACGAGGCCAACGGCGGCTTCTTCGAGACCTCGTCGGACCACGAGCGGCTGCTCGCTCGGCGCAAGGACCTCGAGGACCACCCCATCCCCTCGGGCAACGCCAGCGCCGCGTACGGGCTGCTGCGCCTCGCGGCGCTGACGGGGGAGCACTCCTACGAGGAACGCGCCGTGGGCGTGCTGCGGCTGCTGCACGCGCTCGCGGCCGAGCACCCGCACGGGTTCGGGCACCTCCTCCAGGCGCTCGACTTCCACCTATCGCCGGTGCGGGAAGTCGCGCTGGTGGGTGACTCGCGCGACCTCGAGCGCGTGATCCGCGGCGCCTTCAGGCCCCATCTGGTCGTGGCGGGCGGCGCCGCCGACGGCGTGCCGCTGCTGGCCGACCGCGCGCCCGTCGACGGCCAGGCCGCTGCCTACGTCTGCGAGCGCTTCGCCTGCAAGGCGCCGGTGACCACCGCCGAGGAGCTGGAACGGCTGCTCTCGTAGCGATCCTCGCGCTGGCGGCGCCGTCCGCTCATGACGTGGCGGTGCGCATCTCCTCCTGGGGCGCGCGCCCGGCGGCCAGCGCGGCCGAGGCGCGCGCGCACCGCCTGATGGCGCGCACGTTCCGCGGCGCCGGCCTGCGCGTGGAGGTGCAGCAGTTCGACGTGCCCGGCCGCGGGCGGTCGCGCAACGTGATCGGGGCGCTCGACACGCCGGCGACGTGCCTGCGCATCGCGATGGCCCACACCGACAGCGCGCCGCCCGCGCCCGGCGCCAACGACAACGCCTCGGGCCTCGGTGTGCTGGCCGCCATGGCGCCACGACTGCGCTCGATCGAGCCCCGCTGCGACGTCTGGCTGGTGGCCACCGGCGCGGAGGAGCGCGTGTACACCGGGTCGCCCGACCACCTGGGCGCGCTCGCCCTAGCGCGCCGGGTGCGGGCCCGCGGGGGCAAGCGCAGGCTGCAGTGGGCGCTCTCGCTCGACGAGGTGGGCCGCGACCGGCCCTTCTGGCTGCGCTCGCCAGTGCCGGCGGCACGGCCAGGCGTCGAGGGCTTCGCTGCTGCGCGCCGCGCGCCGCGCGCGGGTGCCAATCAGCTGGGTGCGCGACGACGACACCGGCAACTCCGATCACCGCGAGTTCGAGCTGCTCGGCCTGCCCGCCATGAAGATCGGCGTTGGCGCCGGCGGCGAGCCCTGCCGCCACACGGCGTGCGACACGCCGGACCGTCTCGACCCCACATCCCTGCGGCTGGCTCGCCGCCTGCTGGAGGCAGCTCTCAGAGCACCGCCAGGTAGCGGTCGAGCTCCCACTGGGTGACCTGCACCCGGTAGTCCTCCCACTCTTGGCGCTTGATCTCGACGTAGCGGTTGAAGATGTGCTCGCCGAACGTGCGCAGCACCAGCTCCGACTCCGCGGTCAGCTCGATCGCCTCGCCGAGCGTCTCGGGCAGCTGCTCGATGCCGAGCCGCCTCCGCTCCTCCGGGCTGATGTGGTACAGGTTTTTGTCCATCGGCTCGGGCAGCTCGTAACCCTTCTCGATGCCCTCGAGCCCGGCGGCCAGCAGGATCGCGAACGTCAAGTAGGGGTTGCAGGCGGGGTCCGGGCAGCGCAGCTCCATGCGCGTGGCCTGCTCCTTGCCGGGGTGGTAGAGCGGCACCCGCACCAGCGCCGAGCGGTTGCGTCGCGACCACGCGCAGTAGACCGGCGCCTCGTACCCCGGCACCAGACGCTTGTAGGAGTTGACCCACTGGGCGAACACCGAGGTCATCTCGCGGGCGTGCTTGAGCTGCCCGGCGATGAAGGCCTTGCCGACGTCGGACAGGAAGTACTGGTCGTTGGCGTCGTAGAAGGCGTTGCGCTCGTCGGTGAAGAGCGACTGGTGCGTGTGCATGCCCGACCCGTTCTCGCCGAACAGCGGCTTGGGCATGAAGGTCGCGTGCCACCCGTACTTCATGGCGTACTCCTTGACGGTGATGCGGTACGTCATGCAGTCGTCCGCCATCTTCAGCGCGTCGGCGTAGCGCATGTCGATCTCGTGCTGCGAGGGGCCGACCTCGTGGTGGGTGTACTCCACGTGGATGCCCAGCTCCTCGAGCGCGAGCACCGTCTCGCGTCGCACGTCCGAGCCGGCGTCGAGCGTCGTGAGGTCGAAGTAACCGCCCTCGTCGAGGATCTCGGGCTGCTGGCCGCTCTCGACCTTGGCGTTGCGGAAGTAGAAGAACTCCAGCTCCGGGCCGACGTAGAAGTTCGTGAAGCCGAGCGACTCGGCGCGCTCTAGGACGCGACGCAGCACCTGCCGCGGGTCGCCCTCGTAGGGCTCGCGGCTCGGCGTGACTACGTCGCAGAACATGCGCGCCACGCCGCGGTCCTCGGGGCGCCAGGGAAGCACCCTGAACGTGGAGGGATCCGGCATGGCGATCATGTCGGACTCCTCGATCGCGTTGAAGCCGGTGATCGACGAGCCGTCGAAGCCCATGCCGCCTTCGAACGCGTCGTCCAGCTCCTCCGCGTTGATCGAGAAGCTCTTCAGCTGGCCGAGGATGTCCGTGAACCAGAGGCGCACGAAGCGGATGTCGCGATCATCGACGAACGCCTTGACGGCGTCAGCGGTCTGCGGCTGGTCGGCCATGAAGCTCCTTATGAATCGGTGTAGGCGTCGACGCGGCGCCGAAGGCTACAACCAGGAGCGAGCCCAGACCTTCAGCGAGCGGACGGCCGGCTCCAGGGCCTGTCCCTTCGTCGTCAGGCAGTACTCCACCCGCACCGGCATCTGGTCGATCACGCGGCGCTCGACGATGCCCTCGGCCTCGAGCTCCTTCATGCGCTCGGAGAGCAGTCGATCGGAGAGGTCGGGCACGAGCACCTTGACCTCGGAGAAGCGCAGCGGGCCGTCCATCAGGACGAAGACGATGGCGCCGGTCCAGCGCTTGCCGATCAACTCGACCGCGCGGTGGTAGGCGGAGCAGCAGCCTTCGCGACGCGCGACAACCGACTCCCCCTCCTCCACTACGGCCCGCCCAGAGGCCATGACGAACATCGTAGACCCCTAAGCGGCGATCGACAGCCGGGACTCTTCGCTCGAGCCGTCGAGCGGGATGTCGCCCGCGCGCGTGACCAGGTTCGAGAAGGTCGCGAGCGCCACGTGGGCGACCGTCTCGAGGATCTGCTCGTCGTCCCAGCCGGCCTCACGGGCCTCTTCGTGCTTGTGCCGGGGCGGCGCGCCGTCCTCGGACTCGAGCAGCGCCTTGACGAAGCGCAGCAGGACGGCCTCGCGCTCGTCATGGGAGTCGAACTCGCGCGCCAGGGCGATCTCGTCGAGGCCGAGCCCGGCGTCGCGCGCGGTGCGCTGCAGGGTGGTCAGCCCGTACTCGCTTCCCTGATGCTCTGCGACGGCGAGCGCGATGCGCTGCTGCGTCGCGTAGGGAAGCGAGCCGTTGCGAAGCTCCGAGCGGAAGCGGGCATAGGCGCGCAGTACGGCCGGCGAGCCGGCGAGGACCCCGATGAAGTTCGGCAGCTGGCCGCCTCCGGAGAGCGCGCCCTTGAGGATCGGGACGCTGCGCTCGGGGGCCGTCAGCTCGTCGTGGACCTGAAACCTGCTCTCCTTGGTCTTCATCCCCGCTTCACTTTCTGCTCATGACTTACGGGCAGTAAGTATACGCGACAAAGGCATGGCGAGCAGGCCAAATCGCCCTTGGCCGGCGCTCCGAAATGGCCTAGCGACGACGCGGGGGGCTAGCCGTGCGCGGTGCCGGCGGCGACGGCCACCAGCAGGAGGCCCAGCAGGAACGCCCAGAGGGCGACCCGATCGGGCCGGGCCAGCTGCGAGTCGATGACCGCGGCGCGGCGACGAGGGGCCGGCGTGGGCTGCCCCGTGATCGTGATCGTGCGGCGCTCGGCGGCCGGAGCTGCGGCTGCCTCGGCCGGCTCGGGGGCGACCCGCTCGAACCGGCGCGTGCGGGTGGGTGTCCCTGTCTCGGCGGGCCGCAGCGGCACCGGCTGCGGGGCGTCGGGGCCGTCGTCCTCGAGACGTTCAGCGACCTCGATCTTGCGCTCCCACTGAAGTAGGACCGCCTCCCGACTCATTTCGTTGTCATCCTCCCGCAAAGCGCGGGCACCGGCTGAATGCATCGGCTCTCTTTCTTGTGCCTGCGGGGTTAGCTGACGGGCTCGCGCTGAAAGAGTCGCGCTACGTGCAACCCGGGAGGCCCCTATCCGGCACCCCTCGGTCTGCTCGATTCGCCCCTGGCCGTGCGGCCAACTGGTTCCCCCACGCCCCTCTTGCCGGGCAGGGCTTCGGCTTGGATCGACGCGGCCATGCTAGCAGCACAGCGCACGTGCCGGACGGAAAAAGCGCCGCAAGCAGCGGGGGTTTACTGACCGGCCACGCTCGACACGAACGTCGCGACGTTCTGGGCGTCCTCGCCCTCGAGCAGCCCCTTGGGCATCCGGCCCTGACCGGTACCACCGTTCTTGATCGCGTTGAGGACGCGCTGCTTGTCCGGCCCGAGGTCGTCGAGGTTGGGACCCGTGACGCCGTGGGCCTGGACCGCGGCGAGCGTGTGGCAGCTCTTGCAGTTCTCGATGAAGAGCGTCTTGCCCTGTTCCATGGTCTTGTCGGCCGGCTCGGTGCGCAGCGGCCCCACTCCGCCTTCGGCCTCCCCGCGCCCGGCGATCACAGCGGCCGGGACGGCCACGCCGAGGCCGACGTAGATGAGCACGATCACGAAGGTGAAGAGGCGCCCGCCGCGCGTCAGGTAGGCCTCGCGCAGGGCGCCGGGGCTGCCCGAGAACGCGATGAAGAGCACGATGAGCCCGAGGACGAGGAAGGGCACGATGACCAAGAGCACTTGCATCGAGGGCGGCACTCTACCTGCCGGAGACGCGGACGATTGCGCCGCGGGCAGCGCCCGCTCAGGTCGACTCGGCCGCCGCCCGGCGCGCGCGCTTCCAGCTCCCGTAGGCGGCGAACACGTCGCTCAGGGCGGGCTGCCCGTCATCGTCGGCGGTGATCTGCTGGTAGTCGACCATCAGCAGCCGTTCGGGGCGCTGCCCGACGGACTCGGCGACCTCGCGGATCGCCTTGCGCACCTCGGCCTTCGTCGACTCGCCTTCGCCACCGGCGCGCTTGGCCTCGTGCGCGAAGACCCCCGCGGCGCTGCCGCGCGCGCCGGGCTCGGCCGACGGCGTCGGGCGCCCCCGGCCCACGCCGACCAAGAGCCGGCAGTGCGGGCAGCGGAGCGGCTCCTTCGGCCAGTCCCCGCCGACGCGGCGCTCGACCAGCAGATGGCAATGCGGGCAGTAACCGTCTTCAGCGGCTTTGGAGGCGCGTCTCCTGGACTTGGAGCGCGAGATGGGTGTGGCGCGAGTGGCGGAAATCAAAAGCCCCTGACTGTCCTTCTAGTGCACGGGGCCGGGGGCGCCGAAACCAGAACTTTCGGCCAGAGGACCCCGCGGGAGCGCGTCGGCGCGCATAGAAAGGGCCCCCATGCGGGGGCCCTTCCCTTAGCCGGCCGTAAGCCGGATTTTGTCCTGAGCAGCCATCCATCTCAGCCGGGCGGTCTGACGACCGCGCCGGTCGGGGCTCTCGCCCTGCGGCCTACCTGGAGCTCGGCGGGCAGCGTCATCGCTCCTGCTTGGCCTTGCACCGGGTGGGGTTTGCCTGGCCGCCGCGTCACCGCGACGCCGGTGCGCTCTTACCGCACCTTTTCACCCTTGCCGGCACCGGGCTCACGTGTGGCCCGGCACGTCGGCGGTTTGTTTCTGTGGCACTTTCCCGCGGGTTTCCCCGGGTCGGCTTCCCGACCACCCTGCCCTGCGGTGTCCGGACTTTCCTCGAGGGGCCGGTTGTCTCTCCGACCCTCCCGCGGCTGCTTGGCCGGCAGCTGTCGATTCTAGAGCCGCGCGGCCGGGCAGGCGCGCGACGAAACGAATGTTGTGCACCGCATGGGTGGTCGAAGCGCTAGGAAAGCGTCGTTCCGCACCCGCCGCAGTGGGCCTGCCCGCCTTCGAGGTGCATCGTCGCCTGGCAGACCGGGCAGTCGGCCTCGCCCGCGGCGCTGACCGCGCGCCAGCGGCTCTCCAGCAGCTCCTCGAGCGTTGGACGCGACCCGCCGGCCGCCGCCGCGGCGAACAGCGACGCCGGGGCCTCCAGCAGCGCGGTGCTCATGACACCCTCCTGCAGACCCCGACCACGCGCCCGAGCACCTTGACGTCCTTCGTCAGGATCGGCTCGAGCGCCGCGTTCTCCGGCTGCAGGCGCACGTGGTCGCTCTCGCGGAAGAAGCGCTTGACGGTCGCCTCCGGCTCCTCCCCCACCAGCGCCACGACGATCTCCCCGTCGGTGGCGGTCTCCTGGCGGCGGACGATCACGTAGTCCTCGTCGAGGATGCCGGCGTCCTTCATCGAGTCGCCCTTCACGCGCAGGACGAACTCGCCGTCGTCGCCTCCCGCGATCCCGGGCACCGGCACGTACTCCTCGATGTTCTCCTCCGCGAGCACCGGGGCTCCCGCGGCCACCTGCCCGATCACGGGCAGGCCCAGCGGCTTGACCGACTGGCGCGCCTTGTCGACCAGGATCTCGATCGCGCGCGGCTTCGTCGGGTCACGCCGCAGCAGCCCGAGCCGCTCCAGGTTGCCGAGGTGCGCGTGCACCGTGGACGACGAGGTGAGCCCGATCGCCTTGCCGATGTCCCGGACGGTCGGCGGGTAGCCGTGCTCGCTGCCGTAGCGCTTGACGAAGTCGAAGATCTCCTGCTGGCGCTTCGTAAGGTTCAGCTCGACCATTGGGATGCCCCCTGGAGCCGGTTTCGGTGTGGTAATCCGAACATGTGTTCGTAGAGTACCCCGCCGGTCGGACGACATCAAGCCGCCCCAGAAGCGGCTCTATACTCACCGCTCACGCGCCTGTGGCGGAATTGGTAGACGCGCAAGGTTGAGGGCCTTGTCCTGCATTTGCGGGGTGGGAGTTCGAGTCTCCCTGGGCGCACTGGGAAGCCTCCAAATGCAGGGCTTTCTGCGCTCTGTGGGGTCGTGCCGTCCTCACCGTTGGGAACGCGGGAACACGTGCTCGCGGCGCATCCGTCGTCCGCTGGCGCCAGGACGGTCAGCAGCAGCCGGATGCTGCCGATCAGGCCGGGACCAGGTGAGAGTCGGAGCCAGGCAGTGCGCCAGCCAGCTCTCGGCGGGAGTGGATGTCGAGCTTGGTGAACACGTTGCGCAGATGCCACTCAACAGTCCGCGGGCTGAGAAACAGCCGCGCACCGATCTCCGGATTCGTAAGCCCATCGCGCGCCAGGCCCGCGATCTGGCGCTCCTGCGCCGTCAGGTCGTCGCGCGTCTCGACCGTCCGCTTGCGTACCTTCTCGCCGGTAGCCAGCAGCTCGTTGCGTGCGCGCTCGGCAAACGCCTCCATCCCGATCGTGACGAGCATTTCGTGGGCGGTGCGTAGCTGCTCGCGCGCATCGACACGGCGATTCTCGCGGCGCAACCACTCCCCGTAGAGCAGATGAGCCCGGGCGAGCTCGGGACGCAGCCGGGTGCGGCCCAACCGCTCGATCGCCTCGCGATGCAGGCGCTCGGCACTCTCACCCTCGCTCACGAGTGCCCGGCAGCGCGCTTGGATTCCCAGGCCCCAGTCGGTGTTGCAGGCCGCGGTGTCCGACATCAGGCGCTCCAGTGCACCAGACGCGACCTCGGGCCTCGAGGAGCGGACCGCCGCTTCGACCAGCTCGGTCGATGCCCAGGGGGAGAACTGGAGCGGCGGTGTCTCGTCGGCCGCTCGTTGGGCCGAGGCGAGCGCCCGGTCGTAGCGGGCCAGCCCGTTGAAAAGGATCGCGCTCACCCACTCGGCCCACTGGACGCCGAGCTCCTGACCGCTTGCCCCAGCGTCACGGATCGTGGACTCGATCAATGGCAAGGCGTCCGTTTGGCCTCGAAACGCGGCGAGCAACAGCTGGGCATAGGGGGCAATGTGGCTCCCAGTCGCCTTCGCGATCGCCTCGAGCTCGGCAATCGCGACGTCGGCAGAGCCAAAGTCGCCGCACCACGTGCCGAAGAAGGCCCAGTCCGTCAGGTCGATCGGCAGCCGGGCCAGCGCGCCGGCGTCGCGGCCCTCCCTGAGAAAGCGCGCGCTGACGGTATGCCAGCTGTCCTCATCCCAGAGGAGCTTGGCCGAGATTGTGATCAGCCAGCCCCATCGGAAGTTCTCCTGGCCCGGGGACGCTTCGTCTGCAAACGCGGCCGTTGCCCGCCTCAGCAGTGGCGCGGCCGCCGCACGTCCTTCCATGACGAGGGTGCTGAGGCCATCGAGCAGCAGATCGGATGGACGGAGAGGGCGGGTCGACCGCGGAGCCGATTTGGCAGCACGGGATACATCGACCACGCTGCCGACGGAGGCCAAGCGACCGGCGAAGAACGCAGCTCCCCACGCGTCGAGGTAGGTCTCGCGCGCAAGCTCGGGGTCGAGCCGCTCAAGGGCTTGGGCAGCTTTCAAGAGCAGTTGCGGCGCAGTGGGCCCCATGCTCGATGCGAACGCGATCTGCCCCCGGAGCAGCTCCACGTGCGCTGCCTGCAGCTCGTCTGGCGTCGAGGCCTCGGCCAACGCGAGAAGCTCGAGCGCGCCCTCGAACATGCCGGCATGGACGCTCGCTTGGGCAGCAGCAAGCGCACGCCGCGCGCGCTGCTCCGGATCGCCCGACAGAACAACAGAGCGATGCAGGAACGCGGCTGCCGCGGCCAGGCCGCCGCGCGCCTGAGCACGGCTGGCGGACTGCTCGAGCTCCGCGGCGACCGGCTCGTTGGGCCCCGTTGCGGCTGTGGCCAGATGCCACGCGCGACGGTCGGGGTCGACAGTACGGTCGGTCGCCTCGGCCAGGGCCAGATGGACCTCCCGGCGTTGCTCTCTGGTCGCTGTTCGGTAGACGGCGGAGCGCACCAGCGGATGACGGAAGGTCACGGGCTCTCCGAGCGCGAGCAGCGCGTCCGTCTCCGCCTCCGTGGCGGAGAGCGCGATCCCCAGTCGCTCGGATGCAGCCAGCAGCAGCAGCGGATCGCCGACCGGCTCAGCCGCCGCGATCAGCAGCAGACGTCGCGCGTCGTCGGAGAGCGTCTCAACCCGACGAACGAAACTCTCCTCGATTCGCCCCGCGAGCCCCTGCGCCTCGACTAGGCCAAAGCCGCCCGCCAGCTGCTTCGCCGTCAAGCCCCGCGGCAGCTCTAGCAACGCCAGCGGATTACCGCGTGTCTCAGCGATGATCCGGTCTCGGACTCGCTCATCCAGTTTGAATCGCACGGCCGAGCTCAGCAGCGCGCGGGCGTCGCCGTTGCGCACGCCCCTCACCTCCACTTCGGAGACGTGTCGAAGCTCCTCGCCCGGCTCGCGCGCGGCGAAAACGAGCCCGACCGGCTCTGCCAGCAGGCGACGTGCAACAAACGCCAAGGTCAGCGCCGAAGCGTGATCCAGCCACTGCGCGTCATCAATGACACACAGCAGCGGACGCTGCTCGGCCGCTTCCGAAAACAGGCTCAACACCGCCAGTCCGACGAGAAACCGATCCGGGGCTTCACCGGCGCTCAGCCCGAACACGATCTCCATGGCGTGCCGTTGCGGTGACGGGAGTGTCTCGAGCGTGTCGAGCAGCGGCCCGCACAGCTGATGCAGACTGGCGAAGGCCAACTCCATGTCCGACTGCACGCCCACCGCCCGTACGACGGTTAGGTCGGATGCCGACGCCATCAGATACTCCAACAGCGCCGTCTTCCCGATCCCAGCCTCGCCTTTCAGCACAAGCGACCGGCTCTCGCCGCGTCGAACCGCCGCGACCAAGTCGTCCAGCAGCGCGCACTCGCTGCCCCGGCCGCGCAGGCCGGAATGCCTGCCCGGGCCAGGGACATGGCTTTCCATCGGCGTTGCCGATCGTAACCGACCCGTAGCCGGCAACGTGGATGGCGGCGCAGCTCGGCGGGGCCGAGTGGCTCTGAGTTGAGCCACCCGGTCGCCCCGCCGAGCGACGGCATGTGCACACGTCAGAGGACGCTCACCTAGCGAAGGCCCCGGAACGCCGCTCGGACCTCGGTCGAGAAGAGCTCCGGCTCCTCCCACGCGGCGAAGTGGCCGCCCCTGTCGACCTCGTTGAAATAGCTGAGGGTGGGGTAGGCCACCTCGACCCAGCTCCGCGGGGCAGCCCAGACCTCGTTGGGGAACGTGGTGAAGCCGACCGGTACGGACGCTGGCGGAGGGGGCTCAACGGCGAAGCGCGCCCGTGCTCGTCCATCCTCCCAGTAGTCCCGGGCGGCGGAGGCCCCGGTGCCGGTCAGCCAGTAGAGCGTGATGTTGTCGACGATGTGCTCCTTGGTCAGGTTCCCGGTCGGCCTGTCGTCGACGAACGCGCCGGCGATCTTGTAGTAGCCGTCCGTGTCGTGGTCGAGCATCCAGGCCGCGAGGGCGACGGGTGAGTCCAGCAGCGCGTAGCCGATCGTCTGCGGCCGGGTGGCCATCTCCAGGAAGTAGCCGGAGCCGTCCGTCGTGAACGTATTGAGCGCATCGAACGCCGCACGTTCCTTGTCGGACTCGCCCGGCAGCTGCTCGGCGACGCCGGGCACGACCACCGCCGTGAGCACGTTGATGTGGACGCCGAGCAGGCCCTCGGGAGCCGTGCGGGCCATCGCGTCGGTGACGACGGCTCCCCGGTCGCCGCCCTGGGCGACGTAGCGGGTGTAGCCGAGGCGGCGCATCAGCTCCGCCCAGGCTTGCCCAATGCGAGCCGCGTCCCAGCCGACGTCGGCCGGCTCACCGGAGAAGCCGTAGCCGGGTATCGACGGCAAAACCAGGTGGAACGCGTCCTCGGCGTCGCCGCCATGGGCCGTCGGGTCGGTGAGCGGACCGACGGTCTCGAGCAGCTCGACAACTGAGCCGGGCCAGCCGTGCGTCATGACCAGCGGCAACGCGTCCTCATGCGGTGAGCGCACGTGGATGAAGTGGATGTCCACCCCGTCGATCTCGGTCGTGAACTGCGGAAGCGCGTTTAGTCGTGCCTCGCACGCACGCCAGTCGTACTCAGTCGTCCAGTAGCGGGCGAGCTCCCGCATGGTCGCGAGCTGCACGCCCTGCGAGCGATCGTCGACGAGCTCCTTGGTCGGCCAGTGCGTCGCCGCGATGCGTGCACGCAGGTCGTCGAGATCCGCCTCGGGAGTCTCGATCGTGAATGGGCGGATCGCGGTGTCGCCCGCCGGCTTGTCGGCCATGACGGCCATGTGGGTCCTCCTGGTTTGGGGCTGATGGACCCCGCGAAGCCTGATCGCGCTGTCGGCACGTCGCGCCCGTCGAAGGCCCTGGGTCTGCTACCTGGGCTGCCCCCCGGGTCTCCCTCGGGCTGCCCTCTGTCGTCTCGCCTACGGCCGCGAGCCCTGGAGCGCAAACTCAGTGGCGCGGCGACTCAGACGCGGCGTTCGAGAACCTCCTTGAGACGGGCGAATCCCTTGTCCAGGTTGCGCTGGGTCGTGCGCGCGATCAGCGGCTGCATCAAGCGCAGCGGCCCGATCGGGCGTCCGGTGACCGAGAACCGCACACCAGTCCCGTCGGAGTTGCCCTCGAGGTCGTAGACGAGGGTCGTCCTGAATGGCCCGGAGCTGCTCTCGATCCGCTGATGTATCGGAGGTTCGTGCTCGACGATCTCCCAGTCGATCTCGTAGATCGCGGCCCATCGACCGCATCCGTGTGCGCACGGTGCTGCCAACCCCGATCGGCTCGTGCGACGTGAGCTCCTCGCTCCCGACGCTGTCGTCCCAGCTGGGGCGATTGCGCGCGTCCGAGACGAACGCGAACACCTCGTCCACCGGACGAGCGATGACCACGGCGACGCTTCGAGTGAACACAGGCCGGCGATGCGAGCCTATGCCGGGCGCATGGGCGGTGCAAGCGCCGAATGGCGCCTTCGACGGCACGCGACCGCTTGCGGCGCGCGCGCCGGTCCCAGATACTCGGAGCCGCATGAGACCGAGCCGAGCGGCACTGGTTGCCGCCCTCGCAGTCCTGACGGCAGCCGCGGCTCCTGCGGCCGCTGCCGCGCCGACGAAGGCCGATCTCCAGCGCCAGCTCGACTCCCTGGTGGCCACCGAGGGTGGTCCGCCCGGGGCCATCGTGACGCTCCGGCGCGGCCACCACCTGACCGCGCTCACCGCAGGCGTGGCGGACGTCGAGACCGGCAGCGCGCCACGTCCGACTGACCACATGCGGATCGCGAGCATCGCCAAGGCGTTCAGCGGGGCGGTGGCCCTGAACCTCGTCTCGCGCGGCAAGCTCGAGCTGGGCGACCGGATCGGAGAGGTGCTCCCCGCGCTGCCCCGGCCCTGGGCGACAGTGCGGCTGCGCCAGCTGCTGAATCACACGAGCGGCCTGCCCGACTACACCCAGTCCGACGGGTTCAGGAGGCAGTTCGAGGACGACCCTCAGGGCTACGTCTCGCCGGCCAAGATCATCAGCTGGGTGGAGCACGACCCGCTCGAGTTCGATCCGGGCAGCGAGTACCGCTACTCGAACACCGACAACATCGTCGTCGGGCTCATGGCGGAGCGGGTGACCGGCCGTCCGTACGGCCATCTGCTTCGCAAGATCGTCTTCGAACCGCTCGGACTCGCGCAAACGAGTTTCCCGGTCGCCCCGCCGCTGCCCGAGCCGTTCATCCACGGCTACGTGGTCGCTCCGGGCACCGCTCCGGAGGACGTGAGCACCTTCCTCAGCCCCTCGGGCGCCTGGGCAAGCGGGGCGATCGTGTCGACCCCGCGCGACCTCGGGACGTTCATCCGCGGCTATCTCGGCGCTCGGTTGTTTCCCGCATGGCTCCAGCGCCGGCAGCTGCGCTTCGTCGAGGGAGGCGAGTCGAGCCCGCCTGGGCCGGGGGCCAACTCGGCCGGACTTGCCGTGTTCCGTTACCGGACGGGGTGCGGCACCGTCTTCGGCCATACGGGCAACTTCCCCGGCTACGTTCAGTTCGCCGCCGCCACACGCGACGGCCAGCGCGCCGTCACCACCTCGCTGAACATCCCGGCACCCTCGGGGGAGCTGCTCTCGCAGCTACGCGCCATGCAGGAGACCGCCGTCTGCCTGCTGTTGCAGCACTGAGGGGCGCCGCGGCTACGCCAGGGTGACGGCGGCGGCCGGCTCGGGCATGGGGAAGAGCCGAACGAAGCGCTCAACCGGTGCCTTGTCGCCCTCGATCGTCATCTTCCCCGAGCGTTGCGCGTCGGCGAGCGGCAGGCCCCCCCAGAGCACGGCGTCGAGCGTGCCGGGGTCGGTGTCGATCGTCGCGTCGGCTTGATCGGCGCCCCCACGGGCGACCTCGATCTCCTCGTCTGCCAGCTCGATGTGAAAGCGATCTTCGCCGAGTCGCAGCTCGTAGCGCGCGCGTAGCCCGTGCGCGGCGCCCGGGTCGAACAGCCCACGGAGCGCCAGGACGACGGAATCGGCTGACACGATCGGAGCATCGCCCGGCGGTGTCGGCGAGCGCGCGGCCCAGCGGCCGAGGGAGATCACTATCTCCTCGAGCGCGAGACCCCAGTCGGTCAGCTCGTAGACGCGCGAGCCTGCGGGCGGCGGGAGCTTGCGCCGCCGGACAACCCCGGCACGCTCGAGCTCGCGCAGGCGCTCGGAAAGAACGTTGGGGCTCGCGTTGGGAAGGCCCCTGCGCAGGTCCGTGTAGCGCTTCGGCCCGAGCAGCAGCTCGCGCACCACGAGCAGTGCCCAGCGCTCTCCAACGACATCAAGGGCGCGGGCAATCGCGCAGCCGTCGCCGTATGTGCGCATCGTCGCCATTCAGCAGAAACGATAGCGGGAGTCCTGCGTCTGTCCTAACTACTATGTTTTTAGGAGTCTGTGCTACATTCGACGAACCATCAACGCAAGGAGGAAACGTGCCCACTCCCACAGCCCAGCCGATCAACCCGTGGTCTTGGTCTCTCAACTTGGGGTTCGACCAGGGTCAGGTCATCGCGGGTCATCAGCGGCAGCTCGTTTGCAGCGGACAAGACGCGGTGGACGCCGCCGGTAACCCCCAGCACCCGGGCGACATGGCCGCGCAACTCGAGCTGGCCCTCGACAACCTGGAGGCTGTCCTGACCGCCGCCGACATGACGTTCGCCAACGTCGCCCGGCTCAACGTGTACACCACCGACGTCGACGAGCTCTTCAAGCACTGGTCACGTCTTCCCGACCGTTTCGGAGACTCCGATGGTCGCTTTGTGACCAGCGTCCTCGGCGTCACGCGGCTAGCGGCACCACCGCTCCTCGTCCTGCTCGAGGCAACCGCGCTCGACTGAGTCGCCGCGGCCAGCTCTAGAGCCACACCTGACAAATAGTCTGACCTATTGCTAAGGTCTCCCGGTGGCCGAGTATGCGGCGGTCGGGGCCGCTTCAAGCCTGTCGTGAGCGTGCGGCCCGGCGGTCGGACTGGATCGCGGAGCGCCGCTCGCCGCTCGATCCGTGCCGCGAGCGAGCAGGTGGCCGTCGAGATCCAGCACTACATCCAGCAGGAGGGGCTGGGTCCGGATGACTTCCTCGGCCGCGAGGAGGACCTGGCCGCCGAGTTCGGCGTCAGCCGGCCGACGCTGCGCGAGGCCCTGCGGCTGCTGGCGAGCGGCAACCTGATCCGCGCCACGAAGGGGCCGGGCGGAGGCATCTTCGTCGCCCGTACCGCCGAGGAGGGCATGAGCCGCAGCCTCAGCGACGCCATCGCGATGATGCTCGAGACCGGCACCGTGACGCTCGACGAGCTGCTCGAGGCGCGCCTGTTGCTCGAGGTCCCGCTGGCCGGCCTGGCGGCCTATCAGCCCGAGGAGGAGACGGTGAAGCGGCTGCGCGAGATCGTGGAGCGCGAGGCGGCTGCCGGCCCGGACGACACCGAGACCCACGCCGCGACCGACATGGAGATCCACCGCACGCTCGCGGCGGCCGCCGGCAACCGGATGATCCAGGCCCTCACCGACTGGATCTTCGAGGTGCTCCAGCCCTCGCTGATCGAGGAGCTGCAGCCGGCCATCGTCCAGTCCGCGATCGTCGAGCAGCACCAGGCTCTGCTCGCCGCCGTGGAGCGCGGCGACCCGATCCGTGCCGAGCGCGTGATGAAGGACCATCTGCTCTACCTGCAGGACGTGCTGCGGATGGTCAGGGAGCGCCCGCGGGAGGAACAGTGACCGCCCCGCCGGCGATCGCGGTGCTGGGTCTGGGCGAGGCGGGCTCGGCGATCGCGATCGACCTCGCCGCCGCGGGCAACCGCGTGCTCGGCTTCGACCCCGTCGCGCCCGCGCCGGAGGGCGTGGAGTCCCACCCCCACGCGGCCGACGCGGCCGCGCCGGCCAAGATCGTCCTGAGCGTCAACTCGGCGGCGGTTGCGCTCGAGGTGGCCGAGGCCGTGGGGCCCGCGCTGCAGCCGGATCAGCTGTACGCCGACCTGAACACCGGCGCCCCCGCGCTCAAGCGCGCCGTCGCGGCGGCGGTCGAGCAAAGGGGCGCCGTGTTCGTCGACGTTGCCCTGATGGAGCCGGTGCCCGACTGGGGCGTGCGTACGCCGGCGCTGGCCTCGGGCGCCGGGCGCCGAGCGGTTCGCGGCCGCGTTCGCGCGCTTCGGGATGCCGGTGACCCCGGTCGGCGCGGAGCCCGGCGCGGCGGCCGCGCGCAAGCTCGCCCGCAGCGTGTTCACGAAGGGCCAGGCGGCGGCGATCGGCGAGGCGCTCGAGGCGGCCCGCCGGCTCGGCTGCGAGGACTGGCTCTACGCGAACATCGAGAGCTCGCTCAACGCCGCCGACGGCAGGCTGCTGCGGCGGCTCGTGGAGGGCAGCCGCCGCCACGCCGGACGGCGGGTCGACGAGATGGCCGCCGCCGTGGCCATGCTCGAGGAGCTCGGTGTGGAGCCGCGGGTCGCGGCCGCCAGCGAGGCGTGGCTGCGCTCGCTGGTCGGCAGCGAGGCCGCGCGGTGAGCGCCGTTCCATCCTCGCGCGCGCGCGAGCTCGTGCGCGGCGGCGCCGACGTGCACGTGCACATCTCCCCCGACGTCGTGGAGCGCCGCATCGACGACGTGGGCCTCGCCCGCCGCTTCGAGGAGCTGGGGCTGGCCGGCTTCGTGCTCAAGTCGCACTACACCTCGACCGCCGAGCGCGCCGCGGTCGTGCGCGGCGTGGTCCCCGGGATCGCCGCGCTCGGCGCGATCGTGCTCAACCGCGCGATCGGCGGGATCAACCCGCTCGCCGTCGAGATCGCCGCGCGCGAGGGCGCGCGCGTGGTCTGGATGCCGACCACCGACTCGCACGCCGAGCGGGAGCACCTCGCCGGCCAGCCGCCGGACGCGAACCTGCCGGTCTGGGCCAAGGTGCAGGCCGAGTTCGTCGAGCGCGGGATCGAGAGCGAGCCGGTGCCGACGGTCGACGCCGACGGCGCCCTGCTGCCGGAGACGCGTGTGGTGCTCGAGGTGATCGCCGAGCACCAGCTGGTGCTGGCCACCGGGCACCTCGGCCGCGGCGAGGTCTTCGCGATCGTGACGGCGGCGCGCGAAGCGGGCGTGGAGGACGTGGTCGTCACCCACCCCGACTTCCCCGCCCAGGACTTCTCCATCGACGAGCAGCTCGAGCTGGCCCGGATGGGCGCGTGGATCGAGCGCTGCTTCACCACTCCCCACACGGGCAAGTGCTCGTGGGAGCAGTGGCTGGCCGGCACGAGGGCGGTCGGCGCCGAGCGCACGCTGCTGTCGAGCGACCTCGGTCAGGTCAAGAACCCGCCCGTGGAGGACGGCCTCCCGCTGATGGCCGACCGGCTGCTCGAGGCCGGCTTCGGCGAGGATGAGGTGCGCACGATGGCCGTGACCAACACGAGGAAGATCGCCGGGCTGTGAGCCGCCGCCTGCTCGCGATCGGCGCGCACGCCGCCGACTTCGTCTGGCGCGCCGGCGGCGTGCTGGCCCTGACGGCCCAGAACGGGGGCAGCGCGCACGTGCTGTCGCTCTCGTACGGCGAGCGCGGCGAGTCGGGCGAGCTCTGGAAGGAGCCCGACCAGACCGTGGAGAACGTGAAGCGCGTCCGGCACGGCGAGGCCGAGCGCGCCGCCGCTGCGCTCGGCGCCGACTTCCGCTGCCTCGACCTCGGCGACTACCCGCTCGAGGTCGAGGGCGCGGCGCTGGCGCAGCTCACCGACGCGATCCGGGAGCTCGCCCCCGACGTGATCGTCACCCACACCGACCGCGACCCGTTCAACCCCGACCACCCGGTCGCCTTCGCGGCCGTCGAGCGCGCCCGGGCGCTGGCGGCGGGCGCGGGCGTGGAGAGCGCGTTCGCGACCATCCAGCCGCCGCAGCTGCTGCTGTTCGAGCCGCACCAGCCGGAGCTGTGCAACTTCACCCCGACCACGTTCGTGGACATCACGCCGGTGATCGACCGCAAGCGCGCCGCGATGGAGGAGATGAAGGCGCAGAGCTACCTGCAGACCTACTACGGGCAGCGCGCGGAGCAGCGCGCGAACCACGCGCGCCGGGTGTCGGGCGACAAGGAGATCCGCTACGCCGAGGCCTTCATGCGCGTGCTCCCGCAGGTGCTGACGGAGCTGTGAGCGAGGAACTCGCCCGGCTCGGCGCCGCAACCGTCTACGAGGCCTCCGGGCGGGAGGGCCTGGTCGACCTCGACCTCCACCAGCTGATCCCGGGCTCGCGCGCGGCCGGGCCGGCCCGCACGGTGCGCTGCGGTCAGGGCGACAACCTGATGGTCCACGCCGTGATGGACCGGGCGCAGCCGGGCGACGTGCTGGTCCTCACGATGCCCGAGCCCGAGCCCGTGGCGCTGATCGGCGAGCTGCTGGCCACCCAGGCGCGCGGGCGCGGCGTGGCGGCGCTGCTGGTGGATGCCGCGGTGCGCGACGTCGAGGACCTGCGCGAGCTGGGGTTGCCGATCTGGGCGCGCTGGATCCGGGTCAGGGGCGCAACCAAGGACGACGTCGGGACGCTCGACGAGCCGGTCGAGGTCGGCGGCGCCGAGATCCGGCCCGGCGATCAGGTCGTGCTGGACGTCGACGGCGTGGTGGTGGTGCGCCGGGAGCGGCTCGACGAGGTGCTCGACGCCGCCCGCAAGCGCGCCGAGTACGAGCGTGGCAAGCGCGCGCAACTCGAAGCGGGAGCGCTCTCCTACGACCTCGACAACCTCCGCGCCCGAGTGGAGGGCGAGTGATCCACGACCTGGCCCACATCGGCCACGCCGAGCTGCTCACCCCCAAGCCCGACGAGAGCCTGCGCTTCTTCGAGCAGGTGCTCGGCATGGAGATCGAGGCGCGCGAGGGTCAGTCGGTCTTCCTGCGCGGGTTCGGCGACTACCAGCGCTACAGCCTCAAGCTGACCGAGTCCGAGCGGGCCGGTCTCGGGCACATGGCCATGCGCGCGTGGAGCCCATCCGCCCTCGAGCGCCGGGTCGAGGCGATCGAGGCCACCGGGCTCGGTCAGGGCTGGATCGACGGCGACCTCGGTCACGGCCCCGCCTACCGCTTCAGCGATCCCGACGGGCACACGTTCGAGATCTACTTCGAGACCGAGAAGTACAGCCCGCCCGAGCACCTGCGCCCGTCGCTCAAGAACCAGCCGCAGCGCTACGTGGGACGCGGCGCGGCGGTCAAGCGGCTGGACCACGTGAACGTGCTGGCGCAGGACGTCGCGGCCAACCGCGCCTTCGTGCAGGACGTGCTCGGGTTCCGCCTCTACGAGCGGATCGAGCTCGACGACGGCACCGAGGCGGGCGCCTGGCTGAGCCTCACGATCGCGGCCCACGAGCTGATCTACGTGGCCGACGCCCACCGCCTCCGGGGGCGGCTGCACCACCTGGCGTTCTGGGTCGACACGCGCGAGGAGGTCCTGCGCGCGGCGGACCTGTTCCTCGACAACGACGTGGAGATCGAGGCCGCGCCCTCCAAGCACGCGATCGCGCAGGGCTTCTTCCTCTACGGCTTCGAGCCCGGTGGCAACCGCGTGGAGGTGACCACCGGCGGCTACTTCGTCTACGACCCCGATCCCGAGCCGACCGTCTGGACGGAGGCCGAGCGGGCGAAGGGCCAGGCCTGGGGCGTCAAGACCGTGGAGAGCTTTCACACTTACGGCACGTGACGGCCGTCTCGATGAATCCGCTGCGCCGGGCACTGATCGGGCTGGGCATCGCGGGGGTTGTCCTGGGCGTGCCGGTCACGGCGCTGAACGCGACCAGCGATCACGTCGACCTCAGGGGCCTGGTCGCCGCCCTGGCCGCGCTCGTCGCCTGGTCGTTCCTCGGCACCGGCCTCTACCTGTGGGACCGACGGCCCGACAACCTGACCGGACCGCTGATGGTGGCGCTGGGGTTCAGTTGGATAGCGGCCGGGCTGGCGGCCGCCAACGCCCCCGGGCTGTACATCGCCGGGACGCTGCTCGGCGCTCTCCCGTTCGCGATCCTCACCCACCTGCTGTTCGCGTTCCCGAGCGGGCGACTGCAGAGCAAGTGGGACCGCCGCTTCGTCGCGCTCGGTTACCTGGTCACAACGGTAGGGCCGACGATCGGCATCTTCTTCTTCGACCCCGCCGTCTCCGATGGCTGCCCGGAGTGTCCGGACAACCCGCTGCTGATCTGGAACGACCAGGACGCGTACGACGCGGGCAGCACGGTGTCGAGCATCCTCGCCGCGATCGTGCTCGGGGCGCTGATCTGGCACCTGATCCGCCGCTGGCGAGACTCCGACGACCCCGGCGAACGGGCCCGCGACGCGCCGGTCTGGTGGGCCGGCGGGGCGACGCTTCTGCTCGTCATCGTGCTGCTGGCGACCGACCTCGGACCGGAGGAGGGCAACTTCGACGACTGGATGTTGGCCGCCGCCCTGCTGTTGCTCGCGACGCTGCCGTACGCGTTCTGGCTGGGGGCGCTGCGCTCGAGGCTGTGGGAGGCAAGCGTGGTGGCGGACGAGAACGTCCGGCTCGACGCCGAGCTGCAGGCGCGCCTGGACGAGCTGCGCGAGTCGCGTGCCCGCATCGTCGAGGCCGGCTACGCGGAGCGCCGGCGCGTGGAGCGCGACCTGCACGACGGAGCGCAGCAGCGGCTGGTCGCGCTCGCCATGGAGCTGCAGGTGGTGCGCTCGAAGCTGCAGACCGATCCCGGCGCCGCGGCCGAGCTGCTCGAGGGCGCCGCCGGCGAGCTGGCCGGCGCCACCCAGGAGCTGCGGGAGCTCGCCCGCGGGCTGCACCCGCCGGTGCTGGCCGACCGCGGCCTGGTGCCCGCCCTCGAGGCGCTCGCGAGCCGGGCGCCGGTGCCGGTGACGGTCGAGGCCGACGAGGGCGAGCGAGCGCCGGAGGCCGTCGAGGCGGCCGCCTACTTCGTCGTCTCCGAGGCGCTGACCAACGTCGCTCGGCACGCGGACGCCGGCCATGCGGTGGTGCGGGTCGCCCGGCACGACGGAGTGCTGAGCGTGGAGGTCGAGGACGACGGCGCCGGCGGCGCCGACCTGGCCGCGGGCTCGGGGCTGCGTGGGCTGTCCGACCGCGTGGGCGCCCTGGACGGATCGCTCCAGGTGGAGAGCAAGAGGGGCCGCGGGACGACGGTGCGGGCCAGCTTGCCGGTGCTGCGCTAGATCAGGAACTCGGAGTCCGGCGCCACGACGACCTCGAGCAGCAGCGGCTCGGTGCGCTCGCCGATCCCGTCGAGGGCCTCGTCGAGCGCCGTCTCCAGGTCCTCGAGTGTCTCGACCCGCCGCGCGGGGCAGCCCTGGGCGCGCGCCATCGCCGCGATGTCGATCGAGCCGAAGCCGGGCCAGGCGATCGGTTGCCCCTGCGCCTCGGCCAGTCGGTCCATCACCGCGTACCCGCCGTTGGCCAGCACGACGAAGATCGCGCCGACCTCGTAGCGGGCGGCGCTCCAGAGCGCTTGGATCGTGTACATCGAGGAGCCGTCGCCGACCACCGCGACCACCGGCCGAGTGGGCTGCGCCATCCGCACGCCGATCGGCGCGGACAGTCCGAAGCCGAGCCCGCCCATGGCGGCGCCCAGGAATCCGAGCGGGCGCCGCGCGGGAATCCGCTTGAGCACCTCCGGGCGCGCGGAGGGCGCCTCCTCCACGAGGACCGTCTCCGGCGGCAGGCGCTCGGCGAGCGCGGCCAGCACGTGCCCGGCCCGTAGCGGCTCCCCCGCCGCCGGCGGCGCCGGAGCGGGCGGGCGCTCCATCGGCTTGGGAGCCGACCCCGTGGGCTCGGGCAGGACGCGCGCCAGCTCGGCGCACAACGTCGCCGGGGCAGCCAGGACCGCGAGGTCGGCCGGGCTGCGGTGCGCCTCGGCCGGGTCGTCGGTGACGAGCGCGACGCGCGTGCCGGGCTCGAACAGCGGGCCCGGCTCGTAGGGGTACTGCCGCAGCACCGGCGCCCCCACGGCCAGCACGAAGTCGTGTCCGGCGAGCGCCTCGCGCAGCCGCCGGCGCCCGGCCGGCAGGTGGCCGGCGAAGCGCGGGTGGTCCTGAGGGAAGCCCGCCCGCGCGCTGAACGGCTCCTGCCAGACCGGGCAGGCCAGACGCTCCGCCAGCGTCACGAGCGCGGCCCACGCGTCGGGGTCGTCCGCGCCCGCGCCCACCACGAGCACGGGCGCGGTGGCCTGCTCGAGCAGGTCGGCCAGCTCGGCGATGGCCGCGGGCTCGGCGGCCCGCGCCTGCAGCAGCCGAGCCGGCGCGAGGATCTCGTGGGGCTCCGGGGCCGGGGCCAGCCAGTCGTCCATCGGCACGATCACGATCGCGGGGCCGCGGCCCGTGCGCGCCTCGTGCCACGCCCGCTTGAGCGCGCCGGGCACGTCCTGGGCGCGCACCGGCTGGTCGACCCACACCGGGTAGTCGCCGGCGAGGCCGTGCAGCCGCCCCGCGAGGAACGGCTCCTGGGCGAGGTGGCGGCGGTCCTGCTGGCCGACCAGCACCACCAGCGGCGCGCGGTTGACGCGCGCCGTCGCCAGCGCCGACACGGCGTGGCCGAGCCCCGCCGTGGTGTGCAAGAGCACGAAGGCGGGCTCGCCGCTGCCGATCGCAAACCCGGTGGCCATGCCGACCAGCGCCCCCTCGTGCAGGGCCAGCACGAACTCGAAATCGTCGGGCAGCCCGCCCAGGAACGCGACCTCCGTGGACCCGGGATTGGCGAAGACCGTGGTCAGCCCGCGCTCGCGCAGGACATCGAACGCGGCATCGCGCACCGTCGTCCCGCCCTGCTGCGGACTAGTCATATGATTTGGACTTATATACCGCCGAGCCATAGAAGGAGCGCTTCCATGAGCACCGAGGTCACCGATCCCGCCGCGGGTGAGGCCCTGCTGGACGGGGACACGTGGAGCGGCCGCATCTTCAGCGACGGCTGGGTCGACGCGCCGGAGACGATCGAGACGATCGAGCCGGCGACCGGGGAGGTGCTCGGCACGGCGGGTGCGGGCAACGCCGAGGCGGTAACGCGCGCGGCGGCGTCCGCCGCCCGAGCCCAGCGCGACTGGGCCGCGACCCCGATCACCGACCGCGTGGCGATCGTGCGCCGCGCGGCCGAGCTGCTGGAGCGCCACCGCCCCGAGCTGATCCGCTGGCTGGTGCGTGAGGGTGGGGCCATCCCGCCCAAGGCGGACAACGAGATCAGCGCCTCGATCGGGCAGTTCGAGATGGCCGCCTCCCTGATCTCACATCCGCTCGGGCAGGTGCTGCCCTCGCTCACCCCCGGGCGGACGAGCATGGCGCGCCGGGTGCCCGTTGGCGTGGTCGGCGTGATCTGCCCCTGGAACTTCCCGGTCGTGCTGCCCGCGCGCTCGGTCGGCCCGGCGCTCGCGCTGGGCAACGCCGTGGTGCTCAAGTCCGACCCCAACACGCCGGTCAGCGGCGGCGTGCTGATGGCGCGCATCTTCGAGGAGGCCGGCCTGCCGGAGGGCGTGCTGCACGTGCTGGGTGGCGGCGCCGAGGTCGGCCAGGCGCTGGTGGAGGACCCGAACGTGAGGATGATCTCCTTCACGGGCTCGACCGCCACCGGCCGCAAGGTCGGCGAGCTGGCCGGCCGCAACCTGAAGCGCATCGTCCTGGAGCTGGGCGGCAACAGCCCGCTCGTCGTGCTCGAGGACGCGGACATCGAGGCGGCCTCGTCCGCGGGCGCGTGGGGCTCCTTCCTCCACCAGGGCCAGATCTGCCTGGCGGTCAGCCGCCACCTCGTGCACGAGAGCATCGCCGACGACTACGTCAAGGCGCTCGCGGAGCGCGCGTCGCACCTGCCGGTCGGCAACCCCGACACCGACGAGGTCGCGCTGGGGCCGATCATCAACCAGAAGCAGGTCGAGCGGGTCGAGCGGATCGTCGACGGCAGCGTGTCGGAGGGCGCGACCCTGGTCACCGGCGGCAAGCACGAGAACCTCTTCTTCGAGCCGACGGTGCTCTCCGACGTGACCAGCTCGATGCCCGCCTTCACCGACGAGATCTTCGGACCGGTCGCGCCGGTGACTCGCTTCGGCGACGACGCCGAGGCGGTCGAGCTGGCCAACGCGACGAACTACGGGCTGGTGGCGGCGGTGCAGTCCGGCTCGCAGCAGCGCGCCGCCGCGGTCGCCGAGCAGTTGCACGCCGGGATGGTCCACGTGAACGGGACCACGATCAACGAGGAGCCGCCGGCCCCGTTCGGCGGCTTCGGGCAGTCGAGCAACGGCGGCCACTTCGGCGGGGTCGCGAACCTCGAGCTCTGGACCGAGTGGCAATGGGTCACCTCACAGGACAAGGCCGCGCCGTTCCCGTTCTAGGCCCGTGATAGACGTCGACGGCGTCCGAGCGATCGACGTGCACACGCACGTCGAGGTGGGCCTCGACGGCCACGATCCGATGCCGCCCGAGCTGCGCTCGGCCGCCGAGCGCTACTTCCGCGGGAAGGTCGACAGGCCCAACGCCGAGGACGTGGCGGCCTACTACCGCGAGCGCGAGATGGCCTGCGTGGTGTTCACGGTCGACTTCGAGACGCGCAGCGGGCGCCGGCCGGTCGCCAACGAGGAGGTGGCCGAGGTCGCGGCGGCCAATCCGGACGTGATGATCCCGTTCGCCAGCGTCGACCCGGGCCGGCCCGACGCGGCCGAGCGCGCGCAGCGGCTGATCTCCGACCACGCCGTGCGGGGCTTCAAGTTCCACCCCAACATCCAGGAGTTCTTCCCGAACGACCGGATGGCCTACCCGCTCTACGAGGTGATCTCGGCCGCGCGCCTGCCGGCCCTGTTCCACACCGGCCACAGCGGCATCGGGTCGGGCGTGCCGGGAGGCGGCGGGTTGCGGCTCAAGTACTCCAACCCGATCTACGTGGACGACGTGGCCGCCGACTTCCCCGAGATGCCGATCGTGCTCGCCCACCCCTCGTTCCCGTGGCAGGACGAGGCGCTCTCGATCGCGATGCACAAGCCGGAGGTCCACATCGACCTCTCCGGCTGGTCGCCGAAGTACTTCCCGCCCCAGTTGATCCAGTACGCCAACACTCTGCTCAAGCACCAGGTCCTGTTCGGCTCGGACTATCCGATGATCACGCCGGACCGCTGGCTGCGCGACTTCGAGCAGCTCGACATCGACGACGAGGTCCGGCCGCTGATCCTCAAGGAGAACGCGGCCCGTCTGCTAGACCTGAGGAGCAGCTCATGATCGACCCCGGCGGCCCGGCGCCCGACTTCACCCTCGACGACCAGGACGGCAAACCCGTCACGCTGTCGGACCTGCGCGGCCGCTGGGCGCTGGTGTACTTCTACCCCAAGGCGGACACCCCCGGTTGCACGGCGCAGGCCTGCAGCGCGCGCGACCACTCGGCCGACTACGAGGCCGCCAACGCCGTCGTCCTGGGCGTGTCCCCCGACCCCGTGGCGGACCTGCGCAAGTTCGCCGACAAGTACGGGCTCGCCTTCACGCTGCTCTCGGACCCGGGCGGCGAGGTGGCCCAGCGCTACGGCGTCTGGGCCGAGAAGCACAGGTTCGGGCGCACCTACTTCGGCAACCAGCGGTCGAGCGTGCTGGTGGACCCGGAGGGCAAGGTCGCGCGGGTGTTCCCGAACGTGAAGCCGGCCGAGCACGACGAGCTCGTGCTCGGGGCGCTGCACGAGCTGGCGGCCTAGCGGCCGGCCTGCACCATCTCCCGCCAGGTCTTGGAATCGACGTCGGCCGGCTCGGTTGAGTCGATGAAGTCGAGCAGCACGTCCAGGAAGCGCTGGGGATCGTCCACGTGAGGGAAGTGCCCGGCGTCCTCGAACACCTCGAGCCGGGAGGACGGGACCAGGTCGTGGGCGGCGCGGCCGTGCTCCACCGGGATGATCCGGTCGCGCTCGCCCCAGACGATCATGAACGGGACGTGCTGGGCGAGATAGAGGCGGTCGCTCGCGTCAACCCGTTGCCCGCCCGGGTCCACGATCGTGCGCAGCGTGTGCACGAAGGCGGACCGCGCTTCGGCGTCGGCCAGCGAGGCATGGCCCTTCGCGAGCTCGGCGACGTCGGTGCCGGCGCGGATTCCGAGCCGCCCGAACAACCGTCCCACGCCGCGCCCCGCATCCAGGATGCGCGTGCTCGCCAGGAACGGCAGGACCACCTCCGAGAGCGGCAGCGTGGCGGCGCGCAGCAGGAAGTTCACCTCACGCCCGAGGCCGCCGCTGTCCACGAGCACGAGCCGCTCGCACCGCTCCGGGAACTGGTAGGCCAGCTGCATGACGACGCCGCCGCCGAGCGAATGCCCCACGAACGTGGCGCTGTCGTGACCGAGCGACACCATCAGGTCCCGAACGCCGCTCGCGTACGCGCCCAGGGAGTAGTCCCCTCGCGGCTTGGCCGACTGGCCGTGGCCCAGCAGATCCGGGGCGATCACGGTGAAGCGGGTGGCCAGATACGGCATCACTCGTTCCCACGTGGCCGAGGTGGAGGTGATGCCATGGACCAGCACGATCGCGGGTCCGCTGCCGGCGCAGCGGTACGCGACGCGATGGCCATGGAGAAGGGTTTCCTTGAGCTCGAACTCCTCGTCCGGCAGCCGCCGGGCGGTTGGGGTGCTCGAGGGCGGCAAGGGCAGCAGTCTACGAACGACCCGGTCAGAAGGGGGAGGTTGCATGTTTGACGAGCCACGCGAAGTGGGCGCGCTGGGCGACCTGTACGCCAACGTCTGGCAGGTCGCCTACGTGACCCGCGACCTCGACGAGGGCATGGCCCTGCTGCGCAAGCGCTTCGGCATCGAGAGCACGGAGGTGCCAACCGACGGGGCGACCTTCCTCGTCGGCGAGGAACCCGCCGACTGGGACGCGCGCATCTCGATGGGCGCCCGCGGCGGCCTGATCGTCGAGCTGATCGAGCCCGTCGGCGGCGAGGTGGACTTCTACCGCCGCTTCCTCCCCCAGGACGGCGCGGCCGGCCTGGGCTTCCACCACCTGGCCACCCACATGGCGCTCGGCGACGACGCCTGGGACGCGCTCGGGCACGTGCTGGCCGCATCCGGCCTGAGCGTGGAGTACACGGTGCTGATCCCCGACCGGGTGCGCGCCGGGTACGTCGACACCACCGCCGAGCTGGGCCACTACCTGGAGATCTGCCAGCTTCAGCCGGCGGACATCGAGTTCTTCACGGGGCTCGTCGAAGCCGGCGCCTGACCGCCCAGGAAGCCGAGCACCCGCTCGCGCAGCAGCTCCGGCGCCTCATCCGCGACGAAGTGCCCCACACCCTGCAGCACCTCGCCGCGGTAGTCGGCGTCGGCGTGGGGCGCCGGCTCGTCGACCAGCCCCTCGTAGAAGAGCAGGTCCTCGTCGCCCACCAGGTAGCGCACCGGTACGGTCAGGCGCTGCCCCGCGTAGCGACGCGCGATCAGCTGGCCGACCTCGCGCGTGAGGAACTGCCGGTAGAGCAGCGTGGTGGCGCGCATCTGGGAGGGCTGGGACAGCGTCGCGGCGTACACCTCGACCTCGTCGGGCGGGCGCCCGCCGAGCAGGTCGCCCATTCGCCGGACGAACTCCCGCTTCGCGGCGAACGGCAGCGGCGCGGCGAGCGGCAGCTGGTAGGCGAGCCGGCCGAGGCGCCCGACGGCCGCCGGGTCGACGCGGTCGGGCGGGAACGGCGGCGGAGCCGAGAGCAGCACGGCGCGGTCGAGCAGGTCGGGGCGGCGCAGGCAGAGCAGCCAGCCCACCCAGCCGCCCCAGTCGTGTCCGACCAGCGAGATGCGCTCGTAGCCGAGCTCCGCGCACAGCGCGATCAGGTCGTCGACCAGCGTCTCCTTGCGGAAGTCCTCGTCGGGCGGGTACTCCGACCAGCCGAAGCCGCGGAAGTCGGGCGCCATCACGCGGTAGCCCGCATCCGCCAGCGGCCCGATCAGGTGCCGCCACTCGTACCAGTGCTGCGGCCAGCCGTGCTGCAAGACGACCGGGTGCCCCCGCGGGCGGGCCCGCGAACGCCACGTGCACGCGCAGCCCGCGGACGTCGACCTCCCGGTGCTCGACCCCGGCGACGTGGGGCATGGGCGGAGGCATGGCGTGAACTCTACGGGGCCAGTCGATCCAGGATCTCGGCCAGCTCGGTGGTGCGCGACAGCTGCGGGACGTGGTCGGTGTCCAGCTCGACGACCGGCTCGCAACCGGCTGTCTCGAGCATGCGGCGCTGCAGCGGCGGCGGAATCGCACGGTCCTTTGCGCAGAACACGTAGGCGCGCGGGATGCCGGCGAAGTCGAAGCCTTCGAGCGCCACCGGCTCGGTGAACGGGAAGATCGGCTGCGGGGTGCGGCTCGCGATCGCCCAGGCCGCCAGCTCGTCGGAACAATGCTCGTAGGTCGCGGCCCGCGAGGCCTCCGCGGGCATCGTCGCCACCGGCGGGTCTCCCGTGACCACGAGGTTGGCCTGCACCTGGTCACCCTCACCTTCCGGCAGCTCCGTCAGGCCGATCAGGCTCTGGCCGTCCTGGGGCAGGAAAGCGGCGACGTAGACCATCGACGCGATCCGGTCGGCGCATCGCGGGGCGGCCTGGGTGATCGCCATGCCGCCCATGCTGTGGCCCACGAGCACGGCCGGCTCGTCGCGCGCGGCGAGCGCCTCGCAGATCCGCTTGGCGTACGCATCGAGAGTGACCTCGCTCACCGGCGTGCGGTCCTGACCGCCCCCAGGCAGATCGGGCGCTTCGACGGTGTGGCCCTTCGCCGACAGCTCGTCGGCGAGCGGCCCCCACACCCACCCGCCCGCGAACGCCCCGTGGACCATCACGAACCTCACCGCGTCGTCAGCACCACCTTCCCGCCCAGCCCGCCTGCCTCGACGAGCCGGTGGCCCTCCGCGGCCTTCTCCAGCGGCAGGGTGCGCGCCACGCGCGTGCGCAGCTCGCCCGCCGCGAGCTGCGCGGCCAGCTCGCGCAGGCCCGTTGCGTCCGGCGAGACGAGGAACGACTCGAAGCGCAGCTCGCGCTCGGGCTCGGGCGGATCGGGTGGCCGCGTGAAGACCGCGATGCCGTCGTCGCGCAGCGCGCCGGTGGAGGCGGCCGGCCCCAGCGGGACGGCGTCCAACACCCCGTCGACCGGCTCGATGGCCCCCAGGTCCGCGTCGCGCGGGAGCACCTGCGCGGGGCCCAGCTCGGCGACCCACTCCTCGTCGTGGCGCCCGGCCAGAGCTATCACCTCCAGGCCGGCCGCAACGGCCAGCTGAGTGGCGAAGCCGCCCACCCCGCCGGCCGCACCCGTGATCAGCAGCCGGGCCCCCGCCGGGAGGGCCAGCCTGCGAAGCGCCTCGCGCGCGGTGAGCGCGTTGAGCGGCAGCGTGGCGCCCTCCTCGAAGCTCACCGCCGGGTCGAGCGGCGCCAGCCAGCCCGGCTGCACCGCGGCGGCCTCCGCGTATGCGCCGACCCGCCCGCCGATGCGGACGAACGGGATCATCCCCACCACGCGGTCCCCCAGCGCGTAGGCGCTCACACCCTGGCCCACCCCGGTGACCTCGCCGGCCAGGTCCCAGCCCGGGACGAAGGGCGGCACCAGGTCGGGCAGCCGCCGGCGCGCCTGGCCCGAGCGGGTGCCGAGGTCCGTCGGGTTGATCGTGGCGGCGTGGATGGCCACCACCAGCTGGCCGGTCCCGGCCACCGGGTCCGGGCGCTCGCCGATCTGCAGGACCTCGGGCCCGCCGAACCCGGTCACCTCGGCCACGCGCACGCTAGCGCCCCTCGGCGTAGGTGACGAAGGCCTCGATCGCCGTGGGGTCCGCCAGCGCGTCGCGACTCGCAACGTCCTCGGCGCGAGCGCCCAGCAGGATGCGCTTGACCGGCAGCTCGAGCTTCTTGCCGGTGAGCGTGCGCGGGATCGCCGGCACCGCCTCGACCGTGTCCGGCACGTGGCGCGGCGAGAGCGCGCCACGCAGCGCTCCGGAGAGGCGCTTTCTCAGGTCGTCGTCGAGGGCCGCGCCCTGGCTCAGCGCGACGAACAGCAGCAGCTCGCCCGGCCCGCCCTCGGCGTCCTCGATGTGCACCACCAGGCTGTCGTCCACCTCCGGCTGCTCCTCCACCACCGAGTAGAACTCGGACGTGCCCATGCGCACCCCGCCGCGGTTGAGCGTCGCGTCGGAGCGCCCGGTGATCACGCAGCTGCCGCGCTCGGTGAACAGGATCCAGTCGCCGTGGCGCCACACGCCGGGGTACTCGTCGAAGTAGGCCGAGCGGTAGCGCTCGTCCCCGGGGTCGTTCCAGAAGCGCACCGGCATCGACGGCATCGGCCGGCGGATGACCAGCTCGCCCAGCTCGCCGACGACCTCGTTGCCGTACGGGTCGAAGGCCGCGGTGTCCACGGCCAGGCAACGGCCCGAGATCTCGCCGCGGTAGACCGGCTGCAGCGGGCCGCCCTGCACGATCCCGCAGCACACGTCGGTGCCGCCGCTCCCGACGTTGAGCAGCACGTCCGGGCCGAGCTGCTCGTAGACCCAGTCGAAGCCCTCGGGCGGGAGCGGCGAGCCGGCCGCGCACAGCTGCCGCAGGCTCGACAGGTCGAAGTCCGTGCCCACCTGCAGCCCGGCCTTGCGGCAGCCCATCAGCAGCGCCGGCCCGGCGCCCATCAGCGTCGGCCGGGTCTCCTCGGCCAGCCTCCACTGGGCGGCCTGATCGGGGTACTGGGGATTGCCGTCCAGCATCACGATCGAGGCGCGCAGCAACAGCGTCGACACGAGCGCGTTCCACATCATCCAGGCGGTCGTGGTGAACCACATGAGGCGGTCGCCGCGCTGGAGGTCCCAGCTCAGCCCGTGGTTCTTGAGGTGCTCGATCAGGATCCCGCCGTGGCGGTGCACGATCGCCTTCGGCAGGCCCGTCGTCCCGGACGAGAAGAGGACGTAGAGCGGGTGGTCGAACGGGACGGGGTCGAACTCGAGCGGCCCGGGCTCGCCGACCAGGTCGTCCCATCCGACCGCGTCCGGCAGCGCGTCGTCGGCTCCGCCGGCGTACGGCACGTGCACCACGTGCTCGAGCGTCGGCAGCGCCGCGCGGATCTCCGCGACCTCGGCGCGGCGGTCGATCGGCTTGTCGCCGTAGCGGTAGCCGGCGATCGCAAGCAGCACCTTGGGCTCGACGATGCCGAACCGGTCGATCACGCTGCGCGGCCCGAACTCCGGCGCGCAGGTCGCCCACACCGCGCCGAGGCTCGCGGCGGCCAGAAAGGCCACCAGCGTCTCGGGGATGTTGGGCATGTAGGCCACGACGCGATCGCCGGGGCCGACTCCCAGCCGGCGCAGCCCGGCGCGCGCGGCGCCCACCTGCTCGCGCAGGTCGGCGAAGCTCAGCTCGAACGGGTCGCGCGTCTGCGAGATCGCCAGGACGGCGACCTCGGCGAGGTCCTCGTCGCGGCCGACCATGTGCTCGGCGTAGTTGAGCGTGGCGCCCCGAAACCACTCGGCGCCCGGCATCTCGGCGGCGCCGAGCACGCGTTCGTAGGGCGTGTGGGCCTTGATCTCGAAGAAGTCCCAGAGCGAGCCCCAGAAGCCCTCGAGGTCGGTCACCGACCAGTCGAACAGCTCGTCGTAGCCGCCGAGCTCGGTGCCGCGCGCCTCGCCCACGAAGTCGAGAAAGCGCCCGAGCTGGGTCGTCTCGCGCGCGTCCGCAGGCGGCCGCCAGAGCACCTCTCCCATCGCCTCCACCGCTCAGAGGCTATGACATATTGTCGGGGTGCTCGAGGCAGTCGGGCTCCCCCGCGAAGAGGCAGTCGCCTGGCAGGCGGCTGCCCCCGAGTTGTCCGATTCGTTCGAGGCCGACTCGACCGCCGCGACCGAGTTCCTGACCCAGGGCGAGGCGCTCCTCCGCCGCCTCCCGATGCGCCCGCGACGCACCGAGCGAGAGCAGGCCGCCGCGAGCGCGATCGCCGATGCCCTGAGCGCGGCTCGCACGCGCTTCCTGCGCCGCCACGCCGAGTCCGTCTACGCCGTGCTCACCGACGACTTCGCAACCGAGCTGCGCGACGAGCAGCTGGTCTACGAGGCCGCCGAGCGCTTCCCCGGGCTCACGCCCACGCGCACCAGCGTCGCCGCCGAGCTGGAGCGCAAGCTCGCCGAGAAGGAGGGTGTGGAGCTGGCCCAGGGGCTGTTCCTCGCGCAGGTGCTCGCGTCCCCGCGCTCGGGGGCCCACCTGATCAGGGCGATGCTGCGCCCGACCGCCGAGGCGCTCGAGCGGCTGGACGACTTCCGCGCCAGCGGGGTGGCCGACCTGGGCACGGTCCACGTTCGCCGCGAGGGCCGGGCGGGCGTGCTGGAGCTGCGCAACCCGCGCCACCTCAACGCCGAGGACGACACCACCCTCGCCGCCTCGGAATGCGCCGTCGACCTGATCCTGCTCGACCCCGAGATCGAGGTCGGCGTGCTGCGGGGCGGGCAGGTCGATCATCCCCGCTACAGCGGCGCGCGCGTCTTCGGGGCCGGCCTCAACCTGACTCGGCTCTACCACGGCCAGATCCCGTTCCTGTTCTTCGTCACGCGCGATCTCGGCTACGTCAACAAGATCTTCCGCGGCCTCCCGCAGGTCGAGAAGCTCTGGATCGCCGCGGCCGAGACCTACGCGATCGGCGGCGCCTGCCAGCTCCTGCACGTGGTGGACCACGTGATCGCCTCGCGCGGCTGTCGGCTCTACCTGCCCGCGCGCAAGGAGGGGATCATCCCGGGCGCCTCCAACCTGCGCCTGCCGCGCTTCGTCGGGGACCGCCTGGCCCGGCGGGCGATCCTGTCCGGGCTGGAGTTCGAGGCCGGCACCCCGCACGGCGACCTGCTCTGCGACGAGGTCGTGGAGGCCGAGGCGGTCGATTCCACGCTCGCGGCCCGGGTCGAGGCCCTCACCGGCTCCGGGCTCGTCAGCGCCGCGGCCAACCGGCGCGCGCTGCGCATCGGCCAGGAGCCGCTCGACGTCTTCCGCACCTACATGGCGGCCTATGCCGCAGACCAGGCGCACTGCTATCTCAGCCCCGCGCTCGTCGACAACCTGGAGCGCAACTGGAAAGCCCATGAGCGCGACGTCTGAGCAGGCGATGCGCGATCCGGTCGAGGCGCTGCCGCGCGAGCGCCTGCGCGCGCTCCAGCTCGAGCGCCTGCGGGCCACCGTCGCTCGCGTGCTCGCCGGCCAGCCGCTCGGCGCCGCCCGGCTGGCGGAGGCCGGCGTGGGCGGCCCGGACGACATCCGCTCGCTCGACGACCTCGCGCGCGTGCCGTTCAGCTGGAAGACCGACCTGCGCGACAGCTACCCGTTCGGCCTGCTCGCGGTGCCGCGCGAGCAGATCGTGCGCGTACACGCCTCCAGCGGCTCGCACGGCAAGCCGACCGTGGTCGGCTACACGCGCGCGGACCTCGACGCCTGGACCGAGGTGATGGCCCGCTGCATGACGATGGCCGGCGTGCGGCCGGGGATGGTCGTGCACAACGCGAACGGCTACGGGCTCTTCACCGGCGGGCATGGGTTCCACCAGGGCGGCGAGCGGATCGGGGCGACGGTGGTCCCGATCTCCGGCGGCTTCACCGCCCGCCAGGCGATGCTGCTGTCCGACCTGGGCGGCCAGGTGCTCACCTGTACGCCCTCCTACGCCCTCGTGATCGCCCAGGCGGTGCGCGACGCCGGCCTCGACCCTTCCGAGCTCGATCTGGAGCTGGGCCTGTTCGGCGGCGAGCCGTGGTCGGAGGCGATGCGCGGGCAGCTCGAGCGCGAGCTAGGGCTGAGGGCCGTGTCCTTCTACGGCCTGTCCGAGATGTGCGGGCCCGGGGTGGCCGCCGAGTGCGCCGCCCGCGACGGCCTGCACGTGCAGGAGGATCACTTCCTCGTGGAGGTCGTGGACCCCGGCAGCGGCGAGCCGCTCCCCGAGGGCGAGGAGGGCGAGCTGGTGTTCACGACGCTCGTGAAGGAGGGGCAGCCGCTGATTCGCTACCGCACCGGCGACATCGGCTCGCTGACCAGCGAGCCCTGCGACTGCGGCCGCACGCTCGCGCGCGTGTCCGGCCTGGTCGGGCGGCGCGACGACATGCTGATCGTGCGCGGGGTGAACCTGTTCCCGTCGAACGTCGAGCATCTGCTGCTCGGGGTGGATGAGGTGGCGCCTCACTACCGCCTGATCGTCGAGCGCGAGGATGCGATGGACGAGGTGACGGTGGAGTGCGAGGCGGCTTCCGCCGGCGTCGACCGCGACGAGCTCGCCGCGCGGCTGGAGCACCTGCTGCGCGAGCACACCGGGATTCGGATCGCCGTGGCGGTGGTCGCTCCAGGTGGCGTGCCGCGCAGCGAGGGCAAGGCCGTGCGGGTGGTGGATCGCCGGGCGAACTAGACTGCCCGCCCGTTATGGACTGGAAGCTCGAGCTGGTGCAGGTGCCCGTGTCCGACGTCGACCGGGCGAAGACCTTCTACGCGGAGCAGGTCGGGTTCAACCTCGATCACGACCACCGGGTCAGCGACGACCTGCGCTTCGTGCAGCTGACCCCGCCGGGGTCTGGCTGCTCGATCGCCATGGGGCCGCCCACCGACATGGAGCCCGGCTCCGTGCAGGGCCTCCAGCTGGTGGTCGCGGACATCGAGGCCGCTCACGCGGAGCTGTCCGGCCGCGGTGTGGAGGTCAGCGAGATCGAGGACCTGCCCTGGGGCTCGTTCGTCCACTTCAGCGACCCGGACGGAAACAGCTGGGCCGTCCAGCAGAGCCCCGGCCGCCAGTAGGTTGCGCGTCCTCTTCGCCTCCACGCGCGGCACGGGTCACTTCCACCCCCTGATCCCCTTCATCGAGGCCAGTCGGCGCGGCGGGCACGAGGTGATGGTGGCCGGCCCACCGCCGCTGGCCGAGGCGGTGGAACACGCCGGGTACGAGTTCTGGGAAGGCGCCGAACCGCCCGAGGACGAGCTGGCCGCAGCATGGGGCCGGGTCACCCAGGTCTCGCCCGAGGAGGCGAACGCGATCGTGGTCGGCGAGATCTTCGGCGGGCTCAACGTCCGGGCCATGCTGCCCAGCCTGAACGCGGCGTGCGAGGAGTGGCAGCCCGATGCCGTGATCCGCGAGCAGGCCGAGTTCGCGGCGGCGATCGCTGCCGAGCGGCACGGAATCCCCCACGCCCGGCTGGCGGTCTCGATGGCGGGCCTGGAGGTGGTCGGGCTCGAGATCGCCGGCCCCGGGCTCGACGAGGAGCACGCCGGCATGGCTGAGGCGATCTGGACCTCGCCGTACCTCACCTACGTTCCCGCCGGGCTGGAGGACCCGCAGTCCGCCCGGCCGCCCAACGTGCATCGCTTCCGGGACCCCGCCGCCACGGCGCCGGGTGAGCCGCTACCGGACTGGTGGGACGGCGATGCCCGTCCGCTCGTCTACGTCAGCTTCGGCACCGAGGCCGGCGCCATGCCCATCGCCGGCGCTCTCTACGCGGCGGTCTTCGAGGCCGCCGCCGAGCTGCCCGCCCGAGTCCTGCTCACGCTCGGGAACCGCGACGCCGACGTCGACGCGCTCGGGCCGGCGCCCTCCAACCTGCGCGTGATGCCCTGGGTGGCACCGGCCGCCGTGCTCCCGCACGCCGACGCGGTGGTGTCGCACGGCGGGTTTGGGACCACGCTGGGGGCGGTGGCCGCCGCAGTGCCGCTCGTGGTGGTGCCGCTGTTCGGCGACCAGCCCGCCAACGCCGCCCGGATCGAGGTCGCCGGGGCGGGCGTGGTGGTCGAGCCGAACCCCGATGCACCCCCCGAGGCAATCCGCACCAGCCTCGATCCCGTGGCCCTGCGGACGGCTGTGGAGCTGGTGCTCGGCGAGCCGAGCTACGGACAGGCGGCGCGGCGTCTGGCCGACGAGATGGCCGCACACCCGCCGACGGACGAGGCGCTGGCGGCGATCGGGTTCGTCTAGAGCCAGCCCAGGATCTCCTCCACCCCGTCCACCACGGCGTGCGGGCGCTGGCGCTCCGGGATGCCGTTCAGGTCGACCGCTCCGCTCATCCCGCTGCGCACCAGGATCGTTCGGGAGCCGCCCAGGTGGCCGAGCGCGATGTCCATCCCGATGTCGTCCCCGATCACCGCCACCTCCTGGGACGGCACCCCGAGCCGCTCGCTGACCTCGCGGACCGCCGCGTGCGACGGCTTCCCGACCACCACGGGGCGGGCGCCGGTCACCCGGGCGATGCCCGCGGTCACCATCGCCCCGCGGCTGAAGATGATCCCGCTCGCCCCCCAGAACCCGCGCTGGTAGTTAGCCGTCAGCAGGCGTGCGCCGTTCGTCACGGCACGGGCAGCGATCTCCATGGCGTCGAGGTCCACGGAATCGACGTGAGCCACGAACACCACCTTGGCCGCTTCTGTTTCCACGAGCGGCACGCCGGCCTCCGCCATCCGCGTGCGCGTCGCCTGCGATCCGAACACCATCGCCGGCTCGCCCGGGTGGCGGCGGGCCAGGTAGGAGAGCGCGCTGCACACGGGCGTGAGCAGCTCGTCGTCGGCCACCGGCAGCCCGTCCTCGCGCAGCCCGCGAGCGAACTCCTCCGGGGCGATGTGGCTGCCGTTGGTGAACAGCACGAGCGGCCGGCCGGACGCCCGGATCGCCTCCAGCACCGCCACGGCGCCGGGCAGCGGCTGGGCCCGGAAGTCGGCGCCGCGGTGGACCAGCGACCCGTCCACGTCGAACACGAACCCGCGGACGTCGTCAAGCCGCACGGCGCCACACGACCAGGTCATCGCCCTTCTCCACCCGCACGTACGAGAGCGACTGGCGCTTGGCCAGCTCCCCGAGCAGCCGCACCAGTGGGTCGCGCCCGGGGCGGGCGAGCGGCGCGGCCGCCGGCTCGCCGCGTGCGGCCACCATCGCGTCGACCTGCTCCGCCGGCATCGTCAGCCGCAGCAGCAGGTCCTCCTCCGAGATGCCCGCGCCGAAGCGCTCGCGCGCGCCCTCCAGGCTGAGCGGCTCGAGGTCGCGCAGCTCGGCCGCGCGTGGCGTCGACAGCACCCGATCGGCCACCTGCGGGTCGACCGGCGCCGCCGGCTCGTAGAAGTGGCCGTGGAAGTAGCGCACCATCTCGTCCGAGACGTCGCGCCAGCGCTCGCCGCTGACCACGTTCATGGTGGCCTGGGTCGCCACGAACTGGGACACGGGCGTGACCATGATCGGGTAGCCCATCTCCTCGCGCACGCGCGTGACCTCCTCCAGCACCGAGTCGAACAGCTCCGGGCGCCCGACCTCCGCGAGCATCCGCCGCGTGGTCGTGACCATGCCGCCCGGCATCTGGTGGCGGTAGTAGGCGGCGTCGTACTCGGCCGGCGCGCCCAGCGGCAGGCCACGGTCGCGCGCGAGCGCGCGGAAGTGCTCGGACACGAGGGCCAGCGCCTCCAGGTCCAGGCCGTGCGAGAACCCCTCCGCCTCGAGGTTGCGCAGCGTCGTCTCGGCGGGCGGGTTCGACGTGCCGCTGGCCACCGGCGCCACGGCCGTGTGGAGCGTCCGAATGCCCGCGCGCAGGCCCTCCACGTACGCCAGCGGGCCGAGCCCGATGGTGCAGTGGCTGTGCAGCTCGACCGGCCGCGGCGCGACCGCCGCGATGAACGCGGGCACCAGCTCGCGCACGGCGTCCGGGGTCAGCAGCCCGCCCGGATCCTTCAGGTAGAGCCGGTCGATGTCGGGCGAGCCGGCGATCGCGTTGGCGCGCTCGACGTAGTACTCGTGCGTGTGCGCCGGGCTGATCGAGTAGGTCAGCCCGACCACGACCTCGTCGGCGCCGGCGTCGCGCACCATCCGCGCGAGCCGCACCAGCGATGCCGGGTCGTTGGACGGATCGGCGATCTGGAAGCGCCGGATGCCGTTGCGCACGGCGAGCCGGAAGGACAGCGCCATCACGTCCTCGCCGGCCGGCACCCAGGAGATGAAGCGCATCCCGGTCGTGATCAGGTTGAGCGGCGTGTCCGGCATCGCCGCGCTGACGAGCCGCAGCCGCTCCCAGGGGTCCTCGCGGTGGAAGCGCACCGACACCGCCATGTGCGTGCTCGAGGTGAAGTCGAGCGCGCGGAAGCCGACCCGGTCCATCGTCGGCGCGATCGCGAGCACGTCCGGGGTGGTCAGTCCGGTCGCGCTCCAGAGGCTCTGGTTGCCGTCCCGGGTGGTGGTGTCGACGATCTCGACGGCGCCGCTCATGCCTCGACCCGGAACAGCGGCTCGCCGTCCCCGACCAGCTGGGCGTCCTCGGCGCAGACCTCGACGATCGTCCCGGCCACCCCGGCGGGCACCGAGTTCATCATCTTCATGATCTCGATGATGCAGACCACGGTGTCCGGCTCGACGTGGGCGCCGACCTCGACGAACGGCGCCACGCCCGGCCCCTCCGCGCGATAGAAGGTGCCCGGCATCGGCGCGGCGATCGTCGCCGCCGCTCCGTCGGACGCGGCTGGCGCCGAGGGCTCCAACTTGGCCGGCGCGGCCGCCTCCCCGCGCACCACGTGCAGCTTGAACTCGGCCGTCTCGATGCGCAGCTCGTCGAGCTCCGACTCGTCGATCAGCCGCAGGATCTCGCGGACGTCGTCGTCGGTGAGCGCCATCAGGATCCCGCCCCGAAGGTCTTCATCACGAGATCCATCGCGGAGGCCGGCGCGGCCGCCTTCGGGGCGACCGTCGTCACCGGCCGCGACTGCAGCACGAACAGCTCGCCCTCGCCGTCGATCGCCCACTCCACGTCCTGGTGGCCGCCGAAGTGGCGCTCCACCCGCCGCCCGAGCTCGATCAGCGACGTCAGCAGCCGATCGTCCAGACACGGCACCTCCTGACGGTCGGCCGCGACGTCCACCCGCTCCGCGCCCTCGGCACCCGCCACGTACTGGATCCGCTTCGGGCCGATCGTGCGGTGGAGCACCTCGCCGGTCACCTTGCTCACGCGGTACTCGTCGGGCGTCACCTCGCCGCCGACCACGGCCACGCCGAGCCCCCAGCTCGCGTTGACCGCGACCGTGCTCGGGTCGCCGCTGACCGGGTTGCAGGTGAACATCACCCCCGACACCGCGGCGTCCACCATCACCTGAACCGCCACGCCCATCGCCGGCTTGCCCTCGATTCCCATCCGCTCGCGGTAGCTGACGGCCTCGGGATTGTCGAGGCTCGCCCGGCAATCGCGCACGGCGGCGGAAACCTGCTCCGCCCCGCGCACCCACAGGAACGTGTCCTGCAGGCCCGCGAAGGTCGTCTCGGCGCTGTCCTCGCCGATCGCGCTGGACCGCACGGCCACCGCCGGCTCGCCGAGCGCTTTGTATGCGTCGGCGATCTCCTCGACCTCGGCCTCGGTGCTCGCCGCGAAGCCAGGCGGCACCGGGATCCCCGCCGCGATCAGCTCGCCGAGGCTCGCGCTCTTGCCGCCGAAGAGCGCCTCGTCGGCGGCGCGGAGGTCGGCGAGAGCGCGGGTGTGCACCGCGCTAGGCCTCGTCGAGGATCGTCACGCGGCCATCCGATCCGTTCACGCGCAGCCGCTGCCCGGTGGAGATGCGCGACGTGGCCGTGCCCGTGCCGACGACGGCCGGCAGCCCGTACTCGCGCGACACGATCGCGGCGTGGGACATGATCCCGCCGATGTCCGTGACGGTGGCGACGATCTTGGAGAAGATCGGCGCCCAGGCGGGCGAGGTGATCGTGCAGACGAGGATCTCGCCCGGGCGGACCGTGTCGAGGTCGCCGAGCCCCGTGACCACCCGCGCCGGCCCCTCCACCTCGCCCGGCGAGGCGGCCGCACCGCCCAGCTCGCTGCCCTCCTGCGAGCCCGCCCACTCCTTCAGCCGCTGCGGGGTGATGCCCCACAGCATCACCACGATCGGGTCGTTCACCGACTCGGGCATCGCGCCGAGCGCGGGCGGCGGCGTCCACTCGGCGAGCCGCTCGAGCAGCTGCTTGCGGCGCGCGACGATCGGTGGCCAGTGGTGCGGCCCGAGCGGCGGTCCGCCGGTCGACCAGGTCAGCGACAGCTCTTCGAGCGCCTCCAGGGCCTCGTGGCGGGACAGGTTGAAGATGTCCTCGCCCTCCTCGATGAAGCCGTGCTTCGCGAGCAGCGCGCCGAACTCGCGGACCTTGTTGAAGAAGCGCGACTGGAACCAGTAGTCGCAGTAGAACTTGTGCTCCTCCACGTAGGGGAACACGGTGCGCGAGAGCCCGAGCAGCTCCTGGAACGCCGGGCGAGCCTCCTCGTCCAGCAGCGCGCCGTACTCCTCGGCCAGGCGGTCGCGCTCCTTGGCGAGCTCCTCGGTCGGGCGCTCGATCTCCTGGCCCGCCTTGAGCGCGCCGATGTGCCCGATCAGCGACGCGTACGGGATGCTCGGGTCGTCGTGCCAGCTGCCGTAGTAGTGGTAGAGGCCGTCCCCCGTGCCCATGTTGAACCAGGGGTCCTTGATCTGCTCGAGCTCGTCGAGCCAGGCCCGGCCGGCGTCGCTGCCGGCAAGCTCGGCGTCGATCTCGGCGGGCGAGCGCCCCTCCACGAACGCGCCCTCCACCCCGGTCTCGATCGCCGCGCGGGCAAGCCGGCGCAGCTCGGTGTCGGCCCGGAACAGCACCACGTCGACGCCGGCGACCATCTGCGAGATGTGCTGGTCGGGGATGTCGGGCAGCGCGTTGCGCAGGAACTCCGAGAACGTCAGGTAGGCGCCGTAGCCCAGCAGCAGGAACTCGAAATGGTGCTGCCACATCATCTCCGCGCAGCGCAGCGTGTGCGAGTACGCGCGCAGCAGGTCGATGTTGCTCAGGTTCTGCTCGCCGAAGACCACCTCGTCGGGCTCGTACTCCGGCAGGTCTGGGACCACGATCGACTCGACCTCGCGGTTGAGCGCCTCCATCTTGGTGCGCCAGCCGGCGTAGAGCTCGTCCCAGTTCTGGAAGTAGTGGCCGGCCCGCTTCTCGAAGTACCCCGCCCGCTCGGCGATCTTGGCCGGGTCGGTGACGGGGTTGGGTGAGATGTAGACGTAGCCGTTGACCACCCGGTAGTCGACGCCCATCGCCGGGGGCACCGCGAAGGACCGGTTCTGCCAGCCGCCCAGCGTGTAGTAGGGGTGGTCGACCTCGACCATGTCGAACGGCGGCATCGGGAACGGGAAGTGCTGGGAGTTCCAGAACCAGAGCCGGTTCTCGTCGGACTCGCGGCGGTGCTCGTCGAACAGCGCCCAGTACGGGTACATCTCCTCCCAGCCCTCGCAGCCGGCCGGGGTGTCGATCGAGAACGGGCTCGGGAAGTCCGCGACGTCGGCGCTCGATGTGGCCAATGACTCTCCTCTGCTCGACGGGGCGACAGGTCAGATTATCCGGTCTTTACCGACTCGACGGGCATGCGCGTCTCCACGGGGATTCCGCCCACGCCTCGCGTCGGCGCGAAGCGCCCCTCCCGCCAGGACAGCAGGGCCCCGTAGGCGCCCGAGGCGAGCGTGCTCGCGAAGTAGATGACGATCAGATACGCGCTGGCGTCGTCGAAGTCGACATCGCCCCCGAAGCGGGCCAGGCCGAACAGCACCGCGGCGCCGAGCGTCATCTGCGCCAGCGCCCAACCGGGCAATGCGGCGCGGTCGTCGAGCAGCGCGACCACGGCACAGGTCACGCCCGTCCCGACCATCCAGGTGCCCACCGCCTTGCTGGTCAGGTCGGTGAGCTTCCAGGCCCAGAGGTCCGCGGCGAGCGAGGGCGAGGAGGCGAACAGCAGGACGCCGACCACGATCGCCACCACCCCCTGGGCCGCCAGCGTGAGCCGCAGCCCGCCCGGCAGCCGATCGCCGCTGTGCGGATCGGATCCGGGCACGATCAACTGCATGATCGTGATCGCCGCGAGGATCGGCGGGAAGAGCGAGTAGACCTCGATCCAGGCGAGCCCGAGGAGCCCGTGAAAGGCCTCGAGGTTCTGGAGCGTCCCCACCATCAGCATCGTCGCGACGACCGCGACGGTGGGCACGACCACTCGCCCGCGCGTCCACGCGCGCTGGCGCGCGCACCAGAAGACCACGACGGACGCGCCCCAGAAGCCCGCGCCGATGAAGGCGGCGCTCATGGGGTTGAGGATCGTCCAGGAGAAGAAGGTCTCGGTGTGGTCGGACAGGACGAACAGCTGGGTTCCGGCGAAGAACGTCAGGGCGGTCAACACGTAGAGCAGGACGTGCATTCCCCGCGAGACGGGACGCACGCCGATGGCCGGTGCGGTGTCGTGCACGGGTCTCCTCTCGGCAGGGGCGGGACTGGCGGCAGCCAACATAACCGGAGTGCGCACGCTGGTCATTTCCGATTTCCATCTGGGCGCCCGGCTGCGGCGCGACGTCCTGCGCCGGCCCGCCGCGCTGGAGGCTCTGCTCGACTCGCTCGCCGGCGTCGACCGGCTGGTGCTGCTCGGGGACGTGGTGGAGCTGCTCGAGGGGCGCCCGACCAGCGCGATGGAGGTGGCCGAGCCGGTGCTGCGGGCGATCGGCGGGCGCCTTGACCGGGGTACCGAGGTGATCGTGGTGCCGGGCAACCACGACGGCGACCTGGTCGGGCCGTGGCTGCGGACGAACGGGGTGTCGCCGGCGCTCGACGCCTCGATCCCACATGACGCCACCCCGGTGCTCGCCAGCCTGACCGCGTGGCTCGGGCCGGCCGAGGTGCGGGTGCGCTATCCGGGGGTGTGGCTATCCGACCACGTCTGGGCCACCCACGGCCATTACCTCGACCGCCATCTGCTGCCGGAGACCGCGTTCGGCATCGCCCGCGGACTGCTGGGACGCCTGCCCCGCGACGGCGCCCGCCCGGCCGACTACGAGCGCGCCGGTGGCCCGTCGCTGACGCATCTCGAGGCGCGGCTCTCGCGCTGGCTGCCGCGCCCGCTGGCGGGATTGGTCGACGACCTGGCGGAGCTGCTGCGGGCGGCGACCATGCCGCGCCCGCCGCGCGCGCTGCTCACGCGTCGCATGTCGCCACTCACGGTGAGCGTGCTCGGGGCTCAGATGCGGCGGGCCAGCATCCCGGCCCTCGCGCGCGTGGCGCACCGCCTCGGCGTGGACGCCGACTGGGTCGTCTTCGGCCACGTGCACCGCTGTGGCCCGCTCGCCGGCGACGACGCGCAGGACTGGATCGGCCCTGGCGGCCGGCCCCGCATCGTCAACAGCGGCAGCTGGGTCTACGAGCCGCTGCTGGTTCACCACGCGACGCCGCCGCACCCCTACTGGCCCGGCGGCGCGGTCCTGCTGGAGGACGGTGGCGACCCGCGGCCGACCGGCCTGCTCGATCACCTGGACGCGTCGGCGCTCCACTGAAGCACGACCGAGGTCTCGATCTGGCGCTCGGGGATCGTCCAGTAGGCGCGCAGCAGCTCGGCCTTGCGCTCCGGCGAGACCAGCTCGAAGCCGTGGCGCCGGTAGAAGCCGATCGCCCAGTCGGCCGCGGCCCAGGTCCCGACCAGCAGCGGGCGCGTCGGCGATCGGGTCAGCCGCCCGAGCAGCGCGCTGCCGACTCCGTGCCGCTGGCTGCCGGGCGACACGTAGGCGTGGCGGATCAGCTCCACGTCTCCCACGGATTGGATGCCCATGACGCCGACCAGCTCGCCGTCGAGGTCATAGCCCCAGAAGGCGACCCCGGCGGCCAGCTCGGCATCGAGCTCCTCGGCCGACATGTAGGGCTCGTGCCAGCGATCGGCCGGGATCACGCCGCGGTAGGCCTCGGCGGCGGCGTTCACGATCGCGAGGATCGCGGCGCGCTCATCGTCCCGGCAGGGACGTACGGGGCCGGTCAGGCGTCGCCCCGAACGCGCACTTCGCTCGCGTTGACGGCCGCCCCCTGCCGCAGCGTGTGCAGGATCGCCGCGGCGGCCTCACAGTCTTCGACCAGTCCGCGCACGTCGTCCTCCGGCGCGTCTCCCGCGATCTCGATCGCGTAGGTGATGCCGCCGGAGACGAGCGGCTCACCGGAGAAGTCCCCGTCCGCGCGCACGCGCAGGTCGGTCACGGCGATCCCGCGCGCCTTCGCCTCGCGCAGGATGTCGTTGAACAGGCAGCCGGCGACGGCGAGGTGAAGCAGGTGACCGCCGGACAGCACCTCCGCGTGGATCTCGGCCCGCTCGGTCAGGTGATGGGCCACCGCGAACCGCGCCGGCTCGACGCCCTGCTCGGCCGGGTCGCCCATGCTGATCTCGACGTCAAACCCCGTCACGCGGCTCCAGGATGATCAGCGGGATCTCGCGCTTCGTTCGGCGCTGATAGCCCGCATAGCCGCCGTACAGGTCGACGACCTTCGGCCACAGGCGCGTCCGCTCGTCGGGAGTCGCCACCCGCGCTCGGACCGGGCGGCGCCGCGACCCGACCTGGACCGTGACGTCGGGGTGGGCACGCAGGTTGTGGAACCAGGCCGGATGCCTCGGGTTGCCGCCCTTGGACGCCACGAGGACGAGGTCGTCGCCGTCGGCCAGGTAGGTGAGCGGCGTGGTGCGCTTGGTTCCGCTCTTGGCGCCCACGTGATCGAGCAGGAGCGTGGGCGGGGCGAACGGGACGCGGTGGCCGACGTGCCCGCCGGTCACCCGGTAGACGGTGGCGTGCCCCTTCATCAGCTGCCTCAGGACGGGCCACAGTCGGTCGACCGGGTTCATCGCGGCCTGCACGGCGAGGCGCTGCGCAGCGTCTCGGCGGATCCGTCGAGGTAGGTGAACTTGGCGACGGTGGTCCACTTTCGCCTGGGCGGGCAGGACGGCGGGTTTCTCATGTAGGTCCTCCGTCCCTTCGAGTGCGGGCCGATGCGCAGCTTGAGCCGCTTCAGGGAGACGCCGTCCGGGAGCACCGGCTCGATCTCGATGGTCCGGCCCTGCACGCGGTCGCGGAACTCCGTGATGGGGGTGCCCCCGAGGGTCACGAGGACGATGATCTCGCCCCGCGCGTTGAACAGCGTCACGTCGGTGACGAACTCGCTGCCGGAGCTGAACACGCCGGTGGTGTGGCCGGTGCCGAGCTTGCTCGCGCGCGGACAGGCGGACACCCCCTTCGACTTCACGTCGGCATCCGACGCGTGACAGCGCGCCAGCGCGGAGGTGTCGAAGCGGGTGCCCGGGTGGAACGTCAGCTCGATGCGCTTGATCGCCTTGGGCACCTCGGCCCGAGCACCCGGGTCGGTCCACGTCATCAGCGGGACCTGGCCCGACGGAGCGCCGGGCGCGCGTGAGAGGTAGGTCAGCGCGAAGGTCGCCGAGAACCGAGGGCTGGCGAGCGCCACGCCCGCGGCCGCCACGGCAATCGCGGCCACGACTGACACGACGGCGATTCGGAGCAACCAGCGCACTCTAGCCGCCCGACTCGGCCCGCTCCCTAGACTCGTGTGCCTTGGCGCTGCGACCTCAACCGATCGAGCGAGTCGGCGGCCGCCACGACCGGCGCCGCCAGACCTCGCGGCTGCTGGCGTCGGGCACGCTCGCCTGCCCGGCTTGTGACGCGCCCGTTCTCCCGGCCCCGGGGGGCATGACACCCGGGGCTCCGATCTCCTGCGGCTACTGCCTGCACGCCGGAGCCGTCCGGGACTTCCTGTCGCTCGCGGAGCCAACGCGCCCCGCGCGCGTGGTGGTCCGCGTCCGCGAGGTCAGCCCGAGTGGCGCGGTCGACCACGTAGTCGGCCACCGAGGATCCCTGTCTCACCAGGGCGCTTGATCGCCGGCTGAACGCCTCGGGCGACATGGCCGCACCAGGGAGCAGACCAGGGCATACCCTGGCGCGACGCTGGAGCGAAAGCACCAACCTCGTGCCAAGCACAATCTCGAGAGGAGATCGGTATGAGCTCGGTGGAATCGTTGACCAGTCTTGTGGCGGACGGCGAGACGGAGCTTCGGGAGGGCTACGCCGACGTCGGCGACGACGTGAGGTTGCATTACGTCGAGGCGGGCGATGGGCCGCTGCTCGTTCTGCTGCACGGCTTCCCGGAGTTCTGGTACGGCTGGCGGCTGCAGATCGCCCCGCTCGCGGCGGCCGGTTTCCGCGTTGTCGCGCCGGACCTGCGCGGCTACAACCTGTCCTCGAAGCCCGACGGCGTCGCGGCTTACACCGCCGGCCAAGCTGGCCGCCGATGTGCGCGATCTGATCAGCGAACGCGGCGCCGAGTCCGCGCTGCTGGTCGGCCACGACTGGGGCGGAACCGCCGCCTGGACCGCGGCGATGAACCACCCCGAGGTCGTGGACCGTCTGGCCATCCTCAACGCGGCCCATCCACGCAAGCTCAACGAGGGACTGCGCCATCCCAGCCAGCTCGCGCGGTCCTGGTACTTCTTCTACTTCGCCCTCCCAGAGCTGCCCGAGCACCACGTGCGCGCGAAGGACTGGGAGTTCTTCCAGCACTTCCTGCACGACGCCCAGCCGCCGTACACCGAGCAGGAGACCGATCGCTACATCGAGGCTTGGTCGCAAGAAGGCGCAGCGGCCGCGATGATCGACTACTACCGTGCCGCGGTGCGACCGCCGAAGGGCACCAAGACCGAGCTTCAGCCGATCTCGGCGCCCACCCTGGTCATCTGGGGCGAGAAGGATCGCTACCTGGGGCCGGATCTCGCCGAGCCCCACCACGAGGACGTCCCCAACCTCGACCGCGTGGAGCGCCTGCCCGACGCCTCGCACTGGGTCCACCACGACCAAGCCGAGCGGGTCAACCAGCTGCTGATCGACTTCTTCGCCCCCGCCCGCCCGACTTAACGCCGCCGAATGTCGACGGTGTCTGGCGACGCGGCACTCCCCGCGCCGGAGAAGGTCAGCGATCAGATCGAGCGCTGGCTGGCAGGCGAAGGCGACAAGACGCTCGGCGGCCTGATCGACGTCTTCCAGGAAAAGAGCTTCGCGCTGACCTTCATCCTGCTGCTCGGCGTTCCGGCGTTGCCGCTGCCGACCGGCGGCGCTACGCACGTGTTCGAGATCATCGCGATGCTCGTCGCGCTTCAGTTGGTCGCCGGACGCGACAAGATCTGGTTGCCGGAGCGCTGGCGCAAGGTCGAGCTCGGGACCGGCGGCGGTCGGACGCGTTTCATCAGAGGGCTGATGAAGGTGATCCGCTGGATCGAGGGCTTCTCCCGTCCCCGTCTCCGCTTTCTGTTCGACCACCGGGCGAGCAACACCGTGTTCGGGCTGGTCGTGGTCGCCGGTTCGCTAGGCGCGTTCCTGGCGCCGCCGTTCACGGGCCTGGACACGTTGCCCGCCCTGGGCGTCGTGCTGCTGTCGCTAGGCGTCGTGCTGGAGGACTTCGCCGTCGTGGGCCTCGCGCTAATCGTCGGTAGCGCCGGGGTCCTCCTCGAGATCGTCCTGGGCAGGGCCGCCGTCCGCGGCATCGGGAACCTCTTCTAGATCTGCTGGGCGCGCCCGTAGCGCTCGTAGATCACGCGCGAGCCGAACGTCCTGGTCTCGATCAGGTCCAGCGGGACGTCTTCGGTGACCGGCGGCAGGAACGGCGTGCCGCCACCGACGACGACCGGATATCGGAAGATGCGCAGATCGTCGACGAGGCCGAGCTCGATCGCCGCCGCGGCCAGGCCGGCGCCGCCGATCGAGACGTCCTTGTCAGTCGCGTCGAGCGCCGCAGCGACCTCCTCGGCCACCGACCCCTCGGCGAGCCGGGCGTTGCCCTGGACGCTGTCGAGCGTACGGCTGAAGACGACCTTCGGGATCGCGCACCAGACGTCGGCGAACGCGGCCCGGAGCTCAGTCTCGCGCAGCGACGGATCCGTCTCCCACACCAACATCGCCTCGTAAAGCCTGCGGCCGCACAGATAGCAGCCGAGCTCGCGTACCTGCGCGAGGTGGAAACCAAACAGCTCCTCGTCAGGGGCCCCCCATTCGAACGCGCCCTCGCGGTCGGCGATGAAGCCGTCCACCGAGACGCCCATCGAGTAGATCAGCATGGCTTCAAGCTCGTCCCACCGGAGCGACGGACGATAGTCGCGATGAGGCGCGACGGTAGCCTCGCCGAGGTGTTCGACCACGTCGCCATCGCCGTCTCGGACCTCGCCGCGTCCGAGCGCTTCTACCGCACCGTGCTCTCCGTGCTCGGCGTCGAGCCCAGCCACGCGGACGCCGAGCTCGTCGAGTGGGAAGACTGGGACATCGGGCCGACGGACCGCGAGCACCCCTTGACCCGCGGGCTGCACGTCGGCTTCCGCGCGCCGTCCCGCGAGGCCGTGGACGCCTTCTGGCAGGCCGGGATCGACGCGGGGTACCGCGACGACGGCGCGCCGGGGCGGCGCACGGTCTACGGGCCCGACTACTACGGCGGGTTCCTGCTCGACCCGGACGGCAACAGCGTGGAGGCGGTGCACACCGAACGCGACGACCCGGTGCCCGACGGCCGCGTCGACCACCTCTGGATCCGCGTCCGTGACCCCGCCGCGTCCAAGCGCTTCTACACGACGATCGCCCCGTACGCCGGGCTGGAGCTGGGCGTGGACGAGCCGGACCACGTGCAGCTAAAGGGCGCCGACCACAGCTTCTCGCTGATCGACGACGAGCGGCCGCTCACGGAGCACGTCCACGTCGCCTTCCCGGCGCAGGACGACGCGACCGTGCGCGCGTTCCACGCCGCCGCGATTGCCGCGGGCTACGAGGACCACGGGGGTCCCGGCGAGCGCGCCGTCTACCACCCGGGCTACTACGGCGCCTTCGTCCTGGACCCCGACGGGCACAACGTCGAGGTCGTCAACCACAACCGCTGAGCCATGGCCGACGACGCCGCACGCTACATTCGAGGAGGGGCTCCGGCGCCAGGAAGCACCTAGCTCGATAGTCAGTTCGGGCTGTCGCTCATCGCTTCGGCACCAGGATCTGCCCGAGGGCTCCGCTCTGGAAGCGCTCCTCTTCGACGACGTCCAACTTCAGGTGCTCTTCCAGCTCGGCGAATGGGCTGTGCCCCGCACCGATCGCAATCGGGACCGTCATCAGCTGGTATTCGTCGACGAGGCCCAGGCGGGTCACCGACTTGGCGAAGTCGGGGCCGCCGTGGACTAGGACCGTCCCTTCGTCGTCCCGAGTCTTCAGATCCGCGATCTCCGCGCGCAGGTCCCCGCCGAAGATCTCGGCCGGTCCCCATTCCGCCTTCTCCAGACTGCGGGAGAAGACAGCCTTCGGCTTCTCGTTCATCGCGGTTGCAATCGGCCCCTCGGACGCGGCCCAGTGCGGCCCCATGATCTCGTAGCTGCGGCGCCCCATCGCGTGGACGCCAGCCTCCTCGAGCGCGCGGCGGTTCCACCCATTCGAGTCGTCGCCGAACCACTCGAACATCCATTCATGGGTCCCGTCGGGGCTGGTGACAAAACCGTCGAGGGACATGACCATCTTGAGAACTACTTTTCTATCGCTCATGTCGGTAGAGACCTACCCCCTCGCTTGAATTCATCGCCCAGCGGCGGAGGTGGAAACCGAGTAGATCAGCATGGGCTTCACGAGCGCGTGGTGCTATTGCTGGGGCATGGCGGGCAAGGCATCGGAGCGGTTCGTCTGGGCGGTCGACACTCTGGAGGTTCGCCCGGCCGACCGCCTGCTCGAGGTCGGGTGCGGCCACGGCGTCGCGGTCTCCCTGGTCTGCGAGAGGCTGACGACGGGAACGATCACGGCGATCGACCGCTCGCCCAAGATGATCGAGATAGCCACGCGGAGGAACCGCGAGCACGTCGACGCGGGCAGGGCTGTGCTCGCGGCCATCGCGCTGGAGGACGCGGACCTCGGCGATCGGCGCTTCGACAAGGTCTTCGCCTTCAACGTCGCTCCCTTCTGGCTGCAGCCGGAGGCGGCGCTCGGTGCCGTCCGCGAGCACCTCGCCTGGGATGGGGCCGTCTACATCTTCTGGGACGCGCGCCACTCCGCGCCGGAGCGAGCACGGGACCTCGGAAACGAGCTGGCCGACCGGCTACGCGAGGGGGGACTCTCCGTCGACAGGGTGCTGGTCGAGGAGCTGCGCCCGGTCCCCGCGGTCTGCGTGATCGGGCGGCCCCAGGGCGGATGAACATGGAGCCGCAACGCAGCGTCGCGTTCCCTGGCACTAACCCAGTCGCGCCGCCATCCCCCGCGCGATCTTGTGCGCGGCCGCCTCGATCGTGACCATCGGGTTCACGCCGAGGCCCGTCGGCAGCACCGCGCCGTCGACCACGAAGAGGCCCTTCACGTCCCAGGCCTCGCCGTTCGAGTCGCAGACCGAGTCCTCGCGGGAGCTGCCCATGCGGGCGGTGCCCATCAGGTGGAACGAGCCGAGCGTGACCTGGCCGGCGTCCCAGCCGCAGCGGTCCGCCGCCTCGAGCAGGCTCTCGCGGCCGCCGTTGCGACCGGGCTCGTAGGACACCCAGCCGGCGTGCGACGAGTAGATGCGCCGCGCGCCGCCGGCCTCGAGGATCTGCGCCGCCCCGTCGAGCCCCCTGCGCATCACGTCGCGGTCGAAGTCCGACAGCGCCCAGCGCGGCGTCGGCAGGCCGTCGCGGCCGACGACCACCTCGCCGCCGTCGCGGGCCCGCTGCAGGGCTCCGTAGCCGGCCGTGTAGCGCAGCGACTGCATCAGCTCCGCCGACTCGCGCGAGCCGCGCCAGGGGGCGAAGATCGCCAGGATGCTCGGCGGCGTGGCGGCGTGCTCGTACTTGATGCCGTAGCCCTCGCCCATGTCGAGGAACTCGTCGGAGAAGGTCGCGCCCAGCGTGCCCTCCCAGGGCCGCACCTCCTCGTCGAAGACGCCCCAGGTGATCAGCACCGGGTGGAGCATCAGGTTCTTGCCGACGGCGGGGCCATCCATCCCCGAGCGGACCATGATCGCCGGCGTGTGGATCGCGCCGGCGGCCAGCGCGACCGCCCGCGAGCGCACCGTCACCTTGTGCCCGTCGAGCGTCAGCGCCTCCACACCACGGGCCTGACCGCCCTCGATCAGCATCCGGTCGACCGGCGCGTTCACGATGATCCGCGCGCCGCTGTCGGAGGCGTCCTGCAGCCAGGTCTTCATCGTCGACTGCTTGGCGCCGATCTGACAGCCGTAGTGGCAGAGCCGACAGACCTCCTCGGTGCAGCCCTTGCAGTTGCGCTGCATCACCTCCGAGTGCCAGCCGAGCTGCTCCAGCCCGTTGCGCATCGCGTGGTCGCGCAATGACGGGATGCTGCTCTCCGAGCTGATCGAGATCCGATCCCAGACCGCGTCGAGGCTGTCGTCGAAGTCCTGGCCGGCCCAGTCGGACAGCCCGAAGCGCCGCTGCCAGTCCTCGCGCACGAAGTCGGGCGGCCGGAAGCACCACGTGTAGTTGACGACCGTGCCGCCGCCCAGGCACGCAGCCGGCCAGCAGCCCGATGCTCTGGTCGTCGGTGGCCACGCCGCCCCCGTTGAGGTACATCCGCGCGTAGCCGGACAGCTCGGCTCCGTCGAAGTCCTCCTCGCTGTAGTAGCCGCCGGCCTCGACGACGATCACGTCGAGCCCCGCGCTCGCCAGCACCCCCGCTGCCGCGCCCCCGCCCGCCCCCGAGCCGACTACCACCACGTCGCAATCGAGCTCGGTGTCGGCGGTGATGTCGAGCGGCTTCAGCGTCTTCGGCGGCGGGTTCTCGGGCGGCCCGAGCGGCCCGGGATAGCCGAGCGCCTCGTCGACCGGGTTGGGCCCCTCGCCCATGTGCGGCAGGCAGTAGTAGCTCAGCAGGATGCCCTTGCGCAGCGCCTGGAAGGCGGCGCGCTGCCCGACCTCGGGCGAGTCGGCCCACGACAGCAGGACCTCCTCGCGCTTGGCCTGGGAGAGCGACGGGAAATCCGCGTCCCACGCGTCCAGCAGGCCGGCGAACTGCTCCTGCTCGGCCGCGCTCGGGTTGGAGCCGACGGCCATCAGCATCGCCTCGGGCACCCCCAGCTCGGTGGCCGACGGCAGCCCGGCCTCGCCGGGGACGAACGTGTCGCAGATCGCGTCGAGGGCCGCGCGGGCCTTGCCGCTGATCTCGAGCATCGGGGGCGCGTCCAAACCGACTCCTCCTCAGTTGATCTCGCCGATCACTACCTTCATCGCCTCGGCTGGGTGATCCATCGCCCACCGCAGCGCCTCGGGCGCTCGCTCCAGTGGGAACTCCTGCGTGATGAGGTTCTCGAGCTTGTCGCCATTGCGTTCCACGAAGGCCACGGCCTCCTCGAACTCGCCCCCCTTCGCGCAGCTGACGCCGAGCACGTCCAGCTCCTTGTCGACGAAGCCGAATACGCGCAGCGGCACGTCGTGGTGCGACATGCCCACCATCATCAGCCGCCCGGCCGAGACCGCGGTCTCGAACCCGGCCCTGATCGCGTCCGGCGAGCCGGTGGCGTCGAACACGACCTCGGCGCCCTCGCCGCCCGACCACTCGCGCGCCGCCTCGATCACGTCGTCGGTCCAGGGCATCGTCTCGGCGCCCATGCCGGCGCCGGTCTCCAGGCGGTTGCTCTGCGGGTCGATCATCAGCACCGGCGCGTCGCGCTCGCGGGCGAGCAGGCAGATCGCCTGGCCGATCGGCCCGGCGCCGAAGATCACCACGTGCTCGCCGGCCTCGAGGCGGGAGCGGTTGATCGCCCGCACCGCGATCGACAGTGGCTCGGCCAGCGCCGCCAGCGCGGCGCGGCGCTCCGTGGTCGGGAACACGAGGTCCTCCGGCATGCGCAGCAGCTCCTGGAAGCCGCCGTCCTCGTGGATGCCGATCAGGCTGAAGTTGTCGCAGACGTTCGTGCGGCCGATCCGGCACGGGTAGCAGTGGCCGCAGTAGCTGAGCGGGTGCAGCGCCACGCTGTCGCCGGGGCTCAAGCCCGCGCGTGCAGTCCGGCCCCACCGACTCGACCGTCGCCCCCACCTCGTGGCCCTGGATCCTCGGGAACTGGGAGCCGTCCTCGGGACCGATCTCGGCCAGCAGGAAGTGGAAGTCGGAGCCGCAGATGCCCACCGCCTGGGGGCGCACGAGCACCTCGCCCGGCCCCGGCTCGCCGGGCGCCGGCACGTCCGCCAGCTCCATCACGCCCTTCGACTTGGTGACGACCGCGCGCACGCTCAGACCCCGTGCGACATCAGCAGCTGGCCGCCGTCGACCGGGATGACCGCGCCGGTCATGAAGCTCGACGCCGGCGAGGCGAGCAGCAGCGCCACGCCCTTCAGCTCGTCCGGCTCCGCCATGCGGCCGATCGCGACGATGTCGTTCCACGCCTCCGGCGGGATCGGCGCGGCGTCGCCGCCGATGTTGGTCCGGAACGGTCCCGGGGCGATCGCGTTCACGTGCACGCCGTGCTTGGCCAGCTCCAGCGCCGCCTGGCGCACGATGATGATCACGGCCGCCTTGGTGGCCGAGTACGAGTAGCCCACCATCGGGTCGGTGCCGAAGCCGGCCGTCGACGCGGTCACGACGATCCGGCCGCTGCCCTGCTTCTTCATGTGCCGGGCGGCCGCCTTCAGCGTGAAGACGACGCCGTTGAGGTTCACGCCGAGGACGCTGTCCCACTTGGCGCGGTCGAAGGCCTCGAGGCCGCCCTGCGGGTCCGTCACGCCCGCCTCGAGCGAGATCCCGGCGTTGGCGAACGCCACGTCCACCCCGCCCTGCTCCTCCACCACCTCGTCGAACAGCCGCTCCACGGCCGCCGAGTCGGACACGTCGAGCCGCGCCGTGCGCACGTCTCCCCCGAGCCGGCCGGCGACCTGCTCGAGGCCCTCCTCGTCGAGGTCCGCCAGCGTCACGCGCGCGCCCCCGTCCGCCATCACCTCCGCCATCGCGAGCCCGAGCCCGCTCGCCGCGCCCGTCACGACGACCCGGGCTCCCTCGACGTCGAAGAGGTCGCTCAACCCCAGACCTCCTGCGCGACCTCGACGATCAGCCGCAGCTTGGCCACCTGCTCGTCGAACGTCACGTTGTTGCCCTCGGCCGTGGACGAGAACCCGCACTGCGGCGACAGGCAGAGCTGGTCGAGGTCGACGAACTGGCTGGCCTCCTCGATGCGGCGCTTGAGCTGGTCCTTGTCCTCGAGCTCGCCGCGCTTGGTCGTGACCAGCCCGAGCACCACCAGCTTGCCCTTCGGCACGAAGCGCAGCGGCTCGAAGCCGCCCGAGCGCGCGTCGTCGTACTCGAGGAAGAAGCCGTCCACGCCCAGCTCGCCGAACAGCGCCTCGGCCACGAAGTCGTAGCCGCCCTCGGCCACCCATGAGGAGCGGAAGTTGCCGCGGCACATGTGCGTGGTGATCGTGATGCCCTCGGGCTTGCCCGCGAGCGCCTCGTTGATGTGGCGGATGTAGGCCTCGTGGAGGTGCTCGGCGTCCTCGCCGCGGTCGGACATCATCTTGCGCTGGTTGGGGTCGTTCAGGTAGGCCAGGCTCGTGTCGTCGAACTGCAGGTAGGTGCAGCCGAGGTCGTGGACCATCCGGACCTGCTTGGCGTACGCGGCGGTCAGGTCCGTCCAGAACTGATCCTTGTCCGGGTACACGGCGGGGTCGATCGCCGCCGCGCCGCCGCGGTAGTGGACCATGCTCGGCGACGGGATGGTGAGCTTCGGCGTCGCGCTCGTGACCGTGTCCGCGCAGGAACTTGAAGTGCTCGCCGAAGGTCGGCTCGTGGAGGTCGATCTTGCCGGACACCTTGAGCGCGGCGGGGGTGTAGTCGAGGTCGCCCTCGGCGTTGTGGAAGTGGACGACGAGGTCGTCCTCGGCCTTGCGTGATCCCCTCCAGCTCGTAGATGAAGTCCATGTGCCACGAGGCGCGGCGGAACTCGCCGTCGGTCGCCGATTGCAGGCCGACGTCCTCCTGCATGCGCACGACGTCGCGGATCGATTCGTCCTCGATCTGCTTCAACTCGTCGGCCGAGATGCGGTCCGCCGCGAAGTCCTCGCGGGCCTGAAGGAGGCGCTGGGGGCGCAAAAGGCTGCCGACGTGGTCGGCCCGGAAAGGCGGTGTGCTGCGGGGCATGATCCTCCCGTTGTGTGCCAAGCCGCGGGCTTGGCCCGTGGCGCGGCGATGCGATTTTGATGACTCTCCAGTGCGCAGTATCGCGCCTTGCGCTTAATCGTCAAACAATTTGACCCGTCCGGAAAGGGCGGTTAAGCTCGACCGGGCTTGGATCGGCAGGAGCCCCTTGCCAGTCCCGAGGAGCAGTCCCGAGGAGGAGAGACACCCGTGAGTATCAAGCTCGTGTTGGGCCGCTCGCGTCAGATCGTCATGCTGGCGGCATTGGCAGTTGGTCTTGCGCTCTTCGTAGCCGCGTGCGGCGACGACAACAACGACAGTTCCGGGGAGGGCAGCGGCAGCGGTGGTCAGTCGGCCAACGCCACGGAGACCGACAATCCCAAGTGCGGGATGGGGAACGGCCAGAAGGCCACCGGTTCTCCGATCAAGCTCGGCGGCATCTTCACCAAGCAGCCCGGCACCGACTTCTCTGAGATCGGCCTGACGGCGAAGGCCTTCTTCGACTGCGTGAACGACAACGGCGGCATCAACGGCCACAAGATCGTCTACGACGTCGAGACCGAGCAGACCGACCCGGGCCAGGTGGCCTCGCTCGCGAAGAAGCTGGTCGAGACCAACCAGGTGCTCGGGATCATCGGGAACATCTCGCTGATCGAGTGCACGGTCAACCACAAGTACTGGGAGTCGAAGGGCATCTACACGATCGGCGCCGGCATCGCGCCCGAGTGCTGGTCGACGCCCAACAGCGCTCCGGTCAACATGGGCCCGCGCTACAGCGTGGACGGCGGCACGCAGTACCTGATCCGCCAAGGGGTCAAGAAGCTCGTGCTCGTCCAGTCGAACGTCCCGGGCACCGGCTACATCGAGGGCGGCTTCCTGCTGCTCGCCAAGGACGCCGGAATCCCGAGCGTCAGCCTCAAGGAGAACGTGCCGATCCAGGACGCCAACTCGGTCGCCCTGAAGGCCGTGCAGGCCGCCGGCGACGGCGGCGGCGTGATCTTGAACTTCACGCCTCCCGAGGCGCTCAAGATCCTCCAGGCCGCGCAGCAGCAGGGTCTCCAGGATCGCGTCAAGTGGTCCTGCTCCACCCCGTGCAACACCGACTTCATCGCGGATGCGCTGGGTGACCGCTGGGAGAACAAGCTGGGCGTGAACGCCGAGCTGCAGCTGACCAGCTCCAACAAGCCGGACATGGTGCTGTACCGCTCGGTGCTCAAGAAGTACGCACCGGACATCCCGCTGGGCTCGTTCAGCCAGATGGGCTTCGTCCAGGGCGACATCGCCACGACCGCGCTGTTGACCATCAAGGGCGACACCTACAACATCAAGAACGTCAACGAAGCCTTCAAGAACGTGAAGGACTTCAAGACGGACATCTTGTGTGCGCCCTGGTACTACGGCGATGCGCCGTTGCACATCCCGAACCACATCGACCTGACCACCACTCCGCGCGACGGCGTGATGGTTCAGAAGGAAGGTTGCTTCAAGATCTCCAACGTCGACCCGGACATCAAGCGGGTCGAGGACATCGAAGCGAAGGACCCGAGCCTGATCGGCAAGTAGGTGCCCAGCTGGGAGGAATTTCGACCGTTCATCGCCACCGGCCTGGCCCTCGGGGGGGTGTATGCCCTCTCGGGGGTCGGGCTGGTGGTGCTGTACCGAACGACCGGGGTCCTCAACCTCGCCTTCGGCGCGATCGGCGCGATGGGTGCGCTGATCTCGTGGGAGCTGATCAACAACCAGGGCTGGGACCAGTACGCCGGCCTACGGCGTGTGCGTCGCGTTCGGAGGGGTCATCACGCTCCTCTACGGCGTGCTCTTCGGCCCGCCGTTAGCCAATCGAGATCCGCTCGTCAAAGCCACGGCGACGCTGGGGCTGGCGCTGATCCTGCTGGGCGCGATGTCGTGGATCTGGAGCGACAAGGCTCGCTCGATGATCCTGCCGACCTCTGACGAGAACTTCGACGTCGGCGACGTGCTCGTCACCTACACGCAGGTGATCGGCTTCGCGCTCGGGGTCGTGGTCACGATCGTCACCACCGCGTATCTGCGCTTCACGAAGACGGGCACGGCGATGCGCGCGCTCGCCAACGATCGTGAGATCACGGCGACGCTGGGTGTGCCGGTGCGACGGGTGGAGGCGGCAGCCTGGCTGGCGTCGGGCCTGCTGGCCGGGGTGGCGGGGCTGCTGCTGTCGAACCTCGTCGGCCTGGACGCGAACACGCTCACCTTCCTCGTGATCTCGGGACTGGCGGCCGCGCTGATCGCTCGGCTCCAGTCGATCGTCGTGACGCTGTTCGCCGGCATCGTGATCGGGCTGGTGAACGCGCTGATCACCCCGATCCTGTCCATCTCCGAATACAGGGACATGACGCCGTTCGTCCTAGCGGTCGTAGCGCTGCTCTGGCTGTCGCGCCACCGCGAGGTGTCGTTCTCGCGAGCGGCGGGCTAGACACGGTGAGCACCGTCGAGGCTCCCAGCCGCCCGCGACCCGCGTGGTCGCCGTCGCGGCTGGACCAGGGTGACCGCGTCCGCGCGGTGGTGATCGTGGTGCTGCTCGCGCTGATCCTGATCGGGCTGCCCGACCTGCTCAGCACCTACTGGCTGAAGATCCTCACCGCCGTGTCGATCTACTCGATCGTCTGCCTCGGCCTCGGCCTGCTGATGGGCCGCGTCGGGCTCGTATCGCTCGGCCAGATCGCGGTGCTCGCGATCGGCTCGTGGGTGGCGGCGCGGCTGCTGTACGGCACCGGCCTGCCGTTCCCGATCGTGCTGCTGATGTCCGGGTTCATCACGATGGTGATCGGCACGATCGTGGGCCTGCCGGCGCTGCGCGTCAGCGGGCTCTACCTGGCCCTGATCACGCTGATGCTGGCCGGGGCGATCAGCGTCGTGCTGGCGGCCACGGACTTCCCGAACGGGGCCGGCGGCTTCCTCGGGCACACGGAGTCGACGCTCGGCGGCACCTCGGTCCGGCGGCCGGCGATCGGTGAGAGCGACCCGGCGTTCTTCCGCTACTCGGTCGTGGTCGCGGCGGCGATGTTCCTGCTCGTGCTCTGGCACATCCGCAGCAAGGTGGGGCGCTCGTGGGAGGTCATCCGCCAGAGCGAGCCGGCCGCGCTGGCGGCCGGCATCAACACCACGCTGTACAAGCTCTGGGCCTTCGCGCTCGCCTCGTTCATCACCGGCGTGGCCGGCGGGCTGCTGGCCGCCAACGTCGGCAGCCTGTTCAACTACTCCTTCCCCACGCGAGAGAACATCGTGCTGCTCGCCGTGGTGCTGATGGGCGGGATCTACAGCCTCTGGGGAGCCTTGATCGCCGGGCTGTTCTACCGCTACCTGCCGGCGCTGCTCGACAGCTGGGGCCTGCCGGCCGACCTGCTCACGATCCTGTTCGGCGTGGGGGTGCTGCAGGTGCTGCTGACCGCACCGGCCGGGATCGTCGACCAGCTCCCCAAGGACGTGGCCAGGCTCGGACGCCTGATCAAGCGCACCGTGAGCCGGGGGCCCGGATGATCGAGGTCAAGGACCTCGAGGTGCGCTTCGGCGGCGTCAAGCCGATCGACGGCATGACCGTGACGTTCCCCGCGGGCACGTGCGGGTTGATCGGGCCCAACGGCGCCGGCAAGACGACCTTCTTCAACGTCCTGAGCGGGTTCGTGAAGCCGGCCGCCGGGTCCGTGCATGCCTTCGGCGAGGACCTGCTCTCCATGCATGACTTCCGGCGCGCCCGCTGGGGCCTGCGCCGGACGTTCCAGACCGAGCAGGCGATCGACAAGCTGTCCGTCTACGACAACGTGGCGATCGCCCACGAGCACTCCGGCGAGGGGCGGGCCACCCGCGAGGAGGCGGTGCTCGGTGCGATCGGCTTCGTGGGCCTCGAGATGGACCCGCACCTGAAGGTCGGCACCCTCGGGGCGCGCGACCGGCGCCTGGTCGAGGTCGCGCGCGCCGTGGTCGGCAAGCCGCGCATGGTGCTGCTCGACGAGCCCGCCGCCGGCCTGCCCGACGAGGAGACCGAGCACATGGGCGGGGTGATCCGCAGGATCCCCGAGCACATGGGGGCGCTCGTGATCCTCGTCGACCACGACATGAGCCTCGTGTCCGCCTGCTGCGAGATCACCGCCGTGCTCGACTTCGGCAGGCTGATCGCCGCCGGCCCGACCGAGGAGGTGTTGCGTGACGAGGAGGTCATGCGGGCCTACCTGGGCACGGAGGACGCGGCGTGAACGTCGGGGCTGCCGCGAGCGAGACCCTGAACATCGAGGGTCTCACGGTCGCGCGCGGCGGACGCGCGGTCGTAAAGAACGTATCGCTGGAGATTCCTCAGGGGGAAGTGACCGCGCTGCTCGGCCCCAACGGGGCCGGGAAGTCCAGTCTCGTCCTGTCGGTGGCGGGGGTGCTGCCTGCAGAGTCCGGCTCGGTCAGGGTCGGCGAGCGCGAGCTGGTGGGCCGGCGGCCGGAGAAGATCCGTGCCGCCGGCGTAGCGGTCGTCCCGGAGGGCCGGCGGCTGCTGCCGGACCTGACGGTGGAGGACAACATCCAGGTCGCCACCTACACGCTGTCCGGATCGGTCGCGCGCGAGCGGCGGGCGTACGCGCTGGAGCTCTTCCCGGAGCTGCAGGCGCGCCTCGACGCCCGCGCGCGATCGCTCTCGGGCGGCGAGCAGCAGATGGTGGTGCTGGCGCAGGCTCTCGTCTCCCAGCCGAACTTCGTCCTGATCGACGAGCTGTCGCTGGGGCTCGCCCCGGTGATCGTCAAGCGCCTGATCCCGACGATCCGCACGGTCGCGGAGTCGGGCGTGGGGGTGCTGCTGATCGAGCAGTTCGCGACCGTCGCGCTGGGTCTCGCCAACCGGGCCTACGTGATGGAGGGCGGCGACATCCAGTTCTCGGGGTTGGCAAGCGAGCTGCGGGACAAGCCCGAGCTGCTCCAGTCGGCCTACCTGCTGCGCGGCGTCCGACAAAACGGCACGGAAGGACAGATACATGGCTGACACGCTGGACAAGCTCGGCGCGCTCGAGACGATGCTGACGATCCGCCGCTTCGAGGAGGCCGTTGTCGGCCTGTTCGGCGAGCACGAGTTCATGACGCACTTCCACCTCTACATCGGCCAGGAGTCGACCGGCGTCCCTCTCATGGCGGCGCTCGGGCCCGACGACAAGATCGCCACCCACCACCGCAACCACGGCCACGTGATCGCCCGCGGCGCGGACCCGAAGCTCGCGCTGGCGGAGATCCTGGGCCGCGAGAACGGCTTCAACCGCGGTGCCGCGGGCACGATGCACATGAGCGACACCGACCGCGGCTTCATCTCGACCTCGGCGATCGTGGGCGGCAGCATCAGCCTGGGCACCGGCGCCGGCTTCGCCCTCAAGACCAAGGGCGGCGACGCGGTCGCCATCGCGCTGTTCGGAGACGGCGCGCTCGAGGAGGGGGTCTCGTACGAGTCGCTCAACCTCGGCGCTCTCTACTCGCTGCCGGTCGTGTACGTCTGCGAGAACAACAGCGAGGGCGCGCTCGGGTCGGCCGGCGGCGGCTTCCCGACCTCCGTCTCCGCGGTCGACGACCTGACCGACATCCCGAAGACGTTCGGGATCCCGGTGGAGACGGTCGACGGCAGGGACGTGGACGCGGTCTTCGACGTCGTCAACCGCGCGGTCGAGCACACCCGCGCGCGCAAGGGGCCGTTCTTCATCCACGCGGTGACCGCGCGCTTCGCCGGCACGCAGCCGCTCTGGCCCACGCTGCCGACCGGCGAAACCGACATCTCGATGGCGTGGGACGACTCCGGCAGCTCGGGCGAGCACGAGCAGTGGTTCCGCGAGCACGACCCGGTGCTGCGCTACGCACGCCAGCTGCTCGCCGCGGGTGACATCGATCAGGACGGCCTGACCGAGCTGGACGCGCGCACGCGCGAGCGGATCGCCGAGGCGCGCCAGTTCGCCCTCGACAGTCCCAGACCCACGCCCGAAAGCGCACTCGACCACGTCTTCGCCTGAGGAGGCGCGCCACCATGGCAACCAAGAACTACGCCGACGCGATGCTGGATGTCCTCACGACGTTCATGGAGGAGGACCCGAACTTCGTCGTCATGGGCAACGAGGTGCTCGGGATCGGCCCCGAGGCCATGCAGTTCGGGTCGTTCCAGGAGAAGTACGGCGACCGCATCTACTTCCCGCCCTGCTCCGAGGCGGCCTACTCCGCGCTCGCGGCCGGCGCGGCGATGTGCGGCCAGCGGATGTTCCTCCATCTCGGCCTCGCGCCGTTCGCCTACCCGGCCTTCTCCACGATCGCCAGCGAGGTCGCGACCGCGCGTCAGGGCTCGGGGGGCAGGGTCACGGCCCCGGCGACCTTCCACATGAGCCACGGCCTGCTGCACGGCGGCGCCTCCCAGCACAGCGAGAGCCCGATGGGGATGTTCTGGAACGTGGCGGGCATCGAGATCGCCGTGCCGTGGGGCCCGGCGGACCTCAAGGGCCTGCTGCGCACGGCGCTCAAGAGCGACAACCCGACGCTCGTGATCACGCACGCCTTCGGCTACGGAGCCGAGGGCGACGTGCCGGACGACGACTACGAGATCCCGCTCGGCCAGGCCTCGGTGAAGCGCGAGGGCTCCGACGTGACGATCGTGGCCTGCTCGATGATGGTGCCCGCCTCGCTCGAGGCCGCCGAGGCGCTCGCCGGCGACGGCATCGAGGCCGAGGTGATCGACCTGCGCACGCTGGTCCCGCTCGACCAGCAGACGATCCTCGACTCGGTCGCCAAGACCGGGCACCTGGTGATCGCCGACGAGGGGCGGCTGCGCTGTGGCGTGGCGTCCGAGATCGCGGCCACGGTCGCCGAGCACGGCTTCGAGTCGCTCAAGGCGCCGCCCGCGCGGGTCGCCCGCATGGACGCTCCCGTGCCCGGCAACCAGATCCAGGAGGCCTACATCGCGCCGTCGGCCGACAAGATCGCGGCGGCGGCCAAGCAGGTCGTGGGACAGGCCGCGCCCGCGTAGCCGTGGCCGGCCTGGACCACTTCCTGGTCCTCACGGACGACATCGATGGAACGCGCGACTTCTGGTGCGGCGCGCTCGACCTGGAAGTGGGCGCGCGCCCACCGCTCGAGTTCCCCGGCTACTGGCTGTACGCGGGCGGCGTGCCCTGCGTTCACGTGGCGGAGCGGGCTGCCTTCGACGCGCACTCGCAGCGGATCGGGATCGCCGCCGCGAGTGGGCCGGTGGAGCACGTGGCGTTCAGCGCGGATGACTACGAGGGCGTCGTCGGGCGCCTGGAGGGCGGGGGCATCGACGCCGCCCAAAACAGCGTGCCCGGCATGCGGCAGCTGTTCGTGGAAGATCCCAACGGAGTCAAGATCGAGATCAACGTGAAGGAGCCGTCATGAGCGTGGAGCTGGCCAACGCGTACTGGACCTCGGCGGGGCCGGTGGAGGTTCACTTCGGCCGCGAGTGGAGCCTGTACGACTTCGCGGAGCGCTGCGCCCAGGCGGCCGAGACGGGGTTCGTGGGGCTCGGCCTCTGGCACGCGGACATCGAGCACCAGCTCGAGCAGCGCTCGCTCGAGGACATCAGGAGAGTCCTCGACGACAACGGTCAGCGCTGCCTCGAGCTCGAGTTCATCTGGGACTGGTTCCTCGACCCAGACGACGAGGCGCGCAAGGCGGCGGACACCCAGCGCCGGATGCTGTTCGACACGGCGGCCGCGCTCGACGCGCATCACATCAAGGCCGGCAACATCCCCGGCACGCCCTGCGAGATGCCGCGCCTCAAGGAGGCCTACGCGGAGCTGGTGGCCGACGCGGCAGAGCACTGCGACGCCAAGGTGCTCTACGAGTTCATGCCCTTCGACGTGAACGTGAACAGCATCGAGAAGGCGCTCGAGGTGATGGACGGGGTCGACAACACCGGCGTGGTGATCGACACCTGGCACATGGGCAAGCTCGGCGTCAAGCCCGAGGATCTGCGCAAGATCCCGCTCGACCGCCTCGGCTGGGTCGAGCTCTCGGACGGCCAGTACGAGGACATGGAGGACCAGCTCGACGAGGTCGTGAACCGGCGCAAGCTGCCCGGCGAGGGCGAGTTCGACATCCGCGGCTACGTCGAGGTGGCGCGCGACATGGGCTACGCCGAGCCTTGGGGCGTCGAGGTGCTCTCCGAGGACCTGCGCGCGCTGCCGCTCGACGAGATGTACAGGCGCTCGTACGAGACCGCCGCCGCGCAGCTCGAGCCGGTCGCCGCCTAGGCCGTGCCCACCCTCGACTGGGAGGAGGCCAGCGGCCTCCTCCGCACGATGTGGCGCATCCGGCTGTTCGAGGAGCGCGTGGGCCAGCTCAAGCGCGCCGACGAGGTGCACGGCCTGATCCACCTGAGCGTGGGCCAGGAGGGCGTGGCGGCGGGAGTGTGCAGCCAGCTGCGCTCCGACGACGCCGTCTACAGCGGCCACCGCGCCCACGGGCACGCGATCGCGGCGGGCGCGCCGCTCGAGCGGGCGATGGCGGAGCTGATGGGACGGGCCGACGGCCTCTGCAGGGGGCTCGGCGGGTCCATGCACCTGGTGGACGTCGAGCACGGGCTGCTGGGCGCCACCGGCGTGGTCGGCGGCAACATCCCGATGGCGCTCGGCAGCGCGCTGGCCGCGCGGCTGCGCGAGGGCGACCAGGTGGCGGTGGTGTTCTTCGGCGACGGCGCGGTCCAGGCGGGGATCTTCAACGAGTCGATCAACCTCGCCGCGCTGTGGGAGCTGCCGGTGATCTTCGTCTGCGAGAACAACGGCTTCGCCGAGTTCACCCCCCGCTCCGCCCACACCAAGGTCGAGCGCGTGACCGACGTCGTCGCTCCCTACGGTCTCACGCGCGAGACGATCGACGGCAACGACGTCGTGGCCGTGTGGGAGACGTTCGCGGGCTTCCTCGCCGCGGCGCGCGCCGGGCGCGGCCCGCTGCTGCTGGAGTGCCTGACCCACCGCCTGCGCGGCCACTACGAGGGAGACCCGGCGCACTACCGCAAGGCGCTCGCCGCCGAGGACTGGCAGGAGAAGGACCCGATCCTGCGCCTCCAGCGCCACGGGGTCTCCGAGGGCTGGTTCGTGGACGAGGACGCGGCGGAGATCGAGCGCGACGCGCAGCAGGCGGTCGACGCGGCGGTGGAGTTCGCGCGCGCGAGCCCGTTCCCGCCGCTCGGGCTGTCGACGAGCTCACCTACGCGTCGTGAAGACCACCTACGTCAAGGCGATCGTGGCCGCGCAGGCGCAGGCCATGCGCGAGGACCCGCGCGTCTTCGTGCTGGGCGAGGACGTGGCCGAGGGTGGGCCGTACGGCACGACCGCCGGCCTGGCCGAGGAGTTCGGCACCGACCGCGTGCTGAACACGCCGATCTCCGAGAGCGCCATCTGCGGCGTCGCCATCGGCGCGGCCCAGTCGGGCATGCGCCCGATCGTCGAGGTGATGTTCATCGACTTCGTCACGCTCGCGCTCGACCAGCTCGTCAACCAGGCCGCCAAGGCGCACGCGATGTCCGGCGGGCAGCTGTCGGTGCCGCTGGTGCTGCGCACCCAGGGCGGCGCGGGGCGCCGCTGGGGCGCCCAGCATTCGCAGAGCCTCGAGAGCTGGCTGACCCACATCCCGGGCCTGAAGGTGCTGATGCCGAGCCGCGCGGCCGACGCGGCCGGCCTGCTCGCCAGCGCGATCGCCGACCCGAACCCGGTCGTGTTCGTGGAGAACAAGACGCTCTACTTCAAGAGCGAGGACGTTCCCAAGCGGCCGCCACCGGTGGCGATCGGGCGAGGCCCTGGTGGTGCGGCCGGGGCGCGACGTGACGGTCGTGGCGCTGTCGCGGCTGGTCGACGAGGCGCTGGCGGCGGCCGAACGGCTCGCCGGCGAGGGGGTCGAGGCCGAGGTGATCGACCCGCGCACGCTCGTGCCGCTCGACCTCGAGACGATCCTGGACTCGGTCCGGCGCACGAACCGGCTCGTGATCGCCCACGAGGCGGTCGAGCACGGCGGCTTCGGCGCCGAGATCGCGGCTCAGGTGCAGGCCGCTGCCTTCGATCACCTGGATGCGCCGATCGAGCGCGTGGGAGCCCCCTTCACCCCGGTCCCGTTCAGCCCGCCGCTGGAGGACGCCTAGCTGCCGGGCGCCGAGGAGATCGCTGCGGCGGCGAAAAGGTTGCTGGCGTAACTGTTCGGATAACCGCACCCTCGATTGCCGATCGGGGTGGTTACATGGCCGACTATGAATCGTCGCCTGACCCGCCTCGCTGAACTCGCCTGCCGCCGCCGCGGCCGCATGCTCGTCGGCTGGATCGTCGCCGCCGTAGTGATCATCGGTGTCGGCTCCTCGTTCGCCGGGGAGTTCCAGGCCGACTACGACACGCCCAACTCCGAGTCCAAGGCCGCCAGCGACCTCACCAAGCAGCGCTTCAATGGGTACTCCGGCCAGGAGATCTACGCCGTCTGGAAGGCACCCGGGGGCGTCGACACGCCCGAGGTGCGCCAGAGCATGGATCGCTTCTTCAGTCAGGCGGAGAAGGTCGAGCACATCGGGAAGCACACGCCGATCCGAGTGTCCGAGAACGGCCAGATCGCTACGACGACGCTGCCGATGGACGTCCCGGGCTGGGAGATGAAGAAGGAGCAGGGCGAGCAGCTGATCGACGCCGCCGAGGCCAACGACGGCGGCGGCTTGGAGATCAAGCTCGGCGGCGACCCGATCTACGCCGCGCAGTCGACGTCCAGCCCCGAGGGGCTGGGCTTCCTCGGCGCCGCGATCGTGCTGCTGATCGCGTTCGGCTCAGTGGTCGCGGCGGGGCTGCCGCTGGCGATCGCGCTGATCGGTCTGGGCATCTCGTCGGGCGGCCTGATCGCGCTGCTGGCGAACGTGATGGACGTTCCCGATTGGACCACCGCGGTGTCCGGGCTGATCGGCATCGGCGTCGGCATCGACTACTCCCTGCTGGTCCTCACGCGCTTCCGGTCGGCGTTGGACGACGGCAAGAGTCGCCACGACGCGATCGTCGAGTCCGTGACCACGGCCGGCCGCAGCGTGATCATCGCCGGCTGCACCGTCGTGATCGCGGTGCTCGGCCTCTGCCTGACCGGGCTGAGCTACATGTACGGCGTCGCGATCTCGACCTCGCTGGCCGTCCTCGTCATGATGGCCGCCTCGATCTCGCTGCTCCCGGCCCTGCTGGCCTACGTGGGGCCGCGGGTCGACCGTCTGCGCCTCCCCCTGATCGGGCGGCGGCGGCGTATCGAGACCAGCGGAGCGCACGAGTCGCCGGCCGCCCGCTGGAGCCACATGGTTCAGCGCCGTCCCTGGCCGTACGTGATCGTCGCCACGGCCATCCTGCTGGCCCTCGCCGCTCCCGCGCTCGGCATGCGACTCGGCTTCCCGGACGCCGGCAACGACCCGCCCGACACGATGACCCGCCAGGCCTACGACCTGAACACCGAGGGCTTCGGGGCCGGCACCAACGGGCCGATCGTAATCGCGGCGGACATGCCCGGCCCGGACTCCAAGCCGGCGGTGGAGCGGTTCGCGCGCAGCCTGCGCAGCGATGACGACATCGCCTTCGTCCCGGACCCGACGTTCAACGACGCCAGTGACGCGGCGATCGTCACGGTCATCCCGAACAGCTCGCCCCAGGACGAGGCGACCTCGGATCTCGTCAACCGGCTGCGAGACGACACCATTCCCCAGGAGCTCGGCGACACCGGGGTCACGGCCCATGTCGGCGGCGTGACGGCGGCGCTCGAGGACCAGAGCGAGTACATGAAGGGCCGCTTGCCGGTCTTCGTCCTCGGCGTCGTGGGCCTGTCCTTCCTGCTGCTGCTCGTGGCTTTCCACTCGCCCCTCATCTCACTGAAGGCGGGCATCATGAACCTGCTGTCCGTGAGCGCGGCCTATGGCGTGATGACGATCGCCGCGAACGGCGGCGGCTTGAGCAAGGCGATCGGCATCGACCACGAGGTGCCCATAGCGCCGTTCATGCCGGTGATGATGTTCGCGATCCTGTTCGGGCTCTCGATGGACTACGAGGTCTTCCTGATCTCGCGGATCCGCGAGGAGTACCTCAAGGACGGCGACACCCGCCGGGCCATCGCGGACGGGCTGGCCAAGACCGCCCGAGTGATCACCGCTGCCGCGGCGATCATGGTCGTCGTCTTCCTCGCCTTCCTGGCGGCGCCGGACGTGTTCCTGAAGCTCTTCGGGATCGGCCTGGCGACGGCGATCTTCCTCGACGCCACGCTCGTGCGCCTGGTGCTGGTGCCCGCGGTGATGCAGCTGCTGGGCGACCGCAACTGGTGGATCCCGGGCTGGCTCGAGAAGGCGCTGCCGTCGCTGGACGTGGAGCACGTCGGCCGGGACGCGGCGCCGGCGGAGAGTCGCGCCTAGCCCTCGCGCATCGACTTCGGCCAGATGCCCGACTTGCCCGGCGCCAGGATGCCGTTGGGGTCGAGCGCGTCCTTGATCGTCTCGTTGAAGCGCATGTAGGCGTGGTCGTTGAAGCCGTACTGGTCAGCCGCCAGGTCCATGAAGTCGAGGTGCGCGCGGTACTCGCCGTAGCCGAGCTTGGCGCAGTCGCGCACCAGCCGCTTGGCCACGTCGTAGGCGGCGCGCGTCTGCTCCTCGTTCTTGGTGTCGAAGATGATCAGCGTCACGTGGATGAAGCTGCGCGCGTTGATCGGGATCAGCGCCGCCATGTAGTCCAGGCCGGCGCTCTCGATCATCCCGCGCAGCAGGTCGCGTAGCGCGATCGCGTCCGGGCCGGTCAGCGGAGCGACGGGCGAGAAGCCGATGTGCCCGCCCTCCTCGCCGCCGTACCAGGCGGTCATCTGGTTCAGGTCCATCGTCGGCACGCCGCCCTGCACCCGCTCGACCGGGTGCTCGAGCTTCGGGATGTCCTCCGGCGCGCATTTCGTGCCGTAGACGTCGGCGTCCGGGATGCGCTCGAACGCGTCCTTGATCTTCGCGAAGCGGTGGTCGACCACGGCCTCGTCCCCGTAGAGCGCGAAGCGCATCGTCCAGCGCCCGATGTCGAGCTCGCTCGCCATCCGGTCGAGCTCGGCCTCCGGGATCGGCCCCTCCCCCTCCCACCACTGTGTCCGCTCCGACAACACCGAGGCGAGCAGCGGGGCGCTGAGCAGCTGCGGGACCATGTGGATCGTGTCGTCGAGCATCAGCTCGCGCAGCGTCTCCATCGCCGGGGCGAGGTCGTCGTCGTGGCGCAGGCGCAGCCAGAGCGGCATGTAGACCTCGGGATAGGGCATCAGCCAGACGCCCATCTTGGTGACGATCCCGAAGTTCGACTGCATGAACAGCTGGTCCGGCGTCGGGCCCAGGCCGCGCTTGTAGACGTGCCAGGCCCGGTTGCCCTCCATGGCCCCCATGCCGGTGCGCATCAGCTCGCCGTCGGGCAGCACGACCTCCATGCCGCATTGCATGCCCATGTCGACCCCGTAGGGCATGTAGGTCACGCCGTGGTCGAGCGTGTTGCCCATGACGCTGCCCCAGCCGACGTCGGCGATCGACAGCATCAGGCGGTGGCCGCCCGCCTGGATCGCCTCGTAGAGATCGAACCAGCGCACGCCCGGCTCGACCACCGCGTAGGCGCAGTCCTCGTTGATCTCGAGCACGCGGTTCATCCGTCGCAGGCTCACGATCACCGAGCCCTTCACCCGCGGCGCCGGCCCGCCGTAGCCGTTGTTGCGGCCCGCGCCGTTGGTCCAGAGCGGCAGCTTGTGCCGGTTGGCGATGCGCACGATCTCCTGGACCTGCTCGACCGTCTCCGGAAGGACCACGGCCGACGCCGTGTAGTCGTCCCACGTCGCGAACGCGAACGGGTCGCGGAACTCGCGCAGGTCCTCCTCCGAGGTGAGCAGCGCGTCGGCGTCGACGGCGTTGGCCAGCTCCTCCAGAGCGGGCGCCACGGTCGTGCTCATGCGCGCACACTCCCAGCCCCCCAGCTATCTGTCAAATAGCTTGTCTTGTTGGAGGCCGGTGGTAGGTTTGCCTCCCTAGAGAGCGGAGGAGGAGCCATGCCGGAGGCGGCGACGACGGAGTTCTGGAAGGACCTCAAGCCGATCGAGAACGTCTTCAAGCCGGACGGGCTTCCGGAGGTCTTCTACGCGGACACGACCAGCGACGACATGCGCTACTACGTGCCGCTGACCGAGACCGTCTTCACGCGGCCGCTGTTCATCTCCCCCGCGCAGAACCGCTGGTGCGACATCCTGATGGCGACCGGCCCGGGCCTGGTGAACCGGCACTACCACCCCCACCAGGTGTTCGGCTTCACCCTGTCGGGCAAGTGGGGCTACCTCGAGCACGACTGGACGGCCACCGCGGGCGACTTCCTCTACGAGGCGCCGGGCGAGGCGCACACGCTGGTGGCATACGAGCACGAGGACCCGATGAAGATCTTCTTCAACGTCACCGGGCCGCTGATCTGGCTGGACGAGAACGGTGAGGCCGAGGGCCACTTCGACGTGCACGACTACATCGCGCTGGCGCGGGCCCATTACGAAGAGGTCGGGCTGGGCGCCGACTACGTAGAGAAGCTGTTCCGCTGAAAGCCGCGCTGCTACGGGAGTACCACCGCCCGCTCGAGCTGATCGAGCGGGCGACGCCGGAGCTCTCGCGCCCGGACGAGGTGCTGGTCGAGGTCGAGGGGGCCGGAGTCTGCGCGACCGACCTGCACGCGATCGACGGCGAGATGGAGCCGGCCGGGCTGACGCTGCCGATCGTGCTCGGTCACGAGAACGCCGGACGCGTCGCCGCGGTGGGCGACCTCGTGTCCACCGTCGCCGTGGGCGACCCCGTGCTCGTCTGCCCGCCCCACACCTGCGGGCTGTGCGTGGCATGCCGGCGCGGCCGCGACATGATGTGCGAACAGCACCAGTTCACCGGGCTGACGATGGACGGTGGCTTCGCCGAGTACGTCGTCGTCTCCGAGCGCTCGATCGTGAAGCTGCCCGACGGGCTGGACCCCGTCGACGTGGCGCCGTACTCCGACGCCGGGATCACGTCCTACCACGCGGTCAAGCGTCTTGCGCACCTCGTGGTGCCGGGGTCCACGATCGTCGCGCTCGGGATCGGCGGCGTGGGGCACGTCGGCCTCCAGCTGCTGCGGGAGCTCGGCTCGGGAGGCACGATCGTGGCGGTCGATCCCAACCCCCAGCGCCGCGCGCTGGCGGCTGGGCTCGGCGCCGACGCGGTGCTCGACAGCGCCGAGGTCGTGGAGGGCCTGGGCGACCTCACCGGCGGGCGCGGCGCGGACCTGGTGATGGACTTCGTCGGTAACGACGAGACCCACGCGGCCGGCATGGGGATGCTGGTGCGCGGCGGCACCTACTCGATCGTGGGCTTCGGCGGGACGGTGACGATGCCCTCTGCCGCGATGGTCGGCAACGAGAACACGATCGTGGGCAATCTCGTCGGCAGCTGGATCGACCTCTGGGAGGTCCTGCAGCTGCACGCGCGCGGGAGGCTCACCCTCAAGACCGAGACTCACCCACTCGAAAACGTCAACGACGTGCTCGCGATGCTTCGCGAGGGCGAGATCACGGGCCGCGCCGTCCTCACACCGAACCCGAGCAATGGAAGGGAGCAGCCATGAGCATCACGCAAGTCGAGCAGCAGCAGCTGTTGATCGGGGGCGAGTGGGGCAACGCCCGCTCGGGCGAGACCTTCGAGCGGGAGGATCCCTACACGGGCGAGCTGGCCTCGACGGCGGCTGCGGGTTCGCGCGAGGACGCGCGCGCGGCAGGCGACGCGGCGGCGGCGGCATTCGGCGAGTGGTCGGCCACACCCCCGTCGGCGCGGCGCGAGCTGCTGCAGAAGGCGGCCGGGCTGCTCACGGAGCGCGCGCCCGAGATCGCGCCGATCGTGACCGCCGAGACCGGCGGCACCTTCGGCTGGGGGATGTTCAACTGCGCGCTGGCCGCCGGCATGCTGACCGAGGCCGCGGCGCAGACCACGTCGGTCACCGGTGAGGTGATCCCCTCCGACGTGCCGGGGCTGACGGCGATGGCGATCCGCCAGCCGGCCGGCGTGGTGGTCGGCATCGCGCCGTGGAACGCGCCGATCATCCTCGCCACCCGCGCGGTGGCCACGCCGCTGGCGTTCGGCAACACGGTCGTCCTGAAGGCGTCCGAGACGTGTCCGCGCACGCACGGCGAGATCGCCCGCGCGATCGCGGACGCCGGCGTGCCGGCCGGGGTGATCAACCTGCTCACGCATCGGCACGAGGACGCGGCCGACGTGGTGGACGAGCTGATCGCCCACCCGGCCGTGCGCCGGATCAACTTCACGGGCTCCACGCGCGTGGGGCGGCTGGTGGCCGAGAACGCGGCGCGGCACCTGAAGCGGGTGCTGCTCGAGCTGGGCGGCAAGGCACCGCTGGTCGTGCTGGCCGACGCCGACCTGGACGAGGCCGTGGCCGCGGCCAAGTTCGGCGCGTTCATGCACCAGGGCCAGATCTGCATGTCGACGGAGCGGATCGTGGCCGACAAGGCGGTGGCGGGCGACGTGGCCTCGCGCCTGGGCGAGAAGGCGGCGGCGCTCAAGGTGGGCAATCCGCGCGACCCGGAGACGCAGATCGGGCCGCTCGTGTCGACGGCGTCGCTAGAGCGGGTCGGCGAGCTGGTGGACGACGCGCGCTCGCACGGGGCCGACGTGGTCACGGGCGGCGAGGCCGAGGGGCCCTGCTACAAGCCCACCGTGCTGGCGGGCGTGACGCCCGAGATGCGCATCTACCACGAGGAGTCCTTCGGGCCGGTCGTGGGGATCGTGAGCGTGGACGGGGCCGACGAGGCCGTGCGGGTGGCGAACGACACCGAGTACGGGCTCGCGGCGTCGGTGTTCGGCGAGGACGTGCCGACCGCCCTCGACGTGGCCCGCCGGATCGAGAGCGGGATCTGCCACGTGAACGGGGCCACGGTGCACGACGAGCCGCAGATGCCGTTCGGCGGAGTGAAGGCGAGCGGGTTCGGCCGCTTCGGCGGAAAGGCCGCGATCGAGGAGTTCACCGAGCTGCGCTGGATCACGGTGCAGCAGGGGTCGCGGCACTACCCGCTGTAGCGCCACGTAGGCGGCGCTCTGGCGCCGCCACCAAGCTCCTCAGGGGCTAGCTATCTTCGGCGACCCACGCCGCAGATGGTACGTCTAGCGGCGCGAGATCGCCGACAGCGGCACTGTCGAGCTGGCGCCGCTCTTCAGCCAGCGAACGGTGGCCGTGCCCGCCTTCGCGTCCACTGCCTGCACCTTGCCGAGCTCGCCCGTGGACCGCTTGCGCACGTGCCCGGGCGGCAGCGCGGTTGCGGTGCGCTCGGGCTCGGGCTTCGGCTTGCTCGGCCGGCGCGGAGCGGCCCCGGCAGGGCGCTTCGGAGGGCGCGCGGGGGGCGTCGGAGCATCTTCAGGACGGCGCTGCACCTTCTCCAGCGGAACCACGTTCGCGCCGGTGCCCTTCGTCTCCGTATCGAGTACCCAGACCTTTCCCATAACCACTGTCAACTATAGAAGCGCCCCCCTCGCGGCAGAGGACGCTGCCCGCGCGCGGCGAAGGAACTACAGCCGCGCACCCGTGCGCGGTCCGCGCCATGGCCACCGAGCAGGACACGACCGAGACGGACGCGGCCCCCCGCCCCCAGACGCCGGCTGCTCGTCGACGCAACCCCGACGCCGAGCACCAGCGCACGGCCGAGGAGCGCGAGCGCCTGCGCGAGCAGTCCCGCGCCCGGCGCCGCGCCCGCGCCGAGGGGCACGTCGTCGCCCCCGAGCCCGGGGCCGACGAGATCAGCGTGAGGCGCCTCCCCGACGCCGGGGCCAGCTCCCCGCCGCCCGCCCCGCCGGCCCCGCTCCCCGCCGCACCCCCGCCCAGCTCGCTGAAGCCGTCGACGCCCGCCGGCGGAGCGGTCCGCGAGGAGGAGACCGAGACGCCGGTCCAGGAAGCGGTCCACGAGGCGCCCGCCGCCCCTGCCCCGCCCCCCACTTCGCCGCCGCTGACGCGGCCGGCGGCCCCGCAGCCCGCTGCCCCCCGCCCGCCGCGCGAGCGCGCCACCGTCCTGCTCGCCCTCGCCGCCGCGGTCGGCGTCGTCGTCTGCCTCGCCGCCTCGATCGGCTCCGGCAGCCTCCCCGGCTTTGGCGGCGACGGGCTGCGTGCCAAGGCCAGCGACCGCGTGGTCGCCCCGGGCGGCTGGCTCACCCTCGCGGGCTCCCACGCCCCCCACGGCGGCACTCTCCTGCTCGAGTCGCGCTCCACCGGCGGCGCCTGGCATGTCTTCGCCCAGGCCTCCTCCGACTCGCACGGCGACTTCGGCCTCCGTGGCCGCGTGCTCGAGCGCCCCGGCCGGATCGAGGTCCGCGCCCGCGCGCTGGCGGGCGGCACGACCAATCCGGTTCCCGTGACGGTCCGGCCGCTGCGCCTGGCATCGGTCGGCGACATCAACCTCAGCGGCGCGCCCGCCGACCCCTGGCGTGGCACCGGCAGGACCCTGAAGTCCGCCGACATCGCCTTCGGCAACCTCGAATCCGCCGTCTCCACCCGCGGCGAGCCCTTCCCGAAGGAGTACAACTTCCGCGCCGAGCCGGCGGCCCTCGCGGGCCTGCGCCGCAACTCTGGCATCGACGTCCTCAACCTCGCCAACAACCACGTGGGCGACTACGGGCCCGAGGCGACGGTCGACACCGTCCGGGGTGTCGAGCGCCACGGCATGAAGGCAGTCGGAGCCGGGCCGAGCCTCCAGCGGGCGCTCGCTCCCCAGGTCGTGAAACGGCTCGGCCTCAAGGTCGCCTTCGTCGGCTTCTCGGAGATCGCCCCGATCGAGTTCGCCGCGGCGCCCGGGCACCCGGGCACCGCCTGGGCCAGCCCCGACCACGTCGCGGCGGCCGTGCAGGCCGCGCGCCGCAAGGCCGACATCGTGATCGCCACCTTCCACTGGGGGATCGAGAAGCAGACGCTCGAAACGGCCCGGCAGCGCGAGCTGGCCGACCTGGCCGTGCGCAACGGCGCGCAGGTCGTCATCGGGGCGCACCCGCACACCCTCCAGCCCGTCCGCCGCCAGGGCGGGGCGATCGTGGCCTACTCGCTCGGCAACTTCGTGTTCGCCGCCCAGTCCCCCGAGACCACCACCACCGGGATCCTCGAGCTGGGCCTGACCGCGGAGGGCGTGAGCCGGGCCGACTGGCGCGCCGCCCGCATCTCGGGCGGCCTGCCGCTGCTCGACAAGCGCGCCCCCCGGCGCCTGCCCCTACGCGACAACCTCGCGATGGAGGCCGGCGTCAACCTGCCCGACCTCTGAGCCCGGACAGAACGGCGAGCGCGGCGGCCTGAATTTTCGACGCCCGTCCAAGGACACGGACCGCGCGTCTGCGAGGCTTGGGGAGCATGAGCCCGGCGCTCCCGGATTGGGCGATCTGGAACTTCGACTCGGGCCGGCCGGCCTGGACGGTCGGCATCGAGGAGGAGGTGATGCTGCTCGACCCCCGGGACTGGGCCCTCGCGCACCAGATCGACATGCTGCTGCCGGAGCTCCCGCAGCGGCTGGCCGGCAGCGTCAGCGCGGAGACGCACGCGTGCACGCTCGAGCTGGCCACCGGCGTGCACGCGACCGTGCGCTCGGCGGCGGCCGAGCTGTACTCGCTGCGCGTCGCGCTCGCCGAGGAGCTGGAGCGGCTCCGCCTGCGGCCAGCCGTCGCCGGGACCCACCCGCTGGCGCTCGGGCACGAGGTCGAGGTGTCCGGGGGCGCCCGCTACCAGCTGCTGCACGAGGGCCTGCGCGTGCTGGCCCGGCGCGAGCCGACCTTCGCGCTCCATGTGCACGTCGGCGTCCCGGCCCCTGAGCTAGCGGTGCGCGCCGCCGACCGGCTGCGCGCGCACCTGCCGCTGATCCTCGCCCTGTCGGCCAACTCGCCGTTCTGGGCCGGTCGCGACACCGGCATGGCGTCCGTGCGGACGCCTCTGTTCCAGGCGTTCCCGCGCTCCGGTGTGCCGCGCCGGGCCGGCACCTATGCGACCTACGTCGAGCGCCTCGACGTGCTGCTGCGCGCCGGCGCCATCCCGGAGCCCACGTTCGTGTGGTCCGACGTCCGCCTGCAGCCGCGCTTCGGGACCGTCGAGGTGCGCGTGGCCGACGCCCAGACCGGCGTGGCGGAGGTCGCCGCGATTGCGGCGGTGATCCAGGCGCTCGTACGGATCGAGGCGACCGACGAGCTGGCCGACGAGGCGCTCGTCGACGCCCACGAGGTGATCGAGGAGAACCGCTTCCTCGCGGCGCGCGACGGCATGGCCGCCCAGCTGGTGGATCCGGCCGCGGACACGCGCGTACCCGCCGCCGAGCAGTTCGCCGCCGTGCTCGAGGCCTGCGCCGACCAGGCGGGCGCGCTCGACTCCCGCGCGGAGCTCGAGGTGGCGGCGGTCCTGGCGCGGCGCTGGGGCGCCGAGCACCAGCGCGCGCTGGCCCGCGAGCACGGACTGGAGGGGGTGCTCCCGGAGCTCGCCGCGGCCTTTCTCGACCCCACCTCCCTCGTAGCCGAAGTGGCAGCGCTGGCCGCGGGAAGCAGGCCCTGAGCCCGGCTAGGCGGGCCTCAGGTGGCGGTAGCTGTCCGGGTTGTCGCGCAGGAACTCGGCCAGCGAGATCGGCCGCCGTCCCGTCAGTCGCTCCACGTCCCCGCTGACCGGCTCGAGCTCGCCCGCGGCGATCGCGGCGTATGACGTGACCCAGCCCTCGATCTCCCAGTCGGCGGCGCCGCTCGGGGCGCGCGACGCACGCGCCTCCTCGAGCGTCTCCGGCACGTAGATCACCGGCCGCCCCGCCGCCTGCGCGACCTGCTCGGCGGCGTCATAGAGGGTGAGCGACTCAGGGCCGGTCATCCCGTAGGTCTGGCCGGCGTGGCCGTCTTCGGTCAGCGCGACCGCGGCCACCGCGGCGACGTCGTCGCGGGCCACCACCGCCGCGCGGCCGTCGCCCGCGGGACCGCGCATCACCCCGTCTTCACCGGCGAAGACCGGCATGACGTCGAGGTAGATGTTGTCGCGCAGGAACGTCCAGCGCAGCGGCGTGCCCTTGATGTGCTCCTCGGTGTGGAAGTGGTCGCGGCCGAACGTGAACGTCGCGTCGGCGGCGGCCGCGAAGAACGACGTGTAGACGATCCGCTCGACGCCCGCCGCGACGGCGGCGTCGATCGCGCTGCGGTGCAGGCTGACGCGGTCGCGGTCCTCGTGGGCGGAGACGAGGAAGACGGTCTCGGCCCCGTCGAAGGCGCGCCGCATGGCCTCGCCGTCGCCGTAGGAGGCCCCGCCGACGACGTCGGCGCCCTCGATTCGCGGCGCGCGCGCCGGGTCGCGTACGACGAGTCGCTGAGCGGCGCCGCGCTCGGCCAGCTGCGCCGCCACGCGTCCCCCGACCGCGCCGGTCGCCCCCGTCACCGCGATCAAGAGTGAATTACCACCGCGTTGTTCTGAGGATCGCGCGTGAGGAAGCCGCCGGGGCGCTCCTCCACGGGCGCACCGGCCGCGGTCAGGCGCTCGCGCACCGCGGCCACGTCGGCGGCGTCGTCCAGCACGAGCGTCCAGTGGCGCATGCCGACGCTGCCCTCGGGCATCGGCGGGACACCCTCGCCGCGCCAGGTGTTCAGGCCGAGGTGGTGGTGATAGCCGCCGGCCGCGATGAACGCCGCGCTCGGGATGCGGGTCATCACCTCGAAGCCGATCAGGTCGCTCCAGAAGCGAAGCGCCTCGTCCACGTCCCCGATGTGCAGGTGCACGTGTCCCACGCTCAGGTCCTCCGAGGCGTGCGCCGGCGCCTCGGCCCCCTCGACCAGCCCCATCAGGCTGTGCATGTCGAGCGGCTCGGGGCCGCCCAGCGCGGTCGGGTCGCTCAGCTCGCCCCAGTGCTCGCGCGAACGGTCGGCGGCGAGCTCGATGCCGTTGCCGTCCGGGTCGGGCAGGTAGATCGCCTCGGAGATCTTGTGGTCCGACGCTCCGCTGACGGGCGTCTCTGTCGCGATCAGGCGCTGGGCGGCACGGGCCAGCTCGAGACGCGAGGGGTGGAGCAGCGCGTAGTGGTACAGCCCGGCGTGCCGCCCCGCGGGACGGGCGGAGGGCTCCTCCGTGAGCACCAGCAGGTCCTCCCCGCCCGCTCCGAGCGCGGCCTCGGAACCCTCCTGGCGCGCCAACTGCAGTCCGATCGAGGACTCGTAGAAGGGGACGGAGCGCGCCAAGTCGGTCACGGTCAGGTGCACCGGACCGAGACGCAGGCCGGCGGGAAGCGTGCCCGGCTGGGCGGTCGAGGCGGAGGTAGTGGTCATCCACCACAATGCTAGCCCGGGCACTGTGTGACGAACGCCTCACACTCGATGAGCAAGCTCCGGAAGGCTGTCCCCGACCCAGGCGCCCCACCGCCGCAGCAACCGAAAGGCCCTCCACATGAGCTACGCCGCCCCGTTCTACTACGCCGCGAAAGCGCTGAGCTACGACCACTACCAGCCCGCCCCGCAGCAGCAGGCCAGGCAGCGCCGCCGGCGTATCCGCCTGGTGCTGTTCCCGGCCCAGCGTCCGCATCGCCCCCAGGCTTCGGTCGCCACCGCCAGCTCGGTCGACTGCTGACGATGGCCGAGCCCCAGCTGAGCCCGCGCTTCCGGCGCGGCTCCGAGGCGCGGCAGACCGAGCCCGGCGCGATCCGCCCGGATCGACTGACGGTTTGGCCCACGGAGGACGGCTACTACGGCATCGACGTGCGCTGGCACGGCCGCGAGTGCATCCTGCGCGCGGTCGTGGTCCGGCGCATGCTCGTGGAGGCCGGGATCTCGGCCCATCCCGGCAACTCCCAGGACGGGCGCATCTGGGAGCTGCGCGTGGGCCCGGTCCCTGCCGACGAGGTGGCCACCGTGATCGACAGCTACATCTGGTAGCGCGGGGGGCGTAGACTCGCCCCAAGACCGTGGCGCACGCCCTGGATGTCGACGAGACGCTGATCGATTCCGTCTGCTCGCGTCTTCGAGAGCATCTGACGGGAGACGACGCGAACCGCGCCGAGGCGTTCGCGCGCCAGTACTACCGCTGGGTGTCCGCGGAGGACATCGCCGAGCGGCGCGACCTCGACCTGTACGGCGCCGCGCTGGCCCACTTCGACCTGGCCCGGCGCCGGGCGCCCGGGCGCCACCAAGATCCGCATCTACAACCCCGAGTTCGAGGTGCACGGCTGGGAGTCGCCCCACACGGCCGTGGAGATCGTGATCGACGACATGCCGTTCCTGGTCGATTCGATCGGCATCGAGCTGAACCGGCGCGGCTTCGGCGTGCACCTGATCATCCATCCGGTCATCCAGGTCCGGCGCGACGGCGAGGGCAACCTGCTCGAGGTCCTGCCCCACGGCGCGGAGGCCGAGGGGACGCTCGCCGAGTCCGTGATCCACGTGGAGGTCGCGCGCCAGACCGACCCGGCCGAGCTCGAGCAGCTCGAGGGTCACCTCGTGCGCGTGATCGACGAGGTGCGCTCGGCGGTGGCCGACTGGCGTGAGATGCGTGCGCGCGCGCTCACCGTGGTCGCCGAGCTGGGCACCGACCCGCCGCCGCTCGACGCCGACGAGATCGCAGAGACGCGTGCGTTCCTGGTCTGGCTCGAGGACCACAACTTCGTCTTCCTCGGATACCGCGAGTACGAGCTGTCCGGGGAGCGCCGGCGAGCTGTCGCTCGTGTCGGTGCCGGACACCGGCGCTCGGCATCCTGCGCCAAGCCGGCGGGGAGGAGAGCTCGCGCGGGTTCGAGAACCTCCCGCCCGCCGTGCGCGCCCGCGCGCTCGAGCCGTACCTGCTCAACCTGACGAAGGCGAACTCGCGCGCGACGGTGCACCGGCCCTCCTTCCTGGACTACGTCGGCATCAAGCGGTTCGACGAGGACGGCGGGGTGATCGGCGAGCGGCGCCTGCTCGGCCTCTACACCCACAACGCCTACCAGGCCAGCCCGCGCGAGATCCCGATCCTGAGGCGCAAGGTGGATGCGGTGCTGCGCCGTGCCGCGTTCCCGGTCGACAGCCACGACGAGAAGGCCCTCCTCGAGATCCTCGAGAGCTACCCGCGCGACGAGCTGTTCCAGATCTCCGAGGACGACCTGTACCGGATCGCGATGGGCATCCTGCACCTCGGCGCGCGCCAGCGGGTGCGCCTGTTCACGCGGCGCGACACCTTCGACCGCTTCGTGTCCTGCCTCGTCTTCGTGCCGCGCGACCGGTTCAACACCGAGAACCGCCGCCGCATCGAGGGCGATCCTCAGGAGGGCGACCGGGGCCATCAGCATCGACTACTCGACGCACGTGTCCGAGTCGGTGCTGGTCCGCCTCCACTACCTCGCCTACGTCGAGCCCGGCACGCTCCCGGACCTGGACGAGCGCCAGACCGAGACGCTGCTGGTGGCCGCCACGCGCTCCTGGGGCGACGACCTCGAGGAGGCGCTGCTCGACGAGTACGGCGAGGAGCGCGGCGCCGCGCTGTTCCGCCGCTACGGCGAGGCCTTCCCCGCCGCGTACCGGGCCGACTGGGTGCCGCGCTCGGCGCTGGCGGACATCGCCCGGATCGAGGAGCTCGACGAGGGCGACGACCTGTCGCTGCGCCTCTACCGCCCGCTCGAGGCGCCGCAGGGCGCACTGCGCGCCAAGATCTTCCGCGCCGGGCCGCCGCTGGCGCTCTCCGACATGCTCCCGCTGTTCGAGGACATGGGCGTGCAGGTGGCCGACGAGCGGCCCTACGCGATCGCGCCGCGCGACCGCGAGAACGTCTGGATCTATGACTTCGGCCTGACCTACGCCGGCGCCGACGAGCTCGAGACCGAGCGCGTCAGGGACACGTTCCAGGACGCGTTCATCCGGGCGTGGCGCGGGGACACCGAGAGCGACGGCTACAACCGCCTCGTGCTGCGCGCCGGGCTCACCTCGCGTGAGGCGACCGTGCTGCGCGCGATCGGACGCTACCTGCGGCAGGCCGGGACCACGTTCAGCGACAAGTACGTGGAGCAGGCGCTCGTCGCCCACCCGGAGGTGGCGCGGCTGCTGGTGGACCTGGTGCTCGCCCGCTTCGACCCGCAGGCGCCCGACGCCGAGCGGGCCGAACGCCTGAGCGCCAGCATCGCCGAGGAGATCGACGCGGTCGAGAGCCTCGACCAGGACCGCATCCTGCGCAACTTCCTGGACGTCGTCCGGGCGATGCTGCGGACCAACTTCTTCCAGCGCGCGGCCGACGGCTCGCGCAAGACCTACCTGTCCTTCAAGCTGGACCCCGAACAGCTCGCATGGCTGCCGCTGCCGCGGCCGCGCTTCGAGATCTTCGTCTACTCGCCGCGCACCGAGGGCGTGCACCTGCGCGGCGGCAAGGTGGCCCGCGGCGGGCTGCGCTGGTCGGATCGCCGCGAGGACTTCCGCACCGAGGTGCTCGGCCTGATGAAGGCCCAGATGGTCAAGAACGCGGTGATCGTGCCGGTGGGGGCAAAGGGCGGTTTCGTGCTCAAGCGCCCGCCGCCGGCGGACGATCGCGATGTGCTGCTGGCCGAGGTCGAGGCCTGCTACCGGACCTTCATCTGCGGCCTGCTCGATCTCACCGACAACATCGTCGGCAGCGAGATCGAGCCGCCGCCGGACATCGTGCGCTACGACGAGGACGACCCGTATCTCGTGGTCGCGGCCGACAAGGGGACGGCGACGCTGTCCGACGTGGCCAACAGCGTCGCCGACGACTACGGCTTCTGGCTCGGCGACGCCTTCGCCTCGGGTGGTTCGAGCGGCTACGACCACAAGCAGATGGGGATCACGGCGCGCGGCGCGTGGGAGTCCGTCAAGCGCCATTTCCGCGAGCTCGGGCGCGACGTGCAGGAGCAGGACTTCACGGTGGTCGGCGTCGGCGACATGTCGGGCGACGTGTTCGGCAACGGCATGCTGCTGTCGAAGCACATCCGGCTGATCGGCGCCTTCGACCACCGGCACGTCTTCCTCGACCCCGATCCCGACGCCGCTCGCAGCTATGAGGAGCGCAAGCGCCTGTTCGAGCTGTCGCGCTCCTCATGGGACGACTACGACCGCGAGCTGATCTCCGAGGGCGGCGGCGTGTTCCCGCGCTCGGCCAAGTCGATAAAGCTCACGCCGCAGCTGCGCGAGGCGCTCGACCTGCGCGGCGAGGCGCTCTCCCCCAACGACCTGATCCGGGCCCTGCTGGCGGCTCCGGTCGACCTGCTCTGGAACGGCGGCATCGGCACCTACGTCAAGGCCCGCGAGGAGACGCACGCCGATGCCGGCGACAAGGCCAACGACGGCGTCCGCGTGAACGGCGCGGACCTGCGCTGCCGGGTGGTCGCCGAGGGCGGCAACCTCGGCCTCACCCAGCGCGCCCGCATCGAGTACGCGCGCAAGGGCGGGCGCATCAACAACGACGCGATCGACAACTCGGGCGGCGTGGACTGCTCGGACCGCGAGGTCAACATCAAGGTGCTGCTCGACCAGGTGGTGGCCAGCGGCGACATGACCCGCAAGCAGCGCGACGAGCTGCTCGTGGACATGACCGGGACCGTCGCGGCGCTGGTCCTGAAGGACAACCGCGAGCAGACCGAGACGCTCTCGCTGGCGGAGTCGCAGGCGCCCGGCATGGTGGACGTGCACGCGCGCTTCCTCGAGGCGCTGGAGCACTCTCGCAAGCTCGATCGCGAGCTGGAGGCGCTGCCGACCGCCGAGGAGCTGGCCGAGCGCAACCGCGAGGACGCCGGGCTCACGCGGCCCGAGCTGGCGGTCGCCCTCGCGTTCAGCAAGATCGACCTGTATGCCGAGCTGCTCGACTCCGACGTCCCGGAGGACCCCCACCTGTCGGGCGAGCTCGACCGCTATTTCCCGACGCCGCTGCCACAGCGCTTCGGCGAGCAGATCCGCACCCACCGGCTGCGCCGCGAGATCATCGCGACGCAGGTGATCAACAACATGGAGCACGGCGGCGGCATCACGTTCGCCTTCCGGATGCACGAGGAGAGTGGCGCGCCGGCCTCGGAGATCGCCCGGGTGTACGCCGCGGCCCGCGACATCTTCGGGATGCGCGCGCAGTGGGGCGAGATCGAGGCGCTCGACACCAAGGTGACCGCCGAGGTTCAAGTCCGGCTGCTGCTCGAGGGACGCAGGCTGGTCGAGCGCGGGGCGCGCTGGCTGCTCGCGCACCGCAGCCGGCCGCTCGACATCGGCGCGACCGTGCACTTCTTCTCGCCCGGGGCGGTGGTGCTGCAGAAGGCGCTCCCGCGGCTGCTCGGGCCGTCGGACGTGGAGCCGCTGATGGTGCAGGCGGACGAGTTCGAGCAGGCCGGCGTGCCGCCCGGGCTCGCGCAGCGGGTGGCGGGGCTGTCCACGATGTTCTCCACCTTCGACGTCGTCGAGGTGGCCGCGGAGACCGAGCTGGACGTGGAGGAGGTGGCGGCCGTCCACTTCCGGCTGGGCGAGCGCCTGGAGCTGCACTGGCTGCGCGACCGGATCGTGGCACTGCCGCGCGACGACCGCTGGCGGGCGCTGGCCCGCGCCGCGCTACGCGACGACCTCTACAGCCTGCACCGCGCCCTCACTGCCGAGGTGCTGCGCGACTCGGAGGGCGGCGGATCGGTCAGCGCGCGCGTGGACGCCTGGGTCGAGCGCAATCCCGCGTCCGAGCGCTGCATGCAGACGCTGGCCGAGATCCGCGTCGGCCACGTGTTCGACACCACCACGCTCCCGGTCGCGGTGCGCGAGGTGCGCAACCTGCTGATGGCCGGCAGACGGCCCTAGCCGACCCTTCGGCTAGGCGGCGAACCGCTCAGCGGCCCGGGCGCGCGCCTTGGCCGCCTCGACCTCGCGGTCCTTGGGCGGGGCGTTCGTGACCAGGTCGGCGAGCAGGCGCGCCGACACCTCGGCCACCTCGTCGATCGCGCGCTCGAACGCCTCGGCGTTGGCCTGCGACGGCTTCGTGAAGCCGCTGATCTTGCGGACGAACTGCTCCGCGGCGGCACGCACCTCGGCGTCGGTCGCGGGCGGCTCGAAGTTGTAGAGGGTGCGGATGTTGCGGCACATGCACTAGAGGCTACTGACCACTCAGCCCCGCGATAGGCTGGCCCCGGATAGGCTGGCCCCGGGGTGCGTGATCTGCTTCAGGACCTTATGGGTGCCGCTGCTATGCGGGCGGAATACGCCGACGCCCGCTACGTCCGCACCCAATCGGAGCGACTGTCCACTCGCAACGGCCAAGTCGATCAGGTCCACTCGGATCACTGCGAGGGCATCGGCGTCCGCGTGCGGGTCGGCGGGGCCTGGGGCTTCGCGGCCGTGCGCGGCACCGACAAGGCGGCCGCCGAGGGCGCGCTCGAGCGCGCCCTGGCCGTGGCCGCCGCGCAGCCGACCTCGAGCGGCGCCGGCCTGGCCGAGGAGCCGCCCGCCGTCGGCAGCTACGCGAGCCCGGCCGAGCGCGATCCGTTCGAGGTGCCGCTCGAGGACAAGCTCGCGGTCCTGCGCGGCGCCGACGCCGGCATGCGCACCGAGCCGCAGGTCTCCGTCACGCTCGCGCGCTTCCAGGCCGTCCGCGTGCACAAGCTGTTCGCCTCGACCGAGGGCGCGCTCTGCGAACAGGTGCTGACGGAATGCGGCGGCGGGCTGGCGGCCGTGGCGGTGCACGGCGACGAGAGCCAGATCCGCTCCTTTCCCGCATCGCACGGCGGGCACATGGAGCAGACCGGCTACGAGCGCTTCCTGGCGCTCGACCTCCCCGGCAAGGCCGCGCGCGTCTCCGCGGAGGCGGTCGAGCTGCTGCGCGCGCCAGAGTGCGCTCCGGGAACGACCACGCTGATCCTCGCCGGGGAGCAGCTCGGCGTGCAGCTGCACGAGTCGGTGGGGCACGCGGTCGAGCTGGATCGGGTGCTGGGCCGGGAGGCCTCGTACGCGGGCACCAGCTTCGTCCCGGCCGACGCGATCGGCTCGTTCCGCTTCGGCTCCGAGCAGGTGAACGTGACCGCCGACGCCACGCACCCCGGCGGGCTCGGCAGCTATCGCTGGGACGACGAGGGCGTGGAGGGCCACAGCGTCCCGATCGTGCGCGACGGCGTGCTGGCCGGCTTCCTCTCCTCGCGCGAGACCGCCACCGAGATCGGCCTCGAGCGCTCCGGCGGCTGCATGCGCGCCGACGGCTTCGCGCGCCAGCCGATCGTGCGCATGACCAACGTCAGCCTCGAGCCTGGCGACGCCGGGACGCTCGAGGACCTGATCGCCGACACCGAGAGCGGACTGCTGATCGACACCAACCGCTCGTGGTCGATCGACGACCGCCGGCTCAACTTCCAGTTCGAGGGCGAGGCGGGCTGGGAGATCAAGAACGGCGAGCTCGGGCGGCTGGTGCGCAATCCGAGCTACACCGGCGTGACGCCCGCGTTCTGGGCGGGCTGCGACGCGGTCTGCTCGGAGTCGGAGTGGGAGCTGCACGCGCTGCTCGACTGCGGGAAGGGCGAGCCCGGCCAGACGGCGCACGTCTCGCACGGTGCGGCGCCGGCGCGCTTCCGCGACGTGCAGGTAGGGGTCGCTTGAACGCCCTCGACGTGGCCGAGGCCGCCGTCGCGGCCGCGCCCACCCGCGACGCCCTGGCCCACGTCACCCACGAGCGCTCGCTGCTGCTGCGCTTCGCCGCCAACCGCCCGACCCAGGCCACCGCGATCGACGACGTGACCGTCGAGCTGGCGATCGTGATCGACGGGCACGTCGGGCTGGCGGCCACCAACGAGACCGGTCCGGAGTCGCTGCGCGACTGCGCGCGCCGCGCCCTCGAGGCGGCCGAGGCCGCGGCCTCCACCGCCCCGCCGGCAGAACACCCCGGCTTTGCGCCCGCCCGGCCCGCTCGCGATCACCACGGGCACGACGCCGAGACCGCGGGGCTCGACGCTGCCACCGGCGGCGCCGCGCTCGCGACCACCTTCGCCACGGCGCAGCGGCACGAGCTCGAGGCGCACGGGGTCTGGTCGGTGGCGGAGGACGAGCGTGCGGTGGCGACGGGCGCTGGCGGCGGAGCACTCGACCGCACCACGGACGCCCTGATGAAGGTGATCTGCATCGCGCCGGACGGGCGCTCGGGCTACGCCGCCAGCGTGGGCGTGGCGGCGTCGAAGCTGGACCCCGACCAGCTCGCCGAGCGCGCCGCCGCGAAGGCGCTCGCCCCCGGCTACGCCGCCGAGCTCCCGTCGGGCGCCTACCCGGTGGTGATGGAGCCGCCCGCGGTCGGCTCGCTGCTCGAGCTGCTGGGCGACACCGCTCTGAACGGGCTGGCCTATGCCGAGGGGCGCGGCGCGCTGGTCGGTCGGCTCGGGGAGCAGGTCGCCGCCCCGGCGATCAACCTCGCGGACTCGCCGCAGTTTCGCGCCACGCTGCCGCGCGCCTTCGACGCCGAGGGCACGCCGAAGCAGCCGATCCCGCTGATCCAGGACGGCGTGGCTCGCGCCGTGGTGCACGACCTGCGCAGCGGCGCCCTGGCCGGGGTCCCGAGCACGGGGCACGCGCGCTCACCGGGGGGCGGCGACGACGGCCCGCGCCCCACCAACCTCGTGCTCGCCGGCGGCGGCGCCGCCGGCCCGGCGGAGCTGTGCGCGCCGATCGAGCGCGGCGTCTACGTGACGCGCTTCTGGTACGAGAACGTCGTGCGGCCCAAGGAGACGCTGGTCACGGCGGTCACCCGCGACGGGACGTTCCTGATCGAGGACGGCCGCGTCACGCGCCCGCTGCGCAACCTGAGGCTGACCGACTCGGTGCTGGGGATCCTCTCGCGCGTGGAGGACCTGAGCGGCGGCCAGGAGCTGACCAGCCAGGCCGAGTTCTACGGTCGCCGCTTCGCCCACGGCGTGGTCTCCCCCGCCCTGCGCGCCGGTGCCGTGCGGTTCACGGACACGACCGGCTGAGCTACCCTTCTCGGCCGTGGAAGCGATCCTCAACGGCCTTCAGATCATCCTCTGCGTGGTCCTGATCGTGCTGATCCTCCTGCACTCGGGCAAGGACGCGGGGCTGTCCGGCGCCTTCGGCGTCGGCACCGGCGCGGGCCCGTTCGGCGGCGGCTCGCTGGTCGAGCGCAACCTGAACCGCTGGACCGTCGGCTTCGCGCTGGTCTTCGTCGTGAACGTGATCCTGCTGCTGAAGATCTGATCTACGCCGGCAGCTCGCCGGGCGGGCGCCCCTCGAGGCGGTCCAGCTCCCTCAGGATCTCGATCGCCTCGCCGCGCAGGTCGCGGTCGACGGAGCGCCAGTCGTCGCGCGAGAGCTTGCCCATCTCGCGATCGAGCTCGGCGTCGCGGATCTCCCGGTACTTGGCCTCCTTGGCGGCCTGCAGCTCCTCGATGCGGCTGCCTTCGATGCGCTCCTCCGCCCCGCGGTCGCGCAGCGGGCGCAGCACGACGAGGGCGACCAGTGCGGCCAGGATCAGAAGCGCGATTGCGTACTCCACCGCGGCGGGAGGCTAGTCAGGCGCGTGAGAGCTCGCGGCCCAGGCGGGCCGCGTAGAGCGAGCGGACGCGGCGCAGCCGGGCCTCCGGGGAGGGCCACGCGGCCAGGAGCGCTCCGAAGACAGCGATCGCCCCGCCGATCCAGATCCAGGTGACGAGCGGCGACACGATCGCCCTGAACGCCGCCGGCGGCGGGTTCTGGCGATAGGCCTCCGCCAGCGCGCGGATCACGATCGCCTGAACCTGGCCGGGAGAGTCGGCGAACTTGCGGTCGGCCCGGGCGATCGGCTTCTGCAGCGACACCAGGTCCGGCCGCACCGCGAGCCAGAAGTTGCGGCGCAGGCCCCAGCGCACGTCTACCTCGCTGTTGGCCTCGCCCTCGAAGAAGCGCGAGATCACTCCCTTGGACGGGTCCTGGGTCGAGTAGTAGTTGCGCGCCGGGTGCAGCGTGTAGGTGTCGCCGCCGTGGCGAACCCTCATCACCGCTCCCAGCGAGATCGGCGCGCCGGTCCCGGCGGCGTCGCCGCCCAGCCGCGCCGTGGGCTTCACGTACGAGACCCGGTAGTCCCCGACCTTCACGGTGTCGCCCGGCGAGAGGCGCACGTCGCGCTGCTTGATGAACGCCGACGAGGCGGCCACCCCGAGGAACAGCACGGCGATCCCGGCGTGCACCAGGAAGCCGCCGTAGCGGCGCCGGTTGCGGCCGATCAAGCGCGCGAGCGCCCGCGGCCACGACTCCCCGGTCATCACGCGCCGCGCCGAGGCGCCGCGGATGAACTCCTGCGCCACGACGGACAGCACGAAGGCGACGAAGCAGAACATCACCAGCGACGGCACGCTGCTGGCCGCATCGGTGAACGCGAGCAGCACCACCAACACAACGGCCGTGAAGGCAACGGGCGCGCGCAGCATCCGGACGAGCGCCGACGGCGTGACACGCCGCCACGCCAGCACCGGCCCGATCCCCGTCAGCAGCACGAGCACGAGCGCCAGCGGCGTGGTCAGCCGGTCGAACCAGGGCGGCCCCACGCTCGCCTCCGTCCCGGTCAGCGCCTCGGAGATGAGCGGGAAGAACGTGCCCCACATGATCACGAGGCAGAGCCCGAGCAGCATCAGGTTGTTCAGCAGGAAGAAGGCCTCGCGCGAGAGCAGCGAGTCGATCTTGGCCTCGGACCGCAGGTCGGGCAGGCGCGCCACGATCAGGGCCGCCGACACCCCGACCACGCACGCGATGAACACGAGCATCTGCACGCCGATCGTCGAGGCGCCGAAGGCGTGGATCGAGCTGAGGATGCCGCTGCGGACGAGGAAGGTGCCGAGCAGGGCGAGCGCGAACGTCGCGCAGATCAGCGACGCGTTCCAGACCTTCAGCATCCCGCGCTTCTCCTGCACCATGATCGAGTGCAGGAAGGCGGTGCCGACCAGCCACGGCATGAGCGAGGCGTTCTCGACCGGATCCCAGGCCCAGTAGCCGCCCCAGCCGAGCTCGGTGTAGGACCAGAGCGCGCCGAGCATGATCCCGGTGCCGAGGAACGTCCACGCGATCAGCGCGAAGCGACGCGTGGCGCGGATCCAGTCGGCGCCCGTCCGGCGCGCGATCAGCGCGCCGATCGCGAACGCGAAGGGCACCGAGAAGCCGACGTAGCCCGTGTAGAGCAGCGGCGGGTGGATCATCATCGCCGGGTGGCGCAGGAGCGGGTTGAGCCCGGCGCCCTCCTGCGGCGCCGCCGCGAGGGTGTCGAAGGGGTTCTCCCAGCCCAGCATCAGGAACAGGAAGAAGGCGGCCACCACGCCCAGCACTGCGGTCGCCCACGGCGCGATGTCGCGCAGCGAGCGGCGCGTGAGGAACAGCGACGCGCTGGCGAACAGCGACAGCAGCGTGGCCCAGAGCAGCAGCGAGCCGTCCTGGGTCGCCCACAGGGCGGTGACCTTGTAGAAGGTGGGCGTGTCGGTCGAGGAGCCCTCGGCCACCAGCGCGAACGAGAAGTCCGAGCGCAGGAAGGCGGCCTCGAGGATCACGAAGGCGCTCACGCACAGTCCGGCGAGGCAGTAGATCGCGCGCCGCCCTGAGGTGACCCACTCGCGCCTGCCGGTGCGTGCCCCGCGAATCGAGGCGGCGATCGCGTAGAGCGCGGTCAGCAGCGCTATCGCGAGGCAGGCGGAGCCGACGTCGGCCACGTCAGCTGGTCTGCTCCTGCTTGGTGAACTTGGAAGGGCACTTGGTCACCAGAGAGTCGCGCTCGCCGACGAACGTGCCCTGCTTCAGCTCACCCGAGACGATCACCTCTCGGCCGTCCCGGAACGGGTCCGGTACGGAGCCCGTGTAGGTGACCGGAACCGACTTGGTGCCGTCTCGATCGCGGATGCGAAAGCGCAGCTGGTCGCCCGAGTGGGAGATCGACCCCGTCACGACCTTGCCGGTCACCTCATAGGACCGCCCCTCCTTCAGCTCGGACGGCTTCGCGGCCTCGGAGGAGGCGCTGAAGCTCGTGTAGAGCAGCGCAGCCGCCAGGCACACGGCAGCGCCGAGCGCTACGGCAAGCCTGATCTTGCGCTTGCGGGAGGGGTCCATCGGCCTGGATTCTGGCAGGCTGGTTGCGCAAGCACGCGGCTCGGCCGCGTGCGCGCGATTCCGCGTTCAGTCGCGGCGACTGGGGTGCCCGTCGCCGGGCCACGGCGAGAGCAGCAGGATCAGCCGAGCGTCGCTGCGCGCGCGCACCTCGTGCCGCTCGGCGGGATCGAAGTGAGCCAGAAATCCGGGACCGCCGGTCACCGACTGGCCACCCTGCTCGACGTCGATCTCGCCGCTCGCGACCACCAGCCAGGCGCGCTCGTGCACCTGGTGCTCCTGGAGGCCCTCGCCGGCGGGCAGGTTGATCGCGATCACGCGGGTCTCGTCGTCCGAGCGAAGCACCTCGGGCTGATGCGGTTGGAGATCCAGCGTGGCGATGTCCCAGGTGTCCATGCGCCGGAACTATGCCGCACTCTCGCCATGGCGGGCGATCCACTGCGACTCCCGCATGGTCGGTCAGGCCGTGCACCAGAACCGAGACGAACACCGTGAGCGCCGCGATGCTCACCACCCGGCCCGCCTCCGGTGCCGTCGACCCGAGCACGACAAGTGCGTAGGTCATGGTCGCGACGCCCTTGGGCCCGAACCACGCGATGAACGCCTTGCCCGCGATACCGACCTGACGAGTGCCGGCGAGCGCGACGAACACCGCGATCGGCCGGGCCGCCAACAACGTGAAGGCCGCGATCCCCACGGCGGCCCAGCCGTCGGCGAACAGGGTGTCGAAGGTGAAGATCGCGCCGAACACGAGGAACACGCCCAGCGTCACGACCTCCAGCAGGTCCTCGGAGCGCGTCTCGAAGCACTCGCGGATGTCCGGCCGCCAGATCCCGAACGCGATCGCCGCCACGAACACCGCGATGAAGCCGTTGCCCTCCGGGGGCAGCACCGCCGTGCCGTAGGCGGCGAACGCCACGCCGAGCGCGTACAGCGCCTTCTGGTGCGCGCTCGCTGCGCGCGGCATCAAGCGCGCCGCGATCAGCGCCACCACCACGCCGGTCGCGGCGCCGACCAGCACGTCCTGGAGCACGAACTGCCACCAGACGAAGTCGGTGCGCGACTCCGCCGCCGCAGTGAAGGCGAGCACCGCCGGGAGCGCCAGGCCGTCGTTGAGCCCCGACTCGAGGTTCAGCGAGTGCCGAATCACCCGCGGCACGCGCGGGTTGGTGACGACATTCGACGAGAGCACCGGATCCGTGGGGGACAGCAGCGCCCCGAGCAGCAGCGACTCCGTCCAGCCCAGGTCGGTCAGGGCATGGCAGGCGAACGCGACCAGCAAGGCCGTCAGCGGCATGGCGAGGGCGAGGTTGCGGAACGGCAGGTGCCACGCCGTCTGCAGCATCTCCGCCTCGACCTCGAGTCCGTCCCGGAACAGGATCAGGATCAGGGCGATCACCGCCAGCGCCTGCACGAAATCCGAGCGCGGGCCGAGGTCGAGCACCTCGAACCCGCCCTGGCCGAGCACGAAGCCGGCGACCACAAACACCGGGGCGAGCGACAGGAAGCTGCGTCGGGCGATGCCCGCGAGCAGCGCCCCCACCATCAGGAGCGCGCCGAAGGCGGCCACCGGCTCCTGCAGGAAGTCGACGCCGACGGCTGCGAGCGCCACGCCAGGAAGCTACCTTGGTAGGCGCGTGAGGAGGGCTCTCGCATCCATTGCCGCGCTCGCGGTCGTCTTTCCCGCGGCCGCGGCCGCGGCGCCACCACGTGCGCAGACGCTGTCGCAGGGCTGGGAGGTGCGCGCCCAAGAGGCGGCCCCCGCGCCGCCGCAACCCGCGCCGCCGCTCGAGGGGCAGCCCGAGGGCGTGCCGTCCGCCCCCGGCTCCACCCAGGGTGGCCAGGCTTCCCAGGGGGCCACGCGCTGGAGCCCGGTGACGATCCCGAGCGTGTTCAACACCAGGGCGGTGGCGTCCGAGTACCCCGGCCAGGTGCGCCGCTACCGCATCAGCTTCAAGGGACCGACCACGCCGCGCGGCTTCCGCTGGCTGATCGAGTTCGAGAGCGTCCGCCGCTCCGCCACGGTGTTCCTCAACGGGCACCGGCTGGGGCGCAACGTCGACCCCTACACGCCCTTCACGCTCGAGGCCCGCGGGCTGCGCCCCGGGCGCACGAACCGGCTCGTGGTGGTCGTCGACAGCCGCAAGGACCCGCGCCTGCCCGAGGGCTGGTGGAACTGGGGCGGCATCGTGCGCCCGGTCCGGCTGATCCCGGCCGGTCGCGCCCACCTCGACGACCTCGGGACGATGTCCCAGGTCAAGTGCAGCGGGCCGGCCACCGGCTGCCGCGCCAAGCTGCTGGTCGACGGGGTGCTGCAGCGCAGCGGCGCCGCGGAGCTGGCGTCGACGCTCGAGGTGCAGCTGCGCTCGCCGTCGGGGCGGGTCACGCGCCGCACGTTCCGGCTGCCGCGCCAGACCGGCGAGCGCCGCCGCGTGCGCGTGTCGATGCCGGTCCCGGCCCCGGAGCTGTGGAAGCCGGAGGACCCGAAGCTGTACTCGTCGCGCATCGTGCTGCGCGACCGCGGCGCGGTCCAACAGGTCGACCGGCGCGCCGTCGGCCTGCGCTCGGTGACCGTCAAGCGCGGGATGCTCTACCTCAACAACCGGCGCATCAAGCTGGCCGGCGCCTCGATCCACGAGGACATGCCCGGCAGCGGCGCGGCCCTCACTCCGGCGGACATGGACCGCATCGTCGCCGACCTCCAGGAGCTCGGCGCGAACGTCACGCGCTCCCACTACCTGCTCAACGAGGGCCTGCTGAAACGCCTCGACAGGGCCGGGATCATGGTCTGGAACCAGGCGCCGATCTGGCAGCGCGATCGCAGGGCGAACGTCCTGCGGGAGCCGCTGCAGCGCCACCGCGCCTGGGAGACGGTGAAGCGCAGCGTGATCGCGGCGCGCAGCCACCCCTCGGTGATCACCCACTCGGTGGCCAACGAGCTGTGGTCGCGCCCCGACGATCGCCCGCACGTGACCCGCCTCTACCTGGAGCGGGCGCAGGAGATCGCGCGCGACTGGGACCCGACCCTGCCGATCTCGGTCGACATCAACGGCCGCCCCCACCACCCCGAGCAGTTCACCTACCACAAGTTCGACATGCTCGGAATCAACCAGTACTTCGGGTGGTACAAGTGGGTCTCCAACTTCGACGACCTGCCGCTGTACCTGCAGGAGATGCGCGACCTGTATCCGGAGCTGGCGCTGGTCATGACGGAGTTCGGCGCCGAGGCGCGCCCCGAGCGCGCCAACGACCCGGTGACCGAGAAGGGCAGCTACGCCTTCCAGGCCTTCCACCTGCAGCGCACGCTCGACGTTGCCGACGCCGCGCCGATCTCGGGCGCGATCTACTGGACGCTGCGCGAGTTCCAGATCTACCCCGGCTGGAGCGGCGGCGCCGGGCCGCGCCCGCCCCAGTTCCGGCCCAACACGCTCCACCAGAAGGGGCTGCTCACCTACGAGGGCGAGAAGAAGCCGGCCTGGTACGTGGCGCGCGACCGCTTCAAGGCGTCACCGCTGTACCCGTAGCGGCTGCGATCTCGGGTCGTGAAACGATTCCGGCAGGATCCGCCCGCACGGTCACTAACTTCAGGTTGGTGGCCGGTTCCTCAAGACAAGCCCTCGTACGTGATCCGTGGCTGCGGCTGCGCGTTCGCGCCTGGCCGATCCTGCAGACGGCTGTGGCCGCCGTCGGCTCCTGGTACCTGGCCAAGCTGCTGCTCCCGACGGAGCAGCCGGTGTTCGCGCCGATCGCGGCCGTCATCGCGGTCGGGGCGACCTACGGTCAGCGCTCCGAGCGGGCGATCGAGCTGATCGGCGGAGTGGTGCTCGGCATCGGGGTGGCCGACCTGCTCGTGCACGCGATCGGAACCGGACCGGCGCAGATCGGTCTGATGGTGCTGCTGGCGATGTCCGCCGCCGTGATCCTGGGCGGCGGCCCGCTGCTCGTGACCGAGGCCGCCGTCTCGGCGATCCTGCTCGTGGTGCTCGAGCCGACCAGCGCCGGGCTGGCCGGGAGCCGGGTGATCCAGGCGCTGGTGGGCGGCGGCGTCGCCCTCGGCGTCAGCGCGCTCGCCTTTCCGCCCGACCCGGTCCTGCTCGTGCGCCGCTCGGCGCAGGGCATCTTCAGCTCGCTGGGACGAACGCTCGAGGAGCTGGCCGTGGCGCTGGCCGAGCGCGACTCGGGTCGCGCCGAGGCCGCCCTGGAGTCGGCGCGCGCGATCGACGAGGAAGTCCGTGCGCTCGGCGAGGCGCTGGGACTCGGGCGCGAGACCGCTCGCTACTCGCTTGCGCGGCGCTCTTCGCGCGCCGAGCTGGACCGGTATGAGCGGGGCGCCCGGCACGTGGACTTCGCGGTGCGCAACACGCGCGTGCTCGCGCGCCACGTGGTGCGCTACCTGCGCCACGATCGCGCCGCGCCGGACGCGCTGGCCGAGGCGATGGGCGACCTCGGCCTGGCCGTGTGGGCGCTGGCCGCCGAGCTCGACGACCCCACCCGCCCCGGCAGCCAGGTCCGCCGGTACGCCTCCAGCGCCGCGGCGCGCGCGGTCGAGAGCTTCGATGACGACCGCGATCTAGGCCTGGCCGAGATCGTCGCCCAGGTGCGCTCGACCGCCATCGACCTCGTGCGCGCCGCTGAGGCGGGGGGCACGTCGAGCGACCCGCCGGCGGAGACGCCGACCGAGGAGCTCCTGCTCCCGGTACCCGCCTAGGTCAGCGTCGGATCCGCAGCGGCACCGACGCCCGAGTCGGCACCGGCGACCCGTCCTTGCCGCTCTCGCAGCGCATACGCGCGATCAGCTGCCAGCGCCCCGTGCCCACCTTCGCGCGGCGCGGGATCCAGTTGAAGCGGAACCGGCCGCGGTCGCCGACCCGCACCGTTCCGATCCGGAACGCGTTCTGGTCGGACCGCAGCGACAAGCCGCACGGTGCGGCTGCAGAACTCGATCACCGGCCAGCCCTTGCCCGTGACCACCAGGGTCTGGCCGTAGTGGACGGGGTTCGGCGAGGCCGCGATCGACTGCCTCGCGGCAGCCGGCGCCGCCAGCCCGAGGCTCATGACAACCGCCAGGACCAGCGCGCGGCTCATGCGGGCAACCTACTGGCTCTACCAGTCGATCCGCCGGCCGTCGCGGAAGAACCCGCCGGTCGGCCCGTCGTCGCCGATGCGCACCGCCCACATGACGCTGGCTGCGCCCTGCTCCACCGGCCGGCCGCCGGGCCCGCCCATGTCGGTGGCCACCCAGCCCGGGCAGACCGAGTTCACGAGCACGCCGTCGCCGCGCAGCTCGGCGGCCAGGATGCGGGTGAGCGCGTTGAGCGCCGTCTTCGAGACGCGGTAGGCCGGGGTCCCGCCGCCCATGTCGGTGAGCGCGCCGGCGCCGCTCGACACGTTCACGATGCGGGCGCTGCCCGACCGGCGCAGCAGCGGCAGGCAAGCCTGAGCGGTCCGCCAGGCGCCGAGCAAGTTCGTCTCCAGCGCCTCGCGCACGACGTCCATGTCCGCGCTCACCCCGCGCTCGCCGGTGTCGTAGTGGATCGCGGCGTTGTTCACGAGCACGTCCAACCTGCCGTGGTCGCGCTCGAGCGCGGAGCCGAGCTCCGCCACGCTGGCAGGGTCGGATACGTCGAGCTGACGGGCCTCAACCTCGAGCCCCTCGGCGCGCAGCGGCTCGGCCGCGGAGGAGCCCCGATCGAGGTCGCGCGCCCCCAGGATCGCCGTGAACCCGTCGCCCGCCAGCTGGCGCACCACCTCGAGTCCGATGCCTCGGTTGGCGCCGGTCACGAGCGCGACGCGTCGATCCCCCTCACTCACGCGCCCGACTCTACTAACCGTTCGTAGGCCTGAACCCGCTGCCGCCGCAGCGGCTAGCCTGCGCGCGAGTGTCCTCGCGCAAGGCATTTCTCCTCGCGGCCGCGGCTCTGCTGGCTCTGGCCGGCGTCGGAGCCGCCGCGTTGCTCGCCACCTCGGGCGACGACAGCAGCGCGGCGCTGCCCGGCCTCTCTGTGGCGACCGCGCCCGAGCAGAAGCCGGCGGACACCACCGCCATCGCTCCTACCGAGACCGAGGCGCCGGCCACGCCCACCGAGCCGGACGCGGTCCCCGATCAAACGCAACCGGCGCCGGCGCCGGCGCCGAGCAAGCCGGGCGACACGCGCAAGACCAGCTTCCCGCGCGAGCGCGGGAAGACTCAGAACGATCCGCCCCAGCGCGACTTCGCGATCCCTCCCGCGCGCGAGTTCTCGGGAAACGGGAACGCGACTCTGGGCAACGTCGACCTGCGCCAGTCCGCGGTCGTGAGGTGGAGGACCAACGGCCGCTTCGAGCTGCGCTTCGGTCGCGAGGACTTCCCGATCATCGCCCCCTCGGCCTCCGGCCAGCTGATCGTGCCGCCCTACAACTTCAAGCGCGTGCGCGTTGTCGCGCAGGGGCGCTGGAAGATCACCATCACCCCGCAGAAGTGACGTCCTCGGCCACGACCAGCAGGTCCGGATAGACCGCGTTGCGGGTGCGCTTGGCTCGGTAGAGGCGGTCGTCGGCGCGGAGGACCAGCTCGGTGGCCGACTCGTCGGCCGGTTCCCGGCAGGCGACGCCGATCGACATGGTGGCGCCATTCGGCAGAGCGGAGAGACGGGTCCGGAGATCCTCCCCCAGGGCCGAGGCCGCGGCGATGTCGGTGTCCGGGCAGAGGATGGCGAACTCGTCGCCGCCCAGGCGCGCCACGAGGTCACCGGCGCGAACGCGCTCCCGCAGCACGTCGGCGGCGGCCTTCAGCACGCGGTCGCCGATGGCGTGCCCGAAGCGGTCGTTGATGTTCTTGAGCCGGTCGAGATCGCACAGGAGCACGGCCAGGCGGCTGTTCTTGCGACGGGCTCGCTCGAACTCGCGCACGAGCGTCTCGTCCCAGGAGCGCCGGTTGGCCAGTCCGGTCAGCGAGTCCTCGCGGCTGAGGCGCTCGAGCTGCTCGAGCAGATCCCGGCTGCGCTCCTGCTCCAGCTCCAGCCCCATCCTGCTGCGGAACTCGTGCCAGGCCGTCATCTCGCGGTGCAGCTGCCCGACGAACGCGAGCAGCGAGGCCGTGCCCAGGTAGAAGCCGATCGTCGCGATCGCCGAGGCGTCCGGTACGTGCGGGGCGGTCGCGATCGCCACGCCCAGCGCGACCCAGGTCAGCCCGATCAGCGCGGCCGTGTACCGCCAGGGCCAGATCAGCAGGAACGAGCTGGCGTAGATCGCGAGTGACATGCCGAGGGCATAGGGCGCGTACGCGCCCTCCGCCCGCGACGTCATGAACGCGATCGCGAGCTGAATCATCCCCGTGAAGAGCAGCATCACGAGCTCGGGGTGACGCCGACCCCAGCCCGTGAACAGGCTGAGCCAGAGTGCCACCAGCGGGATCTCGAGCAGCAGCCTGATCGCGGTGAACTCGGCGCTGTGGGCCGGGTCCACGAGGCGGTCGAACCCCGCCCAGATCGGGAACGCCACGATGGCGATCGCGCCTGCCGCGATCGCGGTGGTGCGGGTCGTGCGCTTCACCTCCGCCCGAAAGGCGGGTCGCAGCCGGTTGCTGTCGAGTGTGTCCGCGGGCATGTCGAGACCGAGGCTCGGAACGCTCCGCCTCGGCTCTCACCTCATCGGCGCTGCCGGAGAGGATCTTGAGACACCGCCCGGCCCGTCTGTCTCAAGGAAACCGGCGGGCTGTCGATGCTTTTCTGGTGTCCGACTGGCGCCCATCACGCACGTTGGCGATAGGGGTCGTGCTCGCCGTCGTCGGCGCCGCCCTGGTGGCCAGCTGGAGCCCGTCGGGGATGGACTACCTCGCGCCGTCCTGCGTGACCTCGGTCTGCGACGACGCCGGTCCGTCGATCGAGGCGCTCAGCAACGGCGACCTGCACGGCTTCTTCGCCAAGCAGCCGCCGATGGGAAGCTTCTCCATGCTGGTGCGCACGCCGCCGGCGATGGTCTCGAACCTGGTCGGCGGGAACGACCTGCTGGTCTATCGCTCGGGCGTGTTCGTCTGCCTGGTCGCCGCCGGCCTGCTCGGCGTGTTCCTCGCGATGAGCATGAGGCGCCGCGGCCGTCCGTGGACCATCTGGGCGCTCGTCGGGGCCGCCTGCGTGATCAACCCGCTCACCTTCCAGGCCGCCTACTGGGGTCACCCCGAGGAGGTGCTCGCCGCCGTGCTGGCCGTGGGCGCCGTGATCGCGTCGGGCCGGCGCCACTGGCTGATCGCCGGGCTGATGCTGGGCGCCGCGCTGGCGACCAAGCAGTGGGCCGCGCTCGCGGTCCTGCCCGTGCTGATCGCCGCGCCGGCGGGCACGCGCGTGCGCCTCGCGGTCACCTGCGCGGCGCTGACGGCCGTGCTGGTCGTGCCGATGCTGGTCGCGGACCCGGGGCGCTTCCACGCCGCGCAGGACATGGTCAGCGTCGGGAGCAGCTACACCAACACCGTCACGGCCACGAACGCCTGGTGGCCGTTCGCGTCGACCTCCGTCGGCGAGGGGATCGACGGGTTCGGTCAGACGACGACGATCACGCAGTACTCGCTGCCGGACAGCGTCGGGCGGGTCCTGCATCACGGCGTGATCGTGGCCGCGCTGGTGCTGTCCCTGCTCTACGCGCGCAGGCGCGGGCGCGGCAACCCGGACGACGTGCTCCAGCTGGTCGCGCTGCTGTTCCTGGCGCGCTGCGTGCTCGACCCGCTCACGTTCAGCTACCACCATGCGCCGTTCCTGATCGCGCTGATCGCGTTCGAGGGGCTGCGCCGCGAAGTGCCGGTGCTGTCGGCCTACACGATCGCGGCGCTGCTGATGATGAACGAGCTGATCGTGCCGACGAACCACGCGTGGCTGATCAACGTCTTCTACCTGGCGTGGACGCTGCCGCTGGCCGGCGCGATGGGGCTGTCGCTGTTCGCGCCGGAGCGCTACGAGGCGCTGGGCCGGCGATTCGACGGGCTCGCGGGCCGGTCTATCCTCCGGCCATGGTCCCCGAGGCCGAGCTAGAGCAGACCGACGCGGGACTCGTCCCACGGGGCGAGGGATGGTTCGTCCTCAACGCGCGCGAGGCGCGCTGGCGCCACCGCGAGGGTCGCGGCGACAGCCTGCCGTTCACCGGCTGGACCGCCCACGACGCCGAGACGCTCTTCCCGCAGGTGGGTGTCCAGCTGGTCGTCCTGGGGCCGGGCGAGCCGATCGGCATGTACCACTGGGAAGCCGATCAGGAGGACTTCCTCGTGCTGTCGGGCGAGGCGCTGCTGATCGTCGAGGGCCAGGAGCGGCCGCTGCGGCAGTGGGACTTCGTGCACTGCCCGCCCGAGACGGGGCACATGATCGTGGGAGCCGGAGACGGCCCCTGCGTCGTCCTCGGAGTGGGCGCGCGCGAGCACATCGACGAGAACTGCAACGGCGGCGCTTACACGGTGGACGAGGTTGCCCTGCGCCACGGGGCCGGCGTCGAGGAGGAGACGAGCGACCCGGGGCCGGCGTACGCTCGCTTCGCGGAGCCGCGGCCCACGCGCTACCGCGACGGCTGGCTACCCGGCGACTAGGCCACGGCGGCGCACAGCCGCTCGTAGTCGCGGCGAGCTCGGCGGGCGTCGAAATGGGCGCGGAACTCACGCACCCGGCCGCCCCTGCACCGCAGCACGTGGAAGATGCGGCGCGTCAGGTGCAGGCCGCTGATCGCCCCCTTGGCCCTCAGGTCGAACGCCGCCAGCACGAAGTCGCCGCAGCCTTCGAGCGAGTGCACGCTGATCTGGAAGTGGCCGGCCGTCTCGACCAGCTCGTGCATCCGGCCGACGACCGCCTCGACTCCTCGGTACACACCCGTGTCGGGCATCTCCGGGGTCTCGTAGAAGACGACGTCCGGCGGCCAGATGTGCCCGACCAGGGGCTCCGGACCACCGATGTTCCAAAGCTCGTACGTCCGCCGAACGAGCGCGAGGTTCGCGTCGACTGTCTTTCGCACGTCCGGGGGGTATACGCGCGGCGTTGTGCCATTTCGCGCCTGTTTGGGCCCGTAGACTTGCCGTGTGATCGGGGCGTTTTCGGGGCTTGTGCCGTTCCAGGTCGCGTTCGTGGTCAACGACCTCGCGCGCGCCGCCCGCGATTTCGACGAGATGCTCGCGGCGGGCCCGTGGCGCGGATACGTGTTCGACGCCGGTTCGGTCCAGGGGTGCACGTATCGCGGTGAGCCCGCCCCGTGGTCGTCACGGCTGGTGCTCAACGACGACCGACCCCAGTTCGAGCTGATCGAGCCGCTGACGGGTCCGAGCGTCCACGCGGACTGGCTGTCCGAGCGCGGCGCGGGCTTCCACCACCTGGGATACGTGGTCGAATCGATCGCGGAGACGACGGCGCAGATGACCGCCGCGGGCTTCCCGGCGATCCAGACCGGGCATTCGTTCGGCGCGGACCGCGACGGCGTGTTCGCCTACTACGACACCGCCGACGCGCTCGGCTTCATGATCGAGGCGGTCGAGCCACCCGGCGCTTTGCCGGAGCCAACGTTCCGCCTCTAGGCGGGTCTAGGGCGTTCCTCGAACAACCCGAGCGCGTAGCGCCCGGCGGGGTGGTCTCGCACGCTCTGGACGAACGCCGCCATCTCCGGCGGCAGCACGTCGGGCTGGGGCAGCGGCACGCCGTACACCGGCGGCACCACGACGGACGCCGACAGCGCCGCGAAGGTGAGGTCGGCGCCGGTGAAGCGCTCGCCGCAGAGGTGCCTGCGACCGTCTGACAGCAGCTCCGCGACGAAGTCGAGCTCTTCCCAGACCACGGCCTCGTCCTCGATCTCGACGCCCGGGCGGATGCCGAGCGCGCGGCCGAGGAAGCGCACGGCCAGCGGCCACCCGAGCCGCAGCGCGCGATCCTCCCATCGCGGCACGCCCTGATTGTTGAAGCGGATCATCAGCTCGGGCTGGGCGAGCATCTTCACGTACATGAACCGCCGGCCCCTCGGCCCGAGCCGCTCGTCGAAGCGCCGGCTTAGCCTCAGGACCTCGGCACGCTCGGCCGGCTCGGACGGGAAGAGCCGTCGCTCCGGCGGCGTGCGCCCGTCGACCCAGAGGAGGATCTCCTCCGACTCGCCGAGCGCGCCCTGCGGCGTGACCAGCACCGGAGTCGTTCGCCCGCCGCCCGCCCGGCGCGCCGCGATCCGGTGGATGCCCTGGACGTGGCGCTCCTCCCGGTACGGGATCCCGGCCCGCTGGAGCGCCCACCGCGCCTTCTCGCAGTAATGGCTGATCGGGATCGTGACGAGCCGCAGCACGCGAGCGCAAGGATAGGTCGCCGGCGATGTGATCGAATGGCCGTGATGCAGGCGGCGACGATCGAGCTGACCGGCGACCGGGTGGAGCCGGCCGACGTTGTCGCCGTCGCGCGGCACGGAGCGGCGGCGCGATTGTCGGACCAGGCGCGCGCCGCCATGGCCGAGAGCGCGGCCGTGGTCGAGCGGCTCGCCGGATCGGACCATCCGGTCTACGGCGTCTCGACCGGCTTCGGCTCGCTGGCCGGCACCTGGATCCCGCCGGAGCGGCGCGAGGAGCTTCAGCGTGCCCTGATCCGGTCGCACGCCGCGGGCATGGGTCCCCCGATCGAGCGTGAGGCGGTGCGGGCGATGATGTTCCTCCGCACCCGTTCGCTGGCGATGGGCCGCTCGGGGGCGCGCCCGATCGTGGCCGACACCATGCTCGCCCTGCTGGCGGCGGGGCTCGACCCCGTGGTCCCCGAGCACGGGTCGCTCGGGGCGAGCGGCGATCTCGCTCCCCTCGCCCACTGTGGCCTCGCCCTGATCGGCGAGGGCGAGGTCTGGACGGCCGCCGGCGAGCGCGTCCCGGCGGCCGACGGGCTGGCCGCCGTGTCGATCGAGCCGGTGACGCTGACCGCGAAGGAGGGCCTCGCGCTGATCAACGGCACGGACGGCATCCTCGGGATGCTGCTGCTGGCCCTACACGACGTGGGTCGGCTGCTCAAGCTGGCGGACGTGACGGCGGCCATGTCGACGGAGGCGCTGCTCGGGACGGACCGCGCCTTCGCCGCCGACCTCGTGGCCATGCGCCCCCAGCCCGGGCAGGCGCGCAGCGCCGCCAACCTCATGCGGCTGCTCGCCGGCTCGCGAGATCGTGGCGAGCCACCGCCACGACGATCCGCGCGTGCAGGACGCCTACTCGGTGCGCTGCGCGCCGCAGGTGAACGGGGCCACGCGCGACACTCGTGACCACGTGGAGACGGTCGCCGCCGCCGAGCTGCGCTCGGCCATCGACAACCCGGTGGTCCTACCCGACGGCCGCGTGGAGTCGTGCGGGAACTTTCACGGGGCGCCGGTGGCGCTGGCCTGCGACTTCCTGGCGATCGCGGCCGCCGAAGTGGGTGCGATCGCCGAGCGCCGCACGGACCGCATGCTCGATTCGAGCCGTTCGTACGGTCTGCCGCCGTTCCTCACCGAGGACGCGGGGGTGAACTCCGGGCTGATGCTGGCTCACTACACCCAGGCCGCGATGGTCGCCGAGAACCGCCGCCTGTGCGTGCCGGCGAGCGCCGACTCGCTGCCCACGAGCGCCATGCAGGAGGACCACGTGTCGATGGGCTGGGGCGCGGCCCGCAAGCTCCGCACCGTGCTCGCGAACCTCGGCCGCATCCTGGCGGTGGAGCTCACCGCCGCGGCGCGAGCGCTCGATCTGCGCGCCCCGCTGCAACCTGCGCCCGGCACGGGGGCCGCGCTGGCCGCCGTGCGGGCGGCCATCCCCGGCGCCGGGCCGGACCGCTGGCTGGCTCCTGAGCTGGCGCAGGCCGAGGCGCTGGTCGCCTCGGGCGCCGTCCTCGACGCGGTCGAGGGCGCGGTCGGGAGCCTCGAGTGAGCGCCCGCCCCGTCCACGCACCACGCGGCGCCGAACGATCGTGCCGCGGCTGGCCGCAGGAGGCGGCGCTGCGGATGCTCATGAACAACCTCGACCCGGACGTGGCCGAGCGGCCGGACGACCTGGTGGTCTACGGCGGAACCGGTCGGGCCGCGCGCTCGTGGGAGGCGTTCGACGCCCTGATCCGCACGCTGCGAACGCTCGCCGACGACGAGACGATGCTCGTCCAGTCCGGGAAGCCCGTGGGCGTGTTTCGCACGCACGAGTGGGCGCCGCGCGTGCTGATCGCGAACTCCAACCTCGTCGGCGAATGGGCGACCTGGGACGAGTTTCGCCGGCTCGAGGCGCTCGGGCTGACGATGTACGGCCAGATGACGGCGGGCTCGTGGATCTACATCGGCAGCCAGGGCATCGTGCAGGGCACGTACGAGTGCTTTGCGGAGATCGCCCGCCGGCGCTTCGGTGGCTCGCTCGCCGGCACCATCACGCTCACCGCGGGGCTCGGCGGCATGGGCGGGGCCCAGCCGCTCGCGGTGACGATGAACGAGGGGGTCGCACTGTGCGTGGAGGTCGACCGCGATCGCATCCGGCGCCGGCTCGAGACCCGCTACCTCGACGAGGAGGCGGACGATCTCGCCGACGCGGTCGAGCGCTGCACGCGCGCGAAGCGGGAGCGACGAGCCCTCAGCGTCGGCCTGTGCGCGAACGCCGCCGAGGTCCTCCCCGCGCTGCTGCGCGCGGGCTTCGAGGCGGACGTGGTCACCGACCAGACCAGCGCGCACGACCCGCTGGTCGGCTACGTGCCCGCCGAGCTGACGCTCGCCGAGGCCGACGTCCTGCGCCGCGACGATCCCGAGGAGTACATCCGCCGCGCCCGCCGCTCGGCCGCGGCCCACTGCTTCGCGATGGTCGGCTTCAAGGACGCCGGCGCGGAGGTCTTCGACTACGGCAACAGCCTGCGCGCCGAGGCGAAGCTGGGCGGCTTCGAGCGCGCGTTCGACTATCCGGGCTTCGTTCCGGCCTACATCCGGCCGCTGTTCTGCGAGGGCAAGGGGCCGTTCCGCTGGGTGGCGCTGTCGGGCGATCCGGACGACATCGCGGCCACCGACCGGGCCGTGCTCGAGGAGTTCCCGGCCGACGAGAGCCTGGCACGCTGGATCCGCATGGCGGGCGAGCGCATCGCGTTCCAGGGGCTGCCCGCGCGGATCTGCTGGCTCGGCTACGGCGAGCGTCGCCGGCTGGGACTGCGCTTCAACGAGATGGTCCGCAGCGGCGAGCTGCGGGCGCCGATCGTGATCGGGCGCGACCACCTCGACTCGGGCTCGGTCGCCTCGCCCTACCGCGAGACCGAGTCGATGCTCGACGGGTCGGACGCGATCGCCGACTGGCCGCTGCTGAACGCGATGGTGAACACGGCCTCCGGCGCCTCCTGGGTGAGCATCCACCATGGCGGGGGCGTCGGGATCGGGCGGTCGATCCACGCGGGCATGGTCTGTGTGGCCGACGGCTCCGACCTCGCCGCCGAGAAGCTCGACCGGGTGCTGACGGCCGATCCGGGCACCGGGGTGATGCGCCACGTGGACGCCGGCTACGAGCGAGCGAGCGAGGTGGCGGAGGAGCGCGGCGTGCGCATCCCGATGCGCGAGAGCGGCGGTTAGCCGGGCTCGTGACGGCCTACTGGTGCGAGCTGGCCTGGCTCGGCGGGCCGACGGCGGCGGCCGGCGTGGTGGTGACCGTCGAGGACGGCAGGATCGCCGCTGTCACGAGCGGCACGCCCGGCCCGCCACCCGGCGCGCGGCGCCTGGAGGGGCTGACCCTCCCCGGCCTCGCCAACGCCCACTCACACGCGTTCCAGCGGGCGCTGCGCGGCCGCACCCAGGCTGGAAGCGGCTCGTTCTGGACCTGGCGCGAGCAGATGTATCGGGTGGCCGGCGGGCTCTATCCGGAGAGCTACGTGGCGCTTGCTCGCGCGACCTACGCCGAGATGGCGCTGGCCGGCATAACGGCGGTCGGCGAGTTCCACTACGTCCACCACGGTCCCGACGGGGTGCCGTACGACGACCCCAACGAGATGGGGCGGGCGCTGATCGCCGCGGCCGCCGACGCCGGCATACGGATCACCTTGATCGACGCCTGCTACCTGCACGGAGGGATCGGGGAGCCGCCGGTCGGTCCCCAGCGACGCTTCTCCGACGGCAGCGTGGAGGCCTGGGTGGAGCGGGTCGAGGCGCTGCGGGATGACGAGTCCGTCCGGATCGGGGCGGCGATCCACAGCGTGCGCGCGGTCGACCCCGGCGCCGCCGCGATCGTGGCCGGCTGGGCCCGGGCGCGCGACCGTCCCCTGCACGCGCACGTGTCGGAGCAGCCGGACGAGAACCAGGCCTGCCTGGAGGCCTACGGAAGCACCCCCACGGCGGTGCTCGCCGAGGCCGGCGCGCTCGCGGCGCGCTTCACCGCGGTGCATGCCACTCACCTGGAGGACGCCGACGTGACGCTGCTCGGCGGCGCCGGGGCCTGCTGTTGCGTCTGCCCGACCACCGAGCGTGACCTGGCCGACGGCATCGGCCGGATGAGCGGGCTGGCGGAGGCGGGCGCATCACTCGCTCTCGGCAGCGACTCCCACGCCGCGATCGACCTGTTCGAGGAGGCTCGCGCCGTCGAGCTGGACGAGCGCCTGGCGAGCGGTGAGCGCGGACACCACACCGCCGCCGCGCTGCTGCGGGCGGCCTCCGAGGACGGGCACGCGTGCCTCGGCTGGCCGGACGCCGGGCGGATCGCCCCTGGGGCGCGAGCCGATCTCGTCACGGTCTCCCTCGCCGGCGTGCGCTTGGCCGGCACCGAGCCGGAGAACGCGGTCCAGGCGGTCGTGTTCGCGGCGGGCGCCGGCGACGTGCGGCACGTGCTCGTTGACGGCCGCGAGATCGTCGCCGACGGCCGGCACGCGACCGTCGACGTGGCCCGAGAGCTGCACGAGGCCATCCTGGGCGTGGCGGCGTGAGCGTCCTGGTCATCGACAACATCGGTCTCCTGGTCACGGGCGAGCCCTCCCTCGGCGAGGGGCCGCTGGGGCTCGTGCGCGACGCCGCCGTCGTCATCGACGGCGAGCGGGTCGCGAGCATCGAGCCTGCCGGGGCCGCCGGGGACGAGCGCCTCGATGCCGCCGGCCGCTGCGTGATACCGGGATTCGTGGACAGCCACACGCATCTCGTCTTCGCCGGCGACCGCGCCGACGAGTTCGCCGCCCGCATGGCCGGCCGGCCCTACGCGGCGTCCGGGATCAGGGTCACCACCGCCGCCACCCGGGCCGCGAGCGAGGATGAGCTCCGGGGACTCGCGCGCGCCCGACGCGCCGAGGCCATGCGGGCGGGGATCACGCACCTGGAGATCAAGTCCGGCTACGGGCTCGAGCCGGAGGCCGAGCGCCGCTCATGCGCGGTCGCCGCCGAGTTGACCGACGACGTGACCTTCCTCGGAGCGCACGCGGTGCCGGACGAGTACGACGGCCGGGCGGACGAGTACGTGGAGCTGGTCTGCGGCGAGATGCTCGACGCGTGCCGGCCCTACGCGCGCTGGATCGACGTCTTCTGCGAGGAGGGTGCGTTCGACGCGGACCAGTCGCGCGCCGTCCTCGAGGCGGGCCGCGAGGCGGGTCTCGGCCTGCGGGTGCACGGCAACCAGCTCGGCTTCGGGCCCGGCGTCCAGCTCGCCGTGGAGCTGGGCGCGGCATCCGTGGACCACTGCACCTACCTCTCCCCCGACGACCTCGCCGCGCTCGCCGGCGGCGACACCGTCGCGACCTTCCTGCCCGCCACCGACTTCTCGACCCGCCAGCCGTACCCAGACGCTCGACGGGCGATCGACGCCGGCGTCGAGGTGGCCATCGCGACCAACTGCAACCCCGGATCCAGCTACACGACCTCGATGGCGTTCTGCATCGCGCTCGCGGTGAGGGACCTGCGCATGACCCCCGAGGAGGCGCTCCTGGCCGCCACCCGCGGCGGGGCTCGTGCCCTGCAACGGGACGACGTCGGCCGGCTCGCCCCCGGCGCACGGGCCGACGCGCTGATCCTCGACTGCCCCTCCTACACGCACCTCGTGTACCGGCCGGGCGTCCCCCTGGTCGGCACGACGATGGTCGCGGGGCGCGTGGAATTCAGCGCCCCACCCAAATAGCGTCCCCGCCTGTCGCCGCGAGCGCCTCGAAGCGCCGGGCCCTTCGCGCGTGGTAGTCGGAGTCCGACTCGCACCGCGAGGCGACGCGCAGGAAGTGGTCGCGCAGACCGACATCGGATTGACGCAGCGCGAATGTCCTGGCGTTTTCGGCGCGTGCCCGTTCAGCTCGCGCGTGTTCGGACTCGCGGGCAGCGAGTTGGTGGTACGAGGGCCCTGCCATAGGACTGGTGCTACCGGGATCGTCCGAAAGTCCAACCCGGCTTGGCGCGAATCGACCGGCCGGTCGAGGGCGCGTCGTCATGGCTTGTGCGCCCGGAAGTGCCCGAGGACGAAGGCGCCGGCGTCGGCCGCGGCGGCCAGCGCCCTGGCTCCGGCCGCGAAGGTTCGTGACGACGTCGGGTCGGAATCGCGCGAGGCGCGCAGGAGTCGCGGCCATGCCCCCGCGCCCAGCGGCTCCCAGTTGCGCCCGATCTCCCCGCGGGCGCGGAGGTCCTCCACGACCTCGGGCACGAGCCCGGCGTCGCGCAGGTGGTCGCGGAGCTCGTCCAGGGTCAGGAGCTCAGGGATCGCGAAGTGCTCGCGCACCGGCCCGAGGTGGCGCTCGTCGTCCTCCGCCCCGCGCCGCAGCCAGTCGGTGCCGAGGAACATGCCCCCCGGACGCAGGACGCGCGCGCACTCGCCGTAGAAGCGATCCTTGTCCGCGGCGTGGTAGGCGGACTCGATCGCGCACACGTGGTGGAACGTCTCGTCCTCCATCGGGAGCTGCGTCGCATCGGCCACGGCGAACGTCGTCCGCGCGGCAAGCCCCTCGTCCGCCGCACGCCGACGGGCGAGCTCCACGTGGCGCGGCACGAGGTCGACCCCCGTCACGTGCGCGCCCGAGTACGCGGCGATCGCAAGCGCCGGACCGCCCGCGCCGCAGCCGACGTCCAGCACCGACGACAGCGGGCCGAACCCGGCCTCGTCCGCGAGCATCCGCTCGGTGGCGGCAACCGCGTCGGTCCTCGGCTCGCCCCCCTCGAAGACCGCGAAGTGCATCGAGTCGCCCCAAGCCGCTCGGTAGAAGTCTCCGAGCGCCTCGTAGTGCGAGCGGACGAGTGTGGCGGCTGGATCGGCCATGGGGAGGGTTACGCGAGGAGGGAGCACCGGCTCGGCGGCTCCCGCAAATACGACGACCATCAGCACGCTAGCTGGCGATCTGGCCCGCCCCAGACGGATATCCGACGTTGGCGCGATAGCGCCCAAGGGTTGGCGCGATCAGCCCACCCGCGCCCGGGTCAGTACCCCGTCCCAGTCTTGACCCGCTTGCGATCCAGCTCGTGCAGGCCACCCTTCTTCTCGAGCGTCGCGCATGCGTCGGCGATGTCGTGGGCCAGGGTGGTGGTCAGGGTGTGCCCGAGCGTCAGCTTGACCAACGCTCGCATGATCTTCACGTGGTCCGCGTTCGGCGGCAGCGTGTACGCGGGAACCATCCAGCCCCGCTCGGCGGACAGCTGCGAGGCGATGTCGAACTCGTCGTAGCCGTGCTTCTCGGCGAGCTGAAAGGCCACCAGCGGCAGCTGCTCCTCGCCGTCTCCGATCAGGGTGAACACGCCGATCTCCTTGAGCCGCTCGGCGAGCACGCGGGTGTTGGCCTGCATCGTCTCCATGATGAAGCGGTAGCCGGTTCGCCCGAAACGGACGAAGTTGTAGTACTGGGCGAGCACCATCGCCGAGCCCGTCGAGAAGTTGAGCGTGAAGGTGGCGTCGGTCTTGCCCAGGTAGTTCTCCTCGAAAACGAGGTCATCGGGCAGGTCGCTGCGCTCGCGGAAGATGAGCCAGCCGATGCCCGGGTAGACGAGTCCGAACTTGTGGCCCGACGCGTTGATCGAGCGAACCTGCTCGAGACGGAAGTCCCACTCCGAGTGCGGGTAGAGAAACGGCCACACGAAGGCGCCGCTCGCGCCGTCCACGTGGAGCGGAACGTCGAGTCCCTTCTCGTGCTTGAGGCGCACGAGCAGATCGTTGATGCCGACGATGTCGTCGGCATGCCCCGTGAACGTGGTCCCGAGGACGGCGGCCACGCCGATCGTGTTCTCGTCGATGTGGGGCTCCACGTCCTCCGGCCCGATCGTGTACTTGTCGGGCTGGAGCGGGATGATGCGCGGCTCGACGTCGAAGTAGCGGCAGAACTTCTCCCACACCACGTGCACGTCGCCGCCGAAGATGAGGTTCGGGCGACTGGTGTCCTTGCCCGCCTTCTCCTGGCGTCCGCGCCACTTCCACTTGAGCGAGAGGGCGCCCAGCATGATCGCCTCCGACGAGCCCTGGGTGCGCGCGCCGGTCGTCTCCCCCGGCGCGTTGAAGAGATCGGCCAGCATCCGGATGCAGCGTTGCTCGATCTCGGCCGTCTGCGGGTACTCGGCGTGGTCGATGAAATTGCGGTGGAGGTTCTCGGCGATGATCCGCTGGGCCTCGGGCTCCATCCAGGTGGTTACGAACGTCGCCAGGTTGCGCATCGGGATCCCGTCGAGCACCAGCTCCTCTCCGATCAGCCGCATGGCGTCCACGGCGGCCATGCCGTGCTCCGGCAGCTCGTTGTCGGGTGCCGGCTCGAGCAGGAAGCGGTTGCCGTACTGGCGGGCCAGCGCCTCGAGCTGACGGCTCAGCGCGACCTCCGGGTCGTCGGCGGCGGGCTCATTGTTGTGTGACATGTGAAGCCTCCTTGGTGAACAGCATCAGTGCACTGGCGAAGAAACAGGCAGCGCCGAGCGCGGTGGTCCAGTTGGCGGCGGCCAGGGCGAGAATCGAGCCGCTCGACGGCACTACGAAGGACGCCACCGCCGAGATCCCGAACAACACGCAGCCGGCCAGGTTGACGGCGGCCATCGACCAGTCGCGGTCGCGGCGCACGGGGAGCAGGTGCGGCCCGGTGGCAACGCGATAAGCGAGCGCGCCGGAGATCAGGAAGGCGGTGGACCCGAACACGTCGGGCGCCCAGACCAGGCGGTTCGCCTGCTTGGTCGACAGCCCGTCCTGCATGGCCGCGAACGTGCTGAAGTTGAACAGCAACGTCCCCACGAACTGGATCGCCGCGCTCCACCACGACGGATCTGCACCGAAACGGTGCCCCCGCCGCAATGTCGCCTCCCGGCCCTCGAGGCCGGCCGCCACCGTGAAGAAGATCGAGCCCGCGAAGAAGACGACCCCGTCGGCTCCGGGCCCGACGAGCTGTGTGAACCCCGGGAAGGGCCCGATGAAAAAACAAGCCGACCCGACCATGAAGCCAGCCGCGATCCAGCGGTCCCACCCCGCCCTCGCGAAGGGCTGGTGCGCAACGGCAAGCGAATGGCCGATCAAGTCCGCACCCGCATCACGCAGCGACGCTATCCGCGGCTATGGGGACCACGCATCGCCCGGAGCGGGTGATCTGGCGCCGGCGAGCGGCTTCGCTAGGCTCGTTCTCGCGGCGTAGTAGCGGCGGTGCCGAGCTTCGGTTTTCCGATGAGCAGCGACGAGAACCCCACCCGCTTGCAGGCACTTCTGGCCGAGCAGGCTGCGCTACGCCGAGTCGCGACCATGGTGGCCGCCTCCACACCCGCGCCAGCACTCTTCGACCAGGTGTGCCAAGAGCTCGGGAAGCTGCTCGCGGTGAAGACCACCGACATGATCCGCTACGAGGATGAGCACTTCGCGACGGTGGTCGGCTCCTGGACGGGTAACGACACCCCGTCGTTCCCGATCGGCGAGCGCATCCCCGTAGAGGGAGAATCGGTGACCGCGAAGCTCTACCGAAGCGGGCGCCCCGAGCGCGTGGACGACTACGACGACGTGCAGAGCGAGCTCGCGGAGCGGCTGCGCGAGTTCGGCATCCACTCGGTGGTGGGAGCTCCGATCTATGTGGCCGGTCGCCTCTGGGGCGCGGTCATGGCGTCCAGCGAGCTGGCGCACGCGTTCCCGGCGGGGACCGAGGCGAGAATCAGCAACTTCGCCGAGCTGGTCACCGCAGCGCTCGCCAACGTGGACGCGCGTGAGCAGCTGGCCGCCTCGCGTGCGCGGATCGTCGAGACCGCGGACGCCGCGCGGCGACGAATCGAGCGCGACCTCCACGACGGCGCCCAGCAGCGGCTCGTCTCGCTCGCGCTGAGCCTCCGACGGCTCGAGTCGAGTCTCGAGCCGAACTCCGCGGCGACCCGCGAGCTCGCGGTCGCGCGCGCCGAGCTCGATGCCGCACTCGAGGAGCTCCGCGAGCTCGCTCGCGGGATCCACCCCAGCATCCTCACCGATCGCGGTCTCGAGGCCGCGCTTGCGGCCGTGGCCGGCCGCTCGACGGTGCCGGTCGAGCTCGACCTCGACAGCTGCGAGAAGCTCCCGTTGTCGGTGCAGACGACCGCGTACTTCGTCGTCGTCGAAGCGCTGACGAACGCCGCCAAGCACGCCGACTCGGATCGGATCGAGGTGCGGGTCGCGATGAGCGAAGGACACGCGACGGTTGAGGTGCGCGACAACGGCAGCGGGGGCGTTGACCCCGCGCGAGGCTCGGGACTAAGCGGGCTCGCCGACCGCGTCAGCGCGCTCGGCGGCACGCTCGAGATCGAGAGCCCGGTCGGCGGCGGCACAACCATCCGTGCGCGGATACCGGCCACGGCGCCAGGCGATGCGAGCCGTGAGGCCGGCGCGGACGTCGAATACGCGCGCGCCGCCG
>CAVRKM010000010.1:0-199942 GCA_963722245.1 uncultured Thermoleophilaceae bacterium
GCGAGCTCCTGCTCGTCCGGGCCGTAGGTGAGGTAGTAGGAACCCAGCACCATGTCCTGCGAGGGCGTGGCGAGCGGCTTGCCGTGCGCCGGCGACAGGATGTTGTTCGCCGACAGCATCAGCAAGCGCGCCTCGGCCTGGGCCTCGGCGGACAGCGGCACGTGCACGGCCATCTGGTCGCCGTCGAAGTCCGCGTTGAACGCGTGACAGACGAGCGGGTGGACCTGGATGGCCTTGCCCTCGACCAGCACCGGCTCGAAGGCCTGCAGCCCGAGGCGGTGGAGCGTCGGCGCGCGGTTGAGCAGCACCGGGTGCTCCTGGATGACCTCCTCGAGCACGTCCCAGACCTCGGGGATCATCGAGTCCACCATCTTCTTGGCGGCCTTGATGTTCTGCACCGACTTGCGCTCGACGAGCCGCGCCATGATGAACGGCTTGAACAGCTCGAGCGCCATCAGCTTGGGCAGCCCGCACTGGTGGATGCGCAGCTCCGGGCCCGCCACGATGACCGAGCGGCCCGAGTAGTCCACGCGCTTGCCGAGCAGGTTCTGGCGGAAGCGTCCCTGCTTCCCCTTGAGCATGTCGCTGAGCGACTTGAGCGGGCGGTTGCCCGGCCCGGTGACGGGCCGGCCGCGGCGGCCGTTGTCGAACAGCGCGTCGACGGCCTCCTGCAGCATCCGCTTCTCGTTGTTGACGATGATCTCGGGCGCGCCGAGATCGAGCAGGCGCTTGAGCCGGTTGTTCCGGTTGATCACGCGCCGGTAGAGGTCGTTCAGGTCGGACGTGGCGAAGCGGCCGCCGTCGAGCTGCACCATCGGGCGCAGCTCCGGCGGGATCACCGGCACCGCCTCGAGGACCATGTCCTCGGGCCGGTTGTCCGAGTGGATGAAGGCCGACACGACCTTCAGGCGCTTGACCGCGCGCGACTGCTTCTGGCCCTTGGCCGTCTTGACCTGGTCCTCGAGCTCCTCGCGCTCCGCGTCGAGGTCGACCTGCTGGAGCAGGTCACGCACCGACTCGGCGCCCATGCCGCCACGGAAGTACTCGCCCCAGCCGAACGGCGACCCGAAGCGGTCCTTCAGCTCGCGGAAGGTCGTCTCGTCCGCGATCACCTGCTTGGGCTCCATCGTCTGGAACAGCTCCCAGACCTGGCGCATCCGCTCGGAGGCGTCCTCGATGTAGGCCTCGGTGTCGGCGATGTCCGCGTCGAACTGCTTGCGGATCTCCTTCTCCATCTTCTCGCGCTCGTCGTCGGCGAGCTTCTTGAGATCCACGTCGAGCGTGTCCGCCCAGAGGATGTCGTCGTCGGAGAAGCCGGTCTGCTTGCCGGACTTGAGGTACTCGAGACGGCGCTCGAGCGACTCCTTCAGCTCGAGCACACGCTCCTCGCGCTCGGCGTCGTAGGAGTCGATCGTCTTCTGGACTTCCTTCTCGAGCTTCGAGACGTCCTTCTGGCGCGCCTCGTCGTCCACCCAGGTGACGATCGACGCCGCGAAGTAGAGGACCTTCTCGAGCTCCTTCGGAGCCATGTCGAGCAGGTAGCCGATCCGCGACGGAACGCCCTTGAAGAACCAGATGTGCGACACGGGGGCCGCGAGGTCCACGTGCCCCATGCGCTCGCGGCGCACCTTGCTGCGCGTGACCTCCACGCCGCAGCGCTCGCAGACGATGCCCTTGTAGCGGACGCGCTTGTACTTGCCGCAGTAGCACTCCCAGTCCTTGGTGGGACCGAAGATGCGCTCGCAGAAGAGGCCGTCCTTCTCCGGCTTGAGCGTCCGGTAGTTGATGGTTTCCGGCTTGGTGACCTCGCCCGAGGACCAGGACCGGATCTGCTTGGACGACGCCAGGCCAATCTTGATGGCGTCGAAGTTGTTGATGTCAATCACGAATTCGGTCCCTTACTCCTCGATGTATTCCGCGTCCTGGGCTTCCTTGGGCTCATCCGTCTGGCCCCCCTCGCCCTGGGCTTCAACCTTGTCCTCGGACTCGTCCGCCGCTTCGCCGTCTGTGGCACGGACCCCTGAGAGGTCGATGCCGAGCTCCTCGGCGGCGCGCAGCAGGTCGTCGTCCTCGTCGCGCAGCTCGACGCCGGCGCCCTCCTCCGAGCGCACGTCCACGTCGAGGGCGAGCGACTGCATCTCCTTCAGCAGCACCTTGAACGACTCCGGGATGGAGGGCTCGGCGATGTTCTCGCCCTTGACGATCGCCTCGTAGGCCTTCACGCGCCCGACGGTGTCGTCGGACTTGATCGTGAGCATCTCCTGGAGGGTGTACGCCGCGCCGTAGGCCTCGAGCGCCCACACCTCCATCTCGCCGAAGCGCTGGCCGCCGAACTGCGCCTTGCCGCCCAGCGGCTGCTGGGTGACGAGCGAGTAGGGGCCGGTGCTGCGCGCGTGGATCTTGTCGTCCACGAGGTGCAGCAGCTTCAGGATGTACATGAAGCCGATCGTGACCGTCTGCTCATAGGGCTCGCCGGAGCGCCCGTTGTAGAGCTGCACCTTCCCCGAGCAGCGTCGGCCCTCACGCTCCGACTTGTCGATCTCGAAGTTGATGCCGCGGCCGGCGCCGTGCTCCTCCTGCCAGCGCACGAGCGCCTCGTCGACGTCCTCGACGGTCGCGCCGTCGAAGACCGGCGTGGCCACGTGCACGCGGCCGCCGTTCTCCTGAGAGTGCTTGTAGGCCTCCGAGCCGTCGTCGTACCAGCCGCTCCCGGCGACCCACCCGAGGTGCGTCTCCAGGATCTGGCCCAGGTTCATGCGGCTCGGCACGCCGAGCGGGTTGAGGATCACGTCGACCGGGGTGCCGTCCTCGAGGTGCGGCATGTCGGCCTCGGGCACGATCTTCGAGATCACGCCCTTGTTGCCGTGACGGCCGGCCAGCTTGTCGCCCTCGGCGATCTTCCGCTTCTTGGCGACATACACGCGCACGAGGTCGTTGACCCCCGGCGGCAGGTCGTCGTCGTTGTCGCGGCTGAACGTCTTGACGTCGATGACGACGCCGCCCTCGCCGTGGGGGACCTTGAGCGAGGTGTCGCGGACCTCGCGCGCCTTCTCCTTGAAGATCGCGCGGATCAGCTTCTCCTCGGCGGTCAGCTCGGTCTCGCCCTTGGGCGTGACCTTGCCGACCAGCAGGTCGCCGGAGCCGACCTCGGCGCCGATGCGGACGATGCCGCGGTCGTCGAGGTTGCGCAGCGACTCCTCCGAGCGGTTCGGGATGTCGCGGGTGATCTCCTCGTCGCCCAGCTTGGTCGTGCGGGCGTCGATCTCGTACTCCTCGATGTGGATCGAGGTGAGCTCGTCGTCCTTGACCAGGCGCTCCGAGATGATGATCGCGTCCTCGAAGTTGTAGCCCTCCCAGGACATGAAGGCGACCAGGCAGTTCTTGCCGAGCGCCAGCTCGCCGTTCTCGGTCGAGGAGCCGTCCGCCAGCACCTGGCCCTTCTTGACCTTCTCGCCCGCGTCGACCAGCGGCTTCTGGTGGATCAGCGTGCCCTGGTTTGAGCGCATGTACTTCTCGAGCTCGTGCTCCTCCTTGCCGTCGCTGGTCTCGATCACGACGCGCTCGGCGTCGACGTAGTCGACGGTGCCGGCGTTGCCGGCGAGCACCACGTCACCCGTGTCGACGGCGGCGCGGATCTCCATGCCGGTGCCGACCAGCGGCGCCTCGGTCTTGAGCAGCGGCACGGCCTGTGCCTGCATGTTCGAGCCCATCAGCGCCCGGTTGGCGTCGTCGTGCTCGAGGAACGGAATCAGGGCGGTCGTGACCGACCAGATCTGCACCGGCGAGACGTCCATCAGGTCGACGTTCTTGGGCGGCGCCAGGACGCTCTCCTCCTCGCGCGTGCGGCACTCCACGCCGGGGCCCTTGAGCTTGCCGCTCTTCTCGTCGAACTCGGCGTTCGCCTGCGCGATCACCTTGTCCTCCTCCTGGGTGGCGTCCAGGTGGACGATCTCGTCGGTGACCACGCCGTCCTTGACGACCCGGTAGGGCGTCGTGACGAAGCCGTGCTCGGAGATCTCGGCGAAGCTCGACAGCGAGCCGATCAGGCCGATGTTCGGCCCCTCCGGGGTCTCGATCGGGCACATGCGGCCGTAGTGAGTCGGGTGCACGTCGCGCACCTCGATGGGCGCGCGCTCGCGCGTGAGGCCGCCGGCGCCGAGCGCCGACAGGCGGCGCCGGTGCCGCAGACCGGACAGCGAGTTCGTCTGGTCCATGAACTGGCTCAGCTGCGAGGACCCGAAGAACTCCTTCTGGGCCGCCACGACCGGGCGGATGTTGATGATCGTCTGCGGCGTGATCGTGTCCGAGTCCTCGGTGGTGAGGCGCTCGCGTACGACCCGCTCCATGCGGTAGAGGCCGATCCGGAAGGCCTCCTGGATCAGCTCGCCGACCGTGCGCAGGCGCCGGTTGCCGAAGTGCTCGTACTCGTCGAGCCGGTCGGCGATCGGGGTGCGCTCCATGATGATCGCCTCGGCGGCGAAGTCCTTGATCGGCTCGCCCTCGTCCTCGTACATGCCGGACTCGGGGATGCCGAGCTCGCGCGGGAGCGCGATCAGCTCCTTGATCAGCTCGATGATGTCCCGCGGCGTGAGCGTGCGGGTGTCGAGCGGCTCGTCGATGTGCAGGCGCGAGTTGAGCTTGTAGCGACCCACGCGGGTGAGGTCGTAGCGCTTGGGATCGAAGAACAGCTGGTTGAGCAGGTTCTTGGCGGCGTCGATCGACGGCGGCTCGCCCGGGCGCTGCTTCTTGAAGAGCTCGATCAGCGAGCCCTCCTCCGACTTGGTCACCTCGGTGTCCGACTCCAGCGTCAGCCGGATGTAGAGGGACTCGTCGAACAGGGCGAGGATCTCCTCGTCGGTGCCGGTCCAGCCCTCGGGCACGTAGCCGCCCTCGCGCAGGGTGTCGCCCATTGCGCGCAGCAGCACCGAGACCGGAAGCTTGCGCTTGCGGTCGATGCGGACGAAGACCTTGCCCTTCTTGTCGATCTCCAGCTCGAGCCAGGACCCGCGCGCGGGCATCAGGTTCGCGATGAAGACCTGCTTCTCGCGGTCCTTCGGCTCCATCACGTAGGCGCCGGGGCTGCGGACGAGCTGCGTGACGACCACGCGCTCGGTGCCGTTGATGATGAACGTGCCCCAGTCGGTCATCCACGGGAAGTCGCCCATGAAGACGGACTGCTCGCGGATCTCGCCGGTCTCCCGGTTCTGGAACGCGACCTTGACGGTCAGCGGGCGGGCGTAGGTGAGGTCCTTCTCACGACACTCCGAGATCGGAGCGACCGGATCGTCGAAGTGGATGTCCTCGAAGACGACGGCGAGATTGCCGGTGTAGTCCTCGATGGGTGAGACGTCGTCGATGGTCTCACGTAGACCGCCCTTGGCGGTGTCCACGAGCCACTCGAACGAGCGTCGCTGGATATCGATCAGGTTTGGAACTTCGAGGGCGTTCTCAAGGCGCGAGAACGAGCGACGTGTGCGAGCAGCATCAACGCGTGCCAAAGCAGCGGACTCCTTCGGATACTGGATGAGAGGTACGGCGGGCAGGGCGCAAAGCGCGACCCACCAGAATAGCAGACAGAGATCCTCCCCCGAAAGGGGGAGATGCCGGCCCCGCAAATAGCGGGCGGCGCGGCCATCACGGACCCCGTCCCGAGGCGCCGGGAATATGTGCCGGCGCGGCTCTGCAAAGGACGGCTACGGCTATAGGCCGCGTTAAAGGCTAGCGGAATCGCCGCCGTCTTGCTCGGTGATGTCCCGTCCGACGGCCACCGCGGCGACGATGGCCCCGTCGGGGTCGAACACCGGAGCGGAGCTGATGCGGAAGGTCATCTGGGCGCCGTCGGGCAGGCGGTAGACGCACTCCTCGTCCGCGACCTTCTCGCCCCGGGTGGCGCGCATGATCGGCCAGTCGGCGCGCTCGTAGAGTCTGCCGTCGGGATGGAGGACCTCGCCCTCGACCTCGTTGAGGTCCAGCTTCGAGAGGCGACCGAAGCTGCGCTCGGTGATCGTCTCCGCGTAGCGGTTGGCGAAGACGGTCTTGAGCGACGGGACCTCGACGATCACGACTGCGTCAGGCATCTTGCCGACCTCGCTCGCCTTTGGACTTCCTGCTCCGGTCAGGGCGACCGTATCACCCTGGTGAGGGCCCGCCCGGCGAGCACCAGGCAAGCGCCCGCATAGAGCGCGTAGGGCACGCGCATGGACCGTCTCGTGGCGGGCCAGAGCAGCGGCACGCCGGACCCGACGCCGAGGTCGCGCGCGTAGTGGGCGATCATCCCGCTGGCCGCACCGTGCAGCCGCTCGCTCTGGGTGACGCCGGCGAGCGCGGCCACCGGAGCAACGGCGAGCAGGCAGTGGCTCACCGGACGCGGGTCGTCGGGCGAGGGGTGCTGGTCGCGCAGCGCCAGCGGGATGTGATCGACGTCCGGCAGCAGCGCTCCGGCCAGGAAGGCAACGGTCCAGCGCCGCGGGCGGGCGGGCGCGCCGAGTGCCAGCAGGGCGGCGGTCGCCAGGTGTGCCGGGTGGTCGAACAGCCCGATCAAGAGCCAGGGCGGCTTGCGGCGATGCAGCGTGAAGTCGGCGGCCGCGATCGTGGCCAGGCAGGCGAGCGCGAGCGCGCCCCGCGTGCGGTGGTGGTCGGGGCGCGGCGGCACGCCGCGGAACTCTAGGACGAAAACGGCGAAGGGCCGCGCATCGGCGGCCCTTCGCTCTGGCAGTGGGGACGTCGCTACTTCAGCTCGACGCTTCCGCCGGCCTCTTCGAGCTCGCCCTTGAGCTTCTCGGCCTCCTCGCGGTCGATGCCCTCCTTGATCGGCTTGGGGGCCTCGTCCACGAGCGCCTTGGCCTCCTTCAGGCCAAGGCCGGTGGCGGCGCGCACGACCTTGATCACCTGGATCTTCTTCTCGCCGGGGCCGGTCAGCACCACGTCGACGGTGCTGGACTCCTCCTCGGCGGCCGCGCCGCCGTCACCGGCGGGAGCGGCGGCGGCCGGCGCGGCGACCGCGGTCGCGGATACGCCGAACTCCTCCTCCAGCGCCTTGATCAGCTCGGACAGCTCGAGTACGGACATCTTCTTGATCTCTTCGATGAGCTCGGTGGCGGTGGCCATCGCTAGCCCTCCTTCTGTTCGTCGTCGTCACCCTCGGAGGGCGCGTCAGTTTCTTCGGTCTCTGGTGCGGCGTCGTCTGCCTCCGCTGCCGGTTCCTCCGTCGCAGCGGCGGGCTCGGCCTCTTCCGGCGCGGTGGGCTCGGCCTCCTCGGCGGCCGCCTCGCCGTCGCCCACCAGTCCCTGCTCGGCGATCTGCTGCAGCTGGATCGCCAGTCCGGCGATCAGCGCGTTGAGGCCACGGACGAGTCCGGTGATCGGCGAAGCGACCATCGCGACGAGCTGCTGGTGCAGCACCTCGCGCGCGGGCAGGCGGGAGAGCGCCGTGATCTGCTCGGCGGTGATGATCTCGCCGCCCATCACGCCGCCCTTGAACTCGAGCAGCTCGGTCTCGCGGCGGAACTGGGCGAGCGCCTTGGCCGCCAGCGCCACGTCGCCGCCGTCGGCGGCCACGAACGTGAAGGCGGTCGGGCCCTCCAGCAGCTCCTTGAGCGACTCGGCGCCGGCCTTGTCCGCGGACAGCTGGGTCAGGGTGTTCTTGACCACCCGGAAGCGCGCGCCGGCGTCGTTGAGCTTGGTGCGCAGCTCGGCCGCCTGGGGCACGGAGATCCCGCGGTAGTCGACGGCGAAGACCGCCTCCGACTCCTGGATCTGCGTGGCCACCTCTTCGACGGCCGCTGCTTTCTGTTCTCGATTCAATAGGGATTACCTCCGCGGGGCATCCTGCCCCGCGTTCTGACTTGATTGTTCGACATCACGTCTCACTTTTTTCAACTAAAAGAGCCCGCACGCAGGCGGGCTCAGGCGAAAGGACCAGGAGGTCCGACTCGCGAGCTCCACCTGCCCCGGTCTTATGGCTGCCGGGGGTCTCGGGCAGGAACGCTTTCCGGTCAGGCTACAGGCGCGGGCTCCCCCACGATGTCGCGCGTGCGCGAGGGGTCGATCCTCACGCCTGGGTTCGTCGTCGTCGTGATCGTCACCGTGTGCAGGTAGCGGCCCTTCGCCGCCGCCGGCTTGGCGCGCACGATCTCGTCGATCAGCGCCGCGTAGTTCTCGAGCAGCACGTCGCCTTCGAAGCTGAGCTTGCCGATCGGCAGATGCACGATCGCGTGGCGATCGGTGCGGTACTCGATCTTGCCCGCCTTCGACTCGGACACCGCCTTGGACACGTCCATCGTGACCGTGCCCACCTTCGGGTTGGGCATCTTGCCCTGTGGGCCGAGGATGCGGCCGAGCTTGCCGACCACCGGCATCATGTCCGGTGTCGCGATCGCCACGTCGAAGTCGGTGAAGCCGCCCTCCACCCGCTCGGCCAGGTCCTCGGCGCCCACGTGGTCGGCGCCGGCCTCCTCGGCCTCGCGCGCCTTGTCGCCCTTGGCGAAGACCGCGACGGTCATCTCCTTGCCGAGACCGTGCGGCAGCGAGATCGTGCCGCGCAGCTGCTGCTCGGCGTGGCGGACGTTCAGGCCGGTGCGGATGTGCACCTCGACCGTCTCGTCGAACTTGGCCGGCTCGAAGTCCTTGATGATGCGCACCGCCTCGGCGGGCTCGTAGGCGTGCTCGCGGTCGACCTTCTCGAGGTTCGCGCGGTAGCGCTTGCCGTGCTTCATGGGGTCACGTCCACGCCCATCGAGCGCGCGGTGCCCTCGATGATCTTGCTCGCCTGATCCACGTCGTGCGCGTTCAGGTCGGGCATCTTCTGCTCGGCGATCTGACGCACCTGCGCGCGCGTGATCGTTCCGACCTTGGTGCGATTGGGCTCGCCCGAGCCCTTGTCGATGCCGATCGCCTGCTTGATCAGCACGGCGGCGGGCGGCGTCTTGGTGATGAAGGTGAAGGAGCGGTCCTCGAAGACCGTGATCTCGACCGGGATGATCGTGCCCGCGTCCTGCTGGGTCTGCGCGTTGAACGCCTTGCAGAACTCCATGATGTTCACGCCGTGCTGACCCAGGGCAGGGCCGACCGGCGGAGCCGGGTTCGCGGCGCCGCCCGGCACCTGGAGCTTGATCAGTGTGAGGACTTTGCGGGCCATGAACGACTAGATCTTCTTCACTTGGTCGAAGCCGACCTCGACGGGCGTCTCCCGCCCGAAGATCGACACGAGGACCTTGAGCTTAGCCGCGTCCTCGTTGATCTCGGAGATCTCGCCCGAGAAGTCGGACAGCGGACCGGACACGACCTTGACGGACTCTCCGATCGAGAACTGCGCGCGCGTGCGCGGGCGCTCGGCGGTCTCGCGGTGCAGCAGCCGGTCGACCTCGCCCTGGTTGAGCGGGACGGGGTTGTTGGAGGCGCCGACGAAGCCGGTCACCCCGGGGGTGTTCTTGACGAGCTGCCAGGAGTCGTCGGTCAGGTTCATGTTCACGAGCAGGTAGCCGGGCATGGTGCGCTGCTCCTTCGTCTGCTTCTGCCCGTCCTTGACCTCCTGCACCTGCTCGGTGGGGATCACGATCTGGCGGATGCTGTTCTCCTGCCCGAGCGAGATGCGTCGGTGCTCAAGGTTCTGTTTGACCTTGTTCTCGTGACCCGAGTAGGTGTTGACGGCGTACCAGCGGAACATTGTTGCTCAGAGAATCGCTTTGATCAGTTCGGAGAAGACGGCGTCCAGCAGACCGAGGTAACCGCCGGCGATCAGGACAAAGCCGAGCACTACTCCGGTGAGCGTTACGAGGGCCTGGCGGTTCGGCCATTGGACTCGCTGGAGCTCGGCCCAGACAGCGATCAGGAACTGTACGACACGCGGACGGTTCCTGTGGGCCTCGCCCGCCTCGCGGCCGCGCCGGCCACGCACCTCGTAGCCCGACTCGCCCGCGCCGCCGGCGGCGATCGCCTCCTCCGGATCCTCGACCTCCCAGTCCTCGATCTCCTGGTAGGCCTCGTCCTCGGAGAGCGTCTCTTCCTCGGAGAGCGCCTCGTCCTCGGAGAGCGCCGGGTCGTCGAAGGACGGCCGATCGCCGAGCACCGGGTCGTGCGCGACGAGCCGCTCGGAGAAGCCCTCGTCCTGGGGCGGAGCGCCCGCGGCGAGCTCCGGCGGGACGGCCGGCGACGGGTCGACGGCCGTCGGGTCCTCGATCAGCTGATCGTTCGGCGTCCTCGCCGGCCAGCCGCCGCGCACGGCGCTCGGCCTGGCGCTGCTTGGCCCGCTGACGGTTACGTGCCATGCCCGCGATGGAGCCCGCGCTCAGCGGGTCTCCTTGTGCGGCGTGTGCCGGCCACACCAGCGGCAGTACTTGCGGAACTCGACCCGGTCGGGATTGTTCCGCTTCGACTTCTCGGTTTGGTAGTTACGCCGCTTGCACTCCTCACACGCGAGGGTGACGGCGATTCGAACGTCTCCGCGAGCCATGGCTCCTTCGGAAGGTAAAGGCGGGCGTGCACAGGAACGACCCCGCCCGCCGACGAGGTCGAGGCCAGTCTAGCGGCCGCGCGGGAGGAGGCCTGTGTGCCCTCGCGCGACAAATGAGACCCGGAGGGTTGGCAGGGCTCGGACGCGAACCTAGACTAAGCCAATGGACTCTCTGGCAGCCCGCCCCGCCCCGCAGAACGGCCACTCCGAGTCCCCCAATCTGCATGTGATCAAGCAGGCCTTCCGCGCGTCGGTGGACGACGGTTTCGAGGCGGGGCTCGAGGAGCTGCTGAGCGTGGCGCACGCGGACTGCGAGTTCCGCCCCTACATCGCCTCCAACCAGGTGCTGCGCGGGCACGACGAGGTCCGCAGGTACTACGGCGAGGCGATCGCCGCCGGCACGCAGATGCGCCTCAACCCGACGAGCTTCCACGAGGCCGGCGACGAGGTCGTGGTGCACGGATCGATCCGCGTCGCCAGGCCGTCCGGCGGATTCGCCGAGACGCAGATCAGCTGGACCTACAGGTTCCGCGATGGGCGGCTCGCGGCGGCCGGCTGGACCCCTCGCACCAGCTGACCCGGAGCGCTCTCTCGGTCAGTCGCGCAATGCGAGGTCGACCGCGCGGGCGACCTGCTCGCGAGAGCGCGAGCCGACGGCGCTGCCTAGTGCCGCCTCCCAGCGCTCGTCGCTGACCGCGCGAGGGGCAATCCCCAGGCCGGCGAAGATCGCGGCTCGGTCGAGGTGGCCGGCGATCTGCTCCGCGCGGCGCTGAGCCGCCACGTGCTGGGCACGCGCGAGCGGGGTGCGACCGCGCTGGGCCGACAGGCTGAGCAGGTCCTCCGCCACCCGCGGGACGGCGCGGCGGGCGCATTTCTCCCAGGGCGCATCGGCGGCCGAGTCGACCACCACTCGGCGCACGGCCTGCCAACCGGCGTGGTGGGACTCGCAGCGATCGACCAGGAAATGCGCGAGCGCGTCCGCAAGGACGATCGAGCTGTGCTCAGATCCGTGGCTGTCGAGGTGGCGCAGGGCCGCCCCGACGCTGCGTCCGTTGCCCACGGCCCGCGCAAGCTGGGCGGCGCTCCGGCGGGGCCTGGTTTGTGAAGGCTGGATACCGCAAGGGTAGTCCTGCTCCCAGCCGATCAGGCGATGCGCACCGTCTCACCCGCCACGGCGATCACGTCGCCCCGGTGAAGCTGCCGGCCGCGCCGAGCCTCGGGCTCGCCGTTGACGGTGACGCCGGTCTCGAGCAGCAGGGCCTTCGCCTCGGCGCCCGAACCGGCGATCCCGGCCAGCTTGAGGAGCTGGCCGAGCCGGATCGTGTCGCCGCGAATCTCGATCTCGTCCAAGCGGCGGAACTTAGTGGCTGAGGGCTAGCCTCCACGGCATGCCGATCAGCGCACGCAATCAGATCAAGGGCACCGTCACCGGGATCACGAAGGGCGAGGCGATCGCAAACGTCGAGATCGACGCCGGCGGGCAACGCATCGTGGCGTCGATCACCACCGAGGCGGCGAGCGAGCTCGGGCTGGCGGAGGGCACCGAGGTCACGGCGATCATCAAGGCCTCCGACGTGATCGTGGCGACCTAGGCCCGCGTCCCCGCAGCGGCTCGATGTCGATCTGAACGGCTCCCGTTCGTCTTAGGGGTGAAGCGGCGAAAACGCGCCGCCCGGAGGAAAGGAGCCCCTGATGAAAGACATGCGCACCCCCCCGCGACACAAGATGGCCCTACTCACGTGGCCCAGCGCCTGGGCACTGATAACCCTGATTCTCTGGGTGCTCGGCCCCGCAATGGCCACGTGGCCGTTGCCACTGCGCACCCTCGTGCTGAGCGTGTTCATGGTCGTGGGCCTGACCTGGCTGGTGATCCCGTACCTGACCCGCGTCTTCGCGGGCTGGCTAACACGGACACCCTCAGCCGCAGAACCGCCGTTCGCGCCGGTTGAGCCTCAGTCGCTGAGTCGCCGTCGGGATCGTTGCCCGAGCCGCGGACGCCCGTCAACCCAGATGCCAGCCGGGGCACCCGTGCTTGCCCCCGGCCGGGTGCTGGGAAGATCGGAGCGTGACCGAACCAGATCAGACGACCGGAGCGCCAACAGCACCCGACGTGGATCAGATGCGGCGCTCGTCGATGGCCGCCGAGCGCACCTGGCTCGCCTGGTGGCGGACCGCGCTCGCGGCTACCGCCGGCGCGCTCGCGGTAGGTCGCTTTGCGCCAGAGCTACTCCAGGTTGCTGCGTGGCCGTACGTGGTTCTCGGCTGCTGCTACGCCGGACTCGCGGTCGGGCTGCTGGTCGTGGGCGCCTGGCGCCAGCGCGATCTGGAGGCCTCCCTCCATGGCGAGACGCATCGCCCGATCCGCTTTGCGCTCGTCGGGGCGTTCACTGCCGGGGGCGTACTGCTCGCGATCGGAACGATCGTGCTGGTCGTGGCGCAGACCTAGGCGAGATACTGCGCGGGCGATGTCGGACGAGAACGTGGAGGCCTTCAAGCGCGGGCTCGAGGCGGGAAACCGTGGGGATGTCGACGGGCTGCTGGACGAGCTCCATCCTGAGATCGAGTGGCACTCGGCGCTGCACGCGTTGATGGGAGGGCAACAGACGGTCTTTCGGGGCCATGACGGCGTGCGCAGGATGATCGGAGACCTCTACGAGACCTTTTCCGAAGTTCACATCGAGATGTCGGAGTTCCGCGACCTGGGAGACGGGCTCGTCGCGATCGGCAGCACGCGCACACGCGGCAAGGCCAGCGGCGCCGAAACGGAGACGCCCCTGGTTCTCGTGACTCAGATCAGGAACGGCAAGACGATCTCGATCCGGGCCTACCTAGATCGACAGCAGGCCCTCGAAGCCGCCGGGCTGCCGGAGTAGCTCGAGGCGCCCTGCCAGAATTGCCCTCCGTGGAGACAAGCTTGCTCTCTCGCGACGACGAGCTCCTTGCGCGCCTCCAGGCTCCTCCGGACCTGAGCGACGGGCTCGACTCGCTCGCCTACTGGCGTGGCCGCCGGGAGCGACTGCCCTGGTACCGCCGTCGCGCCAAGCGCGAGGCCGCGCGCATGGTCTTCGTCTGGGAGCGGCGGGTGCGCGCAGCGATGCTGCGCCAGCGGGGAGCCACGCTGGCCTCGCGTTTCCAAGCCGCCCGGCTCCTTGCCAGTGGGCCGCTCCGACGCTCCGCAAGACGGGCCGGCTTCGCCCTCGCGGCCACGACGCTCCTAGTTGTCGCGATGGCGCCGGCGTTGCTCGTGGTGGGCGTCCTGATCACGCTGTTCTAAGGGGTCGGCGGCAGCGGCTGAAGACGATCCGCCCTGGGCAGCCGGACGCTCCCGGTAACGCCAGGCGTGGATGCCCCAAGCGGCCGCTCCTGCGGGCAGTGGCAACCAATACGAGGCCAGCCGGTACGCGAGGGTCGCGAGGGCGGCGTCCGCTGCGCCGACGCCCGCGAGCACGAGCATCGCCGTCAGACCCGCTTCGACGAACCCCAGCCCGCCCGGCGTGATGGGGATCTGCGCGAGCACCTGTGCGGCCACGAAGGCGAGCAGCACGAGCAGCGCCCGCGAATCCGACCCGACCGCCCGGACCGCCACGAGGAGTGCGCCGTAGTCGAACAGCCAGCGACCGATCGATCCGGCCAGCGCCTCCCAGCGGCTGCGCCCGAGGACGCCGAGGATCAGGTCGCGCTCGCGGACGAGGCGCTCCGGAAGCCCGTCGACTGGAGCGCGCTTGCGCAGGACCGAGTTGTGGACGGCCTGGATCGCGGCGCCGACCCGCCGTAGCGGCCTATCGGCTACGAGCAGCACGGCGCCAACGGCGAAGAGGATCGCGAGCGCCCCGAGCGCGACCCAGAGTCCCTCGAGCAGGTCCTTGGGAATCGGCGCGCCGAGGACGATGGCCGGCACGGCGAGGAGCGGCAGGGCGAGCAAGGTGCCCCAGGTCAGGAGGTTCACCGCGGTCAGGCCGGAGGCGGTGGCAGCGCCGGGTAGACCCGCCTTGCGCAGCATCCCGTACTGAAGCGCGGCCCCGACCGCCCCGCCCCCGGGGACGATCTTGGCCGCCGCGTTGCCGGCGAGCTGCGACGTCACCACCGGCAGCCAGCGCGGCCGCTGCAGCGCGAGCCGCTGAAGCAGGCAGACGCAGGCGAGGCTGGCGAACTCGAGCGCGACGATGAGCGCGACCGCGCCGGGCCAGATGTCGCGCAGGCGCTGCCAGGACGAGAAGGTCTCGAGCAGGGCGGGGGCGACGAGGTAGAGCGAGACGCCCGTGACGGCAAGGAGCGCGATGCGACGGAGCGGCACGATCATCGGCTTCCGCCGTCGGCCGTGCTCGCGACGGGCGCCGGCGCTCGCCGGAGCGACCGGCTGGGCACACCGGCGTGAGCCACGAACCGCATGCTCAGGACTCGGCGAAGGGCTCGGCCCGCTTCGTGCGCTCGCGGCACGACGAGAGGTTTCCCGCCGGGCGCGGCAGACGATGGGCGGACTATAGGTCTCCGCGGCCAACCGGCAACGGTGAAATTTCGGCGCCGCGCCACCCCACCGGTGGTAGAACACAGTTGGCTCGCCGCGTCCTCTGAGCGCCTGAGCGCTGCGCGCCCGCTTCCCCCTTGAGTGAGCACGATGGCAGGCAAGACGAGCAAGGCTTCCAAACCGCGCAAGACGGCGCCGAAGTCGCAGTCCCGCAAGGTCGCAAAGCCGGCTCTCCTCGCAGGCGGGAACCCTCAGATCGCGAAGGGCGACGGCGACGCCCCCGTGCAGGCCTACATCGCGGCCATGCCGGGCTGGAAACGCGACGTCGGGCGCCGCCTCGACGCGCTCATCGTGCGCACCGTCCCTGGCGTGCGCAAGGCGGTCAAATGGAACTCGCCGCTCTACGGAGTCGAGGGCGAGGGCTGGTTCCTCGGCATCCATACCTTCACGAGCTACGTCAAGGTGGCTTTCTTCCGCGGCACGTCGCTGCGTCCCGTCCCCCCCGGCGAGTCCAAGAACAAGGACACGCGCTACCTCGACATCCACGAGAACGACCAGCTCGACGAAGCTCAACTCGCCGGTTGGGTCAAGCAGGCCAGCGAATTGCCCGGAGCGCCCTCCAGCACATAGGGACTGCCCCAACGGTGATCACCACCCGCCTCCACTACCGCCGCACCCTCGCTGGGGGTGAGGTACGTTCGAGCCATGGCCCGCATGCTCGCTCGTCTCCTCCCCGTCACGCTCGTCCTCACCTGTATGGCGCCGCCCGCGCTCGCGGCGCCGGGCGACCTCGACGCGAGCTTCGGCGAGGGCGGCAGGGTCACACTGCTTCCCGGCGGCTTCGAGGGCGGGTACGCCGACGTGGCGATCCAGCCGGACGGCAAGATCGTGCTGGCGGGCTTCGCGTTCGTCAACCCTGGCGAGACGGACATCGCCGTCACCCGCCTGAACGCGAACGGGTCGCCCGACCAGGGCTTCGGCGAGGGGGGCACAGCGCTGATCAACTACTCGGTGGCAGGCCCGCGCACGCAGGACTTCGCCAACGCCGTCGCGCTCCAGCCGGACGGCAAGATCGTGGCCGTCGGCGCGACCGACGACCTCGAGGCGGTCGTGCGCCTGAACGTCAACGGCAGCCTGGACACCAGTTTCGGCTCGGGTGTGGACCGTCCCGGGTTCGAGCGTCCGCGCACAGGGACGGGCAACGACGTGGCGATCGACCCATCCGGCAAGATCGCCACGGTCGGGTCCTACAACTTCGACCCCACGAGCACGAACTCGTTCTTCGAGCGGCTGACGAGCGGCGGGATCATTGACGCCGGCAGCGCGATGTTCGACATGGGCGGGAACGACGGCGCCCTGCGCATGGCGATCCAGTCCGACGGTGGCGTGATCGTCGCGGGCTTCCGCCAGGACACGGCCGGGACGAGCACGGGGGCCGTCGGCCGACTGATCCCTGGGATGGGGTTCGACGGGGTCCAACCCCTGCTGGCGACGACCACGGAGGACGTGGTGCTGGAGCCCGACGATCGGATCGACGTGGCCGGCGGTAGCGACTCAGGCGACTTCTTCCTGTCGCGGCTCACGCGCGACGGCGCGCCGGACGCGTCGCTGAACGGCGGCTCGACGGTCACCGCCGACTTCGGGAGCGACGACGCCGCCAGCGCAATCGTCCGGCTCTCGAACGGGAAGCTGGTGCTGGCCGGCGAGGCGGGGACCGCGTTCGGCCTCGTCCGCTACCAGCCGGGCGGGACGATCGACACGACGTTCGGGTCGGCGGGCAAGAGGACCGTAAGCTTCCCGGCCGGCGACGCCTTCGCCGACGCGATGGCGGTCCAGCGGGATGGCAAGCTCGTCCTGGCGGGCAGTGCGGGCAACTCGGGCGCGATCGTCCGGGTGCAGGGCGACTCCGCGAGCGAGGGCGGCGGCCCGGGCGGCGGCGGTCCGGGTGGCGGTGGCGGGGGCAAGTCGAAGGTGCTTCGCTGTGGCGGCAAGCGCGCGACGATCGTGGGGACGAACAAGCGCGACCGCCTCAAGGGCACGAGGCGTGCCGACGTGATCGTCGGGCTCGGCGGCAACGACACGATCTCCGCCCTCGGCGGCAACGACGTCGTCTGCGGAGGCTCGGGCAACGACAAGCTCTCCGGCGCGAACGGCAACGACAAGCTCGATGCCGGCACCGGAAACGACACCGTCTCCGGCGGCGCCGGCAAGGACAAGCTCGACGGCGGGACCGGCAACGACAAGCTCTCCGGGGGTCCCGGCAACGACAAGGAGTCAGGCGGCACCGGCAAGGACAAGCTCAACGGCGGCACCGGCAAGGACAAGCTCAACGGCGGCGCCGGCAACGACAAATGCGCCGGCAACGACCCCAAGAAGAGCTGCTGAACCGATAGGGCAGAGCCCGTACCGGGCGCCGGCTCGGTGAGGCGGCGAGGGTGGCTCTCTAGAGCCAAGCCGACGAGGGGACTCGAACCCTGACCCCCTCCACGCGAAAGGAGAAGCCGGCGTGCGACGGCGTCAGCTTCTCGGTTGCCGAGCAGGTTCGATCACGGTTGCGTCGTGAAGACGTGGGCGACGGCTCCGGCGCTGAAGGCGGTGGTGCTCACCGGCTCGATGGTGAGGGGTGCGGTGAACAGCCGCTCGCCTGCACCGAGGACGACCGGGTGGACGACGAGGCGGTACTCGTCGATCAGCCCGGTCTCGACGAGCGATCGAGCGAACCGGACGCCGCCCAGCGCGAGCAGGTATCCGCCTAAGCGCTCCTGCTTTAGACGCGCGACGGCGTCGACCAGGTCTCCCGTCGCGGTCGTCGTTTCGCCCCAGTCGGCGGACGTGAGTGCATTCGAGAACACCACCTTGGGGATCTCGTTCATCGGCGCCGCGAACGGCCCGGATGCACCGGGCCAACTGCCGGCCCAGCGCGCGTAGGTCACGGCGCCCACGAGGTGCGCGCCGGCGTTGCTCACGGTGTCGAGGACCCACTCGGCGCTGTCGGGAGAGCGTCCCGCGGCCTCCCAGTCGGAGCTCCCGTCGGCCGGTGCGACGTACCCGTCGAGCGAGACGGACATCTTCAGGATCAGTGAGGTCATGCGCTGCTTCCTTTCCGGTGATGGATGACGTACCACTACGGACTCCGCCGACTTCGGAAACCCATCGGTGGCGAGCGCGACCGCGAGGGCGACGACAACTGGCCGTGGCGCCGGTTCGGAGATTTGACGTGCCGCTGGAATGTGAGATCTCCACACCGCCCTGCATAGTCGCTTTCCCGAATCGAATACGCCTCGCTTGCACTTTGCGCGACGAGCAGCACCGGCTTCGAGTCCCATCACCCGAGCGCGCACTCCCGCTTCCATGCAAAGCGGGACTGGGCGCGTCTTGTTCCCAGCGGAAGTCGGTGTTCGTGCTCACCAAAGCCGTGGGATCAAGCGCGCCCTGTCGGACTGGTAGGCGCGGTATGCCTCGCCGAGGACGCAGTTGAGCTCGGCTTCCTCGACGTGGATGCGCCACACGATGGCCGGCAGGGGCAGGACCACGCATGCCATCAGCGACAGCCAGTTGCCGAGGGCCGCGCCGAAGCCAGCGACGACGAGCAACAGCCCCGCGTAGGACGGGTGGCGAATCCACCTGTAGGGACCGGTGGAGACGACGGTCTGTCCGGGCTCGACCTCGACGGTGGTGCGAAAGGCGCCGCCCAGCGCCGCGATCGCCCAGACGCGCAGGGCGAGTCCCAGCCACATCACCACGACTGCCGCCATCCGCAATCGCTCTGACATCCCCAGCGCTGGCGCCACCGATCGAGCGCCCAGCGCGGCGACGATCGCTGCCCCGAGCGCCATCACGATCAGGACGCGCGTGGCGCGATCCCGGTCAGGACGGCCCTTGCCCTGCACGCCCTCGCGCACCCGCACGCCGACTTCGACCAGCGCCCACCCCACCAGGGTCAGATCCGCCAGGGGAGACACGGTGCCCTGTCGGAGTATCGGCTTCCATGCAACGCGCGAGTGCTGCTTCTCGTCCATAGCGGTAGTCGCTTCACCGATTTTGCGCGCTGCTGCTCGTGCCTCAAAGCAACAGCGGCACCTCCGATGCCGAGCCGTAGCACAATGCAGGACGAGTCTCGTCGTTGCCTGGCAGGCCGCGCAGGCCCTCTCGTCGCTATGCGAACAGATCGACTCGAGCAAGAGGTTCGGGTGCTGGAACGCTGGATCGAGGTACGGGCGCGGCGCGTTGCGGAGCCCACTGAGCGCACGTAAAGTGCGCCAGCGTGAATGATGAACCTGATCCGCAGATCCTAGAGCTAGTTATCCAGCCGTCCGAGTTGGCTGGAGTTTGGGCCAACTGAGCGCCGAGGCCAAAGGGCGCACGGGCTTTACCCGCCAGCGGCGGTTCTGGAGGATCACCGGCTGGGCCGCCGTTTTCGGCCTGGTCATGGGTGGCGTGGGCATCCTCTGGCTGCTTGTCGTCGAAAAGTTGCCGGAGGAGCTGTGGGGGGACCCGGCGCACAACGACTTCGGGGGCGGACGCTGGTGGTGGATCCCTCTGGGAACGGGCTTCGGGCTGCTCGTCGGTCTCTTGCGCCGGTGGCTGACAAGAGCACATCAGCCTGACCTGTTCACCGAGATCGGCGAGGCGCACGTCGATCACAGGGTTGTACCGGCGTCGGTTGGCGTATCGGCGGTGTCCCTGATGGGTGGCGTCAGCCTTGGCCCGGAGGGCGGCCTCGGGCTGCTCGGTGGTGGCCTCGGCGACTGGATATCCCAGCGTGCCGGAGCCGACCCCGAAACCAGGCGCGCCAACACGCTCACGGGGATGGCGGGCGCTTTCGGCGGACTGTTTACCGCACCTCTGCTCGGTCCCTTGATGATCGCCGAGGTCTCGCGTCCCGGCCACGACCGGCCCGTCGAGCGCCTTATCCCCACGGTTGTGGCCTCGACGCTCGGCTTCGCGGTCCTCTACCCCGTAATCGGGTACACCTTCCTCCGCATCTACCAGCTGCCCGCCTACGACCTGAAGGTCTGGCACATGTTCGTGGCAGTGGGCGTAGGCGTGATGTGCGCCGTCGTGGCCGTGCTCACCGGCGTCACGATGAAGCTGTTCGCGCGGCTAGCCGAACGGGCGGGGGCGAACCCGGTGGCCCTGGCCGGCGGCGGCGGTCTCGTGATCGGCTTGCTGGCCTACCTGGTGCCGCTCACACTGTTCTCCGGCTCCACCAACCTGGAGGTCGTCGTCGACCAGGGGCCGGCCCTCGGCGTCGGCCTGCTGATAGCGACCGTCCTGGCGAAGATGATCACGTTCGCGGTGAGTCTCTCGACCGGCTTCATCGGAGGGACAATCTTTCCGATGCTCTTCATCGGCGGCACGGCGGGTATGGCGCTCCACGCGATCATCCCCGGGATTCCGGCCGGGCTCGCGGTCCCGGCGGCCATGGCCGCGGTGCCCGGCGCCGCGGTGGCGATCCCCTTCAGCCTGATCGCAATCGTCGCGTTCGCCGTCACCCTCGGCCCGGCGGAGGTCGCGCCGATCGGGATCGCGGTCTTGACCTCCTACCTCCTCGTCGTCGGGACCGGCCTAGCTGGTCAACCCCAAGCCCATGACAACGCAGGCCCGACGACCGCCCGCGGAACGTGACCGCCCGCCGGCCGGTGTTCGAGCCGCGGCAGCCACTTCGCCTCGCCGAGCCGTTGCGGGGAGCGGTGGCGGAGCTGCGGGCCGTGTTGACGGTCGAGCTGTGCGAGCAGGAGCGCCGCGAAGGGGCCGAGGCCGGTGCTCAAGGGGCGGTGCAGGCCCGCCTGGACACGCTCGGAGATCCAGAGACGACACGCTGACTTGAGCGAGCGGGCTCTCGCGGCTTCCGCTTGTCGTCCAAAGCGGAAACGGCGGCCTGACCTCAGCGCACGCGATAGACCCGGTACATGCCGAGCCGGTTGTGCTCGCTGAAGAAGCACACCATCGCGTAGCGCCCAGGACGGCTGAAGCTGACCTCGTTGGTGTTGGTCGAGCCGGGGCTGATCAGTCCCTGGACGTCGATGGGCTCGCCCGCGACCACGCGCCCGAGGGCCTTCTCGTTGGTGCCGCGGAGGGCCCGGTTGACCTGGCGGTTGCTCACGCCCCGACGCAGCGGGAACGCGATCGCGAAGTGAAAGGCCGTCCCGGCGTTCTCGACCCGGATGCGACCCTTTCGCGGCAGGGTCTTCGGACCGCGGAACCCGTAATCGATCATCTTGATGCGCGCGTCCGGCCGCGGCGCGCTGGCTCCGTTGGGGGCGCCTGTGGTGAAGGTCGAGAGCGACTGTTTACGGCCCGCGTTCACGGCCGCCACGTACGTCGTGTTGGGCCGCAGGTCGACTGTGACCGCCTTCCCCGATGCCGCCGTAGCTTCGAGGAAGACCTGGCCGAGCGCCTTCACGGAGGCGGGGTTGGAAAGGGACTTGCGCAGCTGATCGAGGCTCACGCCTGCCCGCAACGTGGCGAGGTTGAACTCGCCCTGGCCCTCGAACGTGAAGCGCGTGGGACCCGCACCGATCGGTCCGGAGGGTTCCAGGACGACGTTCGGGCCTGACGCGCGCACGGACACGGTGGGAACAGACGACTGGGCGGCCGCGAGGGTCACGGGGACTCCGAGAACCAGAACCGCTCCGATGATCAGCCTGACTCTTCGCACCTGACGCCTCCTCGGTCGCTCGCGGGTCCTGCAACGAGACTCCCCCGGTCGGTCCAGTGCCCTACCCGGGGACGCGCGTCCGACCCTACCCGAACCGCCCGACCCTGTCAGTGCGTGTTATCGCCTCTAGTGCAGCCGGCCGCACCTCCCGAACACTTCTGCTTTCCATGCAGGGCATCAGCCGCGCCTCCCCGGAGGCGTACTGCTGCTTTGCGCGAAGCAGAACAGGCGCTCAGTCGGGCTCGCGGGCCCCGAGCTCTAGCCGGGCCGGCGGGGCCAGCGGCGAGGACGCAACCGGCGTTGTCCATCGGCGGAGCGCCGCCGTCGCCGCTCCTCTTCCCTCGCGAGGTCTCGCTCCTCGCTCAGTCCCACCTCCAGGAAGATCAGGAGCAGGGCTGCGCCGAGGCCGAGCGTGATCAGCGCGATGGCCAGCGCATCGCCCGTCGACCCGCCGATCAGCGCAGCGCAGATCACACCGGCGACGACTACCGCCGCGGCGGATCCAAAGCTCAAGACACGCGCGCGGGGCGCCACCCCCTCAACGTACCGAGGCGGCCTTGCCAAAACGGCGAGCGCACTTGAACCGCGCTGCCGGCTTGCGCGAGGTGCGCTAGCGAAGTCCGGCGCTTGCCGGCAATACCGGGGCCGGTCGGCGGTGCACCGTGTCGATGATCTCGCTGTTGTCGATGCCTTGCAGGTAGACCGAGGTGATCCCGAGATTCGCATGGCCGAGCTGCCGCTGGATCACGTTGAGCGGCACACCCTCACGAGCCATCTCGACAGCGTGTGCGTGCCGAAGCTGATGCGGCGCGAAGCGACGACGCACGCCTGCTCGCAGCGCTAGGTGGCGAAGCGTCTCGCGAACAGCCGCGGCCGACCACGGACGACCCTGCGTCGGACCGTTGACCACACAAAACAGCGCTCCGCCGCGCAGGGAGACCCGGAGGCGGAGGCGAACGGCAGCGACCGGCAGCGTCGAGTAGAGGAGTGTCGTTCATGCCCAGCAGCCTCCCCTGACTGCCCGGTGATAGAGAGCGTCGCGACTAGCGGTCCTCGTCCAAAGCAGCGCCTTGGACGACAAGCGGGAGGGAGTTCAGGAAGCGGGCTCAGGCCGGACACGGGCCAACGGGTGCGCCCGCCGCAGCGCGGGCACATGTATTTGATCGCCACCGGGGACGGTGGCGGCGTCAGCCGTCCCCGTGGCCGTCGGCCCGATAGCGACGGCTGGCGTTTCGAGACCGTTCACCGCACGGCCTCCCACCAACGCTCCACAGCGGTTGGCGGGAAGGCCTGCTCTGGGTTCGTGGACTCCGACCCTCCCCACCGGGGCGGTGGCGACCTGAGCGTTCCGTGCGGACACCCGGGCCGCGAGCGCTTGCGCTGCTTGGGAGCGTGCCTTCGCCCAGGCATTGGGTCGTTTACTCCGGCACGAGCCCGCTTTCCTCCCTGCGGCGCGAGTGCCGCGAAGGAGAAAACCCCGCCGTAGCGGGGCTTTCGTAGAGAGCCGACGAGGGGACTCGAACCCCTGACCCCCTCCTTACCATGGAGGTGCTCTACCAGCTGAGCTACGTCGGCGTATTTCCCGGCTCGGCGGCCGGCTATGGGGGGAGCAGGATTCGAACCTGCGTAGGCTGAGCCAATGCGTTTACAGCGCATCTCCTTTAGCCACTCGGACATCCCCCCGAGCGTCGGAGGAGCCGATTGTAGAGGCGGATTCGCCGGTGGGCCATGATGCCCTCGTGGACACGCGCGAACTCGAGCCGGAGCACTACGACGAGGCCGCTCGGATCATCACCGACGCCCTCCTCCACGACCCCGGCTGGGTCGCCGTGGGCCCGGATCACGCCGGTCATCGGCGGCGGGTCGCGTTGCGCTATCACCGGGCCGTCGTCGCGGTGGCCGATCGCTACGGCCGGCCCATCTACGGCGCGTTTCGCGACGACGGGCTCGTCGGGGTCGCCGTCACCTTCGCCGCCGGCCGCTACCCGCCGCCGGCCTGGACCTTCGTTCGGTACGTGCCCAGCTTCGTGCTCGCGGGCCCGGGGCCGGTCGTCCGCGGGCTGCGCACGAGCGGCGTCCAGGAGAGCGGGCATCCGGACGAGGAGCACACCTTCGTGTGGTGGCTCGCCGTCGATCCCGCCCACCAGCGCACCGGCGTCGGCCGCGCGTTGCTCAACCGAGTCTTCGAGGACTCGGAGGAGGCGCCCGTGTACCTGGACACCGCCAACCCGGACAACGTGCCCTACTACGCGAGCCTGGGCTTCGAGGAGATCGGCCGCGCCGCCCTTCCTCGCGGCGCGGCCATGTGGTTCATGCGTCGCCCTATGACGCGTCCCTGAGGCGCTGCGCCTCGGGGAGTCCCTCGAGCTTCTTCAGCGTGTTGTTCTCGATCTGGCGGATGCGCTCGCGCGTGACGCCGAACGCCCGCCCGACCTCCTCGAGCGTCCGGGCCTTGTGGCCCCGGAGCCCGTAGCGCATCTCGATCACCTCGCGCTCGCGCGGAGGCAGCGCGTCCAGCGCCCGCCGCACGTTCTCGCATCTGAGGTTCTCGCTCGCGCGCTCGAACGGCGACTCGGCCGCCTCGTCCTCGACGAAATCGCCCAGCTCGGAGTCCTCCTCCTCGCCGATCGGCTTCTCGAGCGACACCGGCAGCTGCGCGATGCGGAGGATGTCCTTCACCTCGCGCGCCGTCCACTGGAGCTCGCTGGCGATCTCCTCCGGAGTCGGCTCGCGGCCGAACTCCTGCACCAGCTGGCGCTCCACGTGCACCACCTTGTTGAGCTTCTCGACCATGTGCACCGGGATCCGGATCGTGCGCGCCTTGTCGGCGATCGCGCGGGTCACGGCCTGGCGGATCCACCACGTGGCGTAGGTCGAGAACTTGTAGCCGCGCCGGTAGTCGAACTTCTCGACCGCCCGGATCAGGCCCAATGAGCCCTCTTGGATCAGGTCGAGGAACGACAGCCCGCGACCCAGGTAGCCCTTGGCGATCGACACCACCAACCGCAGGTTGGCCTCGATCATCTGCTGCTTGGCGACCATGTCGCCGCGCTCGATCCGCTTGGCCAGGAACACCTCCTGGTCGGCGGTCAGCAGCTCGACCCTCCCGATCGACCGCAGGTAGAGCCGCAGCGAGTCCAGGCTCGGCTCGACCGTGAGGTCGATCTGGGGTTTCCGCGGGGCCGGCTGGGCGCCGTCGCCCGCGATCTCGATCAGTCCGGGCGGGCGGTCGTCGCTGGCGACGATCTCCACGCCGTTTTCCTGCAGGTGGGCGTGGAGTTCGATGATCTGCTCTTTGGTGAGCTCGACCTCCTCGAACGTCGCCGTGATCTCCTCGAACGTGAGGTAGCCACGGTCCTTGCCCACAGATACGAGCCCCCGCACCTCGTCGACCTCGAGAAACGGTGCCTCGTCCCCCGGGTCAACCAGCAGCGCTACTCCCTCGTGCTTCTCCTCCGTCAACCGCGCGCTCCTTGTACGAACACGCCCCGCGACCGGGGCGAGTCGGGTGGCCAGATGCAGTTGTGAGTCGCGGGGGGCCGCGAGGGGCTGAGCCAATGGGCCAGATATATCTGGTGGCGTCGAGCCGCGGCGGCCAGTGTACACCCGTTCGTGCGATTTGCCCCAAGGTCCTTGCAGGTACAGTTGGCGGTCGCCATGAACGAGCCCACCGCGCTCCTTGGAAGCGACGTCCAAGCCCGCCGTCCCAGCACCGGCGTGAGCCTCTCGCGCGTGGGCGTGACCGGCGTCGAAAAGATCATCCGGATCCAGTCCAACGGCAGGCGATCGCTCTTCTACGCCGACCTCGAATGCTTCGTCGACCTCGGGCCCGAGCAGAAGGGCGCGCACATGTCGCGCTTCGAGGAGGTCATCAACGAGGCGATCGACGAGGTGGTGCTCGGCGAGGCCTTCAAGGCCGAGACGCTCGCCTCCCACATCGCCGAGCGCGTGCGCGACCGCCAGGACGGCTGCCGCGCCGAGGTCACGATCGCGGCGCGCTATCCCGAGAACAAGCCGGCTCCGGTCTCGGGCACGCCGACGCAGGAGATCTACACGATGTTCGGCTCGGCGGTTGCGTCCGCCAGCGGCACGCGCCGGCTGGTCGGCGTGCAGGCCCAGGGCATGACCGCCTGCCCGTGCGCGCAGGAGATGGTCACCGAGAGCGCGCGCGAGCGCCTGCGCGAGGGCGGCTTCACCGACGACGAGATCGCGCGCGTGTTCGAGGCCGTCCCCGTGGCCACGCACAACCAGCGCGGCATCGGCACGCTGCACATCGGCTGCCCCGAGGGCTGCAGCGAGTCGATCGAGGCGGAGGAGCTGCTGGAGATCGTCGAGGCCTCGATGAGCTCGGAGATCTACGAGCTGATGAAGCGCCCGGACGAGCTGCACGTGGTCGAGAAGGCCCACCGGCAACCGCGCTTCGTGGAGGACTGCGTGCGCGAGATGGTGCGCATGGCGACGGAGCGCTTCGCCGGCCTCGGCGATCAGGCCTTCGTGTCCGCGCGCCAGGAGAACCTCGAGACGATCCACAAGCACAACGTGGTCGCCGAGCGCCACGGGCTGATGGGCGAGCTGCTGGGCGAGATGGCGTCGGGCGAGCGGGCCGCGCACCAGGTCACGATGCGCGACTGGCTCGAGGCGACCCCCTCCGGCTAGATCAAACGTCCACCGTGGCGCGCTGGCTCAATGCGCGCGCGACGCGGTGCCGATGGAACTCCAAACACGGACGTTGGAGAACCCTCTTGACGCAGAAGCACATCCCCCTCTCTCAGGACGCCGCCCTGGTGGTGGCCCTGGCCGGAACCGCGATGCCTTTCGCGCACTCCGCCGAGGACGAGGCGGAGCGGTGGCTGCGGGCCCTTCGGCTTCACGGCCAGGTCGGCGCCGCGCTGCAGGCGCTCGGCGTCGGCGAGTCCCCGCTGATGACCAGCTCGGGCTCAGACCACGACGATGCCGGCACCCCGCCGATGGGCGCGCAGGTGCTCGACGAGGTGACCCACCGCGCGGGCGAATTCGCCGACGCCCGGCACGCCGACACGGTCGGGACGCCGGACCTGCTGTTCGCCGTGCTCGACGTCTACGGACGGCTGTTCGACCGCGTGCTCTACCTGCGCGGCACCAGCCGCGACGAGCTGTCCGAGCGGCTGGCCGGCGCCGCGGCTCACGGCGGCTAAGCGGCCGCTGAGGTGTCCGCGCGCGCGCGCGAGGCTTCCTCGAGCTTGCGCCGGAAGTTGAGGAAGTAGTCCGCCCCCGACACGACGGTCACCACGACCATCGCGTAGACGAGCGCCTGGACCCAGACCGCGTCCGGGTCGGACGCGGCGATCAGGGCCAGCACGGCCCCCACCTGCACGATCGTCTTGATCTTCCCGAGCGCGCTGGCGGGGATCACCACGCCCTGCTGACCGGCCGCGATGCGCAGCCCGCTGACGGCGAACTCGCGCGCGATGATCACCATCGCCACCCATCCGGCGACCCGGTCCAGGCTGACCAGCGAGATCAGGGCGGCGGCGATCATCAGCTTGTCCGCCACCGGGTCCATCACCTTGCCGAAGGTCGTGACCGCCTGGCGCGAGCGCGCGATGTAGCCGTCGAGGCCGTCGGTGAGCGCCGCTATCGCGAACACGATCGCCGCGATCGTCGAGCCGCCGGGCGACTCGACCGTCAGTGCGACCACGAGAACCGGCACCAGCAGGATGCGGATCACCGTGAGCGCGTTCGGGAGGTTGAGTGGGAACACGCGCCGCTCAGGCTACCCCGCGCCGCCGTCGCCGAGCGAGATACTCGATGCCCGCCGTGCAGCCGACCGGCCCCAGCGGCGACACGGTCGCGGCGAGCAGCGCCCAGGGGAAGATCTTGCGCGCGCACCCCCGCGCCACCAACAGGCACAGCAGGATCCACCCGAAGCCGTGCGTCCAGCCGAGCGCCCGCTCGGCCGACTCGCTGAAGCCGCCGACCGCGACCACGATCAGCGAGGTGAAGATGCACACCTCGACCATCGAGTAGAGCCGGACGGCCTGGAAGTAGGACACGAGCGGGAGGTTAGGCGCGACCGACGGCGATCTGGCGTCTGACGAACAGCGCCCCGGCCACCGCGAGCACGACGAGCAGCGCGATCGCGACGATCGCGTCGGGCGAACGGAGGTCGGACAGGCTGCCGCCGAGGGCCACGTAGGCGAACACCTTCGGCGCGCCCCCGATCACCGTGCCGAGAGCGAGGTCGCGGTAGCGCAGCCGGCTCAGCCCCGCGCTGAAGTTCACGAGGCCCCAGGGGAGCACCGGCACGATCCGCGACTCCATCACGGCGACGGCCCCGTGCCTGGTCAGGAACTCCTCGACCTGCCGGGTGCGCGCGGGCAGCAGCGAGCCGTGGTGGCCCGCGGCCAGCCGCCGCGCCACGAACATCTGCGTGAGGGACGCGGCGGTGACCCCCGCCAGCGCCAGCGGCGTGCCGACGGCCGTGCCGAACAGCAGCCCGGCGCCACCGGCGAGGATCGGCCACCAGACCACGAAGTTCACGATCACGAACAGCGGGACGAACGCCACGTAGGCCCAGTCGCCGAGCCGCTCGCCGAAGTCGCGAGCCTCGTCCGCCGAGGGGATCGAGCCGGTCAGGGCCAGCACCGCCAGCACCGTCCCGACGAGCAGCGCGTAGGCGACCAGCCGGCGAATCACCACCCGGCGGCTGACGCCAGGGTTCGCGGCGCCGCGCGGGTCCATGCCCCGAGGGTACTGAGCGCCTTTACCAATCCCTAACCCGCGGTTGGCCCGTTGCTGGGCGGCCGCCGCCGATCCTGGGGCCATGCGCAAGTTGGCAACAATCACGCTGGCGGTCCTCTTGGTGGGCCTGTTCGCCGCGGTGGTCTACGCGGCCGTCGATGCGGGCGACGACTCTCCGGTCGGCACGACCGACACGAGCCCCACCACCGAGACGACCGGGACAACCACAACCGACGATCAGCCGGCGCATCGGCATCGCCACCGCGGCCATCGCGGGCATCGGCATCGCCACCACGTGCAGCGGCACGTGGCCACGCCCGTGGGCGGCGTCGACGTCTCCGGCCCGTGCGACGAGGCCGAGCACGCAAACGACCCGCGCTGCACGGGCGTGCAGCCGCGACGTCGAGGACGACAACGTTCGCGGCGACGATCGGGGCGAGGTGGAGCGCCACGATCTGAACGACGACCGCGGCGGGGACGACGACCGGTTCGGGGTCGACGATCGCGGCGACGATCACGGCGGCGACGACCTCCAGCAGGAGGACGACCACTCCGGACCCGGCCACGGCGGGGGCGGGGACGACGACAACTCCGGTCCCGGCGGTGGCGACGACGACTGACGGGCCGGCATGCCGCGGCGGCGCGTGCCGCCGCGGCGCCCGCCTACCCTCTGATGGATGCCCGGACGGCGCACCATCCTCATGGTCGAGGACGAGCGGTCGATCACAGAGCCGCTCTCGGAGGCCCTCGCCCGCGAGGGCTTCGACACCGAGGTGGCCGAAACGGCCGCCTCGGCACTCGAGCTGGCGCGGCGTGCCGAGCCTTCGCTCGTGCTGCTCGACGTGATGCTCCCCGACGGCTCGGGCTACGACGTGTGCCGCGAGCTGCGGGCCGGCTCGCGCGTGCCGATCATCATGCTGACCGCCCGCGGCGAGGAGACCGATCGCATCGTGGGACTCGAGCTGGGAGCCGACGACTACATCGTCAAGCCGTTCAGCGCGCGCGAGGTGGTGGCCCGTATCCGCGCCGTCCTGCGCCGCGCCGGCGAAGGGGCGGCCGCCCCGGACGGGCCGATCGAGATCGGGCCGTTGCGGCTGGACCGCGCCCGCCGCGGCGCCGTCCTCGACGGCGAGGAGCTCGACCTCACGCGCAAGGAATTCGAGCTGCTGGAGCTGCTGATGTCCGAGGCCGGCTCGGTGATCACGCGCGAGCGCCTGATCGACGAGGTCTGGGACGTCAACTGGTTCGGCTCGACCAAGACGCTCGACGTGCACGTGTCCGGGCTGCGCCGCAAGCTGGCCGACAGCTCCCGCTCGCCGCGCTTCATCCACACCGTGCGCGGGGTGGGCTTCCGATTCGCCGGGCCGGAGGAGCTCGGGTGAGCCTGCGCGCGCGGCTGCTGGCCGCCTTCGCCTACGTGCTCGTGCTCGTGATCGTGGCGCTGCTGGTGCCGCTGGCCCTCAACCTGTCGCGCCGGGTGGACGCCGAGGTGCGCAGCGAGGCCAAGGGCCAGGCCCAGCTCCTGGCCGCGTTCGCGTCCGGACGGCTCGACGAGCGCGCCCAGCTGAAGCGCCTGGCGGCGAACTCGGCGAACGAGATCGGGGGACGCGTGATCGTGGTCGGGGGCGACGGGCGCCTGCTCGCCGACTCGGCCGGCTCCGGGCGCGGCTCGTACGCCTCCCGCCCCGAGATCGCCGACGCGCTGCGCGGTGATCCCACGCAGGGCGAGCGCCACAGCGACTCGCTCGACGAGGACCTGCTCTACACGGCCGTGCCGGTGGTCAGCGCGGGCCGCACCGAGGGCGCCGTCCGGGTGACCCAGAGCGTGGACGAGGTCAACTCCGAGGTCCGCAGGGACGTGCTGGCGCTGATCGGCGTCGCGGCAGTGGTCCTCGTGCTGGGCCTCGGGCTGGCCTGGCTGCTCGCCGGGTCGCTTGCCCGGCCGCTGAGGCGGCTCGCGGCGACGGCGCGAGGGGTCGCGGACGGCGATCTCGACGCGCGCGCACGCGTGGAAGGTTCGTCCGAGCAGCGCGAGGTGGCGTCGGCGTTCAACGACATGACCGGTCGGCTGGCGCGCGCGCTGCGCTCGCAGCGGGAGTTCGTGGCCAACGCCTCGCACCAGCTGCGCACGCCGCTCACCGGGCTGCGGCTGCGACTCGAGGCCGCCTCCGTGAAGACGACCGACCCGGAGGTGGAGCGCGAGCTGGGGGCGGCCGAGCGCGAGACGATCCGCCTGGCGCGCCTCCTGACCGAGCTCCTCACGCTCGCGCGCGAGCGCGACCGCCCCGAGCCCGAGCAGGTGGCGCTCGCCGAGGTGGCGCGGGCGGCTCACGAGCGCTGGGAGGGACCGGCCCAGACGGGCGGCAGGCACCTGCTCGTGCGCGGCGATGGCGAACCCGTGGTGGAGGCGACGGAGGCGGACCTGGCGGTCGTGCTCGACAACCTCGTGGAGAACGCGCTCAACTACTCGCCGACCGATTCGACGGTCGCGATCGAGTGGGAGGCCGACGGCGCCTCGGCCCGGCTCGTCGTGCTCGACGAGGGTCCGGGGATCGACCCAGGCGAGCGCGAGCAGGTCTTCGAGCGCTTCTTCCGCGGCGAGGCCGCGCGCGGCGGCGCGCCGGGAACGGGCCTCGGCCTGCCGCTGGTGGAGGCGCTCGCCGCGCGATGGGGCGGTTCGGTGGAGCTGGGCGACCGGCCGGAGGGCGGCACGCGCGCGGAGATCGTGCTGCCGCTCGTGCGCGCCGAGGCGGAGCTAGCCTCAGAGCGATGAGACTGCGCACCGCAACCGTGGGGGTGGCGCTCGCCATCGGCGGCCTGGGAGCCGCCGTGGGGATCGGCCTGGCCGCCAACTCGATTTCGGGCGACAGCGTCGGGCTGTCGGCCGCGCCGCTGAGCGCGGGGGACGCGCTGGCGCCGAAGGCCGCCAATACCGACGACGCGGCCGCGCGGGCGAAGCTGCGCCGGCAGCGGGCCGAGCGGCGAGCGGCCGCCCGGCGCCAGGCCGCGCGGCAGGCCGCGCCGGCGACGCCCACGCCGGCCGCCCCGCAGCCGACCGGTACGGCTCCGCCGGCGGACGACCACGGCGGCGACCGAGGGGGAGACTCGTCGGGAAGCGGCTCCGGCGGCGGGGACAGCTCCGGCCGGGGGAGTGGCGGGTCGGGGTCCGGAGACGACCACTCGGGCTCCGGCGACGACGACTGACGAGAAGCCGCCACCCGGACTCGAACCGGGGACCCCTTCTTTACGAGAGAAGTGCTCTACCAGCTGAGCTATGGCGGCGGGGCGCGACGAAAGATAGCCGCGGGTTCACAATCCCGGCATGCTCGTTCTCAGCCAGCCGGAGGTCAAAGAGCTGCTGGACCTCGATGCGCTCGTCGACGCCGTTGCGGCGGCGATGGCGGATCTGAGCGCGGGCAACGCGTCGATGCCCGCCCGCAGCGGGGCGCTCGTCGCCGAGCGCTCCGGACTGCTGGCGGTCATGCCGGCATATGTCCCGGCGGCGCGAGCCCTGACTACGAAGCTGGTCTCGCTGTTTCCGATGAACGAGGGCAGCTCGACACCCACCCATCAGGCGCTCATCGCGGTGTTCGACGACGAGGATGGGCGGCCCGTCGCGCTGATGGACGGCACGCACATCACCGCGACCCGCACGGCCGCCGGATCGGCGCTGTCCGTTCGCCTGCTCGCGCGGCGCGACGCCGCCACGCTCGCGATCCTCGGGACCGGCGTCCAGGCGCGGGCCCACGCCCACGCCGTCACGCGGGTCGCCTCCTTCGACGAGGTGCGGCTGGCCGGCCGCGACGCCGAGCGCACCGCGGCGGTCGCCGCCGAGCTGGCCCACGAGTTGGGGCGTCCCGTGCGGGCGTGCTCCAGCCACGCCGAGGCCCTCGACGGCGCGGACGTCGTCTGCGCCTGCACCAGCTCTGCGGGGCCGGTGGTGTGCCGCGAGTGGCTCTCGTCCGGCACGCACGTCACCTCGGTCGGCTACGACCCCAGCGGGCGGGAGGTCGACGACGCGACCGTGGTGGACGCGCTGGTGATCGTCGAGTCGCGAACGTCGGCCCTGGCACCGGCCCCCGCCGGCACGCCCGATCTCGTGGAGCCGATCTCGCGCGGGCTGATCGGACCCGAGCACATCCACGCGGAGATCGGCGAGCTCGTGGCCGGCACACGCCCCGGCCGTGCCGACCGGGAGCAGGTCACGCTCTACAAGTCGGTGGGCGTGGCGGTGCAGGACGCCGCCGCGGCGGCGCTGGTGCTGGCCGCCGCGCGGGAGAGTGGCGCCGGGCGCGAGGTCGATATCTGACGGGGTGAGCTCCCCGCGCGCCGCGCTTCCCGGGGAGTGGAGATTCGCGTCGCCCGTTCCCGTCGCGAGCGCCTGCGCGGTTTGGCGCTGCGCAGGCGCCCGCCGCCCGGCCAGGGGCTGCTGCTGCCGCGCTGCCGCTCGGTTCACACGTGCGGCATGCGCTTCGCGCTCGACCTGGTCTGGCTGGATGGCGACGGCCGGGTGGTCGGGTCGAGGAGGCGGTCCGGCCCTGGCGGGTGCGAGCGCGCCGTGACGCCGAGGCGGTGCTGGAGGTTCCCGCCGGCGGAGGCCGGCGCGCCGCGGTCGCCCTCGGCTTTGGAAGAATGCCGGTCATGGCCGAACCCCAGCGCAACCGGCTGGCAGTCGCGCTCGACCCGCGCGTGCCGATCTACCGCGACACCTACAACGAGTACTTCGTGCTGGTCCTGTCCGCGGGCGGCGCGGCCGCGGGGACCCAGGTGCCGCTCTACCTCGTCATGGCGATCACGGGGATCTGGAACGTGGGCATCTTCATCGCCGCCTGTGTGGTCTTCGAGTTCGTGGTGATCTTCGGCCTGGCCCGGCCGCAGATGCAGCCGCGCGAGCGCGTTGGCTGGGTGGTGCTCTGGGGAGGAACGACGGCGATCATGGCGCTGGCCTTCTACTACCTGGTCGCCCAACCGACGCTTTGATTGTTTCTGGCTTGGTGGAGCGGCTCGCGGCGTAACACCGGGTAGGCGTCGCCCGGGACCTACACAGCAGAGAGCCCCCGGCGTTCGGGGGCTCTCCGCGTCGGCTTCCTGTTAGCGACTAGTAGTAGTTGTAGGTCCTGTTGCTCTCCGCCGAGCGGCTCGTCGCCCCGCTTGAGTTGATCATCCGGATGCCTGCGTAGACCTCGTCCCAGTTGTCGCACCAGCAGGTGTCCTCGTTGAGGTAACTGCTCTGCATCACGATCGTGCCGCTGAAGTGGAGCCCGTCGGGCTCGTAGTCATAGTTCGACACGTAGCTCGTGTCCCACAGCAGGTCGTCCGAGGAAGGATCGTCGCCCCAGAGCCGGTAAACGACCCGGTAGCCATTGCTGTAGAGCTGGACCGCCTCGGCCCTGCTGCTGGTCCGCACGACGCCGGATACGGAAACCGTGCGGAGGCCGTTGCTCGGTGCCGATACGGACAGGCTGGCGGGTGAGATCGAGCCGACCGAAGCGTCGGCCGGTGTGGTGGGTGCCGCGACGATCATGACGGCGACCGCTGCGGCGAGTTACTGCGATCGTGGTGTGAATCTTGCGGGTCATCATTCTCTCCTTGGGTCGGGTCTTACTTGCCCGGCCATCCTTTACTGCGTCGGCGTCGGCGCATAGGCACCCCAGGGTGAGGTTTTCACCACCCCCCGTGTGAGACCCATCACACTGGGCATCCGAGCGGGAGCGCTTTGGCGCCCTACTTCCGGTCGCGCTGCTCCTGAGCGGACTTGAGTCCGTGGCACTCGGCGCAGAGTGCTTGCAGGTTGTCGCGGTCTTAGGGAGCGCCACCATCTCTGATCGGCACGATGTGATCGGCGCAGGTGCCAAGGCGGATCGGGTAGTTGGCCTCGGGTGCGTCGTTGCAGACGGCCAACTCTGCGTGCCGCAGAACCAACAGCACGTCGTTCGACGCCATCGTCATCGTGACCGTGAAGCGGGCGACCGGATCGTCTGGGTCGAAGACCTCGACGAACGTTGGCACGGCGCACGACCCTACCGCCGGGCGGCTCAGTCATCGCTGCCCTCGGCGACGCTCCAGCGTCGAGCGGGACGGTAGGGGTCGACAAGCGTGTCTGGCGCGCCCGTCCTCATCCAATGCTGACGGGGCCAAACAACCCACCCGTCGCCCAACCGACGCTCTAACGATTCTCAGGGGGCCAGATCGGCTTGGCGCGTGGCCTTGGTGATCGGCGCGAAGGCCTGGGCCCGGGCATAGAGCTTGTAGAGCCGCAGCTTGTCGGAGAAGTTGGTGGCGCAGGCGTGTTGGAAGACGTCGTAGGCGGCCTCGTCGGAGAGGTCGGAAGCGGCCGATCCCGAGCTCTGGGGGGTGAGCTGGCCGCGGATGTCCTCGATCGTCGCGTAGCGCCGCTTTACGGAACCGCCGCGCCAGTCGTGACAGTTCGCAAACTGGGCGGTCGAGTTTCCGCGCACTAGCCCGACCCCCCGGATGTCCACCGTTGCGCCACTGCGATGGGTCGCCCCGTCGTCGCTGGCGCCGCATGCTGGCAACGCCACGCCTGCGAGAACAACCAGGAGCGATGCGAGTCCGCTACGTGTGACGCCCGTCAACGGATCAGTTCGTCGAGCCGTTTCTTCAGCGCCCTCGCCTCCGACGACCGCTCGAACTCCCGTGCCGCGTTGGCACGGCTCAGAGCGATGCCCTGTGCTGCGGGACTGCCAGGTCTCGCCGGCACTGTCCACCAGTCGCAGTCGGTCGGTCCGGTGTCCTCGTCCGGACCGTCGCTGCAGTCAATCAGGTAGACGAGCTTGGCGGTGTCATCGTTGCCGACGCTCGTGTCGCAGTCCGATGGCAGCACCTGGGGCGGGTTCCCCGGAAGGCGACCGGCCTCACCTGGGCCGGTCACGCTCGCAGGTGTGCCATCGACGCCCGTGTTGTCAAACCAGCAGTTGGCAGTGTTCGCCTGGAAGAACTCGCTCCACCAGAAGTCGTTGCCGTTTGGCTTCATGGGCCGCGCGTCGTCGTGGGCGTGGACGTTGCCGAACAGGTCGATCGCGTCCGGGTATCGGAAGCCCGTCGGAGCCCTGCCCACCGAATTGCTGAAGAACTGGTTCCCGCACGACGTCGAGAACCCGTTCTGCGGCGCTCCCGGGCACGACACGCCTGGGAAGATGTCTCCCTCGGCGCCCCCTCCGTTGGTGAGCCCATCCGGGATGGCGAACAGCATCGCGCCGTCACGCCAGTTGTCGAAGATCCAGTTGTCGTGGACCCTGGCGTCGTTCATGCCCGAGTAGAGGATCCCTGTCCCGATCGGCACCCCTACCAGCGGCTCGACCGGCGGCTCGTCGGTATAGAGGTCGAGGTTGTTCGCGTAGATGTAGTTGTGGTCGATCTCCGAGCTGTCGGCCGGGAAGCCGGGGTGACCGGCAGCCGACAGCGTGTCGCTCGAGATGCCCGTGCTGTTCCCGTAGATGTGGTTGTTGGTGATGCGGACCGCGTTCCCCATCGACCCCGAGTAGCCGAGGGCCGAGCCGTGCAGGTCGCACTTGGTGATGACGGTGTTGGCCCGAGGGGCGTCCGGGTAGAAGTCCGTCGCCTGAGAGCCCGTCTCCGGAGCGGCACCGGGATACACGACGGAGTCGCCCGCGCCGAACCCTTCGCAGTTCTCGACGAGGTTGTGGTCGGAGGTGAAGGAGAGGTGGCCGTAGTCGGCGCCCCAGAAGAACTTCACCCGGTCGAGCAGGATGCCGTCAACCTCCTCGTTGTAGAACGTGTGCTCCTCAGCGGAACGCGCGAGGAAGTTGCGCCCGACGAAGCCGTCGGCCCGGTCGACGCGCAGAACGACGTCCTTGGCGTAGCCGCCGGGCTTCGCGGCCGGCCCCGTGCCTTCGTAGTCGGTGCCAGCGTCGAGGATCACGTCCTCGGGCTTGGGGCCTGTGCCCTCGATCTGGAGGTTGCAGCGCACGCAGGGGCCGAGCTCCTGCGCCGGGATACCCTGGCGGTTCGAGAGCGGCGGCTCTGGCGGGTCGCCCACCACCGCTCGCCCCTGCACGTAGATCAGGTTCTGATCGTTGGGACAGGTGACCTGGTACTCGTAGCTCGGCGTGAGGTCACCGCTCGCGTCCTCCTGGAGCAGGCTGGGGTTGCAGCGCGGGTCGTTCTCCGGGGCGGCGCGCGAGTCAGGTTCGGTGTAGGTGCCGGGCAGGATCAGGACGCGGTCGTTGTTGCCCGCGTCGAGGATCGCCTGCTGGACCGAGTCGTAGTCGCACTGCGCCGCCAGAGCCTCGTTGATGCGGAGCAGCCGGTCCGCTTCCCTCTTGGAGAGCTTGATCTTCGGCTGGCTCGGCCGGAGGCGATAGCCCTTCTTCCGAGCCTCGCGCACCGACGTGCGCAGGTCGGCCAGCGACTGTTCCCCGTCCTCTCCCTTGCAGACGACCAGCACGTCGCCCGGTCCCGCGCCGCTCGGCGCCGACTTCAGCGAGCGCGCCTCGGGCACCTTGCCGCCGGCCGGCGGGGTGACGGAGTTGTCGGGAGCCGGGTCGGGCCAATAGGAGGGCCGCTCCAGATGCGCCAGCGCGAGCGCCGGCAGAGCCAGCAGAAGAGCCGCAGGAATCGCCCCCAGCAGCGTCGCGCGCCTCCACCAACGCCGCTTACGCGTGGCCTTCTCCACCGGACGACCTCCTTGCCCTTCGTCTCCGAGCGACGCCTCCCGGGCCAGGTCGAGCGCGACTCTAACAGAGGTCGGACCGGGGGCCCAGGCCCGGCGACGGGGCCAAACAATCCACGCGTGGCCCAACCGACGCTTAGCCCGGCGCCCCCGCCAGCGCCGCCAGCCTCAGCCCCAGCGCGCTCAGCGCCAGGTCCTCGCTCACGTTCAGCTCCAGCGCCTGGCGCACCTCCTCGCAGCGCTCCGCCGCCTCGCGCAGCCGCCGCGGGTCCCGCGAGCGGGCTCGCTCCGCCAGCGCCGGCGCGCGGTCGCTGGCCAGCACCGCCTCGGGCGCCTCCTCGGCCAGGCAGACCAGGTCGCGGAACGCGAGCCCGGTCAGCGTCAAGGCGAGGTCGAGCACCTCGGTCCGCGCTCGCCGCCCGTCGCGCTTCGCGGACTCCTCGAGCTCCTTCTCGATCGCCTTTCGCTCGCGGCCCTTCGGCTCCAGCTCCAGGCGCTCCACCGCCGCCGCTGCCACCGCCTCCTCCGCCTCGGCTCGGCGTAGCTCCGCGCGCTCCAGCAGCGGTCGCCACGTCTCGCCCGGCTCGCCGTCGAGCGCCGCCCCGGCGAAGGCGTCCACCTCGGCGCGCAGCTCCGCCCCCTCGGCCGAGGCCAGCAGCCGCGCCCGGGCGGCGTTGCCCAGCGCCAGCCGCGCGCACGCGCCCGCGACCTCGGAGGTCACCCCCTCCGCCTCCAGCGCCGCGGCGATCCGCGCCGCCGGCAGCGGGTCGAACCGCACCGGCTGGCAGCGCGACACCACGGTCTCGAGCACCCGCCCGAGCGGCGTCCGTGAGCAGGATCAGGTGCACGAAGTGCGCCGGCTCCTCGAGCGTCTTCAGCAGCCGGTTGGCCACCTCGTCGTTCATCGTGTCCACGCGCTCCAGCACGAAGACGCGGCGGGTCGCCTCGAACGGCGTGCGGGTGGCCGCCGCCACCACCGCCTGATCCACGTCCTCCACGCGCATGACGTGCGCCCCGCTCGGGCGCACCCAGGTCAGGTCGGGGTGGGTCCCGTGCTGTACGCGCAGGCGCACCGCGTCCGGGTCGGGCTGCGCCCTCGGCGAGCAGCTCGGCGGCGAACGCCCGCGCGACGGTGCGCTTGCCGGTGCCCGCCGGCCCGTGGAACAGGTAGGCGTGCGAAGGCCCTCCCTCCAGCGCGGCGGCCAGCACGATGCGCGCCTGCGGGTGATCCTCGGTGCCGTCCAGCACGACGCTCACGCCCGCGCCCCGCTGCGGGCGGCCTCGACCTCGGCCAGCACCTCGGCGTGCACCTCGGCGGGCGCGCGCGTGGCGTCGACGCGCCGCCACCGGCCCGGGTCCGCGGCGACCAGCCGCTCGTAGGCCTCGAGCACCGCCTGCTGCAGCCCCGCCCCCTCGTCCTCGAAGCGGTCGCTCTCCCCCGCGCGCTGCGCCGCGGCGAGCGGATCGATCTCGAGCAGGAAGGTGAGATCGGGCACCAGGCCGCCGGTCGCGAAGCGGTTGATGCGCTCGACCTCGTCCACGCCCAGCCCGCGCGCACCGCCCTGGTAGGCGAGCGAGGAGTCGAGGAAGCGGTCCGACACCACCACCCGGCCATCCTGAAGGGCCGGCCGGATCACCCGGGCCACCAGCTCCGCCCGCGCGGCGGCGAACAGCAGCGCCTCGGCCTCGGCGCCGAGCGGGACGGCGGCGTCCTTGAGGAGCTCGCGCACGCGCTCGCCTGCCGGGGTGCCGCCCGGCTCGCGGACGCCGAGCGCGGCGTCGCCGAGCGTATCCGCGAGCAGCTCCGCCTGGGTGGTCTTGCCGGATCGGTCGATTCCCTCGAACGTGACAAACAGGCCGCGCATGCGCCGGCGACCGTAGCAGCGGCGTCGCTCGGCTCGAACAGTCGTCTAACCGACGGGCACGGTCCCCCCCAGGGGCTAACCTGCTCGGCCGTATGAAGACTCTCGTCACAGGAGGCGCCGGCTTCATCGGCTCGAACCTCGTAGACGCCCTGGTGGCGCGCGGCGACCAGGTCGCCGTCATCGACGACATCTCGACCGGCAAGCGCGAGAACCTCGAGGGGGCGCTGGCGAACGGGGCCGAGCTGATCGAGCTCGACGTCCGCGACGCCGCGGCCGTCGCCGACGCGGTCGAGCGCGTGAGCCCCGAGGTGATCTTCCACCTCGCCGCCCAGATCGACGTGCGCAAGTCCGTGGCGGACCCGGCGAACGACTCGCGCGTGAACGTGGAGGGCACCATCAACGTGCTCAGCGCAGCGCGGGCGGCCGGAGTGCGGCGCCTGATCAACACCTCGACCGGCGGAGCGATCTACGGCGAGGGCCAGATCATCCCCGCCCCGGAGGATCACCCGGTGGCGCCCGAGTCGCCCTACGGGCTGTCGAAGTTCTGCGCCGAGAACTACTGCGCCCTGTTCACTCGCCTCCACGGGCTGTCGACGGTCTCGCTGCGCTACGGCAACGTCTACGGGCCGCGCCAGGACCCGCTCGGAGAGGCCGGGGTGATCGCGATCTTCTGCGGCAAGCTGCTCGAGGGCGGCCGGCCCAAGATCTTCGGCGACGGCAAGCAGACGCGCGACTACGTCTTCGTCGGCGACGTGGTGGACGCCAACCTGCGCGCGGCCGAGTCCGACGTGACGGGCGCGTTCAACGTCGGGCGGGGCGTGCAGACGAGCGTGCTCGACATCGTCGAGGCGCTCGCGGCCCAGTCGAACAACGGGTTCGAGGCCGACCACGCGCCCGCCCGCTCGGGCGAGGTGCAGCACATCGCGCTGGACCCCTCGTACACGAAGGCCGAGCTGGGCTGGGAGGCACAGGTCGACCTCGACCGGGGCCTCGCGCAGACGCTCGACTCGCTGCGCTGAGCCATCGCCCCCTTGATTGGCGCAGATTCCGGCCTCGTCGCCACGGCGAAGTGGGAGTCGCCGCGCGGCCGCGCTACGGTCGCTGGATGGACCGACCGACCCTGCTCGCCCCCGGCGAGGGCGAGACGCTCCGGCCCGGCTTCGAGATCAAGGTCGGCCGGCCCGAGCTGGTGCTCACCGAGTCGGTCTACGCCGTCGGCCAGCGCGGGCCCGACCCACACGTCCACCACCATCACGTCGACTCGTTCTGGGTGCTCGAGGGGGAGCTGCGGATCGAGGTCGGCCCGGAGCTCGAGCCGCGGTCGCTGCCCGCGGGCGGGTTCGCGCTGGTGCCGCCCGACGTGCTGCACTCCTTCCACAACCCCGGCCCGGGCGAGGCGCGCTTCCTCAACATGCACGCCCCCGGGCTCGGCTTCGAGGAGTACCTGCGCAGCGGCTTCACGGCGCCCTTCGACCAGCACTACCAGCCGGCCGGCAGCGGGCTGGCGCCCACCGACGTGATCCTGCTCGGGCCGGACGAGGGCGAGCGGCTGGAGCTGGGCGAGTCGACGGCGACGATCAAGGCCGGCGCGGCGGCGCTGGGCGTGGTCGAGGCGACGGTCGCGCCCGACTTCCCGCGCCCCGCCGCCCACTGGCACGCGCGGACGCTCGAGAGCATCTACGTCCTCGAGGGCGAGCTGGCGGTGCGCATCGCCGGCGAGCACGCCACGATCGCGGCCGGGCGGCTTCGCGGCGATCCCGCCGGAGACGGTGCACGCCTCCTTCCCCGGTCAGGCTCCGGTCCGGTTCGTCAACGTGGTCACGCCGGGCGGCATGGAGAGCTACCTGCGCGAGGGGGCGCGGCTCGGGGCCCCGCCCGAGCCGGCCGGGTACGACATCCAGTTCGCCTAACACCCCGCTAGTTCGGCACAATATGTTGTGGTCAGGGGAGGAAACGAGCACTACGGGTAGTAGAATTCCCTGTGTGCTTTGTCCGTTCTGCTCGGCCGACTCCACCCAGGTGATCGACACCCGCCCGATCCCGGACGGCGTGCGCCGGCGGCGCGAGTGCGCCGCGTGCGGCGAGCGCTTCACCACCTACGAGCGCGCCGAGGAGCCGAAGCTCGAGGTGGTCAAGCGCGACGGCCGGCGCGAGCGCTTCGATCGCCAGAAGCTGCTGCGCGGGCTCGCCCGGGCGGCCGGCGGGCGGCCGGTCAGCGCCGACCAGCTCGAGTCGGTCGCGGCGTGGATCGTGGAGGAGGCACGCCGCGGCGGCGGCGAGGCACAGGCCGAGCGGATCGGCGATCTCGCCGAGCGCGGCCTCGCACGCGTGGATCCCGTGAGCGCGATCCAGTTCGCCTCGGTCTACCGCAACCTCGCCGACCTCGACCAGCTCGCGGCCGTGGTCAAACGCTTCAAGGACGACCCCCTTCCGGGCGAAGATCAGCTCGCAATCGAGGGACCCGTTCCGTCCGGTGCGAAGAGCAGCATCGGTCGTTCCCGCGAAATCAGTTCCAATAGGAGGAGAGGTCATGTCTCACAGCCGTAGCGCCGCCGCCCCGAGGGTCACCGCAGCCGGTGACGGGGTCAGCGTTCCGCGGCGCTTCACGGAGGTGGGCAAGCACCCCTTCGACTGCGTCGAGTGGGAGATTCGCGACGCCGTGATCGGCGATCCCGCGAGCCCCGCGTTCGAGCAGCGCGGCGTCGAGTTCCCCGTCACCTGGTCCCAGAACGCCACCAACATCGTGGCCCAGAAGTACTTCCGCGGCCGCATGGACTCGCCGGAGCGCGAGTCGTCGGTCAAGCAGATGATCGGCCGCGTGGCCGGCACGATCGCCGGCTGGGGCCGTGAGGGCGGGTACTTCGCCACGGACGACGACGCTCAGGCCTTCGAGGACGAGCTCACCCACATCCTGCTCAACCAGATGGCGGCCTTCAACTCGCCGGTCTGGTTCAACGTGGGCTTCGAGGAGCACCCGCAGTGCTCCGCCTGCTTCATCCTCTCGGTCGAGGACGAGCTCGAGTCGATCCTCGCGTGGAACACCAAGGAGGGCAAGATCTTCCGCGGCGGGTCGGGCTCCGGCATCAACCTGTCGCGCATCCGCGCCTCGAAGGAGCACCTCTCCAAGGGCGGCCTGGCCTCCGGGCCGGTCAGCTTCATGCGCGGCGCCGACGCCTGGGCCGGCACGATCAAGTCGGGCGGCAAGACGCGCCGGGCGGCCAAGATGGTCGTGCTCGACGTCGACCACCCGGACATCCTCGACTTCATCTGGTGCAAGGCGCGCGAGGAGGAGAAGGCCGCCGCGCTGCGCGACGCCGGCTTCGACATGCGGCTCGACTCCGAGGCGTTCGCCTCGATCCAGTACCAGAACGCGAACAACTCCGTGCGCGTGACCGACGAGTTCATGGAGCGCGCCGAGCGCGGCGAGGAGTGGGAGCTGACCGCGCGCGTGGACGGCTCGGTGATCGACCGCGTCGACGCCCGCGACCTGCTCACCCAGCTGGCCGACGCCGCGTGGCGCTGCGCGGACCCGGGCGTGCAGTACGACACCACGATCAACGAGTGGCACACCTGCCCGAACTCGGGCCGGATCAACGCCTCCAACCCCTGCTCCGAGTACATGCACGTCGACAACTCGGCCTGCAACCTGGCGTCGCTCAACCTGATGAAGTTCCGCCGGCCCGACGGCACCTTCGACGTCGGCTCGTTCGAGCACGCCGTGGACGTCCTGATCCTGGCGCAGGAGATCGTCGTCACGCCGTCGAGCTACCCGACCGAGGAGATCGGCGAGAACGCGCGCGCGTTCCGCCAGCTCGGGCTCGGCTACGCCAACCTGGGCGCGCTGCTGATGGCCAACGGCCTCGCCTACGACTCCGACGAGGGCCGCACGCTGGCCGGCGCCATCACGGCGCTGATGACCGGGCGCGCGTATCGCACCTCGGCCGAGGTGGCCGGCGCGATCGGCCCCTACGAGCACTACGAAGAGAACCGCGACCCTCACAACCACGTGATGCGCAAGCACCGCGACGCGGCGCACGCGATCGAGGGCGAGATGTGCTCGGACACCGAGCTGCTCGGCGCGGCCCGGCGGGCCTGGGACGAGGCCGTCGAGATCGGCGAGCGCAACGGCTACCGCAACGCTCAGGCGACCGTGCTCGCGCCCACGGGGACGATCTCGTTCCTGATGGACTGCGACACCACGGGCATCGAGCCCGACTTCTCGCTGATCAAGTTCAAGGAGCTGGTCGGCGGCGGGCAGATGACGATCGTCAACCGCACCGTGCCGCTGGCGCTGCAGACGCTCGGCTACGCGCCCGAGCAGATCGAGGCGATCGAGGCCCACCTGGCCGAGCACGCCACGATCGTGGGCGCCCCGGCCCTGAGCGAAGAGCACATGTCCGTGTTCGACGTGGCGGTCGGCGAGCGGGCGATCTCGCCGATGGGCCACATCAAGATGATGGCCGCGGCGCAGCCGTTCCTGTCCGGCGCGATCTCGAAGACGGTCAACCTGCCGGAGTCGGTGTCGGCCGAGGACATCGCGGGCGTGTACAGCGATGGCTGGAAGCTCGGGCTGAAGGCGCTCGCGATCTACCGCGACGGCTCCAAGACCGCCCAGGCGCTCAAGACCGACGCCGGCGACAAGAAGAACGCGGCCGCGGAGGCCGAAGTCGAGGAGCTCGCCCGCCCGGTGCGCCGGCGCATGCCTCGCGAGCGCCAGTCGCTGACCCACAAGTTCTCGGTCGGCGGGCACGAGGGCTACATCACCGCGGGCGAGTACGAGGACGGCACGCTCGGCGAGGTCTTCCTGACCGACGTGGGCAAGGAGGGCTCGACGATCAAGGGCCTGATGAACGCGTTCGCCACGTCGATCTCGATCGGCCTGCAGTACGGCGTGCCGCTCGAGACGCTGGCGCGCAAGTTCGCCTACGTGCGCTTCGAGCCGGAGGGCTACACCGGCAACCCGGACATCCCCTTCGCCAAGTCGATGCCCGACTACATCATGCGCTGGCTGGCGTCGAAGTACGGCGACGCCGACCTGCACGAGGAGCTCGGCATCCTCACCCCCGAGGTGCGGGCGCGCAAGGCGTCGCAGGAGGCGCTGATGCGCGGCGACACGGCCGGCCCGGCCGAGCCCGAGGCCCCCACGAACGGCACGAACGGGCAGAGCAACGGCGGCAACGGCTCACCGGCGCGGCCGGCAAAGCAGGCGGGCCCGAAGCCCGCGGCGTCCGCGCTGACCGACGAGCCCCCCGCGATCCCGGCGAAGCTGGCCGGCCTCGACCTGGGCCCCGCATGCGGCCAGTGCGGCGGGATGATGCAGCGCACCGGCTCGTGCTACACGTGCTCGAGCTGCGGGAACAACACGGGCTGCGGCTAGCTGTAGGCCGTCCCGCGGCCTTTCAACGCTCGCGAGCGGGCGTGCCGGCTGAGAGCGGCCCCTAGCCAGGCGACTACTGAAGCCCTGCCATGTGGGTCCGCGCTTCCAGCTGCTGCTCTGCCGGATCGCGCAGCGAGAAGGCAAACAGCCACACCGCCGCCTTCTCGTCCAGGGTCAGATCATCGGCGGCGTCTATCGAGTCCTCGATGTCGCCAAACGCCGCGCCCGCCTCGAGCCGCGCCGCGACGGCTTCCCGGTAGCCGGCAAGCACCTGCCGTCGTTCGGTTCCGCTCATCGGCGGCCCCCTTCGCAGTCCCCTCGCTGCCGTGACACGTCAGCGCTGGTCCCATTGGGAGTCGCTCATTATCAATAGCTCGCACGATTTCCGACAGGGTCTCGCCAAGAACCGGCCCGGAAAGTGCGAGCCTTTCGGATTTGCGCAATCTAGGAGGAGTAGGCTGCCACGTACACGCTGCTACTGGGGCTCCTGCGTTTCCTCTCCCGCTTGTGGTGCATACACCCCGCCGAGGACGCGCGGATTGAAGGTTCTCTGATGGACGTAGCAGCGACGAGACAAGCCGCCCGTCGAGATGATCTCGACCGCGGCGGTCCAGATCCTCCACGAGTACACCGGTCGAGGACCCACGCAGGCAAAGACGGTGATCACCGACGACCTGGTGACCATCGTGCTGGCGGACACGCTCGCGAAGGGTGAGCGCACACTGGTCGACCACGGCCTCTCTGACCGGGTCCTCCAACTGCGCCACGACTACCAGCTCGCGATGCGCGACGACCTCGTCGCACTGGTCGAACGCCAGCTCGATCGCAAGGTGATCGCCTTCATGAGCCAGAACCACATCGACCCCGACCTCGCTGTCGAGGTATTCATCCTCGGTCCCGTCGACGGCGGCGTAAGCTCCGGCCAGCATGCTCGCAGTGACAACTGACGCTCTACGGCTGGCGGTGGTGGCCCTGGCCGTGGCGGCCACCGCCGCCGCCCCGGCCTCCGCGGCCCGGACGATCAAAGCCAATCCGGCGCGCTCCTGGGGCGTGACCTATCTCGGTGGCTGGCACGTTGCCGCCCATCCGGAGTACGGCAAGGCGGTCCGCGCGCTCGGCGCGCCGAGCAGCGTGGAGAACCCGGACATCCCGGGCTGCGCCGCCAGCTGGTCGGGACTCGGCCTGAGGATCCAGTTCGAGAGCTTCGGAGGCGGGACCTCCTGCGCGGACGGCCGGGCCCAGGCGGCCGTCGTCAAGGGACCCGCGGGGAGGTCGTCGTGGCGCACGCAGCGCGGCCTGCGGGTGGGCGACACCCTACGCAAGCTGCGCCGCCTCTATCCCAACGCCCGCCACAAGCCCGCGGCGCGGGTGATCGTCTATCAGCGCAACCCGGCGCTCGGGGACGGCACGATCATCACGGCCGTGATCCGCGAGCGCCGGGTCGCGAGCCTCAGGCTCTGGCTCGGCGGAGCAGGCGACTGACGCGTCGCGGTTAGCTCAGCGGCACTTCAGCTTCAGGTCCTGGCGCACCGACCTGGATAGGCGCGGCTTGTTGCAGCCAACCCCGGTGGTCCCGAGCTTGACGAGCTTCCAGCCGCCGCTGCGGTGCTTGAAGAGCCCCTTCGGCGCGTTGAAGGGATCGCTGTAGCCGTTGGACGGGGCGATCCCGGCCTTGGCCCAGCGTCCGCCGTCGGCGACGCGCGGCCTGATCAGGTTGAAGTGGCCCTTGCGCACGGAGCGCTGGACCAGCTTGGAACTGGTGACGGCCTTGCGCAGCTGCTTCCGCTCGTCGTGGGACGGGGCGCGGCTGGCGAGCGCGACAGCTGGAATGGCGGCGGCCAACAGGAGGGCGAGAATGGTCAATCGCATCCGACGCAGCGTAGAGAGGTCGCACGCAGGTCGCGCAGGTTCGTCCGCTACGGCGCCTGACGCGCGGTCACGCGGTCCGCGAACGCCGCCACCAGCCCGATGGTCGCTACCTGGTCGAGCTCGTTGAACGTCTCGTGCCTCGCCCCGGGCACGATCTGCTCGGCGAAGTCGGTGCCCTTCAAACGCTCCACGGCCGGCTGCGCGAGCGCTCGCGGCACGAGTTGGTCCGCCTCGCCGTGGATGTAGAGCACCGGCAGGTCGCCAAAGCCGGGGCCGGCGTCGACGGCCTCGTTGGCGCGATGGAACGCCTCGAGGGTGACCCGCTTCCAGCCGCCGTGCCACACCAGCGGGTCGTTCGCGTACGCCTCGCCGACGGATAGGTCGCGCGAGAGCACGGTCGGGTCGATCGGGTCGTCCGGCAGCTCCGTCCCCTCGGGCAGCTGCACGAGGACCGGCGCCAGCACCGGGGCGAGCCCGATCGAAGGCGCCGACAGGACGAGCCCGGCCAGCTCGTCCCCGTGGCGCTGCGCGTAGCGCGTCCCGATGAGGCCGCCCATCGAGTGCGCCACGAGCACCACCGGCAGCCCGGGATGCTGCTCACGGGCCAGCTCGACGACCGCGTGGAGATCGTCGACGACGTGCTCGAAGTCGGCGATCAGCACGCGCTCGCCTGCGGACTCCCCGTGGCCGATGTGATCGGGCCCGTAGACGACCGCGCCGCGCTCCCCCAGCGCCGCCGCGACGTGCTCGTAGCGGCCGATGTGCTCGCCGTAGCCGTGCGCGAGCACCACGATCCGCGCCGGCGCGTGGTGGGGCCAGACGCGCACGCTGATCTCTCCCTCGCTGCCGGACAGCGAGATCCGCTCGTCCACGCGCGGCATCCTACGAGAAGCTCAGTCGGCCTGGGTGTACTCCACGCTCAGCCGCCAGAGCGCCAGCGCGCCCACCAGCAGCCCGAAGTCGCGCAGGGCGATGTCGTAGAAGCCGGAGTAGGTGAGCAGGTTGAAGATGATTCCGCCGAGCCACGCGGCCACGAGCGGCGCGCCGAAGCGAGGGGCAAACGCCACCATGACGCCGGCCGCGATCTCGATCACGCCCACGGCGTACATCGCGTCCGAGGCGCTGCCGGGCACGATGTCGTTGATCCACGGCGCGAGGTAGCCGTCCCAGTCGACCAGGACGCCGGCGAACTTGTCCAACCCGAACAGGATCGGCGCCACGGTGAACACCACCCGCAGCAGCAGGTAGGCCTGATAGCCGGGCTGGCTGAGGCGGTCGGAGCGGACGGCTTGTATTGGACTGCTGTGTGCGTGTGCGGTCATGTCGGGATTGGCGTCGCCCGCGGGCCGGCTCTTACGCCGTAAGAAATCGAAGCGACCGGTCGCAAAGCTCTGGATGGCAACGTCTACCGTCATGCCGATGGAGGTGGGAGCGCAGGCAACGCTCGACCCTGAATCGCGCGAGTGGCTGGACGCCCTGACGGACGAGGGCGCACGTCGCGACGCCGCCATCGCCCGACTCCACGCTCTGCTGCTGGGGGCGGCCCGGTTCGAGGTCGCCCGCCGGCGGGCGGGGTTCGCCCACATGCGGGGCGACTCCTTCGAGGATCTCGCCACCCAGAGCGCCGACGACGCGCTGGTCGCGATCCTGGCGAAGCTCGACAGCTTCCGCGGCGCGAGCCGCTTCACCACCTGGGCGTACAAGTTCGCGCTGCTCGAGGCGGCCGTCAGGCTGCGGCGACTCAACTGGCAGGACCGCGAGATACCGCTCGAGCCGGCCTCATGGGACGCCTTCAGCGGCGCCGGAGCCTCCCCCCATGACGGCGCCGAGACGCGCGAGCTGCTCGGCGCCCTGCGGTCCGCGATCGACGAGCAGCTGACGTCCCATCAACGCGAGGTGCTCGTCGCCATCACCCTCACCGGCGTTCCGATCGACGTGCTGGCCGACCGGCTCGGCACCACTCGCGGAGCCCTCTACAAAACACTTCACGACGCGCGGCAGAAGCTCCGCGCCTGTATGGCCGACCAGGGCCTGGACATCGAAGGAGCTGCGGGATGAGCGAGGAGCGGGATTTGATCAGGGCGCTGCTGGGGCCGGCCGGACCGGAGCTGACCTGCGAGCAGTGCTTCGAGGAGCTGGATCGCTACGTCGAGCTGGAGCTGGCTGGGCAGGACGCCGATCGGGAGGTCCCCGGAATGAGCGCCCACCTGGACGGCTGCCCCGCCTGCCGCGAGGAGCACGAGAGCCTGCTGGCCCTCTCAGCCGACCGCTGACGAGGCTTTACCAACGCTTATCCCGCGGCTTGGGCTCCGCTTGCCGCCCGTGGGCCAGGATCGAAGCATGAAAGCAATCCGGTACATCGCAGTCCTCGCCACGGCGCTGGTCGCATTCTCCGCGACGGCAGCCGGCGCGGCGACCACACGCGACTTCGAGGGCAAGGTGGTGTCGATCAACCGCGCGGCGCACACCTTCAGCCTGAAGGACGCCGAGCGCGGCACCGTCCGCCTGAAGGTCACCCGCAACACGCGCTTCGAGCGCATCGACGGCTTCGCCGCCCTGAAGGTCGGCGCCAAGAACGTCGAGGCGACCGCCAAGCGCAAGAACGGCGTCTGGGTCGCGCTCAGCGTCGAGCGCTCCGGCGGCGGCGGGGAGCACGGCGGCGGCGGCCACGACCGTGGCGGCGACGACGACCCGTCCGGCGACGACGGCTAGGGAGAGCCGGGAGGGCGGGCGGCTCCTCCTGTCAGGGAGCCGCCCGCCGTCCCTTCAGACGACCGGGTGCGCCGCGACGAACAGGCCGTCCGGGTCCACCGCGTCCTTGATCTCGCGGAGCCGCCCGTAGGTCTGCGCGTCGAACGCCTTCGACGCGTCGCAGGGGCGATCGGCGAAGTTCAGGTAGTCGCCGCCGGTCTCCCACGGCTCCATCGCCGCGACCAGCGCATCGAGCGCCGTGTTCACCCCGGCGGCCATCTCCGGCGCCATGACCAGCCCGACCCCTTGGACCACGTGCTCGCCCTCCACCGTCGCGAGGGCGCCCGCGCCGGACGGCGCCGTGGACAGCGCCCCGCCGAGGTGGCGCGTGGCGACAGCCAGCAGCGGCGTCCCAGAGTCGGGGCCGCCGACCTCGATCAGAGCCTCGGCAGCCTCCGGGCCCACGTCTCCGACCACGGTGTGGTGGGTCAGCCCGGGCGTCGGCTGCTCGGGGTCGCCGTTGATGCGCGACAGCCCGGAGGCGGGGATCTCGTCCCAGCCGTCGATCAGCGGGGTGGCGAGCGAGCGCAGCGGATCGAGCAGCGCGGCCCCCTCGGCGCCGTCGCCGATGAACGCGCCGGTCACGTCGACCACCGGCACGCCGCGCAGCGGCCTCCGGCACCTCGGGGATCGGCGGCAGGTAGAGGAAGCGAATGCCGGTCGCCAGCTCATCCGGAATCGTGCGCAGCCACTCGAAGTAGGCGGGCACGATCTCCTTGCCGTGCTCGGCCGGCCACATCAGGCTGCCGGCGTACACCTGAGCGATCGGGAACAGCTCGAGCTCCAGCGCGGTCACGACGCCGAAGTCGCCGCCACCGCCGCGCAGCGCCCAGAACAGGTCCGCGTTCTGGTCGGCGTCGGCGCGCACCTGATCGCCCTCGGCCGTAACCAGCTCGACCGCCGTGATCGTGTTGCAGGTGAGCCCGTGGCGACGGCTGAGCCAGCCGATGCCCCCGCCCACCGCGAAGCCGACCACGCCGACGTCGGGCGACGAGCCGCCCAGCGCGGTGAGCCCGTGCTCGCCCGCGGCGGGGCCCAGCTCGCCGCCGAGGACACCCGCCTCCACGCGCGCCCGGCGCGCGCCGGCATCGACCGTCACCCCGCGCATCCGGTCCGTCTTCAGCAGCACCACGCCGTCCAGCGAGCCGAGCGTGCCCGCGGCGTGGCCGCTGCCCTGCGCCGCCACGCGCAGCCCGCGCTCGCGCGCGAAGTTCACGATCGCGGCCACGTCGTCGGCACCGTCGGCGTAGGCGACCGCGGCGGGCTGCTGGTCGGCGAGCAGGTTCCAGGCTTGGCGGGCGGGGTCCCAGCCGTCGTCGCCGGGCCCGAACACGGGGGCGCCGACGGCTGAGCGAAGCGGGGTCAGGTCCTCTGCGGCGGTCGTCATGCGGCCCATGGTAAGAAACCCCCGCCATGGCCGAAGCTCTCACGCAGGAGGCGGTGGAGATCCTGCGGCAGCTGGTGCGGATCAACACCGTCAACCCGCCGGGCAACGAGCGCCCGGCGCAGGAGTACCTCGCCGGCCTGCTCGAACGGGCCGGCCTCGAGGTGACGCTCGCCGGTCCCGACCCGGAGCGCCCCAACCTGGTGGCACGACTGCGCGGAAAGGCGGACGGGCCCGTGCTCGGGCTGCTGTCGCACGTCGACACCGTCGGCGCCGATCCGGCCGGCTGGCGCCACGATCCGTGGTCGGGCGCGCTCGACGAAGGTTGCGTGTGGGGCCGCGGCGCCCTCGACATGAAGTCCCAGACCGCCGCCGAGGTCGTGGCGGCCTGCTCGCTCGCCCGCGAGGGGTGGCGCCCCGAGCGGGGGGACCTGGTGGTGATCTCGGTCTCCGACGAGGAGGTCGATGGCACCGGCGCCGAGTGGCTCACGACGCAGCGGCCGGACCTGGCGCGCTGCGACTACCTCCTCAACGAGGGCGCCGGGGAGCTGTTCGCGGTCGGCGACGCGCGCTTCTACGCGGTGTCGGTCGGCGAGAAGGGCGTCTTCCGCTTCACGCTCAGCACCGACGGCGCCGCCGGCCACGCGTCCCTGCCGATGATCGCGGACAACGCCCTGCTGAAGCTCGGCCCGTTGCTGGACGCGCTCGCCCATGGCCGCCCCGGCTGGGACATGACGCCGTCCGTGCGCGAGCTGCTCGCCGCGCTCGGCCTCTCCGACGACCCGGAGGCGGCGCTGGCCTCGCTGGCCGAGCGGGCTCCCGACTACGCGCCGGAGGTGGAGGCGATGCTGCGGGTGACGCTCGCTCCGACGATGGTCGACGCATCCGACGAGATGAACGTGATCCCGGAGCGGGCGCGCCTGCACGTGGATTGCCGGGTGCCGCCGGGGCTCGAGCAGGCGGCGGTGCTGGAGCGGGTACACGAGGTGATCGGGACGAACGGCTACCGGCTGGACTTCACCGAGTGCGTGGTCGGCAACGCGTCGGTCGCGCCGTCGCCGCTGCTCGATGCGCTTGCAGGGGTGGGTCGAGCGCACCGAGCCGGGCACGCACTGCCTGCCGACCATCTCGGTCGGCTACTCGGACTCGCGCGCCTTCCGCGCCGCCTTCCCCGAGTGCGTGGCGTACGGGTTCTTTCCGTACCGGCACATGACCGTTGAGCAGCTCGGGGCCCTGGCCCACGGGCGAGACGAGCGCGTGGACGTGCGCGACCTGGCGCTGGCGGTGGACTGCTACCGCGGCGTCGCGACCGAGCTGCTCGGCTGAGCGCCGGCCAGCCCGAACGCCTCGGCGATCAGCTCGTAGGAACGGCGCCGCGCGGCGTGGTCGTGGGTGATCGTCAGCACGAGCACCTCCTGCGCGCCGTACTCGGCGGCGACCTCCTCGATGCCGGCCCGGACGACCTCCGGCGAGCCGATCACGGCGCGCCGGTCGCTGGTGCCGGGCTTGCGCGTGTCGAGGTAGCTCAGGGCGGTCTCGACCGGCGGGATCGGGATCAGGCGGCCCTGGCGCAGCAGCGAGAGCATCATCCGGCTCGACGCGGCCAGCCGCTCGGCCTCCTCGTCGGTCTCCGCGCAGATCGCGATCACGCCGACGGAGAGCTGCGGGGCACCGAGCCGCTCCGAGTCCACGAACCGGCCGCGATAGTCGGCGGCGATCGGCGCGCCCTGCGGGTTGATGAAGTCGGCGAACGAGTAGGGCAGGCCCAGCTGAGCCGCCCAGAGCGCGCTCTGCGGCGAGGAGCCGAGCAGCCACGGCTCGGGGCGCTCGGGCAGGCCGGGCAGCGTCCGCGCGTGGCGCGCGAAGGGATGGTCGGGCGGCAGCCGGTCCTCCAGCAGCCCGAGCAGCTCGACCAGCTGCTCGATGAAGTCGTCGCCGGGCGCGTGGCGGCGGTCGCGCTGCAGCGCCAGCATCGTCATCGGGTCGGTGCCGGGGGCGCGCCCGAGCCCGAGGTCGATGCGCTCGGGGTGCAGGCCGCTCAGCGAGCTGAACGTCTCCGCGACCTTCAGCGGGCTGTAGTGGGGCAGCATCACGCCGCCGCTGCCCACGCGCATGCGCTGGGTGCGCGGCGCGATCGCGCCGATCAGGATCTCCGGCGCCGCGCACGCGAGCGCCGGCGTGGCGTGGTGCTCGGCCACCCAGTAGCGGTGGTAGCCGAGCGCGTCGACCAGCTCGGCGAGGTCGAGTGTCTGGCGCAGCGCCTGGGCCGGCGTGGAGCCCTCGGCGATCGGCGACTGGTCGAGGACGCTCAGCAGCACGGCTAGCGGCGCAGCGCCTCCGGCTGCAGGTCGGGGTTCTGGAAGCCGCCGTCGACGGGGTTGACGTTCACGCCCGGCGCCACGATCTCGTCGATGCGATCGAGCACGTCCGCGGTCAGCTGCACGTCGGCGGCGCCGAGCTGGGACTCGAGGTGCTCCATCGTCCGCGGGCCGATGATCGCCGCGGTGACGGCGGGGTGGCGCAACACGAACGCCAGGGCCAGCTCGATCAGCGTGATGCCGGCCTCGTCGGCCAGCTCGGCGAGCGCGTCGGCGGCGTCGAGCTTGCGCTGGTTGGCCGGGTCCGAGAGGTCGTAGCGCGCGGGGATCATCGCCGAGCGGCGTGAGGTGAGGTCGTCGGCGCCCTTGCGCCACTTGCCGGACAGCCAGCCGCCCGCGAGCGGGCTCCAGACGATTGCGCCCATGCGGTGGCGCCGCACCGTCGGCAGCACGTCGGCCTCGATCCCGCGCGCCAGCAGCGAGTACGGCGGCTGCTCGCAGACGAAGCGCTCGCGCCCGCGACGCTCGGCGGTCCACTGGGCCTCCACGATCTGGCTTGCGGGGAAGGTGGAGGAGCCGATGTAGCGGACCTTGCCCTGCGCCACCAGGTCGCTGAGGGCGCCGAGGGTGTCGTCGATGTCCGTGTCCGACTCCGGACGGTGGATCTGGTAGAGGTCGATCCAGTCGGTGCCGAGGCGGCGCAGGCTGTTCTCGACCTCGCGGATGATCCAGCGGCGCGAGTTGCCGAACTCGTTGGGGTCGTCGCCCATCGTGCCGTGCACCTTGGTCGCGAGGATCACGTCGTCCCGGCGGCCGCCCGCGAGCGCCTTGCCGACGATCTCCTCGGACTCGCCCCTCGAGTAGACGTCGGCCGTGTCGACGAAGTTGACTCCCGCGTCGAGGGCTCTATGGATGATCGCGATCGACTTGTCGTGGTCGGTCTCGCCCCAGGCGCCGAACATCATGGCGCCGAGGCAGAGCGGGCTGACCTTGACACCGGTGTGGCCCAGCGTTCGGAGCTCCATGGCCGACGAGACTAGTGGGACGCCTAGTCTTGGCCGGAGGAAGCCATATGCCCGAGCGCTCCGACATCCGCAACGTCGCGATCATCGCGCACGTAGACCACGGCAAGACCACGCTGGTCGACGCCATGCTGCGCCAATCCGGGGTGTTCGCCGCGCACGAGCAGCTGACCGACCGCGTGATGGATTCCATGGACCAGGAGCGCGAGCGCGGCATCACGATCCTCGCCAAGAACGCCGCGGTGCGCTACGGCGACGTGAAGCTCAACCTGGTCGACACTCCCGGCCACGCCGACTTCGGCGGCGAGGTCGAGCGCGGCCTGACGATGGTCGACGGCGTGATGCTGCTGGTGGATGCCTCCGAGGGCCCGCTGCCGCAGACGCGCTTCGTCCTGCGCAAGGCGCTCGAGGCGCGCCTGCCCGTCGTGCTGGTCGTGAACAAGGTGGATCGCCCGGACGCCCGCATCGGCGAAGTCGTGAACGAGGTCTACGAGCTCTTCCTCGACCTCGACGCCGACGAGACGCAGATCGAGTTCCCGATCGTCTACACCAACGCCAGGGCCGGGTGGGCGGCGACCGAGGAGGGCGTTGAGGGGAGCGACCTGCGCCCGCTGCTGGACCTCCTGGTCGAGCGCATCCCCGCGCCCACGTACGAGGAGTCGCATCCGCTCCAGGCGCGCGTGACCAATCTCGACGCCGACAGCTACGTCGGCCGGCTCGCGCTCTGCCGCGTGCACCAGGGCTGGATGCGCAGGGGTCAGCAGGTGGCCTGGTGCCGGCGCGACGGGACGGTCGAGAACGTGCGCGTGTCCGAGCTGTACGTGAACGAGGGACTGGAGCGCCTGCCGGCCGACGATGCGGGGCCGGGCGAGATCATCGCGATCGCCGGCATCCCCGAGATCACCATCGGCGAGACGATCGCCGATCCCGACGACCCGCGCCCGCTGCCGGTGATCGCCATCGACGAGCCGGCCCTCGGGATGACCGTCGGCATCAACACCGCGCCGCTGGCGGGACAGTCAGGCTCCAGGCTCACCGCCCGGATGGTGGAAGACCGCCTGCAGCAGGAGCTGGTCGGCAACGTCGCCATCCGCGTGCTCGAGACCGCGCGGCCCGACACCTGGGAGGTGCAGGGCCGCGGCGAGCTGCAGCTGGCGGTGCTGGTGGAGGCGATGCGCCGCGAGGGCTTCGAGCTGACCGTCGGCAAGCCTCAGGTGGTCACGCGCGAGGTCGCCGGCGCCGTGCACGAGCCGATCGAGCGCCTGTCGATCGACGTGCCGGAGGACTTCCTCGGCGTGGTCACGCAGATGCTGGCGCTGCGCAAGGGTCGCCTGGAGGACATGGTCAACCACGGGACCGGCTGGGTGCGGCTCGACTTCCTGGTCCCGACCCGCGGCCTGATCGGCTTCCGCACCGAGTTCCTGACGGAGACGCGCGGCTCGGGGATCCTGCACTCGGTCTTCGAGCGGTACGAGCCCTGGCAGGGCGACATCCGCACGCGCCCGACCGGCTCGCTGGTGGCCGACCGGCGCGGGCCGACGGCGACCTTCGCGCTGCTCAAGCTGCAGGAGCGCGGGCAGCTGTTCGTCGGCCCGGGCGAGGAGGTCTACGAGGGCATGGTCGTGGGCGAGAACGCGCGCGCCGCCGACCTCGACGTGAACGCCGTGCGCGAGAAGAAGCAGACCAACGTGCGCGCGGCCGGCTCCGACGAGACCGTCAAGCTCGTGCCGGCGCACCGGCTGTCGCTCGACCAAGCGCTCGAGTTCATCCGCGAGGACGAGTGCGTGGAGGTCACGCCGGCGGCGGTGCGGCTGCGCAAGCTCACGCTCGACGCGACCGAGCGGATGAAGGAGACGCGAGCGCGCAAGCGAGTGCCGGCCTGACGGCGCTCACGCGTTCTAGGCTTCACCAATGCGGATCGTTCGAGCCGGATCGGAGCGCATCGACGATCTTCAGCCGCTCTGGGAGTCCCTCCACGAGCACCACGCGACGATCGCCCCGCACCTCAAGGAGCTGGGCCCGGTGCGCGACCCGGCCCGTTCGTGGGAGGTGCGTCGCGAGCTCTACGAGGACTGGCTGGCGGAACCGGACGCGTTCGTCCTGCTCGCGGAGGTCGACGGCGAGCCGATCGGCTACGCGCTCGTGCACCTGCGCGGCCCGGAGGAGACGTGGACGACCGGTGAGCGCATCGGCGTGCTGGAGACGCTGACCGTGCTCCCCGGCGAGCGCGGGCGCGGGGTCGGCACCGCCCTGTTCGAACGAATCTACGCGGAGCTGCGCCGCCTGGGCGTGACCGAGCTGGAGGTGGCTGTGATCGCGAAGAACGCGGCCGCGCTGCGGTTCTACGAGCGGCACGGGCTGCTGCCCTTCACGGTCTCCTTCATGGGCCGGGTGAGCGAGTGAGCGCCGGCTAGAGCAGCCAGACCAGCACGAGCACGATCAGCGCTATGCCGAGCCCCGCCGCGGTGATGCTGAGCGGCGGGCGGGCCTGCTTCCAGAAGCCGGGGTTGGCCCGCGAGGCGTCGTAGCGACCCTCGGGCGGCTCGCCCGTCCAGTCGTCGTCGTCCCAATCGTTTCCGCGATCCGCCATCGGGTAGGAATCTTCCCCTATGGGAGAGACCGGGGACCACCCCGAGACCGGGCGCCGGGAGAGCGAGCAGGAGCGCATCGACCGCAACCTGCAGGAGATGCTTGGCGAGCTGCGCGTGGCGCTCCCGGGCGTGCAGGTTCTGTTCGCCTTCCTGCTGGTGGTGCCGTTCAACCAGCGCTTCGGCCAGGTGACCGACTTCCAGAAGACGCTCTACCTGGTCACGCTGCTGTTCACCACCGGCTCCACGATCTGCCTGATCGCTCCGACGGCACACCACCGGCTGGAGTTCCGCCAGCAGGACAAGGAGAACATCGTGCGGACCGGCAACCGGATCGTGATCGCGGGGCTCGTCCTGCTGGCGATCGCGATGACAGGCGCGGTGCTGTTCGTGACCGATGTCATCTACGGCACGAGCACGACGATCGCCGCCGCGGGCGGGGTCGCGCTCGCCTTCGTGGTCATCTGGTACGTGATCCCGCTGCGGAGGATGGCCGCGGGGCGCTAGCGCAGCGAGCGGGCGAGCTCGATCGCCCGCTGGCGGTCGAAGGCGCCCTCGATCCGAACCAGCAGGCGGCCGTGCTCGAGCAGCAGCACGTTCTGCGCGAGCCGCAGGCTCGTGTCCACGAACCGGCCGCGCCGGTCGCGGTAGAAGAAGAGGTGCGGCGCGCCCTCGACCCAGATCGCCGGCTGCCCGTCCACGTGCAGCCGCTCCGCCTTCGTGGCTGGGCCGACGATCTTTCCGAGGTACTCCGGGCTGAGGTCCCCGCGGAACTCGCTCAACAGCGCGCCCAGCCGTGTGGTGCGGGCGCGCGGCAGGCCGGGCCGGGCCAGGTATGTGAGCGACAGCTCGCCGCCCGGTAGGCCGCGGCGCACGTACACGCCGTCCGGCTCTCCGAGCGCGGCCGGCACGAGCGGCGCGAACCCGAGCTGGTCGGCCGCGCCGGCGAGCGTGGTGCGCGTGCCGAGGTCGAGCGGGCGCTCGGGCGGCGGGGTCGGAAGCGTCTCGCGGCGCTCCACCGTGGCGCCGCGCAGGCCGAAGAAGTCGAGCACCGCGTGGCGCACGCCCGGGACGGCCGCGAAGACGGTGCCGGCGACCAGCAGCAGGCCGACGACCGCGACTGCGAGCGAGCGGCGCAGGCCGGCGAAGCCGAGCCGGGGGCGGCGGGCGGGCTGCTCCAGCCGGCTCGTCACGCTCGCCGCCAGGTCCGGCGTGGCGGGCCAGTCGAGCTCGTCGCCGAGCCGGGTGAGCATCCGCTCGAGCTCAGGCATCGGACGCCTCCATTCGCTCGCGCAGCCGTTCGAGCGCACGCGACAGCCGTGACTTCACGGTGCCGCGGGGACAGCCCAGCGCCGCCGCCGTCTCCTCCTCGGACAGGTCCAGGAAGTAACGGCACGCGATCGCCTGGCGATCGTTCTCGGGCAGGTCGGACAGCGCCCCCAGCAGCTCGTCGCGCTGCTCGAGGTCGAGGAGCGCCGCCTCGGGCGACGGGACCGCGCCGCCCGGACGACGCTCCTCGGCCACGCGCAGCACGAGCCGCTCGCGGCGCCCGGCCGCCCTGGCGCGGTTGCGCGCCTCGTTCGCGACGATCGTGAGCAGCCACGGGCGCAGCGGCGCTCCCTCGCGAAAGCGACCCAGCGCCCGGTGCGCCTTGACGAAGGCGTCCTGGGCGGCCTCCTCGGCGTCCGCCGCGGACCCCGTGATCACCAGGGCCGTCCGGAACGCGATGTTCTGGTGCCGCCGCACGATCTCCTCATAGGCATCGCGCTCGCCGCGCTTGGCCCGCGTGACGAGCTCCTCGTCGTGTGGTGGCCGGTCCTCCACCGTGTCCGTACTACAACGGCGGGACCGGACCGGTTCCGGTGGCGGCCTACTCGACGTTCTCGCGCAGACGCGCAAGCACCTTCCGAAAGGCGTCCAGCTCGGCGTCGGAGACCCCGGTGCGCAGCCGCTTGTCGAAGCCGATCGCGGCCTTGGCCAGGCGCTGGAAGAGCTTGTCGCCCGCGTCCGTCAGCTCCACGCGCACGGCCCGGCGATCGTCGGGGTCGCGGATGCGGTCGATCAGGCCGGCCTTCTCGAGCCCGTCCAGGTGGTGGGTGAGGGTCGGCCCCTCGATCCCGACCGCCGCGGCCAGCTCCTGCTGGGTGCGCCAGCGCTGTTGCTTGAGCGCCAGCAGGATCAGCCACACGGGCTGAGAGCCCCCCGCCTGCGCCAGCTCGCGCTCGAACGCGCGGCTCAGCACCTTCGCGCTGGAGCTGAGCGCGCGGCCGATCGGCTCCGCGGAGGGCGGACCGCTCGGCTTGGGGGTGCGGGTCTTCGACGTGGCCACTGGCGTGATCATACCAGATGTTTAGATATCTATTGATATGGTATCTATTGATTAGTGATCGAACGAAAGGAGCACTCCGTGAACACCACCGCCACCACCGAATCCACCCGCCCGCCGCTCGCGATCCTGCTCGCGCTCGCCCTCGGCGTGCTGCTGGCGGCGCTCGATCAGACGATCGTCGCCACCGCCCTGCCGACCGTTGCCGGCGACCTCGGAGGTCTGGCCGACCTCGCGTGGGTGGTCACTGCCTATCTGGTCGCCGAGACGGTCTCCACGCCCCTCTACGGGAAGCTCGGCGACGTGATCGGCCGCAAGCGGGTGTTGATGGCGGCCATCGTGCTGTTCCTGACCGGCTCCGCGCTGTCGGGCCTGGCCGGCTCGATGCTCGAGCTCGTGCTCTTCCGGGCGCTGCAGGGCCTGGGCGCCGGCGGACTGATCGTCACGGCCATGGCCGTGATCGGCGACCTGGTGGCTCCGCGCGAGCGCGCCCGCTACATGGGCATGATCGGCGGCGTCTTCGCGGTCGCGAGCGTGGCCGGCCCGCTGCTGGGCGGGCTGCTCGTGGACGCGCTGTCCTGGCGCTGGGTCTTCTACGTCAACCTCCCCGTGGGCGCGGCCGCGCTGTTCGTGATCGCGGCCAAGCTGCCCGGCACGGCGCGCGCCGAGCGCCAGCCGGTCGATGTGCTGGGCGCGGTGCTGCTCACGGCGGCGGCCAGCGCGATCGTGCTCGTCACGTCATGGGGCGGCACCGAGTACGCCTGGGACTCCCCCACGATCCTGGCCCTGGCAGCGGTGGCCGTGGCCGCGCTGGGCGGCTTCCTCGTCCAGGAGCGGCGGGCGGCTGACCCGGTCGTGCCGCTCAGGCTGTTCGCCAACCGCGCGTTCTCGGCCGCCGGACTGAGCGCGTTCATGGTCGGCATGGCGATGTTCGGCGCGATCACCTTCCTGCCGCTCTACCTGCAGGTCGTGGACGGCGCCAGCGCGACGGTGGCCGGCCTGCGCATGCTGCCCGTGGTCATCGGCGCGCTGCTCGCGTCGACGATCTCGGGGCGGCTGATCAGCACCGCCGAGCGCTACAAGCCATATCCGGTCGCGGGCGCGCTGCTGATGGCGACCGGGCTGTTGCTGCTGTCCGGCCTGGACGAGCGGTCCTCGGACGTCCTGGCCGCGGTCTACATGCTGATTCTGGGCCTGGGCGTGGGACTGGTGATGCAGGTGGTGATCCTGGTCGCGCAGAACAACGCGCCGCGCCGGCACATCGGCGTGGCGACCTCGACGGCCACCTTCTCGCGGGCGATCGGCGCCTCGATCGGCGTCGCCCTGTTCGGCGCGATCTTCGCCACCCGGCTGTCGTCGGAGCTGGCGTCGCTCGGCCCGGCCGGGGAGCGGATCGGCGCCGCCGGCGCGAGGCTCGACCCCGGGCGCGTGCAGGCTCTGCCGGCGTCGGTGAAGCCGCAGGTCGTCGACGCCTTCGCCAGCGCCCTGCACGGGACGTTCCTGGTGGGCGCCGGCTTCGCGCTTGTCGGGGTGGTCGCGGTGATGCTGCTGCCGCGGGCGCTTCACGGCGAGCAGGCCGCGAGCGACGCCCCGCACGGCCCCGGCACCCCGGCCGGAGCGCAGGCATGAAGGGGTCGCGCTAGAACGGGCGTCGGCCGCTGCGCAGGCGCATCCGCCGGCGCAGTTCGACGCCGTCCGCGCGCGGCATCAGCACGTCGAGCACGACCGCGCCGGGGGCGCGGCGTCGAGCTTGTCGAGCGCCTCGTCGCCGTCGGCGGCCGAGCAGCACGTCGTGCCCGTCGAGGCGCAGGGCGCGCTCGACCGCCTCGCGCACGGCGGGCTCGTCGTCGACCACGAGGATGCGCATCGCGCTCCCACCCTGAGGCCTCGACCTAAGAGGAAGCTGAACGCGGCTCGGCCAGACGATAGGCGCGGACGCCTGTGGCACCCCGGAGATCGGAGGCGATCGAGTAGACGGAACCGCCGTCCTCGAGACGTAGAGGATGCCGCGATTCACGGATACGGAGCGGGTCAGACTCGCGATCGACTCGCGGTCCAGGGGGCGCCCGGACTCGATCACTGGGCGTCGCGCCGCACCGCGCCCAGACTCCGCGTCGGCAGTCCGTCACGCCAACCCGATCGTGCGATGCCGCGCCGCTGCCGGCGGTCGCCGTGTAGAGCGATCAGCTCGCGGTCGATGTCCAGGTCGATCGACACGACGGCTGGCTCGCCGAGGTCCGTGCGGTATCGCGCAGAACGCGCGCGAGGCCGGTCCCGAAACCACAGGCTGGCGCCCCCGCGTAGGCGCCGATCTCGATCACGGCGGTCGCGTGCGCTCTCCCAGAGGAGATGCTCGTAGACGCGCAGGTCCTCCGGGAACTTCGACATCCCGACGCCGGCGTATGAGTCTCCGGTGTGCTGCGCGGCTCGCTTGAGCCAGTAGTCGCGCAGCGTTTCGTCCAGGTCGGTCTTCACCGGCTGAGGCAGCACCGGGCCAAGGTACCGTTCCCGGGCGTGACGGCCCCTTCGGGCACAGCCCCTGTGGTGGTGGTGGACGGCGTGACGAAGCGCTTCGACGTCCCCCACGAGCGACGCCACACGCTCAAGGAGCGCGCGCTGCATCCGTTCAGCCGCAACAGCGTCGACGCGCTTCGAGGCGCTGCGCGACGTCACCTTCGCCGTCGAGCACGGCGAGTTCTTCGGGATCGTCGGGCGCAACGGCTCGGGCAAGAGCACGCTGCTCAAGTGCCTCGCCGGCATCTACCGGACCGACGGCGGGCGAGATCTACGTGGACGGCCGCCTGTCGACGTTCATCGAGCTCGGCGTCGGCTTCAACCCCGATCTGGCCGCCCGCGACAACGTCGTCATGAACGCGATCATGCTCGGCCTCGTCCCCGCGCGAGGCGCGCGAGCGCTTCGAGCGCGGTGATCGAGTTCGCCGAGCTCGAGGAGTTCGTCGACCTCAAGCTCAAGAACTACTCGTCGGGCATGCACGTGCGGCTGGCGTTCTCGGTGATGATCCAGGTGGACGCCGACATCCTGCTGATCGACGAGGTGCTCGCGGTCGGCGACGCCGCCTTCCAGCAGAAGTGCTTCGACGTCTTCAACCGGATGCGCGACGAGGGCAGGACGATCCTCTTCGTCACCCACGACATGGGCGCGGTGCAGCGCTTCTGCGACCGCGCGATGCTGCTCGAGCGCGGCGAGGTCGTCGCGATCGGCGAGCCCGAGCGAGGTCGCCGACCGCTACCTGCGAGCTGAACTTCGAGGGCGAGCGGCGAGGCGCCGGCGACCGGCGTCGGGCTCGCGCCCGCGCGGGCGACGGCGCGGCGCGGATCCTCGACGCGTGGATCGAGGACGAGCACGGCGACGCGCCAGGCGGCGCTGCCGCAGGGCCGCCGCTGCACCTTGCGCGCGCCCGTGCGCTTCGAGCGCGACGCTCGAGGACCCGGTCGTTCAGCGGTCGGCGTTCGTCAACCCGCGAGCGCCAGAACGTGTTCGTCGCGAACTCCGCGGCTCGGGAGCGAGCCGCACCGGGCGCTTCGCCGCCGGCGAGACGGTCGAGTTCGCGGTCGCCTTCGAGAACGTGCTCGCGCCCGGCCGCTACTCGGTGTCGACGCTCGTCTCGCGCCGCGGGACGGCCGAGGTCGTCGACCGCTGGGAGGGCATCTTCACGCTTCGTCGTCAGCGGCGCCGCGCGCCGCCGGCGGGCTGGTCGACCTGGCCCTACGACGTGCGGCTCGAGCGGCTCGAGCGCCGCGGCGGCGACCGAGCTGAGCGTGGAGCGCGGCGCAGCGACCCGGCGATCGGGCAGGCCGATCCGCGGGCCCAGTCGGCGCTGCACCGGCGACCTGCGGCGCTTCGTCGCCCTGACGCTGGACGCTCGCCGCGCTGGAGTTCAAGCTGCGCTTCTTCGGCTCGGTCCTCGGCTACCTCTGGCAGCTGATGCGGCCGCTGCTGCTGTTCGGCGTGCTCTACGTCGTGTTCACGCAGTTCGTCCGGCTCGAACGCGGGCGTGCAGTACTTCCCGGCGGTGCTGCTGATCGGCGATCGTGCTCTTCACGTTCTTCGCCGAGGCGACCGCCGGCGCGGTCACCGCCGTCGTCGACCGCGAGAACCTCGTGCGCAAGATCCACTTCCCGCGCCTGGTGATCCCGCTCGCGGTCGTGCTCACCGCGCTCTTCAACCTCGCCGCTGAACCTGCTCGCCGTGCTCGTCTTCATCGCTCGCCACGGGCGTCGCCGCCGCGCTGGTCGTGGCTGCTGGCGATCCCGCTGCGTCGGCGTGCTGGTCGCTGTTCGCGCTCGGCATCGCGATGCTGCTCTCGGCGCTGTATCGTGCGCTTCCGCGACGTGCAGCCGATCTGGGAGGTGGTGCTCCAGATCATCTTCTACGCGCTCGCCGATCCTGTACGCGATCGAGGTCGATCCCGAACGCGCGACGCTGCCAGCACCTGATCATGCTGCAACCCGCTCGCCGCGGTGCTCGAGCAGGCGCGCCACGCGATCGATCGACCCGACCGCGCCGAGCGCCGCTGAGGCGATCGGCGGCGCCGCGCTGCCTGCTCGATCCCGCCGGCGATCGTCGTCGGCGCGTTCGCGCTCGGGCTCTGGGTCTTCAGCGCGCGAGGCGCCGCGGATCGCCGAGGAGCTGTAGGCCGGTCCGCGAGCCGGTGAAGAAGCGCCTCGAGCTCGTCGATGCGCCGCTCCCAGGCGTAGTCGCGCGGCCGTCGCGAGCCGCGCCTCGCCGAGCCGCGCGCGCAGCTGCCGGGTCGGCCGAGCAGCCGCGCGAGCGCGCCGCTGACGCGACTCCGACGGTCGGCTCGCGGCGATCAGGCAGTTCTCGCCGTCGACGCAGAAGTCGCGGTTGCCGTGCGCGTCGGTGCAGACGACCGCGCCGCCGGTCGGCCATCGCCTCGAGCGGCGGCAGGCAGAAGCCCTCGTGCGTCGAGGTCTGGACGAACACGGTCGCCTCGTTGAAGAGCTCGTTGACCTCCTCGTCGCTCGGGCGCGTCGACGTAGCGCGCGCCGTGCTGCGGGCCGAGCTCGGGCTCGATGCCGAACAGCCACAGCTCGGGCCGCGGCTCGCCGAGCGCGCGCCACGCGTCGATCGTCAGCGGCAGGTTCTTCAGCGGGTTGCGTGCGGCCCGAGCGCGAGCAGCATGTCGTCGCGGCGCGCGACGTCCGTCGAGCGGGCGGAAGTGTCGAGGTCGATGCCCGGCGGGATCAGCGTCGGCGTCGAGGCCGCAGCTCGCGCAGCCGGTCGCGGTTCCAGCCCGAGATCGTCATGTAGCGGAACTCCTGCGCGGTAGCTGCGCCAGCACGTGCGTCGCTGCATCGCTCGGGTCGTCGGGGTAGTACGACGTCTCGATGTCCTGGACGAAGAAGACCGGGATGCCGCGCGGACCGACGCGCGCCAGACCGGCGGCGCGGTGTTCCACCAGGTCGCGACCTTGATCGCGTCGATCGGCGGCGAGCGCCGCCGCCAGCTCGTCGTAGTCCTCGAAGCGTGCGCACCGGGCACGTCGAGGTCGAACCAGTCGGGCTGCGCCGCCGAGCGTGTACAGCGCCGACGTCGTGGCCGCGCGCGCGCGAGCCGGTTGAGGTGCTCGAAGATGTCGCGGTGGCCGCCGCCGACGCCGGTGTCCTCGGTCACGTAGACGATCCGCAGGCGGCCGTCCGGCGTCCGCACGTCGCGCTCGTCGAACCAGTCGCCCCAGCGCTCCCAGAAGTGCGTCTGCGAGGCGCAGCTCGCGCTCGCCCGACCTCGGTCCCGCGCGTGACGCGACTCGAGGTGGGTCAGCGCGCGCGCCGCGGGTCGTAGACGCACCTCGCAGCCCGCCTCCCAGGCGCGCAGGCACTAGTCGACGTCCTCGTAGGCCATCCCGTAGCCCTCGTCGAAGCGGCCGATCGCGTCGAGCAGCGTCGCGCTTGACGTACATGCACGCGCCGGTCATCGCCGAGCGCGGCGTCGGGCACGTTCGCCGGGCCGTGGTCGGCGGGCTTGAAGCGGTAGCGGTGGTCGAACCACTCCGGCGCGCCGAGGTTGCGGTAGCGAGCCGGCCGACTGGATGCGGCCGTCGGGGTAGAGCAGCTTGGGCCCGACGATCCCGACGTCGCTGCGCGAGTAGGCGGCCTACTGCAGCGCCTCGAGCCACCCGCGCTGGGCGATCACGTCGTTGTTGAGCAGCACGACGTCGTAGTCCGGGTCGCGACCGCGCGATGCCGCGGTTGACGTTCGCGGCGAAGCCGGCGTTGCGCTCGGCGAGATCGAGCTCGACGCCCGTCGAGCGGCGCGCAGCCGCGCCTGGTGCTCGGGCGCGCTGCCGTCGTCGACGACCACGATGCGAACCCGGGCCGGGTCGACCGTCCGCTGGAGCTGCTCGACCGCGCCGCAGCGTCACGTCGGGCGGGCCGTAGGTGGGGATCACGATCGTCACCGGGCGACCCTCGCGGGCGTACCAGGCGCGGATTCGGCGTGCCTCCGCTCGCTCCGCCAGCCGCACCCGCACGCCCCGGTCGAGACCGACGAAGCGCAGCGGGAACGTGACCAGCCGGTACGCAAGCTCGCGCCAGCCGTGATGCTTCACGGTGAGGTAGGCGCGCCGCGGGAGGTCGCCGAGGCTGCGGTTCAATGCGACCTCACGGGATCGAAGTCCCCGCGGCCCTCGAGCGAGAGGCGCGCGCGGACGCCGGCCGGCAGCTCTCGGCTCGCGCCCCCAGCGCGGCGCCGAGCTCGCGGGAGCCGTGGTAGGCGACCGAGGCGCCGAGCCCTCGAACCAGCTCCGCGCCTCTGGCACCTTGACCGCGCATGAAGCGAAGGTCGTCCCGAACGTTGCGCTGCAGCGAGAGGGCCCCGGCCACGGGGCCGCCCGACGCCGCGATCCCGTGGACCTCGCGCAGGCCGCGCCACTCGTCGAAGCTGCGCTTGAAGAGCTCGACGCTGCCGTAGTCGTGCGAATGGATCACCGGCGGCGTCCGGGCGGTACACCTTCGCGTAGCCGGCCGCCAGCATGTCGCGCGCGAGCAGCTGGTCCTCGGCGTAGGCGACGTCGCGGAAGGGCACCCGCTCGAGGGCGTCGCGCGCGACGCAGCCGTTCGCGTCCGTGAAGAAGACGTGGCGCATGGCGTCCGCGTCGTCGCTCGAGGGCAGGCCACGGTCGACGCGCGGGCCGCCGTCCGGCGACAGCGAGCCGAACCATTCGGCCAGCTCGCGGCTGCACCATCGGACTGGCACCCGGAACGGGGTGGTACGGGCCGAAGACCAGCGCCACGTCCACGCCGGCACGGAAGCCGTCCAGCAGCGTGGAGAGCCAGCGCTCTCCGCCCGGGACCGCGTCCTGGGTGATGAAGGCGATGTGCGTCCCCTGCGCCCGGCGCGCCAGCAGGTTGCGCGTGCCGCCGTGCGAGAAGCGCTCGCGCGGGATGTCGACGACCGTCGCCCCGTGGCGCTGCGCGACCTCGCGCGACCCGTCGGTCGACCCCGAGTCCGCCACGAGCAGCTCCAGCGGCCGGTCGAGGCTCTGGGCGCGCACGGCTCCCAGCGCGAGGTCGAGCCGCGGCCCCCCGTTGCGCACCGGCACGGCGACGGTGACCGCCTCAGCCACGCCTGCTCCGGATCAGCGCAGCGGCCCTCCGCAACGGCTCGAGCAGCCGCCAGGACCTGGAGTTGTAGACCGTCTCCAGCTGCGCCACCGTGGAGTCGCAGGCCTCCTGCACCTCTTCCGCGAGCGCCTTTGCCTTGACGAACTCGTCGTGCCAGCGCTCGGCGGTGCGCGACGCCTCCACGTACTCGCCGTGCCACTGCTCCGCCGTGCGCTCGGCCGACCCGAGCCGCTCGGCGAGCCGGTGTGCCTCGTCCGTCCCCGCCGTGACCACCACCGGTCGCAGGTCGGGCAGGGGGCCACGGCCGCAGACCGCCACCGAATACAGCTCGGCGCCGGGGGCGATGCCCTCCACCTTGTAGAGGCTCGCCTCGTGCGGGGCCTCTCCGTCCCGATCGGCCGCGACGCGCTCGGTGAAGATGGCCGAGGACAGCCAGTTGTGCTGCAGCAGCACCTGCACCCGCTCGAAGCGAGCGCCGAGCAGGGCGACGAACTCGTCGTGGGTGTACTCCACGGTGTGGAACTCGTTGGCCACGAGGTACTCCTGCTTGTTGGGCGTCGAGATCAGCAGCGTCCCGTCGGCGCGCAGCACCCGGGCGAGCTCCGCCAGCGCGCTCGGCGGATCGGGCACGTGCTCGATGGTCTCGAACGAGACCACCAGGTCGAACGCGTCGTCCTCGAACGGGCAGCGCCCCGACGTCGGCGACCTGGAACTCCGGCCCGGGGTGGGACGCGCGGGCGTGCTCGACTGCCTTCGGATCGACGTCGACGCCCACGACGGCGCTGCGCCCCGGCCGCGGCCAGGATCGCGCTGCCGTAGCCCTCGCCGCTGGCGGCGTCCAGGACCCGCCGACCCGGCGCCAGCTGCGCCGCGAGCCGGTAACGGGCCAGATGCTCGGCGTGCACGAGCTCGCCGTGCTGGAGATCCGGGACGAGTCGCTCGCCGGTCGCGTCGAGCGAGCCGGGCTCGGCCTGCCGCGGTCTAGCCACGATGAGCACCCTACTCATCGTGGATCCGCTTGAGCGATCCCTAGACTCGGCGCGTCCCCGCCGGGCCCCGATGTCGACCGAGCACGCCCAACGCGAAACCAGCAGCGACGCTTCTCCCCGCTCGGGCGCGCGTCTCCCCGCACTCGGACGACCACCGGCGCCGCTGCTGTTCCTGCTCTCCGCCGCGCTGCTCCTGGGCGTTGTCTGGGCCCTGTTCGGTGCCGCCGTTCCAAGCTCCGGACGAGTTCGCCCACGTCGCGGACGTCCAGTCGCTTGCGGAGCGCGGCGACCTGCCGGGGGACCCAGACCGGCCGTTGCAGTCCACCGAGGAGCAGCTGGCCTCCAGCGCCGCCAACTCCGCCCAGACCGCACAGCAGCTGCTGGTCAAGCCAGAGTGGAGCAAGCGCCGCGACGACCACTGGCTGCGACGCGGGAGGATCGGCTCGGCGAGGATGCGCGCGCGGACGGCGGCGGGCCGAACCCGGCCGGCTCGAACCCGCCGCTCTACTACCTCTGGCTCGTGCGTGCCTACAAGGCGGCCTCGGGCGGCGACTTCTTCGCGCGGCTCGTCGGCGATGCGGATGGCGTCGGTGCCTGCTGCTGCTGATCACGGTCACAGCGGTCTGGCTGCTCGCGGGCACGGTGTTCGGGCGCGCGGCGGCCGCAGCAGCTCGCGGCCGCCTCGCTGCCCGCGCTGCTGCCGATGGTGAGCTTCGTCTCCGCCTCGGTCACCCCGGACTCGATGCTGTACGCCCTGTCGGCGCTCGCGTTGTGGCTCGGCGCGCGCGTGATCCTCGCGCAGGGGGGGCTGATCGACGTCGTGGCGCTGTGCGCGGTGACCGGCCTGGCCGTGCTCACCAAGGCGACCGCCTACGCCCTCCTCCCGCCGGTGGCGCTCGCGATCGTCGTCGGCACCTGGCGGCGCACGCGAGGCTGCGCAGGGTCGTGGTGATGGTCCTGGTCGCGGCGGCCGCTTTCGCGTGGTGGTGGCGCCCTGGCTCGTGATCGCGCGCGTCAACGACCGCCCGGCGACCGGCCAGCTGGTCGGCGCCCGCCCGGCTTCGACATCGACGTGCGCGAGCTGGGCGATTACCTCGGACGTGAACGTACGCGAGCTCGCGTCGTACCTGTGGCAGTACTACCTCCGCGCCTCCCGTTCCAGGCGCCGTACGCGCCGCTCGGCGAGTATCCGCAGGCGTACGAGACGTGGTTCAAGCGGGCGGTCGGAGCCTTCGGCTGGCTCGAGGTCCGCTGGCCGCCGGCGATCTACGCCGGCCTGCTCGCGGTCTGGCTCTCGATGATAGGCAGCGCGCGCCGTGGCGCTGTTCCGCCGCCGCCGGACAGCTCGACTGGGCGCTGATGGGCTTCTTCGCGACCGGCGGTCGTCATCGCTGCTGGCCGGTCTCCACTGGAGCGAGTACCGCATCGCCGAGAGCGGGCGGCGACGCTGCTCAGCCAGGGCCGCTACCTGTTCCCGCTGCTCCCGCTCGCCGGGCTGATCGCAGCGGCGGCCCTCACCACCGTCCCGCCGCGCTGGCGACCTCCGCCCTGGGAGCGTTCGTGGGCGGGCTCGTCGTCCTGCAGCTGTTCGCCGTCGGCCTCGTCGCGACTCGCTTCTATGTCTAGACGCGCGCTGCTCGCGTTCGCCGCGGTCTTCGGGGCGGCGAGTCCTGGCCTTGGTCGCCGTCGCGAGCCAGAGAGGAAAGTCGGAGGCGTTCACGCTGGGCGTCACCCCGGCCGCCGGGGTGACTCGCCGGTCGACCCCCGGGCACGAGCTGTGCCAGCGCCCGATCGACGGCGATCGAGTCGTTCGATCGAGGTCAGGCTCCAGGTCGGGACGTACAGGACGACCCGGTCAGCCGTTCGTCGTCGACGTCCGCGATCTCGAGCACCGACGCGTCGATCGCCCGCCGGCGCGTCGGGGCCGGCTACGTCGACAACGCCGCTGTTGACGGTGCACGCTGCCCCGCACCGTGCCCAAGGGCAGCGCCTCGCGGTCTGCGTCCGCAACGTCGGCCGGCTGCCGATCGCGCCGTACGGGAACAGCGGGCTCTCCAACCACACGAGCGCCGTCTATCTCGACGGTCACCTGAAGGGCGGCGACCTGATGCTCGTGTTCCTGCGCGACAAGCCCGCCAGCGTGCTCTCACTCGTCCCGTCGATCGTCACGCGGGCGTCGCTGTTCCACGGCAGCTGGGCCTCGACGGGTGCCTACTGGGTGCTGCTCGTGCTGCTGTTCGTCGGACCCGCCACGCTGGCGGGCCTCGCGGTGCGCACAGCCGTGCGCGACTCCCCGTAGCCGATGCCGCCGACCTGGACGATCGTGGTGCTGTCCTGGAACGGCCGCGAGGACACGCTCGCCTGCCTGCGGTCGCTGCAGCGAATCGAGCGCCCCGACGTCGTCGGTCGTCTGCGTCGACAACGGCTCGACGGACGGGTCGGTCGAGGCGGTGCGGGAGCAGTTCCCCGACGTCGAGCTGATCGAGAACGGGCGCAACCTCGGCTATGCGGGCGGCAACAACGTGGGCATCCGCCACGCGCTCGAGCGTGGCGCGCGCTGGGTCGTGCTGCTCAACAACGACGCCACCCTCGCACCCGACGCGATCGACGCCTTCGAGCGAGCCGCCGCCGGGCATCCGCGCGCCGGCCTGCTCAGCGGCAAGGTGCTCTTCCAGGAGCCGCCCGACCGAATCTGGTTCGCGGGTCAGCGCTTCAACGCCCTGCTGGGCTACTCGGGCCGCCCGCGCGGCTACGGGCGCACCGACGGACCCGAGTACGACCAGGTCGCGCCGACCGAGCGCGCCGCGGGGGCGCTGATGGCGGTCTCCGCGGACGGCCATCGAGCGCGACCGGCCTGCTCGACGAGGATCTGTTCGCCTACATCGAGGACGTCGACTGGTCGCTGCGGGTGCGGGCGGCCGGGTTCGAGGTGCTGTTCGTCCCGGGCGCGCGCGCCTGGCACGCGGTCGGCGGGTCGACCGGCGGCGAGTACGGCTCCACCCAGACGCTCTACTACGGCGTGCGCAACACCGTGGTCGTGTGCGAGCGCCACCGGCCGCTGGGACGACTGGGCACCGGCGCGCGCCGGGGCGCGATCCTGGCCAGCTACCTGGCGCTGGTTCCGCCGCGCCGGCCCTGGCGGCGCTCCCTCGGCGCCGTGCTGGAGGGCTTTCGCGACGCTCGCGCTCGGCCGGCTGGGGGCGCGCGGGTGAACACCCCGGAGCGCATCCAGGCGCTGGCCCGCAACCGAGCACTGACCGCGGCCGACACCTGGGAGCGCCACCTCGTAGTCGCGCGGCTCGCGGAGGCGCCACGTCAGGTGGTCGACGTCGGCGGGCTGCCGGGACAGCTGCGCTCGTTCCTGCCGGGCGCGAGCGTCGTGGCGGCGAACATCGAGCCGCCCGCGGACCTGCTCGTGGAGCCGGGGGCGCTGCCGTTTCGCGATCGCGCGATCGAGGTCGTGACGAGCCTGGACGCGCTCGAGCACGTTCCCCCGCCCGAGCGCGCCGCTTCGTCGCCGAGCTGGTGCGCGTCACGCGCCGCCGGCTCGTGCTCTGCTGCCCGCTCGGGACGCCGGAGCATGCGCGCGCCGAGCACGAGATTGCCGGCCTGGTACCGCGAGCTGACCGGCGGCGGAGCACCCGTGGCTGAGCGAGCACCTCGCCAGCGGGCTGCCGACCCAGGCGGAGCTCGAGGGCTGGCTGGCGGCCGCGATGCGGGCCGGGCGACAGCTGGGCGCTGCGCTACCACGGCGACTTCCGCGCGACCAACGAGCAGTTCAAGCGCATCGTCACCGCTCGCCGGCGTCCCACACCGGCGGCGGTCTGGGGCTTCGCGTGGCGGCGGCTGACGCATCGACCGGACACGGCACTGCAGGATCGGCCCGGGCCATACACCAACCGGGTGTTCTGCGTCGTCGATCGCTCTCCGTCATAGCGAGGCTCTGCCCGCGAAGGCCTCTATCATCAGCTCGCGCCGCAACTTCACCCGCCGCGGCGCCTTCTAAGGGCGTCCCACCATGAGCAGCCAACGCGCGCTATATCGCGGTCATCCCCGCTTACAACGAGTCGCAGACGCTTCGGAGCGTCGTCAAGTCGATCCAGGCCGAGGCGCCCGAGTTCGACGATCGTCGTCATCGACGACGGCTCCACCGACCGCTCGGCGCAGATCGCGACCCGCGCCGGCGTGCCGGTGCTCCGGCACCCGTTCAACCTCGGCATCGGCGGCGCCGTGCAGTCCGGGCTTCCAGTACGCCCAGGAGAACGGCTACGACTACATGGTCCAGGTCGACGGCGACGGGCAGCATCGCGCCGACCAGATCCGCGCGCTGGTCGCCGCCATGGAGGAGGACCCGGCCATCGACATGGTCTGCGGCTCTCGCTTCCTCACCGACAGCGGCTATCCGGCGCCGATCAGCCGCCGCACAGGCATCCACCTGTTCGCCCAGCTGCTGTCGCGCATCGTCGGCCAGAAGGTGAGCGACCCCACCTCGGGCTTCCGCCTCTACAACCGGCGGGCGATCAACCTGTTCGCCCGCGACTACCCGCACGACTATCCCGAGGTCGAGGCCGTGCTGATGGTCCACTGGCACCGCCTGCGCATGCGCGAGGTGCCGGTTCAGATGCTTCAGCGCGGCGGCGGCGTGTCGTCGATCCGCTCCGGGAAGTCGGCCTACTACATGATCAAGGTGCTGCTGGCGATCTTCATCGGGCTCGCCCGCTCCCGTCCCGTTCCCGAGCCCGGCGAGGAGGCGCCGGTGGCCGCGGCGCACGGGATCTAGGCATGGAGCAGCGCATCCAGGTCGTCGCCGTGATCGGCAGCGCCCTGCTCCTGCTGGTGATCCTCGAGCTGGTGCGGCGCCGGCGGCTGCTCGAGCGCTACGCCCTGCTGTGGCTGTTCAGCGCGCTGGTGCTGCTCGGGCTTGCGATCTGGGACGAGCTGCTCTCGAAGGTGGCCAGCAGCATCGGCGTCGCCACCCCGGTCAACGCGCTGTTCTTCGTCGCGTTCGGCTTCGTGCTGGTGCTGCTGCTGCATTTCTCGCTCGCCGTGTCCCGCATGGCCGACCAGACCAAGGTGCTCGCGCAGCGATTGGCGCTGCTCGAGCAGCGCCAGCGGAGCGCCCAGCTGCCCGACCAGCCCGACTACGAGACGGCGGCGTCGGCCGAGCGGGCGGAGCTCGAGCGGGCCGGCCGGCTCGGCTGACCCCTGCGCGTCGGCCTCAACCTCGCCTTCCTGCTGCCGGGCGAGACCGGCGGGCGCGAGACGCATGTGCGGGAGCTGGTGCGCGAGCTGGCCGAGGCCAGGCCCGACCTCGAGTTGGTGAGCTTCGTCAACCGCGAAGCCGGCGACGGCTTCTGGCGCCAGGTCGGGCGCGGTCGTCCGACTGCCGCTGTCGCCGCGGTCCCGACCGGCCTGGGCCTGGGCCGAGCTCGCGGCGGTGCCGGCTGCGGCGGCGCGCGCGCACGTCGACGTGCTGCATTCCCCGGCCAACTTCGGCCCGCTCTGGGGGCCGTTCGCGCACGTGCTGACGCTGCACGACCTGCTCTTCCGACGCCACCCTGAGCTGCTCACGCCGGCGATGCGGCTCGGCACCGAAGCGCTGGTGCCTCCGGCGGCGCGCCGAGCCGACCGCCTCATCACCGTCTCGAACGCCTCACGCGACGACATCGTCGGCCTGCTCGGCATCCCGAGCGACCGCGTCGCGGTCGTCCCCAACGGCTGGACGCCGCCCAGCGGTCCCGCCGACGCGGCAGCGGCGCGCCGAAGGCTCGGCGCGGGCGACAGGCCGATCGCCCTGAGCGTGGCCTCCGACCTCCCTCACAAGAACCTGCCGGTCCTGCTCGAGGCCATGGCGCTGATCGAGCCGGGCCGGCGCCCGCTGATGGTCCTGGCGGGCCACGGCACCGATACCGGGGCGCTGCCCGGGCGCGCGCGCGAGCTGGGCGTGGAAGCGGACGTGCGGTTGCTCGGAGCGGTCGGGGCGGCCGAGCTCGACGAGCTCTACTCGGCCGCGACCGTGGTCGTGACCGTCACGCTGCTGGAGGGCTTCGGGCTGCCCGTGCTCGACGCGATCGGCCGCGGCCTGCCGGCGGTCTGCTCCGACCTCCCCGTCCTGCGCGAGGTGGCCGGGGACGCGGCGCTGTGGGTCGACCCCCGCGACCCGCGGTCGACCGCCGCCGCGATTCGAAGGGCGCTCGCCGGCGGGCCCGAGATCGAGCGCCTGAGGGCGCAGGGCAGGGAGCGGGCCCGCGGATTCTCATGGCGCACGGCGGCGCAGCGGACGGCGCAGACGTACGAACGGGCCATCGCCCGGCGCGGCCGAGCCTGACGTGCGGCGCTGGGGCTATCGTGCGGCGCCGGATGCTTAGTCGCCTGCGCATGGTCGCGCACGCCGCGATGCCGATCGCGGCGACGCGCGCGCTCGAAGCGCGGCGCCTGTTCCGCGCGCGCGGCCTCGATCCCTCGTTGCGGGCGGCCTTCGAGGCGTGGCTGGGGCGCGTGCACCTGCTGCCCGCGGCGATCGACCTGCGCACCGCGACGGTCGTCGACCTGGGTGCCAACGAGGGCATCTTCTCCGCGGGCGTGCTCGCGGTCGCGCCGCAAGCGCACGTGATCGCGGTGGAGCCCGGGCCGGAGCCGCTGGCGCAGCTGCGCAGCCGGCTCGCCGAGTACCCCAACGTGGACATCCAGGCGGTGGCGGTGGCCCGCGAGTCCGGCCGCGCCACGTTCCATCTCACCGGCCACGACCACAACTCGTCGCTGCGGGCGCCGCGTTCCGAGAGCCGGGACGTGCTGGGCGACGGCGCCGCGGTCGTGGAGACGATCGACGTCCCGACGCTCTCGCTGGACGACCTCGTCGGAACCCGGGAGGTGGACGTGCTGAAGGTGGACGTCCAGGGCTCGGAGCTGGACGTGCTGCGCGGCGGGCGGCAGGCGCTCGCCCGGACCCGCGCGGTGCTCCTGGAGATGAACTTCTTCTCTCAGTACGAGGGCGACGCGACGTTCGGGCCGCTGCACGCCGAGATGACCGAGCTCGGCTTCGAGCTCGTCAACGTGTCCCCCACGCTGACGACGCCCGACGGCACCGCGGTCTTCGTCGACGGTTGCTACTCGAGACGGTCGTGAGCGTCCCGTTCCTCGACCTCGCCGCCGCCCACGCGGAGCTCCGGGACGAGCTCGAGGCGGCCTGGCAGCGAGTGCTCGGCTCGGGCCGCTTCGTGCTCGGCGCCGAATGCGAGGCCTTCGAGCGCGAGTTCGCGCAGCTCTGCGGCGCCGGCCACTGCGTCGGCGTGAGCAACGGATTGGACGCGCTGCGGCTGGTGCTGGAGGGGTACGGGATCGGTGCCGGCGACGAGGTGATCGTGCCCTCGCACACCTTCGTTGCGACCTGGCTGGCGGTGGCGCAGACGGGCGCCACGCCCGTTCCGGTTGAGGTGGCCCTCGACACCTACAACCTCGACCCCGAGCGCGTCGAGGCCGCGATCGGGCCGCGGACCAAGGCGATCGTGGCCGGTCCACCTCTACGGGCAGCCGGCCGACATGGACCCGCTCGCCGAGCTGGCGGCCGCGCACGGCCTGCGCTTGGTCGAGGACGCCGCCCAGGCGCACGGCGCGAGCTACCGCGGCCGGCGGGCCGGCTCGCTCGCGGACGCCGCCGCGTTCTCGTTCTACCCGGGCAAGAACCTCGGTGCGCTCGGCGACGCCGGCGCCGTGGTGACCGACGACGCCGAGCTGGCACGGCGCCTGGTGCTGCTGCGCAACTACGGATCGCCCGAGCGCTACCGCCACGAGCTGCCCGGGTGGAACGCGCGCCTCGACGAGCTCCAGGCGGCGCTCTTGCGCGCCAAGCTGGTGCGTCTGGAGGACTGGAACGAGCGCCGGCGCCGCCTCGCCGCGCGCTACCTGGCCGAGCTGGAGGGGCCGATCCTTCCGCGCGTGCCCGACTCGGCCGATCCCGTCTGGCACCTGTTCGCGGTGCTGTCCCCGGCGCGCGACGAGCTGCAGGCCCGGCTGGCTCAGGCCGGGGTCGAGACGCTGATCCACTACCCGGTCCCGCCGCATCTGTCCGGGGCGTTCGCCGGCCTGGGGCACCCCCCGGGGTCGCTGCCGATCGCCGAGCGCATCGCCCGCGAGCAGCTCAGCCTCCCGATGGGCCCCCACGTGACCGACGACCAGGCGGAGCAGGTCATCGCCGCCGTGCGGGCGGCCTGACGATGGCAGGACCGCTCGTCAGCGTGCTGGTCGCGACCTACAACCAGGCCGCCTTCGTGGAGGAGATGCTCGACAGCGTGCTGACGCAGTCGTACCCACACCGCGAGATCATCGTGAGCGACGACGGCTCGACGGACGGCACCCCGGGGGCCCTACGCGCGCTGACAGCCGGACGCCCGGACGTGCGCCTGCTGCTGAACCCGCAGAACGCCGGGATATCCGGCAACTGCAACCGGCTGCTCGGCGCCGCGAGCGGCGAGTACCTCGCCTGGCTGGCAGGCGACGACCTGATGCTGCCCGGGAAGCTCGAGCGGCAGGTCGAGCTGCTCAGCGGACATCCGGAGGCCGTGTCCTGCTTCCACGACGCCGAGGTCTTCGAGTCCGACAGCGGCGAGGTGCTGGGCCTCTTCTCGGAGCACGTCAACGGCACCCGCGGCGTGCGCGCCGGCGACGTCGAGCTGCTGTTCGACCCGACCTACAAGATGCTGCCGTCGACGATGATGTTCCGCTCCGCCGCCCGGCCGGCGGACGGGTTCGACGAGCGCCTGCGCTACGCCAACGACTGGCTGTTCACGATCGAGGTGTTCGTCAACGGACCGTGCGTCGCCATCGACGAGCCGCTGGCCCGCTACCGCCGCCACCCGGGCAACCTGACCCAGAGCCCCGATGCCGCGAAGCTCGGCTTCGAGGAGGGGATGATGGTCATGGGGCTGGCCGAGGCCCGCTATCCCGAGCTGGGCCCCGCCGTGCGCGGCATGCGCTGCGCCCTGCTGCTCGGACAGGCCCGACGGGACTGGGGCGAAGGCCGCCGCGTGAGCGCCCTGCGGAGCGGGCGCGGGGCGCTGGTGGGCGGCGGCGCCGTGCGGCTGGCCTGGGCGCTGGCGGCCGGCTACCGGCGCCGCGCCGCGGCCGCGAACTCGTCGTAGTCGTAGAGGTAGTCCTCGGCCTCGTACGGCCGCGAGGCCAGCACGAGGCAGACCGAGCCGGAGGAGAAGTTGACCAGCTCGCGCCAGACCATGCGCGAGACGTAGACGCCGAAGTAGGAGCGGTTGAGCGTGATCTCGGCGCGCGCGGAGCCGTCGTCGAGGACGACGTCGAAGCTGCCCGACATCGCGATGATCACCTGCTCGAGCTGCCGGTGCGCGTGGCCGCCGCGCTCCTCGCCGCCGGGCACGTCGTAGAGGTAGTAGACGCGCTTGATGTCGAAGGGGACGTGGCGCATGCCCTCGACGAAGGTGAGGTTGCCGCGCCTGTCCGGGATGACCGGGAAGTCGAGCATGCGGCAGTCGCCGACGTCGAGCGGCCGCTCCGCCGCCGTGCCCGGATCGCTCACGCGCGGAACCTTAGCCCCAGCCCGGGCGGCTTCCTCGGCGGCCGGCTGCTGTACTACCGCCGATGGAGAACGAGACCGAGCGCCTCGAGCAGGTAGCCGACTGGTTCAGCGCCTACGAGGGCTTCAACGGCCGCCTGGTGCGCTACTCGTTCGAGGCCCTGCGCCCTCATTTCACGGGGGGCCGCTGCCTCGAGCTCGGCTCGGCCGACGGTCAGATGACCGAGATGCTGCTCGACGTCTTCGACGAGGTGACGAGCGTCGACGGCTCCCCGACTTACGTGCAGCAGGTCGGCGAGCGCATCGGCGACCGGTCCGGCTTTCGGATCGAGCAGTCCCTGTTCGAGGACTACTCGACCGAGCAGCGCTTCGACACCGTCGTGGCCACACACATCCTCGAGCACGTCGACGATCCCGTCGACGTGATCAGGCGCGCGCTCGACTGGACGGCGCCCGACGGCCGGCTCGTGGTCGCGGTGCCCAACGCGCTGTCGATTCACCGGCTGGCGGCCGTCGAGATGGGGTTGGTCGCCGATCCGCACGAGCTGAACGAGCGCGACAGGCGGCTCGGGCACCGGCGGGTATACGACCCGGACGGCCTGCGGGGAGACCTCGAGCAGGCGGGCTGGACGGTCGAGCGCTCCGGCGGCGTCTTCCTCAAGGTGCTCACCAACGCCCAGATCGAGGAGTGGTTCACGCCCGAGATGGAGCAGGGGTTCTACCGGCTCGGCGAGCAGTTCCCGCAGAACTCGGCGGAGATCTACGCCGTCTGCTCGCCCGGCTAGCGGCGCGCGAGCACGTGCCACTGGAGGGCGAGGAACTCACTCAGCCGACCGAACGTGACGCGGTCGACGGCGCGGCCTCGACCCAGCACGGCGGGGTCCGAGCCGACGACCTCGAAGCCCTGTGCCGTCAGCAGCGCCTCGATGTCGCGGCGCGTGAACCAGCGCAGGTGGGTGGCATCCCGGTGACCCCACTCGGTGTAGCCGAACGTGCCGCGCACGACCAGGTCGACGATCAGCGAGAAGTGGCGGGCGTTGGGGCACGGAGATGTGCAGCGCGCCCGCCCGGGCGCCAGGGGGCGGCAGCGTCGCGCAGGACGGCGCGGGGTCCACGAGGTGCTCGAGCACGTCGTAGGCGATCATCGTGTCGAACGGGCCCCGTGCCGCACCCGCGGCGAGCACGTCCTCGACGGCGCCCTCGTGCGACGTCGTCGAAGACCTCGCGCGCCGCGGCCGCCGCCGGGTCGGCTCCACGCCCACAGCTCCGGTCGCTCCGACGTCGCGCAGGGCGCGCCCCACGCCGCCGGCGCCGCAGCCCGACGTCCAGCACCCGTGCCGATCGGCCGCGGCAGCTGCGCGACCACGTCGCGCGCTCGTTGTCGAAGTAGCCGGGGTCGGCCGTGTGGCTGAAGCCACGCCGTCACCGGCCCTCGACGCGGCGGCGCAGCCAGAACGCGCCCGGGCCCACCCCAGGCCGGTAGCTCGGGACAGCCGGGCGAGCAGGTCCGGGTCCTCGAGGCGATCGCCTGCGCGCCGACGCGAGCACCTCCCACGCGCCGGTTGTACATCAGGAACGCCTGCAGCAGATACTGCTCGGTCCAGTAGTGCGCGTCGTCGACGTGCCCGCGACTGTAGTCGCCGCGGCAGGAAGACGTCGTGGAAGTGCACGACCACTCCGGGTGCGACGAGCGGGAGGAGCTCGAGGACGATCCGGTTGACGTCGCCGCCGAGCTTGACGGTGTGCGAAGTGTCGACGAAGAGGACGTCCGACGCGGCCCGAGCCCGCGCACGACCTGCTCTGGGCAGCTCCTGCACCCCGATCGGTGACAGCCGAGCCGCCAGCTCCGGCCGGGCGAGTACGTGAGGAGACGGGTATGGATCGAAGATGCTGATGTCGCCGAGCCGCCCGTCGCCGGCGTTCGCCTGGAGCGCCTCCCACGCCAGTAGGCGTCGAGTAGCCGCTGCCCGAGCTCGACATAGCGGCGTGGGCCGAGATGTCGGACGATCGCGTATAGCAGCTCGGCGTCGACGCGGTCGTAGGTCTGGTTGTCGAGCCGGAACTCGCCGTTCGCGCGCCCGGGTCGGCTTGCGGTCTGAACTCCGCGAGGTATGGAGCGAGCTCCCCCTCGAGTAGCCGCGACCTGCTCCTCGGCACGCCATTCGACCGCGCGGAGCGGGCTCTCGCGATCGAAGATGTCGGCGTGGCAGTCGCGTGCACGATCGGAATCGGCGAGTCGTAGCTGGCGCGTACCACGTGTAGGCCCGCCGCTCGGCGCGGCGGTGGACGGGCCAGGTATGCGCGGTGAGCGAGCGCGTGGATGCCGACCGGCGCCCTCGAGACGCGCGAGCCGATCGCTGAGAGCTCGGACGCTCGGGCGCCGGCCAGGCAGCGCCCGGGCCACCCGCTCACGCACGGCCGCGGTACTCCGGTCGCTTCACGGCCACGCCTCGGAGCGGAGGCGCTCGCGCTCGCGCATCGCGCGCGCTTCGGTACGCTCGCGCGGTCGCAGCGGCCGGTACTCAGCGGCGGCACGCCGAGGGTAGTCGGCCGCGAATTCGTCAATCACGGCCGCCGACGGGTCCACTAGCCTTCTGGGTCCTCACCTTCGAGCAGCGCGGCGTAGAGCCGCTCGAGCTGCCGCGCGAGCGGACCCGGCGACAGCAGCCGCTCGACGTCCGCACGGCCGGCGGCCCCAAACGCCCGTCGGCGCTCATCGTCTTGCAGGAGATCGCGCCACCGCCTCGGCGAACGGCCGTGGGTGGCTTGCAAACCAGCCAGTTCGGCCGTGCTCCACGAACTCGACCTGTGCGTTGTCGGTCCACGGGGTCGAGCACGTCACGACCGGTAGCTCGAGACTGAGCGCCTCGCTCAAGCGCGAGCCCCTGCGACTCGCCGATCTCGGCGGCGCTCACGAAGACGTCGCAAGCCGCGTAGAACGTCGGCGAGGCGGCCGGGTCCGGGGTGGGCTCGAGCAGCAGGCAACGGTCGAGCAGCCCGAGACCTTCGGCGCGGGCGCGGCGTGCCGGGAGTTGCGCCCACGAACAGGATCTGCGACCTCGGGGACTCAGCGTCGCAGCAGGTCCGGCACCATGTCCACGAGCAGGTCACGCCACTTCAGGTCGTCGTCGCGCCCCACGCGCCCGACCACCGGGCCGGTCCGGATCGAGGCCGAGCCGCCGGCGCGCCTCGTCCTCGGGGGGCGCGTCAGGCGGCGCAGCCTCCTGGTGCTCGATCGGCAAGCGCAGCACCTTGTGGCGCCGGTGGAAGCTCCGCGTCGTGCGCTGCGCCCACACGCGCGCGGTAGCGCAGTCAGGCACATCCACGACATGAACAGGTGGCAGGCGAAGGCGCCTCGTCCGGCGACGCGATCGACGCTGGCCGAAGATGTTCGTCTCCACGAGCCGTGCCGACCCCGGCCCGCCTGCACGCCGCGCGGCACGATCGGCTCGGCGGCACCCGCGCGGAAGACGTGCGCGATCGTCGACTCCACTGTAGCAGCTCGACAAGGCTGTTCTCGTCGCCCTCCCGCCAGGTGCACCGGCACACCGTCGCGCTCGAGCTCGGCCCGGCGGCGCCCGTCCCCACCGCGGAAGATCGCGATGAGGTCGAAGCGCGCTCCGGTCGAGCTCGCGCGCGAAGGAGACGAGCCCCTTCTCGGTGCCGCCGATCCCGAGCGCGTCGCGACAGCAGCGCGACTCGGGGGCGCATCGCCGCGGGCATCGAACATTTGCGCTCGCCACCCTACGGATCGCGTCCCGCAGCGCGGTCACGAGCTCCGGCGGGATCGCTGTGCAGCGCGAACAGTACGAGCACGAAACCCGCCACGCCGGCGGCGGCATTGATGACGGGGTGCGTGGGCAGCAGAGCTGCCGCATGCGCCCACGCGCCGTCGCCACGACGACCTTTGGGATGACGGCCAGGTCGGGACTCAAGGCGGCGTTGCGCCGCGCGCAGCGCGATCAGGTATCCGATCGGCCAGCGACCGCCTCGGCGGCGAGCGTGGCGACAGCCGCGCCCATGGCGTCGAGCGGCGCCTGCGAGGAGGAGCGTGCCGCCGCGAGAGCGACGAGAGCGGCTACGCGTTGCATATGAGCAACTCCCGGTGCGCCCGGACAGAGACAGCAGCGCGAACGACCAGGTCGCGACGAGGAAGGCCGTGACGAGTGCGACGCCGAGCACCCGAAGGACGGGGACCGAGTCTTCGAACTCCGGCAGCCCGCCGACCACCTCTATCGCAAAGCGGGCCCCGAGCGCCGATCGCGAGCGCGATCATCACGCCCGACGATCGTGGAGACCTCGAAGAGCCGCTGGAGCGCGTAGCGGAGCCGGCTCTCGTCGTCGCGCGCGGCCCGCGCCAGGATCGGGAAACCAGCCGAGACCACCAGCCAGGGAATCACGCCCGACCGCCTCGACCACCCGAAACGCGGTCGAGTAGATCCCTGTCTGATAGTCGGTCGACACGTACGACATCAGGATCACCGCGAGCCGGAAGTAGATGAGCCCAACCGCCGACGCGCGACGGCGTAGGGCAGGACATCGCGATGATCCGCCGCCAGGTGCGCGAGCCGACGGCCGGTCGCAGCGGTATCTCGCCGCGGACGGCGCAGGAGGGTCGACCGCCAGCACGCCGAGCCCTGAGACCACCGACGCCAGGAAGAACGGCAGCAGGTCGGCGCCGACGCGACGAGGATCAGGACGTCGTGCCGGTCAGAAAGGCCCTGCTTCACGAGCTCGAGCGCGGTGACCAGCCGAGCCGCAGGCGCTGCGCCGAGCGGGATCGCGTAGGTCTGCTGGGTGAGCGTCAGTAGGAGGGCGATCCCGGTTATCAGAGTGCCCTGCACCACGACCGTCTCCGCGCCGGTGACGAGCGTCAACAGCGTTGCGAACGCGACGCCGGCGCTCGTGAGCGACGAACCGCAGCCCGGCGAGGTTGCGCAGGAAGTCCTCGCGCTCCGCCCGCCTCCAGCACGGAGTACTCGCGCGTACCGAGGTTCGTGAGACCAGCCTCGGTGAGCCCGCCGATGATGAAGATGATCGAGGAGACAGTGACGTAGTGGCCGTAGTCGACGACGCCAAGGTGGCGTGTCATGAACGGCACTGAGACGAGACTGAGCAGGAGCGGCGACGACGTACCCGAGCAGCCGCAGCGCGCCGCCGCGGATCGCCATGCCGCCGGCACGGCCCGTGTCGAGCACGTCATGTTCCGCCTGCACGGCGCCGGGTCCGTCATGCGAAGCTCAGCCCGAGCCGGGCGAGGAAATCCTCCGGCGCGTCGGACCGTGGTGTTCTGCCTCGCCCAGGCAAGCGCGCCGGTGGCCAGCTTGGCGTACCGGTCGTTACGGACCGCGTCGACCTCGCGGAACAGCTGGTCGGCGTCCGGTAGGCTAGGCAGTTGGACGCCGGGCCGAAGCCCGTGGGGGGCGCAGCGTGGTGGCTTGCGGTCGAGGTCGCGGAAGCAGGGAACCGCTCCGTTGCCGGCGATCTCGTAGTGGCGAAGCGCGTCCCAGCCCGCCTTGCTTCGTGGTGATGCCGAAGCGTGAGCGGCGCAGATCGGCCACGTAGTCTGCCTCTTCGACGAAGGCGTAGCCGTGCGCGTATCCGTCCAAGGGCGTTCGCCACCTCCGGATCGACGACGTGCGTTGCGAACGTCTGCGTCTTCGCGGGCACCTCGGCCACGACCTTCTCGGCCGGAAGCGAGATCGCGAGCGCTGCGAGGGGCAGGCCGTCCGCAGGGCCGGCGGCACGAGGCCCCACCAGCGAAAGCGCGCGGTGGCGGGCGTCCACTCCCGTTTGAAGTAGGTGGCACGCCGGTGGGCGCGCGGCAGCACCCAGCCGCGGGGCGTCGCCACCAGGTCGGGCCGTAGGGATACATCCAGGGACGTCCGCTCCGTCGACCACCGCCAGGCGGGTCGTGGGCCGTCGGTCGTGGCGAGATCGCGCCACCAGTGCCAGTCGCGCCAGATCGTCCCGACGATCACAGCGTCGAACTCGCCGGCGGCGTCCGTGCGGGGCTGCTCGCGATCGACCAGGGATGTCGTCGAGCAGCCTGTAGATCGAGAAGCCGCTGTCCGTAGAGACGGGCACGTTGCTCTGGCGGATACGAATTGTAGAGCGGCGCGCGTCCGGATGGTCGACGGCCCGTGCGCCGAGCAGGGTGCGCAGGCCGTGGAACAGGCTGTCGGCCAGGTAATCCTCGCTGGGTCGGCGAGAAAGAGGACGGAGGGAGTCATCGGCCGGGGGACGTTAACGACGCGACCGGGCGCGCAGCGCGCCGGCCGTCCGCCCGTGACACACGACACTGCGTGTGGATCGGCGCTGCCGGCACCGCGACCGGCTACGGAATCGCCCGTTGCCTGAGGACGCCACTGGGGCGACGGGGTGCGCATCGTCACCGCGGACATCCACCCCGCCCATCTGATCGCGGCCTCGGAGCTGGCGGACGCGCACGTGGTGGTGCCGCCGGTCGCTGCCGGCGATCGCTTCTCCACGGCCCTCGGCGAGGCGCTGCGCGAGCACGCCGTCGATACCTACGTCCCGCTGCTCACGCGCGAGATCGAGCTGGCTCCGGAGCTCGCGGAGTCGCTGGACGTGGGGCTGCTCGGGCCCGGTGCGAGCGTCGCGAGGCTGTGCGCCGACAAGCTCGCCGCCGCCGCCTGGATGGAGGAGCACGGCATCCCGGTGCCGCCGACCACGCTGGCGCGCGACGCCACCTGGTGGGGTGAAGGCCTGGTGGTGAAGCCGCGCACCGGACAGGGAAGCCAGGGCGTGGAGTCGATCGAGTCCGAGTCCGAGCTGGGGCGCGCCCACCGGCGCGGCGAGGAGGCGGTCGCACAGCGGCGCTGCGGGCCGCCGGAGGTGACGGTGGACGCGTTCGCCTCGAGCGACGGCTCCCTGTTCCGGGCCGTCTGCCGCGAACGGATCGAGGTCAAGGCGGGCGTGTGCACCAAGGCGCGCCTGTTCGCCGACCCGGACCTGGAGGGCATCGTGGCGGGGGATCGCGAATGAGCCGCCCCACGCCGGCGTGCTGTGCGTGCAGGTCATGCGCGGTCCTGACGGCTGGGAGGTGACGGACCTCAACCCGCGGCCGGGCGCCGCCACTCCGATGAGCGCGCTGGCGGGGGTCGACGTGACCGCGGCCGCGCTGGCGGACCTCTGGGGGGAGCCCGCCGAGCCGTTCCTCGGCCGCCTCGAGGGCGAGCCGTTCGTGGTCAGGCACTACGAGGAGCTGTTCGCGATACCCCGCCTGACCGCGGTCGCACTCGACCTCGATGGGACGCTCATCGACTGCCGCGCGCGCCAGGTGGCCGTGGCCGTCGACGTCGCCGGACCGCTCGACGAAGACGCCTTCTGGCGGCTCAAGCGCGGCGGCGCGAGCACCGCCGCGGCGCTCGGCGCGCTGGGCATCCGCGACGCCGACTCGGCCGCGGCGAAGTGGGCCTCCCAGATCGAGGACGAGAGCTGGCTCGTCCTGGATCGGGCGCTCCCCGGGGCCGAGCGGGCGGTCGCCGAGCTGCGCGCCGCCGGCTGGTCGCCGGTCGTCCTCACCGCCCGCCGCCATCCCGACCGCGCCCGGGCGCAGGTGAGCCGGCTGGGGCTGGAGGTGGCCGAGGTGGCGGTGGTGTCACCCGCCCGGGCAGTCGTTGAGAAGGCGGCGGAGCTGGATCGACTGGGTGCCGCCGCCCTCGTTGGCGACAGCGAGGCCGACATCGCGGCCGCGCGCCGGGCGGGCGTGGCGCTCGAGGTTGTGGCGAGCGGCCAGCGAGACGCCCGGTTTCTGCGCCGCCAGGGCGTCGAGAGGGTGCATGCCGGTATATCGGACGCCGTCGCGGCCGTGCTGCTCGAGATCGGGCCTGCAGCATCCGGCTCCCCGCCGACATAACCTGTCGGGGGAATGGCCACGAAGCGCGCACTGATCACCGGCATCACCGGGCAGGACGGGTCCTACCTCGCCGAGCTGCTGCTCGAGAAGGGCTACGAGGTGCACGGCATGGTCCGCCGGGCGTCCACCGAGACCTTCCAGCGGCTGGAGGGGATCCGCGACGCGATCACGCTCCACACCGGCGACCTGCTGGACCAGCGCTCGCTGGTCGACGTCATGCGCGAGTGCGAGCCCGAGGAGATCTACAACCTGGCGGCCATGTCGTTCGTGGCGGCGTCGTGGTCGCAGCCGGTGCTGACCGCCGAGTTCACGGCCGTGGGCGTGACGCGCGTCCTCGAGGCGATGCGCGAGGTCTCGCCCGACGCCCGTCTCTATCAGGCGTCGAGCTCCGAGATGTTCGGGCAGGTGCTGGAGGTCCCTCAGCGCGAGACCACGGCCTTCTACCCGCGCTCTCCCTACGGGGTGGCCAAGTGCTACGCCCACTTCATCACCGTCAACTACCGCGAGTCGTACGACCTGTTCGCCGCCTGCGGCATCCTCTTCAACCACGAGAGCGAGCGCCGGGGCCTCGAGTTCGTGACGCGCAAGGTCACGCACGCCGCCGCCGCGATCAAGCTCGGGCTGCAGACCGAGGTGGCACTCGGCAACCTCGACGCCGAGCGCGACTGGGGCTACGCCAAGGACTACGTCGAGGCGATGTGGCTGATGCTCCAGGAGGACGAGCCGGACGATTACGTGATCGCCACCGGCGAGGCCCACTCCGTCCGTGAGCTGGTCGACGCGGCCTTCGCGCACGTCGGGCTCGACCCCGACGACCACGTGCGCATCGACCCGAAGTACCTGCGGCCGGCCGAGGTGGAGCACCTGATCGGCGACCCCAGCAAGGCGCGCGACAAGCTCGGCTGGAGTCCGAGCACCAGCTTCGAGGAGATGGTGAAGCTGATGGTCGACTCCGACCTGGAGCTGCTCGCGCGAGGCGTGCCTCAGAAGCAAGCGGGCTGAGGTGGCGTCGGCGCCGGAGGAGTGCGACCTGGCGGTGGTCGGGGGCGGGATCCTCGGCCTGGCGGTCGCGCGCGAGCTGAAGCGGCGCCACCCCGAGCTGTCGACCGTCGTGCTGGAGCGGGGCCCGGCGGTCGCCGGCGGGCAGACGGGCTCCAACAGCGGCGTCATCCACGCCGGCATCTACTACCTCCCGGGCTCGCTGAAGGCGCGGCTGTGCGTGGAGGGCGCGCGTGAGATGTACGAGTTCTGCGAGCGCGAGGGGATCCACCACGAACGCTGCGGCAAGGTGATCGTGGCGCTCGACGACAGCGAGCTGGGGCGCCTGGACGAGCTCGAGCGCCGCGGGCGCGAGAACCAGGTGCCCGGGCTGCGGCGGCTGTCGGTGGCCGAGCTGGCCGAGGTGGAGCCGCACTGCCGCGGCGTGGCGGCGCTGCACTCGCCGGCCACCGGCATCGTCGACTTCGCCGACGTGGCGCGGGCGATGGCGCGAGAGCTCGAGCGCGGCGAGGTGCCTGTCGTCGTGAACTGCGGCGTCGAGGGGGTCGAGTCCCGGCCGGGCCGGATCGGGCTGATGCACTCCCACGGCGAGACGCGCGCCCGCTTTGCCGTGTTCTGCGCCGGCGTGGGCTCCGACCGGCTCGCGGTGGCCGCCGGCGCGCCGCGCGACCCGCGCATCGTTCCGTTCCGGGGCGCCTACCTCTACCTGCGGCCCGAACGCACCTCGCTGGTCCGCTCGTTGATCTACCCGGTGCCCGACCCCTCGCTGCCGTTCCTCGGCGTGCACCTGACCAGGCACATCGACGGCCACGTGTCGCTCGGCCCAACCGCGCTGCTGGCGCCGCGCTCGCCGGCCGACCTGGTCTGGCCCGGCACGATCCGGATGGCGATGAAGTGGTGGCGCACGGGCATCGCCGAGATCCGCCACGCGCTCAGCCGCCGGGCGCTCGCCCGAGCGGCGGCCGACTACGTGCCGGAGCTGGGCCCGGCCGACTTCGACGGCGGCTTCGCCGGCAAGCGCGCCCAGGCGCTCGGGCGCGACGGCAAGCTGGTCGACGACTTCGTGGTCTCGGAGACCGAGCGCGCCCTGCACGTGCGCAACGCGCCATCGCCGGCGGCCACCTCCTCGTTCGCCCTGGCGCGGATGATCGCGGACCGGGCCGAGCCCGGGCTGTCGTTGATGCGCCGCCTGGAGACACGCCTCGAAGGCCCGCTGCTGATCGAGCCGGTGGCGCACGGCGACGCCCGGGGCTTCTTCCAGGAGACCTACCGCAAGGCCGTCTTCGCCGAGCTGGGCGTGCCCGAGGAGTTCGTGCAGGACAACCACTCGCGCTCGCGCCGCGGCGTGCTGCGCGGCATGCACTTCCAACCCGGGCAGGCGAAGCTGGTGCGCTGCGCGCGCGGAGGGATCGTCGACGTGGTCGTGGACATCCGGCCCGGCTCGCCCTCCTTCGGCAGTTGGGAGGCCTTCCCGCTGGACGACGAGGCGCACCATCAGCTCTACGTGCCCGGACGGCTTCGCCCACGGCTTCTGCGTGACCTCCGACCTGGCCGACGTCGTCTACAAGGTCTCGACCTACTACGACCCGGCGGTCGAGTCGGGCTTCCGCTTCGACGACCCCGAGGTGGGGATCCAGTGGCCGGCGGACATCGAGTTCGAGGTCTCGGCGCGCGACCGCGAGGCGCCGCTCTTGAGCGAGCTCAGCCTCGGCGGCTGAGCAGCCGGCGCTCGTCGGCATCCAGGATCGCGCCGTAGAACACGCCCCAGTACGGCGAGCACGCCGGCGACCGCGAGGCCGACGACGGCCGCCGTGCGGTCCATCGGCAGAAGGGCGCGCCCCGCGATCAGCCCGAGGGCCAGCGCTGCGCCGAGCAGGTAGTTGGGCGCCCACGCCCGAGCGGCCAGGTCTCCGAGCGTCGCTCCGGAGGCGCGCAGCCCCAGCCGAACCATGAACGGGAACGCCGCGAAGAACGGCGCCGCGGTGGCGATCGCGGGCCCCTCGACGCCCAGCTCCGGGGTCAGGATCAGCGCGAGCGCCAGGTTCGCGGCGGCGATGCAGAGCATGATCCGGGCCACATCGCGCGCGCGGCCGGCGCCCACGAGGAACCCCGGAGTCACGATCAGCCCGCCGTAGAGCAGCCAGTACGAGACGAGGATGGCGAGCGCCAGGTCGCCGTCGACGTAGCGGTCGCCGAGCCAGGCCTCGAGGAGCGGGCCGGCCAGCACCATCAGGGTCACGCAGGCGGGCACGAACAGCGCCAGCGTGTAGCGCGTGCCGCGGATCACGAGCTCGCGCAGGCGGCGCTGGTCACCGGTCGCCACGTAGCGCGACGCGGTCGGCACCACCGGCACGGCCAGCGCCCCGCCGAGCGCGTAGAGCAGGTTGTGCGAGCGCACCGGGCCCTCGTACAGACCAACCGCTCGAGGGGTCCGGTACGCGCCCAGGACGATCCGCCCGGACGCGTAGTTGGCCATGTTGCAGAGCTCGATCACGAGCAGCCAGCCGGCGGTCGGGACGATCGACATCACGCGCGGCCGTGTGGCCGCCGACGGCTGGATGCGCAGCCCCAGCCCGGCGCGGTTGGCCACCAGCGCGGACAGCGTGCCGCTGTAGAGCGGCAGCGCCCCGCTCGCCGCGATCAGCGCGCCGAGCCCCGCGCCGGCGAAGATCAGCGCGAGCATCGAGGCGAGGTAGAGCAGCACGGCGGCGATCTCGGTCCCCGCCGCGCGCACGAACTGGCGCTCGGCGCGCAGGGCGTCGAGCCAGACGCTGGCCGCCACCCCCACCGCCGTCAGCGCCCCCAGGCCGAGCCCGCCCACGCGGGCGTCGGCGGCCAGGTCGCCGCTGAGGATCAATCCCGCGATCAGCAGGCCGGCGCCGGCGATCAGCAGCCCGGTGGCCAGGCCCGCCACGGCGTAGAGGGCGGCGGCCGCCGAGAACACGAGCCGGCGCTCCGCGCCCTCCACCGCCGCCATCGCCCGGATCGCGGAGCTGGCGACGCTGTTGCGGAGCACCAGCAGGTACCCCGCCAGCGAGGCCACCAGCCCGTAGGCGCCCAGCTCGGCGACCGACAGGCGGCGCGCGAGGATCGTCACGATCGTCAGCAGCACGAGCAGGCCCGCGCCCTGGGCGGCCTGCTGAAGCAGCGCCCCCGATGCGAGCAGGCGTGCCTCGGACTGCGCAACCCCGGCGGGACGCACGGGTTTAGACCTTACGCCAGCCATCGGCGCGCCCATCCTCCGCTCGCCTGGCTACGCTCTCCCCGCTCATGCACTCCCGCCAGCCCGAGCCGCACCCCGCCTCCGAGCCGGCGGCCGACTTCCAGACCCGGGAGATCCTCGGCGTGCCGGTGGCGATGGTGGACTACGACCGGGCGATCGCGGTCATGGACGGGCTGATCGAGAGGCGCGAGCGGGGCTACGTCTGCGCCGCTCCGGTCCACGCCCTGATGGTGGCGCAGGACGACCCCGAGATGCTCGCGGCGCTGCGCGGCTCGACGATGGTCGTGCCCGACGGCATGCCGGTCGTGTGGGCCGCCAACCTGCTCGGCGAGCGGCTCCGCGATCGCGTCTACGGCCCCGAGCTGATGCTGCGCTACTCGCGGCACTCGGCCGCCCGCGGGCACCGCGTGTGGCTCTACGGCGGCCGTGACCAGGGGTCGCTGGTGCAGCTGGCCCTGTCGCTGCGACGGCAGCACCCCGGCATCCAGGTGGTGGGCGGCTACTCGCCGCCCTTCCGCGCGCTCGCGTCGGACGAGGAAGCGACCGTCGTGCGCCAGATCAACGAGGCGCGGCCCGACGTGCTCTGGGTCGGGATCGGCGTGCCCAAGCAGGAGAAGTGGATGGCCCGGATGCGCGACAGGCTCGACGTGCCGGTGATGTGCGGCGTGGGCGCCGCCTTCGACTTCCATGCCGGGCGCGTCTCGATGGCGCCCGCGTGGATGCAGGAGCGCGGGCTGGAGTGGATCTACCGCACCTTGCAGGAGCCGAGGCGCCTGCTGGGCCGCTATCTCAGGACCAACCCGCGCTTCGTGGCCGCCTTCGCGCGCCAGTACCTGCGCGAGCGGCGCCGCGAGGCGGAGGGGGTGGCGAAGCCACACCCGGTAGGCGCCTGGAGGGCGCCCGTGCCATCGGGCGGGGCGGACGCCTCGCGGGTCTTCCGGCGATGAACGTCGCTGTCGTCGGTCTCGGCCGCGTCGGCCTGCCGCTGGCGCTGTCGTTCGCCGATCGCGGCATCGACGTGATCGGCGTCGAGCGCGAGCAGGCGGTGCTGGAGCAGGTGGCCGCCGGGCGCATGCCCTACCGCGAGACCGGCACCCAGGAGCTGCTCGAGCGCGTCCTCGAGACGGACCGCCTCCAAACCACCCGCACCGTCCAGGACGCGGCCGGCGCCGACTACATCGTGCTCACGCTCGGCACGCCCGCGCACGTGCACATCGAGATCGACATGTCGCAGATCAGGCAGGTGGTCGACGACCTGCTGCCGGTGCTGCGCGAGGGCCAATCGCTGATCCTGCGCTCCACCGTCGCGCCCGGCACCACCGACTGGGTGGCGGGCTACATCGAGCAGCGCCGCGGCTTCCGGGTGGGCGAGGACCTGTTCGTGGCGCACGTGCCCGAGCGCATCGCCGCGAACCACTTCCTGGAGGAGATCGCGACGCTGCCGTGCATCGTCGGGGGCGTGGGCGAGCGATCGGGCGCCAAGGCCGCCGAGCTGTTCGAGGTCTTCGGCGCCGAGATCGTCCAGACCACGCCGGTCCAGGCCGAGCTGGCCAAGATCTGGACCAACATCCTGCGCTACACGCAGTTCGCGCTGCCCAACCTGCTGATGATGGAGGCGGAGCAGTACGACGCGAACGTGTTCGAGGTGATCGACCTGATCAACCGCGACTATCCGCGCGGCGGGATCGCCAACCCGGGCCTCACGGCCGGCGCCTGCCTCCGCAAGGACTTCGCGTTCTCCGAGGAGCGCTCGAGCGCGCCCGGCATGCTGCTGGCCGTCTCGCGCGTGCACGAGACCGTGCCGCTCTTCCTCGTCAAGGGTCTCAAGGCCCGGCTGGGCGGCTCCCTGCGCGACCGCAAGGTGGCCGTGCTCGGGCTCACCTTCAAGCGCGATTCCGACGACCTGCGCGACTCGCTCTCGTTCAAGCTCGTGCGCCTGCTGGAGCGCGAGCTGGCCCACGTCGCCCGCCACGATCCCCACGTGTCCGCCGGGTCGGACCCACTCGACGCCGCGCTCGACGGCGCCGAGGCCGTGGTGGTCGCCACCAACCACTCCGGCTTCGAGGACCTGCTCGGCCGCCTGCCCGACGGCGTGGTGCTCGTGGATCCCTGGAACGTCACGGGCTCGGGACGCGTGTTCGCGACCGTGCGCGAGCGCGCGGCGGTCGAGTGAGCCGAGTCCTGGTCACCGGCGGCGCCGGCACGATCGGCGCGGCGGTGGTGCGCCGGCTGGCGAGCGACCCCGCCTGGGAGGTGCGCGTGTCCGACCAGCGCGAGGCGCCAGCGTGGATGCGCGAGTCGTTCGAGGTGCACACCGGCAACCTGCTGGACGCGGCCGAGGCCCGCGCCGCCGTTGGCGGCTGCAGCCACGTGATCCACCTGGCGGCGATCGTGGGTGGCATCGCCAACTTCCACAAGCTGCCGCACACACTGCTCGAGGTGAACAACGGGCTCTACAACTCCGTCTTTCGCGCGGCGCTGGACGAGCCGCGTGGAGCGGCTCGTCTACGTCTCCTCGTCGATGGTCTTCGAGCGGGCGACCGAGTTCCCCACGACCGAGGAGCACCTGCTGGAGTGCCCGGCGCCGCGTTCGGCGTACGGCTTCTCGAAGCTCGCGGGCGAGAAATACTGCCTTGCCCTCCACGACGAGCACCAACTGCCCTACACGATCTGCCGCCCGTTCAACGCCTACGGGCCGGGCGAGCTGCCGGACGACGAGCCCGGCATCGCGCACATGGTCCCCGACGTGATCCGCAAGGTGCTCGCGGGGGCGCGGCCGCTGCCGATCTTCGGATCCGGTACGCAGACCCGCACCCTCACGCACGTGGACGACATAGCCTCCGGGGTCGTGACGGCGATGGCCAACCCCGCCGGCGAGAACGAGGACTTCAACGTGTCGGCCTCCGAGGAGCACACCGTGGCCGAGATCGCGCGCATCATCTGGGAGGCCTGCGGGGAGGACCCGGGGATGTTCGAGCTCGAGCACCTGCCCTCGTTCGAGGTCGACGTGCAGCGGCGCTGGCCCTCGGTGGAGAAGGCGAAGCGGCTGCTCGGCTGGGAGGCGCAGGTCGACCTGCGCGAGGGGATAGCGAGCACGGTCGAGTGGCTACGGGAGCGCGAGCTTGCAGCCGGCCGCGGGTGAGCGCGCCCAGCGCGGCGCCGGCGTGAACGGCCGCGCGTTCGTCACCGGGGGCGCCGGGTTCGCCGGCCGCCACCTGCTCCACCTGCTGCCGGGGGCGGTCGCGCCATCGCGCGAGGAGCTGGATCTGCTCGACGCCGAGGCGCTGCGGGCGGCCGTGCGCGAAAGCGCTCCGGACGCGGTCTGGCACCTGGCCGCCCTGGCCTCGGTCGGGCGCTCGTGGGAGGCCCCCGCGGAGACGATCGCCGAGAACGTCGCCATGACCGTGAACCTGCTCGAGGCGGTTCGGAACGAGGCGCCCGAGGCGACCGTGGTGCTGATCGGCTCGGGAGAGATCTACGGGCCGCCCGATCGGCTACCCGTGGACGAGGACGCGCCGCTGCGCCCCCAGAACCCCTACGCGGTCTCGAAGGCGGCCTGCGACCTGCTCGGCGGCCAGTACGCCGACGCCACCGGCCTGCGCGTGGTGCGCCTGCGCCCCTTCAACCACGGCGGCCCGGGACAGAGCGACGACTACGTGGTCGGCACGCTCACCCGCCAGGTGGCCGAGGCCGAGGCGGCGGGCCTGGACGAGGCGCTGGTGCGCACCGGCAACCCCGACTCGGCGCGCGACTTCTCCGACGTCCGCGACGTGGCGCGCGCCTACGTCGCGGCCGCGGCCGTGGACCCGGGCGCCTACAACGTCGCCAGCGGCCGCGCGGTCAGCGTGCGCGAGCTGATCGATCTGGTGCGGGCGGCGGCCCGCATCCCGGTGCGCCACGAGGTGGACCCGGCACGGGTCCGCAAGCACGACGTACCCGAGGTGCGCGGCTCGGCAGAGCGGCTGCGCGCCGCGACCGGCTGGACGCCCGAGATCCCGCTCGACCAGACGGTGGCGGACGCGCTCGAGGCCTGGCGGGAGGAGCTCGGGGCCACGCCGTGACGGCTGCTTTCGCGGTCGTGGTGGTGACCCACGACAGCGCCGCTCACGTGGCGGAGACCCTCGGCGCGCTGGCTCCTCAGCTGCGCTCCGACGACGAGCTGATCGTGGTCGACAACGGCTCGCGGGACGACACGGTGGACGTCGGTGCGCCGTGCGGCGCCGGGGGCGTGGATCGTCGAGCAGGACAACCGCGGGTTCGCCGGCGGCGCCACGGCCGGGGCGGAGTACGCCCACGCGCCGCTGCTGCTGTTCCTGAACCCCGACGCCCGGCCCGCGCCGGGCTGCCTGGACGAGCTCCGGCGCGCCGCGGACGCGCAACCGGCGTGGGGTGCCTGGCAGGCGCTCGTGACGATGGCGGGCGGGAGCCTGATCAACACCGCGGGAAACGTGACCCACTTCCTGGGCATGGGGTGGGCGGGACGCTGCGGGCAGCCGGTTTCGGAGGCCCCGCGCGAGCCGACGGAGGTGTCGTTCGCGTCCGGCGCCGCGCTGGCCGTCCGCCGGACGGCCTGGGAGCGCGCGGGCGGCTTCGACGAGCGCTACTTCATGTACTGCGAGGATCTCGACCTGTGCCTGCGGCTGCGCCTGGACGGCTGGGCCATCGGCATCGTCCCGGGGGCGCGCGTGGAGCACGACTACGACTTCGACAAGGGCGGGCGCAAGTGGTTCCTGCTCGAGCGCAACCGCTGGTGGACGATCCTCGCCGACTACCCGGGGGCCCTGCTGCTGCTGCTCGCGCCCGCGCTGCTGGGCGCGGAGGTGGCTCTGCTGGCGGTCGCGGCCCGCGGCGGCTGGCTGAGACAGAAGCTGCGGGCGCAGGCGGCCGTGATCCGGGCCCTGCCGGCGATCCTCGCTCGGCGGCGCCACGTGCAGTCGACCCGCGTCATCGGAGCGGCCGACTTCGCGCGGCGGCTGACCGCGGACCTCGACAGCCCCTACCTCGGGCCGCTCGCCGAGGTCGCCCCGCTGGCGGCGGCGCAGCGGGCCTACTGGGCGCTGGTGCTGCGACTGCTGGCGCGCTCGTAGATGCCGAGCAGGTCGCTCAGGTAGCGCCGCTCGGAGTGGCGCTCGGTGGCGACCGCCAGCAGCTGCTCGCCCTCCTCGCGGCGCCGCCAGGGATCGCTCCACAGCTCACCCATCCGCTCCGCCAGCGCGGCGGTGTCCCCGAGCGGCACGCAGCGCTCCTCCCCGATCAGCTCGGGCACCCCGCCGCTGCGGGTGGCCACGACCGGCACGGCGGCGCCCATCGCCTCGAGCACGGAGAAGGGCGAGAACTCGTGGCTGCGCGAGCTCAGCACCAGCGCGGCGGCGCCGCGCAGCAGCGCCGGCATCTCGTCGCGCGCCACGCGGCCGAGCAGCTCCACGGGCGCCCCGAGGCGGCCGACCAGCGTCGCCAGGTCCGCGGCGGACGGCCCGTCGCCGGCGATCCAGAGCGGCACGCCCGCGAGCGCCGCGGCCTCGATCGCCACGTCGAGCCCCTTCTCCGGCGAGAGGCGGCCGGCGGCGAGCACATAGCGCCCCTGGTGGGCGCGCGAGCCCCCGGCCAGCTCCTCGGCGGGCACGTAGTGCGTGAGCACCTCGAGCCGGTCCGCGGGCACGCCGAGGCGCGCGAGCTGCCCGGCCGCCCACTGGCTGGGCGCGACGAAGCGGTCTGTGGAGTCGAGCGCCAGCGGCTGGTGCAGCGCCAGCCCGGCGGCGTAGGCGACGGCCTCGGGGATCGACCCGCGGCAGTTGAGCACCAGCCCGGGGACGGTGTTGCGCCCGCGGCAGCGAAAGCAGGGGGCGCCGTCCCGGGCGGCCACTCCGATCGCGCAGAACAGCCGCGCGTTGTGGAGGTGCAGCACCACGTGCGCACCGGCGGCGCGCGCCGCCGCGAGCCCGCGCGGGCCGATCAGCGGCTGCATGTTGTGGGCGTGCACGACGTCGGCGCCGAGCTCGCGCACGGCCGCCGCCACGTCCTCCTCGGCGGCCCCGCCGCGCAGCAGCGCCGTGGCCGCCTGCGCCCGTCCCGCGCGCGACGAGTCCCGCTCCAGCAGGCGATGCTCGATCCCCGCGCCCGTCAGCGCGCGCTGCTGCAGGGCGACCGAGCGCTCCTCCCCGCCCTCGAAGCGATAGCGGTTGTGGAGCAGCAGGACGCGAGGGTGGCCCGGTGCGCTCATGAGGCCGGGCTACGCTATCGACCCCGATGGACCCGCCCGTGGTGTCAGTCGTGGTCCCCACGCGCGGCCGGGCGGCTTACCTCGAGGTGACACTCGACTCGCTGCTCGGGCAGCGCGCTGGAATTCCCCACGAGATCCTGGTCGTCGACGACGGCGATGGCGGCGCGACCGCGGACGCGGTCCGGGCGCGGCCGGCGGTGCGCTACGTCCCCCACGGGGCAGGCCGCGGCCTCAACGCCGCCCGCAACACGGGCCTGCGCGAGGCGGGCGCCGCGCTGATCGCGTTCGTCGACGACGACGTGCTGGTGCCGCCCGGATGGCTCCAGGCGCTGTCCGACGGCGCCGCCCGCCATCCCGACGCCGAGGCGTTCGGCGGGCCGATCCGCGCGCGCCTCGAGGGCCACCCTCCGCGCAGCTGCGGGCGTGAGGACCCGCCGATCACGACGCTCGACCTGGGCGAGCAGGATCGCGAGGCGGACTTCGTCTGGGGCGCGAACTTCGCCGTACGCCGCGCGGCGGTCGAGCGGATCGGCGAGTTCGACGAGTCGATCGTCGGGGCGCACGGCGACGAGGAGGAGTGGCTGGAGCGCCTGCGCGCGGCGGGTGGTCGGATCGTCTACCTGGCCGCGGCCGGCCTCGACCACCGCCGCACCGCCGAGGACGCCCGCCTGCGTCCCCTCGCGCGGGCCGCCTACGCCCGCGGGCGCGGGGCGCGGGCCAGCGACCGCCGGCGCGGCCGCGAGCCGTCGCTCGCCGGCGAGCTGCGCGTGCTGGCCGGGTGCGGCTGGCACACGGTCCGGCGCGGCTGCCCGCAGGGCCTGATCACGGGCGCGCACTCGGCCGGGCGCGTGGCGGAGGCGCTGCGACCGCGATGAGCGAGGACTACCTGTCGGGCGACGCGGGTCACGTGACCCACCCGTGGCGGCGCGCCAAGCGAGCGGCCGGCGAGCTCGCGTTCGCCGCGATCGACCGCGCCGCGCTGGTCGGCCGGCGCGCCGACACGCTCGCGAGCGCGACCCCGGCTCGGCGCGTGCTGGTGATCGGCGTCTACCGGCCCGCTTCGCTGCTCCCCGCCGCGCTCCCGCGGCTTGGCTCCGAGCGCCATCAGGTGCGGCTCGCGTTCGGATCGACCGAGGCCGCCGATCCCGCGCTCGCCGGGCAGACGGTCGCCGAGGGGCTCGCGGGCGGCAAGTTCGAGAACCTCAACCGGGTGCTGGCCGCCGCTGCGCCCACCGACTGCGACTGGCTGCTCGTGATCGACGACGACCTGCGCCTGCCACAGCGCTTCCTCGACCGCTTCGTGGCCGTCTGCGAGCGCTTCGAGCTCGACCTCGCCCAGCCGGCGCAGAGCCAGCGCAGCCATTCCGCGTGGCGCGTCACGCGGCGGCGCCCGGCGTCGCTCGTGCGCCAGACGCGCTTCGTGGAGATCGGCCCCCTGACCGCCTTCGGGCGGCGCGCGGCCGCCGAGCTGCTGCCGTTCCCCGAGCTGCGCTTCGGCTGGGGGCTCGACCTGCACTGGGCGGCGCTGGCCGCCGAGCGCGGCTGGCGTCTCGGCGTGGTCGACGCGACGCCCGTGCGTCACGAGTCCGCGACCGTGGGCTCGGCCTACCGAACCGCGGACGCACGCGCCGAGGCGGCGAGCTTCCTCGCCGATCGTCCCCACCTGCCCGCGGAGCGCGCGGGCGACGTGCTCGCCACCCATCGGCGGACGGCCCGCTGATGCGCCTCCTGTTCGTCGCGCCCGACATGCACCGCGGCGGCGCCGAGCGCCACTGGGCCACGCTGATCCCGGCGCTGGCACGGCGCGGTGCCGAGGTCCGGCTGCTCTGCCTCAACGACGAGGGCCCGCTCTTCGAGGAGGTGCGCGCGGCCGGCGTGCCGGCGACCTGCGCGCACCTGGGCGGCCGCGCCGACGCTGCCGGCGTGCGCCGTGCGCTGGCCGAGGCCGGCGCGCGACCGGGCGCCGTGGTCACGCGCGGCGTGAGCCCCCAGCTGATCGGCGAGGCGATCGCCCGCCGCGCCGGCGCCGCCCACGTGCTCAACGAGCACACCCCGCTCACGCCGGGCGGTGAGCTGCTCCCCGCGCGACCGCACCAGCTGGCGCTCACGCGGCTGGTCGCGCCGCGGGTGGACCGCGTGATCGCGGTGACCGCCCGCCAGGAGGAGCCGCTGCGCCGGCTCGGCTACCGCGCCGAGCGGATCGTGACCGTGCCCAACGGCCTGTTCGAGGCCGACGTGGCGGTGCACGCCGAGCGGCCGGCCGTGCGCCGCGAGCTCGACCTGGCCGAGGGAGACTTCGCGGTTCTGTGCGTCGCGAACCTGCGTCCCGAGAAGGGCGCGGTGGCCTTCGTGGAGGCGATCGCGCAAGCTCGCGAGCAGGTGCCCCGGCTGCGCGGGCTGCTGGCCGGCGACGGCCCGCAGCGGGCCGAGCTCGAGCGGCTGGTCGCCGACACGGAGGGGGTGCGGCTGCTCGGCTCGCGCGGCGACGTGCCCGACCTGCTCGCGGCCTGCGACGCGCTCTGCCTGCTCAGCGAGGCGGAGGCGCTCCCGATGAGCATCCTCGAGGCGATGGCGCTGGGGCGGCCGGTGGTGACCACCGACGTCGGCGGCACCTCCGAGGCGGTCGCCCACGCCGAGACCGGCCTCGTGGTCGACCGCGCCGGCGCCGCCGGCGCGCTGGCACGCCTCGCCGCACAGCCGGAGTGGGCACGCGAGCTGGGCGAGCGCGGGCGGGCCCGCCAGCGCGAGCGCTTCTCGGGCGACGCGATGGTCGAGGGCTACGCGCGCGCGCTCGCCGAGGTGGCCACCCGGTGAGCGACGTCGTGCTGCTCTCGCTCGGCACCACGCTGGGCTGGCGCGTGAGCGACTCCCTGTTCGTCGACCAGCTGCGGCGCGCCGGCGTGGGCGTGGAGCCGGTGTCGGTCCGCGTGGGCGCCAGCGGGCGGCTGCGGCGGGCCTACCCGGTCACCGACCTGGTCGAGGCGGCCGCCGCGCGGCGCGCGCTGGCGGCGGCGCTCGACGCGCCACTCGCCCCGAGCCGTGGTGATCTCGACGACCACGGCCGCGATGCTCGCCGACACGCGCGGCCTGCCCGTACGCCGTGCGCCTGGACGCGCCGGCCTGCCTCAACCGCCCCGGCGCGCTGAACGCCGGGCTGCACGCGCTCGAGCGGCGCGCGCTGGCGGGCGCTCGGCTGGTGCTGCCGTGGAGCGAGGCGGCCCGCGCCGCGCTCCCGGCCGGGCACGCGCCGGCGATCGTGGTGCCCCCTCCGATCGAGCAGTCGGGCGATCGGCCCTGGCGGCGCGACCGGCTCGCGGTCGCCTACACCCCGGACGTGAAGGCCAAGGGCCTCGACATCGTCTGCGGCGCGTGGGCGGCCGCCGGCCTCGGGGAGGCGCGCCTGGAGGTCTTCGGTGTCGAGCGCGAGCGGGCGCTGGCGCACCTGAGCCGCACGGGGACGGCGCTGCCCCGGGCGGTGGAGTTCCGCGGCAAGGCGCCGCCCGACGAGTTCCGCTCGGCGCTGCGGCGCGCGCACGCGTACGTGGGCGGCGCGCGCTGGGAGGACTACGGACAGGCGCCGCTCGAGGCGCTCGCGGACGGCGCGCTGGTCGCCACCGTCCCCTCGGGCGGGCCATTCGAGGCGCTCGGCCTGGCGCGCGAGCTGGCACCCCAGCTGGTGGCCGGCTCGGTCGCCGCCGAGCCGCTCGCGACGGCGCTCCGAGCCGCGTTCGAGCTGCCCGAGCAGGACGTCGAGAGCTACCGCGAGCGCGCCGCCCGGCTGCTGGACCGCTTCCGCCCGGCGCCGGTCGAGCGCACGGTCGCCGCCGAGGTCGTGCCGCGGCTGCTGGGCTAGCCGCCCGCGGCCTTCAGCACGGCGCGCTCGAACGCCTCGGCGTCGGCCTCGAGCGGGTGCCGCTCGGTGACCGCCCGGCTGCCGGCCGCGAGCCGCTCGCGCAGCCCGGCGTCGCGCACCAGGCGGCCCAGCGCGTCGGCGATCGCGCCGCGATCGGCCGGGTCCACCAGCAGCGCGTTCTCGCCGTCCACGGCCACGTCGCCCGCGGCGCCCGCCCGCACCGAGCAGATCAGGGGCAGCCCGGCCGCCGCGGCCTCGCGCACGGTCACGCCAAACGGCTCGTAGGTGCTGACGAGGGCGAGCACGTCGGCCTCGAGGTAGAGCCCGGGCAGCCGGTCGGGAGCCACGTAGCCGTGCAGCCGCAGCGGCACGCCGAGCCGCTCGGCGAGCGCGCTCAGGTCCACGTCCAACGCTCCCGTGCCGCACAGCTCCAGCTCAGCTTCGCCTGCGATAAAGCCGGCATCGGCGAACGCCTCCACCAGCGCGACCAGGTTCTTGTCCGGCACCAGCCGGCCGACCGACAGCACGCGCACCGGGCCGTTGCCGGCGGAGCTCGCGTGCGCGGCGCGGGCCCGCAGCACGGGCTCGAGATCGGCGCTCTGGATGCTCACCTCGATCCGCTCGCGCTCGACCCCCAGGCGCTCGAGCCGCTCGACGCCCTGAGAGCTGAACACGACGAAGCCGTCCACTCGCGGCGCCAGCAGCCGGTGCAAGCGACGTTGCAGGCCCGAGAGCATCGGATCGCTCCAGGGAGTCAGCTCGCTCATGATCACCAGGCGCCGGCGGTGGCGGCGGCACCACGCCAGCGCGCGCCAGGTCGCCGGCCCGTACTCCGAGCTCACCACCACCTCGGGCTGGGCCCGGTCCAGCGCCTTCGCCGAGGCCGCGCGCGACCATCAGCGGGGTGCGCCCGGGACGACGGCGCTGCCAGGAGCGCAGCACCTCGCTTTCGTAGTCGCCTGGTGCCGCGAACCAGTCGGAGCGCTGGTCCCAGCCCGGCTGGCCCGCGGCGAGGTAGATCACGCGGGGGGCGATCCGGCCGCGCGCCGCGAGCCGCTCGAAGAGCGGATTTCGGTACGGCACGGGGACCGGGGGGACGATGGCGCAGCGCACGGCCATACCGCAACTTTGAACGCAAGGGCTGGGTCGGAAGCGTTTAGCGATGACCCGAACCCGGGCACAAGTGAGGGCTGAAACCCCACACACCGCCGTGGCCGCGGCGGTTGCTAGCCTGCGCGGCGCGGTGTGGGAGGTACCGATTCCGTGCCAGTTCGCCCCTCGCCCTCCCTCACCCGCTGCCTCCAGGAGGAAGCCTTCAGAGTGATTCGAGTATTGAGAAACGTTCTAGTGCTGGGCGCGTTCGCCCTGCTGGCGCTGCCTGCGGGGGCGCAGGCGAGCGCACTGACCGACTGCGTCAGGGACAACGACCTCGATCAGCACTACTCGAACTCCGAGCTCCAGCACGCGCTCGACAACCTGCCGACCGACAGCGACGAGTACGGCAACTGCCGGGAGATCCTCGCCGGGGCGATCACCGGCGGATCCGACAAGGGCGGCGGACGTCCCAAGGACACCGGCCCGAACGGCGAGCCCCTGTCGGCCCAGGAGCAGGCCCGGCGCGCCAAGGACAACGCGGCCCTGGCCGCGATCGCGGGCGACACCTCGGGCGATCCGGGCACGCCCACCGTGGACGTGGGCGGGGAGACCGTCAAGCCCGGCTCCAACGGACTGTTCGACCTGGCGAGCGCCAGCAACGGCCTGCCCATGCCCCTGCTCGTTGCGCTGATCGCCCTGGGCGCGCTGGCGATCACCGGTGTGCTCGTCGCGCTGCGCGGCCGCATCCCGATCCTGGCGCGACTGCCGCTCCTGTCCAAGATCCCGGCCCCGCGTGCTCCGTCCCCACGCTCCTCGCGTCGCTGAAGTAGTCCTCGGCGCGGCCCTGGCCGGCGTCGCGTTCGGTGCCGCCGGCGGCAGCGAGCTGGGCCGCACCACCACCGTTGAGGTGCTCGTCGTGCTGCTCGGCGGCGCCGTCGTCGCCGCGGCGATCGTCTGGAGCCGATCCGGCCGGGTGAACGGCGCGACCAGCGTCGCGCTGTTCGGCGCGCTCGCGGCCGTGACGGCGCTGTCGGTCACGTGGGCGGTGGTGCCGGCGCTCGCGTACGTCGAGGCGGGCCGCACGTTCGCCTACCTGGCCATCTTCGCCGCGGCCGTCGCCGGGGCCCGGCTCGCCCCTCGCGCCACTCCCGTGGTCATCACCGGCATCGTGCTGGCGGCGACGGCGGCGGTCGTGTACGCGCTCGCTGCCCGCGTCTGGCCCGCCTCGCTGGGCGAGAGCGAGATCTCCAACCGCATCGGCCAGCCCTTCCAGTACTGGAACGCGGTCGGCACGACGGCGGCGCTCGCGATCCCCGGCCTGCTCTGGCTGGGCACCCGCCGCGGCGGGGGCATCGCCGGCCGCGTGCTCGCCTACCCCGCGCTCGGCGCCGCGATCCTGGCCATCCTTCTGACTCAGTCGCGGGGCGCTCTGGTCGCCGCCGCGATCGTCGCGATCGCCTGGCTCGCCATCGTCCCGCTGCGGCTGCGGACGCTCCCGCTGATCATCGTCCCCGCGGCCGGCGCGGGAGCGGTCGCCGTCTGGGCGCTGTCCAAGGACGCCTTCTCGGTGCCGGCGGAGCCGCTCGCGGTCAAGGAGGCCGTGGCGGGCGAGTTCGGGCTCCTGCTGGTCCTGCTGGCGCTCGCGCTGGTGGTCGCGGGGGTGGCGGTGAACGCCGGACAGACCCGTGGGGTGCCCCCGCTGCGAGTGCGCCGCCGCATCGGGATCGTCGCTCTGGCGATCGCCTGCGCGGTTCCGCTCGCGGCCTTCACGTCGGTCGCGTTCAGCGATGGCGGCATCGGGGGAGCGATCGGCGACCGGGTCGACGAGCTCACCAGCGAGACCCAGACGGCACCCGCGGAGCAGGGCGCCGGGCGCTTCACAGCGGCCTCCTCAACGCGCGGCAAGTACTGGCGCGAGGCCGGCAGGGTGTTCGAGGACCGGCCCGCGATCGGCCTGGGCGCCGGCAACTTCCAGACCACCAGGCTGCGTCACCGCAAGGACGCCAGCGTCACGCGCCACGCGCACGGGTTCGTCCCCCAGACGCTCGCCGACCTCGGCGTCCTCGGCGTCACCCTGAGCGCGGCCCTGCTGCTCGCCTGGCTCGTGGCCGTGGCGCGGGCGACCGGACTGCATCCGCGCCGGCTGCCGTTCAGAAACGGCAACGGCGGGCTGCTCCCGCGCCGCGACTGGGACGGCGACCGCATCGCGCTCGTGGCCGCGGCCCTGATCGCAGTGGCGTTCGGGCTCCAATCGGCGATCGACTGGACGTGGTTCGTGCCCGGTCCAACCGCGATGGCGCTGGTGGCGGCCGGCTTCGTCGCCGGGCGTGCCCCGCTGGGCGAGCCGGAGCCGCAGCCGCAGCCGCATGCCGCCGCCTCGCCGGCGCGCCTGCTGGCCGCGTCGGGCGTCCTCCTGACGGCGATCCTGATCGCGTGGGCGATCTGGCAGCCCGAGGCGGCGAGCCGCGAGACGGCGGACGCCATCCGCCTGTCCGACGCCGGCGAGGTGGACGCCGCGATCGCCAAGACCGAGGACGCGGCCGACACGAACCCGCTGAGCTCGGAGCCGCTGCTCACGCGCGCGGCGGTCGAGACCGACGCGGGGCTGGTCGACGCCGCCCGCCGCTCGCTCGAAGAGGCGGTGCTCAAGTTCCCCGGGGACCCGCAGACCTGGTACCGGCTGGCCGCCTTCCAACTCGGCACGCTCGACCGCCCGAACGAGGCCGCCGCCACGGTGCGGGGGGCGATCTTCCTCGACCCCCTCTCCCAGCCGAACCGCCTGCTCTACCTCCAGGCGAAGGCACGCGCCCGCGAGCTCGCGGCGCGTCCCTAGCGCCGCGCTCGAGCCAGCAGCGTTCGCCGCCGGCGACGCAGGGACTCGACCTCGAACCCGAGGTCGTCCAGCGCCCGTCGCAGCGACCGAGCCGTGAAGCGCCGCAGGTGCGGGGAGAAGGGATCTCCCGGTGGCGCCAGCGGAGGGGTGGCCGGCGTGGTCAGGGCCAGCTGCCCGCCCGGCGCGAGCACTCGCCGCAGCTCCGACAGGAACAGCTGCAGGTCGCGCACGTGCTCGACGGTCTCGACCGCGAGCACCGTCTCGAAGCCGCCGTCGTCGAACGGGATCGGCTGGTCGGGCTCGAGCTCGACCAGGCGCGCCCTCGGCAGGCGCCGGCGCGCCCGCTCGAGAGCCACGCCCGAGACGTCCGCCGCGGTCAGCTCGGCCGCGTCCAGCTCGGCGGTCAGACGACCGTCGCCGCAGCCGATGTCGAGCGCGCGCCCCACGGGCCCGAGTCCGCGGACGAACTCGACCAGGTGTGCGGGCGGCGGCCCCGGTTCGAGCGGCACCAGCTCCCACAGCTCGTCGTCGTAGCGGCTGGCCATCCCCGTATCCTCGCCGTCCCGCCATGGATTGGTCCCTGCGCCTCGCCACACCCGCCGACGCGGCCCGGCTCGCCGCCAACGTGACCGAGGGGTTCGAGTCCTACCGCAGCTTCGCGCCGCCCGGCTGGCGGCCGCCCTCGGCCAACGGTGAGCTCGCCCTGATGGACGAGGCGCTCGGGCGCGACGACGTCTGGTGCATGCTGGCCGAGGCCGGCGACGAGCTGGCCGGCCACGTGGCGTTGCGCCCGGCCGAGACCGCGCCCCGCGGTTCGCGCGAGCCCGGGCTCGCGCATCTCTGGCAGCTGTTCGTCAAGCCCGCCTGGCACGGCTCCGGGCTGGCCCTCGAGCTGCACGACGAGGCGGTTCGCGAAGCGCGCGAGCGCGGCTTTCGGACGATGCGGCTGTACGCCGCGGCGGGGCAGGCTCGGGCGCGCCGCTTCTACGAACGCGAGGGCTGGGTGGCCTCGGGCCCGCCGACGGATCTGCCCGGCTTCAGGATGCCGGTCGTCGAGTACCGCCTGGCGATCAGCAGCAGCGTGTGACCGAGCGGAGCCAGGCGCGGGCGTGAGCCGAGCCGGTCGAGCCCGTGCAGGGCGCGCTGCGCCCGCGCCGGCAGCCGGCGCCAGCCGAAGGTGACCGCGTGCAGCTCGGGATGCAGCCCGGCCGCCTGCGCCCCGCCGGCGAGCGCCCGCGGGGAGAGCGGGATGTCGTCCGGCGTGCCGTGCGCCCAGGTACCCAGGCCGGCTCGGTTGGCCAGCGTCAGCGCGGCTCCGACCGGGTGCCAGAGGCCGGGCTCGATCACCACCAGCGCCCCGCCGGGGCGCAGCAGCGCGGCGGCCTCGTCGAACACCGGGGCGAGCGGCTGCTGGTAGGCGACGTGGTGCAGCACGAGCCGGTAGAGCACCACGTCGAACGACTCCGGCTGGAACGGCAGCTCGCCGGCGCGCGCCGTGACGCCGGCCTCGATCTCGCCGGTCGCGGCCAGATGGGTGACCATGTCCGAGTTGATGTCGGCGCCGGTCATCCGCCAGGCGGGCGCCGGGAACAGGTGGCGCCCCGGGCTCCAGCCGCAGCCGACCGATAGGACGTCCCCGCCGTCCAGGCCGAGCCGGCTCTCGAGCAGCTCGCGCTCGCGCCGGTGCTCCTGGTCGTAGTGGACCTGCAGGGTCGCCGGATCGGAGTGCCGGTCCAGCAGGTTGTCCGCTTGGTAGGGCTCGCTCACCAAGCTCCCCGCGTGCGGAACACGGCGGGGATCGTCTTCAGCATGATCGTCAGGTCCAGGAACACCGACCAGCGCTCGAGGTAGAGGAAGTCGAGGCGGACCAGCTCGTCGAAGTCGAGCTCGGAGCGGCCGGAGACCTGCCACAGCCCGGTCATGCCGGGGAGCACCAGGTAGCGCTTGCGGTGCCAGTCGTCGAGGCGGTCGTAGTCCCGCTGCGGCAGCGGCCGCGGGCCGACCAGCGACATCTGGCCGCGGATCACGTTGAAGAGCTGGGGCAGCTCGTCGAGCGACCAGCGCCGCAGGAAGCGCCCCACCCGGGTCACGCGCGGGTCCTCGCGGATCTTGAACAGCGCCCCGCCGACCTCGTTGTGCTCCTCCAGGCGCTCCTGCAGGTGCTCCGCGCCCTTCACCATCGTGCGGAACTTGAGGCAGGAGAAAGGCCGACCGCCGATGCCCGGCCGCATCGACCGGTACAGCACCGGGCCGCGCGAGCTGAGCTTGATCGCGAGCGCGGCGAGCGTCATCAGCGGCGCGAGCACGATCAGCAGCAGCGTGGCGCCGACGAGGTCGAAGGTGCGCTTGATCGCGAAGTCGACGCCGTCGAAGACCGGTGGCTTGAGCTCGAACAGGGGGAGCGCCTGGCCGGGCACGAACTCGACCCGATCCATCAGGATCTCCATCGTCGACGGCGCCACGCGCACGCGCACGCCGTGCTGGTGACACTGGTCGACCAGCTCGACGGCCTCGCTCTGGGGGAAGTCGGCGTCGGTGATCAGCACCTCGTCGATGGCGTCGAAGTGGCGCTCGAGCTGCTCGAGCGAGCGGAAGTCGCGCAGGCCGTCGAGCAGGTGCACCGGCGTGCGCGTGACGAACCCGTAGGGCTCGATCTCGCTCGAGTCGCGCAGGGCGTGCGAGACCGCCTGGATGTTCGAGCCCGACCCGACCAGCACCGCGCGCCGGCGGTAGCCCGCGGCCCGCAGGACCATGCCCGACACGCGCTCGAACACCCAGCGGAACGAGGACACGTACAGCAGCGCGAAGAACAGCGACCCGTAGAAGATGTAGTACGACTGGAACGCCTCGCCCTCGATCTCCGCGTAGATGAGGACGACCAGGGTGACCTGGAAGAGCGAGGCGATCACCCGTGTGAAGCCAGGCCGCTGGGCGCGATCGCGGTAGAGGCCCGAGCGCGCGAACAGCAGGAGCATCACCAGCCCGCCGAGCGGGAAGTAGTCCTTCGCCTGACCCCACATCTGGCCCAGCTGGTCGGGGGAGACGACGGCCGTCTTCAGCACCAGCGCGGTGTAGATGGCGAGGAAGAGGCCGCTCAGGTCGAGCGCGACGAGCACGCCCAGCCGGGCCAGCGCCCGGACGGTGTCGAAGCGCAGCACGCTGCGCAGAACGAGCGGCCGGCCCGCGCGAACGTCGCGATCGGGCAGGGGGACGGGCGGTGCAACCTCTCGCAGCTCTTTGACAAGGCCCTCAGGCACGGCGCGTTCCTGCACAGTGAAACAGCTGAGCCGGGCGAATGTAGCGGGGCAAAATGAGAATCACAGTTCTCGTTCGGCAAGCGGGAAGGCGTCTGTAATCACGTACGCATTGATGCGTTCCGGTAGGTCCGTACCCGAGGGGATGCGCAGGCGCACCTCGCGAATGGAGCCGCGGCTCAGTTTTAGGGAAATCATTTTGCGGTAATCGAGTGACACTACAGCTCCGGTGGCGGCGTCTGTCAGGAGGATGGCAGCCGCGTGGCGGTCGGCGGGCAGCGGCGCGCCGCCGAGGCGGGCTGTGGCGGCGCCCGCCGTCGCGTCGGTCGGGCGCCGCAGCTCGAGTTTCGCGAGCCGCACCCCCTTCGGGCGGACGTTCGCGGGCCCGCGGTAGGGCCCGGTGATGAACGTGCCGCTGGAGGGCAGGATCTCGTCCTTGTTGCAGAGGCCGATGGCGACCAGCGCCGGGCCGTAGACCGGCACCTCGGGGCAGAACACCTCAGCGGTCAGGCTGGCGCCGCGCGCCCTGCGATCGGCGCCCATCTGCATGCGCAGGTCGAAGCGTCGCAACGGCACGTCGCCGAACGAGAACGTGAGGCTGAGGCCGCGCTGGGAGAGCAGCAGCGAGTCGTCGCGGTAGCGACCCTGGAGGGGGAAGGCGAAGGCGCCGCGCCGGTCGGCGATCGCGGTGCCGGGCTTCGAGCTGACGGCCCACAGCAGGAGCGTCCCTTCGCCGTTGGCGTCCGGGGGCGACACGCGCAGCGCTCCCACGACCATCTCGTAGGAGTCGAACCCGATCTGGTTGAGGCTCGGCAGGATCGGCGGCAGCGGCACGGCCAGCCGGCTCAGCCGGAAGGCGTCGCCCCTGCGCAGGGGCGGTCCGCGGCGGCCGACGGGCGCGGTGCGGAACCGGATCGTGTCGGCAACGGCCCCTGAGCGCTGGTCGCCGGCGAAGCCGCCCTCGACGCGGAGGGTGAAGGTGCGTCCGGGCGCCAGGAAGCCCGTGGGCACGATGTGGAGGAAGTGGCCGTCGCCCGAGGGCTGGGCCGTGAAGTCGAAGGGCGGGTCGGCGGTCACCGTCGTGGGCGCGGTCAGGCCGGCGTCCACGGTCTCGCCGACCTGGCGGACCACCAGGCGCGTGGTGATGGCGGTGGCGGCCGGCAGCGGTCCGCGCGGCCCCTGCAGCCTGGTGCTGCCGCCCGGCGTGACGTATGCCATCCGGGTGAGGCTGCCGCCGAAGGCCTCGCCCGGGCTGCGGTTGCAGCGGGCGTCCTTGCGCGCGTGCAGGCACCAGTCATAGGGCACGAAGACGATGCGCCCGTGCTCGCCGCCGATGTACACGCCCCGGCGCCCCAGCGCGGGCGACGAGTTGAGGTCGTTGCGGTCCCGGAGCACCGCGTCGCGCGGGGTCGTGTCGAACGACCAGCGCCGGCGACCGGTCCGGGCGTCGAGCGCGTAGAGCTGGCCGTTGGCAGAGCCGACGTAGAGGATGCGGCCGCGGCCGCCGGGCGCCCGGCCCAGCACGGGCGACGAGCGCACGGTGTCGCCGGTGTCGTAGCGCCAGCGCAGGTTGCCGCGCAGGTCGAACGCGTAGACCGAGCCATCGGCCGAGGCGACGTAGACGCTGCTCTCGCCCAGCGCCGGCGACGCGTAGACGTGATCGTCGGTCGCGTAGGCCCAGCGGTCGTCGCCGGTCCGCGGATCGAGCGCGTGCAGCTCGCCGTCGAAGGACCCGATGTAGACGGTGCCCTTCGGGCCGATGGCGGGCGACGAGGTGACGAACCCGAGCGTGCCGCGCTTCCACTTGAGGCGGCCGCGGCTGTCGAGCCCGTAGATGCTGAGGTCGAGCGACCCGAAGTAGACGCTGCCGTCCTTGCCGATGGCGGCGTTCGACCAGACCGAGTTGCCGGTCGGGTGCAGCCAGCGCAGGCGCCCATTCGGGTTCAGCGCGTACTCGGCTCCGCCGGTGTTGCCCGGCGTAGAGGACGCCGCCCGGCCCCATCGTCACGTTGCCCTCCCACCAGTTGACGAGCTGGCCCTGGGCGGGCTTGCGGGTGGCCCGGTAGCTCCAGACGGGACGGCCGGTGCGGCTGCGCAGGCGGTAGACGTGCTCGTCGCCGGAGCCGAACGTGACGGTGCCACCGCGCCCCAGCACGCCGGCGGAGTCGATGATCTCGCCGGTCTTGAAGCGCCAGCGCACGCGCCCGCCGCGGATCGCGTAGAAGTTCGAGTCGGCGGAGCCCGCGTAGACGGTCTCGTGCCGGTCGACGATCGGCGTGCTGAAGACGCCCTTGCCCGTCGCGAATGCCCAGGGGCGATCGCCCGCGTGGTAGCGAGCGCGGATCGGGCTGCGCCCGGTGTTGAAGCGGTCGTGGCGCATGGAGGGCCAGGGAGCGCCCTTTTCGGTGGGCACGTCGGGCCGCGCCGCGCTGGCCGCGGGCGCCGAGGTGGCCGCGATCGCGAGAACGGCAGCAACCAGGCAGAGACGGCGCACGCGCGGGAGGCTAACCGCGGTCGTGCATCGAGTGCGGGCCCCGCTCGGCGTCATATGCGCGCGCCTGGGGGCCCACACTCCCGAAACGGTCGCATTTTGCGCCCTTTCGGAGTGGCGGACAGGGGCGTGTCGGCGGAGCTGCCCCATCTAAACCGTGGTGATGCTCGAGCGGCGCACCCGGCCCCCGCGGGCGGAGATCGACCAGGCGGCCCTGGCGCTGCTCGCGCGCCACGGCGCCCAGATCCTCGCCGTCGCCCGCCGCTACGCCGTGAACCACGAGGACGCCGAGGATGCCTACCAGCGCGCGCTCGAGATCCTGCTGACCAAGGCTCCGACCACGCGCGAGGACGAGCTGGTCCCGTGGCTCAAGACCGTCGTCAAGCACGAGGCGTTCGCCCTGCGCCGCCAGCGCGACCGGCTGACCCCGGTCACCGGCGACGGCGAGCCGATCGAGCGCGGCAGCGCGCCGGCGGCAACGCACGAACAGGCCGAGCGCTACGAGCGGCTGAGCCAGGGCGCCGAGGCGCTGCGCCGCCTCAAGCCCCAGGAGATCCGCTGCCTCGTGCTGCGGGCGCAGGGCCTTTCGTATCGCGAGATCTGCGAGACGACCGGGTTCACGTACACCAAGGTCAACCGCTGCCTGACCGAGGGCCGCCAGGCGCTCTCGGAGCGCCTCGCGGGCATCGAGGGCGGGGCCGAGTGCGAGCGGCTGGCGCCGCTGCTGTCGGCGCTGGCGGACGGGGAGGCCGACGCCCAGGCCCTGTCGCGGCTGCGCCCGCACCTCAAGACGTGCCTGAGCTGTCGAGCCCGTCTGCGCGAGTTCCGGGCGGCGCCGGCGCGGGTGGCAGCGCTGATGCCGGCCGCGGCGCTGGCGGCGCAGCCGAAGGCGGACTCGCTGCTGCAGACGTTGCTCCACACCGCGAACGCGAAGACGGCGGCGCTGGCCGAGCGCGCCCACACCGCGGCCGAGCTGGTGACGGGCCAGAAGGTGGCCGCGCTGGCGGCAAGCGCGGCGGCGCTGGCGGGCGGCGGGACCGCGGTGGACCAGCTCGCCAACCAGCACGGGCCACCACGACCAGCCGCCCACGCCGTGCAGGTCGCGCCACCGCCGGGTGACACCACCCCGGCAGCCGGCGCTCCACCTCCCTCCCCGCCGCCGGTGACGCTCGAAGAGCAGGCAGGGGCCGACCTGCCCGCTCCCCGCCGGAGCCGCCCCCACCGCCGCCGCCCGACCCGGCGAACGAGTTCGACGCGCCGGCGCCCCGCGCCCGTCAGACCGCGCGGCCGGCCGCCGTTGCGCGCCCCGCGCCCAGCTCGGGGCAGGCCGCCGGCGAGTTCGCCCCGTAGCGATACACCTCGAGGTGTATGCTGGTGTGCGTGGCTCGGACGAACATCGACATCGACGAGGACCTGATCGGGCGAGCCATGAGCCGGTACGGCCTGCACACCAAGCGGGAAGCCGTCGATCTGGCGCTCCGCCGGCTGGTCGGCGAACCGCTCACCCTCGAGGACGCCCTCGCCATGGGCGGCACCGGCTGGGAAGGCGACCTCGACGAGTTGCGGGGCGGCGATCGGCCACCCGAGCTGTGATCCTCGCCGACACCTCCGCATGGGTCGAGTTCCTGCGCGGGACCGACAGCGCTGCTGATCGAGCGGTGCGGCGCTTGCTGAAGCGAGGCGAGCTCGCCACCACCGACGTCGTGCTGATGGAGGTGCTGGCCGGCGCCCGCGACGCCGACCACCGCGATCGGCTTCGTGGCCTGCTCGCCCGTTGCGACTTCGTGGCGACCGAGGGCCCGCGCGACTACGAGGACGCCGCCGAGATCTCGCGTGCCTGCCGCGCGGCCGGCGACACCGTCCGCGGGCTGACCGACTGCCTGATCGCGGCCGTGGCGATCCGGGCGCGGATGCCGGTCCTGCAGGCCGACGCCGACTTCGAGACGATCGCGCGTCACACCGCGCTCGCCCTCGACTAGCAGCCGCGCGCCGTCAGGGTCCCGCGCCGGCCCCGGAACGTCGCCCGCAGCACGCGCCGGCGGTCGTCGAAGCTCCAGTCGCCCAGCTTGCCGCCCTGGGCGCTGACCGAGCAGACCTTCAGCGGCCGCCGCAGCGTCCCCAGCGCCGCCTCGATCTTCCAGGTGCGCCTGCGGCTCGAGTCGATCGTGAGCGACCACTCACCCGGCCGCTCGCGCGAGTGCACGGCCCCGCCGTCCTCGAGCCGCGTCGACGACGACCCGCGCGGGAACGCCAGCAGCACGCGGCGGCCCGCGCTCTCGGCGAGGGACGTCGCGGCCGAGCGATCCCCATACGAGGCCAGCGTGTCCACGTCGGGCGGCAGCAGGGCCAGCAGGGCCCCCGCCCGTGCCAGCAGCGGCAGCTCGTCCAGCGGCGCGGGCAGGACGACCGAGCGGCCCCCGCGCAGCACCCGCGCTCGGCGCAGCGACAGCCCCCCGTCGCGCTCGCGGTAGCGCGCGGAGCGCCACAGGTCCACCCAGCGTCCGCGCGGCAGGTAGACCTTTCGCCGCACCGCGCCCTCGTCCAGCACCGGGGCGGCCAGCAGCGAGGGCCCGAACAGGAACTCGTCCTCCTGAGCCGTCGCGCGCCGGTCGCGCGGGTAGGCCAGCGCCAGGTGGCGCATGATCGGCAGGCCCGTGCGCCGGTACTGCGCGTCGGCCGCCGCCAGGTAGGGGTAGAGCTGCGTCCGCAGCTTGGCCCAGCGCCGCCACTCCCCCACGACCCCGGGGTCCCAGACCTGCGGACGCGCGCTGTCCGGGATGCGGATCCCGTTGGCCTCGGTCCTCATCACCCCAGAGACGGCACCCACCTCGATCCAGCGGATCAGCAGCTCGGGGGTCAGCCGGTTCTCGAACAGGGCGAAGAATCCGCCGATGTCCGAGCCCCAGGTGCTCACCCCCGACAACCCCATCGACAGCCCGTTGGTCACCACCGAGCGCAGGCCGTCGAAGCCCCAGTCGACGCTCGGGTCGCCGCCCCAGACGATCGGCGAGCAGCCGGCGGTGCCGGTCCAGCCCGAGCGGACGAAGCGGGCGGCCCGCGGCGCGGCGGCGTGGGCGGCGCAGTGGTACTCGGTCGGGTACACGTTGTGCAGGGCGGATCCCGTCTCGCCGGGCGCGTCGTGCGCGTCGAGCGGCGTGTACTCGCCGAAGTCCTCCATCCACCCGTCGTGGCCGTCGGCCAGCGCCTCGCGCAGCAGCTCGCCGTAGAGCGATCGACCCGCCGGCCTGGCGAAGTCGAACTCGGCCACGGAGAAGCTCTGGAGCGTCGAGTAGCGGAACACGTAGGGCGCGCCGGCTGGGTTGAGCAGCAGCGTCCCGTCGCGCCCGAAGCGGGTGTGGGTCGTGCAGATCATCGGGTTGACGTAGGTGGTCACCGCCAGCCCGGCACGGTGGAAGCGGGCCACGCGCTCGCGCTCCGCGTCGCGGCGGTCGCGCTGAGCCTCGCAGGGCAGGTAGTGGGTGTAGGTCTGCGCCAGCGAGAGCGGCACGTCGCGACGGCGCAGGTCGGCCAGGATCGCCGTCTCGTCGTCGCGCGGCTGGTACCAGGGGCCGAACACGAACGCGGCCGGCGGCGGCTGGCGCCCGACCCTGGCGGTCATGTGGCGCAGCACGTCCGCAGGCCGCGGTCCGGCGAACACGTGCAACGCCAGCCGCGCCGCCGCCACCTCCACGCTCCATGACCGCCGGGCGCCCAGGTGGAACACGCTCGTCTCGGCGTTGTCCAACAGCACCCCATAGCCGGCCGTCGACAGCAGCCACGGCATCGGGAAGTAGGTGGCGTCGTCGCGCGGGTGGAACCCCCAGGGCGGCACGAAGCTCGGCACCAGGGCGCGCTCGTCCTCCTCGAACGGCCCCTCGGCCACGTAGTTCTCGACCGAGCGCCCGCGCTGGTCGACGGCGTTGGAGCGCTCGCCGAAGCCCAGGTAGCGCTCGCCTTGGCGCGCCGCGAACGAGACCTCGACGCCCGTCACGCCCGAGCCCGTGGGGCGGACGGCGAGGCCGCCGCGCGTCGCCCGCACGGCGACGCGACGGCCGGAGGGGTCGTTGGTGGCGAGCGTGACGCCGCCGCGCCGACGGGCGATCACGCGCGTCGCGTGGAAGCGGCCGGCCGGGGTCTCGAACTCGATCCGCTGCGCTCGCAGCGAGTCGCCCACGCGCAGGTGGAGAGGCTCCGCCGCCCCGGCCGCGGGCGCCAAGGCGAGCGCGACGACGACGGGCAGGACTGCGAGCACGGGCGCACGCTATACGGTGGCCGCGTGGCCGAGCCCGCCTACACCCGGATGCAGGTGGACGAGCGCCGCCGGCAGCTGCTCGAGCTGGGCGCCCAGCTGTTCGCGCGCCACTCGTACGCCGAGCTCTCGATGGCCCGGATCGCCCGCGAGGCCGGCATCTCGAAGGCGCTGCTCTACCACTACTTCCCCAGCAAGCAGGAGCTGTTCGTCGCGACGCTCCAGGCAGCGGCCGAAGACGTCCGCGCCCGGACCGAGCCGGATCCGGCGCTCCCCCCCGCCGTGGCCCTGGCGAAAAGCCTCGACGCCTTCCTCGAATGGGTCGAGCAGAACGACCTCGCCTACCGCAAGCTGCTGGAGAGCGCGGGGAGCGTGCCGGAGGTGGGCGCGCTGATCGAGGAGGTGCGCGACCGGACCTCGGCGCGCATCCTCGAGGGCCTCGGCGCGGGCGTCACGCCACAGGTGCGCGCGGCCGCGCGGGCCTGGCTTTGGTTCATCGACGGCGCCATCCTCGATTGGCTCGAGCACCGCGACCTGGATCGCGCCGAGCTGGGCGCGCTCCTGCTCGGCTCCCTCGCCGGCGCGCTCAGCGCGGCGGGGGCGGCGGAGTTGCTCCCTCCACCCAGCGCCCGTCAGGGCCCTCGATCTCCTTCTTCCAGATCGGCGCCTCGGCCTTGACGCGGTCGATGATCTCGCGCGCCCCGGCGAAGGCCTCTTCGCGGTGCGGCGCCGAGACCGCAACGATCACGCTCGGCTCCGAGAGCGGCACCTCCCCCACGCGGTGCTCGACGGCAGCCGCGCACAGCCCGTGCCGCTCGCCGGCCTCGGCGGCGATCGCGGTCATGCGCTCCTCGGCCATCTCGGCGTAGGCCTCGTACTCGAGCCGCTCCACCTCGCGCGTCACGCCGGCGAACGTCACCACCGCGCCGGCACGCGGGTCGCGGACGCGCTGGGCGAGCGCGTCCAGCGACAGCGGCTCCGCGCTCACCCTCACCCACGGGGCGCCGCCGCTCACCGGCGGGATCAGCGCCAGCTCGTCGCCGGCGCCGAGCACCTGCTCCTCGGAGGCGTACTCGCGGTTGACCGCCATCACCAGCGGGATCCCCTCGGCGAGCCCCGACAGGGAGTCGAGCGCGTCGCGCACGCGCGCGCCCTCGGGCAGCTCCAGCGTCACCGAGCCCGTCCCGGCGCGCTCGCGCAGCATCGCGAACAGGCGAACGGTTACCTCCACCCTCGGGACTCTACGGCCGCTCGCGCGCGACCAGCGCGGCCGCCACCACGCCGCCGATCGCGCCGAACAGGTGGCCCTGCCACGAGATGCCGCGGTGTGGCTCGAGCCCGCCCAGCAGCGCGCCGCCCCAGACGAGCACCACCACGGCACCGATGGCGAGCTCCGTGCCGCTGCGGTTGAAGATGCCGCGCGAGATCAGATAGGTGGCGTACCCGAACACGATTCCGCTCGCGCCCACGTGGACCGTCCCGGGGGCGGCGACCAGCCAGGTGCCGAGCCCGCTGATCAAGCCCACGAGCACGGTCACCGCGACGAGCCGCCGGGGCCCCTCCAGGGCGATCACGACTCCCATCGTCACGAACGGGATCGTGTTGGCGAGCAGGTGCCCGAAGCCCACGTGCAGGAACGGCGCGGCCACCACGCCGTCCAGCCCCTCGACGTCGCGCGGCTCGATCCCGTACCGGTCGAGGCGGTGGTTGACCGCCACGTCGACCACCTCGACCACCCACATCAGCGCCACCAGCCCGAACAGGATCAGCAGGGCGCTGCGGCGCGGATCGCTGCCTCTCGGTGCCGTGTGGGTCACCCGCCTAACCGTATCCTTGTCCCTTAATGGCGACGACGCCTGACCAGAAGCCCAGCATCGCCCCCGTGGTTGGTCCCGACGATCCGCGCCGCTTCACCGACTCCGGGATCGAGATCAAGCAGGAGTACACCGCCGAGGACGTGGCCGCGGGGCTCGAGGACCGCCTCGGCGAGGGGGGCGAGTACCCCTACACGCGCGGCATCCACCCGGACATGTACCGCGGACGCACCTGGACGATGCGCCAGTACGCCGGCTACGCCACCGCGACGGAGACCAACGAGCGCTTTCGCTATCTGATCGAGCATGGGTCGACCGGCCTGTCGATGGCCTTCGACCTGCCCACTCAGCTGGGGCGCGACTCGGACGACCCGCTCTGCATGGGCGAGGTCGGCCGCACCGGCGTGGCCATCGACACGATCGACGACATGCGCCGGGTGTTCGACCAGATCCCCTTGGCCGACGTCTCGACCTCGATGACGATCAACGCCCCCGCCGCCGTGCTGCTGCTCCTGTACGAGCTGGTCGGCGAGGAGCAGGGCGTGCCGGCCCGAGACCTGCGCGGCACGACCCAGAACGACGTGCTCAAGGAGTACATCGCCCGCGGCAACTTCATCTACCCGCCGGTGCCCGCGATGCGCCTGACCACGGACCTGTTCGCGTACTGCCACGAGCGCATCCCGAAGTGGAACACGATCTCGATCTCCGGCTACCACATGCGCGAGAAGGGCTGCTCCGCCGTGCAGGAGGTCGGCTTCACGCTCGCCAACGCGATCGCGTACGTGCAGGCGGCGCTCGACGCCGGGCTCGAGGTCGACGAGTTCGGGCCGCGGCTCGCCTTCTTCTTCAACGGCCACAACAACGTCTTCCAGGAGGTGGCCAAGTTCCGCGCCGCCCGGCGCATGTGGGCGCGCATCATGCGCGAGCGCTTCGGCGCCAAGGACGAGCGCTCGCTGAAGATGCGCTTCCACACGCAGACCGGCGGGGTCACGCTGGCGGCGCAGCAGCCGGAGAACAACATCGTGCGCGTGGCGCTCCAGGGGTTCGCCGCGGTCTGCGGCGGCACCCAGTCGCTGCACACCAACGGCTTCGACGAGGCGCTGGCCCTGCCCAGCGAGCGCGCGGCGCGCATCGCCCTGCGCACCCAGCAGATCCTCGCCCACGAGACCGGCGCCGCGGACACCGCCGACCCGTTCGCCGGGTCCTACTTCGTCGAGGCGCTCACCGACGAGATCGAGGAGGCGGCCCAGGCGCTGATCGACAAGGTCGACGAGCTGGGCGGCTCGGTGCAGTGCATCCCGTTCATCCGGGCCGAGGTCGAGGAGTCCGCCTGGGGCTACGAGGAGCGCTACAGGCAGAAGCAGGACATCGTCGTCGGGGTCAACGAGTACGTGACCGACAGCATCGACGAGGTGGAGATCCTGCGCGTGGACCCGGACTCCGAGCGCCAGCAGGTCGAGCGCCTCGCGGCGTTCAAGCAGGACCGCGACCAGGACGCGGTCACGGCCCGCCTGGAGGAGCTGCGCAGCGCCTGCTCGGAGAGCGAGAACCTGCTCGTGCCGATGCGTGCGGCGCTGAAGGAGCGCGCGAGCCTCGGCGAGGTGTCCGGCGTGATGCGCGACGAGTACGGGGAGTACTCGGAGGCGTGAAGCGCCCGGCCGGCGAGTGCCTCAGCCGCCCCGCCGTGCCGAAGCGTTCTCGAGCTGCTCGGCGCGCTCTATGGCCGGGGCGACATCGAGGCGTGACGTGACCCCGAGCTTCCGGAAGATGTTTCGCATGTGGGTCTCGATCGTCTTGACGCTGAGGAAGAGCTCGCTCGCCACCTCGGGGTTCGTGCGGCGCTTCGCCACCAGGCGCGCGATCTCGGCTTCACGCGCCGTGAGCGTGTCGACGCCGACACCGGTCGCGTCCTTCGCGTTCGTCCGGCGGTAGGGGTTCCGGCCGAGCTTGCGCAGCTCGTGTTCGGCGTGGCTGCGGTACCGAAGCGCACCGCAGGCATCCAGCTGCCCGGCGGCGTGCTCCAGCTCGTCGACGGCGCGATCGCGTGTGGCCTGCGGCCGCAAGAGCACGTCCCGCGAGCGTCCGTGCCACGCCGGCATCCACGCGGGCGTCGATCGCCTCCGCAGCCACCACCGCGGCCAACGCCCGCTCGGCCGCGGCGTCCGGATCGCCGGCGGCCAGAGCCACTGCTGCGGCGGCGCGGTGCGCCATGGAGTCCGCCAGGGGGAGGCCGTACCCGGCGAGCGGTGGACTCGGCGCGAGCCGCCGCCTGCTCGGCCTGCATCGGTTCCACCTGCCGCCAGCCAGCAACGCGTGAGCAACTCGAAGTAGTTGGCTCTCCACCCGTCCGGGATCCGCGGAAGCTCCTCGCCGCCCGTGGCCAGCAGGAGCAGCTCGACCGCTCGCTGGGGCTCGCCGGCCTCGTAGTGCGCGTGCGCGAGCGCCACTCCGGCGTTGGTGGAGACGAGACTGTCGTCGAGGCTACGAGTCAGGTCCACGGCCTCTTCAGCGGTCGAGAGAGCGAGCGTCACGTCGCCCGCCGCAATCGCGGTGAAGGATCGGCCAAGCAGGTTCCACCCAAGCTGCTCCGTGTTGGTTGAGAGCCGGGCGACCTCGATCGCATCGTCGAGGAGCTCGGCGGACTCGGCTATGCGTCCCCACATGTGGAGCACGTTGCCCAACACCGGGACCACGACCGGCGCGATCTCCCCCTGCCCGGTGGCCCGGCCGATGGCGATCCCTCGCCGTGCGTGCAAGGCGGCCTCGGGGTAGCGATGGAGATACAGCTCTGCGGCGCAGAGGTTGGCGAGGGCATCCAGTCGATGCCCGAGCTCCCCGTCCGAGAGGTTCTTCACCAGAGCCGCGGCCTCCGAGCAGTGAGCCTCGGCGTCAAGGACGCGCCCGGTGAACGTATCGGCGACCGCCAGCGCCGCCGTGCTCGCGGCCATCAGAGGCAGATCTCCGAGCGGCTGCGCCACAGCGAGCGCTCGCTCGCTCCATTCGCGCATTCCCTCGAAGTCCAGGCGGTAGAGGCTGCCGACGGCGAGGTGGATGATGAGAGCCACCGCCTCGGAGGAAGAGTGATCCGAGAGATGATCGAGTGCGGCGGTCAGCCGCGAGTGCGCCTCCTCGTGGCGGCCGAGGAGCTGTTCGAGCGACGCACACTGGACGGTGAGCGCCAAACGGAGGCTCTCCTCGTCGTCGGTGGTGAGGGCAAGGCTGTCGAGCACTGCCTCACGGCTGTTCTCGAAGTGGCCGATTGCCGCCTCCGTCTCGGCGATCGCCATCAGGAGGGCGATTCGGTCCTCTCGCGGCGCAGATTGGGGGAGCAGGCCGAGCGCAAGCTCGAACCAACGGGCGGCACTGGCAGGTGCTCGTCGAGCGGCGGCCACCCCGGCTTCGCGCAGGACGGCGACGGCGCTCAGATCGCCGTGCCGGGCGGCGTGCTGGACGTGGTGGGCGCGCATGGCCGCCGATGCGCCCTGCGCCGCGAGCGCGTTGGCGCAGTGCTCGTGGGCGGCAAGCCTCATCCCGGGCGCGCAGGACTCGTACACCGCGTGACGGACCAGCGGATGCCGAAAGCGGAACCGGCGCGGGGCCTCCGCCGATCGCACCAGATCCCGGGCGGCGAGCTCATCGATCACGTCCAGGGCGTCCGGCTCCCCTAGTCCCGCGGCAGCCAGGGCGAGGTCGAGCTCGAAGGGGTCTCCTGCCACGGCCCCGGCCTCGGCGAGGCGCCGGCCCGGCACCGAGAGCCCGTCGAGTTCGCGAACGATGGCTGCGACGACCGCGCTTGGCACGTCACCCTCGTCCTCGGCGGAGCGCAAGCCGCGTTTCTCGTCACGCCCGCGAGTCAGCTCGAGCATGTAGAACGGATTTCCTCCGCTCCTGCGATAGACGCAGTCGGCCTCCGCCTGATCGGCGAGGCCCATGAGCACCTGCGCGTCGGCGGGTGCCAGCGGGGCAAGCGCTATCGAGTGGACGGATTCGGATCCGCGCAGGGCGGAGTCCATTACCGCTTCGGTCGCGTGGCCGGCCTGTCCCCGGCGAAGCCCCACGGCCAGCACGACACGCGCGCGGGGAGGCCGCCTGAAGAGATGCGAGACGAGTTCGAGCGACGCGCCGTCGGCCCAGTGAAGATCATCGAGCACGAGGACGAGCGGCTGCTTCCCAGCCAGGCGCTCGATCAGCTCGCGCGCAGCGCGATAGGCACGGTGGCGCTCGGCCGCGGTGGTCGGCTCATCCGAGCCCGGGTCGAGCGACCGCAGCGCCGGGAACACTCCGCCGAGCTCGGCCAGGGTTTCGGTCTCGAGGCTGTGGAACGCGCTGGGGGCGAGCGACTCGAGGTACTCGTCGAGCGCGTCGATGATCAGGCCGAACGGCAGATCGCGCTCGAACTCGGCCGCGCTCCCCCTCAACGCAAGGCACCCCCGCTCCTCGGCACGGCGGAGGAGCTCGGCCAGGAGTGCGGACTTGCCGATCCCCGGTTCGCCCGTGACGAACACGATCTGGGGAGATCCCGCACACCCTTCTTCGAGCGTGCGCTCGAGCAGGTCCAACTCGGTCTGTCGGCCAACGAGTGTCTGGGCCAATCAGTCACTCCCACACTCAACGGTGGCGGCTCCGGCCAGCATACGCCCCGCGGCTGAGGAGGTGAGATCAGGGTGGCCACCGATGTCCGGCCGGCCGGCCTTCACCAACACTGGGCACATGCCGCGCTACATGCTGGAGCACCGTCATACGCCCAGAGAGTGCGGCGTGGTGTTCGCCTCGTTCAACGCGTTCGAAAGCCCGCTCCGCCACAAAGAGGTCTCCGCCACGTGCAGCTTCGGCACGCACCGGATCTGGTGGGAACTGGAAGCGCAGACGGAAGCCGAGGCTCTATCGCAGTTGCCGCACTACGTGGCGGAGCGAACCACCGTCACCCCCGTTCGGCTCGTTCAGATGCCCTGATTGTTACCGGCGCAAGTTCAGGGTGTCCCCCGATGTCCGGAAGGGGGTCGGGGCGGCGACGCTGCAGCGACTGATGCACGGCAAGGAGACATAGAGATGGCGATTGCAACCCCGCCCGAACCGACTGCGATCAAGCGCGACAGAGTCCTGGCCGCTTCGGACCTCACCCGTCAGTACGGCGAAGGCGACTCGGCCGTCCACGCGCTGCGTGGCGTCTCGCTCGAGATCCCCCACGGCCAGTTCGCGGCCGTGATGGGCCCGTCAGGGTCCGGCAAATCGACGCTGATGCACATCCTCGCCGGGCTCGACATCCCGACGTCGGGCCAGGTCTGGGTCGGCGACGAGGAGATCACCGACATGGACGACGACGAGCTCACGCTCCTGCGTCGTCGCAGCATCGGCTTCATCTTCCAGTTCTTCAACCTGCTCCCGATGCTGACGGCCGAGCAGAACGTGGTGCTTCCGCTGTCGATCGCCGGCGAGGACGTCGACAAGGAGTGGGTCGACGAGGTGATGGAGAAGGTCGGCCTGGCCGACCGACGCACGCATCGTCCGTCCGAGATGTCCGGCGGCCAGCAGCAGCGCGTCGCGATCGCCCGCGCGCTCGTCTCGCGACCGACGATCCTGTTCGCCGACGAGCCCACCGGCAACCTCGACTCGACGATGAGCGAGGAGATCCTCCAGGCGCTGCGCAACTCGGTCGACAGCTACGGCCAGACGACGATGATGGTCACGCACGAGGCGAGCGCCGCCGCGGTCGCCGACCGGATCGTCTTCCTCGCCGACGGCGAGACCGTGGAGGACGAGTACGGGCTTGACGAGCACGCCGTGCTCGGCACGATGGAGAGGCTGGCTCACCGATGAAGACCGCGACGCTGCAGGGCTTGCTCGGCCGCAAGATGCGCACGGCGCTGACCGCGCTGTCGATCGTCCTCGGCGTCGCGATGGTGAGCGGGACCTTCATCCTGACCGACACGATGAAGAAGGCCTTCGACGACCTCTTCCAGGGCACGTACAAGAACGCCGGTGCAGTGATCTCCGGCAAGGAGATCGTCAAGGGGGCTTCCAAGTCGACGGTGCCCGAGTCGCTGCAGACGAAGGTGGCGGCGCTGCCGGACGTCAAGAGCGCCTCCGGGGCCATCTTCGACATCAGCGGCACGAGCGACTTCGTGAAGCTGATCGGCCGCGACGGCAAGCAGCTCGGGAGCACCCAGCAGCCGAACTTCGGCTGGGGCTTCGAGCCGGGCCAGAAGGCGAACCCCACGACGCTGAAGTCCGGGAAGTGGGCGGTCGGGCCCAGCCAGGTCGTGATCGACGCCGCCAGCGCGAAGAAGGGGCACTACAAGCTCGGGGACAAGATCGGCGTGGCCGGCGACGGACCGCAGCGGACGATGACCGTCTCGGGCATCGCCGGGTTCGGATCGGTCGACTCCATCGGCGGCGCGACCTTCGCCGTCTTCGACGTACCGACCGCCCAGAGCCTGCTGCACAAGCAGGGCAAGTTCGACGTCATCTACGTGACGCCGAAGTCGGGGGTCTCGCAGGCCGAGGTCGCCGACCAGGTCAAGCCGCTGCTGCCGGCATCGGCGCAGATCGAGACCGGCGACGCCGCCGGCAAGGCCGCGGCCCAGGAGGTCAACGACGGGCTCGCGTTCTTCCAGTACCTGCTGCTCGCGTTCGCCGGGATCGCGCTTCTCGTCGGTTCTTTCGTCATCTTCAACACGCTCTCGATGACGGTCAGTCAGCGCGTGCGCGAGCTGGCCACGCTGCGCACGCTCGGCGCTTCGCGCAAGCAGGTGTTCCGCTCGGTGCTGCTGGAGGGCTTCATCACCGGGCTGTTCGCGGCCATAGTCGGTCTGTTCGTCGGCCTGCTGATCGCCAAGGGTCTGAACGCGATGTTCAAGGCGTTCGGGGTCGACCTCCCTACGACCGGCACCGTGTTCGGCGCGAAGACGGTGATCGTCTCGCTGGTGCTCGGCGTGGGCATCACCGTGCTCGCCACGATCTCGCCGGCTCGGCGCGCGACCCGCGTGCCGCCGATCGCGGCCGTGCGCGAGGGCGCAGTGCTGCCGCCGTCGCGGCTCGCCAAGAGCCGCACCGCCGCGCCGATCGTGCTCGGTATAGCTGCTGTGATGCTGGCCCTCGGCGGGTTCGCGAGCGGCCTGCCCACCGCCGCCGTCGCCCTGCTGGACGGAGTTGGGTGCATCCTGCTGTTCATCGGCGTCGGCATGATCTCGTCGCGCCTGGTGCGGCCGCTCGCGGCCGCTGTGGGCGCACCGGGGGAGCGTCTCGGGGGAGCTCCGGGTGCGCTGGCCAAGGACAACGCCACGCGCAATCCCTCCCGCACGGCCCGGACCGCCGGCGCGCTGATGATCGGGCTCGCGCTGGTCACGCTCGTCGCGACGTTGGGGGCGAGCCTCAAGGGCACCACCAAGGCCGCGCTGAAGGATCAAGTGCGCGCGGACTACGTCGTGACGGCCAAGAACGGCTATGACACGTTCACCTCGAGTGCTGGAAACGCGCTGTCCCACGCCCCCGGCGTCGCCGCCGCCTCGTCGGTGCGCGACGACAAGGCGAGCAGCTTCGGCTCGGACATCGACGTCACGGGGGTCGACCCCGCCACGATCGGCAACGTCTACGACTTCCGCTGGAAGAAGGGCTCGGACAACGTGCTGTTGTCGCTCGGGTTCGACGGGGCGATCGTCAGGAACCAGTTCGCGGACGACAACAACCTCAAGGTCGGCAGCAAGTTCTCACTCCAGACGTCACAGGGCACGAAGGTCCCGCTCGTGGTGAGGGGGATCTACGACCCGCCGGCGGAGCAGCTCGACGCGCTGCTGGGCGCGGTGACGCTCGCGCAGCGGGCCTTCGACACGCACTTCTCGCAGCCGAAGGACCTGTTCGTCTTCGTCGACACGAACGACGGCGTCACCTCACAGGCGACCGCCTCGCTCGACAAGACGCTCGACCCTTATCCCGACGCGAAGGTGCTCACCAACAGCGCCTGGGTCACGGAGCGCGCCGGCGGCATCGACATGATCCTGAACATCTTCTACGTGCTGCTCGCGCTGTCGATCATCGTGAGCCTGTTCGGGATGGTCAACGCCCTGGCGCTGTCGGTGTTCGAGCGCACGCGTGAGCTCGGCATGCTGCGCGCGATCGGGCTGACGCGCCGTCAGACGCGCCGGATGATCCGCTACGAGAGCGTGATCATCGCCCTGATCGGGGCGGCCCTCGGGCTACCGCTCGGGATCCTGCTCGCGGCGGTCATCACCAAGGCGATGGACAGCATGGACGTCACATTCTCGCTCCCGGTCGTCGCTGTCGTGGTGTTCGCGATCGTCGCGACGCTGGCGGGCATGCTGGCGGCGATCCTGCCCGCCCGCAGGGCGTCGCGCCTGAACGTGCTGAAGGCGCTGCAGTACGAGTAGATGATCAGCGAGCGGACGCTCGTCCGCGTGTGCGTGGGCGTGATCGCCCTCCACGTGGTCGACGACTCGTTCTTGCAGCCCCAGCCGGGGACGTCGGCGACGGATCACCTGGTCAGCGGCGTGGTGCCGCTGACGGTGCTGGTGGCGGCGGCAGTCGCGTACCCGCGGCTGCGCGCCGGCTGGCGTGTCGTGGTGGCACTGCTGCTCGGTGTGTTCGGATTGGGGACAGCCTCCGAGGCCTGGTACTACACCCGTGAGGTCGGCGCGTCGGGCGACGACTACACCGGGCTGCTCGCCATCCCCGCCGGACTGATGCTGCTCGCGGTGGGCGTGGTGACGCTCTGGCGATCCCGGCGCTTGGACGACCGGATGCCGTGGCGCTACCTGCGCAGGGCTCTGATCGGCGTCGCGGGTCTGATCGTCGGCGTCATCGTCGTGTTTCCGCTCGTTTCCTCGTACGGCCAGACGCACATCGGCCGCGCGGTCGTGCCCGACCCGCAGCTGGGAGCGGACTTCGAGGACGTCTCCTTCACAACCGACGACGGACTCGACCTCCACGGCTGGTACGTGCCGTCGAAGAACCACGCTGCCGTGATCGCGTTCCCCGGCCGGAAGGGACCGCAGAGGCAGACCAGGATGCTCGTGCGACACGGCTACGGCGTGCTCCTGTTCGACCGGCGCGGGGAGGGAGACAGCGAGGGCGATCCGAACGCGGTCGGGTGGAACGGCGACCGGGACATCAAGGCCGCGATCGCCTTCCTGCACGAGCGGCCCGACGTCGATCCCGACCGGATCGGGGGGATCGGGCTGTCGGTCGGCGGCGAGCTGATGCTCGAGACGGCGTCTGAGACGGAAGCACTGAAGGCGGTCGTCTCGGAGGGTGCGGGGATTCGATCGGTGCGCGAAGCCGCCGAGTCGCCCTGGGAGGCGAGGTGGCTGGCGGCGCCGGTCTGGGGTGGGATCACTGCCGCGACGGCCGTTTTCTCGAACAACGTGCCGCCGCCGAACCTCAACGACGTCGTCGAGCGCATCGCGCCCCGCCCGGTCTTCTTCATCTACTCGGCCCAGGGGCAGGGCGGCGAGGACCTCAGCCAGGACTTCTATGAGTCCGCTGGCGAGCCCAAGGCCGTCTGGGAGGTCCCGGAGGGTGGCCACGTCGGCGGGGCCGAGGCTCTGCCGCGCCAGTACGAGCGCCGGATGGTCGGCTTCTTCGACACGGCCCTGCTCGAGTAGCGGGCCTAGGCGTGAGTGGCTGGCCCGCGCCGGCGGCCCAGGGGCACCAGCGCGGAGCCGGCGAGCAGCAGGCCGAGGCCGACCACGACCGCGATCGCGGCGACGTCGCTGCCGTCGTGCGAGGTCTGTGCGGGCTGCGGCGCCAACGCGGATGCGGACGACACGGCGAGCAGCGATGCCGTAAGGGCGATGACCAGGATCTTTGCGAATCGAGTCATGCAGAGCACTTAAAACCACCTGGGCCGCGCCGGGTGTGAGACCGCTCACAACGCGCCCGTCCGGGATCTCACCTAGATTGCCGGCCCGTGAGCCGGTACGAGTGGCTGCTCTTCCTGCACCTCATCGGTGCCTTCGCCGCGATGGGCTCCGTCGTCGTGTTCTCCGTGCTGCTGGTCGGCGGCGACCGCGTCGCGGGCCCGCAGCTGACCTTCCTCGGGCGCCGCCTCTGGGACGTGGGCGGCCTGCTGACGCTCGTGTTCGGCATCTGGCTGGCGATCGACGACTACAGCATCGTCGACGGTTGGATCCTGGCGGCGCTCGTGCTCTGGGCGGTCGCCGGCGGGACCGGCGTTCGCATCGGGATGATGTTCGACTCCGGGTCGGTCGAGCGCGTCAGGCCCCTCTACGCGGTGATGACGCTCGCCGTCCTCGCTCTGCTCTACGTGATGATCTTCAAGCCGGGCGCATGAGCTACGCCTCGGTCCGCCCAGACTCCTGGAACTTCCCGCTGTTCCTGCACGTGCTCGGCGCCATGGTCCTCGTCGCCCTGCTCGCCGCGGCCGCGGTGGTGCTGACCGCCGCGCTGCGCAGCGACGACCGCGCGGCGGCCGTGCGGTTCGCGTTCCGCATCCTGCTGATCGGGGCGATCCCGTCCTACCTGGTGATGCGCGTGGGCGCCGAGTGGATCGCATCGAAGGAGCACCTCGAGGACTCCGACGCCAGCTGGATCGGGATCGGCTACTCCGTGGCCGACGGCGGGCTGCTGCTGCTGATCGTCATGACGGTTCTGGCCGGGCTCGCGGTTCGCCGCGCGCGGCGCGGCGGGGAGCCGCGCAGTCTGCTGCGCTGGACCACCGGCCTGACGCTGCTGCTGATCGTCGCGTACACGGTGGCGATCTGGGCGATGGCGTCGAAGCCGGCCTAGCGGCAGCGGTCGCGCTCGACCCAGCCCCAGCCCGGCTCGATCCAAATCGGGCTCGACACGGTGTCGATCAGCGAGCCGCGCATCAGCTGCAGCCGCCACCGGCCGCTCCCGCTGCCGGCGAAGCGATAGACGAAGTCGTCGCTCGTGACGGGCACGGTGGCGATCGTCACGCCGTCCTTGACGATCAGGAGCTGGCGTCCGTTCCCGCCGATCACCCGGGCCTTGAAGCTGGCGCCACGGGCGTGGATCGTGTCTCCCACGATGGCGCGCTGCCACCACCAGAACCCGTGCGGGCGCGCCTCGAAGCGCAGGTCGGCCGCGCCGGCGCCGGCCACCTTGGCGTAGGTGTGGTGCCCGAGCACGCCGCAGCGGATGCCGCGCTGAGATAGCTCGCCCGCATAGACCACGGTGCGCGCCTCGCCGATCGGGGCGTCGAGCGGGCCGGTCGCGTCGCCCGCCTTGTGCGAGTCGCTCGAGCCGACCGCCGCGATCTTGTAGCCGAGCCCGAGCAGCTCCTCGTACCGAGCGATCGCCGTGATCGTGAACGGGTTCTGGACGCCGCCGATGTCCGCCGGCCCGGTGGCGACCTCGAAGGCGTCCACCTGCGACCAGTCGGTCTGCTCGTCGGAGTACTCCCAGAAGCACCCGCGGCAGAGCGCGGCCGCGGCGGTGTTGACCGGCGGAAAGATCGTCGGGTGGTTGACCTGCGTCCAGCCGCCGAAGCGGTGGATCTCCGAGAACAGCTCGCGCGGGTCGCGGGTGCCGCGGATCTGCTTGACCGTGCCGTCGGGCTGGAGCTCGTAGATCGGCCCGGTGCGGTAGTCGACGAAGTGCTGGCTGCCGTGGTTGTTGGTGTGGCCGCGGTAGGTGATCACCTCGGCGCTGGGGATGATCAGGTTGTTGGGGTAGCTCGGCTGGTAGCGCCCGATCTCGCCCCAGGCGCTCCCGGACACGTAGTCCGACAGCGTGATGAAGTCCAGTCCCGCGCCGCCCTGGGCGACCGGGCTGAAGGCGTAGTTGAAGCTGCTGGTCATCGTCGCGTTGCCGTAGGCCGAGTGCTCGGCGTGCACGTGGAAGTCGCCCGAGTACCAGCCCGGCTTGCGCCGCACGGGGCGGCTGTCGTAGCGCGCGGGCTTGTAGGGCTCGTCGGCGAAGGCCGGGTCGTCGGCGAAGTCGATCTCCACGCGCCAGCCGACCGTGCCGTCGGCGTCGCCGTCGGCCTGCGGGATCACCGCGGCCACGCCCAGCTCGGCCGCCCAGCGGCCCGGGCGGATCGGTCCGGGGAGGAACCCGCGGGTGGTCTTGCCGGGCGGCTCCACGCGAGGCTGGGCGACGTAGTCGGCCTCGCTCGAGAAGCCCTCGGCCGAGAGGGTCACGTCCGGATGGCTCGAGCCGCCCCAGCCGCGGAACTCGCGCGATCCCCAGATGCGGTCGCCCCAGTGGAGCGGCTCGTACAGCCCGAGGTCGAGCGTGTGCCGGCTGCTGCCCGACTCGGGCTGGTCCCAGCAGTACTTCACGCGCACGGCGGTCGTGCCCCGCGGTACGTCGAAGGGCACCATCACGTAGCTCTTGTTGAGCTCGGTGCCGAACTGGCCGGTGATCACCTTGTCCGGCGTGATCGCGCGACCCGAGCAGGGAGTGGTCAGGGGCGCCGCCTGCGCCGACGCGGCCGGGGCCAGCAGGAGCAACGCGACGAGTGCGGGGCGGAGCACAGCGGCGATCCTAATCCTGTGCGGGCACCGGATGTGCCAGGAACGTGAACTGCCCGGCGAGCACGAGCTTCGCGGTGTTCACCGTGCGGTGGTCCCAGCGCGCCGGGCGGGCGAGCAGCGAGATCGCCCTGTAGGGGGGCGACTCGCGCGCCCACCAGCGGTAGAAGAAGCGCGGCGTGCCGAGCGCCCGCCAGGCGATCAACGTGAAGGCGTCGATCACCGGCCTCACCTCCACCAGCTCGAGGCGCGCCTGCTCGGCCAGCAGCATCAGCCCGTAGGGCGTGTAGTTCCAAACGCTGTTCGAGTGGAATGCCTCGAGGTGCGAGGTGGAGCCGACCAGCCACCCGCCCGGCGCCAGCACGCGGGCGGCCTCGGCCAGCAGCGGCTGCGGGCGGCGCACGTGCTCGAGCACCTGCTTGCAGTAGACGAGGTCGAAGCTTCGGTCGGCGAACGGGAGGCGCTCACCGTCGAAGGTGACGAAGTCGGCGTCCGTGCGGGTGCGCTCCGCCACCTCGGGCGAGCGCTCGATGTCGGCGCCGGTCCATTGCACGCGCGGCTCGAGCGAGCGGAACAGGTCCACGGAGTCGCCCGTGCCGCAGCCCAGGTCGAGCACGCGCGGCGCCGGCGGTCGGTCCGGGCGGGCCAGGTAGCGCGCGGCCAGGTCGTCCGCCAGGACGCTGCGACTGTGATCTGCCGGGATGCGGCTTCCCATCAGGTCTGCGAGGTCTGCGCCGAGCATTGCAAGACATCTTTCACGAAGGACTCGGCGAGGGCTGCGCGAACGGGAAGGCGATGCAGGACTTAACCGCGAAGCGAACGCTCGTGAAGTCGCCTCCAGAGCTTTGGAGCGAGCTCAGCGAGGTCGAGCGGCTGGCCCGGCACCTGGGCGCGTTCGGCGAGATCAAGATCACCAAGCTGGAGCCCGAGCGCACGGTCGCCTGGGAGGGCGAGGGTGCCAGCGGCACCGTGTCGATCGAGCCCTCCGGCTGGGGCACCAAGGTGGTGCTGACCGCCACGATCGAGGGCGAGGAGCCGGTCCCCGAGCCGGAGCCGGTCGTCGAGGAGGTCCCGGAAGAAAGTCAACCTCTGGTTGACGAAGTTCAGGAACCCCCCGTGCGCAAGCGCCGCTGGCTGGGTCGCCTGTTCGGCTGGGACGGCCGCGATCGGGTTGCCGAGCAGCCCGTGTGGGTTGCCGGCGCGCCCGCGGAGGAGCCGGTCGTCGTGGAGCCCGAGCCGATCGCGGAGGAGCCCGAGCCGATCGCGGAGGAGCCCGAGCCGGAGGACGGCACGCTCGACCGCGATGGCGCCCAGGCCGCGCTGGAGAGCGCCTTGGAGGCGCTCGGCTCCGCGCACCACCGCCCGTTCTCGCGCGGTTAGCGCTCCGTTTCCCCCTGACCCGTGCTCCACTAGACAGGTGAGCCGGGCCACCACACGTCGCCGCTTCCTGCAAGCGACGGCCGCGACAGCGGCCGGCGTGGCCGCGGGCGACCTCCCGGCGTTCGCGCAACGACCGGACGGCCCCAACCTGATTCTCGTGATCGTCGACTCCCTGCGCGCGGACGCCGTCTACGACCGCGCGATCGCCACCCCCAACATCGACGAGCTGGTTTTCCAGGGGCTGCACTTCACCAGCGCCTACCCCGAGGCGATGCCGACGGTGCCCGCCCGCAACTCGATCCTCGGCGGCCGGCGCACCTTCCCCTTCCGTCACTGGCACGACTACCCCGGCCTGCTCGACTCGCCGGGCTGGGCGCCGCTGCGCCACGTCGACGACTCGCTGCCGGCGGTGCTGCGCCGGGCCGGCTACTGGACCGCCTACGTGACCGACAACCCCTTCCTCGGCTTCGCGCGCCCGTACGCGCCGCTGCGACACAGCGTCAACAGCTTCGTGCGCACCGGCGGGGAGATCGGGGGCAGCCACCCGATCTCGAGCGTGCCGAAGAAGGTCCTGCGCCACTGGATGCACCCGGCGATCTACCCGGAGAAGCGCGAGCGGGTCGGCAAGTACCTGGCCAACAGCCGCTACTGGCACGACGACAGCCGCTCGTTCGCGGCCAAGGTGATGAAGGACGCGGTCCACGCTCTCGACGTGGGCGCGTGGCACCGGCCGTTCGCGCTGATCGTCGACACCTACGAGCCCCACGAGCCCTGGACGCCGCCGCCGCCGTACGCCGACCTGTACGGCAAGTGGCGCGGCCCCGAGCCCGCGATGCCGCTCTACGGGAAGGTGGACAACTGGCTCGCGCCGTCCCAGCGCGGTCCGGTCGTGCGCCGGCTGCGCGAGCTCTACGCGGCCGAGGTGACGATGACCGATCGCTGGCTGGGCATCCTGTTCGACCGCCTGCACGAGCTGAACCTCGAGCGCGAGACGGTCATCGCACTGGTCTCCGACCACGGCATCCTGCTGGGCGAGCACGGCTGGACAGGCAAGATCTCCACGGCGCTGCACCCGGCGCTCACGCGCATCCCGCTCGTGGTGGTCGACCCCGCGCGGCGCCAGGCCGCGCAGTCGAGCAGGTGGTTCGCCTCCACCCATGACCTGGCCCCCACGCTGCTGTCGATGATGGGCGTGCCGGCGCCGGGGCGCATGAACGGCGTGGACATGTCGCCGCTTGTTCGACGGCAAGCCGCTGCCCAAGCGCGACTACGCCTTCGGCGGCTACGGCAACTCGTTCTTCATCCGCACCCGGCGCTGGGCGCTCTGGGGGCGCAACAAGCCGGCACGGTTCCACCTGTTCGACAGGCACAAGGACCCCAGCGAGGGCACCAACGTCGCGCACCGCCACCACGGGGTGGCCGGTCACCTCTACGGGATCGTGCGCAAGCGGGCGGGCGGCAAGCTCCCGTACTACAAGGGCCTCGACCCGGATGGATAACCTGCCTCCCGTATGAGGCAGCAGTCGCCCGAGACCTACGAGGAGAAGCTCGCCCGGCTCCAGGAGCTGCGCGAGCAGGCGGCGCACACCAACCCGCAGGCCGAGGAGAAGCAGCACGCCAAGGGCAAGCTGACCGCCCGCGAGCGGGTCGAGAAGCTGCTCGACCCGGGGTCGTTCGAGGAGCTGGACACCTTCGTCCGGCACCGCACCGCCGACTTCGACATGCTCCGCAACCGCCCCTGGGGGGACGCCGTGGTCACGGGCCACGGCACGATCGACGGCCGCCCGGTCTGCGTGTTCTCGCAGGACTTCACGGTCTTCGGCGGGTCGCTCGGCGAGGTGATGGGCGAGAAGATGGTCAAGGTCATGGACCTCGCCGCCAGGATCGGCTGCCCGATCATCGGCATCAACGACTCGGGCGGGGCGCGCATCCAGGAGGGGGTCGTCTCGCTCGGCGCGTACGGCGACGTCTTCGTGCGCAACGTCCAGTGCTCGGGCGTGATCCCCCAGATCTCGCTGATCATGGGCCCGTGCGCCGGCGGCGCCGTCTACTCCCCGGCCATGACGGACTTCATCTTCATGGTCAAGGAGACCTCCCACATGTTCATCACGGGCCCCGACGTGATCAAGACGGTCACCGGGGAGGAGGTCGAGTTCGAGGAGCTCGGCGGGGCGATGACCCACAACTCCAAGTCGGGCGTGGCCCACTTCGCGGCCGACGACGAGGAGACCTGCCTCGAGGACGCCCGCTACCTGATGTCGTTCCTGCCGCAGAACAACCTCGAGCTGCCGCCGCGCATGGACACCGGCGACGACCCGGATCGACAGGACGAGGAGCTCGACCGGATCGTCCCGGACAGCCCGAACAAGCCGTACGACATGCGCGACGTCGTGCACCTGCTCGTCGACAACGGCGAGTTCTTCGAGGTGCAGGAGCACTTCGCGCGCAACATCATCGTGGGCTTCTCGCGGCTCAACGGGCGCCCGGTCGGGGTCGTGGGCAACCAGCCCGCGCAGCTCGCGGGCGTGCTCGACATCTCGTCGTCCGAGAAGGCCGCGCGCTTCGTGCGCTTCTGCGACGCCTTCAACATCCCGCTGCTCACGTTGATGGACGTGCCCGGCTTCCTGCCCGGCACGTCGCAGGAGTGGGGCGGGATCATCCGCCACGGGGCGAAGCTGCTCTACGCCTTCACCGAGGCGACCGTGCCCAAGCTCACCGTGATCACGCGCAAGGCGTACGGCGGCGCCTACGACGTGATGAGCTCGAAGCACATGCTGGCCGACTTCGTCTACGCCTGGCCGACGGCCGAGGTGGCCGTGATGGGGCCGGAGGGCGCGGTGAACATCATCCATCGCCGCGACATCCAGACCTCACCCACGCCGGACGAGCGCCGCGAGAAGCTGATCGGCGACTACAAGGCGCGCTTCGCCAACCCCTACTCGGCGGCGGAGCGCGGGTACATCGACGACGTGATCGTGCCCCACGAGACGCGCCCGAAGCTGATCCGGGCGCTCGAGCGGCTGCAGACGAAGCGCGTGGACACGCCGAAGCGCAAGCACGGGAACATTCCGCTCTAAATAGGCCTCGTCCGAGGCGCAAAGATCACCACTTGGAGCGATGCGTCGCGGTCGCCCGGCGCCTAGGCTCGACCGGCGTCATGCGACTCCGGTCTCTGGCAATCGCAGCACTCTGCCTCTTCTCGCTGCTGTCGACGGAAGCCTTCGCGTCAACCGCAAGCACGCGTATCAAGCGCGTCTACTACACCGCCGCGCCGGGTGAGGTGAACAACCTCACCCTCTCCCTCGTCGGCACGTACTACACGCTGGTCGACCCGGGAGCGACGATCGGTGCTCAGCCTGCCTGCACGCTGTTCGCGAGCGCGGCGATCTGTCCGGTTACCGGCATCATCGGATTCACCGTGAGCGCCGGCGACGGAGCCGACAGCGTCACGAACGCGACCTCTACTCCGTCGACGCTCTCGGGCGGCGACGGCAACGACTCGCTCGCGGGCGGGTCCGGAAACGACATCCTGCGCGGAAACAAGGGCGTCGACACCCATGCCGGCGGCGCCGGCGACGACTTCATCGACGTTCGAGGCGACAGAGGGCGACATCGTGACCTGCGGGGACGGCAACGACACCGTCCTCGGCGACGCGGCGGACTCGATCGCCGCGGACTGCGAGACGGTGGACCGGGGCGTCGTTCCACCCCCGCCGCCCGGCCCGGAACCGCCCCCCACGGCGGGCGGCCTGCTCGGTCCCAACGAGGCGGGCAGCCTCGACCCACGTGCGTGCGCGACCGACATGCTCGGGACCTCGGGCGACGATCGGCTGGCCGGCACGCGCGTTCGGCGACAACCTGTTCGGCCTGCAGGGCAACGACATCCTCAAGGGATCGCGAGGCGATGACTGCCTGTTCGGCGGCGTCGGCTCCGACCGCCTGGTCGGCATGCAGGGAGATGATCGTTTGCTCGGGGACGACAGCCCTCGCGGGGTCGGGGGAAACGATCGTCTCGTCGGCAACAGCGGTGACGACCTGCTCGTCGGTGGCCCCGGCCGGGATCGCCTGGCCGGCAACTCCGGCAACGACCGCCTCAGCGGCGGACGGCAGCCGCAACCGCCTATCCGGCGGCGCCGGGCAACGACCGCCTGAACGGCGCGAACGGCGAGCTTCGACGTGCTCAACTGCGGTCCCGGTCGCGATCGTGTCCGTGCCGATCGGCGTCGACGTCGTGCGCGGTTGCGAGCGGGTTGGCCTGCGGCGCTAGCCGCTCACCACCGTGAAGCAGCTCTTGCCGAGCAGGTCTCCGTAGCGATGCTCCGAGCGCCTGCCGAAGCCCGGCCAGACGTACCAGCAGTAGCGCCCGGGGACGAGCTTGTGGAGCGGCAGCTGCGACACACGCGGCCACCGGGTCAGGATCTTGTGCCCGCGGCGGAGCAGCTGGGCGTTGTAGTAGCGCGCCCGCCGCACCGGCTTCCAGACAAGCGTCGGAGCGCTGTGAAGGCGTGCGCCCCGAGGCGGGAGCAGCAGCGCGAGACCCGGTCGGGACCGCGCTCACGGCGTCCGCCGATCGGTTGCCGGCCTGATCGATCAGGGTGACGACGTAGCGATAGCGCCGACCGTTGTGGAGCCTCCGGTCGGTGAGATGGTCGTCCGCGCCGCGTGAAGACGACCACCGGCTTCGCGCCCTTCCGCGAGCGCACGACCTGCGGCTTCCACGCCCGGCGGCGTCGACCACTCGAGCGACACGCGCTTGTTCCCCGGAAGCACTTCGACCGAGGGGCGGCTCGGGGCTGTGGCGTCGTAGTTGATCGGCAGGGCGCCGGAGCCGACGTTTCCGGCCACGTCGGAGCAGCTGCCCGCTGATCGGCACTCCGAGCCCATCCGGGCCGCCATAGGTCGTCGAGCTGCAGGAGGCGACGCCGGAGGTGTTGTCACTGCCGAGGAAGGTCAGCTGAACCGGTCGGTTGAACCAGCCGTTGGCGTTGGGAGGCCGGCCCGGCTGCAAGCCGACGAGCTGGGGCGGCGTGCGATCGATGCCGATCCAGATCTTCTGCGTGATCGTCGTGTCGGGCCAATCAACCGTGCACGAACGCTCGACCAGCGCCTCCGCCGTGAACGTGGCGTTCTGACAGCCGGACAGGAGCGTGCGCAGGCGGCGACCACGTCCATCGGAGAGACACGCTGGCGCCCGTGTACCAGCGCTGGCAGGCATCGCTGCTGATCGGGGTGTCGCAGCTGTGGCTGATCGACCTCTGCGCCGCGCGCGGCGTCGGGACATGCGAGTGCGACGCTCACCACCAGCACCAGTCCGACGCGCTTGCTCACCGCAGCTGCCCCTTCATCGCACGCGACGCGACCGACACCATCGACCCGCTCGCCAGCACCAGCGCGAGCAGCGCCCCCGCCGCGAGGATGAAGAACTCCGACGACGAGTCGGCGGCTGGTCTGGTCGCCCGGGAGGAGCGCCCTGATGCGCATCATGGAGCCGGCTCGCGCCGCGTCAGCTGCGGCGTCGGCGCGGCGCGGCTTCGTCGAGATGTGGCGATGCTCGCGCGGCTGGCCTCGGCCGCCTGCTCTCGCGGCTCGCGACGCGGACGGCTGCTGCGCAGGTGCGGGGCACGCGGTTGCGTCTGTGCCGGAGGCGCGGGGGCGACTGCTCGGCGGGCTCCGGCGTGCTCCTGCACGGCTCCCGGGGCCGGGTCGGGCGCTACCGCCGGGGCCTGGGGGGCGGCGTCGGGCTGCGGCTCTGCAGCGGCGGCCGAGGCGGCCGATACGGCGAGCACGACGAGCGCGAGCCAGATGGCGAACAGCTTCACCCTCCTTGGTCTGCCGGTTCCGGCCCGCCGAACGTAGTCCTCGCAAAGTGCGATGTCAACGCGCTCTCCGTACGACTCGGAAGCCGATCGTCTTGGGCGGCGGAGCGGTTGCCGGCCGCATCGACCGGCCCGCAGGCGGGCCTCGAACGTCCCCGGCCGGAGCCGCCGCGCCCGGATCTTGGCGCGGAAGCGCCTCTCGTTCGCACCCGCGGAACCGAACTGGGTGAATTCGCCGACCGACCGGTAGCGACCCTTGGCCTTGCGCTTGATCGTGAACTTGACCTTCGCCGCCTCCGAGAGCTCGATACCGGAAGAGGCTCTTGCGCCGGATCGGGCGTGGAGCGAGCCGGAGCTTCGTGATCACGGGGGCCGTGCCATCCGGGGCCGACCCGGGGCGGCGGCGGCAGGAGCGATCAGGCCATGGCAGGGCTGCGATCCGGAATCGGTGAACGTCCCGCCCGCCTCAGGGACGAACTGCCAGTCGTAGCTCGCCGGGTGAAGCGTGAGCTTGAGGACGCCGAACGTGTCGTTCTGGGCCACCTCGCTGTGCGGCGCCAGCGAGCCCAAGCCCGCCCGTGAAGAACGCGCCGCCCGTGCCGACCACGAACTGGCGAATGCCTCCCGGCCTGGTCCACGTCACCGTTGCGGTCCAGCGGGGCGAAGCGCTCGTAGTCGTGGCTGTGGCCCGACAGGACGAGCTCCGCCTGGGCGTCCTGCAGCGCCTCCCAGAGCGGCTGCATGAAGGTGTTGCTGCCGTCGTGCCCCGAGCTGTAGCGCGGGTGATGCCAGTAGGCGAGCGTGCAGTTCGCCGGATGCGCGGCGAGGTCGGCTCGCAGCCAGCGTCTCCTGCTCCGAGCCGGCCGAGCAGCGACACGCTCGAGCAGTTCGAGTTGAGCGCCACCAGGTGCCAGGCGCCGAGGTCGAAGCTGTAGTAGCCCTTGCCGCGCGGGCCGGCCGGCCCGTCCGGCGACGCCCACCCCGTTGAAGTAGTCGAAGTAGCCCGATCGCGCTGCCGCTCTCGTGGTTGCCGAGGATCGGGCGGCTGATCGACTTCACCCGGCCCCAGGTCGGGGCGTAGACGGCGTTGATCCTGGCGGTCGTGGCGCTGTCGTACTGGATGTCGCCGAGCGGCAGCACCGCGTCCAGCGGCGTGCCGACGAGCAGGATCTGAGGTGGCCTGCTGGTGGCAGCGGTCGGCCGTCCCGGCGCCGCCGTTGTAGCCCGGATCCGTGGGATCGCACGCGATGTCGCCGGCGGCCATGATCACCGGATCGGCGACGGCCTCGGCGGAGAAGGCAGCAATCAAGCCCCAGCGCCACGGTGAGTGTCCTCGCGACCATGGCGATTCGAGCCTAGGCGGGCCCGCCTTGGGTCCCACAAGCCGCCGATTGGGGGTTTTCCTACCGTCGAAGGGTGAGGACGCGCCGCGCCGCCGACGAGCAACAGGGCCAGTCCGCCGAGCAGCGGCACGCCGTAGCTGACGTCCGTGGCCGCCGGCTCGCTCGAGTCGAAGTCGCGCACGCTCCGGCAGCCTCGCGCCGCGCACATCGCCGACGAGCCGGAGGTAGCGCGATCCGTGCCTGCGACTCGGCTCGATGTGGGTGTTCTCGCTGAACTCGTTCCAGCTGATCAGGCCGATCGCGTCCGGTGACGAGCTCGCCGCGGCGTCGAGCTCGGCGCGAAGCGTCGCACCGCCGCGCGCGCCCGACGACGCTGGTGCCGCCCACCTCTCTGCGCGTCGAAGCCGGGCGCCGCCGACGGGATCCAGATGCCGCCGCGGGCGTGGATCGCCTCTCCCATCCGCGCGAGCTTCGCGGCCTGGCCCGGATAGGTGCGCGGGTTGACCGACGCCCAGTAGTAGGCGTTCCCGTCCACCAGCGGCGGCGACGCGCCGGTAGCCCTCCACGTTGCGCTCGGAGGCCAGGATGCTGAAGGGCGTCGCGCCGCGGCTCGCGTCACCTCGCGCCAGCTCGGCGCGGGAGAACCTCGGCGTGCCCGACCAGATCACGAGCGGCTTGCCGAAGACGCTCGAAGGCCCGGTCGCGCGGCGAACCGCCCGATGAAGAAGTCGAGGTCCGCGCCACCCGGCTCGCCGGCAGCGGCTCGCGGTGGAAGTCGAGGCCCTGGTAGATGACGAGCAGCTTGAAGTGCTCCGCGTCGGCGACCTCGACCAGCCGCTCGCAGCCGCCGGTTCAGCACCGGCGTGCTCTTCCAGCTCACGATGAAGCCGTCGATCCCGGCCTGCTTGGCCCAGTCGACGTGCTGCTCCATCACTCCGCGGTCGTCGCTCGAGTAGCGACCGAGGAGCGGATAGTCGATCTTGGCGCGATTCCAGGAGCCGGCGTTGAACCAGATGTAGTAGTAGGCGAACAGCGGGTCGGGTCGGGTTGCCGCGGCCGCCGGAGGAGCGCGACGGCAAGCACCAGCAGCGTGGCGGTCAGGGCGGCGGCCGGCCGCTGGGACGGCGGATGAACAGCAGCGCGAGGGCGATCGACAGCGAGCCCCAGCAGCACGATCGCGATGTCGAGCCAGCTGATCACCTGGAGTCGCACGTCCTGGTCGCCGGACAGCGCGATCGGGCGCGACGACGAGATCCCGAGCGCGTCGACGCTCACGCGGTAGTCGCCGCGCGGCAGCGACTTCAGGGTCAGCTCGCCGCCGGCGCCGAGCGCCTGCCGCACAACCCTGCCGTTCGGGTACTCGAGCAGGACGGCGGAGCCGATCGGGAAGCCGAGCAGCGCGTCGCGCACCTCGAAGCGAGCCGAGAACAGCAGCAGCCGCAGCTGCAGGCCGCGCGACTCTCGGCCGGGAAGAAGCGCTGCTGTCCCCGGTGCACGACCGACGAGCCGCCGACGAGCGCCTCTCTCCGCCGCGTAGGAGACGGCCGTCGATCTCCTGCCGCCGCTCTCCGGGATCACGCGGTTGCCCGACAGCCAGCGCGACTTCGAGCCCGCGAGCACGTGGCGGCGGCCGTTGCTGCCGGCAGCGTGAGCGACGCTGACCGCCCGCGGGTCGACCCGCTCGCCGTTGAGGTCGACGAAGCGGAAGCCCGACGCGGTACTCGAGGTTCAGCGCGGCGATCCGGCGGCCGGCGTACCAGCGGTCGAACCGGGCACGGACGCCGCGGCTTGATCGTCGGTGGTCAGCGCCGTCAGCGAGCCGCGTCCGCCGGGAAGGCGGGTGCGCCCGCCCCGCGGCGTCCGCCCGGAACTCGGCTGCCGTTCAGCGCGAAGCGCATGCCCGGCACCGGCGGCACGGTCTGAATCGTGTCCGGAGCCTGCGCGGCCGCCGGCGCCGCGCCCGCCATCAGCAGGGCGGTGACCGCCAGCAGCGTCCTGCGCAGCCCCACCCAGCCGATCAGGAGACCGCTCAGGAGCGAGCGCCGCGCCGTACCCGAGGTAGATCACCCAGATGCGCGCGCTCCCGGCGCGCCGCCGGCCTGCGCTCCGCGGCGACGATGCTCGCCTCGCGGGGCTCGCGCGAGAAGTCGAACGCGCGTCTCGAAGCTGCGCGCCCGAGTGCGCCGCGCCGAGTCCGCCAGTTGCGCTCGATGAAGGCCGGGATGGAGGTGGTGTCGAGCGGGCGTGCTGTCCACGAAGCCGCGGCGCGCGTAGGGGCTCACGAGCAGCGCCGGCACCCGGAAGCCCGCACCTGGGGGCGGCCGCACGTGGTCGAACCATCCGCCCGACTCGTCGTAGGTCCACATGAACGCCGAGCTGTCCCAGGCGCTGCTGCGCGCCAGCGCCGTGAGCAGCGCCCTGGTCAGCGTCGCGCCGGCCGCGATCCGTCCCGGGCGGATGCTCGCTCGCGCCGGCCGGAGCGATGTAGGCGACCGCGGGCAGCCGCCCGCGCTCGAGGTCCGTCGTAGTACTCGTCGAGGTCGACGATGTGCCGCGCCAGCCGAGGATCGCGCAGCGGCACCCGCACCGCCTGCGCGCTGCCCGGGCCGAGCCGCGGGTCGTAGTCCTGGACGTAGAACTTCCACGAGATCCCGCGCTTCTGCAGCCGGCCGAAGATCCCGCTCACCCAGAGCCGGTGGTTGGCCACGCTGCCATCCGGCGAGGCGGCGAAGAAGCGGTCGAAGAGGACGTACTCGTCGGCGACGTTCCAGTAGAACGGCAGGTCGCGCCCGTCGTAGTAGCCCATCACCGAGCGCTCGACCGACTGCCTGTCGACCGACGCCGCCCGGATGAAGCCGTCCATCCTGCCCCCGGCGTACTGGATCCGCTGGATGCGAGCGTCGTGAGCGAGGTCGGGACTCGAGCGAGCCGCCGAGGTGAAACGGCCGCACGCACGGCCGGCGAGCGTGCCCGACCGGCATGCAGGTGTTCGCGCGGGATGCCGTCGGCGCCGGGGAAGGTGCCGAAGTAGTTGTCGAACGAGTGGTTCTCCTGCATCAGCACGACGAAGTGCTCGATCGGCGTGGCGGGCGCCGCGACCGCCGGGCCGGCGAAGCTGCCCGCCAGCGACCACCGCGAGGCGACACGGGCGATCACGGGCGCACCTCGAAGACGACGATCGCCGGCCGCCGGGCCGTCAGGCCGTCGAGCGCCGGTGGCCGGGAGCAGCTCGCTGTGCACTGCCCGGCCGTCGTAGCGGGCCGCGTAGCGCAGCAGCCTGCTCGAGAACTTCGGCGACCGGCTCGCCGAGAACGTGTCCCAGACGACGTACTGCAGCTCGTTGTCGCGGAGCGCCTGATCCGGGTTGACGAGCGGCTCGTACGACGGGTTCCGGTTCAGCGGGTTCGGGCTGACCGACAGCCCGTACGCCCTGCGGTGTCCGTAGTACTGGACGAGGTTGGCCATCGACGGGCCGATCGTCATGATCGTCGCTCCCGCGGGGACGTGCTCGTCGATCCACCGGCCGGCCTCGCGCCCGCCCGGCAGCCCGCCCGCCCCGGCGAGCAGCGCGCCCTGGGCGGAGCCCTCGATCCTGTTCCACGTGGGGATCAGGAGGCTCAGGCCCACGGTCGCGGTGGCAAGCAGGCCGAGCGCGGGCCTCGAAGCCCAGCGCGCGCTCAGGGCGCGGCCCGCGAGCACCGCGACGGCGGGCGCGATCGGGAGCAGGTACTGGAAGCCCTTGACCGGCCACAGCTGGAAGAAGGCGACCGGCACGGCGATCCAGCACAGGAGCAGCCGCTCTCTCCACGACGCCTGCCGGCGCAGCAGCCAGAGCCCCATCACGGCGGCGAGCAGCACGAGCGGGCCGATCACCTCGGGCACCGTCTGCGGGTAGAAGAGCCAGTCGTGGTTGGGGCGCCGAAAGAGCTGCCAGGTGAGGTAGCTCTCGCCGGTCCCCGCTCGGCCGCCCAGCATCAGGCTCAGCGGAAACGGCGCGATCACCAGCGCCATCACCCCCAGCGCCACCGCCAGGTCGCGCAGCCGCACCCCGAGCTCCGGTGTCAGCGCCAGGAAGGCGTAGAGGCCGCCGAGCAGCACGATGCTCGTCTCCTTCGAGAGGAAGGTCAGCCCCATGGCCGCTCCGGCGGCGTACAGCCACCCGCGGCGGCCGGTCGTCAGGAAGCGGGCGAAGAGGACCAGCGTGAGCGTCGCGAAGAACGTCATCGGCCCGTCCAGCAGCACCTGGCGCGTGACCACCACGTGGTAGGGCATCAGCGCCATCAGCAGCGCCGCCAGCAGCCCTGCCCTGCGCCCGTAGAGGAGCCTGCCCAGCTCGTAGACCAGGTAGACGGTCGCGACGCCCGAGCGCGGCGGCGGCGAAGCGCTCGAAGCCCTCGGCGAGGTGGAGCCGAAACCCGAGCGAGAGCACGGTCTGGAAGAGCAGCGGGTGCGCGCGGAAGACCGGGAAGAACTCGTCCAGCCCGGGATCCGTCGCGATCGCCGCCGCCTGGCCCGCGTAGACGGCCTCGTCGCTGTTGAACCCGACGTCGTTCAGCCGCCAGACCCGCAGCGCCGCCGCGACGGCGAGCGTCGACCGCCAGCAGCGCCGCCGGCGGAAGGCGGGGCGCGCGACGTGCCCGACGAAGCTCGGCCAGCCTTGGCGAGCTAAGTGCGGGAGCCGCGCGCCCCATTGGTCGCAGCCGGCTCCGTCCAGTCGTGGACGACTCCCGGCAGCCGACGCCACCAGTCCATCGACTCGCTCCGCAGCACCGCTGCCGGAACGCCGCTGAGCGCGCTGGCGACGATGGCGCGCTCGACGTCCCTCAGGTCGCTGCCGTTGCGGCGCCGGAGGGAGCCTTCGATTTCCGAGTAGGGCGGGAAGCCGTAGGCGTCCTCGCAGTTGCTCATCAGGGTCTCGAGCGCCTCGCGCTCGTCCAGCACCAGGCCCCCGACCCGCCGCGCTGGATCACGACCATGCCCGCCAGGTGGGCCTCGGGCGCGACCTCCACACCGGGCACCAGGCGCTCGACGTGGTACTTCGGCGGCGGGACGAGCAGCTGGACGACCGCGTTGATCGTCGCCGCCGGGAAGGTGCGTGCGGGCCAGGATCAGCGCGAAGCGGCGCCCCGAGCGCGAGTGCAGACGGCTCTGGACGACCAGTCCCGCGCGCTCGCGGCGCGTCAGCAGCGGCGTCTTGACGGCCTTCAGCGTGTGCCGGCTGATCGTGAGCGGCTTCGGGTAGGTCAGCACCCGCCCGTCCGGGCGTGACGAGCGTCAGGTCGTCGGAGAGGAACGAGTACGCCTCGTGGTCGAGCAGGCGCAGGCTCGTGGTGGTCTTGCCCGTGTCGGTCCTGGCGGTGACCAGGAACGCGTCGTCGCCCCGTCGCCAGGCAGGCGGCGTGGACGAGCGCGTAGCCGCGCTCGGCGAACGTCCAGCGCAGGATCGGCTCGACGACGTTCGTGTACAGGACGTGAGGCGACCGACCGACCAGCGGCGAGGCCGTCGCCTCGATCGGCGCGCCCAGTCTCGATCGACACCCCGAAGCCGAGCCGGCCCTCGCGGTAGCGGATCGCGGGACCGTCGCCGTTCGCGGCGACTCGGCCCAGGCGCACGCGGATGTCCGGCTCCGCGGCGAGCGCGCCGACCCGGAAGCGCTCCAGCTCCGGCAGGCGCGCGTCCGACAGCACGCTGACGATGCCGTGGATGTCGTAGCCGTACGGCCCGGGCGGCGAGTCCGACGGCCGCGCCTTCGCCCAGATCCAGGTGTCGGCGAGCGCGAAGCGGACCAGCGTGAGCCCGACCAGCGAGATGACGTTCGAGACCACGTAGTGGATGCCGAGGCCCGACGTGAGCAGGACGAGCAGGGGGCCTCGCAGCGCCAGCGCCGCGTTGTTCATGAGGAAGAACAGCGCCATCCGGGTCCCCCGCCCGCGCTTGTGCTCGCGATCCGAGAAGACCCAGAGCTCGGTGAAGCAGAAGTTCCACAGCGTCGATGCCTGGGTCGCGATGACGGCCGAGACGACGTAGAACAGCCCCGCGCACATCGGTCAGGAGCGCCAGCACGAGCGTGTTGACGACGAGGCCCGTGAGCCCGACGACGCCGAAGCGGGCGAACCGCAGCCGCGCGAGCAGCGACAGGTAGCGCAGCCCCTCGCGGATCGTCGCCTTGCTGCGGCCGGCGTGCCGCTCGACCGAAGGCGAACCAGACCTCGGCGACCCGCAGACCCGGGTTGCGGACCAGGATCTCGAGCAGGATCTTGAAGCCGCGCGGGCGCAGCTCGTCCACGGCGATCGCGTCGCGGCGCACCAGGAAGAAGCCGCTCATCGGGTCGGTCACCTCGCGCAGGCGCTGCGGGAACAGCAGCCGTGCCGACCGTCGTGCTCGAGCGCGAGGCCATCGCGCGAGCCCAGCCGAAGCCGTTCCGCTCCCCCGGCTCGCAATAGCGGCTCGCGACCACGAGATCCAGGTCGCGGGCCTCGGCCTGCTCGAGCAGGGCGGTGATCAGCTCAGGCGGGTGCTGGAGGTCGGCGTCCATCACGCAGACCCACGGGCGCCCGCGCGGCGCGCAGGCCCTGCACCACCGCTCCGCCCAGGCCACCGATGCGGCGGTTGGATGACTTGGCGCAGAGCGACGATCTCGCGCTTGCTGTGGCCCGCGGCCTCCTCGACGCCTCGGCGGTACCGTCGCTGCTCGCGTCGACGAAGATGATCTCCATGGCGACGGTGGGCAGCACCGCCTCCAAGCGCTCGATCAGCCGGACGACGTTGCCTCGCTCGTTCTTCGTCGGCACGACGATCGACAGCAAGGGCTCCTCACGGAGGACCCGCCCTGAGCTGACGCCCGGGCGATTCGCGCAGGGGTTCGCGCACCGACGTGGTCGTGTTCGACTGCAGGGCAGATCCTCCGTCTCCGAGGAGAGCTAGGTGGGGTAGCGACGCGCCGCCGAGACGAGCGTACGCGGGCGGTGCCGTACGCCGCATCCGGCGAACTGGTGATCTTTCTTCCTTGAACGGGTCATCTTCGGTGCGGCTAGCTCGCCGCCTGTGCCTGGAAGTAGCACGACACCGCCTGGGAGCGGTTGTGGACGCCCAGCTTCCTGAGGATGTGCTTCACGTGGGACTTGACGGTGTCCTCGGAGACGACGAGGCGCTGGGCGATACGGGCGTTCGTCTCCCCTTCGGCCAGCATCGCGACGACCTCCAGCTCGCGCCGGGTGAGCAGGCCGTGCAGGCCGTGACCGTTCTGGGGCTTCACCGCCAGGATGCGCACCGCGGGCGAGCCGAGCGCAACCTCATAGCTGCCGAGCTCGGAGACGCTCGCCTCCGTCGATCGCAGCAGCGAGAGGACCCGATCGGCGTGGGCGTGCAGGCGAGCGGAGAGCACGCACCGTTCGAGCGCGTGCCGAACCCTTCGGCGAACACGGCCAGCGTGTCCCGGTCGAGCTCGGTCACCGGCTCTCCCATCGCGCCGGGATCGGCGTAGATGAGCCCGACCGCCTGCTCCTGGCAGATGATCGGCGCGGCCACGAAGGACTCTGCCCCATCGAGCATTCCGACAGCGCGTGGGTCGCCGCTCACATCCTCGACGAGGATCGCCGTGCGGCGCCGCAGCACCTCGGTTTCGCGCAGCCCGGGGCCGAGCTCATGGGGCTGCGACCCGTTTCCGTCGGCTGGGTGCACGCTCTCTGCGACCAGCGTGCCTCCCTGCAGGCTGAAGACGGCCGCGCGCGCAAACCCGGATCTCTCGCAGAGCGCCCGGGTGGCGCTCGAGAAGAGAACCGGCACGGAGGCCGCGCCACGCAGGCGCCCAAGCGCCTCGCCCACCCGCAGTAGCGCCGAGCCGGTCGCGGCGGGGTGCACGTGCGTTTCGCCGAGGGCGATCAACGGGTCCGCGGTTCGGCCGTGGCGGTGCTCGGCTTGGCGGCGCGATCGGGTGTCGCGTGGGTGGCGAACACCGCGCCCGTCGCTGCGCCGATCACGTAGGCCGCGAGCAGGGCTGCGCACACGAGACCGAGCCTCGGACCGGGCCTCGTCTGGCCCGACGGGCGGTCGCGGCGACGACGGACGAGCCTCGTCAACACCACGAGCAGCAGGACGAGCGCGAGCCCACCCACCGCCGCGGCGAGCCAAGGCGAAGGTCCGGTCGACGAGTTCGGTTTGGCCTGGTGGGGTTGCGCCTTGGCCGGACTGCGCGCGGGGGGTTGCTCGGGAACGCTCTCGGCCCGGTTGCCCCGGGCCGGCGACTTGCGTTCGAGCTTTGCCTTGTGCAGCCGTCCGCGTTCGGCCACCAGCCGCCCCATGGTCTGCGGGCCGACCACTCCGTCAACCGCCAGGGCGTGCGCTTCCTGGAAGCGCTGGACCGAGGCGGTGGTCAGTGGGCCGTACAGGCCGTCGATCGGCCCGGGCGCGTCGCCGAGCCTCCGCAGGAGGCGCTGGACGTCGCGGACCGGCTGCGACCCCTCCGGGGTCGCGTAGCCCGCTCCGGGACCGAGCGGCCCGACGGAGTCATTCGCGGCGAAGCCGGCAGAGGGCGCGCACAGCAGGACGGCGAGGACCACGAGGCCCACCAGCAACGCCCGTGTACGCGCTTTACAGAACATTCACAGGACAGGTACCCGCGCGCCGCAGCGCGGCCGCCGCGAACGCGTAGTTCGCGGGCAGATCGCGCTGATATCAGGGCGATATCACAGCAGTTGCCTGAGCTCTGGAGCGCTGTTTTCGCGTATCAGCGCGAAGCTGCCCGGCCGGCAGGGCATGTCGGCCTCGACCCAGCTTCCGGTGTTGAGCAGGGTCGTCCCGCTCTCGGTCCGCCACCACCCCGCCCGGTGGAGGTGTCCGAACAGCACATAGTCCGCGTCGATTCGGAGCCGATCCACCACCTGTGTCATCGCGCCAACGCCCGGACGCCGCCGAGGGCCCCGATACCCGTTCAGGCGCTCCCACCAGCGAACGGCCGCCTTGCCCAGCGCGCGCGGCGTGGCGCGCGCGGCGCGATTGGGCGACTCGGTAGATGGCCTTGTAGACCGGCGCGAGCACGGCCTCGTAGTCGTCGGGCGTGCTGTAGCCGTTCCTCGGCGCCCGCGTGACCCTCTCCACCAGCGCTCGGGCGAGGCACTCGAATGTACGCACGTCGTTGTGGCAGTCCAGGTAGTGACCGTGCATCGCGTAGACATCCGGCCGCAGCCAGACCCCCGGGTATGCGAGCACGAGCTCCGTGCCGCTCATGCGCCTGGCCAAGCTGTCGAGGGGGTCCCCTTTGAGCGGTGCGGACTGCTCCTCCAACCCCAGCGGGCGAGGACCCCGTCGCGCGAGCCAGCGCGAAGCGAGCTGATAGTCGTGATTTCCGGGCACGAGGGTGACCCGCCGTCCGGAGAGGGCCTCGCCCAGGTCCTCGAAGAACGGAGCGGTGGTCGCGAGCGCCTCGCTGAGCGGCCCGTCGCGAAGCTCGATCGAGTCGCCCAGCAGCACGACCTGATCAACCGATTCGAGCTCGCCGATCAGCCTCGCCCGAACATCGGGCCGGGCCAGCAGATCGGCCTTCGTCCGTGTCCCCAGGTGAAGGTCCGAAATCACGGCCGTGACCATCAGCGCCATCCTCCCAGGCCCCGGCGACCCTGGGCACGAACTTCCGGATCGGGTTAAGGTGCATTGTTAGCCGCAAACCTCCATCCCACCTGGGTGATGCCAACGGGACGGCAAGCACGTAGCGACCGTGACACCGCCACCGCCCGGCTCCTCGGCGCCTACCACAACCAAGGCGACGCGCGTGCCCGCGAGCGCCTGGTCGAGCTGTACATGCCGTTGGTCGAGGCGCTGGCTCGACGGCACGGCAGGCGGGGCGCTGAGCACGACGACCTGGTGCAGGCTGGGTCGATCGGGCTCCTGAACGCCATCGAGCGCTTCGACCCCAAGCGGGGAGAGGAGTTCGTGGCCTTCGCGGTCCCCACCGTCGAGGGCGAGATGAAGCGCCACATCCGCGACCGGGCGGGCCCGGTGCGACTCCCGCGGCGCCTCCACGAGGCCAGCGTGCGGCTGCCGCGGCGCGCGCGACGAGCTGACGGCAAGGCTCAACCGGGCGCCGACCCCGACCGAGCTCGCCCGCGAGGTGGGCGTATCCACGGAGGACCTGGCCGGTTTGCAAGGCGCCACCGCCGGCGTCGCCGACCAAGCCGCACGCGGAGGACGGAAGGGCCGACGAGTTGGACGCGAGCGAGTCGCGACTCCTGCTTGCCGGGGCCTTCCAGAGCCTCGACGACACCGATCGCCAGATCCTCTACCTGCGCTTCGTCCGCGAACTCAGCCGGCGTGAGGTGGCGGACGAGCTCGGCTTCTCGCAGAGCGCGCTCGCGCGCCGCACGAATGCCGCTTTGGCCAAGGTGCGGGCCGAGCTCGAGGGCAACGCGTTCAAGTCAGGGGGCCAAGCCCCACCCCCGAGCTCGCCGGCCGAGGCGAAACCCGAGCCCGAAGAGGCGCCGGCTGCCGAGTCCAAGGCAGCCGCCGCTCACAGCGGCCGGCTGATGCTGCGCATGCCCCAGTCGCTGCACACGGAGCTGGCCCGGGCCGCCGAGCGCGAGGAGGTGAGCTTGAACCAGTACATCACCAACACGCTGGCGGCCTCAATGCGGTGGCATGCGGAGCAGCGAGACCGCTCCAGCGCCGCCGCGCTGGCTGCCCGCCGCGCTCGTGACGAACATCGTCGTGGTGGTCATCGCCGGCGTGATCGCGCTGGTGCTGCTGATCGTCGCCTGGCAGCAGGGCTGGTGAGCGGCGGGTAGGGTCGCGCAATGCGCGGTCGGATTCTCGCCGCGGGCGCTGTGCTCCTCGCCGCGCCCGCGGCCCAGGCTGGCTCGCTGCCGACGGTGCGTTCGGGACAGCCGGCCGGTCCACCGCTGCTGTACGCCAAGGCGCCCCACGTGCCCCAGCTCGAGGTGCGGGCGCCCTTCCATGCCCGGCCGCTGCTCGTGTCCGGCACCGACGCCTACCGGGGCGGCGAGTACCTCTACCAGGACTACCTGTTCGACGACCACGGCGCGGACACCGGGGCGAACGTCTCGCCGCCTGGCACCAGCGGCTTCTCCCCCGCCAGCGGCGACCTGCTCTACCCGAGCGCGGCCCGGTATGGCAACAACGCCGCCGACTTGGTCGAGCTGCGCATCAAGCCGACGGCCAGGGCGATCGTCTACCGCGTCACGCTCGGCACCGTGCTCGCCGACGACGCCACCGTGGTCGGCATCGGCATCGACACCGATCGCAGCGGAGGCGCGCGGGTCGCCTGGCCGGGCGGCGCGGGCGTGAGCTCGCCCGGGCTCGATCGGTTCATCACGGCCTGGGGCACCGGCGGCAGGGTCACCCGGCTCCCCGGGAGGGCAGCCACGACGCTGCCCGCGGGCGCCGTGACGATCAGCAAGCGCACCAACCAGATGACGATCCGCGTGCCGCGCTCGCTGATGGATCCGGGGCGGGCGACCTGGCGGTACGTGGCCGGGACAGGTGTGCGGTCCGGCACCGGCTTCGCGGCCGGCGGCGGCGGGGCGCCGGGCGTGTTCAACCTCGCCTTCCGCTTCGACGAGGGCCAGCCGCGCGGGGCCGGCACCTGGTTCGAAGCCGATCAGGCGAAGGCGCTGGGCGGCGCGACCAGCGGCCGCTTCCACGCCGACGTGAGCTTCGCGCGCCTCGCCGCCCGCGCCGACAGATGGATCCATGCCCCCGGGCGCAAGCAGGCGCGCATCTACCCATCGCGGCTGCGCACTCACGAGGGCGTGCGCGACGACTTCCCTCAGTTCGGCGGCCGGCTGCAGCCATACCTGGTGTTCGTCCCGAGGGTCTACCCGCGCACGCACCGCGCCGGCACGACCTTCGCGCTCCACTCGCTGTCGGCGACCTACACGCAGTACGCGGTCTTCTCCCCCAACCAGCAGCGACAGCTAGGCGACGACGAGGGTCGCTTCTACGTCACGACGCTCGGACGAGGGCCCGACGGCTGGTACACGGACGAGGCGGAGGTCGACTTCTTCGAGGTCTGGGCAGACCTCGCGCGCCACTTCCGGCTCGACCCCAGCTTCGTGGCGCTCAGCGGATACTCGATGGGCGGCTATGGCACCTACAAGCTGGGCCTGCAGTGGCCCGACCTGTTCGGGGCCGCCTTCACGACCGTCGGGCCTCCGCTCGCGCCCGGATACCTGAACACGGGACAGCTGCTCGAAAACGCGCGCTGGTTGCCGTTCCTCAACTGGGCCGGCCGCACCGACGAGCTCGTCCCGATCGCCATCGTGCGAGCCCAGCAGCAGCACTTCGACCAGCTCGGCCTGCGCAACCAGCTCTGGACGTACCCGGGCGGGCACCTCGACCTGGCCGCCATCGACCGCTGGGAGGGGGCTCGCGCCTTTCTGGCCGGGCCGGTCGTGCAACCGGACCCGCGCAGGGTGGACTACGCGTTTCTGCCGGAGGCCGACAACCGCCGGCTCGGACTGGTCCACGACCACGCCTACTGGGTGTCCGGCCTGCGCGTCCGCGCTGGGGCGCGCGGCGAGATCAGCGCCGTGAGCAGCGTGCCTCCACCGGGTCCGGGACGCCCGGGCGACCCGTTCGGGCGCGCGGGCGACCCGGTCGTCGCGCCGGTCGACTCCTGGAACGGCGACGCGCCGCAGCCTGAGACCGTCGTCGGCAGCGACTGGAGCGCGCTCCCCAACGTGCCGCGCGGGAACCGGCTGCGCCTGCGGCTGGAGAACGTCGGCCGGGCGCGCATCGACGGCGCGCGCGCCGGACTGACCGGGCGCCGCTGCCTGCACGTCACGATCGAGAGCGACGGACCCGCGCGGGTCGCCCTCGCCCTGCGCCTGCCGAGCGGCGCGCGTGCACGCACGGGGAACGCGTGCCGAGGGTCGGCCCCGATCGCCCGCGATGTCGCTCTGGGACGGCGCGGAGGGACCTTCGCGGCGGCCGCCGGAACCCACAGCTGGGTCATCCTCGCGGAGTAGGCGCCGCGCCCGCGGTCGCTCGAACGGACGACCCCAACATCACCCGGCGGGCCACCCCGAAATCGTCAGCGCGGGCGATTTCAAGACGGCCGCCACCGCGCAGCATGTCCGCATCGACTCAGCGACCACTTCAAAGGAGCGGACATGGCATACGCAGGACAGATTCTCGACAACCCGGTTTCAGGCGAGCGCATCATCTTCCGCAAGACCTCCGCTGATACCGACGGCGAGCTGCTGGAGATCGACCTCGAGCTGGCCCCCGACGGTCACGTGCCGGGCAAGCACGTCCACCCGGTGCAGGAGGAGCGCTTCGAGGTGATCAGCGGCACGATGAAGTTCAAGATGGGTCGCAAGACGGTCATCGCCGAGGCCGGCGAGGTCGTCACGGTCCCGGCCGGCGTGTCGCACAAGTTCGAGAACGGCGGCGACGAGACGGCTCACGTGCGCGTTCAGGTGCGCCCCGCGCTCAAGATGGAGCAGCTCTTCGAGACGGCGGTTGCGCTGGCCGACGAGGGTCGCACCACCTCGAAGGGCATGCCCAAGCCGCTCGACCTGGCCCTGTTCGTGCGCGAGTACGCCGACGAGGTCCAGGGTGCCTTCCCACCCGCATGGGTCCAGCAGGCCACCATGGCACCGCTCGCCTGGGTCGCGCGCAAGCGCGGCCACGCCGAGCGCTACGCCCCGGCCCGCCCGGCCTACGCGATCTAAGGCCGGCCGCCGGCACTACACCGACAAGCCAATCACCACGGGGGTCCGGGGGCGCGAGCCCCCGGATGCCTATCTACGGGGGTCCGGGGGCGCGAGCCCCCGGATCTACTTCCCTAGAGCCGGACGGTGGGCGTGCTCACGGCTCCGGCGCGGTGCGTGCGAAGCAGCTCCAGGCAGAGGGCGAGGTCCTGGATCGCCAGGCCGGTGGAGTCGAACAGGGTGACGGCGTCTGGACTCGAGCGGCCCGGCGCGGCCCCGGTCAGGACGTCGCCCAGCGCGCGCACCGAATCCGTCCTGCCCGACCGCCTCGACCGCACCGGTCAGCTCCCGCCGTGACTCGCCTGGGCCCACTCGTCGCAGAACAGCTCCGGCCGCGGCGACCGCCGCGACCTCGACCTCGGCCTCGGCGGGCCGTCGGCGCCCAGCATGTTGAGGTGCAGGCCCGGGCGCAGCTCCTGCTCGCTCCGACTGGCTTCGGACCCGGGCGTCACCAGGTGCGAGGTCGCAGGCCTAGCCGGTCCTCCCAGGCCAGTCGCCGGTCCACGACAGGCGCGCTCCGCAGCAATCCGCCACTCGCCGGGCGGCCTCGTGCTCGTCGAAGCAGACGCGCGGGCCCGCGACTCCGCGCCGCGAGGATCGCCCGCCCGGCGCCAGCGCAACCACGAAATGCCAACGCGGCTGGCGTACGCGAGGTGGCTTGGGTGACGAGGGCCGCCACGGCGCCGGTGCGCGGCAGCAGCCGGTACTCGCCGCAGGCGACCGACCAACACAGGAAGATCAGCCCCATACAACGGCAGCCCGGGCGCGGACGGCGCCCAGATCTCATGGAGCACCTGCGTCGCCCTTGGCGGACATGACAGCTACGGCGACCGCGACCACCAAGATCAGGGCTTGGCCGCCCCTGCGCCGCGCCAGCGCCACCACGACCAATCCCCGCGGCCACGATCACGCTCGGCGGGGAGTCAGCGTCAGTGCGCTCGTCGGGAAGACGGCCAGTTCGGGCACCGCCGGAGCCATACAGCCCGTGAGCCGCAACGGAAAGCAGCACCCGACACGCCCGCGCATCGAGGTCGAGGGCGACCGCCTCACCGACCGAGGCGGCGGCGATCGCCGCGGCGATCGAGCAGTTCCTGCGCGACATCGCCCGCCCCCGGCGCCCGCCGGTCCCAGCGTCAGCCCATGGCTACGGGCGGCCTGTTCGCGGGCAGGGCCGCGCCACCCCGCGGGCCCGTCGCCGTGGGGCGACGCGGGCCGCTGGGGCGCGTAGGACCCACGAGCTCGCTTCGTTCACCGCCCTGATGGTTGAGGTTGCGGCCCGATCGCGCTAACGGCAGAACCCGCTGTCCGCGCTAGGCCGCCGCGAAGCCGCGGCAAACAGAGGCGGAACCCGCTCCGCCCAGGGCTGTGCCTGCTCGAGCTGGGACGCAACCCGGATCAGGACGTCCTCGCGCCCGTAGGCGGCCACCAGCTGCACGCCGATCGGCAGCCCCTCATCGGACACGTGAAGGGGCAGTGAGATGGCCGGCTGACCGGTGGTGTTGAAGCCGGCGGTGAAGACCGCCGCGGGGACGGCGGTCAGGATCGGGAGCATTGGGTTGTCGGGCGGCGCGTCGTAGGCGCCCAGCTGCGTGGGCGGCACCGCCATCGTCGGCGTGAGCAGCAGGTCGAAGCCGCTCGCCCACCACTCGGCGCTGCGCCGAGTCACGTCCTGCGCGAACTCCATCGCGGCGAGGTAGTCAGCCGCGGAGTGGCTGCGGCCCTGCTCCGCCAGTGCCCAGGTGAGCGGCTCCACGTCGTCCGGGCCGATCGAGCGTCCGGTGCGCCGCTCCCAGTAGGCCAGGTTGTAGGCGACGCCGCCGGTCCAGCGAACCAGGAAGTTGGGGATGTAGTTCTCGTCGTCGAGCGCGTCCGGAAACGCGACCTCCACCGAGTGGCCCAGCGACTCGAGCAGTCGTCCGGCGTCCTCGGCCGCCGCCACGCAGTCAGGGTGCGCCGCGAACTCGCCACCCGGCGGGCGCGTGAGCAGCCCGACATGCAGGCTCCCCGGGTCCGCCCCGACCTCCTCGCTGTAGTCGCGCTCGCGGGCCGGCGCGACGTAGGGCTCCCCCGGGGGCGGGTGGGACACCCACTCGAGCACGGCCGCGGTGTCGCGCACCGAGCGCGACACGACCAGCTCTGCCACCAACCCGGACATGAAGTCGCCGAACTCGGGCGCCAGCGACACGCGTCCCCGCGAAGGCTTGAGACCGACCAGCCCGCAGCACGACGCCGGGATGCGGATCGACCCGCCCCCGTCGTTCGCGTGAGCGATCGGAACCAGGCCCGCCGCCACCGCCGCGGCCGAGCCGCCGCTCGACCCGCCCGGCGAGCGAGTCGTGTCCCAGGGGTTGCGGGTGGCCCCGTAGGCGGCCGGCTCGGTCGTCGGCAGGATGCCGAGCTCGGGAGTGTTCGTCTTGCCCAGCGAGACGAAGCCCGCCTCTCGGAAGCGCCTGGCCAGCCAGGTGTCCTCGGCCTCGCTCCAGCCGGCGTCGCGGAGGAACGCCATGCCCTCGTGCATCGGGTCGCCGGCCGTGTGGCACATCAGGTCCTTGATGAGGAACGGCACGCCCTGGAACGGCCCGGCGGCCGGCTCGGTCGCGCGCGCCGCCTCGAACAGCGGGTGGATCACCGCGTTCAGCTCTCCGTTGAGCGCCTCGATGCGCTCGATTGCGCCCTCCACGAGCTCCTGCGACGTCACCTCCCCAGAGCGGACCAGCTCGGCCTGGGCAGTGGCGTCTAGGTGGGGATCCATGAGGCCGGCAGCGTAACTGGCCGGCCAGCCAGGGTCTATCTTCGGAAACCCGACCGGCTTTTGGTACTTTCCCCGGATGGAACCAGTCTCCACCGAGCGCCGCAAGGGCCGCAAGGGCTCCCTCGAGAACCCCGAGGTTCTGGAGAACGTCCCGGGGCACATCATCCCGATACTCGAGCGCGAGTTCGACGACTTCGACAACGAGGCGGAGAAGTTCCTCGGCGGCGAGCTGCCCGAGGACCAGTTCATCGGCTTCCGCCTGAAGCAGGGCGTATACGGCCAGCGCCAGGCAGACGTCCAGATGATCCGCGTGAAGCTCCCCTTCGGCGGCATCACGCCGGAGCAGATGGAGGCGTTCGCCGACGTGGTGGAGAAGTACGCGCCCCTCAACAAGGGCCACATCACCACCCGCCAGAACATCCAGCTCCACCACATCCCGCTGCGCGACGCCGCGGCGGCGATCCGCGAGCTGTCGGACTCCGGCCTGTCCAGCCGCGAGGGCTGCGGCAACACCGTGCGCAACGTGACCGGCGACCCCTGGGCTGGGGTCTGCGAGGACGAGCTGTTCGACCCCACGCCGTACGTGGGCGCCTACGTGCGCTACTTCGTCCGCCACCCCACGACCCAGCTGATGCCCCGCAAGGTCAAGACGGCCTTCACCGCGACCGACGAGGACCGCGCGATCACCGGCATCCACGACGTGGCCTTCATCCCGCGCATCCGCGACGGCGTGAAGGGCTTCGAGATGCGCGTGGGCGGCGGCACCTCGATCATGCCGCGGGTCGCCCCCACCCTGCGCGACTTCGTCGCCGCCGACGACGGCGAGTACCTGAAGGTGACCGAGGCGGTGCTGCGCATCTTCGACCGCCAGGAGTGGCTGCGCGCCAACCGTGCGCGGGCGCGCCTCAAGGTCTTCGTCGACAAGTTCGGCATCGAGGAGCTGCAGCGCCAGGTCGACGAGGAGCTCGAGGGCGACTGGGTCGCGGAGCGCGACTTCGATCCTCAGCCGCTGCTCTTCATCGACGACGAGGAGGCGGCCGCCCCGGGCATCCCGAGCACGTACTCGAGCCCCAACGGCGACGGCAGCGAGTTCGAGCGCTGGCGCGCCACGAGCGTGCAGCCCCAGCGCCAGGCCGGGTTCTCGACCGTCCAGATCAAGGTGATCCGCGGCGACCTGACGCCCGAGCAGTTCCGCGGGCTCGCCGACCTGATGCGCGAGTACTCGGGCGGCTACTGCCGCACCACGGTCCACCAGAACCTCGTCCTGCGCTGGGTGCGCGACGAGACCGTCTACGAGGTCTGGCGCGCGCTCAGCGAGCTGGGTCTCGGCGACGCCGGCGCCGACGAGATCAACGACGTGATCAGCTGCCCCGGCACCGACTCGTGCAAGCTCGGCATCACCAGCTCGATGGGGCTCAACCACGCCGTGCGCGAGCGCATCGAGGCCATGGGGATCGAGGATCCGCTCACCCGGCGCGTGCACATCAAGATGTCCGGCTGCCCCAACGGCTGCAGCCAGCACCACATCGCGAACATCGGGTTCTACGGCGCGTCGATCAAGGTCGGCGAGCACACCATCCCCGCCTACGTCGCCCACATCGGCGGCAACTACGAGGGCGGCGAGGTGCTCTACGGCGCGCGTCTGAAGGTGCGCCTGGCCGCCAAGCGCGTCCCGGACGCCGTGGAGCGCTGGCTGCGGATGTACGAGAGCGAGCGCGAGGACGGCGAGGCCTTCAACGCGTTCGCGGAGCGGGTCGGCACCACGCGCTTCGAGGACGAGGCCCGCGATCTCGCCCTGCCGATCGAGTTCTCGATGGAGAACATGGAGCACTTCATCGACTGGCAGCGCAAGGAGCCGTTCCAGGTGATCCGGGGGGAGGGCGAATGCGCGGTCTGATCGAGGACGCAACGGCGGAGGAGGTGCTGGCCGTCGCGGTCGAGCGCCATCACCCCAACCTCGTCCTGGCCTGCTCCTTCCAGAAGGAGGAGTCGGTCCTGATCGACATGCTGCTGCGCATCGAGCCGGGCGCGCGCGTGTTCACCATCGATACAGGCGTGCTCTTCCCCGAGACCTACGAGACCTGGCGCAAGATCGAGGACCGCTACGGCCTGCACGTGGAGGTCATGGACGCCACCCCGCCGAACGGCACTCCGTGGAGCGCGTCGAACTGCTGCGGGCAGCGCAAGGTGGACGCGCTCGACCAGGCGCTCGCCGGGACGGACGCCTGGATCACGGGGATCCGACGCGATCAGTCGGACACGCGCGCCGAGGCCGAGAAGGTCGAATTCCAGTCCTCGCGGGGGGTGTGGAAGTTCAATCCGCTCGCCGACTGGAGCGAGGCCGAGGTCTGGCGCTACGTGCACGAACACGACCTTCCTTACAATCCGCTCCACGACCAGGGGTACGCTTCCATCGGCTGCGGCCCCTGCACCTTGCCTGGAAACGGCCGTGAAGGGCGTTGGGCCGGCCAGGAGAAAACGGAGTGCGGACTGCACGTATGAGCGTGCTCGACAGCCCGCCTGAAGCGCGTGGCGACCACATGACCTACGAGATCTCACACCTCCGGGTACTTGAGTCGGAGGCCATCTACGTGATCCGCGAGGTGGCCGCGGAGCTCGAGAGCGGCGTGCTCCTCTTCTCCGGCGGCAAGGATTCCGCGGTGCTCCTGCACCTGGCGCGCAAGGCCTTCCACCCCGCCGGGCTGCCGTTCCCGGTCATGCACGTCGACACCGGGCACAACTTCCCCGAGGTGATCGAGTACCGCGACAAGATGGTCGCGGAGATCGGCGCTCAGCTGATCGTGGCGAGCGTGCAGGAGTCGATCGACAACGGCCGCGTGGTCGAGGAGACGGGCCCGCGCGCGTCGCGCAACCGCCTGCAGTCGGTGACCCTGCTCGACGCGCTCGAGGAGCACGGCTTCAAGGCCGCCTTCGGCGGCGCGCGCCGCGACGAGGAGCGCGCCCGTGCCAAGGAGCGCATCCTCTCGTTCCGCGACGACTTCGGGCAGTGGGACCCGAAGGCTCAGCGGCCCGAGCTCTGGAACCTCTACAACGGCTTCATCAAGCCCGGCGAGGGCGTGCGCGTGTTCCCGCTCTCCAACTGGACCGAGCTCGACGTGTGGCAGTACATCAAGGAGGAGAAGATCGAGCTGCCGGCGATCTACTTCGCCCATGAGCGCGAGGTCTTCCGCCGCGACGGGATGCTCTACGCGACCTCCGAGTTCGTCGAGCTGCTCCCGGACGAGGAGTCGTTCACCGAATCCGTCCGCTTCCGCACCGTCGGCGACATGAGCTGCACGGGGGCCATCGCCTCACACGCGGCGACGCTCGACGAGGTGGTCGTGGAGATCGCCGCCACGCGGATCACCGAGCGCGGCGAGACGCGCGCGGACGACCGCATCTCCGAGGCCGCGATGGAGGACCGCAAGAAGGAGGGCTACTTCTGAGCGGCGCGGCCACCAACGGTCACCCGCCGTCGGCCCGCGCCACATCCGAGCTCGTCCGGTTCGCCACGGCCGGATCGGTGGACGACGGCAAGTCGACCCTGATCGGGCGGCTGCTCTACGACACCAAGTCGATCTTCGAGGACCAGCTCGAGCACGTGGAGCAGACCTCGAAGCGCCGCGGCGACGGCTACACGAACCTGGCGCTGCTCACCGACGGCCTGCGTGCCGAGCGCGAGCAGGGCATCACGATCGACGTCGCGTACCGCTACTTCCACACGCCGCGGCGCAAGTTCATCATCGCCGACACCCCCGGCCACGAGCAGTACACGCGCAACATGGTCACCGGGGCCTCCACGGCCGACCTGGCGCTGGTCCTGGTCGACGCTCGCAAGGGCGTGCTCGAGCAGTCGCGCCGCCACGCCTTCATCGCCTCGCTGCTGCGCATCCCTCACCTGGTCGTGTGCGTGAACAAGATGGACCTGGTCGACTTCGACCAGTCCGTGTTCGACCGCATCACGGCCGAGTTCTCGGGCTGGCTGGCCAAGCTCGACATCCACGACGTCACCTTCATCCCGATCTCGGCACTCCACGGCGACAACGTGGTCGACCGCTCCGAGAAGATGCCCTGGTACGCGGGGACCTCGCTGCTCTACCACCTCGAGCACGTGCACGTGGCTTCCGACCGCAACCTGCGCGACCCGCGCTTCCCGGTGCAGTGGGTGGTGCGGCCGATGACCGACGAGCACCACGACTACCGCGGCTACGCGGGCGAGGTGGCCTCCGGCGTGCTGCGCACCGGCGACGAGGTCGTCGTGCTGCCGTCGGGCAAGACCTCGCGAATCGCGTCGATCGACGCTTTCGAGGGCGAGCTCGCGGAGGCGTACCCGCCGCTGTCGGTGACGCTGCGCCTGGAGGACGACATCGACGTGTCGCGCGGCGACATGATCTGCCGCCCCGAGAATCGCCCGACCGAGGCACGTGAGATCGACGCGATGATCTGCTGGATGTCCGAGCGGCCGCTGTCGCCGTCGGCGCGCTACCGGATCAAGCACACCTCCCGCACGGCGCTGGCGAAGGTCGACGAGGTGCGCTACCGCATCGACGTGAACTCGCTGCACCGCGACAAGGAGGCGAACGGGCTCGAGCTCAACGAGATCGGCCGCCTGCGGCTGCGGCTGTCGACGCCGCTGTTCGTCGACGAGTACCGGCGCAACCGCGCCACCGGCGCCTTCATCCTGATCGACGAGTCGACCAACGACACCGTCGGCGCTGGAATGGTCCTGTAGATGGCAGCTGGGGGCTCGCGCCCCCAGACCCCCGCGAAGATTGGCTTCGCGCCTGGGCCCCGGCGATGTGGCCGTGGGTTCCCCGTCTAGGATTTCGCCCTCGTGGACTTCGCCCTGATCGCGTTCGGCCTCGGGGTCGGCGTGCTCGTCGGGATGACCGGCATCGGCGGCGGCTCGCTGATGACCCCGATGCTGATTCTGGTGTTCGGTGTAACGCCCGTTACAGCGATCGGGTCCGACCTCGCCTACGCCGCCGTCACGAAGACTGTCGGGGGCTACAAGCACTGGCGCCAGCGGACGGTCGACTTGCAGCTGTCGAGCTGGATGGCCATCGGCTCGGTGCCGGCGGCCGTGTGCGGAGTGTGGGTCCTGCACCTGGTCGAGGACTGGGCGGGGCGCGACTTCAACGAACTCCTGCTCTCGGTGCTCGCCGTGGCGCTGCTGCTCACCGGCGCCGCCACGCTGGTGCGCGCCTTCCTCAAGAGCATGCACGAGCGAGAGCGCGACACGATCGAGATGGAGCGGCGCCACAAGGTCGCGGCGATCGCGCTCGGGGCGTCCGTCGGCTTCGTCCTGGGCGTGACCTCGGCGGGCAGCGGCGCGCTGATCGCGGTCGGCCTGATCCTGCTGTTCCGGCTCTCGCCCACGCGCGTGGTCGGCACCGACGTGTTCCACGCGGCGATCCTGCTCTGGGCGGCGGGCCTCGCGCACGTGAGCGCCGGCAACGTCGACTTCGGCCTCGTCGGCACGATCCTGATCGGGTCGATCCCGGGCGTCTGGGTCGGCAGCCACTGGTCGGTGCGCGTCGAGCCGGCGGTGCTGCGCACCACCCTCGCCGTCGTGCTGATCGGGGCGGGGCTGGCCCTGCTCATCAAGGCCGGCGTCGACCTGCCGCTCGAGGTGATCGTCCCATTCCCGGCCGTCGTGATCCTGCTCCTCGTGGTGACGATGATGCGCAACCGCCGCGCCAGAAATCAGATACCCTCCGGTATGTGAACGCCACCGTCCCGCCCGGCCCGACCACGCCGCGCCCGCTTCAGACGCTGCGCTGGATCTACCGCCCGGGGGCGATGCTCGAGGACTGCCGGCGGCGCTACGGGGACATGTTCACGCTGCGGATCGCCAACGAGGGAACCTGGGTCTTCCTCGCCGACCCCGATGCGATCAAGCAGGTCTTCACGGGCGACGCGCGGGTGCTCCACGCCGGGGAGGCCAACGTCGTGGTGCTGCCGCTGCTGGGTCACCACTCGGTGCTGGTGCTCGACGAAGCCGCGCACATGTCCCAGCGCAAGCTGATGCTGCCCTCCTTCCACGGGGAGCGCATGCGCGGCTACGAGCAGACGATGGCCGAGGTGGCAGCCGAGGAGATCGAGAGCTGGCCGGCGGGGCAGCCCTACGCCGTCCGCCCTGCGATGCAGCGGATCACGCTCGAGGTGATCATCCGAACCGTCTTCGGCGTGCAGGACGACGAACGCAGGGCGCGTCTGCGCGAGGCCCTCGGGAGCGCGCTCGAGTGGGGGACGAGCCCCCGCCGCATGGCGATGCTCGCGGCGCTCGGCCCGCGGCGACTCGCGCGCTCCAACCTGTTCGCGGCGGTGCGAGCGCCGGCCGACGCGCTGATCTACGAGGAGATCCGCGACCGCCGCCGCGCAACCGACCTCGAGGAGCGCGACGACGTGCTCTCGCTGCTGCTGCAGGCCCGCCACGAGGACGGCAGCCCGATGGCCGACGAGGAGCTGCGCGACGAGCTGATGACGCTGCTGGTGGCCGGACACGAGACGACGGCGTCGTCGCTCGCCTGGGCCGTCGAGCGCTCGGTGCGCACGCCGGGCGTGCTCGAGCGCCTCCGCGACGGCGACGACGACTACGTCGACGCCGTCTGCAAGGAGACGCTGCGCCTGCGCCCGATCCTGGCGCTCGTGCTGCGTCGCCTGACCGAGCCGATGGAGATCGGCGGCCGGCTGCTCCCCGCGGGCGTCAACGTGGCGCCCTGCATCTACCTCGTGCACCGGCGCGCCGACATCTACCCCGAGCCCCACGCCTTCCGGCCGGAGCGCTTCCTCGAGCGGCCCGCCGGCACCTACACCTGGATCCCGTTCGGGGGCGGCGTGCGCCGCTGCCTGGGGGCGAGCTTCGCGCTGCTCGAGATGAGGGTCGTGCTGCGCGAGCTGGTCAGCCGGCTCGAGCTGCGCGCGTCGAACCCTCAGTCGGAGCGCATCACCCGCCGCGCCATCACCCTGGTGCCCGAGCGCGGCGGCGAGGTCGTGGTGGAGCGGGTGCGCCAGCCCGCCAGGGTCCCCGCGGCGGCGTGACGACCCGCAAGGAGCGTCAGGCTCGCACGCGAGAGCTGCTGATGGACTCGGCCGCGGCCGTGGCGTCACGGCGGGGGATCGAGCGCGCGTCTCTGGACGAGGTCGCCGAGCGAGCCGGCTTCACCAAGGGCGCTGTATACGCGAACTTCGCCAACAAGGATCAGCTCTTCCTCGCGATGCTCGACGCCCACTTCGACGCCCGGCTGGCGGAGCTGGACCGCATCCTCTCGACCGAGGCCGACCCGGACGAGCAGGCGCGCGAGGCAGCCGAGGGGTTGATGCGGATGCTGGCGGCTCAGCCCGAGTGGCACCGGCTCTTCTTCGAGTTCGCCCTGTACGCGACGCGCAACGAGGGATTCCGGACCCAGCTCGTCGAGCGCTACCGCTCGCTGCGAGGGCGACTGGCCGAGCTGCTGGCGCGCCGGGCCGAGCGGCTCGGGATCGAGCCGGTGGTGCCGCCCGACCAGATCGCGGCGATGACGTTCGCGATGGCGAACGGAGTGGCGATGGAGCGGCTGCTGGAGCCCGAGGCCGTGCCCGACACGCTCATGGGCGAGATGATGGCGACCTTCTTCACCGGCCTCAGGGCCCGGGCAGGCGCGCCGCAACCGCCCGCAGGCCCGAGCTAGCCGCGCGCGCCGAGAGCACCGCGCGCACCCGCTTTCCGCCGAGGCGCCCGCTCACCGTGCGGCCGCGCAGCGCGAGCGAGCCGGCCACCCGTCCGCTCAAGCGCAGGCGGCCGCTCTGGCGCCGGCCGCCGAAGTGCCCGATCGAGCCGCTCACCCGCACGCCGGGCACGAAGACCACGCCGGACAGGTGCAGCACGTTGTTCCCGTCGATCCGGTAGTGCCCGGCGCGCAGCCCGCCGCCGCGCGCCAGGTCCGGGTCGCGCTCGTCGAGGATGAAGCTCGTCAGGGAGTCCTCCCCCACGTCGCGCAGGGTCAGCGCCAGCGCCGTCAGCGCCCGGCCGCGGATGCCGCCAACGCCCTGCGCCGCCGCGACCTGGCGCAGCGCCGTTGGCGGCGGCGGCGTGGGCGGGAACTCCGCGCGGCCGCGCCGGCAGGTGGTCGAGACGGGCCGATCGCGGAAGAACTGCCCGAAGGCGCGCTCCGTGCAGCCGGATGCATCGCTGCCCAGCGCCGAATGGCCGGTGTCGGGCGCCACCACCAGCTTGGCCCGCGGGAACTGGGCGGCGACTCGCTGGGCGCCCTCGACGGGCGTGCGCAGGTCTTCCTCCCCCTCGAGCAGCAGCACCGGGACGTCCGGCAGTGGGCCAGGCCCGAACGTCGGCTCCACAGGCGAGGCGGGCCAGCGGTCGCACAGCTGGAGCAGGTCGTTCTCGAGCAGGCTGGCGCGGTCGAAGGGCAGGAACGCCTGGTCGGGCAGCAGCGCCGCCGCCGCCTCGGCCTGCCGGCGTCGCTCGGCCGGGTCTGGAGGTGCGGAGCGCGGCCAGGGCATGAGCATCTCCTCGCAGGTCGTGGCGGTGAACAGCGCGGTGCTGATCAGTCGCGGCGGGGGCGGCTCGCCCTCGATCGAGAAGGAGCGCCGGCCCATGCGCAGCAGCGGCACCCGATCGCCGTTCAGCGCCGCGCGGACGGCACCGGGGAAGGCGGCGCGCAGCGCCGGATCGAAGTCTCCGCTGATCAGCATCAGGAACAGCTCGCCACGGCTGAGGCGCGCCGGGCGCAGGCGCCCGCGCGGGTCCACCACGCGCCCGCGCAGCCCGTGGGCGCCCATGCGCCGGACGAGCCGGGCCAGGTCGCCCAGGGGGTCGGCGGTGAACGAGCGGCAGGTCGAACGGCAGAGCGAATGGAGCACGCGCGGGAGCGCCTCGAGCGTCGGGCGGTAGAACGGGTCGGGCCCGTCGACCTCGAGCACCGAGTCGAGCGCCAGCCGCTCCACGTGCTCGGGATAGGTGAGCGCGTACCCGAGCGCGACCTTCACGCCGTAGGAGGTCCCGTAGATCGCGATCTTGTCCAGGCCGAGGGCGACCCGCAGCGATTCGACGTCCTCCACCGAATCCCGGCTCGTGTAGTGGTACCTGCGCGCGCCGAGGTGCCGCGCGCAGATGCCGGCGGCCCGCCCGGCGTCGAACAGGTTCGAGCGCTCCAGCGCGCGGCAGCGCAGCAGACCGGAGCGGCCGGTGCCGCGCTGGTCGAAGACGATCAGGTCCCTGTGGCGGAAGGCCGGTGAGAGCACCCCGAGCGCGTCGCCGTCGAACGCCACCGTGGCGGACTGCCCGGGGCCGCCCGCCAGCACGAACAGGGCGCCCTGGCGGGGCGGTCGCTGGGCGGCGATGCGCTTCACGAACAGCGACACGCGCCCGGGGGTGACGCCGCCGCGGTCGAGCGGGACGCTCACCCGCGCACAGCTGAACATGAACGCCCCGCACCGCTTGAAGTGCGGCGCGGCGCCGGCCGCCGGCGGGGAGAGCAGGGTCGCCGCGGCGGCGAGCAGGGCGACTGTGAGACGCACCCGCCCCATTATGGGAGCGCCTCCCGAAACCGGGTCTCAGTAGCGCGGCGGCCTGTGCGCGATCCGACGGGCGACGTGCAGCAGCTGAGCCCGAGTGACCCTCGAGCCGACCGCCGCGGCGGACGCGCTCGCCCCGGGCACGCGCGAGCGAACGCGCTTGCCGTCGAGGCGGCCGGTGATCCACTTGGGGCCGATCCTCAGCAGGCCGTCGGGCGTGCGCGGGCCCGACAGCCGCAGAGTGGCGTGCTCCCGCCGCGTTCCGACCTTGCGGAGCGTGCCGGTGACCCGCACCCCCGGCAGGTACTCGACCTGGTCGAGCCGCAGGACCGGGTCGCGCGCGTTCAGATTGAGCGACCAGCGGCCGCCGCGCAGGCCACCGCCGTGCAGATCGAGGTTCTCCGCCGCCAGCACGGTCGACACGAACTCGATCGTCACGTCGAACAGCGTGAGCTGGGCCGCGTTGATCGCCTGGCCGCGCCGCCCGGGCACGCCTTCGGCTGCACGCAGGTCGTTCAGCGACCGCGGGGCCGGGGGCAGCGCGAAGAAGAGCTGCGCGCCACGCGGGCAGCGCGCCGCAACGGCCTGGCCGCGGAAGAATCGAACGGCCGCGGTGTGCGTGCAGCGGCTGTAGTCGGCGGTCAGCACCGAGTGGCCCGTGCTCGGCACGGTCAGCACCTGCGCGTGGGGCCACCGCGCGGCGGCGCGGCGGGCGCCCTCGACCGGGGTGCGCAGGTCCATCTGGCCCGACAGCATCAGCACCGGCACGTCCGGCAGCGAGCCGGGCGCGGGCGCATAGGCGGGCGCGGGGGACGCCTCCGGCCAGCGGCGGCACATGCGGATGAAGTCGTTGCCCTCGTCGGTGGCACGGTCGAACGGGTAGAGGGCGTCCTCCGGGATCTGGGCGATCGCCTGGGAGATCGGCGCGAAGCGGCTCGCCGGGTCCGAGAAGCGCGGCCAGGGGAACGGGATCTCCTCGCAGGTCGTCGCGGCATAGAGCCCCGAGCTGAAGTCACGCGGGGTGCCCGACCCCTCCGAGAGGGAGGCATGGCGCTTCAGCCGCAGGATCGGGTCGAAGTCTCCGCGCAGGGCCGACTTGACCGCGGCCGGGAAGGACGCGCGCAGGATCTCGTCGAGGTCGCCCGAGATGAGCGTGAAGAACAGCTCCTGGCGGGTCAGGGCGGTCGGACGGCGATGGCCGTTGGGGAGCGTCACGTGGCCGTGCAGGGAGCCATGCTGGAGCCGGGTCACCAGCCGGCCGAGGTCGGCCACGGCGTCCGGGGTGAACGCCGGGCAGGTCTGGCGGCACACGGCTCCGAGCACGCGCGGCACGGCACCGAAGATGTCGAGGTAGAACGGATCCCACCCGGCCACGTCGAGCACCGAGTCGAGCAGCACGCGCTCCACGTGGGTCGGGTAGCGGGCCGCGTAGGCCTGGGCGAGGAAGGTCCCGTACGACACGCCGATCAGCGTCAGCTTGTCCACGCCGAGCGCCGCCCGCACGGACTCGATGTCGTCGACCGAGTCGCTCGTCCGGTAGAAGGCGCGTCGCGGCCCGAGCCGATTGGCGCAGGCGGCGGCCGCCGAGCCCGCGTCGACAAGGTTGGCGCGCTCGAGCTCGGGGCAGCGCAGGAGGCCGGAGAATCCGGTGCCGCGGCCGTCGAACGCGACGACGTCGTTCGACGGCGTCAGCTTGCGGAACTCGCCGTAGGGATCCGCCGTCTGGTCGTTGTACGCGCCGGTGGCCGGCTGGCCGGGCCCGCCCGCCAGCAGCAGCGTCACCCCGCGCGCCGGCGGCCGCAGGGCCCGCTGGCGCTGCAGGTAGAGCGAGACAGAGCCGGGGGTGGCGCCGCTGCGGTCCAGCGGGACAGACAGGCGGCCGCACTGGACGTGGTCGCAGTTGCGCAGCCTCAGTTGCGCCTGCGCGGCACCGGGGATCGAGAGGAACACGGCGGCGGCCGCCAGCGCCAGCAGGGTACGGCCGCGCAGCATGGCCCGACGATAACCTCTCCGACCCCGATGTTCACCAAGGTTCTCGTTGCAAACCGCGGTGAGATCGCCATCCGCGTCATGCGCACGCTCGACGAGCTGGGCGTGAGCAGCGTGGCGGTCTACTCCGAGCCCGATCGCGACGCGCCCCACGTGCGGCGCGCCGGCGAGGCCTATCTGCTCGGCCCCGGACCCGCGACCGAGAGCTACCTGAAGGTGGAGAAGATCATCGAGGTGGCCGCAGCAGGCGGGCGCCGAGGCGATCCACCCGGGCTACGGCTTCCTGGCCGAGAACGCCGCCTTCGCGCGCGCCTGCGAGGAGGCCGGCATCGTCTTCATCGGGCCGCCGGCGAGCGCCATCGACGCGATGGGGTCGAAGACCAAGGCGCGCGAGATCATGCGCGACGCCGGGGTGCCGATCGTGCCCGGCACGACCGACCCGGTCGAGTCGGTCGCGGACGCCAAGGTCGTGATCGACGAGTCGGTCGGCTACCCGGTCGCGATCAAGGCATCCGGCGGGGGCGGCGGCAAGGGCTTCCGCGTGGCCGAGTCGGAGGACGAGCTGGAGAAGGCCTTCGAGGGCGCGTCGCGCGAGGGCGAGAAGTTCTTCTCCGACCCCACCGTGTACGTCGAGCGCTACCTGCCCGACCCGCGCCACGTGGAGGTGCAGATCCTCGCCGACGGCGAGGGCAACGTGATCCACCTGTTCGAGCGCGACTGCTCGGTGCAGCGCCGCCACCAGAAGCTGATCGAGGAGAGCCCCGCGCCCGCGGTCGACCCGGAGCTGCGCGAGCGCATCGGCAAGATCGGCACGGAGGCCGCGCGGGCGGTGGGCTACCGCTCGGCCGGCACGATCGAGGGGCTGCTGCAGGACGGCGAGTACTTCTTCCTCGAGATGAACACGCGCGTGCAGGTGGAGCACTGCGTGACGGAGATGGTCACCGGGATCGACATCGTGCGCGAGCAGGTCAAGATCGCCGCCGGCGAGCCGCTCGCCTACACGCAGGACGACGTGGTGCTGCGCGGCCACGCGATCGAGTGCCGCATCAACGCCGAGGACGCCTCCAAGAACTTCGCCCCGGCCCCGGGCCGGATCGAGGCCTACCGCGAGCCGGCCGGCCCGTTCACCCGCGTGGACTCCGGCGCCGAGGCGGGCTACGAGGTGCTCCCGCTGTACGACCCGATGATCGGCAAGCTGATCGTCTGGGACGTGGACCGCGAGGCCTCCACGCGGCGGATGCTGCGGGCGCTCGGGGAGTTCGAGATCGGCGGCCTGAAGACGCTGATCCCGTTCCACTCGGCGCTGCTCGCGACCGAGCAGTGGCGCAACGGGGAGACCTGCCGCGACCTGGTCGAGGACAAGGACTGGCTCAAGCAGCTGGCCTTCCCGCCCCCGGCGCCCGCCGAGGACGACCAGGCCGAGACGGTGGAGCGCAAGTACGCCGTCGAGGTGTCGGGACGCAAGTTCGACGTGAAGGTGATCGGCGCCCCGGCCGCTCCCAACGGGGCGTCGCCCGTGAAGCAGGCCCCACGGCGAGAGCGCAAGTCGGGCGGCGGCGGGGGCGGCGCGCCGGGCCAGCTGCTGTCGCCGATCCAGGGGACGGTGCTCAAGGTCGCCGTGCAGAAGGGCGCGGAGGTCGAGGAGGGCGCGCTGATCTGCGTGATCGAGGCGATGAAGATGGAGAACGAGATCACCGCACCGTCGTCCGGCACGGTCGAGGAGCTGGGCGTGTCCGAGGGCGGCTCGATCGCCACCGGCGACACGATCGCCGTCATCAAGTGATGGCAGCCGGGGGCTCGCGCCCCCGGACCCCCGTGAAGATTGGCTTGCCGCGGCGGCGCCGGCGGACCCCCGCGAAGATTGGCTTGGGGCGGCGTCGCCGGCGGGTGTTCGCTTGAGCTCTGCCGTCGTCGTCGGCGCTGGAGTCTTCGGGGCGGCCCTCGCCGACCGCCTGGTCGCGGCCGGCTGGGAGGTCACGCTCGTCGATCGCTTCGAGCCGGGCGATCCGCGCTCCGAGTCGGGCGGCGAGACGCGGCTGCTGCGCTTCAGCCATGGCGCGGACTCCTTCTACTCGGCCTCCGCCTGGCGCGCCCGCTCGGCCTGGCGCGAGCTGGGCGTGCTCGTCGAGGCGGGCGTCGTCTGGTTCGCGCGGCGCGAGGACGGCTGGGAGAGCGAGAGCGAGCGGGTGCTGCGCGCGCACGGGATCCCGGTGGAGCGCCTGGACCCGGCCGCGACGGCGGAGCTGTTCCCCAGCCTGGCGACCGACGACCTGGCATTCGGCCTGCTCGAGCCCGCGGCGGGGGTGCTGAGAGCGGGAGACGGCGTGCGAGCGCTGGTGCGGCGCGCCCGTGAGGGCGGCCTGAAGCTGTTGCTCGGCGAGGCGCGGCCGGACGGCGACGGCGCGGTGGTGGACGGCCGGCGGCTCGAGGCAGACCGCGTCGTATGGGCCTGCGGCGGCTGGCTGGCCGGACTCTTCCCCGAGCACGCACGGCTGCGCGTCACGCGCCAGGACGTCGTCCTGTTCGAGGCCGGAGCGGAGTGGGCCTCGCCGCCCGCGCCCGGCTGGGTCGACTTCGACGCGAGCGCGTACGGCCACGGCTCGATCGAGCCGTACGGCATGAAGGTCGCGTCCGATCGCGAGGGCGAGCCCGTCGAGCCGGGCCTGCGCCCGGAGCACGCCCCGAGCGCAAGCGTGGCCGCGGCCCGCGAGTTCGTCGCCACCCGCTTCCCGGCCCTGGCGAATGCGCCGGTGCGCTCGACGCCCTCGTGCCACTACTCGCTCACCGCCGACGGCAACTTCCTCTTCGCCCGCCACCCCGAGCACGACGGCGTCTGGCTGCTGGGAGGCGGGTCGGGGCACGGGTACAAGCACGGGCCGTCGCTGGCCGAGCACGCGGCCAGCGTGCTGGCGGGCGAGGCCGAGCCCGAGCCGCGCTTCGGGCTGGGCGAGCGCACGCCCTCGCGAGCCCTTCGCACGGCGGGCTCGTAGCGGGATACTGGGCCTGGGCATGTCTCAGGAGAGAGTTGAGATCGTCCGCGAGGGCATCGAGGCGTGGAATCGGCACGACTTCGAGCTGGGCGTGCGCCACCTGGCGCCCGACGTCGAATGGGTGCCCGCCAGCCCGGCCGCGGTGGAGCGCTCCGTCTACCACGGCCTCGACGAGGTCGCCCGCGGCTTCAACGCCATCTGGGACAGCTGGGACGTCTTCCAGTTCGAGGAGAAGGAGATTCGCGACCTCGAGGATTCGGTCCTCTGGCTGGGGGTCGTGCACATGCGCGGCAGCACCAGCCAGATCGAGCTCGACCAGGAGTTCGCCAACCTGCTCGTGTTCTCCGGCGACCAGGTCGTGCGCGTGCAGGGCTTCCGCTCGTGGCAAGAGGCCATCGACGCGGCGAGCGCCTCCTAGACGCGCTCGACGTTCTCCGCGTGGATGCCGCGCTGGGCCTTCGTGTCGCGACCCTGCGGCAGGGTGTCGTCGCCGCGTTCCAGCGCGTCCAGGTAGTCCACGTCCTCGTCGAGCAGGCGCAGCGTCGTGTCGCGGTCGTGCGGCGCACCGTGGCCGGGAACGACCGTCGTCGCGGCCTCCACCAGCGGGGCCAGTCGCGCCAGCGTCGCCCGGTAGTCGGCGAGCGAGCCACCCTCCGAGATCCAGGGGATCTCCACGTCGGACAGGTAGTCGCCGACCACCAGCAGGCCGTGCGCCCGATCGAAGATCGCCATCCCGTCGGCCGTGTGCCCCTCGGCGGGCTGCAGCTCCAGCTCGCGGTCGCCGATCTCCACGCTCCCCGGCACCGGCAGCGCTTGCACCTGCCCGAGCGCCAGCGGCGCCGGCCGGGACACGTAGAACTCGTCGTCGTACTTGCGCAGGGCGCGCTGGGCCTCGCCCGGCTCGCGGTGCATGCGCTCCACCGAGCTCTCGCAGAGCCCCAGCGTCATGCCCGGGAACGCCAGCCGCCCCAGCAGGTGGTCGAAGTCCGCGTGGGTGGCGAGCAGCCCGTCCGGCTCGAAGCCCGCGCCGGCGAGCAGGCTGGGCAGCGCCTCAAGCTCGTCCGGGAGGTAGGGCGAGTCGATCAGCATCGCCTCGTCGCCGACCCGCAGCGCGATCGCGTTGGTCTGCCAGAAGCCGCTCGTTACCACCAGCGCGTCGGTGCTGATGGAGACGGCGCGCAACGCTGCCTACGCGGCCTTGAGCAGCTTGCCCGCGTCGCGGAAGGTCTTGACCTCGGCGTCGGGCTTGCGTCCGCCCTCGATCACCTCGCCGTGGCGGTTGACCCAGATCACCGGGATCTTCTCCTTGATGCACGGCTCGATGTCGGTCGGGTAGCCCGACGCGATGTGCACCCAGTTGCGCTTCATCTGCCCGATGCGGCGCGCGCACTCCTTGAAGTGGGCCGGGTCGGGCTTGTAGGAGCGCACCTGCTGCGCCGTGACCACCAGGTCGAAGTCCGCGCGGAAGTGCCGGCGGGTGGCGCCGAGGAGCTTGTCGTCGATGTTGGAGAGGATGCCCAGCTCGTACTTCTTCGCGAAGCGCTCCAGCTGGGCGTTGGTCTCGCGAAACGCCTGCCAGGCCGGCACGCTGTTGGGCAGGAAATTCGAGCGCGAGGGCTCGAGATCCCAGCTCAACTCGGCCGCCACGCGCACCGCGGTGCGGCGCAGGACCTCGGCGTACAGCTCATACGAGCCACGCTGGATGTCGCGCTGCACGTCGATGAAGCGCGGGATCAGGACATCACGGTCGATCGTGAAACCGTCGCGATCGGCCTCCTTCTGGAATGCGTCGTATACGCCGCTCTCCCAGTCGATCAGGGTGCCGTAGCAGTCGAAGGTGACGAACTTAACGTCTTTGGGAAGTGCCATTCAGTCGTTTCGATAGGGTCCGCGCCCCCCGGGCGCAGCGGCGCAGCATCCTATCTATCCGACATGGACCTTCTCGAATACCAGGGCAAACAGCTGTTCTCCAAGCACGGAGTTCCCGTGCCCGAGGGACGGCACGCGACCGCGGTCGCGGACGCCGTGGACGCGGCCGAGCAGCTCGGCTACCCGGTCGTGATCAAGGCCCAGGTCCAGATCGGCGGACGCGGGAAGGCGGGCGGGATCAAGCTCGCCACCGACCGCGAGTCCGCCGAGGAACACGCCGGCGCGATCCTCGGGATGGACATCCGCGGCTTCACCGTGCACGAGGTCTGGGTCGAGAAGGCGAGCGAGATCGACGAGGAGTACTACGCGGCGATCGTGTTCGACCGCTCCGCCAAGCAGCCGATGGCGATGCTCTCGCGCATGGGCGGCATGGACGTGGAGGCGGTCGCCGAGGAGGACCCCGAGGCCATGCGCATGGCGCATGTGGACCCGCTGCTCGGCTTCCAGGACTTCCACGGGCGGCGGCTTGCATACGAGGCGGGCATCGCCGCTGACGTGATCCGGCCGGTCGGCGCGATGCTGGGCAAGCTGTACGAGGTGTTCGTGGCCGAGGACGCGACGTTGGTCGAGGTCAACCCGCTGCTGATCACCAAGGCCCGCGAGGTCGTGGCGCTGGATGCCAAGGTGACGATCGACGACAACGCGCTCTACCGGCACCCGGACGTGGCGGAGCTGAGCGACCTGTCGGCGCAGGACCCGCAGGAGCGGATGGCGAAGGAGCGCGGGCTCACGTACGTGAAGCTGGACGGCAACGTGGGCATCCTGGGCAACGGCGCGGGGCTGGTCATGTCGACGCTCGACGTGGTCGCCCAGGCCGGCGGCCGCCCGGCGAACTTCCTGGACGCCGGCGGCGGGTCCAAGGCGGAGGCGATCACGAGCGCGGTGGAGGTGATCCTCTCCGACGAGAAGGTGAGCGCGGTGCTGTTCAACATCTTCGGCGGGATCACCCGCTGCGACGAGGTGGCGCGCGGGCTGATCGAGGCCTTCGCGCAGATCAAGCCTTCGGTCCCGTTCGTGGTGAGGCTGGACGGGACGAACGACGTAGAGGGCCGCGCCCTGCTGGCGGAGGCGGCGCTCCCCAACGTGCACACCGAGACGACGATGCTGGGCGCCGCCGAGAAGGTCGTGGAGCTGGCCGGCTGATGTCAATCCTGGTCGACTCGTCTACGAAGCTCGTCGTCTCCGGCATCACCGGGCGCGAGGGAACGTTCCACAGCCTGCGCAACCGCGACTACGGGACGCAGGTGGTGGCGGGGGTGACGCCCGGCAAGGGCGGGCAGGACGTGGAGGGCATTCCGGTGTTCGACACGTTCCACGCCGCGGTTTCGGAAACGGGCGCGAACACGGCGATGATCTTCGTGCCGCCCCGGTTCGCCGCCGACTCGATCCTGGAGGCGGAGAACGCCGGGGTCGCGCTGATCATCGCGATCACGGAGGGCATCCCCGCCCACGACGAGCTGAAGGTCTACAACCACCTGCGGCGAGGCAGCTCGCGGCTGATCGGGCCGAACTGCCCGGGGATCCTGTCGCCGGGCAAGGCGAACGTGGGGATCATCCCGGCGCAGTTCTTCAAGGAGGGCAACGTCGGGCTCGTGTCACGGTCGGGGACGCTGACCTACCAGATCGGCAACGAGCTGGCCCAGGGCGGATTCGGGAACTCGTCGATCGTGGGCATCGGCGGCGACCCGGTGCCCGGCTCGAGCTTCATCGACATCCTCGAGCTGCTTCGAGGCCGATCCGGAGACGGAGCTGATCGTGATGTGCGGTGAGATCGGCGGGTCGGCGGAGGAGGAGGCCGCGGAGTACATCGCGGCGTCCGTGACCAAGCCCGTGGTCGCCTACATCGCCGGGTTCACCGCGCCGCCGGGCAAGACCATGGGACACGCGGGCGCGATCGTGTCGGGGTCGCAGGGAACCGCGGCGGCGAAGGCCGAGGCGCTGGAAGCCCGCGGGGTTCGCGTGGGCCGCAACCCGACGCAGGTGGCGGAGATCGCGGTCGAGATCCTGGGCGCGCGGGTCTAGCCCTTAGATCACGCCGCTTCGGGGAACGCCACTTCGGTCGCCCTCGGCGCCTCGGCGGCCTCGGCGGCCGGCTCCGCGCGGAACGCCCTCAGCGCGATCGCGATCGCCACGCCGATCAGCCCCGCTCCGACCAGGTAGGCCAGGTGGTAGCCCGAGTTCAAGGCCGAGGCCGTCGACTCGCCGCGCGCCAGCACGGTGTCGGTGCGCTCGCTCGCCAGCGTCGCCAGCACGGCCAGGCCGATCGCCCCGCCCACCTGCACGCTCGTGTTGACCAGACCGGACGCCAGCCCGGAGTCCTCCGGGGTCGCGCCGGACATCGCCAGCATCATCAGCGAGGGGAAGGCGAGACCCGCTCCGAGGCCGATCAGGATCGTCGCCGGCATCAGATCGACGACGTAGGAGGCGTTCACCGGGGTGCGCGCGAACAGCAGCAGCCCGGCGCCGATCGCCAGCATGCTCGGAATCAGCGTCGCCTTGGGCCCGAAGCGCGTGTTCAGCTGCGCCGAGAAGCGGAACGACATGGTCCCCATCACCAGCGTGGTCGGCAGGTACGCGAGGCCCACCTGGAGCGCGTCGTAGCCGAGCACGCGCTGCATGTAGAGCGCGCCGAGGAAGAACATCCCGAACATCCCGACCACCAGCAGCGCCTGCACCAGGTTCGCCCCGCTGACCTCGCGCGAACGGAACAGCCGCAGCGGCATCAGGGGGTTGGCGGCGCGTGCCTGGCGGAGCAGGAACGCCGCGAGCAGGGCCAGCGCCACGCCGCCGAGGCCGAGCGTCTGCGTCGAGCCCCAACCCTGTTGCTCGACCTCGAGGATCGTGTACACGCCGAGCATCAGCCCGCCGGTGAGGAGGAACGCGCCGGGAATGTCGGCGCCCTGGCCGAGCCCGATCCCCTCGCGCCCTTCGACCAGCCGCAGCGCGGCCACCGCGGTCGCGACGCCGATCGGCAGGTTGACGAAGAAGATCCAGTGCCAGCTGATCGCCTGCGTCAGCACGCCGCCCACGATCAGGCCGATCGAGCCGCCGGCCACGGCGACGAAGGTGTACACGCCGATCGCCTTGGCCTGCTCGCGCGGCTCGGGGAACATCGTCACGATCATCCCGAGGATCACGGCCGAGGTCAGAGCACCGCCGACGCCCTGGACGAAGCGCGCGCCGATCAGCATGCCCTGGCTCTGCGACGAGCGCGCACAGCAGGGACGCGCCGGTGAAGATCACCAGCCCGATCAGGAAGATGCGCCGCTGTCCGATCAGGTCGCCGATCCGCCCGGCGAGCAGCAGCAGGCCGCCGAACGCGATCAGATACGCGTTCACGACCCACGCGAGGTTGGACTGCGAGAACCCAAGATCGTCCTGGATCGAGGGCAGCGCGACGTTCACGATCGTGGCGTCGAGCACGATCATCAGCATCCCGACGCACAGCACGTACAGAGCCGCCCAGCGGCTCCGGTCGGTCATCTCGGCGGTCACGTCTCTCAAGCTCCTCGTGGTAGTCATGTCACGTACTGAGACCGGCGATCCGGTCCAAACTCATCGCTCGGCACAGCGCTGAACCGAGCTCGCCGATCGCGTCCAGCTCCTCGACCTCGACCCCGGCCTCCCGCAGGCGGCCCGCGTAACCGGGAGCGCCGACCACGGTCGCGGGCGCGACCTCGGCCAGGGCTTCCGGAAAGTCAGCGAAGTCCGGGCGAACCAGCACCTGACGGGTCAGGGCCGGCCACGCCTCGTCACGCGTGCCCAGCGCCACGGTCGCCGCCAGCCCACCTCCCCGCCCGATCCCCCCGACCAGGACCGCGGCGGGATCGGCCTGCAGCTCCGTCGCGTGGTCGGCGGTCCATTCGAGGGCGGTCGTCGCGGTGTCCCGGTCCGCGGTCCGCACCGACAGCACCACCAGGTTGGCCTCGGCGCACAGCCCGCGGCAGACGGCGTCCACCGTGTCGGTGAGCACGTCCGCCTCCGAGAAGAAGACGAGCACCGGTGGCGTCGCGCCCTCGTCGGCGGTCGGCCAGTTGACCCGGACCCTCATGGTCGCGTTCCGCTCTCGTAGCGCCAGGCTTGCGTCGCGCTGCACCTCGGATGGCATGGCCGGCATGGTCGCCGGGCTCGCTCTGAAAGGGAAAGGCCGATCGAGCATGGCCGCCATGCGCAGTCGGCATGGCCGCGAGACGGACGACTGTCGATAATGCGGTACGTGACCGACGACCCGAACGTGCTCGCCTTCCCCCAGGCGCCGGAAGCCATCGAGCTGCGGCACCTGCGCGCGTTCGTCGCGGTCGCCGAGGAGCTCAACTTCGGCAGGGCCGCCGAGCGGCTCTACATCACGCAGCCGGCGCTGAGCCGGCAGATCCGCGCGCTGGAGGCGCTGCTCGGTTGCGAGCTGCTGCGACGCTCGACGCACCGGGTGGAGCTGACGCTCGCCGGCGAGGCCCTGCTCGGCCGGGTCCGACCGGTCCTGCGCGAGGTCGACGCGGCCGTATCGGCCGTTCAATCGGTGGGGGGCGAGCTGGTCGGGCGCGTGCACAGGCTCTGGGAGCCGCTCGTCCAGGCGGCCGCCTCGGACGCCGACGTGCAGGAGCAGCGCACGGCCTACGAGAAGATGCTCGCGAACTTCTCGCTGCCACCCGAGGTGACCGTGCGGGCGGTGACCGCGAACGGCGTGTCCTCGCTGGTGGTCGGGCAGCAGCCGGACGACCCACCGAGGCTGCTGCACCTCCACGGCGGCGGTTACGTCATCGGCTCGGCATTCGGGTATCGCCCGCTCGCCGGCGCCCTCGCGCTCGCGGCGGACACCGGCGTGCTCGTCCCCGACTATCGCCTCGCCCCGGAGCATCCGTTCCCCGCGGCCATCGAGGACGCCGTGTCCGCCTACAGCTGGATGCTCGATCGCGGCATCGGCCCCGACGAGGTGACGCTCTCCGGCGACTCCTCCGGCGGCGGGCTTGGTCATGTCGGTCCTGCTCACGCTCAAGCAGCGCGGGCTGCCCCAACCCGGCGGCGCCGTGCTGATGTGCCCGTGGGTCGACCTCGCGCTCACCCTCCGGCATGACGAGAACATCCGCCGCAGCGCCGCCGCCTACCTCGGCGGGCATTCGGCGGACGACCCGGTGGCGAGCCCGCTGGGCGCGGATCTAACCGATCTCCCTCCGCTGCTGATCCAGGCGGCCGTCGGGGACGACCGCCTCCAGGACGGCAACGCCCTGGCGGACCACGCACGCCGGCACGGCGTGGACGCGCGCCTGGAGCTCTACCCGGTCGACGCGCACGTGTTCCACCTGTTCTGGCCGTTCCTGCCGGAGGCCGCCGAGGCGCTGGAGGCGGCCGGGCGCTTCGCTTCGGACGACCGGGTGCGCGAGGACAGGCAGGCGGGCTAGTGTCGTGAGTCGGAAGTTCGTGGTCTAGGACCCGAGGCTCACTCCGCCGCGCAGCCGCGACGTGCGAGTCCTGTGCGTCTCGAGCGAGTTACCGCGCGCCACGATCGTGATGCGCGCCGAGACGGAGCGGCCCGCGCCCAGGGCCGCCTGCGCCGCCAGGCGCGCCTTCGCCGGGATCCTCAGGGCGAACGTGACTCCACGCCCCGCCCGCAGCTTGCGGGCCGAGACGGCCTGGAGACGGAAGCGGGTGGTCACCGCCGCGCGTGGCCCCGATCCCGTCGCGACGATCAAGTCGCCCGTCGCGCTCGCCCGGCAGGCCTTCTTGCAGCTCAAGCGGACCTCCACCGCCCCGTCGAGGCGTTGCGAGGCCGAGCCGCTGACCGACAGCCGCGGCGCCAGCCTCGCCAGATGTCGCTTCAGCGCCGTTCCGTTCGGCTTGCGCGCGTCTCCCTTGACGTTGCGGAGCAGGGCGGGCAGCGAGCACCCCTTCTGGGGCAGGATCCACCAAGCCCAGGGCAGGTAGCCCACCCCGTGGCGGTCCGCCCAGTCCATGAAACGCTCGTCGTAGGCGGGGACGCAGTCGTTCTCCGCGAACTCGCCGCTCACCACCGGCACCTGGGCCGCGATCGGCGCGACCTTCGAGTCCCAGCACGCCTCGGTGTTGCAGGCCTGGTGGTTGTACGCGTGGAAGCCCGCGATCAGCTGGCTGTCGTTCGGGCGGTTGTCGAGCCAGCCGTCGACGTCGTTGCCGAAGTCCCGCCCGCTGATCATGATCGGCTGCCGCGCGCCGGTCGTGCGGATCGCGTCGACCATCGCCTGCATGCCGACGGTGACGAACGTCGTACCGTCGAAGGCCTGAAGGACGTGCGCGCGCGGCGCGTTGCAGCCCCCGTTTCGCCAGCACCCCCAGGTCAGGTCGAAGACGATCCCCTTGTCGCCGTAGCGCGAGTACGGCTCGTTGAAGACGTCGAAGATCATCGAGCGATCCTTCTTGAACGTCCTGGCGACCGAGCTCCAGAAATCGTCCGAGCGGTCGTCGGCCATGGCGCGCTGGCCGTCGGCCACCACGCCGGCCGGGCCCGACCAGTGCAGATCGAGGATCACGGCCAGCCCCGCCCGGTGCAGGATCGAGACCCATCTGCGCACGGCCGCGCGATAGCCGGAGGCACGCCCGAAGGCCGGCAGCCCGTCCTCGCCCAGCCAGCAGTCCTGGTTCAGCGGGATGCGCACCGTGTTGACGTGCCAGCTGACCATCACCGCCGCCCCGGCGGCGTCCGGGCCCACAGTGCGGCGACCCGCCGAGTTCGAGTATCCGTAGCCGTTTTGACAGGCGTACTCGAAGCTGGGCCAGTTGACTCCGCGGGGGACGAAGCTCCCGCCGCTGCGGCCGTCGACCAGACGGTTGCCCACCACCTTGAGCCGCGGTCCCGCGGCGTTCGAGACCGCGGGCACGCCCAGGCATCCGATCGCGACGACCAAAGCCGCCGCGATCCAGGTCATTCGCGCTCGACTCAGACCGGCAAGGCTTTCACACACGCAACACGTAGGATCGGTCCCATGGCGGCGAGACTTGACCACGTCGGGCTGGATGTGAGCGACTACGTAGCCAGCAAGGCCTTCTACGAGCAGGCCCTAGCGCCGCTCGGGATAGCGCTGATGATGGAGCCGATCGAGGGGATCGGCGGCTTCGGCGCCGAGTTCCCCTTCTTCTGGATCGGGCAGCGCGAGCGCGGCCCGGACAGCGGCACCCACGTGGCGTTTCGGACCGAGAGCCGCGAGACCGTCGACGCCTTCCACGCGGCCGCCGTCGCAGCCGGCGGGAAGGACAACGGTGCGCCGGGCCTCAGGGAGATCTACCACCCGCACTACTACGGCGCGTTCGTGCTCGACCCCGACGGCAACAACGTCGAGGCCGTTTGCCATACCCCCGTCGGGGTCACGTCTCGCTGAGGTACTCCTTGGCCAGCCGTTTGGGCGCCCGCGCCAGCCACGCCTCGACCACCAGCTCCTCGAGGTCCTCGATCCCGATCTCCTCCAGGCGGACGAGCACCGCCGGGTAGCCGTCGAAGTGCGGGGTGGTGAAGTAGACGCTCGGGTCGTCGGCGAGCAGCGCCTCCTTGGCGATCAGGTGCTCCACCCGGGCGCCGAGGATCGGCCCGTCGGGCGCGGCGTCGCCCAGCGCGTCGAAGTCGGACCTGCGCAGCGGGCGCTCCCACACGAACCCCTTGCCCTTGACCTCCCATCGGCGCTGATCGCGCGAGATCCCCTCGCTCGTCTCCGGCAGCGCCAGCGCGAGCCGGCGGACGTCGTCCCAGGTCGCCACACGAATCAGCGTACCCATACCCGAATGGGGCATTATGAGAGCGTGGACGAGCGCCTCGACGCCGTGCACGAGCTGTGGTCCACCTACAGGGAGCGGGGGGCGGAGCCGGCCATTCTGCTGCTCGATCCCGAAGTGGAGTTCGTCGCCCACGACGGCCGGGTCTATCGCGGCCGCGATGGCGTGCGCCGCTTCTTCGCGGAGTTCGAGGAGCGCGGGGAGCGGTTCATGGCCTCCCCCTACACCTTCGAGCCGCACGACCCCGACCTGCTCGTGATCGGCCATCGGCGCATCGCGTCCGACGACGGCCTCCGCGGCGACTACCTGTTCTTCGTCCACAGCTTCCGCGACGGCCGCGTGGCCCGCATCGCCGCCTACACGAACAAGGCCGAAGCGCTCGCCGACATCACGGCGCGCGGCGGCACTTAGCAGCTATCTTGGCTGGCCGTGGCCGAGCTCACCAACATCTCGCTCTCGCGCGGCGCTCCCTCGCTCGACATCATCGCCGTCGACGAGCTCCGCGCCGCCGCCCAGAGCGCCTTCGAGCGCGACCCGGGCGGCGCGTTCGCCTACGGCACCTCGGCGGGCTACCCGCGCCTGCTCGAGTGGCTCTCGAAGCACCACGGCGTGGACCCCAAGCGGCTGGTCGCCACCAACGGGTCGATGCAGGCCGACGCGTTCCTGTTCGCAGGAGCTGGTCGAGCCCGGCGACCTGGTTGTGGTCGAGGCGCCCACCTATGACCGCACCCTGCTGTCCCTGACCAAGCTGGGCGCCGAGATCCTCGCGATCCCGTTGGAGGCGGACGGCATCGACGTCGGCGCCCTCCAGGCCGCGCTCGAGGAGGGCGCGCGGCCGACGCTCGCCCACATCATCCCCAACTTCCAGAACCCGGCCGGCTGCACGCTGTCGCTGGACAAGCGTCAGCGCCTGCTCGCCCTGGCGCGCGAGTACGGCTTCACGATCTTCGAGGACGACCCCTACGTGGCCCTGCGCTTCGAGGGCGAGCAGCTGCCGACCATGATCGAGCTCGACGAGGACGAGTCGGTCGTGTACGCGTCCTCGTTCTCGAAGACGGTCTGCCCGGGGATCCGGGTGGGCTACCTGCTCGGCCCCGAGGAGCTGATCGCGGCCGTGCGCAAGCGCGCCACGGAGACCTACATCTCGCCGAACATGGTGGCCCAGGCGATCGTCGCCGAGTTCTGCCACTCGGGTTCGATCGACCGCTCGATCGCCACCGTGAAGGCCGCGCTGCGCGAGCGGCGCGACGCCACCTGCGCCGCCCTCGACCGGCACCTCCCCGACGCTCGCTACGTGACCCCGGAGGGCGGCTACTTCCTCTGGGTCGACCTGCCCGAGGGCACCGACGTCGCCGAGCTCGCCACCCGCTCCGCGGAGCGCGGCGTGGTGTTCGAGAAGGGCACCGGCTTCATGATCGAAGGCGGCGAGAACTCGCTGCGGCTCGCCTACTCGGCGGTGCCGCCCGATCAGATCGAGGAGGCCATCGGTCGGATCGCCGAGGGGTACCGAGAGCTTGCCGCCCCCGCGCGTGCGTGATCGAGCTCGAGCGCCCGCGTAACAGGGGCGCGCTGCTGCGCGACTCGTTCGTCGTCTACTTCCGTCACTTCTGGACCTTCCTCGCGCTCGGCGCCCTGGTGGTCGTGCCTGCGGAGCTGATCGTGAGCGGCGTCGGGCTGGGGCAGCTGACATCGGGCTACGACAGCTCCCCGGGGGTCGCCGAGGCAGTGATCCCGGCGGTGGTCTCGTATCTGGTCGTCGCGCCGCTGATCACCGCGATCTGCGTGTACGCGCTGCAATCGGTGGCGGCCGGCGGCTCGCCAAGAGCGCGCGAGGCGCTCGTGAAGGGCTTCGAGTCGTTCAGCCCGATCTTCTTCGCGGTGCTGCTGGCGGCGCTCGGGATCCTGCTCGGAGCGGTGTTGATCGTGCCGGGCATCTACCTGTTCGTGCGCTGGTACTTCGTGCCCCAGGCGGTGGTGCTGGAGGGCGCCCAGGGCGCGAGCGCGCTGCGCGCGAGCGGCCGGCTCGTGCAGGGGTCGTGGTGGCGCACGCTCGGACTGATCGTGCTCGTGAACCTGCTGGCGCTGCTGGCGTCCATCGTGCTGGTCGCCCCCTTCACCGCGGCCGCCGACAGCGCGGACCGCGCCATCTGGGCGCTGATCGGGCAGATCGTGGCGAGCTCCGTGGCGCAGCCGTTCGGAGCGCTCTACTCGACACTGCTCTATTTCGACCTGCGGCAGCGCGGGCGCGAGAGCGTGCGGTAGCTTCTGGCCGTGCCCCTCAGCTTCGGCGTCACCGTCCTGCCCGACCCGCCCTACCAGCGGCTGATCGAGCTGCTCCAGCTGGCCGAGCGGCACGGCTTCGAGTACGGCTGGACCTACGACTCGCACGTGCTCTGGCAGGAGTCGATGCCGACCATGGCGCTGGCCGCCGCGGCGACCGAGCGGATCAAGCTCGGGCACATGGTCACCAACCCGGGCACGCGCGAGCCGACGGTCGTCGCGAGCGCCTACGCCACGCTGCAGGACATCTCCGACGGCCGGATGGTGATGGGGATCGGGCGCGGGCGACTCGGCGCGCCGCTACATCGGCCAGCAGCCGGTGCGGGTCGGGCCGTTCGAGGAAGCCCTGCGGATGATCAAGCCGTTCATGAACGGCGAGCGGGTCACCTGGAACGACACCGAGATCGAGCTGGCCTGGGTGCGCCCGGAGCTGCCGCCGATCGAGATGCACGTGGCCGGCTACGGCCCGAAGGTGCTCGCCATCGCCGGCCGGGTGGGCGACGGCGTGATCATCCAGCTCGCGGACCCGGACATCATCCAGTGGACGATGGGTACGGCGCGCAAGGCGGCCGAGGAGGCGGGCCGCGACCCCGCCGCGCTCAAGTGCATCGTCTGCGCGCCCAGCCACATCTCGGACGACCTCGCCGCGGCCCGCGAGCAGGTGCGCTGGTTCCCGGCGATGGTCTCGAACCACGTGCGGGACCTGATCGGCCGCTACGGCGCCGACGGCTCGGTGGTGCCGAAGGCGCTGACCGACTACGTGCCGGACGAGACGGACTACGACTACGACGAGCACTCGCGCGTCGGCGCCAAGCACGGCGCCTTCGTGACCGACGAGATCTGCGACCGCTTCTGCGTGCTCGGCACGCCCGACCAGGCGATCGAGAAGCTCGCGGAGCTGGAGTCGATCGGCGTCGACCAGTTCAACATCTACCTGATGACCGAGGGCCAGGAGGAGACGCTCGAGGTCTACGGGCAAGAGATCATCCCGCGCTTCGCCGGCGCGACTGGAGGTGCAGCATGAGAAAGCTCATCCGCGGCGGCACGGTCGTGACCGCCAGCCACTCGTCGGTCGCCGACGTGCTCGTGGACGGCGAGGAGATCGCCGCGGTCGGGGCGCTCGGGGATGTGGACGCCGAGGTCGTGGACGCCGATGGCTGCTACGTGCTGCCGGGCCTGATCGACAACCACACCCACATGGCGATGCCGTTCGGCGGAACGCACTCGATCGACGACTACGACACGGGCACCCGCGCGGCGGCGGCCGGCGGCACCACCTGCATCGTCGACTTCGTGATCCAGCAGCACCCGGGCGGCCTGCGCTCCTCGCTCGAGGAGTGGAGCGATCGCGCCTCCGGCGCGGCGCACGTGGACTACGGCTTCCACATCGCGATCACGCAGGCCGACGAGGGCACGTTCGCCGACATGGAGCCGATGGTCGAGGAGGGCATCTGCACGTTCAAGGTCTTCCTCGCCTACAAGGGCGTGCTGATGGTCACCGACGACCTGTTCCTGCGCGTGCTCGAGAGCACGCGCGACCTGAACGCGCTGACGATGGTCCACTGCGAGAACGGCTGGGCGATCGACGTGCTGGTGGAGCGCGCACTGGCCGCCGGCCAGACCGACCCGATCCACCACGCGCGCACGCGCCCGGAGGCGCTCGAGGCCGAGGCGACGCACCGGTCGGTGCGGCTGGCCGAGCTCGCCGGCGCGGCCGTCTACATCGTGCACGTGACCTGCGGGCTGGCGGCCGACGAGATCGCCGCCGGTCAGGCGCGCGGGGTGAACGTCTCCGCCGAGACCTGCCTGCAGTACCTGACCAACACGGTCCACGACCTCGAGCGGCCGGACTTCGAGGGCGCCCGCTACGTCTGCTCGCCGCCGCTGCGCGAACAGCACAACCAGGAGCTGCTCTGGGCGGCGCTCGACCGCGGCGTGCTCGAGAGCGTGTCCACCGACCACTGCCCGTTCAACAGCGAGCAGAAGGCGCTCGGCCGCGACGACTTCTCGAAGATCCCGAACGGCCTGGCGATGATCCAGCACCGGCTGGTCAAGCTCTGGGACCTCGGCGTGGAGACCGGGCGGATCACGCCCGAGGAGCTGGTCGACCTCACCTCGACGGCGATCGCCCGCCGCTTCGGCCTGTCCCGCAAGGGCGCGATCGCGCCCGGCAAGGACGCCGACCTGGTCGTATTCGACCCCTCCACCCCGTTCGAGTTCTCCACCCGCACCTCGCACATGAACGTCGACTACGACCTGTTCGAGGGCGAGTCGTCGACCGGCAGCGTGCGCCACACGTTCTGCCGCGGCGAGCTGGTCTACGACCGCGGCGAGATCCGCACCCAGCCGGGTCACGGCCGCTTCGTGCCGCGCTCGCTCGGGGCGGCGGCCGCGGTCGCCTCCTGATGGACGCCGACCGCGTGCTCGCGGACCTGCGCGAGCTGGCGCGCCTCACGGGCGGGCCGGACGGCGCGCGGCGCGTGTGCTGGACCGACGAGTGGGCGCGGGCGCGCGAGTTCCTGCGCTCGCGCCTGGACGAGCTGCCGGTGGAGGTCGAGGTCGACGCGGCGGGCAACCTCTGGGCGGGGCTGGAGGGCGAGCAGGACGGGTTCGTGATCGTCGGCTCGCACGTCGACTCCGTGCCGGCCGGCGGCTGGCTCGACGGCGCGCTCGGCGAGCTGGCGGCCCTCGAGGCGCTGCGCTCGCAGGCCGAGCGGGGCAAGCCCGCCGGTCGGGCTGCGGCTGGTCGACTGGGCCGACGAGGAGGGAGCGCGCTTCGGGCGCAGCCTGTTCGGCTCGTCCGCCTGCGCGGGAACGCTCGACGTGGACGAGGTGCGCGACCTGCGCGATCGCGACGGCGAGCGCCTGGAGGACGTGGTGGCGCGCTACGACGTCGAGCTCGACCGCGCCCACGAGTCGGGCGCCCGGCTGCGCGGCGCGCGCGCCTACCTCGAGCTGCACATCGAGCAGGGCCCGGTGCTGGAGAGCCGCGGCGAGCCGGCGGCCGCCGTGCTCGGCACGTTCGGCGTCGAGCGCCACCTCGCGGTGTTCACCGGCCAGACCGCGCACGCCGGCGCCACGCCGATGGAGCTGCGCCGCGACTCCTTCATGGCGACCTCCCAGGCGGCGCTGGCGATCAAGCAGATCGGCATCGACCATCAGGGCGTCTGCACGATCGGCGGCGCGACCAGCGAGCCGGGCGTCGTCACGGCCGTCCCCGGCCGCACCGAGATGCTGCTCGACCAGCGCCACCTGGACCCCGACGCGCTCGCCACGATGCTCGCCGAGGCGCGCCAGGCCTGCGAGCAGGCCGCCGCCGACCAGGGCTGCGAGGTCGAGCTGCGGTACCTCTGGTCGATCCCGCCGATCCCGTTCGACGACCGGCTGATCGCGCTGGCCCGGGAGGCGCGTGGCGGAGTCCGGCGGCAAGGACACCGCCATCCCGAGCGGGCCGCTGCACGACGCGGCCGAGATGGCGCGGCTGCTGCCGACCGTGATGATCTTCTCGTCCTCCTCGCCGCCGGTCTCGCACACCAAGGAGGAGGACACGCCCGAGGACGACCTGCGCGTGGCGATCGCCGCCTACGGCCGCACCGTGCAGGCCACGCTCGGGCTGGCGGCCGCCGGACAGCTGCCCGCGCGCGAGTGAGCGCGCTGAGCGAGCAGCTCGAGTACCTCGAGGCGTCGAGCCCGTTCTACGCGCAGCGCCTGCGCGGCGCGCGGGTCGAGAGCGCAGCCGACCTGCCGCGCGTGCCCTTCACCACGAAGGACGAGCTGCGCGAGGGCCAGCGGCGCGAGCCGCCCTTCGGGCCGCACCTGTGCGCGCCGCGCGAGCGGCTGGTGCGCGTGCACGTGACCTCGGGCACCACCGGCGAGCCGGTGGCGGTGGGCTTCACCCAGCGCGACCACGAGGCCAACAGCGCAGTGGGCGGGGAGGCGTTTCGGATCGCGGGGCTGCGACCCGCCGACGTCGTCGCGCACTGCCTCAACTACGCCCTCTACGCCGGCGGCATCGCCGATCACATGGCGATCGAGGCGAGTGGCGCGACGGTCCTGCCGGTGGGGGTCGGCCAGTCGCGCCGGCTGCTGGAGCTGATCCCGCGGCTGGGGATCACGGCGCTGTTCGGCACGCTCTCCTTCCCCGCCTACCTCGCCGCGCGCGCCCGCGAGGCGGGGATCGAGCCGCGCGAGCTGGGGCTGCGCCACATCGTGACGGCGGGCGAGCCGGGCGCGGGCCTGGCGGCCGTCCGCGACGGAGATCGAGAGCAGCTGGGGCGCGAGCGTGGCCGACACGTTCGGGATGAGCGACGTCTGGTCCACGATGGGCGGAGCGTGCGGCGAGGGCGAGGGCGTGCACCTCACCGTCGGCGACCACGCCGTGCTCGAGCTGGTCGACCCGGACAGCGGCGACGCGCTGGAGCTCGAGGACGGCGCCGGCGGCGAGCTGGTCTGGACGCACCTGCGCCGCGAGGCGTCGCCGCTGCTGCGCTACCGCTCCGGCGACCTGGCGCAGGTGTGGACCTCTCCGTGCGCGTGCGGGCGCACCGAGCCGCGCATCCGGATCGACGGCCGTCGCGACGACATGCTGCGCGTCCAGGCCGTGAACGTCTACCCGCAGGCCATCGGCGCCATCCTCTCCGCCGACGAGCGGCTGGGGCGCCACTGCGTGGTCGCCGAGGGCGACCCGATCGTCCCGCCGCTGCGCGTGTACGTCGAGGCGCCGGCGCAGGTCGACCTGGACGGCCTCGCGCGGCGGCTGCACGAGGGGCTGGGCGCCCGCTTCGATGTGGCCAGGCTGGAGCCCGGATCGCTGCCCGTGGCCGAGCAGAAGACCCGAATCGTCCACCGAACGGCGCGCGGCGACGCGCTGCCGCAGGCGGTGGAGACCCTCAGGAGGGAGACCGCCACATGACCGTCACCACCGCCGACCTCGGCGCCGGCCGCCTGATCTCGTGGGACCGCCAGGCGCGGCGCAACGCCTGGGACCTCGAGACGATGACCGCGATCGCCGACGCGATCGAGGCGGCGAGCGCGGACTCCCAGGTGCGCTGCATCGTGCTGCGCGGAGCCGGCGACCACTTCTCCGCGGGCGACGACCTCCACTCGGCGCTCGAGGCCGACTCGGCCGCCTGGGCGGCGACCATGGACGGCTTCCAGCGGCTGACCCGGGTGGTGCTGGCCGCCGCGGTGCCGGCGATCGCGGCCGTCGACGGCGTGTGCGTCGGCGGCGCGCTGGAGTTCGCCGCGAGCTGCGACCTGCGCCTCTGCACCGACCGCGTGCTGCTGATGACGCCCGAGGTCGGCATCGGCCTGGTCGCGAGCAACGCGGGCACGCTGCTGCTGCCGGAGGTGCTCGGCGAGAGCGCCGCCCGCGAGCTGCTGCTGGGTGGCGAGCCGCGCGACGGCGCCTGGGCCGAACGACATGGGTTCGCCACCGAACTGATCGCGCCGGAGGCGCTGGACGCGCGCATCGAGCACTGGATCGACGTGTTCTCGCGCACCTCGCGCGCGGCCGTGGCCGCCACCAAGGCGATGCTCAACGAGCGCTTCGGCTCGCTGCTGGGCGAGGCGATGGACCGCGAGATCCCACCACGCCGTGCGCCTGTTCGACGAGGGCGACGCGAAAGCGGCGCTGCGGGCGTTCGCGGACCGCCGCAAGGGCTAGTTCGTACGTCCGTCCGGTTGAGGGCGATCCGTTGCATGGGATTGGCGCGGCGCGTCGAATCCGGTCGCGACCCCAAGGAGGCCAACTGTGGACACATCGAAGCTCACGATCGGCGACCAGATCGCGGCCGCGAGCGGAGCCGTCTTGCTAATCGCCCTGTTCCTGCCGTGGTACGGCGTCGACGTCAGCGCCGGAGCGATCTCGGTCAGCGACAGCGCGAGCGCATGGGAGGCGCTGGACTTCATCGACATCCTGCTGTTCCTGATCTCGCTCGTCGCGATCGGGGTGCCCGTCGCCAAGGCGATGGGGGCGCTGCCCGAGGAGGTCCCCGGTTCGCTGCTCGTCCTTGCCGCCGGCGGGCTCGGCGTCCTGCTGGTGCTGTTCCGGCTGGTCGACCTGCCGACGCCGGACCTCGGCGACCAAGTCGACTTCAGCCGCAAGTTCGGCATCTTCCTGGGGCTGCTCGCCACCGTCGGCGTCGCCTACGGAGGCTGGCGGGCCAACGAGGAGGCCCCGGCGTCGTCGACGCCGGCCGCCGCGCCGCCCCCTCCGGCACCGCCGCCCTCCCCGGGCGCTCCCGCGTAGAACGGCGCCGGTCGAGCGGGCGGGTGCGCGTACCCGCCCGCCCGCTCGCTAGCGGCCGTAGCGCTCTTTGCCCAGGACCAACTGGTCGGGCAGGGCCACCCGCACGGGCGGCGACGGGTCGGCCACGACCGAGACGGTCTCGGCCACGCTGCGCGTGATCGCGTGGGTCGCGGCGTCGGACTCGATCACGATCTCGTCCTCGCCCGAGCTTCCCAGCGTCCCCTTGAGCCCCGGGTGCAGGCCCGTGTCCTTGAGGTAGTGGAGCAGGTCCTCCGCTTCGTTCTCGAAGCGCAGCACGCGCACGGTGGCGCCCTCCTCCACGTCGGCGAGCGGCACGCCCTGCTCGCGGGCGCCCTCGAAGATCGGATGGCCGTGGGGACAGGTCTTGGCGTCGCCGATCGCGCGCAGCATGCGCTCCTCGACCATCGGCGACATCCAGTGCTCGAGCCGCTCGGCCTCCTCGTGCACCTGGTCCCATGGGATGTCGAAGACGTCCGTCAGGAAGCGCTCGATCAGGCGGTGCCGGCGGACGATCTGAGCGGCGTGCTCACGACCGCTGTCCGTGAACGAGAGGCTCTTGTCCTCGGCGCGGGTCACGTACCCGTCCCCCTCGAGGCGCCCGATCATCTCGTGGACGGTGGGCGCCGACACCTGCATGGCCCGCGCGATGTTGGCGCCGGTCATCGGCAGCCCCGCCTCCTGGAGCCAGTAGATGATCTGGAGATACTCCTCCTCGGCGACGGTGGCCTGGTCCTCGGACATCCTGCTGATCCTAACGCCCCACTAGAGTGGCCCGCCGTGGAGGTCGGGAGAGATACGCGGGTGCTGGTGACCGGCGGCTCGCGCGGCATCGGCGCGGCGATCGCGGACGCCTTCGAGGCGCGCGGGTGCACCGTCGGCCGCGTGTCGCGCTCAGGCGAGCCGGCCGGCGACGTGGCCGACCGCGAGTCGATCGGCCGCGCGATCGACGGGTTCGGCCAGGTCGACGTGCTCGTCGCCAACGCGGGCATCGCCCACTACCTGCCCTTCACGGAGATGCCGCCCGAGCTGATCGAGCGCCTGACCAGCGTGAACTGGCTGGGCACCGCCTACACGGTGCAGGCCGCACTGCCGGGCATGCTCGAGCGCGGCCGCGGCCACATCGCGATCGTCTCCTCGGGCGCGGGTATCCGCTCGTTCCCGGGCGCGGCCGTTTACGGCGCCACCAAGGCCGCGCAGCGCGGGTTCGGCGAGGCATTGCGGCATGAGCTGAAGGGCACCGGGGTCGGGGTCACGATGGTGTACCCCGGCCAGATCCGCAGCTCGCTTCACGAGCACGAGAAGGAGCGCATGCCCGACTGGTACAAGCTCGATCGCGCGGTGCCGGCTGAGCCGCTCGCCCAGGGGCTGGTCGAGGCCGTCGAAAAGGACCGGCGCGAGCTCTTCCACCCGTCCAACGTCCGGCTGCTGCGAATCGTCCACGGCGTGCGGCCCGCGCTGGCCGACGCCATGCTGCGCCGCATCATGGACCGGAGCGCCGCGCCGTGAAGCTGCCGCTCTCCCCACCCCTGCAACCGCAGCTGGCCAAGAGCGCGCGCGAGCTGCCCGCCGGCGAGGACTGGTGCTACGAGCCCAAGTGGGACGGCTTCCGCACGATCGTGTTCCGGGACGGTGACGAGGTGCACGTGCAGAGCCGCAACGGCAAGCCTATGAACCGCTACTTCCCCGATGTCGTTGAGCAGGCGCTGGCGCTGCCGGCGCAGCGGTACGTGCTCGACGGCGAGATGGTGGTGACGGTCGACGGCGTCCAGGAGTTCGACCTGCTCTCCCAGCGCATCCACCCGGCCGCCTCGCGCGTGGAGCGGCTCGCCAAGGAGACGCCCGCCGACCTGGTGGCCTTCGACCTGCTCGCGGAGGGCGACGAGGCCCTGCTCGAGCTGCCCTACACGGAGCGACGCGAGCGCCTCGCGGCGCTTGTGGTGGATCCGGTCCAGCTGACCCCCTCGACCGACGACGCGGATGCAGCCGGCCAGTGGCTGGCCGGGACCGGCGAGGGCGTGATCGCCAAGCAGGCCAGCGCGACCTACAAGCCGGGCGAGCGCGTGGGGATGGTCAAGGTCAAGCGCGTGCGCACCGCCGACGCCGTCGTGGCGGCCTTCCGCTTCGGCAAGGAGCCGGACACCGTGGGCTCGCTGATCCTCGGCATGTACGACGAGGGCGGCAAGCTGCACGTGATCGGGCACACGTCGAGCTTCCGCGCCAAGCAGAAGCGCGAGCTGCTGGAGCTGCTCGAGCCCTACCGCACCCACGAGCGCGGCTCCGGCGAGCCCAGCCGCTGGAAGTCGGACGAGGAGCTGGTCTGGGAGGGATTGCGCCCGGAGCTGGTCTGCGAGGTCGCCTTCGACCACATCACCGGCTGGCGGATCCGGCACGGGGCTAAGTTCCTGCGCTGGCGAACCGATAAGGAGCCGCGGGAATGCCTCACTTCTCAACTCCGCGACTGACCCTGCTTCTGATCGTGCTCGCCGGCGCGACTCGCACCGGCGGCGCAGGCGCAGTACACGGTCCCGCCCGACAACCCGTTCGTGAGCACGGCAGGCGCTCGCGGCGAGATCTACGTCTACGGCATGCGCAACCCGTTCCGCTGGTCCTTCGACCGGCTGACCGGGGACATGTGGGTCGGCGACGTGGGCGGCACCAACCCCGACCAGGAGGAGATCACGCACCTTGTCGCGGGGAGCATCTCGGGCGCGAACCTGGGCTGGAACTGCTTCTCGGGCACATTGGTGAAGTCGGGCTGCACGCCGGCCAACTACCACCCGCCCGTGCACACCTACCCGAGCGGACCGGACGTCGTGATCGGCGGCTACGTGGTGCGCGATCCGGACCTGCCCGCATTCGCCGGGCGCTATCTGTTCGGCCGCCTCAACACCGGCATCTACCAGCTTGAGGCGAATGGCAGCGCGACGCAGAAGGCGAACGTCGCGGCGCTGTCGGCATTCGGCGAGGACGGCGTCGGCCACCTCTACGCCACGTCCCTGACCGGCCCGGTCTACCGGCTCTCCCAAAACGGCTCCAACCTCGTCACCACGAGCATCGGCAGCTTCGATCAGCCGCTCGCCGTGACGGCGCCGACGGGCGAGACCGACCGGCTCTTCGTCGTCCAGAAGACCGGCATCGTCAAGCTGCGCACCGGCACCCAGGTGAGCGACTTCCTCGACCTGAGCTCGCTGATCACGACCGCCGACGGCGAGCAGGGCCTGCTCGCGTTCGCGCTCGCGCCCGACTACGCGACCAGCGGGCGCGTGTTCGCCTACTACACCAACAAGTCGAACGACCTGCAGCTCGACGAGTTCCGTCGCAGCGCCACCGGCCCCGACCGCAGCGACCTCGCCACGCGCCGTCCGATCCTGACGATCCAGCACGACCAGGCCCAGAACCACAACGGCGGCCAGCTCCTGTTCGGCCGGGACGGGATGCTCTACCTGTCGACCGGGGACGGCGGCACGCAGAACGATCCCGAGGGCGACGCCCAGAGCCTCGCGTCGCTGCTGGGGAAGATCATCCGCATCGACGTCGGCATCCCGCCGGCGGCGGTCGACACGGTCGGGCCGAGCCTGCGCACGAAGGCCAAGGCCCGTCAGCGCCTGCTGCGTCTGCGCGGGGTGATCGCCTACCTGCGCTGCAGCGAGAACTGCTCGATCGTGGCCGGCGGCCGGCTGCACGTGGGCAAGCGCGAGTACCGCCTGCGCCGCGTGCGCTCGCTGGGCCCCGCCAACAAGCGCGTCCGCGTGAAGGTGCCGCTCGGCCGCAAGGCGCGACGGGCGATCGCCGGCGGGGTGAGGCGACACCGCAGGATCCGGATCGACGTGACCCTCCGTGCGCGCGACGCGACCGGCAATCGCTCGACGCTGGTCACCCAGGTCGTCCGCCTCAAGCGCTGAAACTCCCCGATCCCGCGTCAGCGGCTGAGCTCGCGCAGGCGCCGTTCGAGGAAGGCCTGCTCGGCCGGGTTGGCGGCCAGCTCGCGTGCACGCCGGTAGGCGGCCGCCGCCTCCTCGTCGCGCCCGAGTCGGCGCAGCAGGTCGGCCCTGGTCGCGTGCAGCAGGTGGTACTCCGCGAGCCGCCCGCTCTCCAGCCGCCCGACCAGCTCCAGCGCGGCCTCCGGGCCGGCCACCATCGACACGGCCACGGCGCGGTTCAGCTCGACCACGGGCGACGGGTCCAGCTCCGCGAGCCGCCCGTAGAGGGCGACCACGCGCGTCCAGTCGGTCACGTCGGCCACGTGCTCGGCGGCGATCGCCGCCTGTACCGCGTACGGGCCTTCGCCCCTGGCCGTCGCCGCCAGCCGCGCGCCCTCGCGGATCTCCTGCGCGTGCCAGAGCGAGCGGTCCTGATCGGCGAGCAGCACCAGCTCGCCGCTCTCGTCCACCCGCGCGTCGCGGCGCGAATGGTGCAGGAGCATCAGCGCCAGCAGGCCGCGCACCTCGCTCTCGTCGGGCATCAGCGCGCCGAGCAGCCGCCCCAGCCGGATCGCCTCGTCGCACAGCTCGCGCCGCACCACGGTGTCGGCCTCGGTCGCCAGGTAGCCCTCGTTGAAGATCAGGTAGAGCACGGTCAGCAGCGAGCGCAGCCGGTCGGGCAGCTCGTGGTCGGGCGGCACCCGGTAGGGGATGCCGGCCTCGCGGATCTTGCGCTTTGCGCGCACGATCCGCTGCTGCATCGCGGTCTCGCCGGTCAGGAACGCGCGCGCCACCTCGGGCGTCGACAGCCCGCCCAGCGTGCGCAGGGTCAGCGCCACACGCGCCTCCGGGGAGAGCGCCGGGTGGCAGCAGGTGAAGAACAGCCGCAGGCGATCGTCGGGCAGGGATGTGTCGATCGGGTCGTCCGGCTGTCCCGGCATCAGCCGCTCCAGCTCTTTCAGCTTGTCCTCGTAGCGGCGCTCGCGGCGCAGGCGATCGATCGCCCGGTTGCGCGCCGCGCGGACGATCCAGGCGCCGGGGTTGTCCGGCAGCCCGTCGCGCGGCCAGCGCTCGAGTGCGATCACGAACGCCTCCTGGACCGCTTCCTCGGCGAGGTCGAAGTCGCCGAGGATGCGGATCAGGGTCGCCACCGCCCGGCCGGACTCCTGCCGGAAGACAGCGGCAACGGAGGCCGAGACCTCTACGAGGCCGCTCCCTGCTGAACGGTCTGCGGGTCGTCGTAGTTGTCGCCGTAGTCCATCACCGGCCGGATCTCGGTGACGCCTCCCTCGGCGCTCGGGAGCTTGGCGGCCCACTCGATCGCCTCGTCGAGGTTCTTGCACTCGATCGTGTAGTAGCCGCCGATCTGCTCCTTCGTCTCCGCGAACGGACCGTCCGTCAGCACCCGCTCGCCGTCCTGCACGCGCAGGACCGTCGCGGAGCTGCTGGTCTGGAGGCCGTCGCCCGCGACGAACGCCCCGGCGTCCACGAGCTCCTTCGTGTACTCGGACCAGCCCTGCAGCTGGGCTCCCATGTCCTCCTCGGACATGCCCGCGAAGCGGCTCTCGTCGCCAATGATCAAGAGCATGTACCTCATACGCCACTCCCTTCGGTCGCACGGCGCCACTCGCCGCGTTCAACCTAGCGACGAACGGGATGCGCGTACATCGACACAGGCCTCGAATTTCTTTGCGCGTCGCCCTCATTTCGTCAGCATGTGACCGGTGACGGAGCTGGAGGTCATCGCTGCCGACGTGACGGAGCTCGACGTGGACGCGATCGCCAACGCCGCGAACACGCAGCTGCGCCACGGCGGCGGGGTGGCCGGGGCGATCTCGCGGGCGGGCGGCCCGGCCGTGCAGCGCGAGTCGGACGAGCGCGCGCCGATCGGGCTGGGCGAGGCCGTCGAGACGACCGCCGGCGACATGCCGGCCCGCTGGGTCATCCACGCCGCGACCATGGAGCTCGGCGGCCCGACGTCGGGCGAGATCATCGAGCAGGCCACGCGCTCCACGCTCGCGCGCGCCGAGCAGCTGGGCTGCCAGTCGCTGGCGCTGGTCGCGTTCGGCACCGGCGTGGGCGGCTTCCCGCTGGACGAGGCGGCGCGGCTGATGGTCGGGGTCGCCCGAGCGCACGAGGGCGACCTGCAGCGGATCGTGTTCGCGGTGCACGGAGACGAGGCGGAACGCGCGTTCCGCGGGGCGCTTGGCTGAGCTGCCGGCGCTGGTCGCGCCCGACTCGTTCAAGGGCACCTTCTCCGCGGCCGAGGTGGCGGCCGCGATCGCCCGCGGGCTGCGCTCCGCGGGGCGCGCGGCGGAGGAGCTGCCGGTGGCGGACGGCGGCGAGGGGACGATCGACGCGCTGCTGTCCACGCTCGCGGGAGAGGAGCGCGCCGCGATGGTCAGCGACCCGCTCGGCCGCCCGGTGGAGGCGCGCTTCGCCCTCATCGACGGAGGGCGAACGGGCATCGTGGAGATGGCGCGCGCCAGCGGTCTCGGACTCGTCGCCGAGCAGGAGCGCGACGCCTGGGCGGCCTCGACGCGCGGGACGGGCGAGCTGATCGTCGCGGCGGTCGAGGCGGGCGCCGAGCGCGTGATCGTGTCGGTCGGGGGCTCGGCGACCACCGACGGCGGCGCCGGGGCGCTGGAGGCGCTCGAGGAGTCGGGAGTCGACGTGGAGATGGACGTGCTCTGCGACGTGCGCACGCCGTTCGAGGACGCCGCCCGCGTGTTCGGGCCGCAGAAGGGCGCGGACGCTGCGATGGTGCGCAAGCTGTCCGAGCGGCTCGACCGGCTGGCGGAGGGCTTCAGGCGCGACCCCCGCGGGGTGCCGCTCACGGGCTGCGCCGGAGGGCTGTCCGGCGGACTGTGGGCACAGCACGGGGCACGGCTGAACGACGGGCCGGCGTTCGTGCTGGGCGCGCTCGGGTTCGACGAGCGCATGCGCGCGGCGGCCTTCGTGGTGACGGGCGAGGGACGAATCGACGAGCAGACGCTCCAGGGCAAGCTGGTCGGCGAGGTGGCCACCCGCTGCCGCCAGACCGGGGTGCCGTGCCACGGGGTGGTCGGCAAGATCGAGCTGGACCCCTTCGCGCAGCGGATCCTCGACTTCGCGTCGCTGTCCGAGGCGACGACGCTCGAGGAGCTCGAGGAGGCGGGGCGGCAGCTGGTGGGGTAGGCGGCCCGAGGCCACCGACCGCCCGCCCTGCCAGCCTCACCGCTGCGATGTTGCTTGGGGGTGAGCCGTGAGGCGGGCCGCCGCGGTCGTCTGGCGGTCGATGAAGTCGTTCTACGACGACCAGATGACGCACCACGCGGCCGCGCTCACCTACTACGTGCTCATGTCGTTGTTCCCGGCCGGGCTGCTGGCCCTGTCGCTGCTGGTCCTGCTCGGCCAATACCCCGAGACCTACGACTCCATCGTGGGCTACCTGCGCGACGTCGCGCCGGCCTCGGTGGTCGACCCGTTCGACCGGTCGCTACGTGAGGCGCTCCAGAGCCGAGGCACGGCGGCGACGGCGTTGGCGGTCAGCATCCCGCTCGCCTTCTACGGCATGACCGGCGCGCTGGAGGCCACGCGGCGCGCGCTCAACGTCGTGTTCGAGCTGGAGGGGCCGGGCCGCAGCTTCCTTCAGCGCAAGACGATCGACGTGCTCTCCGCGATCGTGCTGATGGCGCTGGTGCTCGCCAGCCTCGTCATGGTCTTCATCGGCGGCGGCTTCGCCCGCGACCTGTTCGGCTTCGTCGGGCTGGGATCCACTGCCGCCGACATCTGGAACTTCGTCCGCTGGCCGGGGGCGGTGCTCGTGGCGATGCTGGTCTTCGCGCTGATCTACTACGTCACCCCCGACGTCAAGCAGCGCGCATTCCACTGGCTCACCCCGGGAGCTGCCGTGGCGGTCCTCCTGTGGCTCGGGGCGTCCGTGGCGTTCTCGCTGTACGTCTCGCGGATAGCGGACGTGGGCGCGTTCTACGGCGCCTTCACCGGGGCGATCCTGCTGGTGGCGTGGCTGTGGCTCACCAACGCGGCCCTGCTCTTCGGCGCCGAGCTGAACGCCGAGATCGAGCGTCAGAAGCAGGTGGGCGAGGGTGCGCCGAGGGGCGAGACGCTCAACCTGCCGGCCCGCGGCTAGGTCCGGCGCTCCACCGACATCGAGTAGGCCGTGGGGCGGAACCGCAGGACCGCGTCGCCCGACAGCTCGATTCCGTCGGTCACGCGAGTGGGATCGAACACGAGGATGTCGCCGTCGCGCTCGCGCTCGAGGTCTGGGCCGTCGAGGACCAGGCGGCCCACCTCGACGTGCTCGCGCTCCTCGGGCCATGCCACCGTCGGGTCGTCCACCGCGTCCTCCTCGGTCGCGACGATCACCTGCAGCCGGAACGCGCTCTCGCCGCGCGCCAGGATCTCCTCTTGGAGGTAGTCGCGCCCGCGCGCCTTGGCGTCCTCGCTGGAAAGCGTCTGCTCGCCGGCCTCGGGCTCCCAGCGGTAGCGGACGAAGCGCGAGCCCCCGTCGGCGTCGGTCATGCGAACCGAGTGGATCGAGTTGTACGTGCAGGTGGCGTAGCTGACGGGCGGCTGCGCGCTCAGAGCCGCCTGGATCGCCGGCAGCGCCTCGGGGTGCGCGCCGAGCCAGTCGGGCATCAGCTTCTCCGGATCCTGGCGCGCTTGCGTGAAGGAGAGGAAGTCCTCGGGCGTGCGCACCATGAAGCAGGGCAGCGTGATCGCCAGGATGTCGGTCTTCCCGCCGTCGGGGAGGTAGAACTTGACGGACAGCCCGCGGGCCTCCCGGGCGTAGTCCGGAATGGCGGGGTCGGCGCCGCCGTTCGAGAATCGCGCCGTCACGCGCGAAGGCTCGCCCTGCAGGTGCGCGGCGGTAGTCAGGGAGCTGCCGCTGGCGTTCGGCGTGAACGTGCCGGCGAGCAGCGTGCCCTTCGCGTGGGCACCCCGGTGACCCGGATGCTCTCCCGCGATCTGGCGGACGGCCTCGAAGATCTCTTCAGCGAGCGTGCTCATGGGTGGACCCTAAGCGACGGGCGCCCCGATTTGGAGCGCCCGTGCTGCCTCACCCGTGCGACGGATCGCGAGACCCGTCGCCGTTGCCGGGACCGGGGTCCCGGCTGCTGATACACCACGATTGTAACTTCGGTTACGAGTTATCGCGACTCTGCAATCGCCCTCACGACGGCCTCGTAGAAGCCCTCGCTCATCGCCGCCTCGGTCCGCTCCACGCCGGGCGCAGCCGGCACGTCCGCGTTCGCCACGAGGAAGAACCGCCCCACGACCGAGGCCACGTCGAGGTCCTCCGCCGAGTCCCCCACGCCGATGCAATCCTCGGGTGCGTATCCACGCGCACGCATGTGCGCTGAGACCGCGGCGGCCTTCGACGAGACCGCCGGAATCAGGTGGAACGCGTGCAGGCCGTCCTCGATCTCGCCGTTGTCGACCAGCCTCAGGCCGGAGTGGCCCTCGGCGCCCAACAGCTCGTTGGCCTCGCCGGCGTCGACCAGGCCGCGAAACAGATGCGAGACCTCGCGGTTCGCGTGCCAGGGCGAGTGCGGCTCGAGCCGCCCGGCGTAGCGCTCCAGCAGCAGCGCCGGGGCGCCCGTCTCCTCGATCTGGGCGTGGATGGTCCGGCCCTCGAGCGGCTGGAGCTCCCCGGTGAGGAAGGTCAGCTCGCCGTCGATCACCATGCCCGAGCCGACCTCGAAGATGTACGAGGTCTGGCCCATCAGCCGCGCGTCCTCCATCACCTGCGCCCGCCTGCGGCCGGACTTGATCACGACCTCCGCGCCGGCCCGGTGACACGCCTCGAGCGCTCGCGCGGCGAGCAGCGTGAACTCGCCCTCCGCGGTGCGGAAGAGCGACGCCCCCTTACCGAGGAGCGTGCCGTCCAGGTCGGTGTAAACGCACTTGATCCCCACTAGGCGCGAGCGCGCAGCGTGGCATACGGCGGCCGCTCCACGAGCTCCACCTGGATCAGCTGGCCATCGGCCGTCTGGAACGGCGGGACGTGATCGTCGGTCAGGCGTCCCTCCGCGCGGAGACGCTCGAGGATCACCCGCAGCACCGCGTAGGCCATCGGGCCCAGCGCTCGCAGCGACTGGTGGCTGTTGTGGCGCTCCTCGAGATCCACCTGGGCCATCCCCTCGGTGCCGCCCAGCAGGTCGCGGGCGTGCAGCAGCATCGACGTCTCGATCGCGTAGCCGGTGGCGAAGGGCAGCTCGTCGAAGAACGAGCGCCGCGCGGCCACCTCCCCCGCCAGCGGCTGCACGAACGCCGCCAGCTCGGGGTAGAACGCCGACAGCAGCGGGCGCGCGGTCAGCTCGGTCACGCGGCCGCCGTCGACCGGGCGCCGATCGCCCTCCACCGCGGCGTATGGCCGGCGGAAGTGCGCCTTCACGAAGCTCACCTCCTGCTCCTCGCAGATCAGCGGCCCCAGCATCCCGGTGGCGAAGTGCCCAGAGAAGTCGCGCGTGTCCGAGTCGAGGTAGACGATCAGCTCACCCTCGGCCACGTCCAGCGCGCGCCACATCGCGTCGCCCTTGCCGAGCACGCGGCCGAACTCGGGGAGCAGCTGCGACTCCTGATGCACCTCCGCGCCCAGCGACGCCGCGATCTCCGGCCGTGCCGTCCCGCGAATCGGCGTCAACCACCAGCACCTGGTCGATCAGCCCGTCCAGCGCCAGCAGCCGCTCCACGATCGGGCCGACCGTGTCCGCCACCTCGCGAGTCGGCAGGACCACGGTCACCGGGTCCTGCTTGCGCTCCCGCAGCAGCTCGGCCGGGAACTGCTCGTGATGGAAGGGGCGGATCAAGCCGCTCGTACTATGGCAAGCCGTGAGCCGTGTCCACGCGCCATACCCCTGGGACCCCGTCCTCGAGACTGCGGACGAGGGCGAGGTGGTCGCGACCACCCGCGAACGGGCTCAGGAGGGTGTGACCACACCCCTGCCGGGAGACCTCCATCCGGCGCTTCGCGAAGCGCTCTCCGGGGCCGGTATCGAGGCCCTCTGGTCCCACCAGGCCGACACGCTGGAGAGCGCCCGCCGGGGCCACACGATGGTCACGACCGGTACCGCCAGCGGCAAGTCGCTCGCGTTCAACCTGCCCGTGCTCGACACGCTCGCCTCCGACCCCTCGGCGCGCGCGTTCTACCTCTACCCGACCAAGGCGCTCGCCCAGGATCAGGCACGCAAGCTGTCAGAGCTCGGTGGCAGGTTCCTGCGCCACGCCATCTACGACGGCGACACGCCGCGCGAGGAGCGCCGGGCGATCCGCCAGCGCTCCAACCTGATCCTGACCAACCCGGACATGCTGCACGTGGGCGTGCTGCCCAACCACCGCAACTGGGGCGACGTGCTCGCCAACCTCGCCTGGGTCGTGGTCGACGAGGCGCACGTCTACCGCGGGGTGTTCGGCTCGCACGTGGCCAACGTGCTGCGCCGGCTGAGGAGGCTCGCCCGCGCCTACGGAGCGGAGCCCCGCTTCGTGCTCACGAGCGCGACGATCGCCAACCCGCTCCAGCTCGGCGAGGGGCTCACCGGCCTGGAGATGCTGCTCGTCGACCGCGACGGCGCGCCCCATGCCGAGCGCCAGGTGGTGATGTGGAACCCGCCGCTCGTGGACGAGAAGCTCGGCAAGCGGGCGTCGGCCCTGAGCGAGGCCGCCAAGCTGCTGGCCGACCTGGTCGCGCGCGACGTGCGCACGATCTGCTTCCTCAAGTCGCGCCGCGGCGTGGAGCTGATCCAGCGCTTCGCGCGGCTGCGGCTGGAGGACATGGGCCGCGCCGACGCCGCCGAGCGGATCGCCCCCTACCGCGCCGGCTACACGCCCACCCAGCGGCGCGAGATCGAGCGGCGGCTGGCGGAGGGCGACCTGCTGGCCGTGGTGGCCACGGACGCGCTGGAGCTGGGCATCGACGTCGGCGAGCTCGACGCCGCCCTGTGCGTGACGTTCCCCGGCACGGTCGCGAGCCTGCGCCAGATGTGGGGTCGCGCGGGGCGCCGCCAGGCCGGGCTGGCCATGTACGTGGCCGGCGAGGACGCGCTCGACCAGTTCTTCTGCCGCCACCCCGACGAGTTCCTCGAGCGGCCGGTGGAGCGGGCGATCCTCGACCACGAGTCGGAGGAGATCCACCTGGCGCACCTGACCGCCGCGGCGTACGAGCTGCCGCTCACGCCCGAGGACGAGGACGTGTTCGGCGAGCGCTGGGAGCTGCACGCGCAACGGCTCGTCAAGCAGGGCCGCCTGCGCGAGCGCGGCGGTCGCTACCTGCCGCGCGGTGCCGGCTTCCCGGCCGCCGACATCGCCCTGCGCTCGGCCTCGCCGGACTCGGTGGCGATCGTCGAGGCCGTGGGCGGCGAGCTGATCGGCACGGTCGAGTCGGCGCGGGCCAGCTCGGCCGTGCACCCGGGAGCCATCTATCTGCACATGGGCGCGCCCTACGAGGTCGAGGACCTCGACCTGCCCCAGCGGCGCGCGCTCGTCCGCCCGTTCCAGGGCGACTGGTACACCCAGGCCAAGAAGGAGTCGGAGACCTGGATCGAGCAGGTGCGCGATCGGCGCGAGTGCTGCGGGGTGGCGCTCTCGTTCGGCGTCGTGTCGGTCACCGAGCAGGTGGTCGCCTACCAGAAGAAGCGCGTGTCGGATCACTCCGTGGTGGACCTGCTCGCGCTCGACATGCCCGAGCAGGAGTTCGTGACCCAGGCGCTCTGGTACGAGCTGCCCGACGAGCTGCTGCGCGAGGAGTTCCCGCTCGAGGTGCTCCAGGGCTCCCTGCACGCCGCCGAGCACGGCCAGATCGCGGTGCTGCCGCTGATCGCGATGTGCGACCGCTGGGACATCGGCGGCCTCTCGACGGCCTTCCACCGCCAGACCGGCCGCGCGACGATCTTCATCTACGACGGGCACCCGGGCGGCGTCGGCATCACCCGGGTTGGCTTCGAGCGCTTCGAGAGCCTGGTCGACGACGCCCTGCGCCTGATCTCCGAATGCACCTGCCGGGACGGCTGCCCGTCCTGCGTGCAATCGCCCAAGTGCGGCAACCTCAACGAGCCTCTCAGCAAGCGGGGCAGCGTCGAGCTGCTCACGCGCATGGCCGTGCGCTGAGCCGGATCTGCAAAGTCGGTTGCAGCGGGAACCAGGTCGGCCCTGCGCGCCGATGCGAACGGTGCGATGCGAGTTCGCCAGGTTCCTTCCCGCCCTCGCCGTGGCGCTCGCCGCGACAGCAGCATTGGGGCCGCCTGCCGCGGCGGCGCCCGGCGAGGGAGGGGGAGCTGTCTCGGGTACGCCGACCCCGTCCGGCGGCAGCGGCGGCACCGCGTACGGCCAGGCGGCGCCAAAGCCGAAGCCCAAGCGCAAGCGCCACCGGGCGAGGCCGACGGCCACGGAGCTGGCGCCGCACCGCTTCCCGATCGCCGGCGCCTTCGACTGGGGCGGCCCCGACGCCCGCTTCGGCGCCAAGCGCAAGGGCCATCGCCACCAGGGCCAGGACCTGCCCGCGGCGGCGGGCACGCCCGTCGTCGCTCCCTACCGCGGCGTCGTGGCGGCGGTCCAGTACCAGGCCAAAGGCGCCGGGCACTACGTGGTGATCCGCTCCGAGGACTACGACTACGTCTTCATGCACCTGCGCGCGGGCTCGACCGTCGTGGCGGAGGGGCAGCGCGTGCGCACCGGTCAGCGCATCGGGGACGTCGGCAGCACCGGGGAGTCGTCCGGCCCCCACCTGCACTTCGAGGTCTGGGTGGGCGGCTGGTATGCGGGCGGCCACCCGATCGACCCGCTGCCCTTGCTGCAGGCCTGGGCCGGGGTCAGTCCAACGTCAGGCTGAACTTGCCCTTCATCCCGTCGGTGCTCGTGACGATCGAGCCGCGCAGCTCGTCGAACGGCTTCGCGAAGACCGGCACCACCGGGTCGGGGATGCCGAACTGCGGCGCGATCTGCGCCAGGATCTGGCGGGCGATGCCCTCGGCGTCCGCCCGGAGGACCAGCGACCCGCTGGCGCCCTCCACCGCCTCCGGCTTGGACAGGGCCATCGCGCGGGCGCGGGCCGCGTCCGTGGCCACGATCAGCGCGCCGTTGGCCACCCCGAACGAGTAGCTGCCCCCGTCCGAGCCGTGCAACGTGAAGAGATTGCCCTCGCGCGTCACGTTCTTGCCGAGGCCGAACTGCGGCAGCGCCTTGGCGATCTTCTCCACGGTCTTGGCGAACGCGGCCTCGTCCTTCACCTCGGCGCGCACGGCGAACTCGCCGCCGATCGTCGCCGACACCGACACGTTGCCGGTCAGCTGCGCGATCACGTCCTTGTCGATGTCCAGGTCGAGCTTGGCGGACAGCGCCCGCTTGCCCTGCTCGTAGTCGCCGAAGGTCTGCGGGTCCACGGCCTGCAGCGCCGACTCGAAGAACGTGACCAGCTGCTGCGGGTCGCGCAGCCCCACGCCGATCTCGCCGGGCCGCTGCACGACCTGGGCGGGCGCGTCGCCGGAGGCGACCGGCAGGTCGGAGTCGCTCAGGTCGCCCTCGGTGCGCAGGTTGAACTGGACGTCGATCGACTTGTTCTGCGCCGAGACGGTCAGCCCCAGCGTGCGCAGCGCGGCGACCCACGGGATCTTGCGGGCGGACTTGGCCCCGTCGCTCTGGCCGAGCAGGCCCTGCACGTCCACGTAGACCCGCGCGAGGGCGTCGTCGGGCAGGCCCTCGAGCCCCTTGTCGAAGTCGCCCTCGGACATCCCGTCACCGGCGTCGGCGCGCTTGAGCGCGGCGTCGAGCAGCTCACGGGAGCCGGCCAGCACGACCACGTCGTCGTTGACCGCGAACGAGGTGTCCTGATCCTGGTACACGGTCGCGCCGGCGACCTCGCCCTGCTTCTTCGCGCCGGTCTTCTCGACCAGCGAGTCGAGTGCGTCCTTGTCCTTCACCTGCAGCGCGGCCACGAAGCCCGAATCCGCGGTGTCGGACAGGAACGAGGTGACGTCGGTGGCGCTGATCACCGCCGGGTTGCCCAGCAGCGGCTTGATGTCCTTGTCGAAGTCCACGCCCTCCTGGCCCATCGACAGCTGCGCCTTGAGCAGCGCCTTGATCGTGTCCGCGCCGGGGAAGCGGTGGAGGATGGTGTCCAGGGACTTGTACTGCTCGCTGCCGAGATCGGTGTCGATCGAGACGGCGAACGGCGTCTGCTTGGGCACGTAGGAGAGGACGGTGCCCAGTCCGCTGGAGCTGCTGCTGTCGTTGCCGCAGCCGGCGACGGCAAGGGCGGCGAGACAGGCGAACAGGGCGGTCAGGGCTGCGAGCAGGCGGAGTGGCCTCATCGCGGCGCGAGTCTAGCTAGGGCT
>CAVRKM010000011.1:0-11736 GCA_963722245.1 uncultured Thermoleophilaceae bacterium
TTCAGAGCCAAGTTGACGTTGATGCCTTCGAGGCTGCTGCGGCACGCGCGCGAGCCGATCGCGACCCGGCCGCCTATGAGCGGGCGCTCGGCTTTCACGGCGGCGAGCTGCTGCCCGAGGACCGCTACGAGCCGTGGGCCGACGCTCGGCGGGCAGCGCTCACCGAGCTGCACACCGCGTTGTGCCTCGAGCTCGCCGAGTTGCACGGCGACGCGCCGGCCGCCGAGGGCGCTCTCCAGCGCGCGCTGGTGGCCGACCCGCTCGCGGAGCCTGCCCACCGCGCGCTCATGCGACTGTACGCGCGCACCGGCCGTCGCCAGCAGGCGCTGGCCCAGTACCAGCTGCTGCGCCAGGGCCTCAACGCCGAGCTGGCGGCCGAGCCGGACCCCGCGACCCGCGAGCTCTACCAGCAGCTGCTGGCGCCGACGCCGGGCGCGGCGGCGGCGGCGGGCGGCGGCAACCTCCCGCGCCAGCTGACCTCGTTCGTCGGCCGTCAGCGCGAGCGCGCGGACATCGCACGCCTGCTGGGCGGCGCCCGGCTCGTGACGCTCACCGGCCCCGGGGGCTGCGGCAAGACGCGGTTGGCGCTCGAGGTCGCGGCGGACGCGCGGGCGCAGCTGCCCGACGGCGCTTGGTTCGTCGACTTGGCGAGCCTCAGCGACTCCGCGCTCGTGGCGCAGGCGGCGGCGCTGGCCGTCGGCGTGCCGATCCCCGCATCTCGCTCGGCTCTGGAGGCGCTCGTGGCGCATCTGGCCACGCGCGAGGCGTTAATCGTTCTCGATAACTGCGAGCACCTGATCGACGCGTGCGCCCGCCTGGCCGAGGAGGTTCTGCGCGCCGGGCCCGGCGTGCGCGTCCTGGCCACGAGCCGCGAGCCGCTCCGCTGCGCCGACGAGGTCGTCTGGCGGGTGCCCTCGCTGGCCGAGGCCGAGCGGCTGTTCATCGAGCGCGCCGCCGCGGCGCGGCCGGGCTTCGATGCCGCGCATGGCGCCGCCGGCGCCGTGCAGGAGATCTGCCGGCGTCTGGACGGCATGCCGCTGGCCATCGAGCTCGCCGCGGCCCGCGCTGCCGCGCTGTCGCTCGAGCAGATCGCTGCGCACCTGGGCGACAGCCTCGAGGTGCTCGGCGCCGGCAGCCGCACGGCGCTGACCCGCCAGCAGACGTTGCGGGCCACGATCGACTGGAGTCATGACCTGCTCACGGGCGAGGAGCGCGGGCTTTTCCGTCGGCTCGCGGTCTTCGCCGGAGGCTTCACGCTCGAGGCGGCCGAGGAGGTCTGCGCCGGCGGTGCGATCACACGGCGGCGGGTCGTCGATCTGCTTGCCCGGCTGGTCGAGAAGTCGCTCGTCGTCGCGGAGGGTGAGCGCTTCCGTCTGCTCGACACCGTGCGCCAGTACGCCGCCGAGCGGCTCGAGGCGGCCGCCGAGCGCGACACCGTCGCGCTGCGTCACCTCGATTGGTGCCTGGCGCTCGCCGAGGAGCACGACCCGCTGTCTGCCGGCCCGCGGCGCTCGCTGCACGTGCTCGAGAGCGAGCACGACAACCTGCGCGCCGGTCTCGCCTGGGCCCTGCGCCGCGATCCCGAGGCGGCGCTGCGGCTGGCGATACGGCTGTGGCGATTCTGGCTGGATCGAGGGTTCTTCGCGGAGGGCAACCGCTGGCTGCAGACGACGCTGGCCGCGGCGCCCGCGCAGACGCCGTTGCGCGTCGAGGCGCTGCTTGCGGGCGCTGGCCTGTCGCTGCGTCTCGGCGACCCGAACGGCTTCCTGCGCCACGTCAGCGACGCCGTCAGCGCCTATCGGTTGCTCGGAGACGAGCGCGCGACCGCCGCAGCGCTCTACCAGCACGCCATGCTCGCCCAGTACGTCCATCGCGCCGACGCCGAGGCGCTCTTCGCCGAGGCGCTCGCGCTGGCGCGGCGCCTGGAAGACGACCGCTTGCTGGCCGCGGCGACGCACGCGTCAGCGACGCTGCCGTGGTATCGCGGCGACAACGCGGCCGCTCGCGCGCGCGTGCTCGAGGCCCTCGCTCTGCTCGACGCCACGCCCGACGACGACACGCCGTTCTTCGACGGGGTGACCTTCGGGATGTGCCTGCTCGACGAGGGGCCAAACGGCCGGCCGCGGATGTTCTGGGAGGAGACGGTCTTTCTCTTCCACCGCTTCGCCCGCGCCCAGGCGATCGCCTACGCGCTCAACAACCTCGCCTGGGTCGCTCGCGCCAGTGGCGACCTCGAGCAGGCGCAGGCCACCCTCGATGATGCGCTCGCGCGCTTCCGGCGCCTGCAGGACCGGCGGGGCGAGGCACTCACCCTCGCGCACATGGGCAGCCTCTCGCGCTCGCTGGGCGACTTCGAGGCCGCGCGCGCGCGTCTGGAAGAGGCGCTCACGATCCGCCGCGACCTCGGCGATCGTCGCGCCATCCTCAGCACCCGGATCGGACTCGGACTGCTGGCGATGACGGCCGGTGACGCTCCAGCGGGTCGGGCGCTGCTGAGCGCGGCGCTCGCCCACACCGAGGCGGTCGACGACCTGCCGGCGATGAGCGGAGTGCAGACCAACTGGGCGATCGGCGAGGAGCGCCTCGGCGAGCTACACCAGGCAGCGCGCCTGTACGAGGACGGCTGCACGCTGCTGGGCCTTCAGAGGCTGCAGCGCCTCGAGGCGTGGGGCCGCCTGGCGCTGCATGACGTCTGCGTGGCTCTCGGCGATGAGCCCCGTGCCCAGACGGCAATGCAGCGCGCACGGGCGCTGTTCGTCGCGGTCGGCGACGCGCGCGGTGTGCCCTACACGGACGCTAAGCCGGCGCTAACCAGGGTCAAACAGCCCGGCGCGTAAGTTCGCCCCTCGACTTCACCACCGAAGGGGGACCAAGGACATGACGTCGAACCAGGAAGGCAACCCCGCCTCGTTCTACGCGTCACCACAGGAGGCGCGTCAGGCCAGGCCCGAGGAGTTCCTCTATCTCGCCTGCCTGCACGAGGGCACCGGCGTGGACAAGCCGGACTTCCTCGTCGTGGTCGATGCCGAGAGTGGCCGGATCGTGCATGAGACGCCGATGCCGAACGTCGGCGATGAGCTGCATCACTTCGGCTGGAACCGCTGCAGCTCGGCCTGCCACGGGCCGGATCGCTCGCACTCTGATCGTGCCCGGCTTTCGCTCCTCGCGCATCCACATCGTCAACGTCGCCGATGACCCGCGGCGCCCGCGGATCGAGAAGGTGATCGAGCCGAAGGAACTCGTTGAGAAGACGGGCTACACGCGACCGCACACCGTTCACTGCATGCCGGGCGACAACGTCGTGGTCTCGATGCTCGGCGACGCCGACGGCAACGGTGCCGGCGGTTTCGCGGTGCTCGACGCCAAGACGTTCGAGGTCAAGGGGCGCTGGGAGAACGGCGGTCCGAAGCCGACGCTGGGTTACGACTTCTGGTACCAGCCGCGCCAGAACGTGCTCATCTCGTCGGAGTTCGGCGAGCCCAACGCCTACGAACAGGGCTTCGACATCGAGGACGTCGGCGCCGGCCGTTACGGGCAGCGGCTGCACTTCTGGAACCTCGCCGAGCGGCGGCTCGAGCAGACCCTCGACCTCGGCGAGCAGGGGCTGATCCCGCTCGAGGTGCGCTTCCTGCACGACCCCGACGCCGAGCAGGGCTTCGTCGGCGCGACGCTGGCCAGCAACATCCTGCGCTTCCACCGCACCAACGGCAGCTTCCGGGCCGAGCCGGTGATCGAGGTCGACAACGAACAGCTCGAGGGCTGGCCGCTGCCCGGCGGCGTGCCGGGCCTGATCACCGACGTGGTCGTCTCGATGGACGACCGCTTCCTCTACCTCTCCAACTGGCTGCACGGCGACCTGCGCCAATACGACATCTCCGACCCGGCCCACCCCAGGCTGACCGGCCGGCTGTGGCTCGGCGGGCTGCTGGGCAAGCCGACCGACGCCGGCCGCGAGCTGAGCGGCGGACCGCAGATGATCCAGCTCTCCCTCGACGGGCGCCGCCTCTACGTCACCAACTCGCTCTACTCGACCTGGGACAACCAGTTCTACCCCGGACTGCGCTCCTGGCTGATGCGCGTCAACTGCTCACCCGAGGGCGGGATGGAGGTCGACCCCGACTTCTTCGTCGACTTCCACGACCGACCCGACGGTCCCGCGCGAGCCCACGAAGTCCGCCTCCAAGGCGGCGACTGCACAACCGAGATCTTCCAATGATCAGTGCGCCCTTCGCACACATCGGCGGCATCCCTATCGAGGAGACACTCGGGTCCCTCGGTCCCGCGTTGCTCGTTGCGTTCGGGGTGGCATGGGCGCAGCTTCGCGCCCGCCTGCGCCCGGTGCGCTCTCGCGCCAGCGCCCCCCGCAAGAAGGCGGCGCGCAGTGCAGGCGGGCGGACCGGTCTGACTTAGCTACTCCCACGTCGAGCGGCCGTCAGGGCGCGAGACGACGACCGCTCGGCGCGAAGGCGGCACGACCCGCAGGCGTCCGGGTCGGCACAGAGCTCACGGCCCGCGTTGCGTGGCGAGCGAGGCGTCTACCGGAGCCCGATCGGCTCCCATGTGGCTCCTGCTGTTGGGCGGAAAGCAGCAGCGCCACCGGCGTAATCGAGTTCCATGCAAACGGGCACGGGACGCTGCTCCAGCTCCGGGGCGGCGTGAGCCGCGGCGTCCGGGGCCGGCCGGCGTTCCACGCGAGTTCCCCAACAGTCGATTCGAACCTGATCTACCCGGAGCTCGAGCCCCCATATTTGGCTCTAGTTAGCCAAAGGTTGCCTGATTTCGCGCTCTCATAATCCGTCAGATCCTGGTTCGAGTCCAGGCGGGCCCATGCGCAGCGCTGGAACTCCAACACCACACGCGGTCCTCAGGGGATCTCGCGGACCATGATCAGGTTGGTCGCTCCCGGCGTGCCGGCCCGCCGGCCGGCAGTGAGCACCACGAGCGCCCCGCTCGACAGCCCGGCGTAGTCGCGTGCGACCAGCAGTGCTGTGTCGATCAGGGCGTCGACGGACTCGGCCACGGGCATGCTGGTCGGGATAAACCCCCCACTCCAGCGTCAGCTGATCGGCCACCCGCGGGTTGTGAGCCAAGGCAACGATCGGTCGCCGCCGCCGGTACTTGGCGCAGGCCCGCGGAGCTCCGCCGGTCGAGGTCGGGACGATGATCGCCGTGGCGTCGAGCTCTTCGGCGAGCTCGACCGCCGCGTGCATGACCCCGCCCGCGGTGGTGTCCGGCGCGACCTCGCGGGCGCGGCCGTGGATCTCCGGCGCCTCCTCGGCGGCCTCGGCGATCCGGGCCATCGTGAGGACCGCCTCGACGGGGTATGCCCCGACGCTCGTCTCGGCCGAGAGCATCACCGCGGAGCTGCCGTCGATGACGGCGTTGGCCACGTCGGCGACCTCGGCGCGTGTCGGCTCGGGGGCCTGGATCATCGATTCGAGCATCTGCGTGGCGGTGATGACCAGCTTGCCGGCCTGGGTGGCGCGATAGATGGTGTCCTTCTGCATGAGCGGCACCCGTGCGACGCCCGCCTCGACGCCGTAGTCCCCGCGCGCCACCATGACGCCGTCGGTGGCGGCGATGATCTCGTCGAGGTGCGCATACGCCTCGAGCTTCTCGATCTTGGCCACGATGCGCGCGTCGGAGCCCAGCTCGGTCAGGCGCGCGCGCAGCTCCTCCATGTCGGCCGCGGAGCGCACGAAGGAGAGAGCGACGAAGTCGGCGCCCGCCTCCGCGGCGAGCGCGAGATCGGCTATGTCCTTGTCGGTGATGGCCGGCAACTCCGGCCGGGCGAAGGTCACGTTGATCCCCTTGCGCGGGGCCAGCGGACCGGGTGCGACGACCCGGGCGAACACCTCGCCCGCTTCCACGCGCTCGACCGCCAGACGCGGGACGCCGTCGCCGATCACGATCTCCGAGCGGTCGGTCACCAGGCGCGCGAAGTCAGGGAAGTCGACGAGGATCCGGTCGGGATCGCCCGGTTGGGGATCGCCGGTGAAGACGACCATCTCGCCCGCCGTCATGGCGCGCTCGCCGGTGTCCCCCGACAGCCGCAGCTTCGGCCCCTGCAGGTCGAAGAGCAGGCCCAGTGGCCGTCCCGCCCGCCCGGCCGCCGCGCGCACCTCGCCGGCCCGACGGCGCTGGTCGTCGGCGGTGCCGTGGGAGCAGTTCAGCCGCGCGCAATCGACTCCCGCCGCAACCATCCGGTCGAGCACACCCGGAGGGTCGGTGGCCGGGCCCAGCGTGGCCACGATCTTGGTGCGTCGTTCGAGCACGCGCGCTACCCCGCTGCCTGCGCGCTGGTGCGCTTGGCCCGCGGCGGCATGAGGTCGGTGATCGTGCCGTCGGCGATCTCGGCGGCGAAGCCCAGCGTCTCGGAGAGCGTCGGGTGGGGATGGATGGTCAGGCCGAGGTCTTGGGCGTCGGAGCCGACCTCGATCGCGTGCACGGCCTCGGCGATCAGCTCGCCGGCGTTGGGGCCGACGATGCCCGCCCCGAGCAGCTCGCCGTGTCTCGGGCTCGACGAGGAGCTTCGTCAGGCCGTCGTCGCGGCCCTGGGCCAGAGATCGCCCCGAGGCCGCCCACGGGAAGGACGCCTTCTCGTACGCGATGTCCTGTGCCCGCGCCTGCGTCTCGGTGAGCCCCGTCCAGGCGATCTCCGGGTCCGTGTAGGCGACGTTCGGGATCGAGCGCGCGTCCCATTCGACGTTGTCGCCGGCGATGACCTCGGCCGCCACCTTGGCCTCGTGCGTGGCCTTGTGGGCGAGCATGGGCTCGCCGACCACGTCGCCGATGGCGAAGACGTGGCCGACGTTAGTGCGCATCTGGCGATCGACGGCGATGAAGCCTCGCTCGTCGACCTCGACGCCTGCCGCCTCGGCGCCGATCCCGGCGCCGTTCGGCCGCCGCCCGACCGCGACGAGGATCCGGTCGAAGGTCTGCGGCCTCGGGCACGTCCTCGCCCGCGAAGGAGACGGTCAGCCCGTCGTCGCCCGCCGTCACGGCGTCGACCCGCGCGCCGAGGTGGATCGCCTCGTAGCGCGCCGCGATGCGCTTGTGCAGCGGTTTGACGAGGTCGGGGTCGCATCCGGGGATCAGCTGATCCATGAGCTCGACCACCGTCACCTGTGAGCCGAGCGCGTCGTAGACGGTGGCCATCTCCAGGCCGATGATCCCGCCGCCGATGACGAGCAGGCGCTCGGGGATCTCGGCGACCTCCAGCGCGCCCGTCGAGTCCATCACGCGCTCGTCGTCCGGCAGATCGGGCAGCGAGGCCGGGCTCGAGCCGGCCGCGATGATGCAGTGCTCGAACCCGACGGTCGTCTCGCCGTCGCCCGTCCGCACGGTGATGATGTTCGGGCCGGTCAGGAGCCCGTCGCCCCGTATCACCTCGACCTTGCGCCGGCTCGCCAGCCCGGCGAGGCCTCCGGTGAGCCGTTCGACCACACCGTCCTTCCAGCCGCGCATCGCGTCGATGTCGATCTCCGGCCGCGCGAACGTGACGCCAGATGTGCTCAGCTCCTCGGACTCGGCGAGAACACGTGCGACGTGCAGCAAGGCCTTGGAGGGGATGCAGCCGACGTTCAGGCACACACCGCCGAGTGTCTCGCCGCGGTCGATCAGCGCCACCTGCAGACCGAGGTCGGCGGCGCGGAAAGCCGCCGTGTAGCCACCCGGCCCGGCGCCGAGCACCGCGACCTGCACGCGGACGTCCGCGTCGGGCGCCGCTGCCGAGGCGCTCGCCGCCTCGGCCGGCGCCTCGTCGGCGGCCGGGGCGTCCGCAGCCGGCGCGGCGCCGTCCGCTGTCGCCGGCGCGAGCAGCAGGATCAGCGAGCCCTCGGAGACGGTGTCGCCCACGACCACCTTGACCTCGGCCACCGTCCCGGCCCGCGGAGCGGGGATGTCCATCGTCGCCTTGTCGGACTCCAAGCGTCACGAGCGGGTCCTCGAGCGCCACCTCGTCGCCCGCCGAGACCAGCACCTCGATGACGGGCACGTCGGCGAAGTCGCCGATGTCGGGGACCTTCACCTCGACGAGATCGGCCATCAGAGCAGCACCCTCCGCAGGTCGGTGAGCACGGCCGCCAGGTAGGCCGTGAAGCGGGCCGCGGCCGCGCCGTCGATCACCCGGTGGTCATAGGACAACGAGAGCGGCAGCATCAGGCGGGGCTCGAACTCGCGGCCGTTCCACACCGGCTTCGTCGCCGAGCGCGTCGCGCCGAGGATCGCCACCTCCGGCGCGTTGATGATCGGCGTGAAGCCGGTGCCGCCGATGCCACCCAGCGAGGAGATGGTGAACGTGCCCCCGCGCATCTCCTCGCCCTTGAGCTTGCCCTCGCGCGCGCGCCCCGAGAGCTCGGTCAGCTCGCCGGCGATCTCGATCAGACCCTTGCGGTCGACGTCGCGGATCACCGGCACCACCAGCCCCTGCGGCGTGTCGGCCGCGAAGCCGAGGTGGTAGTAGCGCTTGAGGATGAGATCGTCGCCGTCCAGCGAGGCGTTGAACTGCTCGAAGCGGGCCAGGGCCGCCACCGACGCCTTGAGCAGCAGCGCGACCATGGTCAGCTTCACGCCCTGCTTGGCGTGCTCCTCGTTGACGCGCTTGCGAAACGCCTCCAGCTCGGTGACGTCCGCCTCGTCGTGGTGGGTGACGTGGGGGATCATCACCCAGTTGCGGGCCAGGTTCGGGCCGCTGATCTTGGCGATGCGCGAGCGCGGCCGGCGCTCGACCGGGCCGTACTTCTCGAAGTCCACCTTCGGCCACGGCGCGAGGTCCAGCCCGGTGGCCGGCGCAGCGGTCGGCACCGCGGGCTGCGAGCCCCCCTCGGCGGCGGCGCGCACGTCCTCCTTGGTGATGCGATTCCGGCGTCCGGAGCCCTCCACCGCGCTCAGGTCCACGGCCAGCTCGCGGGCGACGCGCCGCACCGCCGGGCTGGCGTAGGGCGGCGCGCCGTCCTCGTCTACGGCCGGCGCAGCCTGTGGCGAGGCGGGCACGGGCGCGTCGGCCGCCGCGCTTTCGACCGCGGCCGCGGCCGGGGCCGGGGTCTCCGGCGCCGACTCCGGCTGCGCGCCGTTGGACTGGACCTGCAGCGCGAGGATCGGCGAGCCCTCCGAGACCGTGTCGCCCACGCTGACCCTGATCTCCGCCACCGTGCCGCCGAAGGGGGCCGGGACGTCCATCGTCGCCTTGTCGGACTCGAGCGTCACCAACGGGTCCTCGGGTGCCACGGTGTCGCCCGGCGACACGAGCACCTCGATGACCGGCACGTCGGCGAAGTCGCCGATGTCGGGAACGAGGACCTCTCTGATCTCCGCCATGGAGCCTCCCTACACCCGCCACGGCGCAGGCCGCTCGGGGTCGATGCCGTAAGAGCGGATCGCCTTGCCCGGGATCGCGGCGTCCACCGCGCCTTCGGCGGCGAGCGAGGTCAGCGCCGCCAGCGCGACGTGATGGCGGTCCACCTCGAAGAAGTCCCGCAGCGCCTTGCGGTAGTCGCTGCGGCCGAAGCCGTCGGTGCCCAGCACACGGTAGGGCGCATGCACCCATGGCCTGATCTGGTCGGCGAACGCTCGCATGTAGTCGGTCGCCGCCACCACGGGTCCGTCGGCGTCCTGCAGGGTCTTCTCCACCCAGGCGCGCCGCGGCTCCTCGTCGGGATGCAGGAGGTTCCAGCGCTCGACCTCCATCCCCTCGCGCCGCAGCTCGGTGAAGCTCGTGACGCTGTAGACGTCGGCCGACACGCCCCAATCGTCGCGCAGCAGGTCGGCCGCGGCGAGCACCTCGCGCAGGATCGTGCCCGAGCCCAGCAGCTGCACCCGCGGCGAGCCCTCGGACGGCTCGGCCTGCACCAGGGGGTACATGCCGCGCAGGATGCCCTCCGGCGCGCCCTCGGGCATCGCCGGGTGCCGGTAGTTCTCGTTCATGAGCGTGAGGTAGTAGAAGACATCGTCCTGCTCGGCCAGCATGCGGCGCAGCCCCTCCTGCACGATCACGGCGACCTCGTAGCCGTAGGTCGGGTCGTAGGACACGCAGTTGGGGATCGTCGCGGACAGGAGGTGGCTGTGGCCGTCCTCGTGCTGCAGGCCTTCGCCGTTGAGCGTCGTGCGGCCGGCTGTGCCGCCCAGCAGGAAGCCGCGGGCCCGGCTGTCGCCGGCCGCCCACGCGAGATCGCCGATCCGCTGGAAGCCGAACATCGAGTAGAAGATGTAGAACGGGATCATCGGCACGCCGTGGTTGCTGTACGACGTGGATGCGGCGATCCATGAGGAGAACGCGCCGGCCTCGTTGATGCCCTCCTGCAGGACCTGACCCTTCTTGTCCTCGCGGTAGAACATCAGCTGCTCGGAGTCCTCTGGCGTGTACAGCTGGCCGACCTGGGAGAAGATCCCCAGCTGGCGGAACATGCCCTCCATACCGAACGTGCGCGACTCGTCGGGCACGATCGGCACGACGTGGCGGCCCAGGCGCTTGTCGCGCAGCAGGGTCGAGAGCACCCGCACGAAGGCCATCGTGGTGGAGACCTCGCGGTCGCCGGTGCCCGTGAGCTGGGACTCGAAGGCTGACAGCTCGGGCACGGGCAGGACATCGGCCTGCCGGCGCCGCGCCGGCAACGACCCGCCCAACGCGGCACGCCGCTCGCGCAGGAACGTCATCTCCGGCGAGTCCTCCGGCGGGCGATAGAGGCTCATGTCGCCGACCTGCTCGTCGGAGAGGGGCAGGCCGAAGCGGTCGCGGAAGGCCAGCAGCGCGTGCTCGGTCATCTTCTTCTGCTGGTGGGTGATGTTCTGGCCTTCGCCCGCCTCCCCCATCCCGTAGCCCTTGATGGTCTTGGCGAGGATCACCGTCGGCTGGCCGGTGTGGTCGACGGCCGCCTTGTAGGCGGCGTAGACCTTGCGCGGGTCCAGGCCGCCGCGGTTGAGCGCCCACACCTCGTCGTCGCTCATGTCGGCCACCATCGCCCGCAGCTCGGGGCTGGTCCCGAAGAAGTGCTCGCGCACGTAGGCGCCGTCGCGCGACTTGTAGGTCTGGTAGTCGCCGTCGACGGCCTCCTCCATCCGCGCCAGCAGCAGGCCGTCGTGGTCGCGCGCCAGCAGCTCGTCCCAACGCGACCCCCACACCACCTTGATGACGTTCCAGCCCGAGCCCCGGAACACGGTCTCGAGCTCCTGGATGATCTTCCCGTTGCCGCGCACCGGGCCGTCCAGGCGCTGCAGGTTGCAGTTGATGACGAAGATCAGGTTGTCGAGCCGCTCGCGGCCCGCCAGCGAGATCGCGCCCAGCGACTCGGGCTCGTCGGTCTCGCCGTCGCCCAGGAAGGCCCAGACCTTGCGCCCCGCGGTGTCGGCGACGTCGCGGCCTGCGAGGTACTTCATGAACCGGGCCTGGTAGATGGCCATGATCGGCCCGAGCCCCATCGAGACGGTCGGGAACTGCCAGAAGTCGGGCATCAGCCACGGATGCGGGTAAGACGGCAGCCCGTTGCCCGAGACCTCCTGTCGGAAACCCTCCAGCTGCTCCTCGGTCAGCCGCCCCTCGAGGAACGCGCGAGCGTAGATGCCCGGCGACGAGTGGCCCTGCATGTAGACGAGGTCGCCGCCATGGCTGTCGGAGGGCGCGCTCCAGAAGTGGTTGAAGCCGATCTCGTAGAGGACCGCCGCCGACTGGTAGCTCGCAATGTGCCCGCCGAGCTCGGAGGATTCCTTGTTCGCCTTGAGCACCATCGCAATCGCGTTCCA